>DATIBD010000098.1:0-158387 GCA_035457705.1 Vicinamibacteria bacterium
GGCCAATTTCGGACGGTTCGAAGAGCGCGCTGTAAATACCATCGCCGGCCAAATCGTCGCTTTCCAACCCATCGTCCTGGAGTTGCAAGATGTGAAGGATGTCGTCCTGAGAGCGGACCCTCGCCGTCATGTTCGCTCCCATGAGGGGGATACCTCCGTCGAACACGAAGGCGCTAACCACCTGAACGCCGCCGAGTTCGACAAATGGACGCAAGACGACGAGAGCGGTTCTAATTGGACTGTCCGTCGAAACGAGGCTGGCTACAGCTACCTCTCTCTCGAGTGAATGTTCTCCTGCGAAACGTACCGTATAAACCCCCTCGCCTTGAGATGGAAGCACAAAGATGTAATGAACCCCATTCCCAGCGAAAAGCATTAGGGGGCTGTCATCTGTTTCCTGTGTTTCGAAGGTAACAAAAGACCCATCAATAGTAGCGATGGTATTCCCGTTGAAGACCTGACCTGACGGTACCTCGATAGTGACATCGACATCAGAGGATGCAGTAATCTGCACAGTAATCGACTGGGCGGCGTCGATGACGAAGGTGGCTTCGCCAGCAATCTCATCTGGCGCTAGTCGCACAAGTTTGGTTTGCGCGGCAATCAATGGCACAGAAAGGGCCGTATCCTGGGACTCAACCAGCCCAACAGAGACTTGTGTCAGTAACAACCCCAGTACCGAAGCACCTACCCTCGCGCACCGTACCGTCACAATCAACGTTGTCCCCAGAAGTGACGAGACGCAACAGTAGTCATTTCAGGTCTCCCTTAGTCGTCTCGACCTTGATAATCCACGGAAGGACCCTAGACGCGACCGCGCCATCGGCGACGCTCGCATGGTTGCGACCCTCTCCCCCTGTTCCGAGTGTGTCTTCGCCCCGTAGTTCTAGCAGGTTCTCAACCCTGGGTTCTAACGTACCTTGACCCAGGCCGCTTGCTATCGTTACCAGAGTATCGTTATGACTCGGTGACTTCGGCGGAATGTTCATGAGTTTCGCGACTGAGATCGTTTGTTCGTTGGGGGTTCCTTGGAGAATCTGCTTGCTTCCGAGAACGTACTGGATCGTCTGCGTTCCACGAAGGAGTTGGTAAGCACGATCGACCACGAAAGCCGCGGTAGCCGGACTCACGGATAGAACTCGCGCTATCGAAGGATCCTCGAGAGGTACTCCGCGAATCTCCGCGACCGTATCGACCGCTGAACTGCCATCAACATCGGCGTCCGCGGCGACAACATTGAAAACGACATCCTGAGATAGTAAGGGTAGATTTCGAGCGTTGAAAGTGGCGGCAAACCCAGTCGTGAGGTTGCGTTTCCCATTTTCGACTCCCAGGACGAGTGCCGCTAGATTCGTGAGGCTAGGGAACGCAACGAATTCTGTTTTTGCAGCCTCGATGGACGCGCGCTCGTTTAGGAGGAGAATGTCGGCGCCTACGCTGCCATTGTGAGGTGTACTGAGACTCGTGACGGAGAGTACCCGAAAATCGTCATCGTGCTGTGGCTGGAACCGTGCGAGATAGTCTCTCGTGTCCAGGCCGCCTTTGCTGTGAACCACCAGATGGACACTATCGACTCCGAAACTATGGACCAGGTCAGGGATGAGTACGTTCAGTTTCTCTGAGTTGATGTGCACGAAATTCGCTTTCGGTACGAGACTAATGGAGTTGTCGAATGGGAACCCAACAAGCTCCAGATACTCTGCAAATCCTTGACGCCTGTAGAAATCTCCATCGGATCCGTTTCCGTGAACGAAAATGATGGGTGACACGGTTTTGAACCGGATGGATGCCCAGTCGACGGCAGTACACCATCGTGCTTCGGCTGGAGGACTCCCCACATCGATCTCGATTCTCACGTTGTTCATCACAGGAGTAGGACTGGAGCCCGGCTGCGCTCTCTCAGGAAACCTGAGGATCTCGATAGGCACCAGAAGCGAGCTTTTGGTCCACTTATTCTTCCGTCCAGTTAAATGCCCGACTTCCACACCATTGATGAGGACTCGATCGATCTCCGGGTTCTCCCGAACACCTGAGTCGACATCGAATGCAGCAATAGTCAGGATGGCATGCTGCGACACGAACCCGTTGGCGATGAGCTGTGCAGCGTCAACTAAATTTCCATCGTTTTCATCGATCTGACCGACATATCTCTTGATCCCCACATCGAACTCTATCGGTCCCGAAGTCTTGAATCGACACTCATTGTCAGAAACAAAGTCTGTGACAAAGACAAGATCATTGGGATCTTCCGGATGTGCTCTTCCTTCGGCGGAAGGCTGATCCAAGTCGTCGGTGAAGTCATTGATTGCGGCGGAGATGAGGTGTACGTCGAGCCCGATGTCGGAACCCGTCGTGAGAAGAATCTGAGAAACGACGCCAATTTCTCCGCCCGTGCCACGCATCACCCCTGCCAACTCTGGGTTGGCTGGGTTCGTCAAGTTGTAGATCTCCACCTGCGCGGGAATCATGATGGGGTTGGCGTTATTGTCGAACTCTCCCGTGTCTCTTCCCGCCGTCGAGACGAATACCGTCGAGCTGTCCTCATCGATTGCGAGGCTCGTCGCCCAGCCGCCCTCCAGCTCGATGACAGTCAGCAGGTCCGGCTCCACAGGATTCGTGACGTCAACAATGGCCAGCGTGCCCGGCCCGTTCTTCACCATCGGGCCGCCAGCTAGGACCGCGATCTTTTGCGCTCCGACGTGGGTTACCGCGGTATCAGAGGGCTGGCTCATGTGGATCGTCGAGCCGTCGACCGGGTCGGGCTCGGTCGCGAGTGCCGTGGTGGCGTACACCGAAGCGGCCGGTGCGTTCTGGAGGTTCACCGTTGTGAGCCGCCCGACGCCGTCGGCAAGCGAGATACCCCCCACATAACCAACCCGATCCTGGCCGGTTCCGACCACCTTGACGGTCGTGACCGAGAGGTTATCCGTGCCGCCGGCCGGATCCGGGATGTTGATGCGGTTCTGGATCGCCTGTCTTCCGAATCCTATCCCCCGGCTGAATAGCCCTTGGCTCACTGGGAACGGAATCGAACCGAAGCCTACGGCGGTCGAAGTAAGAAGAAGCTCGTCGCCGAAGAGCCTCTTCGCTTCGCGCAAATTCACGATCTTCAAGCCCCCCCAAGCCGTCGCGACGTAAGCGAACCCCTCATGGAGGTCGACCTGGTAATCCGAACCTTCGCCGGGAACGACCGTCGTCACGAATCCGGCGTAAGGAAATGGCGATTGTCTCGAGGTGACGTCGAACATCGTCAGACCAGAGTTACCGCTTCTCGGATTGAACGACAAAACCGCAGCCACATCGAGGATGCCGTTCTGCATATCCACGTTCTCCTCGACGCTGATGTCCCGCACCATGCTGCCGACGAACACCGAGGGATCTCCCACGAGCGTCGGCTGACTCGGGTCAGCCAAATCGAAAACGTGGAGGTTTCCTGTGGTACCGTCCGCCCCTTTGGGTTGAGTGGCCACCAGAGCGTAGTGGTCCAACGTGGCCAGGGCCACCAATGTGGCGTCGAGAGGCGCATCGCCGATCTTCTTCGGTGCAAACGTCTCGAAAACGATCTGGTTCGTCGCATCGTCGAGAGGGAGCGGGCTGGGCTGGCCCGGCGAGGGGAGGTCCACGATGGCGGTGCTGAACAGAACACGGTAGCTCTGCGAGAACTTCAGCCCCTGCGTGGGGGTAATGGTCAGCGCGACGGCTTCGTCAGCCGGCCCGGGAGGACCCACGGTGCCGTCGCGCTTGGTCGCAACGAGGTCGACGGAAATCGCAAGGGCGTTGTTCGAAAGCTCGGTGAGGGTCACGGTGGACTCGTTCACGTTCGTGACCGGCTCGGTAAATTGAACGGAGATCACCTGACTGACCGGCACGCCTTCTTCACCGTCTCTCGGCACCGCCGAGTCCGAGATCACCGCCGGCGCTCCATCCAGCGGTACGTCGTTGCCCGCGCCCGCCGGAACTGCCAGAAAGCTCTTCCGCTGCGTCAAGAGGTTCGTGAAGGCATCGCGTCCCTCAGCTACGATCGTGTATGCCCGTGCCTGTTGAGGTCGAAACGTCCCCTCATAGACGAACAGTGGCTGCGCCTGCCCTCCGCCGCTCACCAACTCGTCGGGTCTTTTCATCATCGGTATCGACTGCCCGCTGACATCGACGAAGACCGTGCCGTCGCCCGGCGGCTGAGTGAACTGAAGCTTGATGACTAGCTCGTCGCCGACCGTCACGAACCCGTTCGTAATCGCGGTTCTAATCGCGCCGTCTTGCTCGAACAGAAGGACCGTCAAGGTCGTGCGCGGGGGCTCGGGAGGCGACAGCGGAAAGTCGAACACGACGTCGCCGGCACGCGTGAAGCGAGAAAGCGTCCCAAAGCGCTCGACCACATCTGGATCTTCGAAAGCTACTGAGCGAGACTCGCGACCTTTCCCGTCTCTCGCCAGGAGGTTCACGAGGGAGCCAACGGTGCCGAAGAGTGCATCGAACAAGACGAAGCGACCTTCGTCATTGGTTGTTGCCGTGTACTGGCCGCCCTGGAGCGCCTCGTCGACTCGAACGGTAACGCCCGAGAGCGGAATCTCCAGAGGGTTCACGGCCGACGTGTCGATCTCCCGTGCGATGCCCGTGATTGCCCCCAACGGGTTTCTCCCGGTCGAAGGAACCGTGGGATACCAAATGCAAAAGTAGAAGCCGCCACTCGAGATACCCGGAAACGGCGGTGATTCGGTCTTCAGCTTCCCACCCGCCACCGTGGCGGTGTCGATGATTTCATAGAGTACTTCGCCCTGCTCCTCGACCTTTCGCACAATGACGAAGTCCGCGTCCGGCGGTGCGAGCGGCGGGATTGGAAGCCTCAAGTCCGCCTCCTCCCCGAGCGCGGCGCCGCCCATGTTCACTTCCACGCCCGAGCCAAATCCACCCGCGCCATCGGCGAGCGGCAATTCATCCAGAACCGTCTGCTCCACCTCCGTCAGAGTGAAGATCGCTGCGCCGGCGAGCGCTCCATCTGGTACGGCGAGCTCGAAATCCCCTAAAGAGATCTTGCCGCCTCGCCGGCCGATGGCTACCTCGCCGTTCGGTCCGTGGAACTCCGTCTTGTGGATCACGATTTCGTGATTCGAGGAGTCCAGGATCCTTATTTGGAGCTCGTCGGTAATGGAAGCCAGGATTGCGAAGAAAAGACTCCCGTCCGTATCAACGTTTCCCGTCACGACGACGCCGTTCGTCAGGTTCACGGTCGTGACCGAGCTTCCGGGCTCGAAAGAGAACGCGGGCGCCGCTATGGTCACGAACCCATCGGCGTCGGGGAAGCTCACCGTCAGCGCATCGGGGTTCCGCTCCGCGATCGAGTCGTCGAGCGTCGTGAAGCTCGATGCAAACGGGAGCAGAGAGTTCGACGTCATGTCCTGGACGGCCGAGGTCGCCACCACGATGTAATTCGTCAGCGGCTCGAGATTGTCATCGGGAAGGAAGGAGACCGATAGATTGCCGACGCCCAGGACGGCACGGCCAGAAACCGGGGTCTGGTCCGCCCTCCTCACCGATATCGACGAGGTCGAAATCGTGGTGGGGTCGACGGGCTCGGAGAATGTAAGCCGGATCGATGGGGATAGCGATACGCCCACCGCTCCGTCGAGCGGTGTGGCGTCCGTGACGAATGGCCCGGTCAGAGTCAGCGCGAGGTCGAGGTTGACCGTGCTCGTCGCCGACGACGGTGTCACGATGCTCACTGCCTGATTGCCCGTGACCAGGCTGCGAGCGGTGATTGTCGTTGGTTCGAGTCTCGCCCCGACGGTAAAGAAACCCGAGGCCGGCGTAACGTCCGCGAAGGGGCTCGTCGAGGACTCCACGACCACGAGCCCGGCGGGGGAGCCGCCTTCGGTGACGGTCCCTTGAACGAGGCCGAGAGGCTCTGATGCCTGGAAGAAGAGATAGGTTCCGCCGGAACCGATGTCCGCCCTGATCCGGCCATCGGCCAACGACGCCGGGCCGATGAGACGGACCTTTCTCTGTCCGGAGACGAAGAGGAGCTTGGCGATGAAGAGACCGCTGGGCGATGCCAGATTTGCCGGGAGCGAAAGGGTTCCGGGCACCTCGAGTATTGCCCCCGAGAGCTCCACCTCCGCCGAAGCGACCAGAGTCATCCCTTCGAACCCGATTGCGACCGTCAGCGGATCGCGGGCTTCGACGGAAACGCTGACCGTGCCGTTAGTCAACGCCCCGGAGGGCACGATGAGCTCCGCGCCGCCGGCACCCATTACGACGGCGCCTTCCTCTCCTACCAGAACGCCTCGATAGAAAGCGGGCGCCAGCTCGATCTCGACGTGGATTCGACCCTCTTTCAGCTCGTCCACGGTGAACTTTCGACTCGGTGCGACCGGGAAATCCAGGTGAAGCTCTTCGTCTTCACGCAACGGGAAACGATAGAGAGGCATCTCCTGAGAGAACGGCTCCCGGATGAGGGACCCTTCGGAAAAACTCTCGACCGTCTCCTCCACGCGAGCGGAGACGAGCGTTCCGCTCGGAAGTGCGAGCGGCGAGAACAACACGACGGAGCCTTGCGCCATCGCCTCCGGCGACACCGGTGAGATGGCGGGAGTGACTTCACTCGAAGCGGATAGCCCGAACGAGACTTCTCTTGGCGCCACACCCAGAAGGGGCTCACCCACGGTCGGCTGAGGAGGAAGCGTTGCTGCTGTATCGGCGACGACGAACGAATACGTGCCCGTCTCGCCGATGGTTGCGGTAACGGACTCATCGCCGCTGAGATCGTTGGCCTCGACCACCCATACGCTGGATACCTCGTCGTAACGGATCAACGCGATGCTCAGCCCAGTCAGCCCCGCCGCGTCGAGCGCAATTGTCGCGCTCGGCAAGCTCAGCGCCGCTGGTTCCACCTGCACCGAACCGATCGGTGACCATCCGAGAGGCAAGACGTTTCGCAGGCCTCGGCCCGACACCGACGTCAAGCGAAAGTCCTTGTCAGAGGAAAGAACTCCGGAGGGGACCGTCAAGGAGAAGTTCCCGCGCGCGCTCGTCACGATTCCCCCGCTCGCCCCGAGGGACGTGACGTTGTCATCGAGAGGCGTCAGGCGCATGTCGGGCACCACCGTCCCCGACACCTGGTCCACGACAACGACGCGCTCCACGACCGTGAAGCCCGCTCGCTCCGCGCGAAGCGTAACCGAGGCCTCATTCGTGGACAGGCCGAACCGACCCATCGCGTTCGTCGTTTCGGTTGATACCGTTGCCCCCGCCAGCGGCAAGCCCCTGGTATCGTCGTAGACTTCGCCAGTCACGAAGCCGCCGCCGAGCACCTCGAAGGAAGCAGGCGGTGAGGACGCCGTATTCCCGGCCAGGTCATTCGCGGTCGCCACCACCGAGATGAAGCTACCCACGGTCGCGTTCGGTGGAACCGTTACGGTCGTTTCGAAGGGCTCTTCCGAGAGCGTGGCCACCTCGACGCCTGCAACGGCGATCGTCACGGAGTTCAGCGCCAGATTATCCGAGGCCGATGACGCGACCGAGATCGTTTGTCCGCGGCGTCCCGTGGAAGGCGCGCTCAGGGAAACGCTAGGGGGAGTCTTATCGAGGCTCAGGGTGATGGTCGTGGAAACAAAGTTGCCTGCATGATCGAACGCCTCGCCGGTGACCAGTTGATCCTTACCCTCCGCCGCCACGATAACGGCTTCGGTACAGCTCTGGATACCGCTCTCGGCGTCCTGGCAATCGAACGTCACGGTCACGTTACTGTTGTGCCAGCCGTCGGCGTTCGGCGCCGGCTCAACCATCGCCGTGATCGTCGGAGGGGTGGTGTCATCAAGCGCTGTAACGGTCACCGTCACGGTTGCCGTCGCCGTTTCGAATCCATCCGAGATCGTGTAGTCGAAGAAGTCGGTCCCCGTGAACCCCGCATCAGCCAGATAGGTGATCGACTGGTCGGCTTGTAGTGTCGCCGCGCCATTCGGGGGGTTGGTGACGTTCGTGATACTGAGCGAATCACCATCGGGATAGGAATCATTCCCGAGCACGTCGATGATGATTTCGGTTTCAGAAGAAGTCTGCGCAAAGTCGTCCACGGCCACCGGCGCGAGGTTCCCCAGGTCGATGCGCTCCAGAACCAAACGGGGCGCCAAGGCGGGATCGCTCTCCTTCGAGTGGTATTCCACGAGTCCCGACTGTCCCTCGTCGTCTTTCTTGACGAGCCATCCGAACGGCGCTCCTTCCTTCACGTCGTCCGTTACATCGAACGTGACTTCACCCGTCATCCCCTGCGTGTGCAGGAATCCCGGCCCCGAAGAAGGAGCATAGTCTCCCCCGTCCCACTGAATCAGGCAGCCGGGACTCTGGTCAGAGACGTCTTCATCGGTCGCACAGGCCCAGGTCACCCCTGGACCCGCCCCGCGCTCGTTGCCGTTCGCGTTGAAGCCGTTGCCCTCGGTCCAGTCGGAGAGGAGGCGATGCGCGCGTACCATGCGACCCTCACCCCAGTTCTCCCCCGCGTTCTGGACCGTCAAAACGAGCTCGGCCGTCAGAAGACCCGAGAGATCCGGCTCCGAGAGGTCGAACTGCACCAGAGCCCGGTTCTTCCCCGATTGCCGCACCCGCAGCATCGTGCTCGCCCCCTCGCTCGTGTCCGGAGCGCCCTGGCGCAAGAAGGCGTCCTTCGTCACCTGAAGCGTCGTTTGGCTCTCTCGCCCAATCGTCACCGCGACCGTTCCCGTCGATTGAGCCTGCGAAGTGTCTTCTACCGTGTAGCTGAAATCGTCTGTTCCGATGAAATCCGTATCCGGGGTGTACCTCACGAGTCCGTTTTCCACCGTCGCGTCCCCGTTCGGAGGATCAGTCACCGAAACCAGGGTGATGGAATCGTTGTTCCCATCCGAGTCGTTGGCCAGAACGTCGATGACGACGGTCCGATTCCGAGCGGTGATCGCCGTATCATCGACGACCGTCGGAGGCAGGTTCGGGTTCGCGCTAACGAGGACGAGTCGAGGTCCGAGGGAAGGGTCGCCGGAAGCGGCAGCCGCTTCGACCGAGAAGTACTCGACCTTCCCCGCGTCCCCCTCGTTTTCCTTCTTGACTAGAAACACCGCTTCCGCCGCACCGGCGCCCAGTGCCAGGACGTCCGCGGTCACGTCGAAGACAACTTCTCCCGTCATTCCGTTGAAGTGCAGGACCGCAGGAGCCGTCGCTTCCACAAAGCTCCCACCGTCCCAGGCCATCGCGCAGTCTGCCGCCGCATTCGCGATGTCGGTATCTTTTGAACACTTCCACGTCACCCCGGCACCGGTCCCCTGGACGTTGTTCCCCACGTTCCAGCCGTTTCCTTCCGCGAACGTGTCCAGAAGTCGGTGCACCCGCACCGGACGGCCCGACGCGCTCCAGTTCGTCGAGATGTCCGAGATCGTAAGCACCAGGCGTGCCTCCTGCAGACCCTCGAGCTTACCCGCCACATCGAAGCCGAGCAGCACCCGGTTGTTTCCGGAAGCCTGGAGCCTCAAGATGTGATTCGCCCCCTCGTTCTGGTTCGGCGACCCCTGGGTCAGAAAGCTATCCTTCGTCGCCACGAGCGTGTCATCGCTCCGAGTGGCCGCCGGCACGATCACCGCTGCCAACAACAGAAGCAAACAACGTCTCACGGCTGGCGCACCTCGAAGTTCACGATCGCCTCACGCTCCGCCGGCGTCAGATCCGATAGCTCCGCTGCCCCCGGCAGAAGATTCATCAAAGCCCCAGCCCGACCGACAGCCGTTGCTTCGTCGATCGCTTCGAGCGCGAAGTGAAGCAAGATCACGCGTCCTCCCGAGGGAATCGTGAGACGACGCCACTCTTCGTGCACCACGGAACCGTCCGTTCCCGTCCGGTCGGGAAGCGTGGGCGACGTCCCGCCGTACACGAGGGCAATCCCGCCTCCGTCTCCTGTCGAGCCCGCGAGGTATCGATCGGCCGCGTCGAGCAATGCGTCACCCGAAGACGTCGCGATATCGCCCGCTAGAGCGAGAACGCTTTCGAACGACAGGCTCACTTCGACGTCGATCGCACTCGGGTTGTCGAGAACGTCCAGCACCCGAACGTAGGGAGCGGCGGGGGGAACCTGGATTCGACGCGTATGCTCGATACCACCGAGTCGTATCGGACCGAGAACCGTCTCTCTTCCTGAGGGCGCAGGCGACGCAGCAAGCTCTGGGTAGCTCTTCGCGTTCGTGCGCACGCTCACGAACGATGGAACACCCCCGCTCACCGGATCCGGCTCGCCCCGAACCGATCCGTCGCGTTCGATCGATACGATCGGCTCCGGCGCATAGGGCAACAGCACCGCGGTTCCCATGCGCACGTCCACTGCCACCGGCGTGCCTTCCACGACGGTGCTGGACGCAAGACCCGTCCCTTCCAGAGAGTTCTCCGCCACCACCGTCACCTCACCCACGGGAACGCCGTTTTCGGAGAACGTCACCGCGATGGGATCGACGCTCGCAGGCTTCGTGTACACCCCGCTGCTCGTCTCGTGCTTTCTCCCCTCGAGCGTCACGAACGTGTTCTCGTGCGGAGCAAGCACGACGCCCGAAGCGTCCCGCAGCTGGCCCTCCACTGTCCCCATGTGCGGCAGCGCGACGTCCGCCTGCACCGTCTCACCGGCAAGCCCGATGCGACCGATGGTGCCGCCTGGGACAGCCGAGGAGCCAGATGGCTCGTCGTACGTCACGCTGAAGGAGCCGAGGGCCACGCGTTCGAAACGATAAAACCCGGAGACGTCGGGCGCCGAAGACAAGGGCGGCAGGACGTTCGCGTTCACAAGGACGACCGGTGACGTGCTCAGAGGCCCGCCCACCGCGTCCGTCACGAAACCCTCCACCGTCCCGTACTCTGGCAAGAAGATGTCCGCTTCGAGCAAGAGACTCAATGGCTGGAGCTCTCCCGCTTGATAGCCCACGAGCCCGAATCCATCCTCCGCCCGGAGCTCGTAAGAACCTTCCCGCCCGTTCAAGAAGACGAAGCTTCCATCCGCCTCGGTTGTAGCCGACACGAATGCCAGAGCACCTTCCGCTCTCAGGTCGACGCGAACGTTCTCGACCGGCGTCGTCCCGTCCGCTTCGAAGACGAAGCCCTTGATGACGCTCGCATCGAGGGTGAGATCCCGAGTCAGCGTCTCGCCCGCTTGAGCGGCCGTGACCGTCTCCTCGCGGCTGATCGAAGGTACGGCCGGAAACTCTGCGCGAACTCGAACGGTCGTGCCGGGTGACACGGCCCCAATGAAGCGGTAGAGGCCCGCCTCATTGGTGACGGTGGAATCGAGAAGGGTCGCGCCGTCATCAGAGCGCAGCTCCACGGGAGCGTTCCCGACGACGCTCTCCCCATCGGCGGCGAGCACCCTGCCTTCGACCGTCGCGTCCGAAGGCCGGATCATCGAAATCGCGACAATCTCATCGTGTGCTGTAACCGTTGCGCTCTCTTCGCCCACGAACTGCCCGCCCGATTCCGCACGCACGACGAATCCGGGCTCGGGTACGACGGCGATGGACCGGAAGCCGCTCGCATTGGTCGTGCCCTCCGGACGGAACGTCGAGCTGAAGCTGTCGCGGATCAAGATAGTGACACCGGAGATTCCGTCTCCGGTGTCCTCGTCGGTCACGGTGACTTCGACCGTCGCCGTCTTCGGTAACGCAATCGGGAGGGCAAGGGACTGTCCGTCATCCGAGAGCTGTCCTTGCACCTCGGCGGTGATGTGCTCCCGGCCTATCGCCGGATGGTGCGCCGTCAGAGTCAGCGGGCGCACCGCGTAGACGTTCGTGAGCTGATAAAAGCCTGTGCTGTCGGCAACGTCCGTCTGGGGTGTCACGTCTACCCCAGATACATCCACGTCGGCGAACGCCGCAGCCGTCGTGCCATCGCCGAAACGCACCGTACCGTTTACCGTCCCGAACGCCGGGATGATCTCGGTGACGACGAGGAGCTGCCCTGTCGTCGCGATCGCATGGTTCGTGTCCAATGTGACCGAGCCAGAGTTGGTCGGGTGCCGCACCGAAAGGGCAAAAGGGCCTCCGGGTACGTTCGTGAAGTTGGAGGGTGTTTGACCCGAGGCGTTCGTGAATCGGGATTGGATCCGACCGAGGCTGTCGGTGATCTGCACGAACGCCGAGCTCGCCGGCGGGTTCGTCGCGCCTGCCGACTCGAATAACACCACGACCCCGACCTCGCCGAAAACGGGGAGATGGATGTCGTGCGTCAAAGGCACGGACGCATTTACGGTGATGGCTTCGTTGATCGTCGACTGATTCCTGATTACTCGCAGGGTGTAATCGCCGCTCGGAACATCGACGAAACTGAACTGGCCGCTCGGGTTCGTCGTGTTGCTGCGCGAAAGCCCCGCTCCGGGTCCGGTCACCCCGATGAGAGAGACCGATTGACCAGTCACCGGGTTTCCGTCTCCATCGAACAAACTCCCGCTCACCGTCGTCGCTTCCGGCAGCGCCAGGTCCACCACCGCGATCTCGTCGGGTACCAGGTTCACAACGGCGCTCGTCGCGAGGAAACGCCGTTCGTTCGCCGTCGGTCTCACCGCTACGGTCATGGGCGTCGCGTTCGAGGTCACCGGCGCGTAGAACAACCGTCCCTCGCCATCAGTGACCCATTGCGCCGTTCCGGAATTAGCGATGAAGTTCACGTTGGATTTTTCCGGGAAGCCGTCGAACCGGGTGACCCTCACGTCCACCGAGGACGTGCCCGAGAAGATGAAATCCTGCAGCGAATGGCCGACCTCATCCGTCGCCTCACCCCGTACCGAAAGCTCTGCGACCTGCACGGTCGCGCCATCGAAGTCCACCACAACGCGCGCGATCGCATCGAAAGTCGCGAACGGGAGCACGACCGTGTCGTTTCCGTTCGGAAACGAAGCCGTCTGCGACTCGCTCAGAGTCCCCTGGGCGTCGAAGAGGTCCACTCGAACCCCGGAGAGCTCCGCCAACGAGCGCGGAACGACCTCGACCTCGGTGACGCGCACCGGCACCTCGGTAAAGAGCTCGATGGTGTCAGCCGCATCCTCCGCGGTCGTGGCCCAGTATGTGGCGACGTTGCGGTCGAAGGCCTTGTCGAGCGTTGAGCTCGAGCTCTCGGAGCTCGGGATTGAGGTGACGGCTGGAGCGTCCTGCAGAAGGGTCGCCCCCGTGAAATCGCCCGGGAGCGAAAGCGATAGCGTTTCACCGAAGCGAGTGAGCGACGTCTCGACGGTGAAGCCGACTCGGGGAACGACGAAGTTCGCCTGAGGATCGCCCGCGAAGCGGAATCTGCCGTCATCGACGTTCTGGCGGCGCCGCCTTCGATAAAGAACGTGGTCGCTCTGAAAATCGATAGAGTACGTACCCGTCCCGGTCGCCGAGCCCACTTTCGTGACGCCGTCTTCCGCGAAGAGCGAGCCACTCACCCGGCCGTCGAGCCGGGGTAACGGCTCCACCGAGCTCACCCCTCCCTCGGGAAGGACGAAGTTCACGATGCCGGAAACCTCCTCTCCCTCGAGTCCCACCAGCCCCTCGGGGGGAAGGGCTGCAAGTCGTTCCGCGGCCGCTCGCGATGCCGTCCGCGAAAGCTCCTGGGAGACGAAATGTAGGAGAAAAACTCGATCGCCTGCCGATAACGAGAGCTCGTACCGCACCGTAAGTCGCGCGTGGCTTCCCACGCTGTCGAGTCCCACGAATGACGGGGTGAGCGCACCCGAGGCCCCGAGCACGAACGCCGTCGCGGGAATACTGAAGACGCCGTCGAGAAACGGATCGTCGTCGCGCGTGTCGTCGACCACGAGCCACAGCTCTCCCACGTCCACCAGGGTGTCGCCGTCGAACGAGTCCACGACCGCAGGAGAGCCCACCGAGACCCGGATGTTCGACACAAGATCGGCGGAGACGTCGATCGGATCCGGGCCCGTGTTCTCCAGGACTTCCAGGTAGCGTGCGAAATAGCCGTCTGGCGGAACGTAGACCTTCCGCTTAACGTTCAAAGCGCCGATCGCCTCAACTGCAGTCACGAGCTCACGATTCGCTTCTTCGCGCGCGCCGAATGGATCTCCCGCGAAACGCGTGGTGACGCCGTCCACGGTGACTTCGAGCAGAAGGCCGTCCGGATCGCTCGCGTCGAAGAGCTGATCCAACGCCCCCACGATGGCCCCGGTCTGCGCGATCCGGTAGTTCGCATTATTGCCGTCGTGTAACTCCACACCGGATGAAGGGAACGTGAACCCGTTATCGACCAGCTCGAGATCGACGGTCACGGTTTCTCCGTCGGTCGTGACCGCTCCTTGCTCTTCCCGCAAGAAACCCTGAGAGCCATCGCGGGCGGAGATACGGAAATCACCTACCGGAACTATGGTCAACGTGTAGGCCCCGTCGACCGCGGCGCTCGTCGTCGTGCTCTGGATGCCGCCGATGTCGGGAGCCTGGCTGGTCAACGTGACGACGACACTCGACGAGAGCGTCTCCCCGGCAGGCGCAATGACCCTTCCTGTAACCGTTCCGGCACCCACGAGCTCGATGTCGACCGCCGCCGTGCCGCCCGAGGGCACGACGACGCCCCGCCTGCGGCCGCGCAGCTTCCCGTTCGACACGACATCCACGCGGTAGGGGCTATCGGAGGGCGCCAGGTCCGGGACGAAGTAGCTTCCGTCGGCGGCTGTCATTGCCCCGGCCTTCGAGACGTTTCCGCTCTCGCGAAAGACGAGCACGCTCCCCCCCGCCACCGCGGTCCCGCCAGGAGCAGTGACGATACCCGCAATCGCACCGGGAGGCTCGAGCACGAGCACTACGGTGGCGCCCGGAGCAGCGATTGCTGTCGCCGAGGTGGAGATCGATGAGAGTGGATCCACTGCCGTCAAGTTGACATTTCCGAACGCGACGTTCGCGAAGACTGCCTCCCCGTTCGCATCGGTAGCCGCGTTTTCCACTCGGCTCTCCCCGAACAGCGCGTACGAAAGCGTGACCTGAACGCCCTCGAGACGTTGAGCGGTCGCGTCCTCGACGACGACGAGCAGATCACCGACGCCGTTCATCGTGATATCGAAGCCCGTGAGACCCGCCATTCCGAGCGTCCCCGTGCGCCGACCGCGGTCTCCGTCCACCGGGTTCGTCACGTCGAGGGTGAACCCGCCGAGCGGCACGCTGTCGACCGTGTAGCTCCCGTCACCTAGCGTGGAGGCGAAACCGACGATGCGGGTGTCCTGTGTGACACGCACCTCGAGCGTATCGGTCGGGATCGAGCCGTCGAACGCGAGAACCTGTCCCGAGATCGGGGCGACGAGCTGGATCGGGATGTCGCCCGTGTCGATGACCCCATCGGTCGAACCGACATCGACGACCCGCGAGCCCGTGAGGCCAGCGCTCGTCGCGACGAGTGTCACCGTCCCGCTTGCGACATTTTCGATCCGGAATCGGCCGTCCGGCCCGGCCAGGGCGCTCGTCGCACCGGACGACGCCGTCAGCGTAACGCTCGCGCCGTCGACCGGAGCACCCAGGTTCGTCACCCGACCCGTGATGACCGTGCCTCCTGTCACGAAGGAGCTCGTGAAGTCCGTACCCAGCCTCCGGTTAAACGTGTCCTCGATAGACTCGTCTACGAGCACCTCGATCGACGCCGACGGCGGAAGGAACGGGTTCGGATCGAACATCAGGGTGAGACCGTCTCCGGAAACGCTCGACGTGCCCGCAATATTCGCGCCGCCCGAGCTC
The DNA here is from genome assembly GCA_035457705.1 of Vicinamibacteria bacterium. GTDB lineage: Bacteria > Acidobacteriota > Vicinamibacteria > Marinacidobacterales > SMYC01 > DASPGQ01. Next base: position 15,702 of record DATIBD010000098.1, read on the forward strand.
ACCACAAAGCGGCCCGGCACGCTCGCCGCCTTCACCGGATCGGTGAACGTAACGACGATGCTCGAGTCGGGCGCTACCTCGCTCGCGCCGGGAGCGGGCACGATGGCAGCCACCCCGATCGGCTCGAGGTCGAGCACGAGTGTCCCCGCGTCTACCGGTGCGAACGGCGGCGGGTCGGGTAGTGACACGGTCGCTGTCGTGCGAGCGAGCCCGCCCGTCACCGGGTCTTGGGCTTTGATGGTAAACGTACCCTCGGGAACGCCGGCGATCGAGAACGCGCCCGTCGCGCTCGTCAGGACGGACTGGAAGACATCGCCGCCGCTTATCGTGACGACCACGTTCGCAGCCGCCACGTTGCCCCCGAGCCCGTCGGGCTTGACGACTACTCCCTCAACGCTCGTCGCGGAAGCGAGCTGGATCGCGATGGTGTCGCTCGCGCCGTCCGACGCGATGTTCCCCATCGCGGTTCCGCTAAGAGGCGAGCCATCCACGGAGAGCGAGAGGTTGTAGTCACCCACGGGCACGCCTCGAAAGGCGAACGTTCCATCGGATGCAACCGTCGTGAGCTCGTCCCGCGCGAAAGGGGCCGAACGCGTCAAGCGCACGCGGCCCACGGTGAGGTTGGACCCGTCGGAGTCGAGCGCCGTTCCCGAAACCGTGCCGGTTCCATTCATGATGACGTCCACGGGGAGCGACTCGCCCGCGCCAAGCGCACCGGCGACGATGCCAGCGTCCGGCCCTCCGGTCTCTTGGGCCCTGAGAGTGAAGTCCCCCGCCGGCACGAAGTCGAATTGGAAGAGGGCGGAAGCGTTCGACTGACCCTGGAAGAGGCCCTTGCGCGGTTTGAGGGTGAGTGCCGCACCGGCGACAAGATCGATGCCGTTGGCCCTCAGCACCTGGCCTTCGATCGTGCCGCTCGGCTCGAGAGCAATTTCGATATCGGTTATCTCTTCTCCGTCCTCGGATATATTTCCCGAGACCGCGCCAACGAGTGGTGCAACGCCCGGAAGCGTCGCCTGAAGGATGAAGCTTCCGACGGGAATACCCTCGAATAGAAACTCTCCGTTCGCGCCCGAAGTGGATGTCGCTCGCAGGTTGGCGACGGCGCTCGAGAGTCCCGTTGAAGAGGTGACCTCGACCTCCGCTGCGGCGATACCTACACCTCCGCTCGTCACCCTCCCCGAAAGCTTCCCGAGACCGAGAGCAACGATCGTCAGATCGATCCCCTCGCCTTCGGTCTCGATCGTGCCCGAGGCTTCGCCGATCCGGCCCGTCAGCGGATCGGTGGCCGTTGCGAGCAGGCTTCCGGCGGGAACGAACTCGAAGGCGAACGCTCCCATCTCGCCCGGCTGACTCGACGTGGTCGTCGATCCGAGAAGTCTTCCGGTAGACCCCTGGCGAAGGAGGACTTCCGCGTTGGGTACCGGGTCGACTCCGTTGGAAGACAAGAAGGTTCCGGTCACGCGACCGGTAACGGAGAGGGATACGGTGACTCGCGTCAGTATTGCGTCTTCGGCAACGACGCCGGTGCCCCTACCGCCTCGGCCCAGGCTATCGTTCGCGGTGACGGTGAAGCTACCCTCCGAAATGCGCGGCAACACGAGCTTCCCGTCGTCGAAAGGTGTAATGATTCCCGTTGCGCGGTCGAAGGGGAACGTCGCACCCTTTAGCTCGACGAATGCGTCATCGGCAGGAGCTCCGTCTCCCTTGACCACAGTGACCTCGACAGGACTTCGGCCCAGGAGGCGCAAGTCCTTCACCGATTCCTGTCCTCGAAGAAGGAAGATCATCTCGCGCGCCACCTTCCCCGTCGCGCTATCGGAAGCGGTCAGCGTGTATCTGCCCTGAGGGAAGATCGGGGCGAACGCGTAGCGACCGGCGTTATCGGTCGCGACCGTGACGTCGGGTCGGGCGCCTCCCGAGGCTGTCACGCGGACGCCTGGGCCGGAGGGCGTCGTACCGTCAGGCAGAAATACCGTTCCGGAAAGCTCTCCGGTGATGTTCGAGGAAAGCTCGAGCTCGATGGTTCTCGTCTCCCCGGGTGTGAGGAAGACGTCGCTCACCGAGACGGGAACGGGGAAAAACGTGGGCGCCGACGCCGACACGGTGAACGCGCCCAGCGGAATGTTCTGAAATGAAAAGGCACCGTCGATGCCGGTCCGCACCTGCTGCGCCGAAGCCTCGTCGACGAAACCGCAAACCGCCGGGTCGAGCCGCTTCGATGCAAGCACCACATCCGCTCCGAGAAACGGCCCGTTCGCGTCCACGACGACGCCAGTAGCCGTTCCAAAGCCACTGAAGCGAAGTACGAGAGCTCTTTCATCTCCCGCGTGCTGGATCGATGACGTCCCCGTAGCAACGTCGCCGCCTTTCACCGCTTTCACCGTCGCGGTTCCCAGGGGAACGTCCTCGAAAACCGCAACGCCGTCAGGGCCGGTGAAAACTTGCTCCCCTGCGCAAGGGTCGCCGATGGTGCGGATCGCGGCGTGGTTCTGAACCGGCACACCCATTTCGTCGAGCACCGTGACGATCAGGCGCCCCGTTCCGGGAAGCTGCAGGTCGACGCGGGTCGTTGCCGATTCGGCAACCGTGGCTGAGGTCGAGACGCTGTTGCTCGAGCTCGGCTCACGGGCGGAAACCCCGTAAGTCCCCGGCGAGAGCTCGTCGAAGCGAGCTTTGCCGAGGGCGTCCGTCGAAAGCTGTCTTCCCGCCGCGGTGACGAAGGCTGCGGCCGCACCGACGGGTGAGCCCATGGAGTCATGGACGGTCACCTCGATGGCTCCAAAATCATCGATGAAGAAGAAGACGTCCTGATCGACCAAAAGGGTCTGGCCAGGGGCGAACGTTCCCGTGATCGAAGCTTCCTGCGAACGAACAAAGTCGATGGCAAGGATGCGAAAGATCCCAATCGGTACCGGAACGTCGACGAAGCCGTAGGCTCCAGACGCGTCGGTCTTGGTCACGGCCGCCACGAGCTCGTTAGCGCCGGTACCATCGAGCACGAGATAGAAGACGTCGATATCGGAGACCGGGGTCTCGACTCCCTCATAGGACTCGAAGACACGACCAGCGACGGTACCAACCGTCAAGTCGATGTTCACGTCCACCGTCGCGAAAGTTCCGGCCCGAGCGATGTTTCCGAACGCGAGACCCGAGGAGGTCTCGTACACGGCCTTCACCGTGATGGGCCCGACGACGATGCCGTTGGTGATGTAGCGTCCATCGCCGTTCGTTTGGACGACCGCCGAGCTCGTCGGATCCAACCCGCTGATCACGAGCACCTGGGCATTCGGCACGGGAATGCCATTCGCGTCGCGGACGACGCCAGTCACCCCGCCTCGTCCCAGCAAGACGAGATCCACGACGATACTCTCGCCGTCGAAGACGACGTGCGTCGTCAAAGAGCGAACCGAGCCCGATTCCGGATCGGACGCTCGCATCGAGAAGGGGCCATCCGGGCTCTTCCGCACCCAGTCGAACTGGTAGCGCCCGAGTTTGTCCACGGTCTTGCTGGAGATGCCCATGACGTCGCCCGGTATCGAGTTGATGTAGAGGACTTCCGCACCAGGAACCGGTGTGCCGTCCGCGCTCAGCACCCTTCCGGAAACGATCGCGCCAGCGTCGGTCAAACGCGAATCGATGGTGCGAGTCGAATGGACGAGCGCATCACCGGTCGCGCCGAAGAGCCCCGAGACCGCAACCTGGCGCTCGACGAGCCCGCCAACGGGCGCTTCCATGAAGAGGAACGAGAGTCGTCCCGAGAGCTGAAGTGATGCGGAGGCGACGGCATTGTCATCGACGGCGTAGTTCTCCACGTCGAGGACTTCTGTCTCCCGCATCGGGCGGTCGAAGAGGAGGGCGACGACACGACCCCAGGGGTCCGCGCCCGAGAGGGTCTCGGGTCCGATCGTAGTGGCCGCGATCAGCGTCGGAGGAGGCGTCACGATGAGCTCCTGCGACGTTTCATTCACCGTTTCCTCGAACGCTCCGTCGCCGTCGCGGTCGATCCGGAGTGTCAGCGTCGGATTCGACACGAGAAGATCGATCGTGAGCCGGCCTTTTTCGCCTGGGCTCGTTTCGACTCCGGCAAACTCGTGCAATCCGATTCGCCCGTTCGCGCGCGGCAGGCTCACGGTCAGGTCGAAGCTCGAAGAAGCCGCCGCCATGCTCGAGAAATCCCACTCGTACAGGGTCGACCCGAGTCGCGTCGCCACGCCGATGCCCCGACCCGGCGATGCGTTATCCGATAAGGGCAGGAAGACGGCATTCGGGAGAGTGCCGACGCCGTTTGGCACGAGCGTATGCCCCTGGACGTCTGCGAGCGTCCATTGAATCGGAGCCTCGCCGCTCCCCCGCCCCACGGCGATCAGAATGTGAGACGAGAGCCCGGAAAGAGCCGTCGAAAGGCTCCGCTGGAAATCTCCGATACCGCTCGCCGGGCCGAGGGCATGGCCAATGGCTTCGAAGAAGGCGCGCCCGGCATCGGTCTCGCGGAGCAGTTGCTCGAAGCCCCGGTCTTCCGAGTGGGCCCATGTGAACGCGAGATTCTCCAGCGCCAGGCTCACGGGCTCGCCGAGCTGCACGCGAAAACCCGCCTCCGCCAGCTCGGTCGCACGATCGAGGACGGCCTGTTTCGAGACGCGGATCACGCCAGCGGAAAGCGTGCCCGAGGGCGCGGTCGCCACACTCCAACCGGCACCGAGAGCGCGCAGCGCGGCCTCGACCACCGCCGCTGGAAGCGACTCGGCGCTCTTGGGAAGAACGATCGTGTCCGGGGATAGCGGAACGCCGCGCTCGCCGACGCCGAGCTGAAAGAACAGATCGCCCGTCCCTTGCTCGACGTTCAGATACGAGGCCCTCAACTGCCCGGTCGTTTGGGAAAGGAATCGGAACTCGAGCACTTCCGAGTCGCTCGGCCCGAGCGTGGGAATCGGGGCGGGCGGACCCGAGAGGAGCGTCGCCCCCGAGATGCGCGTGGGATCGAGGCGAACCGTCACGAGGTTGGCCGGCGTGGTCGATACGTTCGTCACGGTCACGAACAACGAAAACTCCTCGCCCGCACGCACGGTGGCGGGCGCTAAGAACGTGAGATGTAATTCCGGATTTCTGACGAGCACTCCGCCCCGCGCGACTCCGCTCATGGGGACGGGACCGATTGGAAGGCCCTCGAGGGTTCCCTCGATATCAAAGCGAACTTCGTGGAAGCCCTCGCGCCGGCCTTCGAGGAGGAACTCCGCCGTGCCTTGTTCGCCCGGATCCAGCCGGTTCGAGCCACCTTCGGTCTCGAAAGTGAATTCCCCGCCCTGTGTCTGCGCGGGAACGAGCGGATCGTCCGAGCTGCCGGTTACGCCGTCGTCCCCCGCGGGCAGCGAGATCGACGCTTCGATACCCTGCACCGAGAGCCCTGACGCAAGCGGGGCTCCGTTCGAGATGACGAGAAGGGCGCTGAAAAACTGGTTGAGAAAGCCGACGTCTCCGGGAATCACGAGCAATGCCGGGATCGAAGCGTCCGCAAGGAGTGGCAAGAGCTCGATCTCCAGATCGGGCGGGAAACTGGGTTTCATCATCACCGGCACGATGCCGGCATTGACTAGAGGAAGGGAGCCACCCTCGAGATCGACGCTCTGCGTCGGTCGAATCGGGACGGGGATTCCGTTCGAATCGAAGATGACGGGAAAATCGATGGTGACCGGATGGGAGTCCAGGGTGAGAGCCAGAGTGAAGTTGAACCCAGTGAAGCTGTCGTCGCCAAAGAGAATGCCCATTTGGCGAATCTCTTCGAGCGTGAGGGGACGCGTGGTGACTTGCGTGACGAGCAGGCGGTCGATGACCTCGACCGTTACCGAATCGGGTGAAGCGCGAAGGAAGGTGACGCCATCGTTCTCGAGGTGGATGTCGCGGACGAGAAAGGTCCCGTTACGCTCGATGGGTGGAATGGCAAGAAACTCGCCCGGAGGCCCGCGAAGCTTGATCGGCGAGTCGATGCCGGGCCCAACCAGCTCACCCACGACCTCGAGCCCCGGGGGAAGAAGTGAGAGCAGCGACTTCGTGTCGAAAGCCCCGTCCCCGTTCGAGAAGGCGACCTTGATTCGCACACCCGTCGCTGTATGGCGGGGAACGACCTGCGAAGGCGGCTCCGGTGTTACCGTCAGTCCAAGAAGAAGGAAATCGAACTCGGTAAGTTTCTCGTCGTACCCGATGGCGGCGAAGGCGACCGGGATCGCGATCGCCAGAACGATCGCGATCCCAGCGAAAGCGGCGCGACGATCTTGACCCCGAGGCACCTGCCCTCCCTTCGTGCCTTTCCTTTGGTCGCGCCTCCCAAAGGGGGCGGGAGTCTACAAAGCGAGATGACGCGTTGTCAAGCTAGAAAATCGGTGTGACAATCGGAAATATCATTGGGCATGTGGGAGACGGAGGCTTATCTGTTGTGACTGCGAGATCGACCAGAGTATAGAAGAGGCGATCGGGTGGTTGGTAGGCTACTTCTGCAACGATCGACACGAGGAGCAGCCCTTGTAGAACAAGTCCAATCGCTGATCTATTCGGCATGATCTTCCCCTTGACTCCGAACGACCACCAAGGAGACCTCGGTGAACTCGGGGTTGAAGTAGATAACTAACCTCCCGTCAGGGCTTCAGCACGGGAGAGGGTCGGACACACGAAAGCCGAGCGAGACCGTGTGTCCAACTCTTTTGCCGGACGGCACGGCAAGCACATAGTGATACCCCCCCCAAGCACTGCAGTGCCCCCTAGTGTGGGCATGATGGAAACTGAGAGGATTGGAAGTCCCCACGCCGTAAGCACGGCCACTAGCCGCCCGTCGGGGCTAACGCGCACATGACGCAATGAGCCGGGCGTTGTTATCTGTCGCCCGTCAAAGTGAAGCTGACCGTTGTTGATGTCCACTCCAGGCGGCAGAGCCAGGCCCGCCCCATCACAGTCCTAACGTCTCCACGCGCGGTGGTCCAGGTCTCGGTGCTTGCGGACGTTAATTCCAGCGTGTCCAGCGCGAGCCGGTAAGCAGCCTCGCGAGGGGCACCTGAAGGCGGTTCGATGTAACGGATTCCCGGCGCCAACACGAGCCCGCCTCTGTCGTCCTCGCGAACTTCCAAAGTCGCCCCCGACCCCCACCCGATCAAATCGAATCGCTTCTCCGGGCGGTAACCCCTCCTCGCCCATGCCACTACTAAGGAGATCGATAGAGCTGCCAAAATAGTAATCGCAGCTCCCTTGCGGAGCCGGCATGTAGTAGTCAATTAATTAAGTTTGCGGGGTTAGTCCACGCAATTATCATCGCTCCGTTCAATTCAGGTGGCAAGTTCTCTGCGCTGACGAGCGCGAGTCGGAAACGTGGCTTGGGACGGGGAAGACGTGATCCATCTGGTGACCCCGTTTGGCCATCCCCCGGGCACGGTGGGAGGAATGCCGATATCTAGCGCCGGCCCGGAAACAGGAGAGTTCATCGTGCGTGCGCCGTCTCGACGATGTGGGGCGTGGCCAGCGGGACTTTCCTCGCATCGTTATATACTTCGCCCGATTTGCTAGAAAAATTCGGACCCTGTCCTTGACGCAACGACGCACGCGGGGTGCGATGGGAGGTCTCCATGATGTCCAGGATTTCGTTGGTCGGGTTGGTGGCGCTTCTCGAAACGGTGGTCGTCGGCGCGGGACCGAGGCGTCCGAAAACCGTTTCCCCTGGCGACAACCAGGCGGTTCTGGAAATCGCCGAGCGCTGTCCCACCTTCAGCTGGGGAGCTGTCGAGGGCGCAATCCATTTCGATCTCGTGGTTTACGAGATTCAGGAAGGACACGTCGGGGAGACCGCGGAGCCGAAGCCGGTTGTTCGAGCGAGCGTGCCAGGCAACGTCAATTCCTGGACGCCGTCTCTACGAGAAAGTCTCGATCGGGGAAAACAGTACGCTTGGTACATCCGGGCCACGGACGAATGGGAGGCAGGAGATTGGTCAGAGGGCCGGTTCTTCCGGTTGGAGGCCGTTCCTTCGGTCGAGGAGGTTGTCACCGCTCTCGATGTCTTGACGCGATTCCTAGAGAGCCGGGGCGAAACCCAGCCGCTCGAGCAGCTCGAAAAGCTCGCCGATCCGGTGCGAATCCGCGAGCCCGTCGAAGAGCCGCACGTCGAGCCTCCGTCCGGTCCGACCAACCACCATGAGCAGGCTCTTGCTTTCGCGAGCGGACTTTCCGCAATTCACGCCGGGCTCCCCGATACGGAGGGAGTCACCTACGGCCTCGTAGGCGTGAGCCACTCCTTTTCTGGAGCCGGTCTGGCGGCAGACAACACGGCCGGAGGACCCGATTTGGTGTTGGGAGGAGCCACGACCAGTCTCCGGATGACGGAGTCGGGCATCGACGTGCCATCAGCCGCGGATCAGACGTTCAATGTTCAGAACTCCGGCGCCGGGGCGATGACGCTCCAGGTCGACGGGAACAAAGCGTTTCATGCAGGCAACGATGGTTCCGGGAGCGGGCTCGATGCCGATCTGTTGGATGGATCGGACTCCAGCGCCTTCGCCATCGCTTCTCACAATCACACCGGGACCTACGCGCCAGCCTCTCATACCCACAGCGGCGCGGATATCACCTCGGGCACCGTCGGGCAGAGTTTCGTCGACGCAACGATCGCCCGAGACGCTGAGATCATGCCCACGATTCTCGCGAATGACGGAGCCGGCAGCACACTCGATGCCGATCTTCTCGACGGTGTCCACGCGTCATCCTTCGCCAGTGCCAATCATAGCCACAACGGTCCGCTGACGCAGGTCAGACGTTTTCAGGGTTGGGTCGGCTCCCAAATTCCCATCTCGGAAATCGCTTACTCGTTTCGGGGGCCCACGGTGGATGTGAGCGTGGCGACGGGCCAACAAATCATCGGCGCGGCTGTGGTCCCCTTGGCCACGACCTCAGGGGTGGCATCAGGCCGGGCGGGCCTTTGCTACCAGTTCGGGTCAGGAGCGATTACCAATTTCGTCGATTTCGATGCTACGGTGGTCGAGGTCGGCACGCTCCGAGCCCCGATCGCGGTGAGCTCGGCCACACCGACCAATCTGGCGAGCGGTACCTATAAGGTTGGATTCTGTTTCAAGAACGAGAGCGCGGTCCTGATCAACCGTAACGACTGGGTGAACGGCTGGGTCGCTGTCGTGAATCCCTGACGGCGGGCACGACATTTCGAAGAATCGCCTTGCCGCCCTCGCCCTCAGGTATCAGTTGGCGCTCGGGACGAGCCCATCGAGCGCCGAAACTGCCAAACGTTTGGCACCTGCAGGCTCGTGCCAGATGTGAACTGCCAAACGTTTGGCACCCACCCGCAGGGGCCCTCTGAACCACGATTTAGTCTCACAAGAGCCGTGGAATCGGAGTCACTACCGGAATGCATGGTGGGCCCACCCTCGTGCGACAGACAAAAGCGTCGCCAAAGACGTTTTGGACACACCGATCCCGCAATCCATCGAGGTTGGGCGTGGTTTCGAACGCGAGCTAGGCGAACGCGGCTTCGAGCTCTTCTTCGGGAGGTGCACTCCCGGCGATGGGCGCGATGCGTTCATGCCGCTGCACCGCCGCTTCCATCAACTGAGGAACCTCCTCGAGGTGCTCGGCCGCGAGAGCACGGACGCGATGTTGGAGCTCACCGTCTCATTCCATGGTCCCTGGGAATCGGAACGGGACGAGGTTTCCGAGAACGGGCTCCGTCTCTCGGTTCGCTTCGACGAGACGACGGCGAACGTGGGCGACGTGATTTCTTGCCGGGTCGATGCCCAGCGCCTGGAACCGAGAGCCTACGGCATGCTGATCGCGGAGATCGGCCTTCCTCCGGGCGCGGACGTGGACCGGGCTTCACTCCAGCGCACGTTGTCCGAGCGCAAAAGCGGCCTGGAGCGATACGACGTCCTTCCGGATCGGATCGTCGCCTACATCTGGCCGCCCAGCGGCGGAGCCGCCTTCGAATTCTCCTTCCGGCCGCGACTGGCGGTGGATGCGAAGAGCGCTCCTTCCAGCCTCTACGACTACTACAACCCGGATGCGGCCGTGGTGGTCCCCCCGGCACGATTCCGCGTGCGCTGAGGGATTACTACGAGGCCCTCGTAGTACGAGGCCACTGTAGTACACTCGCATCGTGGTATTAGCCTCCCTGATCGACCGCCAGGACGAGCTTCGACGCTTGAACCAGGCGTTCCGGGACGCTTCTCGGGCCCACCCACAGCTCGTCGTGGTCTGGGGCCGCCGCCGCTCCGGAAAGACGTTTCTGTTGTCACACTTCCTCCAGGACAAGAAGGGTGTGCTCTTCGGAGCCACCCAGCAGTCTCAGGCCGTCGAGCTCGGTCGTTTTCACGAAGCACTCCGCCGGGATCTCGGCAATGAGGTGGCCGATCTCGGGGGAGGCGGTTTCTCGAGCTGGGAGCAGGCGCTCCGTTTCACCGCCGCACTGGCAAGGAAAACCCCTCTAGCCATCGTTCTGGACGAGGTGCCGTACCTGGACGAATCGAGCCCAGGATTCCCGAGCATGGTGCAGCACTTCTGGGATCACCTTCCCACGGGAACGAAGCTCATGTTGGTTCTGACTGGCTCTGCGGTGAGCACGGTCGAAGCCTTTATGGGCTCGGGTGCTCCTCTGAGAGGCCGCCCCACACTCAGGCTGCGGATCGAACCCGTCGATCTATGGGCGGCACGAGATTTCCTCCCGCGGCTCGCACCCGATCGCTTGATCGAAGCCTACGCGGCGTGCGGCGGTTATCCGTTGCACTTGCTGGCGTGGGACCAGACGGCGACCACCGACAAGAATCTGCTGCACCTCGCCGGCTCACCGGGCGGAATCCTTCTCGAAGACGCGGCGAGCATACTGAGAGAAGAGCTCCCGGCCACTGGTGGATATCCCCGAGTTCTGGCGGCGATAGGTCGCGGCCTGACACGCTATTCCGAGATCGCGAGCGCCGCGGCACAACGGATCGAACGGCCGCTCACCGTCCTCTCTGAAGCGGGGTTCGTCGAAAAGGCCGTCCCGTTAGGAGCACCCAAAGGAGCGCGGTTCGATTACGCGATCTTGGATCCTTACTTGCGGTTCTGGTTCAGCGTCCTCTACGCCGACCGAGGTTTGATCGAGGGCGGCCAGGGCCGGGCTGTGTTGTTGCGCGCTAAACCGCGGTTCGAGACCCATGTTGGGCGCGTGTTCGAAGACCTGGCGCGCGCGCACGCAAGGCGTCTGGTGCGAGAGGGGGAGTTTCCCGAAGACGTCGTGATAGGACGGTGGTGGGCAAGCTCCGGTCCGCCCTGTGAGATCGACGTTCTGGGGCTCAGGGGGAAGAGAACTTATCTGGTAGGGGAAGCCAAATGGCAGCGCAAGCCTCTCGGGACTCGGGAGTTGGAGAGCTTGAGACGAAAGATTGTCCGTGCCCCGCATCCGGAGGACGAGCCGGTCTACGCTTTGTGGAGCCGTGCCGGTGCCGTCGAGGAAGTGCGCGACGTGGCGCGCGTGTTCGATCTCAAAGACCTGTTGTTCTCATGATATATTAGCCTATAGGCTAAATATTCAGGAGTCATCATGCACCGAATCTTTCTTGTCATCGCGGCTGCGGCGTTGGCCGTCGCCGTGGTCGCGGGTACTTTGCCAATTTTGGAGGAGTCGCAGGACATGGTCGATACACCCCGAATCTTCCGCATCATCCTTCCCGTGAACGACATCGACCGCGCCGCTCGATTCTACGGGCAGCTGCTGAATATGGAGGGAGAGCGGGTCGCGCCCGGCCGTCATTACTTCCACTGCGGGGAGACCATCCTCGCTATCGTGGACCCGCGCGCCGATGGCGACGACTGGGACGCCCGCCCGAACCAGGATCACATCTACTTCGCGGTCTCCGATCTCGAGAGCGTGCACGAGCGGGCAACGGCTCTCGGAGGCCTCTCCGAAGACATGGGCACGATCGAGAAGCGACCCTGGGGCGAGGTCTCGTTCTATATGAAGGATCCGTTCGGGAATCCTCTGTGCTTCGTGGACGAGAAGACGCTGTTTACGGGTCTTCGATGACTCCGTCGTCCGAGCCCGGCGAGCGTCCTTCTGTCCGGAGCACGTCCAGAAACGCCTTGCCGTAGGTCTCGAGCTTTTTCTGTCCGACGCCCGAGATGGTGGCGAGCTCGGCAAGCGTTCTCGGCCGGTTTCGGGCCATCTCCGCGAGAGTCTTGTCGTGAAAGATCACGTAGGCGGGGAGGTTTCTCGCCTGCGCGATCTCGAGACGCTTCGCGCGCAAGGCGTCGAAGAGCTTTCGGTCAGCCTTGTCGGCGACTCCCTCTTCCTTCGTTCGGTGCGGCCTCACCTCGTCGGCCGGGAGCCGCTTCCGATCGCGTCGAAGCTTCAAAGCCCGCTCCCCCTTGAGGACCGGCCAGGCCCGCTCGGAAAGGCGAAGCCCGCCGTGCTCGGGATCGACGTCGACGAGCCCAGAGGCGACGAGCTGACGGTAGACTCCCATCCAGCCCGCGCGGTCGAGCTCCGCGCCGATGCCGAAGGTGGTGGCCCGGTCATGCCGATTGCGGACGACCCGCTCGCTCGCGGCTCCGACCAGGACGTCGGCGAGATAGGCGGCTCCGAACATCTGCCCCGTGCGATAGACGTTCGACAGCGCCTTCTGCGCCACCACGGTTCCGTCGTAGGCATCCACAGGCTCGAGGCAGGTATCGCAGTTGCCGCAGCCCTCGTCGCGCTCCTCACCGAAGTAGCGGAGCATCACCGCGCGGCGGCACTCGGCGGTCTCGCAGTATCCGAGAAGCGCCCCGAGCTTCCTATGCTCCACTCGCTTTCGCTCCGCGGATGACTCCGAGCGCTCTACTAACTGACGGATGAGCACGGCGTCTCCGTAGCCGTAGCACATCCAGGCTTCCGACGGGAGCCCGTCGCGCCCGGCGCGTCCCGTCTCCTGGTAGTACGCTTCGAGGCTCTTGGGGAGATCGAGGTGGGCAACGAACCGGACGTCCGGTTTGTCGATGCCGAGGCCGAAGGCGATCGTGCCCACGATGACGACACCTTCTTCCTTGAGGAAGCGCTCCTGGTGCCGCTGGCGTACGGTCTTGTCGAGCCCGGCGTGATAGGCGAGCGCGTCGATGCCCTCGCCCCGAAGCCAGGCGGCCACGTCGTCGACCTTCTTCCGGCTCATGCAGTACACGATCCCCGGCTGGCCCGCGTGTCGAAACCGGATGAATCGCAGCGCCTGGGCCTTCGCGTTCTTCTTGGGCACGACATCGTAACGGATGTTCGGCCGGTCGAATCCGGACACGAAGCGGCGGGCCCCGCCAAGATGGAGGTGCGCGATGATCTCGCGGCGGGTGGGCTCGTCGGCCGTCGCCGTGAGCGCGATCCGAGGCACACCGGGAAAACGGTCGTGAAGGACGTCGAGCTTGCGGTACTCCGGACGGAAATCGTGGCCCCACTGGCTCACGCAATGAGCTTCGTCGATGGCGAAGAGCGCGAGTTTCGTCCGCTCGAGCAAGGTGAGAAATCCCGGTGTGGTCAGCCGCTCCGGAGCCACGTAGACGAGATCGTACCGGCCGCGGAGCATCTCGTCCTCGATTTTCCGCGCCGTCTCGTACGAAAGACTCGAGTTGACGAAGGCCGCGGCGACGCCGAGCTCGGTGAGCGCGCTCACCTGGTCCTGCATGAGCGCGATGAGCGGCGAGACGACGATCCCGACACCCTCCTGGGCGATGGCCGGGATCTGGTAGCAGAGACTCTTTCCGCCTCCGGTCGGCATGAGCACGAGCGCATCGCCTCCGGAGAGGAGGTGCTCGATGACGAGCTTCTGCTGTCCGCGAAATTCCCGGTAGCCGAACACGCTCTCCAGTATTCGCTTCGGATCGTTCTCGCTTGGGCGCGGGTGCTCGTGCAATTTGATGGACATCGATCTATCATGGAAGGACCGTCACAACATAGCTCGGAGACAGGATGCCATTGGACCAGTCCGTTCGCACCGACAGACCCGCGGGTTTTATCGGCTCGCTCGCCGATACGCCTCTCGCCGAGGTCTTCCGGCGGATCGTTTCGGAAGAGCGAAGCGGCGACCTTCAAGTCACCACCCCTGAAGCGATCAAAACGGTCTACTTCGACCGCGGGTTCATCGTGTTCGCGTCGAGCAACCGGAAGAGCGACCGGCTGGGCGAAAGCATGATCGAAGCGGGCCGGATCTCTCGGTCCGAGTTCGCCGCCGCGAGCGATGTGATGAAAGCCTCGCGCCTCAAGTTCGGCAAAGCGCTGGTGAGCTCGGGGATCGTATCGGAAGAGGAGCTCGGCCATTACGTCGCGGCCCAGGTGAATCGCATCGTGCTCTCCTTGTTCGCGGCGAGCCGCGGCATGTACAGCTTCGACGAGCGTCCCACGATCATCCCGGTGGACCTCATGGTGAGCCTGTCCGTCTACCGGATTCTGATGGAAGGCATCCGGCACATGCCGAGCAAGAAGCTCGTCCTCGCCGGCCTGCCATCGCTGGATACCGAGGTCGAGGTGGTGGACCGGCCTCCGTTCGCTCTCGACGTCGGGGGGCTTCGGCCGGTGGAACGAAGCGTGCTGAAGGCGATTCATGGCCTTGCAAAGATGCGGACGGTGGTCGACGAAGTGGGTGGCGACGAAGGCGTCGCTCTTCGCGCGCTCTATGGACTCATCGCCGCAGGAGTTCTGGAAACGAAAGCCGAGCAGGTGAAGCCCCCGCCGAGCCCACAGCTGGAGACGGGAACCTTTGTCTTGTCCGAGATCAGTCAGACGGTATCCGAATCTGAACCGGCCCCCGCCGGGATCCTCGGACGGCTCAAAGGCGTATGGACGTCGGCTGCCGAGTGGCTCGGGATACCCGGGGGAGCGCCGAGCGATCTGGGTATCGCGCCGTCACCGCCGAGACGCCGGCCGCGCCCCGCGGCCGCACCGCAAATTGAAACGCCCGTCGAAGTTCCAGTCGAAGCGCCCGTCGAGGCGAAAGTCGAAGTACCGGCCGAAGGAAATCTGGAGATCGAGGAACCGGTCGAAGCGCCGTCGCCGAAAACCTCGCTTTCCCCGGTTGCCGATGGAGCCCGCGTGCCGGAGTGGTCGCTCACCGACCGTCCCTCCGATCAGTTTCGAGACTTCTTCGAAGAACAAGGCGTCTCCATGAGCTCGAAGTTGGAGAACGTCCCGCCAGAGCCCCGACCGGAGGCAGCGCTCTCGCCATCATCCGAGCAGGCGGTCGGCTGGAAGACCCTGTTGGTAACGGATCCCGATCTGGTGGTCGAGCTTCCCCGGGAGGAAGACGTGCCATCGATGCTCGCGCAGATCCCGATCGAAGAAGTCGCGGTGAACGAAGAGGCCATAGCCTTCGACCTCGAAGAGGAGATCGAGATCGAGGTCGAGACGGCCAAGGCCGCGTCCGTACCGGAGCCCGAGCCCGCCGTGACGATGGCAGCCGAGTCGAGCGTCGCGGCGGACGAGTCGGCCAGTCGCGCGCGCGAGCAGGCGAGACGGCGTATCGAGCGTATCGAGCAGGGTGGAGGCGAGAGCCGTCTGCTGCGGGATGTGAAGCTCCATTTCAAGCTTCGCGATTGGGAAGGCGCGGTGCCTCTTCTCGAGCAGCTCATCGAGATCTGTCCCGGCAAGGCCGTCTACCGCGGCATGATGGGCCGTGCGTTGTCGCGACTGTCGTCGAGACGGAAGGAGGCGGAAGCGCACTTCATCGAGGCTCTGCGGCTTTCGCCTCACGACGCCGAGATCCATTACTGGCTCGGCCTCTACTACAAATCGTTCGGTTTGCACTCGCGGGCCCTGCACGAGTTCAAGATGACGCTCCGGATCCAGCCCAGGCACGAGGGCGCCCGCCAGCAGCTCGGAGCGAGCGCGAAGCAGGACGACGCCTTCGGCTCCGTCATCAAGAAGTTCTTCGGCTGAGGCTACCGATCGGGAGGACGAGCCCGCTCGAGGAAGTGCGACCGCCAGACAGGGGACCGGTAGCTGATGCGCTGGGCTCGCGTCAGGTCGGGCGCGCCCGTGCGCGCGAGCGGAGACAGATCGTAGGCGTCGAAGCCGTCGGGTTGGAAGACGATGGTCAGGAACTGGCCCAGCTCCACGGCATTGCTCATATCCGCGTAGCTCGGCTCGATTCCGACGGCGATGTCTGCACCCTGAAGTCGCGGCGGATGGATGTGCCAGAACCCCACGTAGCGGCCCCGCCAGTCGGTCGTCTCGATCATCTTGGCCTGGATCAACGGTTCCGTGCTCCACGTCTTGAAGTGCGTGGCCACCGCCGACGCCACGACCTGCCTGAGCAGCTTCCTCTGCTCGTCCGTCGGCGCCTTCGTCGACATCTGGTAAAGGAGCGCGTGAAGCCCTCCCGTCGTCTCGAGCAGCCGCTTGCCATCGGCCGAGCTCTGCAGAAGCTCGAACAAGCGCTCGGGATCGGTGTCGAGTCGCACCATCTCGCGCAGAAGAGGGTGTACGGGATCGGGGTAGTCGACGAGAACGAGCCCGGCGGCATCGAGCGTGGCTTCCCCACCGAGCTCGGGCGTCACCAGCCGGCCCTCGAGCACGAGTCCTTCGGTGATGGAACGCTCGAAGAGCGCTCGGATCGTGGCCACGCCTTCGGGCGAAAGCAGGGCGCCGCGCAGCTCCTCGAGCGTGATGGGGTTCTCGAGCGTCGCTTCCGAAAGGCTCAAGTACTGTCGCAGGCGAGCGGACTGCGTACCGAGCGGCGCGGAGGCCAGCATCATCATGAGGACTAGAACCGGCATCCATCCAGGATAGCCGATGGAGCGGGAACCCAGGGGCTCGTTCCGGGGTCCAAGGAAGTGATGAAGGCTAGTATCAATGTGACGCCGCTCATCGACGTCATGCTCGTGCTTCTCATCCTCTTCATGATCGTTACCCCGCTCTCGCAACAGGGACTCGACGTGAGCCTTCCCGAAACGGCTTCACTCCCGGCGGAGAAGTCCGTGCCCCAGTCGATCTTCCTGGAAGTGGACCGGCAGGGCGAGCTTTCGCTCAACGGAACGCGGCTCGGGAGAGAAGAGCTCCCGGCTCGCCTGCGGGAAGTCCTCGAGCTTCGGGTCGACAAGAGTCTCTTCCTCAGGGCGCACGAGAAGCTTCGTTATAGAGAAGTCATTGCCATCCTCGACATCGCCCGGGCAAGCGGCGTGGAGCGCGTCGGCATCGTGGGAGAGTCGTGAGCACGTATAATCCCGCGCGAGATGCCGAAGCTCTCGGCTGGCCTTCTGATGTATCGCCATGGGAAGGGCGTCGAGGTCTTCATCGTCCACCCCGGGGGCCCCTTCTTTCGCAACAAGGACGAGGGCTCGTGGAGTCTGCCCAAGGGAGAGATCGAGCTCGGCGGCGACGCGCTCGCCACGGCGCAGCGGGAGTTCCGTGAGGAGACCGGACTCCCAGCTCCGGAATCGGGATTGATCCCTCTGGGCGAGGTGCAGCAAAAGGGCGGAAAACGGATTCTCGCCTGGGCCTTCGAGGGAGACTGCAATCCGAGCGCGATACGAAGCAACACGTTCACGATCGAATGGCCTCCGCGATCGGGGCGAGAACAGGCGTTTCCCGAGATCGATCGCGCCGATTTCTTCCCCGCCGACGTCGCCCGCCGTAAGCTGAACCCCGCCCAGTCCGAGCTCGTCGACCGGCTGCTGGAGCATCTGGCTCGTTGCGGGGAGGATTGAAGTGTCCCGGTTGGGCTACCGACCGCGAAGCGAGATCATCGGGTCGACTCGGGACGCGCGACGCGCGGGAAGGTACAAGGCCTCGTCGAATAAAGCCTCAAGAGGCTGAACACCGCGGCGTTGGCACCGATGCCGAGCGCCAGGGTGACGACGGCGACCCAGGGTGAAGCCGGGTGCCGCCGCGAGTCTCCGAATGCCCATGCGAGCGTCTTCAACCATACTCTTTGGACGGGGCGAGCGAGAGGTTCGTTGCTCGGGTTAGAAGCTCGTCCCACCGACGCGCCTATACTGGCCTCATGGCCGCAACCCGGCGCGTGCTCCTCGTGGGCGACGACCACCTCGCCCTCGAGGGTATGGCGCGGCTGCTCGACGAGGCGGGCGGATGGAGCATCGCCGGTGAGAACGAGGACGATCCCGACGCCGTCGTCGTGGACCTCGACGCGGACGAGGCAGCCGATCGGCTCCGGTCGCTCGCGCACCGCCACGCCGTTCTCGCGATCGCTTCCGACGCCCTGCGCTCGCGCGAGGCCCTCGCGTTCGGGGCCCGGGGGGTGGTTTCACGAAACGCGACCGGAGCTCGCTTCGCCCGCGCTCTCGACGCCGTCCTCGAAGGGCTCGTGGTCGTGGACGAGGACTTCGCGGAAGACGTCCTCCGGCCGCCGTGGCGACCGCTCGGATCGGAAGAGGCGCTGACCCCGAGGGAAATCGAGGTCTTGCAATGCCTCGCCCTCGGCCTGTCCAACAAGGAGATCGCGGGACGACTCGGCGTGAGCTATCACACGGTGAAGTTTCACGTGAACTCGATCCTCGGCAAGCTCGGCGCCTCGAGCCGCACGGAGGTCGTGGCCATTGCCGCCCGCGCGGGGCTGCTCACCTTCTGACCTGACCGAACGGCCAGGTCCCTCCCCGCCCACATTCCCGATGCGCGGGCGAGGCAAGACGGCCACAATGGGGCAGGAGAATTGAGGATGACCACACTGAGCAGTCTCAACGGCGATCTGAAGAAACTGGCGGAGAAGACGGGCACGAGTGTCGTTCAAGTGCGGGCGCGCCGTGGGCCTCCCTCTTCGGGAATCGCCTGGTCGGCCGACGGTCTCGTCGTCATCGCGGAGCACACGCTCGAGCGCGAGGAGGATTTGGGAATCACCACCTCTTCGGGCGAGACGTACGAGGCGGAGATCGCTGGCCGCGATCCCGTGACAGGGGTGGCGCTCCTACGAGCCGGCAAGGCCCGGCTCACCGTGCCGTCGTGGCGGGAACCGGGAGATCTCGCTTCCTCCGAGCTCGCGATCGTCGTGACGCCCTCGCCATTCGGACCTCGAGCGGCCTTGACGACGACGAGCGTGGCGTCAAGCGAGGGAGAGAGCGAAAGAGGAGGCCTTCTCGGGCGCGCTCTGGAGATCGACGCGAGACCCTTTCGGGGCTTTTCGGGAAGCCTTCTGGTCGATGCCCAGGGCCGGGGGCTCGGGATGGTCACCGCGGGCTTTCGCCGCCGAGCCGCTCTCGCCATTCCCGTGGAGACCCTTCGCCGCGTGGCCGGAAGCCTTCTCGAGCACGGCGAGGTCCGTCGAGGCTTCCTCGGGATCGCGACCTACCCCGTTCGCCTGCCGCGGGCCGTCGAGTCCCAGCGTGTCGGCCTGCTCGTGCTCTCGGTCCAAGAAGGAAGCCCGGCGGAGCGGGGGGGACTCTTCCTGGGTGACGTCATCCTCGAAGTCGCGGGGCGGCGAACCGAGTCGCCAGCGCAGCTTCTCTCTCTACTCACCGAAGAACGCGCGGGAAAGAAGCTCGAGATGCGCCTTCTTCGTACGGGGTCCGAGCAGACGATCACCGTGACCGCGGGAGTGCGGTCGTGAGATGACTTTCCCAGGGGCGGCGACCGGCGGCGACGAGGAGGCCCTCGACGCCTATTCGCACAGCGTAACCCGCGTCGCCGAAGAGGTGAGCCCGTCGGTCGTGAAAGTCGCGGTGCGCGGACGCGCCCGGCGTCGCGGCCCGGCTGCGGAAGGCAACGGATCGGGCTTCGTCGCGACGCCCGACGGCTTCGTTTTGACCAACAGTCACGTGGTTCACGATGCCGCCCGCATCGAAGTGACCCTGCTCGACGGCCGCAGCTACGAAGCCACGCTCGTGGGAGACGACCCCGATACCGATCTGGCGGTAATTCGGGTCGGGGCGTCGAACCTTCGCTCCGCCCGGGTCGGCGACTCGGAGGCTCTGAAAGTGGGACAGCTCGTCGTCGCCATCGGGAATCCTCTCGGTTTCCAGTGCACGGTGACAGCGGGGGTAGTGAGCGCACTCGGCCGATCGCTTCGGTCCATCTCCGGACGTCTCATCGAGGGCATCATCCAGACGGACGCCGCACTCAATCCTGGAAGCTCCGGCGGGCCGCTCGTGACCTCTTCCGGTAGAGTCGTCGGGCTCGCAACCGCGGTCATCAGCGGGGCCCAGGGATTGTGCTTCGCCATACCGAGCCAGACGTTCGAGTACGTGGCCGGACGTCTGATCCGCGACGGAAGAATCGTGCGAGGGCAAATCGGAGTGCGGGGCCAGGACGTCCCGATCCCGACGCGCCTCATGCGCCATCACGACCTACCGAACACCAATGGCGTTCTCGTGATCTCGGTTCAGTCCAGCGGTCCCGCCGCGAGAGCGGGAGTGCGCGATGGCGATATCGTCGTGTCGTTCGCCGGAAAGCCGGTCACGGGGATCGACGATCTCCACCGTCTCCTGACCGGAGAACGCATCGGGGTTCCCGTGACTATCGAGCTTCTGCGCGGCACGGAGAAAAGGGCCCAGCAGGTCGTGCCGGAAGCTAACGCGCGGTAGTTTGGCCGATTCGTTCAGACGAACTGCGGTCGAGGCGGGATCTCGAGCTCCGGCATCGGAGGAGCGGTGAACACACGCCGGCACGGCTTCGCCAGCCAGCGAGCCCACTGCCGCGCTCGGCTGGTCCGGGCGCTGTCCGTGGCGAGCCCGGTGTTAGCGTACATCTGAGGAAAGAGCATAGAGATCAGTACGTAGGCCAGGCGATCGCGGATCCGGTTCGTGACTCGCGAGCGTCTCCAGACCCTCGGCAAGCTGTAGAACTCGTTCCACACAGTCTGGGTTCGACGTCTTATCTCTTCCCGGCTCATCGACGGATGAGGCAGATAGAGTTTCGGGCGCTTGTGGCGGGGAATGAGCCAGAACCTGGTGATGGGAATGCCGTCGATGGTCTCTCCGGTCGCGCCGATCTCTTTTTCCCACTGAGCGAAATCGACGGTGCCGGGAAACGGCGTGAGGGTGACGAACTGAGCGAAATCCACTCGAGCTTCCGTGGCGAGCTTGACGGTCGAATCGAACGTGTCGGGCCGGTCGGTGGGCAGACCGAAGATGAACGATCCGAGAATATGCACGTCGTGGTCGACGAAACGTCGAAGTCGATCGACGAGCTCGGTCCCCGCACTGTTGAAATCCTTAAAGACGGCCTTGAGGCCTTCCTCGGTGACCGACTCGACGCCGACGAGCGCGCCTTTCACATTGGCCCGCTTCATCGCTTTCAGATACTCCAGATCCTCCGCCGCCTCCATGGTGATCTGAGTGAAGAACACCATGTCGTGGGGGAGCTCCGCCAGACGATTCAGTAGCTCGAAGCGCTCCGCGCGAATGGCGCGAAGCTCGAGAAGCCGGGCCCCGTTCCTGCGCTCCTCGAGCTCGATGTCCTTCTGGGTGACTGGATAGAAGTTGTCGTCGGCAAGAAGAATGAAGCGAAATCCTTTTCGCCGGAGCTCCACGATCTCCTGCACCACGATGTCAGACATGCGCTGGCGTGGCCGCTGCCCATCGGTACGCCAGACGGAACAGAAAGAGCAATGCTTGGGGCAGCCGCGAACCGTTTGAACCGACCCGATCATGTAACGATCGGCGGGCAACATGTCCCATCGCGCCGGCAGGAAATCGTCGCCTTCGATACGCCCGCCCTCGTAGATGTGGCCCGGCGAGCCCGCCTCGACCTCGGCGAGCACCTGGCTCCAGATAAGATCTCCGTCACCCTTGACCACCGAGGTCGCACCTCCGTGCTCGAAGGCCTCTTCCGGGTAGAGGGTCGCATGAGAACCGCCGAAGACGACATGAGCGCCGCGCTCTCGAGCCATTCGTCCGAGCTCATAGCCGCGCAGGGCGTTCAGAGTGTGGATTCCAATACCCACGACGTCACCCGGCCCAACCTGAGAGAAGTCGAACTCTTCGAGCGTCTCGTCGACGATATTCGGCACTCCGAAACGATAAGGGGTTGCCGCGGCGAGTACGTAGAGCCATCGCGGAACGATGATTCCGATCCCGAATGTCAGGTCGTTGGGGTTCACGAGATGGACTCTCATTCAACGTCTCCATAACGAACGCGGGGCGAACGTCGGATAGGACTGGTTTACGACCGGACCAAGAGAGGCGAGGGTAACGGAGGCACCCCCTTCGTGTCAACGCACGACGCGGACGATCACTGAAGCAACGCCGATCCGTAGACCCGAAGCTCGTGAACTGCCTTGGCAGCGACCTCGTCGCCATCCAGGAGCCTAAGAGTAATGATGTATTGCCCGGGGCCGAAGTAGTGCGACTCCTGGAACTCGCGCGTGACCTCGTCTCCCGGCTCGTAGGGATCGCAATCCGGCTCCGCCAGCGAAACGCTTCCGTCGTCCCAATCCCATTCCTCGGTGAGGCAGTAGTAACTGGCGGGAGAAGAGACTTCCCCCTCGAGCCGCGCCCTGAACTCCGCCAGCTTTCTGGCCCCCTTCGCCGCCGCGCCGGCCTTGATGTTGAGGATCCGGGGACCATCGAGCGACAGCTCGGGGACGTTTTCGCCGATGCCCAGCACGGCCGCCACGACCAGCCACAACGCCATGCGCGCACCTCCAGCCTCGAAGGGTAGCATGTCCGGGGCCTACCGGGAGGTTCTAACGATGAGACGATCTAGGGGACCCGCTCAGTGGCCGACGTCGGCCCAGCGGGAATCACCGAGGGCGAACAGAATGGCATGCCGGGCCTCGTGTCGCAAGACCCCCGGACGCGCTACGTAGCGAACCACGCCGAGACTCTCCGAGTCGGGCGCGACGCGGAAGCATCCGTAGACGAGCAACACTGCGTGGATTCCGCTTTCGCCGCATGAGAACGGCGCCTCCTCGGTCGCGATCTCGAAATGGCTCGGTGAGATGTCAAAGGGGTTTCCCCCAGCCGGCGGATCCAGCCGGGCAAGGTCCTCTTGAGCTTCGAGCCATTCGTCCGCGTCGTGCCCCATCGTCAGCCCACCCGCTTGGAATGGACCCTTGACGGAACAAGATGCGGCGAAGGCCAATAGCGCCAAAGGGAACGTTTTGACGAGGGAAAATCGGGTACACAACACAACGGCATCCCGACCCGGACGTTTCGAGCATCAGCGGGCCTGAAGGGGGCAGGCCCTGGCGCCGGGCACAACCCACCTTATGCAAGACCCGTGCCTCACTTTTGAACGCCTCGCCTGCACTGTTTTCCCGATTGTCAGTACCTTCGACGCGGCCGGTGTGGGGAAAAGTCTGCGCCTGTGGGGGGCTTCGAGACATCTTGCGTTCCAGGCTGGGCGGCGCTATGATGCCGCCACGCAGAACACAAACTTCTTCCTTGAGGGAGGGTCAATATGAAAAGTAAGACTGTTTTGGGTCTAGTGTGCCTGTTGCTCGTCGCGGGAATCTCTTTCGCTCAGCAAGAAGAAGAGGAAGAAATCCTGGAAGCCACAGGTACGGTCAAGTCGGTCGCCGCCGACAAGCTCACGGTCACG
Source organism: Vicinamibacteria bacterium (assembly GCA_035457705.1). Classification (GTDB taxonomy): domain Bacteria; phylum Acidobacteriota; class Vicinamibacteria; order Marinacidobacterales; family SMYC01; genus DASPGQ01. The sequence continues at coordinate 39,163 of DATIBD010000098.1, forward strand.
CACGAGGGGAAGGACATGACCTTCATCGTCGATAACGAAACGACGGTCATCGCCAAGGGCGCCAGCCACAAGATGCGAGAGGCCGAGGGCGCGGGCAAGTCGACGACGATCACCGACTTCGTGATGGAGAAACAAACGGTGGCCATCAAGTACATCGAGGACGACGCGGGAAAACTGATGGCCAGAGAAGTTCGCGTGAGATAGCTCCGCGAATTCGATCGATCGCCGGCTCTTTCGTTTCCTCGAGGGAGCCGGCTTTTTGTTTTGGGCCATCAGGGCCGCCAGTCGACGTCGTTAGCTTTCTAGTCGAATAGGTTGAAGACTTCCGCCTAGAACCGCAGTATAGAATTCGCGTCCTGCGGAGGAGCACTGTGGCGAAAAATCCTGGAACGAAGTCGTCTGTCTCCCGACGGTCTTTTCTCGTCGCCGGAGGTGCCGGAGCCTTCACTCTGATCTCGACGAGTGGTCTTGGCGCGGGACAGCCCCGCCCACCTCGCTCGTCCACCCACGTCGCGGTCGTTGGCGCGGGCGCTTTCGGCGGCTGGACGGCGCTTCATCTCCTTCGTGCCGGTGCCCGGGTGACTCTCATCGACGCCTGGGGCCCGGGAAACTCCCGGGCCAGCTCGGGAGGAGAGAGCCGCGTGATCCGGGCCGGCTACGGTGCGGACCGGGTCTATGTCGAAATGGTCGCCCGTTCCCTCGAGCTCTGGCGCGAGAACCAAGCGCGCTGGAATCGGAAGCTCTTCCACCAGATTGGCGCCTTGTGGCTCCTCGGGGACGACGACGAGTTCGTCACCCCGTCCATGCTTTTTTTCAAAGAGCTCGGCCTCCCGTACGACGAGCTGAGCTCGAAGGAAGCCCGAGAGCGATATCCCCAGATCAACTTCGAAGGAGTACGCTGGGCTCTACTCGAGCGTCACGCGGGTTTTCTCCTCGCCCGACAGGGATGCCAGGCCGTCACTGAGGCGTTCATCCACGAAGGAGGCACGTTTCGTCTCGGCGCCGTCGACGCGCCGGTTGCCGCCGGTGCGACCGGCGGCAGTCTCGGCAATCTCCGCCTTGGGTTTGGAGCCGAAATCCAGGCGGACGCCTACGTCTTCGCGTGCGGTCCCTGGCTTCCCAAGCTCTTCCCCGATATTCTCGGCAATCTCATCGCTCCCACGCGCCAGGAGGTCTTCTACTTCGGAACGCCGGGCGGGGACGCGCGTTACACCGACGAGGCCCTGCCCGCCTGGATCGCCCCGCCCTGGCGAGAGCGCGACGACCGTTTCTTCTACGGGATTCCGGGGAACGAATCTCGCGGTTTCAAGATCGCCGACGATACGCGCGGACCCGCGTTCGATCCCACGAGCGGAGATCGGAGGCCGACCGCGGAAGGGATCCAGATCGCCCGCGAGTACATCGCTTTCCGATTCCCCGGCCTCGCCGACGCTCCGCTCCTCGAGGCCCGGGTCTGCCAGTACGAAGAGAGCCGCGACGGCCATTTCATCGTGGACAAGCACCCAGGCCTCGACAACGTGTGGCTCGTGGGCGGAGGCTCCGGTCACGGCTACAAGCACGGACCCGCCGTCGGCGAGCGGGTCGCCCAGATGGTGCTCGCGGAGCGTCGGGTCGATTCTTTCTTCTCGCTCGGCAGATTCCATCGCACGGGCTAGGCACCGCGAGCCTGGGCCCCACACTTGGCTGGCACTCCGCTCGGAACGATGCGCTCAGGCCTCATGCCGATAGGATGAGCACCATGCAATGTCAGAACGGCGGCCTTGCTCCTCGAGAAGACGACAGGATTTGAAAAAACCGACGCCTCGGTCACGATGGACTAAAAGCGACGTGGGAGGAATGGGAGTGGATGCTATCGATGAACAAGGACTTCGGAACCCTCGCGGTCGCCTGTCGTTTCGCTGCGTTACGAACCACCTTCCGTCAGCCCTATTTCCCAACCACTTCAAGCCACACCTCACCCCGGGCCGCTTCGGTCTCTTACGGATGCCCCTCCCGCAACTCCAAAAAATCGAATCCTGCCCACGGCGATACTTTTCGCCGACTGGTCGGTTGACTAATGGTGTTGGGCGGACGAAGGTACGTGAGGCTGAGGTGAAACTGCTGAGCAAGGCACCGAACTTCCTACTCGCGACGCACCGGGAAGAAAAGTCCTTGACTGGAGTCGCGCTTCGCAGCTGAGCGCCGGTGTTCGACAGCTATCATATGAACATGACCAATCGTAGCGGTGTGCTCCATTTTGCGGAGGCTCAAGCATCCATCCTGGGTCGAGCAGGCGAGCACGCCATCGTCGTTCTGCGGCGTGGCACTCTTGACATAGCGCTATCGTTGCCGGAGCGCCCGACCCAACAGACACCGCACGCGCAAGATGAGATCTATGTTATCGTCCGCGGCCGAGGTGTTTTCCTGAACGATGGCAGGCGAGATTCATTCGAGGCTGGCGACCTATTGTTCGTGGCGGCAGGGTGCGAGCATCAATTCGAAGACCTTACCGACGATGTCGCGCTGTGGCGTGTGTTCTACGGGCCAATTGGCGGTGACGTGCCCGATCCCTAGGCCGGGCATCATGCCGCCGCGGCTCGCTCGAAGCGACAGTGTGATGCAAGGGCAATGGGGACACGGGCGGCCAGGGCAATATCTCAATGGCACCGGCGCCGTCTAACAGCCGGGTGAAGCTGACGGCGCGCGGGAGGTCCTCGGCGGCTTGGAGGTTACGCGCGCGCCGCAGCTCAGCCTGGGGCGGTTGGGCGGCGCGGACGCGGTATTAGTTCCCACCTCGTCGAGGAGTCTGGCAACATAGTGTCGGCTGGTGCCTTGATTGGCTTCCACGCCGTGGGGTGGATTGATCGGGCTCCTTGGCGGGGGCGTATCTGACGACGCAGTTAAGAACACGAACGGATTCTGGTGCAGCTGTGCCTGCGCGTCAGATCCGGCGCCGTCTTCATTGGGTCCCAAGGATTCGAGAGGAGGCAACGAATGGTAGGTGGTCGTTCTCTGGGCATCGCGCTAGCAGGATTCGCGCTTGTTCTCGCTGGAATTGTGCCGATGCTAAGATTGCAAGCTGGGAGATCGAACTCGGAACACCGAGATGCACGCCGCGTGATTCAAGCAGGTCCGGCCACGGGAGGTCTTCCCTATAGCCCCGGGATCCTTGTCGGCAACACTCTCTATCTTGCGGGCACCATTGGAGAGGATGACGCCAACAACATCGTTCCAGGTGGTATCGAAGCCGAAACGCGCCGCGCGCTCGCCAATGTGGGCGAAGTCCTCAAGGCGGCTGGCATGGGCTTTCAGGACGTCACGTCCGTGACCGTGTACATCACGAGCTTCGATGACTTCGCCAAATTCAACGAGGTTTACCACCAGGTCTTTTCGACCGATCCTCCTGCAAGGGCGACCGTGCAGGTTGCTGCGCTGGTTGGCGGGGCAAAGGTTGAGCTACAGATGATCGCTGTCAAACCCGATCGCTGACTCTGCATTTCATGTGGATGGCCGCGTGGCCCCTGTAAAGGAAACAGGCTGGTCTCATTGCTCATTTTCGACCGTTGTCGGTTTGTAGGAGGATTCCGGAACATACGGCACGGGCTGTCGTGCTCGGCACAGCGATATCCGGCCGCCGCCCAACTTCGCGATGGAGCGGACGTGGCCCTCTCCGTTGTCGACGGAGTACAGATGACCGCCGACACCTTTGTTGAGATTAGTGACTTACTGAAGGCTGGCCACGCCACTCATCCGGACCGTGTTATGTGTACTCTCTGAAATGACCGACCCGTGGAACCCGACGGCTGCCGAGATCGAGGAGTGGGCGTTCGACGAGCTGCAGGACGAACCATGTCAGGGCTGGGATCTTGCTCTCGCATGGCGAAGAGAAGAGAGTCTGTATTTGCAGATTGCCTCCAACGAGTGCTGTCCAAGGCGGAGGTACTTCCTTCACGTGTACTTCACACGACTCGGCATGAATGCGCGTTCCCATTGTTGAGATGTCGTCGTGCAAGACAAACCCAGGAGCGACTCGAGGCGTTCTGATCCGGCGGAGCGCAGCCGCCTCCTGCGATTGTTCTACCGTGATTGGCGGCCGACGCGCATCGGCCGCTCGATCAACCGCTTGTCAGCTTTCTGGTCCGCCCTCGGGTTGTCGTCGAGGGATGCCGTCCTCGAAGTCCGTGGGCGAGCATCAGGCCGGCGACGCTCTACCCCAGTGGTGATCGCCACCGTGGAAGGCAAACGTTACCTGGTATCAATGCTCGGCCCGGAGTCTGATTGGGTGAAGAACGTTGAGGCCGCCCATGGTGATGCTGTTCTGCGTCAGGGGCGTCGCCGGCCTGTCCACCTTGTTCCAGTGCCGCCTGCCGAGAGGGCCCGGATTCTCAGCGAATACGTGCGAGTCGCGACGAGCGGCCGTCACCATATCCCTGTGCCAGTCGGCGCGCCGCTGTCCGAGTTTGAGATCATCGCCGAGCGTTATCCAGTGTTCCGGATCGATTCTAAGCAACCTGAAGAGTGATGCTTCTCGATAGTCTGGCGGTCCCAAGCGATCACGATACCTCTACGGAGATTGGGCCGCCCATCAGGCGATTGGAGTGGACGTGGCCCTCATCCGGAGAGCGGAGGAGGGCATGAGACACACGCGCGTCATCGTCAGCCACTACGGCGGACCCGATGCACTACGGGTGGTTGAAGAAGAGTGCCCCGAGCCGAAGTATGGTGAAGTGCGGGTGAGAGTGCTGGCCGCGGGTGTTTCCTTACCCGACATCATGGCACGCGAGGGCATTCATCCCGAGACGCCCCCGGTGCCCTTCACCCCGGGGTGGGACCTGGTTGGCTTGGTGGATCGACTCGGCGACGGTGTCTCGGGAATCGAAGACGGCCAGATCGTGGCTGCGATGCCGATCCACGGGGCGTACGCTGAGTTCGTCTGCCTGCCACAATGTGAAATGGTTCCGGTCCCATCCGGGTTGGACGCCGCCGAGGCTGTCAGCCTCGTACTGAACTACATCACGGCGTACCAGATGCTGCATCGTACGGCTCACGTCGCGCCTGGTCAGCGCGCGTTGGTTCACGGCGCGGCTGGCGGGGTCGGCACGGCACTCTTACAGCTTGGGCGCCTTGCCGGGCTTGAGATGTACGGTACTTGCTCGTCGCGAGGGGCGTCGGCCGTTTCCGACCTGGGCGGCATCCCGATTGATTACCAGCATCAGGATTTCGTCCAGGAGGTTCACCGCCTCACAGGCGAGGGCGCGGACGTCGTCTTCGACCCCATCGGTGGTGCCCACCTGTGGCACTCCCGCAAGGCTCTCCGTCCTGGCGGGCGGGTAGTGGGCTATGGCCTCATTACCTCGATCCGCGGGGAGGGATTGGCTTCCAGTCGTCCAGGTCGTCGTCAACGTTATCGAGGAACCGCCCTCTTCGGCTTGTACATCGCCGCTGGTTGGCTTCTCCCGGGTCGGAAGCGGGTGGTCCCCTACAGTATCCAGACGCTCAAGCGGCTGAGACCGGCATGGTTTCGAGAGGACTTGATCGCCCTGTTCGAGCTTCTTCAACAGAAGAAGATCAAGCCACTCATCGCGCAGCGGTTTCCTCTTGCCGAGGCAAGGCAGGCGCAAGAGTTGCTCGGGAAGGGAGGCGTAATCGGCAAGATCGTGCTCGTTCTCGACGGGTCATCGCTCCGATGACGCCGCGGACGCCGCCCCACAACCGGATGAAGCTGACGCGCGGAGCAGTTCATCGTACAGGAGGTTCGCATCGGCGCAGCGCTTCGCGCTGCTCCTTTTTTTTGGCGCCAGAACACCGTGTGTGTCGGCGATTTCTGACCGGTCGTTGAATCAGAGGCAGGTGCTTCATTGAACTCCTCGTCTGCGAGCAAGGGGCTCATGTTTATCGAGGTCGTGAAACGAAAAACAGACGTGAGAAAGCCGGGCGAGCAAGGGCCAATGAAACAGAGCCGAAAGGCAAGACACCGATGCAAAAGCGAGAAAAATGAAAGGAAAACAACGTGTCGAACTTCTCAGAACGTTGCAAGCCCGTTTCGAGAAGAACATGAACCGCCATAAGGGTCTCCAATGGGCTCGGGTACAAGCAAAGCTGGAAGCCAATGCTGAAAAGCTGTGGTCGCTCAATGAAATGGAAAGGACTGGCGGTGAACCGGATGTTGTTGGTCATGATAAAAAGACGGGTGAATACATTTTTTATGACTGTTCAGCGGAGAGCCCTAAAGGGCGCAGAAATGTTTGTTACGACCGCGAAGCGCTGGAGTCCAGGAAAGAACATAAACCAGAAGACAACGCGATCGACATGGCCGCTGCGATGGGCATCGAGCTTTTGACAGAAGCACAATATCGAGAGCTGCAGAGGCTTGGAGACTTCGATACGAAAACGTCGAGCTGGGTGAAAACACCTCTTGATATCAGAGAACATGGCGGGGCCCTCTTTTGTGATCGCCGCTACGGCAATGTATTCGTCTATCACAACGGCGCGCAGTCTTACTTTGGCGCCAGGGCGTTCCGTGGCTCGCTAAGGGTCTGACTTTGAGCGGGCAGCTCATGAATCTCTCTCGTGTCGCCGCGACGGTCGTCATCGCTTCCTGTACGCGGACACAGCAGTCCCCTCTCGAGATCTACCCGGAGCACTCACGCCTGCGCGTAGGGGACCAGATCCACTACACGGTCATGTACCAACGGGATGGAGCGCCAAGCTTCGTCGAAGACTATCGCCTGGAGAGCCGTGATCCGGCGGTGGTCCGCGTAGTCGATTCGGTTCGTCTCGAAGCGGTCTCAGCCGGGAGGTCCGACGTGCTCGTGCGCAGTGACGTCGGCGAGCGGGTACTCTCGATCGAAGTCGAGCCGGATGCGAGGCCACCGATGCCCACAACACATCACACCCAGATCGACTCGATCGCCGGCACGGAGGTACTCTTCGTCGGCCACGCCAATCTGGACGGCTGGGATCACACCGCGGTCGCCAAGCCCGGAATCGATCGGCTCGTGCGAGAGTTCAAGAAACGCGGGCATCCGGTCGTCTACTTCGTCAGCGAGGACTATCCGTTCTGGTACACCGAGGACCGCGAGCCCGATCTGGCAGTCGTGAGCGAGGGGCAGGAGCACCACATCGTGGTCGAGGCCGAGCGAGTCGTTTTCAGCGGAGGCGATTTCATGGTCTGTACCCTTCGGAACGCCCAGATGACGCTGCACGGCATGCTCAAAGCCGGCGACCGCGACCGCGTCCATTTCGTATTTCCGGCCGACGCGATCTGGACTGGATATCGGTCTCCTCGGAAGTATCCAGCCCCCATGACTTCCCTCGATCGCCTCATGTCGGAGCGGCCCTCGGCGCAGGAGCGATACGAGCAATTCGTAGCTCCGTTCCTGGATCGACTGTTTGACGAGTTCCCGGTTGGTGGCTATCCGGAAATCGCGCCGGAGCCGCCGCTGAAGGAGCTCGTCGAAGGCTGGAGCGTCGAAGTCGCGCTCGACAACGCCTTCGTTCAAAGTTACCGGTCAGGCGATCCCAACAAAGTCATCCGTTTGGATTTCCTGTGTGAGCAGGGAGGCTAACGATGCAGCCGGATTCCGAAGACCTCAGCATCTTCTCGGAGCCGGGCGCGATGGCTGACGAAATCGGTGCTGTGCGCGAGGGCCTGTATCGGTTCAACTTCGCCGTTACCGGACTGACGGAGCACCAGAACATCGCGCTGTTCGTGCGCGACCGCGCTCGCACTATCCAGGGAGGGCTCCTTGGCACCGTGTGGGGCGGGTGGCTTCACATCACCGACCTGTGGTTGGCTGAAGAGTGTCGCGGACGCGGTTTGGGTCGGCAGCTCCTCGCGAAGGCGAGCGCGAAGCGGTGTCGAGCGGAGCCCGTGGGGCGTTCCTCAGCACGTTCGACTTCCAGGCGCCGGACTTCTACCGTCGTTTCGGCTACGAAGTGTATGCGACGCTCCCAGGCTACCCGCCGGGGCACACCGACTACTACCTGCGAAAGATATTCTGAGGTGCGCCAATGACTGTACGCATCGTCAGGCTGGGTACGAAGCGAAAACGCGGCGAAGGTCTGCGCATCGGCACCGTCAGACACCCGCCTCGAGGGGTTCCGAAGGGCCAGCACGCCGCGCAGAACTGGTACGATGTCTGGTTCCCCGAGCTGGCCCCGACCGCTCAGGCCGTCAAGCTTGCGAAAGCAGCGATTACCGAGCGGCAGTGGGCGGCGTTCGTGAAGAAATATCGCGCCGAGATGGCGGCTCCCGACAAGCTCCGCATCCTCGATCTCCTCGCCGCAATGTCAGGCCAATCGAGCTTTTCGGTCGGGTGTTACTGCGAGGATGAGTCACGATGCCACCGGTCGGTGCTCCGCGAGCTCCTGAAGGAGCGCGGCGCTCGAGTCGAGTGAGCCATTCGGTTTCGACGGTGCGGCGACGAGCTGGAAATTCCGGTGGTTTTCGCTCTAAGCTTCTTCCCGTGGAGGTCGAAGCAGCTGCCTCGACATCGTCGTCGCAGTCCTGTGTGTTGCGCTCCACACGGTGTGCAAAAGCACTGGGTTCGACTCCCATCGTTCTCATCTCGAGGAGCCGGCGGAAACGCACCGAGCCAAACGCTCTGCGGGCTCAGACCCCCGCGGTTGGCCTGGGGCTCCCCGAGGTGAGGACATCTCGAGGTGAGCGGTGACCCTGCGCATCCTTCTCGCGTTTCTCGTCCTTCTGCTCTTCATTGTATTGCTCCGCGGGGTCTTTCGACCCGTCGTCGTCTATGAGTTCGAGCGCGGCCTTCGGTACGCACGGGGGAAGTTCACGGGCATTTTGACACCCGGGCTGTACTGGTCGATCAAGCACCTTTCCGAAGTCCGGAAGGTCGACATTCGGCCGGTGATCGCGCCCGTGGCGGGACAAGAAGTCCTGAGCTCCGACGGCGTCGCCCTGAAGGTGAGCCTCGCTGCCAAATACGAGATTACCGATCCCGCCCTGGCCATCAACCGAATCGAGAACTTCAAGGACGCTCTCCACGTCGAGCTCCAGCTCGCCCTGCGGCAGATCGTGGGCGGCAAGCCCATCGACGACCTGCTGGCGGCACGGCAGGAGATGGGGGCGACGCTCCAGGAGATCGTGGCGGAGAAAACTCCCTCGTTCGGTCTGAAGCTCCTGAACGTCGAGATCCGCGACATCATGTTTCCCGGCGAGTTGAAGAAGATCTTCACCCAGGTCGTTCGCGCTCGCCAGGAAGGTCTCGCCGCGCTCGAGAGAGCTCGGGGAGAGACGGCCGCACTCAGAAATCTCGCGAACGCCGCCCAACTCGTGGAACGAAACCCCTACCTCATGCAGCTCCGGCTCCTTCAGGTCCTCGGGACCCAATCGGGCAATACGGTCGTTCTCGGTCTTCAGCCACCGTCAGGACCGATCCCGATCCGGCAACCGGGGGAAGGAGCGATTGATACCCGCGTGCAGGGTACCGGCGAGCCCGGCGACGACGAAGCATGAGCGATTTCGGACGCGAGGATCCGCGTGAGATGCCAGCCCATTTCTTCTACCGAGCTCTCCACCGGGACTACGAGAGCGCGGTCCGGGCCAATCCCGAGAATCAGAATTGCTCCATGTGTCCCCGGTACTGGTACGTCGACGCGGTCTTTCCATGCGACCGCTGCAGCGACAGGTTTACGTTCACCGCTGCCGAGCAACATGCCTGGTACGAGGAGTATGGGTTCTGGGTCGACTCTCTCCCGAAACATTGCCTCTCTTGTCGGCGCGCGCTCCGCGAACTGAAAGCCGCCCGCCAGGACTATGATCGTCATGTCGAGGAAGCACTTCGATCGGACGACCCCGAGCTCAAGAAGCGCATCGCTCTCGTGATCGATCAGCTCTACGAGCTGGGCGGGGAGCTCCCTTCACGAATCAACGAGAATCGGCGGCGCCTCGCGCGTCAGCTCGAGCGAACGAAGCCGAGCTCGTAAGCTAGCGATCGACGAGACCCGAGCCCGTCGCGTGCATGTCGTCTCCGCCATGGAAAACAGAGGTCGTGACTGAAGAACGTAAGGATTGTTAGTATGTCGTGATCTTCCGGACCTCGGCGGCGGTGAGCCCTTCGACCATGCGGACCACCAGATCGACCGTATGGTCGTAGTCCGCACGATCGATGACACCCGATTGGCTGTGTCCGTAACGTGTCGGGATGCCGATGTTGATGGCGGGAATGCCGTGGGCCGCGCGCTGCAGCTGGGCAGCGTCCTCACCGTAGCCCGAGACCGACTCGAACTGCGTCGGGATCGCGTGCTCGCCGGAGAGCTCGAGGATCCACTCGACGAAGTGGTCGCTCGGGATCATGCTGTTGTCGAAGACGAAGATGCCGGGTCCGTCGCCGAGCTCTTCCTGGGACAGCGTCTTGCTCGTCATGAGGGGGAAATCGCCGGCGATGCCGATCTCGAGGTTGATGACGATGTCGGGCGCGAGGCTTTCGTTCACGACTGCGGCTCCCCGCAGGCCGATCTCCTCCTGCACGGTCGCGGCGACGACGACGGTGTTCGGGTGGGAGCTCGTCTCGAGCCGGCGTAAAGCCTCGGTGATGACGGCGAGGCCGACCCGGTCGTCCCAGGCTTTGGCGAGGTAGCGTCCGGTATCGTTCAACACCTCGAACTCGGTCGCGTAAGTTACGGGCAAGCCGGGTCGAATGCCCATCGCTTCGGCCTCCTTGCGATTCCGGGCGCCGACGTCGATAAACATCTGCTCGAGCGGAACCATCTGATCGCGCTCGTCCGCTCTCAAGATGTGTCCCGACTTCATACCGGTGTACCCGAGCACCCGGCCTTGCTTCGTCAGGATCGACATGCGCTGGGTCAGAACACTCTGAGCGAAATAGCCGCCGACGTTGTGGAAGTAGACGAACCCGTTGTCGTCGATGAAACGGACGAGAAACCCGACTTCGTCCAGGTGCGCCATGAGGAGCACCCTCGGGGAATCGGCGCTCCCGCGGCGCTCACCGAGAAGGTTCCCGATCCCGTCCGTATGCAGGTTGGACAACACCGGCTGCCACTCGCGCCGCAAAATGTCCCGAACCTCCCCCTCGAACCCGGGGACGCCGTGCGCATTGGTGAGATCGCGCAACAACTGTTCGGTCGCATCGAGAGTTTGAAGGAGCAGCAATGAACTGAAAAGGAAAGCAAAGTTCGTCATGGCGATTCTCCGAAACGGTCTGGGCAGCTTCTGCACGGGGAATTCCAGCATCCCCATAGGACCGTTTAGCATATTCATGCCCTACTCTGCTTCATGAGAAGTCCCATGTCCCTCTCTATTGACGGAGCTTTCAGGCGGCTGGGTATGACCGCACCGCGGCAATGAGATCCAGGCTTCGACCCCAGCAGCCGCACGTGCATATGGTCAGGTGATGGGACGCCTCAAGAGCTTGGCCGACCGATGTCGACCCTCGACGGGCAGTTCTACGGTGCAATCGGCACGAGGCCCCATCCGTCGGCCTCGGTGAACTCCCGGGCGGCGAAACACCAGATGACCAGCCGCTTTCGCGTCCAGTAGTCCGGGTCTCGCTGAGCGCGCCTCAATAGATTGACTCGCGCTGGCGTCGCCCCGCTACCGCGCACCGCGACGAGGTCGAGCGGGACGCCGAGCTCGTACGCCAGTTGATCGACGAGACCCGAGCCCGTCGCGTGCATATCGTCGCCGCCATGGAAAACGAGGTCGTGACTGTCCCCCACGAGCACGATCGGGCTCGCCGGATCGGGCTCGACCGGCGTCGCGGGCGGGCCTGCGCTCTCGATGCGACGCAGTCGGAGCTCCTCTGGCGAAAGCGTTTCGTTTCCGAGCATCCGGCGCAGGTCGCCATCGATGACGGTCGAATACCACTCGAAAGAGAAACTCTCGGTGTCGAGCGCACCGAACCAGGGCCGTTCCCGCACCGTCTCGGCGATCGCTTCGGCCGCACGCACGACTCCCACTCCCGACCAATGGGTATCCTGACGGCAGTAGAGAGGACCCTCGGCGTGAGCGCGATCGCTCAGAAACGTCGGCAGGAGGTCGACGACGGTCAGGCCCTCCCGACGGAGGAGGTCGTAGAACTCTTGATGAAATGGATCCAGCCGTGGAAGTGGATGCGGCAGGGCCACGGTCGAAGAAAGCTGGTCGGGATAGACGAGGCTCTTGGGTGGCACGGGTACGAGGATGAGCTCGACGCCGATCGCCTCGAGCTGCTTCTTGAAATCCAGGATGGCCGGCACCGGATCGGCCTGATCCGGCCGGCGCGCGCGGCTGACGCCGGCGGCGTCCGCCCCCCAGAACCGGCCCGCGCTGACGTGGCGCAGCTCGGGACCGAAGAAGATCCAGCCATCCTGGCCTCGAACCGCCGTGGCACTCCTTTGTTCCGCGTCACTCGCGAGAGTCGCGTACTCCCGCATCAGCTTGCCGGCCAGCTCGTCGGGTGTTTCGACGCCGCAGGCGAGTCCAGACGCGAGAACGGCGAGAGCGTACCTCGTTAAGCGTGACATGATCGGAGTTCTCATTGCCGTGGCGGGACCTGTGATCGACCGGCCGCCACGGCTCGGCTGCTTACGGCGCGGCAGACGCGCCGGGCTCGCTCCGCTCGCGCAGGGTGGGCTGAATTCTTTGATCACCCTGCTACTGCCCCACGGGCTCGCCCCACCACGGCGGTGCCAGTCTTATCGAGTCATCGGGAAGCTCGGCTCGGTTGATGCGGTCGAGCTCATCGGAGACTTCAGACCACGGCGTCAGCCGCAGATGAACGGACTGGCCCGCGCGGTAGCGAGCCGCAGGCGTCGGGACGTTGTCTCGCATGCTCCACATAAAGACGAGCGCCTGCCTCGAGGCCGCGGAGGAATCCTCGGTCTCCAGGTCGACGAGGTGCACGGCGATGATGTGATCCTTGTACGGAACGCTTCCGGGCCGGGGTGCGGGTGCGATATCGGCGATGACCCCACGGACGACGATCGGCCCGCCGCCGCCGGGTCTGAGAAACGTCTCGATCGTGGCCGGCGGCTCGCCAAGGTCGAGAAGCTTCCAATCGCCCTGGGAGAGCTCGCGCTCGGTGAACTGGTAAACGACCAGACGCTTGCCTTGGAGTCGGTCGCGTCCGCGGCGCAGCTCATCGGCAAGCATCTGGCGGGATGCGAAAGCCCCGTCGTCGTTCCGGGCGAGCCGGTCCAGAGGTCTCCGCATCTCGTAGCTCAATTGCTCCACCAGACCCCCGCTTTCACCCCACCCCATGGCGCCCGAGGAGAATACGTTGCTGAAGCTGTCGCCGAGCACGAGAACGTCGGCCGAGACCTCGGGACGCCAGGGTTCGCCCGATGCCGTTTCGATCGTGCGGACCGAGACCCGCTCCTTCGGATAATGTCCGTCCGGTCGAGGCAGATCGAGAAGCCCGGCCGTATCTCCCGTGTTCGACACCACGGTCTCGCGCACCCGATAGTCGGGAGACGGGAGACTCGGCAGTTCCACGTGCTCGTCGACGAAGGCGGCCAGCCGCGAGGCCATTGCCTCGACCGTCTCGGGACGCCAGTGCGTGTCGGTGGCGAGGAAGAGCGGGGTGCCCGTCCCGGGTTTGATCGCGAGCATCACGGGCAATGGGTCGAAAACGAGAATGCCGGCTTCTCGCAGCTCACGGAGAAACCGATCGCGAGATGGGTTGACGACTCCCTGCTCTATGCGTAAGCCGCGCGCGAGATGCTCCGGGTGCACCGCTGGCTTGACCGGGGTCGGGACGACGACGAGAGCGACGTTCCTCCCGGCAAGCTCCTCGGCAAAGTCGCGGAGGGCAACACGTGGATCGGGCTGGGGCGGCTCGGTCACCGTGTCGCCAATTGCCGCGCGGCGCGCGAGCTGGCTCTCGCGCAGAAAGCCCGGCCCGATCACGTGATCTACGTCCGGCTTGAAGAAAAGCCAGCCGTCCCGGCCCTGCAAAACCTGCTCGGTGCCGGCGCCGAGCTTCGTCAAAAGGGATTGAGCGCTGGGCCGCATGACGGTCGCGAGCCAGTTGTCTCGCTCGAGAAAGCCGCTCAGCTCGTTGATCGCTTCGAGCAACCGGCGGTTGGCGGCGAAGAGTGACCAGTCTCCGCCGTCGCCGGTAGGGTCGAGCGAAATTCTGGTGTCGAAATGCGATTCGCCTCGTAAGCCCGCCGCCAGAGTCGCGAGCGGTCCGCTCCCGATCAAAGCCATGAATCCCACCAAGAGAGCGAGTGCCGTGGCGTGGCGGACGTCGGTTTCACCGATCTCGTCCCACGCCTGCTCCATCCGCTTTCGACTCATGGCACCTTCAAAATATGAAATAGATGAACGGGTTGTAGGCCTGGGTCGCGAGCACACCAGCGGCAACGACGAGCAGGGCGAAGATCCCGGCCACCTTGATCTCTGACATCGATCGAGTCCAATCCCAGCTCTGAGGGCCCATCCAGGTGACGGCCGCGGCTACGGCAAAGGTGGTCAAGTAATAAGGTTGATACAAGATTCCCGTCACCAGCGCTGCCGCGGGCTCTGGCTCGATGGCCCCGAACATATGGCCGAGATATCGAGCCGCACTCGGAAAGTCGGGACTGCGAAAGAATACCCAGGTAATCAGCACGATGAAGAAGGTTACCGCAACCCGGGCCGGACGAGGCAGCCGGCGGTACCAGGCATCCTTGCCTTGCCACCGCTCGAGCGCCAGGAGGAGGCCGTGGATGCCACCCCAGGCCACGAAGGTCCACGCCGCCCCGTGCCAGAGCCCTCCGAGAAGCATCACGACACCCAGGTTGGCGTAGGTTCGCAGCTCTCCCCGGCGGTTGCCTCCCAGGGGGATGTACAGATAGTCGCGCAACCAGGTGGACAGCGAGATGTGCCAGCGCCTCCAAAACTCCGTTATGGAAGCCGAAACATACGGCGAGTCGAAATTCTTCGGAAAGACGAACCCGAGCATCAGCCCGAGACCGATGGCCATGTCCGAGTAGCCGCTGAAATCGAAATAGATCTGGAACGCATAGGCGGTCACGCCGTACCACGCATCCCATGGGGTGATGGAGCCGGCCCCGAAGGCGACGTCGGCCAGACTTCCGCAAGGGTTGGCGAGGAGGACTTTCTTCGCGAGACCGAGGCTGACGAAAGCGATACCCCGGGAGAACTTGGCCACCGTATGAGAGCGCCGGACCAGCTGATCCGCGACTTCGGAGAAGCGGATGATGGGTCCCGCGACGAGCTGGGGGAACATCGAGACATAGCAAGCGAAATCGATGAGGTTCCGGAGCGGCGTCACCCGCCCCCGGTAGATATCGATCGTGTAGCTCATCGACTGGAAGGTGTAGAAGCTGATACCGAGCGGGAGCGTCACCCGCACGATCCGGTCGAGCTCGAGGCCCGGCACTCCGAGCCAGCTCGCGACCGCGGCCACGTTCTCGGCGGCGAAGTTGAAATACTTGAAGAAGCCGAGGAGCGAGAGATTCGTGACCACCGAGCACCAAAGCGCGAGGCGCTGCCGCGGGGAGCGCGGAGCGTCCGGGGAAAGCGGAACCAGAGGCGACGCCCAGAGCTCGGCCGTTCGTGGGGCACGCACGAGCCGCGCGAGCCAGACGGGTCCGACTCCCACAAGCGCCAGACCACACACGTAATCGACGACGGTAGAGGCGAGCAGCAAGACGACGAACAAGGGATTCGCCCATCCGTAGAAGAGGTAGCTTCCGAGCGTGAGAACCAGATGTCTTCCGCGACGCGGCACAACGTAATAGAAGCCGATCGCGAGGGGCAGGAAGTAGAACAAGAACGCGTGGGAGCTGAACACCATGGCCGATCACCCGAGCCGGTCAGGATCCGGTGTCGTAGTACAGGGGAAGAAGAAAATCGTCCGTCTCCATGACGAGCCGCTGACCCTCGAGCTCGGGATGATCGTCGTAGGGCTCGAGCGTCAGCCGAAAGCGATCCCCCTTCGATCGCTTGGCCTCGTCCAGCACCCGCTCGTCTCGAATGACCCAGTGCGCGGCGAGGACCTTCGCCGCGTCATAACGGCCTTCGATCACGTCGAGGACGGAGTACTCCATCGCGAGGAGCCCCTGCCGGTAGGGGGCGATCTCCGTGGGCGTCGGAAGCCGCACGTCACGCAACGCCTCGACGTCGACGACCAGGCGGCGAGGGTGCTTTTCCCCATCGGCAACGGGCGGAGCGTCCGTTGCCGACGGTCCGATCACCTGCGCGTCGGCGGCAACGGCGGCGCCACTCGGATCGATCCAGGCGTCGGGGTAGAAGTCGGCCGAGTCGTTGTACGTGATTCGCGCCCACTTCTCGACCGCGGTGAAGTCCGGCGCGAACCGGCCGAGGTAGATCTCGACCTGGCTCCCTCCGCCGCGGATCTTGTTCTCGCCGGCGCCGACTGTGTACGGGCCGGTCACGACCAGAAACCGGGGCCGATTGGCCCACTTCGGATGGTAAACCTCGAAGCCGTCGATCCCCGGTGCGCTGTTGATGGTCACACGCCAGCGGCGCTCTCCCCCGGCGTCGACAAGCGTGAGATTTCGATGCGATCCGTCGAAGATCCAGAGCAGATGACTGTCATCCTGGGAGAATCCCGTCCAACACCCTTCCCCCAGCTTGTTCCACGTGCCGGCTTCCAGATCGGCCACGCCCGCTTTCGGCCAGGGGAATAGGCCGCCAGCGAATCGCCCGTCGCGCGACAGCTGAAACGTGTTGCCGCTCACGGGCTCTCCGTTCCACACGCGCTCCGCAACCGCCGGTTCATCCAGAAGGTGACGGGTGATGACCCGATAGGCGGGCGGATTTCTTCCCGCCTGCTCCGAGCCTACGTAGGCCCACTCTCTGCCGCTCCGCGGATCCTTCCACACCGTCAGCAAAAACCCGCTGGCCAGACGCCGTTCGCCGGTGCCATCCCAGTCGACGATGTGAACGCTGTTCTCCGAGGTTTTCGAGAAGACCACCCGGTCGCCTCTGGGAGTGATGAGCGGCTTCGCATAGCTCGAGGGCTCGGACAGGATGAGCCGCTCGGCCAGATCATCTCGAGAGTCGAGACCCATGAGAACCAATCGTTCACCCGAGCTGATGATGTCGGTGCCGTCTCCGACGTCGCGAGTCCAGACGACGCGAACGGGTCCGCCCGCGAGCTTCTCCGCTTCGAAGCCCGCGGGCGTGGGCGATGCTGCCGGAGCGCTCGCAGCAGAGAGCGGGGCTTCCGGGTCAGCCGCTCCGGAACCGTCCGACTCCGAGTCGGCGTCGGGCCGAATGCACGCCGCGGCAAGGAAGAGCCATAGCATCGCGATCGGCTGTCGCATGACGGTGATCGAGTCTAGCCCAAAGCGCCTGGCGGCGTTTTGGGCTCTGTTTTTTGTCTGTTTGCTGTACACTCCGGCCCGCCACCCCTATGCCGCTCGTCGCTCTGGCTCTCGCCGCCGCCTCGGTCCTACAGGCACAAAGGGAGCCGCTCCCAATCCTTTCCGCGACCGCCGGCGACCCGGTCTTTACCACCTACGCGGCGCCTCTCGAACGCTCGGAGTACCTGGTAGACGAGGGCTACCATCTCAGGTTCTACGACGACAGTCGGCCGCTCGAGCTGACCTCGGACAGCGCCGGATCGTGGGGAGTCGGGTTCGAGCTCGGGGATGTCCTCGCGCACGAGGTCTCCGCCTATTCGCGCCGGCCGGTGATTCGCCAATCGTATCCGAGCCTCGTTCGATTCGACTTCGAGCCTTTTCACCAAGTCGTCGTCGACGCCCGCTTCGCGGTCTACTCGTCCCGTGCGGCGCTGCTCGCGCTCGAGATTCGCAACGAGAGCGATCGCGAGAAGAAGCTCGGGATCTACGGTTTTGCTCAGGCTTGGACAACGGGATTCCATCCGGCTTCCCTGACCGATGGCCGGGACGGTTTCCTCTTTGGGCACGACGAGCCCGTAGAAGCGCTGTCGGAGTCGCCCCCACCCGAGTATGACGGCCGCTTCCACGACGCGATCCTCGTCGACGGTCCGCTCTCCTCCTTCGGTGTTTACCCTTCGGAGTCCGGGCTCCTCCACGAGCTGAATCGAGGGCTCGTCAGCGGCGATCTGTCGGGCCAACCTCGAGCCTTGCTGCTGATGCGAGAGATCGTCCTCGCGCCGGGACAATCGTCGTCGTTTCGTCTGGTTCGAGCCGTCGCCCCGCTGTCCGAAGAGCGGGATGGCGTGCTCGCCGCGGCGCGATCGGTCCTCGGTGTGGACGTCGCCTCGGTCGAGCGCGACGAGGCGGCGATTTTTTCGAAGGCGCCGCGACTCAGTCTGGATCCCGATGACGAGCTCGTCTACCGCGGCGCTCTGTCCCTAGCGCGCCAGTCGATGCTGCCTGCCGAGGGCCGAACCCGGTTCAACTACTACGTCTTCTCCCGCGAGCCCACGTGGAGCTGGGGCCACGACGGCCAGGTATTCCACGAGAGCCTCTCGATGCTCGCCTACGCCCATCTGGATCCGCAGAGCGCGATGGATTCCCAACGCGTTTTCATGGAGGCACAGGAGCCCGACGGCTACATCCCCTACCGCGTGGGACCACACGTCGTGAGGACGTTTCCCGTCGACGGTCAGAAGACGACCTCCGCTCCCTTCTACTCCTGGATCAACTGGGAGGTGTACCAGATCGGTCGCGACGAACGATTCCTCGCCCAAGCGTTCGAGTCGGGAAGCCGCTACGTGGAGTTTCTTCTCGACCATCGCGACGCCGACGGGGATGGCCTTCTGGAGTGGGGCGGCCACGCCGTCCTCGAGTCGGTGCGCGACTCGCTCGTTCCCATCTGGGACCTTCTCGGAAAGGACGATCCCCGCGCCCCGTCGCGAATCGAGGCGCTGGATTTGAACGCGATGGTCGTGAAAGAGATGAGAGCCCTCGACGCTATGGCGCGGGAGCTCGGTCGAGTAAGCGACTGGGACGAGCGCGCCTCGCGCCTGGCGAAACGCGTCGACGAAACGATGTGGGATGATGCGAGCGGCTTCTACTACAACGTCGACCGCGCGTCGAACGCATTCGTGACCGAAGAAGGGCTCGATCTGAAGCGCATGGAGATCATCGGGTTTCTGCCGATGTGGGCGGGTATCGCTCCCGAGGACCGCGCCGAGAGGCTCGTGCGAGTCCTGAAGGATCCGAGCCGTTTCTGGAGGCGGTTCGGCATTCCGACGCTTGCGGCCGACGACCCGGGTTACGAGCCATTCGTCACCCGATGCTGCCAGTGGAACGGCGCCGTCTGGCTCGAGTGGAGCTACCTCGTCTTCCGGGGGCTTCTCGACTACGGCTACCACGACGAAGCGCGAGAGCTCGGGGATCGCATGGTGCGGGCGGCCGCGACCCAGCTTCGCCGGAACCATCGGTTCTGGGAGTCATACAGTCCCGACGAGGTCACGCTCGGCTCGCCGTCGAATTACATCTGGAACAGCATCCTGGCCCGCGTCTTCATCGATCTCGAGGCCGGTTCTCGATGATGGCTCTCCTACCTCTCTTGCTCGCCGAGTCCCTCACGCTTTCCGGACCGGCGCGTCCCTCGGAGTACATGGAAGCCTCGGGCCGACGCGCGGCGTTTCTCGGCCGCGAAAACGGAAGCTTCGAGGCCTGGGTCTACCCCCTGAAGGTGTTCCACGGCTTCGAGCTCTTGTTCGAGCTCGCCGACTACGGCGAGCCGATTCCCGCAGCCGGTCTTTCGAGTGGGGTCGAGATCCGGCCGGAATCGTCGACGGTGCGTTACTCGCACGCCTCGTTCACGTCCGACGTGACCTGGCTCGTTCCCATCGATGAGCCCGGCGGCCTGGTTCTGGTCGAGGTCGATGCTTCCGATGTCGTCGGCCTGCGCGCGCGTTTCCATACGGATCTGAAGCTCATGTGGCCAGCGGCGCTCGGCGGCCAATATAGCTACTGGGACGAAGAGCTGAGCGCCTACGTCATCACCGAGAGCACCCGCCGGCACGCCGCGATCGTCGGCTCGCCTTTCGCCTCACGTCCACCCACCCAGCCGGCGCACAACCTGCCCGACGCGCCCACGGAATTGCGGATCGAAGTGCGGGAGCCGACGGTTCCGATCGCCATCGCGGCGAGCGTCAACGGTCTCCCGGAAGCGCGCGCGACTTACCGGCGCCTCCTCGGTGAGCGCGAGGCGCTGGCTCGGGCGACCGAGGCGCACTATCGCGAGCTCCGCGAGGAGCGGACTCGGATCGACACACCGGACGACGCGCTCGATCGGGCGCTCGAGTGGGGAAAGGTCGCGCTCGACAAGGGATTCGTCTGCAACCCGCAGCTCGGTTGCGGGCTCGTCGCCGGGCTCGGTCCTTCGGGCCGGTCGGAGCGGCCGGGCTTCGGCTGGTTCTTCGGGGGCGACGCGTTCATCAACCTGTGGGCGATCGGAGCCTACGGGGACTTCGAGACGGCCGAGCGCGCCTTGCGCTTCTTGCGCGACCGCCAGCGTGACGACGGCAAGATGATGCACGAGCTGTCTCAGGGCGCCGTTTACATCCCGTGGTTCGAGCAGTACCCGTACGGGTATTACCATGCGGACACGACGCCTCTCTACATCGTCGCCGTCAGGGATTACGTGCGCCTGAGCGGGGATCTCGAGCTCGCCCGGGACTTCTGGCCGTCCCTGAGCAAAGCTTTCGCCTATTGCCTGTCGACCGACGAAGACGGTGACGGCCTCATGGACAACAGCCTGGCCGGTCTCGGCGCCGTCGAGACCGGCAGCCTCCGCTCCGACGAGGTCTTGACCGACGTCTACCTCGCCGCCGTGTGGACCGAGGCGGTTCACGCCATGCGGGAGCTCGCCCAAGAGCTCGGCGAGAGTAGGCCCGCGAGCGTGCCCCAAGCTCTCGCTCAGCGCTTCCGGGATGATGACGGAATCCCGTTTGCACTCCTCAGGGACGGCACCCGGCAGGTGGAGACAACGGCCTGGCCCGCTTTCGGACTCTGGCGTGGGCTCATTTCGAGTGAGCCGACTCTGGATGCCCTGGCCTCGAGCCGGCTCGGCGCCGACTGGGGTGTGCGCATGTTGTCACGCGAGAGCGCGCTCTACGATCACAAGAGCTACAACAACGGAGCGGTCTGGCCGTTTCTTACGGGGATGGCCGCGCTCGCGCTCTACGCGAACGACCACCCTCACGCGGGATGGCTCTATCTCGAGGGCACCAAGGAGTTGACGTTTCTGGGCGCCCGCGGCTTCGTGCCCGAGCTTCTGTCAGGGGATCGGCTCGCTCCTGTCGACGCCGCCGTGCCCCACCAGCTCTTTTCCACGTCGGGGCTCGTGTCGCCGTTGCTGCGAGGTCTCGTCGGCTACGAGCCGGGAAGGCTGGCCCCGAAGCCCCCTCCCGGCTGGGATCGCTTCAAGGTCGAGAACCTGCGGCACGCGCAGGGCTTCTTCGATTTCGAATGGCAAAGATTTCGCGGAGACTCCGAGGATCGCATCGAGCTGAGGCTCGAAGGAACGATCGGACCGCTCGTCGTGGAGCTTTCTCTTCCCGGCGGCCCCGTCACCTGGAGCCCCGAGCCGGGGACCGGCGTCCGAACGCACGAAGTCACCTTTCGGCCCGGCATCGAGATCGAGCCGATCCACGCGCCCCTTCGGCCGGGCGATCGCTCTCGACGCCTGCGGATCCTCGAGGAACGTTTCGTCGACGGGACCTACACCGCGCGCCTCGAGGGGCGACGTCGGACGAGCTACGAGCTCCGCGCGCGGATCCCGTTCGAAGTGGAATCGGTCGAGAACGGGACTCGGCGCGGCAACGTGATCGACGTCGTCATTCCCGATGGCGCCGGCGATTGGGCTACGGTCGACCTCGTAGTGAAGCTCCGAAGATAGCCGGCTATAATCTGTCTCTTCACGTTAGGAGAATCGCATGAACCTGTCACGCTTTCCCCGGCGTCGTTACACCCAGGGCTGGACTCCGATCGAGAAACTCGATCGATTGTCCGCCGAGCTCCGCGGGCCCGCCGTCTACGTCAAGCGTGACGATCTCCTCGGGCTCGCCGCGGGCGGTAACAAGACCCGGAAGCTCGAGTTCATCGTCGCCGATGCCATCGAGAAGGGGGCCGACAGCCTGGTAACGGGCGGGGCCATTCAGTCGAACCACTGCCGCCTCACTCTGGCCGCTGCGGTGAAAGAGGGTCTGCGGTGCCATCTCGTCCTCGAGGAGCGTGTACCGGGCACCTACGATCCGCAAGCCAGCGGGAACAACTTCCTCTACCAGCTCCTGGGCGCCTCGAGCATCAAGGTGGTCCCCGGAGGATCCAACATGATGAAGGAGCTCGAGCTCGTCGCCGCGCAGTTGAAGGCGGAGGGCAAGGCGCCCTACGTGATTCCCGTCGGCGCATCCAACTCCATCGGGGCCACGGGCTACGCGGCCTGCGCGCAGGAGATCGTCAGCCAGGCGTTCGACTCGGGCCTTCGGATCGATCGCGTCGTCACCGCGAGCGGTAGCTCGGGAACCCACGCCGGACTGGTCACGGGGTTCCACGGATTGTCGAGCGGCATCCGCGTCATCGGCATCAATGTGAGCCGGCCGAAGGAGCCTCAGGAAGATCTCGTGTATTCGCTGGCGCGAGAAACGGCCCGTCGAATCGGGATTCACGGCGAGCTCCCGCGCGAAGCGGTTCTGTGCTTCGGCGATTACGTGGGGCCGGGTTACTCGAGGCCGACGCCCGAGATGGGCGAAGCGGTCAGGATGCTGGCGCGGCTGGAGGCGATCCTGCTCGATCCCGTGTATACGGGGAAGGCGATGGCAGGATTGATCGACCTCATACGGAAGAATCACTTCGAGTCCCGCGAGAACGTCCTCTTCGTGCATAC
Organism: Vicinamibacteria bacterium; assembly: GCA_035457705.1. Classification (GTDB taxonomy): domain Bacteria; phylum Acidobacteriota; class Vicinamibacteria; order Marinacidobacterales; family SMYC01; genus DASPGQ01. The sequence continues at coordinate 61,913 of DATIBD010000098.1, forward strand.
GGGCGGCTCCCCCGCCCTCTACGCCTACCGGAACGACGTCCTCGACTGAGCCATGGCCGCAAAGCGCAGAAAGATCGTCCGTCCTTCGCGCGCGAGCCACATGAAAAAGCTCGACGCCCTGCTGCACACCACGAGGTCCGTGGGCTTGCTCGCGCGTGAGGAGCTCGTATCGGTCATCGTCGACTGCACCGCTCGGCGAAAAGTCTCGCCAAAGATCGACGCCTGGGGTGGTGGGTGTTCGGGGATCGCTGGCACGGAAAACACGATCGTGGCCCGAGTGCCACGGGAAAAGCTCGCGGCTCTCGCCCGAATGAAAGACGTCCGCTACGTCGAGGCTAGCACGCGCCTCAAGCTTCATTGCGATCGCGCTCATGTTTCGTCCGGCCTCGTGCGAGGAAACTCCCGAACGGTCTCTCAGACCGGAGCGGGCGTTCTCGTCGGCGTTGTGGACACCGGGATCGACGTCAAACACCCCGCATTTCGAATCAACGGCAAGACGCGCATCGTCAACTACCTCGATCAGTTCACCGACCGGGAGCTCGATGCGTCCGCGATCGATGCCGGGGCGGCCGACGACGTCACCGACCCGGTAGGCCACGGCACCCACGTGGCGGGAATCGCCGCGGGAAACGGTGCTGGCTCGCCCGGCCGAAGGCTGCGGGGCGTCGCTCCCGAAGCCGATCTCGCCATCGTGAAGACGACGCTCGAAAGCGCGGATATCCTTCGAGGCATCGCGCATATCTTCGACCTCGCGGGAAAGCGGGGCCAGCCCTGCGTCGTCAACTGCAGCTTCGGTGGACATTTCGGCGGGCACGACGGCACCACCATCGTCGAAAGGACCATCGATGAGCTTTCCGGGCCGGGCAAGCTCGTGGTCGTCTCCGCGGGTAACGAAGGGGGCGACCCGATCCACGCTCACACGCGCCTTCGGGGCGATGGCGCGAGCCCGGCTCGGTGGGAGGCGGCGTTTCATCTCAAACCGCGGGTCGTGGACACCGAGACCGGATCGCAAGAGCTCGGTGTGCTCGGTCTCCAGGTCTGGCAGCAGCGCGAGGACGCTCTTCGCATCGCACTCCATGCCCCGGGGGGACAGGTCGTGGAGGCCCCCGAGGAGGGGCTGTCCGAGCTCGACTTCGATTCGTTCTTCGTGAGCGTCTCGCGGCAGGTCCATCCCTACAGCGGGGATCCCTTCGTCACGTTCCAGCTCTTCGCGGCGGCTCAGACCGCTTGGCTCACGGGTTGGCGTCTCGTGGTCGAAGAGGTGTCGCCGGGAAGCGCGAAGGTGGGTGCCGTGCACGCCTGGATGGGAGACGGCGCCGAGGGAAACTTCGTCACCGGCGCGACGTTCGAGTACCTCGTGGGCATGCCGGCGACGGCCTATTCCGCCATCGCCGTCGGCTCCTACGTCACGCGGAACGAGTGGAGCTCGCGGGATCCCGCTCACCCGACGGTGCGCCTCGAGGCGCTTCAGCTGGAGTCGCTGTCGGAGTTCAGCAGCCGCGGACCCACGCGCGACGGGCAGAACAAACCCGAGGTGACCGCTCCCGGCGAGTGGTTGCTCGCTCCCCTCTCGAGCGCGGCTTCGCCCACCGAGCTACCGCTCTTCACGCGAGTTTCGGATATCGACTACGCCGCCCTCAGGGGTACGAGCATGTCGGCGCCCTACGTCACCGGAGCGCTGGCCCTTCTGCTGCAAAAAGACGGAACGATCGACTGGGCGGAGGCCAAGAGACGCATCATGAAGTCGACCCGACAGGACGAGAACACGGCCGTCTGCTGGAATCGGGACTGGGGCTATGGCAAGCTCGACGTGGCGCGGCTGCTCGCCGTCGAGCCTTGAGAACCATGCGACCGCGAGATCTGGCAAGACAAAGAAGTCCGCGAGTGGTGCGGGTGCTCGTGGAGCTGACCGAGCGCGCGGTGGACGAATCGACGCTCACCCGCCTACGCAAGCTCGGTCTCGAGGTGGAGCACGTGGTGCGGAACAAGGTCGTGGGCTCCATTGCCAGCGAGAAGATTTCGCGGCTGGAATCCGACGCGATCGTCAGGATCGTGGAGAGATCCCGAAAGCTCGAGCTCGACGAGCCTTCCTGAGTGTCCCCCGGGCGCCGGCGCGCTAAAATCTCCAGCAGGCTGATGAAAAAGGGCAGTCCAGCCCGCGCGAGCGAAGCGAGCCCGGCGGGCTTGCCGCGCCGTAAGCAGCCCCGAGCCGTGGCGGCACGATCGATTACGGGTCCCGCCACGCCACTGAGCACTAGAGTACGCAGGGAGGTTCGATGAATTCACGCCATCTGCTCGGCTTTGTGGCTTCTGCTCTCGCCGTTTCGGTCGCCGCGTCACAGCGCGCCGATCTCGTCTCCGGAGTGGATCGGTCCGGATTAGACGAGTCGGTACGGCCTCAGGACGACTTCAATGCCTACGTGAACGGCACCTGGCTTCGGGAGACCCAGATCCCAGCGGACCAGTCACGCTGGGGAAGTTTCACGATCCTCGTGGACGAGAGCGAGAAGAACCAGCGCGCCATCGTCGAAGAGCTGGCCGAGAAGAAAGAGCTAAAGCCGGGTACGGATGAGCAGAGAGTGGGAGAGTTCTACAAGAGCTACCTGGACACCGACCGAGCGAACGAGCTTCTGGTCAAGCCGCTGCAGGAACCGCTGAATCGAATCCTCTCGGCCGAGAGCGTTCAGGACCTGCTCCAGCTCCAGGCCGAGCTCAGAATCGACGGCATCGACTCGCCGCTGGCGCTCGCCGTCTTTCCCGACCTCGGCGATTCCACGCGTTACACCGTGTACTTGTTTCAATCCGGTCTGACCCTTCCCGACCGCGACTACTATTTCAAGGAAGGGGAAAAGTTCGAGGCACTCCGCGAGGAGCTCCCGCGATATGCGACGAAGCTCTTCGAGCTCGCTGGCGTGGACGATGCCGGCGCGCGGGGCCGGGCGGTGTTCGAGATCGAGCGCCGACTGGCGGAGCACCACTGGACGGCGGAGGAAACGCGCGACGTACAGAAACTGTACAACCCTTACGGGCGCAAGGATCTCGCGTCGGCCACCGATCGAATCGCGTGGGACCGCTATCTCGAGAGCTCCGAGATCGCCGACGTGGACACAATCGTGATTGCCCAGCCGTCCTATGTAAGCGCGCTGGGAGGGCTCACGGACGACGTCGCGCTCGCCGACTGGAAGAGCTACACCATATTCCGGCTTCTCCACGACATGGCGCCCTATCTTTCCGACGAGCTCGTGGAGGCGAACTTCGATTTCTCCGGCCGACTCGTGAATGGGCTCGAGGAGATTCCGCCGCGCTGGCAGCGCGGGGTTCGGAACGTGAATCAGCTCATGGGGGAAGCCGTGGGTAAGCTCTACGTGGCGCGCCACTTTCCTCCCGAGGCCAAAGCGCGCATGGAGCAGCTCGTCGAGAACCTCATCGCCGCTTTCGGCCTTGCCATCGACGAGCTCGACTGGATGACGGACGAGACGAAAGAGAGGGCGCAGGAGAAGCGGAAGAAGTTCGTCTACAAGATCGGCTACCCCGACACCTGGCGCGATTACTCCAAGCTCGAGATCCGGAGCGACGACCTCGTGGGCAACGTTTTCCGGGCGAATGCGTTCGAGTATCGCCGAAACGTCGAGAAGCTGGGCGGGCCGATCGATCGCACCGAGTGGGGCATGACCCCGCAGACCGTGAACGCTTATCATGATCCTACGAAGAACGAGATCGTCTTCCCCGCCGCGATTCTTCAACCTCCCTTCTTCGATCTGATGGCCGACGACGCGGTGAACTACGGTGCCATCGGCGCCGTGATCGGTCACGAGATCGGCCACGCGTTCGACGACCAGGGCCGCCGCTTCGATGGAGACGGGAACCTCCGCGACTGGTGGAGCGAGTACGACGCGGGGTCGTTCGAGGAGAGTGCCTCGATGCTCGTGGATCAATACGATGCTTTCGAAGCGCTGCCGGGCTTGAACGTGAACGGCCGGCTCACGCTCGGTGAGAACATCGGTGACCTCACGGGGCTGACCATCGCCTACCGGGCCTACCTGGCCTCACTCGAGGGCAAGGAAGCGCCGGTTATCGACGGCTTCACCGGACCGCAGCGATTCTTCATCGGCTACGCGCAGACCTGGCGCTCGAAATCGCGCGAGGAGTCCCTGCGCCAGCTCGTTCTGTCGAATCCGCACGCGCCGGAGAACTTTCGTGCCAACGGTCCTCTGCGCAACGTCCCCGAGTTTTACGAGGCGTTCGGCGTCAAGGAAGGCGACGGCATGTGGCTCGCTCCAGAAAAGCGCGTCGCCATCTGGTAGAGATCCTCAGTTGCTCGTGCCCGACCGACAGAAACGATTCGCCGCGCGAGCCCCATCGATACGTGTCGACCAATGCGTCGTTCTTCAGCAGCCGTTCGTACCCAGAGAGATTGGTTACGACTCGACAAGCCGCGGGCTGGGCTGTTGTAACGACATGGTTCCGGTGGTAGCATCGCGGCTGAATCAGAAGCCCACTACTTGCGCCCCCCCAACCTAGCGCAATGGACGCGAGCGTGCCCCTGGGCTTCTGGTACTACGGAGGCCAAACCATGCTTACTAAGAGAACTGCAAGCTTCGTTGTTTTGCTCGGTATTGGACTCTTGATCGTCTCTCTCACAGCCGACATCACCGGGATTGGAGACGACAACAAGTTCGGGCTCAGGCAAGTCATGGGCACCGTCGTGGGGGCGCTCGTCGCGATCGTCGGCCTGTACATCATGTTCAAAAGATCGCAGGCCGGTGGCCGCCCGAACAAGTAACAGCTCTCGCTCAGGCTAAACAAAACCGCCTACGTTGCGGCTCCGCTCGGCTGTGTCGGCCCTCGCGTCGAGCTCAGCGAGCCGCGAGCGACATCAGTTGCTCGTGCTCGACCCGTCTGTTTTGAGCAGCACCTTGCCGGCCCGATGGCCGTTGACCTCGCCGTCCTCGACGACAATGTCTCCGTTCACGAGTACCCATTCGATGCCTTCACTGTAGAGGTGCGGGTTCCGATAGGTGGCGCGGTCCCGGATGCGCGCCGGGTCGAAGGCGATGAGATCCGCCCATTGCCCCTCTTCGATGAGCCCGCGATCGCCGAGGCCGATGATCTCGGCGGGAAGTCCGGTCGCTGTCTGGATCGCAAACGGCAGATCGATGACGCCCAGATCGTAGACGTATCTTCGGATTCGCCGGGTGAAAGCACCGTAGGAGCGCGGATGGGTGAGCCCGAAGCCGTACTCGGGTACCCAGCCATCGGTACAGGCCGCCATGAACGGCTGCTGGATGTACGTCACGACGTCGTCGTCCGACATGTGAAGCTGGGTGAATGAAGCTCCCTCCAGGGTGAGCTCGACCGCGGCCCGGGCCTCGGAGATCCCGCGCGCCCGAGCCAGCTCGGATAGACGCAACCCCACGAGGCGCTCTTCGGGATGAGAGGCGATCTCGAAGATCTCTGCCCCTCCCGGGCCTGAGATACGATCCAAGACGGCCTCGAGAAGAGCTGGAGAAGTCTCCGGATCCGCGAGACGCTCGCGAAGACGGTGTCGGAAGATCGCCTCACCTCGAAGCCGATCGGTTCCGCGAACCGCGTTACCAAAAGCCTGCTGTGGGTTCTCCAGCAAGAAGTCGAGGTCGAAGCGACGTCCCAGATTGGGCTCGAGGCGAAAAGCCCAGCGAAGTAACTCGCCCGGATCCGTACCCGCCGGGGCGAGGAGCTCGCGCATCTCCTGTTCCTCAAACAGGGCTCCGATGGGAACGAGCGACACGTCGATGCCGTCGCTCGACGTGTCGTAGGGGTAGAGATCGGCGTAGATCTTCACGCCGTTGGCGCGCGCCTCGGCGATCTGTGCGACCGCGGGACGCGCCTTTCCCCAGTTGCGCTTGGGCGAAGCCTTGATATGGGTCGCTACCGCACGCACGCCCGTCTCTTTGGAAAGGTGTATGGTCTCCTCGATGGACTCGAGCAGCATGTCTCCCTGGTTGCGCATGTGGCTGATGTAGAAACCGTCGATGGCGGCCACCGGACGCGCGGCGTCGACGACTTCGTCGGGCGGCGAGTGACGTCCAGGATAGTAACCCAGTCCCGAAGACAGGCCCCAGGCGCCTTCGGCGAGAATGCCGGCAACGTGATCCGCGATGGCCTGCCGTTCCGCTTCCGATGCCGGCTGGTCGATCCAGCCCATGACTTCGATTCGCGCGCTTCCTTGCCCCGCAAGAGGAACGACGTTGTTGCCGACACCCTGTCGCCGCCAAAGCGCCACCTGTTCGCTCAAGCTCCCGCCGAGAGGCCAGGCGTGCCGCCCGTCCTGTCCTACGACGACCGTGGTAATGCCCTGGAGGAGATTGTTCGCCGCCGTCGCCAGGTACGGATCGGAGAGACCGGTGTCGGCGTGGCTATGGATGTCGATGAACCCAGGGCCCACGTACAAGCCCGACGCGTCGATGATCCGAGAGGCGCGCGCGCTCGAAAGGTCGCCCACGGCGACGATGCGGCCGTTGCGAACGGCAACGTCTGCGCGACGCGGATCCGCTCCGGTTCCATCGATGACCATCCCGCCGCGAATGACGACGTCGGGCTCTTGCGCGACGCTCAACGCGCCGATTGCGAGGAACGCGATGGTCGAAAGGATACGCGTCTCATGCATGGCAAGCCTCCTCCTGCGGGAACGAGCGCCCGCATTTTAGGCTCGCCCGGGCGATGGCTCAAACGGTGGCGCGGGAGTGTCCCTTACTTCCTTTCCATGAAATTGACGACCGCTCCGAGGCCGCTATCTTCCGTCGACAGAGTCACCGTAGCCGTGCGGGACTCGTCGGGAGCAGCGGCCACGACGACCGCGCCTTCGGGCGTCTTGGTGCGGCTGCGGATCTCGAGCCCTGCCGCTTCGAGTCCTGACGTGTAGAAAGCCAGGAGTGAGTCGACCCCATCGCTCGTTTCGAAGCCGAAACCGCCGGCCCTCATTTGCGGCGTTTCCGAGGAATAGGTCCCGTTGGGAGTGCTCCCGGGATAGACGGGTACCCAGGCGGGAATGTCGGATACGTTGGTGCCTGCCCCGAACGTCGCCGTTCCCTCTTCGGTCGTGACGGTCATTCGCCCCCCCTCGCCCTTGTCGGCGTCGAGATCGAATTGCGCCGTCTCGCCCTCCGACGAGAAAGAGAATCGTCCCGCCTCGATATCCTCGTAGCTGAACGTGAAAACTTTGCCCGAAGCGGTATCGCGAAAAGTCACCATCCGGGAGTCCTTGTCAGCTTCCACGAGCTCGATCTCGGGATGAGCGGCGGCGATCATGCGGGACATCGTCGCGACGGGATCCTCCTCCATGTCGCGCGCGACGTCCCTTACCTTGCTGAACACGAACATCCCGACGAGCACGGCGACCACGCCTCCGACGACCAGGATTCCGGCGCAGCCGATCCCGAGCCAGGCCCAGGGACTCAGTCCTTGTTTCTTGGGAACGGGCGGTGGTCCTCCGCTAGCCATGATTCGTCCTCCGAGTTTTCGTGAGCGTACTTCATTATTCGCACTGCGTGCTCACATCTCATACCCTTCGAAGCAGCCCGATGCAGACGATTATCGCATCAATTCACTCGGTTCTGAGGGCAACGACGGGGTCGAGCTCGAGAGCCCGTCGAGCGGGAAGGTAACCCGCCAGCAGGGATGCCGTGGCCAGGACGCCCGCGAGAGCCACGAACGTGGTGGCGTCGAGCTGCACCACTCCGAAGAGGTGGCTCGCCATCAGGCGGCCCGCTCCATAGGCGAGCAGGAGTCCGGCGACGATCCCGAGCCCCGTGATCCGAACCGCCTGGCCCACGGTGAGCTTCAGGACGTCCCCCCGGTCGGCCCCCAGAGCGACGCGGACCCCGATCTCGTGGGACCGCCTGCTCACCGAGTAAGCAATGACTCCGTAGATGCCAACTGCGGCGAGCACCAGAGCGATGAGACCCAGGATGGCCATCACGCTCGCCGCATAGCGAAGCCCGATCGTCCGCTCGGCAAGCATGCGGCGCATGGTCATGACAGTGAAGAGAGGCTGATCGGGATCGATCTCGCGCACGATTGCGCGAACCGCGGGGGTCACGGCCTCCGGATCTCCGCGAACACGAAGGGCGAGGTGCATACCTAGACCAGGGGCTTGCTCCATCGGCACGTAGAACGTCGCGCCCGGTACTCCCAGAAACCAATCGTGGAGCACTTCACCGGAGACTCCCACCACCGTGAGCCAGTCGGCGTCCTCGTCGCTCAATATTCGAAAACGCTTTCCCAGCGGATCCTCGCCCGGCCAGAACCGCTCGGCGAACCCCTGGCTTACGATCGTGACCGGGCGGGTATCGGCCCGGTCACCGCCGTCGAAAGTCCGTCCCGAGAAAATGGGAATGCGCATCGTCTCGAAAAAGGAATCCGTAGCGACGCGGTACTGGACGTGCGGTCTCTCGGTGGGGTTCTCGGCGGGCCGGCCCTCGATCTCGATATAGCGCGACGTGTTGCCCCCGCTCGAAGGAAGTATGTTGACGCAGTCCGCGGAGATGACCTCTGGAAGCTGGCGCGCGCCTTCCACGAGCGCACGGTAGAACTGGAGACGCGACTCTTCCTCTTCGTACTTCGTTTCGGGAAGGGCCACCTCCATGGTCATCAGGCCATCCGGGTCGTACCCCTGGTCCGATCGCGTCAGCCGTATCGCTCCCCGAATGCTAAGGCCCGATGCCACGAGCAGCATCAGGGTGAGCGCGACCTCGGTGACGACGAGCAAGCTCCGCCCGCGTTGACGATCTCTTCCCTGCGAGCTCGCGCGGCCTCCTTCCTTGAGCGAAGCCGTCAGGTCGGGACGGGACGCGCGCCAAGCCGGGAGGAGTCCGAAAACGAACGCCGTCACGAGGGCTACCGCTGCCGTGAACCCGAGCGCTCGCCAATCGAGGTCGATCTCCTTCCAGCCGACCACGAACCTCTGGATGTTCGCCGGCATGCTCGTCCGCAGGATCTCGATGCCCAGCCACGCGAGGGGCACGGCGAGAAGAGCGCCCAGAGCCGCGAGCCACAGGTTCTCGGTAAGGAGCTGCCGCATGATCCGGTAACGCCCCGCTCCGAGCGCTTGCTGCAGGCACAGCTCCCTATGACGCTCGCCCCCCCTCGCCATGAGCAAATTGGCCACGTTCACGCACGCAATGAGGAGAACGAACACCGTCGTCGCTTGCCACATGGCGAGAAACGCGGGGGCCCCGATGTCGACCACGGCCCGCGCCAGGGCCATCGCCTTGACACCGCGGCCCTCGTTGGTCGACGGGTACTCCCGTGCCAGACGCTCGGAGACCAGCTCGAGCTCCGATTGAACGTCTTCCACGGTTGTTCCCTCCCGCATTTTTCCGATGACGGTCAGATAGTGGCTTTCTCGATTCGCCGCCGTCTCGGCGTCGAACCACAGAGGTGCCCAAACGTCGGTGCCGTAGGGGTAATCGAAGCCCTCCTCGGCCACCCCAACCACGTCGTATCGCTCGCCGTTCAGAAGTATGGCGGTTCCCAGAATCGACGAGTCATTTCCGAATCGACGCGAGAAGAGCTGGTAGCTGATGACCGCGGTCTTGGCACCAAACTGATCTCGATCCGCGCCGAGAGTGCGCCCTAGATAAGGCTCGACGCCGAGAACGTCGAGGAAGCCGGGCGTCACCAAGGAGCCCTGCAGCTTCTCGGGCTCGCCGACGCCGCTCAAATTCACGTCCCACCACTCCATCGCCACGAGGTCATCGAACCCTGTCGTCTGTTCCTTCCACGACAGAAAGTCCGCGGGCGAGGCGTTGGTTCGATCCCAATCGCGTGAGGGATCCGTCTGCCAGACCATCGCGAGGCGGGCGATGTCCGGTATGGGAAAGGGGCGCAACACGAGGGCATCCACCATCGAGAAGACGGCGGCGTTGGCACCGATACCGAGAGCGAGCGTCACGACCACGATGGCGGTATAGCTCGGCTCCCGCAGCAGCCCTCGAAGGGCGTGCTTCGAATCCCGGAGCAGGCTTCTCATCGTTCCGTCCCTTCTACGTTCGCGCTTTCGACGATGCCATCGGAAGACGTAATGGCTGCCAATCTCGAACGCTTCGAACCAATACCAGAGATGCGCCTCGAGCCGGCCTCGTGCTCGCTCGATCTCCCGGTGCTCCTCGGCAAGGTCGCCCAGAATCTCCTCGGAACGGTCGCTCTGCCGAACGACTCGGGCCAGCAGAGCCTCAGCGAGTCGAGGGGGGTTAGGTGCTCTCACCAGCTCTTTCCCAGCATAGATTCCAGGCCGCTCCACAAGCTCTGGATGGCCTTCTTCGATTCCCTCAGGGCCTTGACGCCAGACACCGTCACGCTGTAGTAGCGACGGGCTCGACCTCCCCGCTCCCGCATCGGCTCGCCGAACCAGGAAACCAGGTATCCTTTTCCCTCGAGCCTCTCGAGCACCGTGTAGAGGGCCCCTCTAGCGACGTTCTTTCCCGTGCGCTCGTGAAGCTCCTTGCGGATGGCCACCGCGGAGGCCTCTTCTCTGAGCCGGAGGACGGCGAGAAGCGCCATTTGCTCGAGAGCGCCAATCATCTTCACCCCGATACGCTCCCGTCGGGAAGAAAGTTCACATTGTAGGCAAAATAGTCGAATTCGAGCCTGACGCGAGAAATCGTTATTTCTCAGATGTTTGGTAATGGCGGGCCCAGATTCCGATCTCCTTGGCCACAGTGCCCGCCACCCGCTTCCAGGTCACGAACGCTCCGGCGAGCGCCGTTTCCGACTCATGAGCCTGGCCTCCGGTCTCGACGCGGTAGGTGAGAATGTAACGGCTCTGGTAGTGGGTCTGCTTGAGCTCCCCTCCGTAGTTGTTCTCGCCCGTGGGGCTCACTTCGATGCGGCGATCGAGGACGGTGACGAGGACGTCGGCCTCCGCTCTCTCGTCGGCATTGACCAGGTCGACTCGCTTCTGGATCTGCTCCCGGATGTCACGCACCGAGTCCGAAAGCTCCTTGACTCGCTTCCGGTCGCCTTCCTCCACGGCTCCGGAGTCGACTCTGACGAAAACTCGGGGCGTCGCCGCCTCCTGGGCGGCGTACAGGAAAAGCGCAAGAAGAATCTTCACCTACCCAAGATATCACGCGCTTTCATTCCTGACGAAGGGTGGTCATTTTGGAGCCCGGCAAACGCCGCGCCGTCTTCAGCACCAGGGTTTTCTCGAAACGCTGGGATAGAATGTTCCCGCGTGGGCAAGTCGCGAACCGAGCTCGTCCTGGTTGGAGGCGGGCACACCCACGTGCAGGTCCTTCGCCATTTCGCCATGGAGCCGCTCCCCGATACGCATATCACCGTGGTTCTCGACCGGCCCGTGGCGATCTACTCCGGCATGGTGCCGGGATTCGTCGCGGGACAGTACCGAATGGACGAGCTCGAGATCGACGTGATCCCGCTCGCGCGCCGGGCGCGGGCCCGCGTCATCCTGTCGCCCGCGATCCGGGTCGACGCCGCGGCGAATAAGATCCACGTCGCCGGTCGTCCGCCCGTACCCTACGATCTCGCTTCGTTCGATATCGGCTCGACGGTGGCTGGCCTCGACTTGCCGGGGGTTCGCGAGCACGCCCTTCCCACGAGGCCCATCGCCGAGCTCGTTCGCCGCATCGGCACGCTGACAGAATCGGCGAGCTCTCCGTATCGGGTTCTCGTGGTCGGAGGCGGAGCCGGCGGGGTCGAGCTCGCCTTCACGATCTGGGAGCGGCTGGGTGCCCGTCAGGATGAAGGAATCCGGGTGAGTCTCGTCCACATGGGTGACGACGTACTTCCCGGCTACCCGAAAAGCCTCATCGATCGGGTGCATCGCAACGCCGAGTCCCGAAGGATCGACTTCTATCCGAATCGCCGTGTGGTCGCTGTCCGCCCGAGCCAGGTCGAGCTCAACGATGGGGAGCGCCTTACCTTCGACGCGCTCGTCTGGGTCACGGGCGCCGTGAGCCATCCTGTGTTCACCGCATCGGACCTTCCGACCGAGTCGAGGGGGTTCGTGCGGACGCGCTCCACCCTTCAGATCGAGGGGTTCGACGATCTCTTTGCGGTGGGAGACTGCGGGACGCTGGTGGACTATCCCAACACTCCCAAGGCGGGGGTCTACGCGGTTCGGGAAGGGCCCTATCTCATCGACAACCTGCGCGCCGCGATCGCAGGAAAACCGTTGCGGCCGTATCGCCCGCAGGCCGATTTCCTCACGCTCCTCAACCTCGGAGACGGTTCCGCGCTCGGGGCGAAATGGGGCGTATCGTTCGAAGGCTCGTGGGTCATGCGCCTCAAGGATCGCATCGACCGAGCCTTCATGGAGAAGTTCCAGGTGCTCGACGACGAGGGCGCGATGACCGATGCCTTCAACGCGCTTCCCGACATGTCGAAGCAGATGGAGATCCTGTGCGGAGGCTGCGCCGCGAAAGTCGGGCAGAGCGTGCTCGATCGTGCGCTCGGCCGGCTCGAGCCTCGGATCCAGGACGACTCGGTCTTGCTGGGCCTCGAAACTCCGGACGACGCGTCGGCTTACAGAACTCCGGCCGGGGACACCGTCGTCGCGAGCGTGGATGCGTTTCGGGCCTTTCTTGACGACCCGTACCTCGTCGGACGCGTCGCAGCAGTAAACGCCCTGTCTGACCTCTACGCCACCGGCGCCTCTCCGCGCTACGCGCTCGCGATGATTTCGATCCCCAAGGAGGCTTCGGACGACGATTCCGAGGAGATCCTCTATCAAGTGCTCTCAGGGGCGCGCGCCGTGTTCGATCCACACGGAGTCACTCTTCTTGGCGGTCACACGACGACCTCGACCGAGCTGGTGGTCGGTTTTTCCGTCGAAGGCTACGGGGACCCGGTGTCCCTTCTATCGGTCGACAAGCTCGAGGCGGGCGACGAGCTCCTGTTGACGAAACGGCTCGGGACTGGCGTCGTCCTCCATGCCGACATGAAGGGCCGTGCCAAGGGACCGTGGCTGAAAGCGGCGATCGAATCGATGCTCACCGAAAATGGCGAGGCGGCGCGGATCGCATCCGAGATAGGCGCCCAAGCAATGACCGATGTCACCGGCTTCGGTCTCGCGGGACATCTCGCGAACATGTTGCGCGCCAGCGGAGCCAGCGCGGTCGTCGACGTAGCTTCCCTCCCCGCTCTACCGGGCGCGCTTTCTCTCTTGAAGCAAGGATTTCGCAGCACTTTTCACGAAGAGAACGCGAAATGGCGGAAGGGCCTCGTCGTCCAGCCGGAGGCCGCGCATCACCCGGCCTTCGAGCTTCTCTTCGATCCGCAGACGTCCGGCGGCCTCGCCTTCGGCCTTCGGCCGGACAAGGTCGACGAAGCTCTCGAGCGCCTCGACGAAGTTTCCGTCATCGGTCGAGTGACCGAGCGGCGATCGGACGGGGCGCTCATCGAAGTCGTCAACCGCTCGACGAGCTCCGAGCTCCAATCGGAACGAGCTCCCAGCTCCCCCGCCCGGTAGACCGCCCGGCGCGAATTCAGTGATGTGAGTTGAGTTGCGCTACGATTTTCGACAAGGTCTCGGATGTGCGCTTCTTCTTACCGGCGGCCTCATGGCCCTCGCCGGGCTTCTTACCCTGAGCGGGCTCGTACCCGTCGAGCTCGAGTTTTTCCGCATCGACATCGACACCCGTTCGAAGAAGATCGTTTGGACGGCCGGCTTCGCGGCGACCGCCCTCGTCGGGTACCTCCTGCTTCGACGTCGGGCGACGAACGATTAGCCTTTCCTCGACCGCGATTCTCCTAGGCCCCGGGCGCCACGTGACAATCCGAACCGAAGCTCGGTTCCCGAGCTGGTTTGTATTAGCGCGACGAGATCTGCGCGTCGACCCAGTCCTTCGTCTCACGGGCGCTCGAAAGAAATTCCTCGACCGAACCCGCCGGGATCCACTCACTCCCAAAGCTCTTGAGCGGGATATCGTACTCGACGTCCGTAGAGAATCCCTGGGACATGGTGAGGACGAAGAAAGCCGATAGCCCGAGAAGAGCTCCCGAGGCGCCGAGCGACCACCATCGGCGCCGACCTGGGCTCGCCGACGGAATGATACTCAGATGGCCGTAGATCAGAAGCGCTAGCAACACTCCGGAGCCGAGATAGAGGAACACGAGGCCGACATCCTCCCAAGACGTGACGAACTGCGCATACTCGCTTGCCGGGACGGCGAGCACCATGACCGCGCTCGCGAGGCAGGCGATGGCCCAATGGCGAAGGAAGTCGAAGCGATGGGTGAGAAGGCGGTTCGCGAAGGCCCAGGTTCCCGCCCAGAGCCCAAGACTCATCAGCGCCATGACCGGGGGGCCGAAGACTTCGGTCCAGGCCGAAGCCGAATAGGCCGTCAGATAAGCGTCCGCAAGAAACACGCCCAGACTGCCGAGCACGACCAATGCCGCGAGCCGACCATCTTTCAGCTTAGAAAGGAGCTCGCTCGAGTGATGGGAAAGCAACTCGGCGGGCGCGACGAGATGGTCTGGTCTCACGAAGCGAATCATGGTCTCCCCGAGACGCATCCGCAGACCGGATTCGATCGGAATCTCATTGACGCGGCGGCCATCCTCGACGAGCCAGGATCCATTCAGGCTGTCGAGATCGCAGGCTACTGGCGTTCCGCTTTCGTCCTCCCGCACCACCAGATGCACCGGCGAGACGAACCGATCCTCGAGGATGACCTCGTTCGAATAGGCTCGACCCACGTATAGGGGAAAGCGATCGAGGCGGACGCGCTCCCGCACCCGCCCGCGGCGGTCCAGAACCTCGACCAACAGCATCACTCGCTCCCGTTCCAGGCCACGGAACCCATGTACCAGCGCACCAGCGCCTCCGCGTTGCCATAGCTCACGCCGGACGCGAAGAGCGCCGTCTCGAGCCCGATGAGGGGTTTGCCGACAATCGCCGCCTTGAACACCAGGTCGTAGAGCTCGGGCAGTTTCTTGTAGCCTCGAAGGCAGAAGATGGTCTTGAAGGCCAGGTCGCGCTCCCGGATGGTTCCGGCGTGACAGCGGAACTCTGTTACCTCGCTCTCTCCGCCGCCCATCCCGTGGTAGGTCCGTTGAAAATCGTCCGTGTAGAGTGCATCGAACTGGAACCGGTTGAGCTCGTCGCTTTCGATGAGCCGGTGGTAGAACCAGAACCGTCCCGAAACCAGCTCGTCGGAAATGAAGATGTAGTCGACCGTCGAGCACTGGTGATCCACGGTTTCGTAGGCTACGCTGTCTTCCCGATAAGCATCAGCCCAACAGTTGAAGAAGGCTGCCGGTTGGGTCGGTACCGAAAAGGCCCCCAGCGTAATGGTGGGAGGCGCACTCTCAAGAAGGACCGAATAAAAGTTGCGCTGGTAATCGTCGATCTGGTCGCGCACCAGGTCTAGCAGAGACGCCGGCGTCTCGAACTCGTCTGTCCAGGAACGATGGACGAGAGCTACCGCTCTCTCGACCGGGACCAGGAAGCTCACCTGCTCTCCCGCGCTCGATACGTTGATTCCGACCACCCGTCCATCCGCAGTGATCGCCGGACCTCCGCTCATCCCGGGATTCAGCGAGCCCGTGAAATGAATTCGCCGGTCGAGCGAATGCTTGAGAAAACCGTTATAGGTTCCCTCGACGATGTTGAGACCGAGGTCGAGCGGGTGCCCCATGGAGTAGAGGCGAAGTCCCTGCGGAGCGTCGACGTCGCCGAGAACAAAGTGAGCGGGCGTCGAGATGTCGGCCTTGACGAGGGCTAGATCGTGAGCAACGTCGACGTTGAGAACGCTAACCGGCACTTCCTCGTCGTCGGTGCCCACGAAGTGCGCCTGGTACCGCTCCGGGTGCTGCACGACTTGCGATATCACATGGTAGTTCGTGATCAGATGTCCGTCGGGGCTGACGAAGAGACCAGAGCCGATGGACGCCTTGGCAGCGGACCCCGACTCCTTGACCTCGATTTTCACCACGCGTTTGGAGAAACGATCGAAAACGAGCTCGGTTGGGGGCGGCAGATCCTGTGAGCCTGCCGAAGCAGACAGAAAGAGCGAGAGGAAAGCGCCGAGCCGGGAGTGTGGCATGGAGGACCTTTTATCAATGATACACCCCCAACGCCCTGGAACCACCCGCGAGAGGCGGAATGAGTCATAATCTCTCGGGGCACGAGGGATTCGAGGAGGCAAATAGAGTGCGCGAGCTCGGAAGCTTCGTTTCGCGGCGTCTTCCCGCGTTGTTACTGATCGCCCTCGTTTCGGCGGAGCCGGCCGCGAGCCGCGAGGGCCGAGGACTTGAGCTGTCGGATCTCCACGAGCTCCGTTCGGTGAGCGACGTCAGGCTCTCGCCCGACGGTAGGAAGATTCTCTATACGGTCGAGAGCCGCGAGGGAGATCGACACACGACGTCGCGGATCTTCGTATGGGACATCGACTCCGCGCGTTCGGCTCCCCTTCTTGGCGATGCCGTACCAGGCGTGAGCCCGCGGTGGTCTCCCGACGGAAAGTGGATCGCCTACTTCGGCGCCGACGGAGGTGAGTTCGGACTCATGGTCGTTCCCGCTGGCGGCGGGAGCGGAAAGCTCCTCGCGAAGGTCCAGGGAACCAACCATCCACTTCCCTCGAGCGGCGAAGGTCTCGCCTGGTCTCCCGACAGTCGCTCCATCGCTTTCGTCTCTGCCGTCGCCGGACCGGAGACCCAGGACGCCGGCGGAGATCCATCCGTCATTACGAGATATCTTTACAAACCCCACGCCGGTGAAGGCGCGACTCGCTTCAACGACAACCGGCGGCTTCACATTTTCACCGTATCGATCGATGGAAGCGGTCTTCGGCAGCTCACCGAAGGGAATCGTTATGAGCACTCCATCGACTGGTCCCCCTCGGGCGAGGAGATCCTGTTCGTGTCGAACTGGGAGCCGGACCCGGACCGCTTCTTCAACTACGACATCTTTGCCGTGAAAGTCTCGGATGGGAGCATCCGCCGGCTCACCCGTACGGAGAATATCGAGTATCAGCCGCGATGGTCTCCCGACGGAGGCTCCATCGCTTACCTGGGAACCAAGCGCGGGCTGACTTCCTCGGAGACCACGATGGAGGACACGCACCTCTGGATCATGGACGCCGAGGGGAACGAGCGCCGAGAGCTCGGAGCTTCCGTGGACAATCGCCAGCGCGACCACGCCTGGTCCCCGGACGGAAAGGAGATCTGGTGCACCGTCCAGGAGCGAGGCCGCATCGGACTCTATCGTTTCCCGCTTTCGGGAGAGAAGCCCTCCGCAGCGGTGCACCGGCTCGGCGGGCGGGGAATGTCCTGGTCTCTCGGAGAGGGTAATGTGATCGCCTACTCCACGGCCACGGAGCGCGATCTGCCCCAGCTCTACTTCAAGTCAGGACCCGCGGAGCCGCAACGGCTGACCGATCTCAATCGCGAGCTCCTGAGCAGCCGCGAGATCGCCGAGGTCGAGTCCGTCACCTTTCTGAGCTTCGACGGAACCGAAATCGAGGCCTTCCTCACTCATCCCCTGGGTCGGAGCGCGAGCTCGAAGCACCCCCTGATCGCCGTCATCAAGGGCGGTCCGCATGGACAGGATGGTCCCGAGCTCGACTACCGTACCCAGGTCTATGCCGCGCGCGGATGGGCGTCGCTCAAAGTGAATTACCGCGGCTCCACCGGATACGGGCAAGCTTTCGCCGATGCGATCTTCGGCGATCAAAATGGAGGCGAGGCCCAGGACGTGCTCTACGGTGTCGATGCCGTGGTGCGCCGCTACGAATGGATCGACTCGGACCGGCTCGGACTCCAGGGAGGAAGCTACGGCGGGCAGCTGACAATGTGGCTCCTCACGCAAACGAGCCGATTCCGGGCGGCGATCCCGATGTACGGAATCTCGAATCTCATCAGCTTCAATTACATGGCGTACTACCACGACTATCTCGCCGTCGAGTTCGGGGCCTTCCCCCATCAAGGCGATTTGATGGACGTTCTCTGGGAGCGCTCGGCGCTCAAGCATGTGGCGAACGTGAAGACCCCCGTCATGCTCGTCCACGGGGAGAACGACAACGACGTGCCGATCGCCGAATCGGAGCAGTTCTACGTGGCTCTCAAGGACGTGGGCGTCGAGACGATCATGGTTCGATATCCGCGCGAAGGACACGGAATCCGGGAGATCGGACATCAGATCGATCTGATGGAGCGCAGCATCGCCTGGTACGAGAAGCACTTTGTCCCGAGCTCAGGAGCGCCATCGTCCTCATACGCCTCTCACTGAAACAGCCGAGTAGTCTTTCATGAAGCTCAGTCCAAAAGTAATTCTCGCTATCGCTATTGGCGCCTTGTGCGGATGTGGTGCGACCGATGTCGTGCTCACAAACGAAGACCTCTCCCTCAGGGCAGAGACAGGCATCGAGGAAACATTCCTCCTGGAGATGAAACAGGCGGGGCGGAATCTGCGCCAACTCGAGGGGGTCGATTCCGAAGGTAATGCGACGAAAGTGCGGGGTGTGACCATTGACGTCCCTCATGACCGTTCACTCACGGTGGTGAGCAGCCTGGCCCGGTTGGCGCCTCCGGAAGTCGTCGTATTCGTCTCGGAGCGACATTTCGGCATGGGTGAGGAACCCGATCGAGTCTCCGCAATGAAGACGTCAGACCCCTTCGAGAGCCTTCGGGCCATGGGTACCAATGGGTGGAACTACGACATCAGCCCGGAGATGATCATTGCTCGTCTGAGGCAGTGGGACGCCATATTCGGTCTGAGCCTGCGGGGAGTAGCGTTCGATTGGGTGGAAGCAGAATTCGAGACACACCCGCGGGATATGCTTGCCTTCGCCAGGGAAGTCTATGAGTTCTGCCCCGATGTCGTCGATCAAGGAACGGAGACCGTCGAGGCATTGGCCGACGAGATGAGACGAAGCAACGTGTTGTATTTGTGGTGGGACTGAACGGTCGATTCGGGCTTGCATTTCAATGGTGAGAAGACGTGACTGACGTCGTGACAGTTCGCATCGCCAGGCCGACGGACCAGTTGGACGAGGTCGTGCGTTTCTACTCCCAAGGGCTCGGCCTCATAGTCCTCGATTCCTTCGAGAATCATGCGGGCTTCGACGGGGTGATGCTCGGACATCCCGACGCACCTTACCATCTCGAGTTCACGCACAGGCGCGGTCACCGCGCCGGTCGAGCCCCAACGCGGGACAATCTTCTGGTCTTCTATCTTCCCGACCTCACACAGTGGCAGGAGGCCGTTGAGCGAATGCGGGAAGCCGGCTACGAGCCGGTTCCCTCCTTCAATCCCTACTGGGACCGCTCGGGCTACACATTCGAGGACCCAGATGGCTACCGAGTGGTATTCCAGAACACGTCCTGGCCTTGAACGATTGATCACAGGCTCCTGATTGAACTGCCGAATATCGGAATGAAGGCGTTCGAAGAAACGCGACTTCTGCGCTCCTGATGCACTTCGATATACTGGGGGAGTTAGTCGAGATTGAAACGATCGCGGTTGGACGCGGAATCCGAGATCGCGTCGACTCCAGAAGCTGTACGGTATGGGGAACTGGAGAAAAATGAAAGGCGTAGCAGTCGTTCGCCTTCGCAGCGGTCGAGTTCGGAGGGTTGAGCTTCATTGGTATGAGGCTCACGGCATCCGCAAGAAAGAATTCAAGCGCAAACGCTACCTGGATTAACGGCGATGACAGTTCAAGGACCCCGCTTTGCCGTCTGCGTGCGGAATAAAGGGTACGAGGCATCCCTCGAACTGCACAAGATCTATCGGATTGTTCCGGATCTTGAGGCGGACAAGGAGAGCGACGTTCGCATTGTCGACGAGAGTGGAGAAGACTACCTCTATCCTGCGGAGTGGTTCGTTCCGATCGAAGTGCCCGAGGCGGTTCAACACTCTCTCCTACACGCGTCCCGAGGCTAGGTCGACAATCTCCCGACAAGTTTTTCGTCGGATCGCGGCTAGCATTCAAAGGAGTGAAACATGGAGCTCGGCGCGTTCTCGGTCAGCTTGGCCGTCAAGGATATCGAAGCATCGAGGGCTTTCTACGAGAAGTACGGCTTCACGGCCTTCTTCGGAGATGCCTCGCAAAACTGGTTGATTCTCAAGAATGGCGATCACGTAATCGGTCTGTTTCAGGGCATGTTCGAAAGGAACATGCTGACCTTCAATCCGGGCTGGGACCAGAACGCCAGAAAGCTCGATACCTTCACCGACGTTCGCGAGCTGCAGCGCCAGTTGAAAGCGCAAGGGGTGAAGCTCGTGACCGAAGCCGACGAGACGGGCACCGGGCCCGCAAGCTTCGTGGCCGTCGATCCGGATGGAAACCCGATCCTCGTCGATCAGCACGTCTGAATGTGAACAGACGAGCTATCTCGTCACACCGGATCCCAGCTCGCCTTGCCCCATGTCGGGAGTGCGTTCGAACCGATAGACCGCCCCGCCCAGATCGACGACGTAGAGCTCTCCCGCCTCGTCCTCGCCGAAGCTCGAGATCGCGAGAGACGTGCCGAGTAGCTCGCTGCGGGTCCAGAGGCCGGCCTCGTCGACCGTCGCGCTCCAGATTCTCCCGGAGCAGAAATCTCCGAAAACGTAGATTCCGAAGAGCTCTGGGATCTGGCTTCCCCGATAGCGAAAGCCTCCGGTTACCGAGCAGCCTTCAGCGTGAGAGTACTCGAGAATGGGAAGTACGAAACGCTCTTCAGCGCAACCCGCCGAGGGATCGAAGCAGTGAGATCCCTCCATCCGCCGCCAGCCGTAGTTGTTTCCGCCCGCGCTCGTGACCGGCTCGAAGTTGACCTCCTCCCACGCATTCTGCCCGACATCGGCGATGAAGAGATCTCCCGTGAGCCTGTCGAAGCTGAACCGCCAGGGGTTCCTCAATCCGGTCGCCCAAACCTCGTCGCGAGCTCCGGGGTCGAACCGAAAAGGGTTGTCGACCGGGATCGCATAGGGTGTTCCCGCGTCGACGTCGAGGCGCAGGATCTTTCCCAACAGCGAGAAACCGTTCTGTCCGTTGTCGAACGGATCCCCCCCCGAGCCCCCGTCACCGACGGCGATGAAGAGATATCCGTCGGGCCCGAAGGCGAGCTGGCCACCGTTGTGGTTTGCGAACGGCTGCTCGATCGCGAGTAGCACCGTTGCCGAACCTGGGTCGGCGAGGCTGGGGTCCGGGGTCACTATGTAGCGCACGATTCGGGTGTCCCCGCTTCGATCGGTGTAGTTCACGTAGAACTGGCCGTTCACCTCGTAATCGGGATGAAAGGCGAGACCGAGGAGCCCTCGTTCCTGGCAACAGGATACGAGAGGCGTGATGTCGAGAAATGGCGTGGGCGCGAGCGCGCTCCCGTCGAGAACGCGGATCCTGCCGACTTGCTCCACGATGAACAACCGGCCGGAGCCGTCGCCCGCGTGCGTTATGGCCAACGGACGGTCGAGGCCGTCCGCGACCAGTCGCAAGCCGATGCTCGCGCCGTAGACGCCCGAGACCGGAAACATCGCGACCACCGCGACCGCGAGTCGCGTCGCTCGGTGCATGAATCGAGCTGAGCGCGCCCGGGTCAGACGACCCCGAACGGATCGTCCAGCGAAGGGCTCTGTTTGGTGAAGAGCTCCCCGCCATCCTCGGTGACGTGGAAGCAGTCTTCGAGCCGCACACCGAACTCGCCATAGAGGTAGATGCCGGGCTCGTTGCTGAAGCACATGCCGGGCGCGAGCGGCGTCTTGTTCCCCCGGACGAGATAAGTCCATTCGTGCCCGTCGAGGCCGATGCCGTGGCCGACTCGGTGAGTGAAGTACTTGTAGTCGGGACCGAATCCGCCGTCGGTAATGACCTTGCGAGCGGCCGCGTCGATGGCCTCGCAGGGGACTCCCGGTCGCACCGCGTCGCGCGCCGCGTCCTGGGCCTTGCGCTCGAGATCCCAGAGTTGACGCTGACGGTCACTCGGCTTTCCGAATACGACGGTGCGCGTGATGTCGGAGCGATAGCCTTCGACTCCGCAGCCGCCATCCATCATCACGACGTCGCCTTCCCTGAGCGTCTGCGGCTCGCTGCTTCCATGAGGGAAAGCAGAGTACTCACCGAACTGAACTCCCGCTCCGCCCTGCACCCCCATCTTCTGGAAGGCCGAGGAGATGATGCCCGAGACCTCGACGTGCGTCATCCCTTCCTGAAGGGACGCGACCGCGGCCTTGTAGGCTTCGACGGTGATCTCGTTAGCGCGCTTCATGAGCGCGAGCTCGGCATCCGATTTGATCACACGGCAGCCCACGGTCACCGGATCCGCGGTCACCATCTCGAGCGCCGGACACTCCTTTTGAATGCCATCGGCGAGGAAGAAGCGAACCCTTTCCTCGATCCCCATTTTGCCCGTTCTCACACCACGGTCGGTCAGGATTTTGGCGACGAGGGCATAGGGACTTTCGTGCTCCTGCCACGTGCGTACGTCATCTCCAAACCGAATGAGCTCGCGCGCCCGAGCTTCTTCGAAGGCGGGGCACACGAAAGCCGGCTCGCCCTCTCGTGGCAAAACCATGGCGAACATACGCTCGCTCTGCCCCCAACGAACTCCGGTGTAGTAGAAGAGGCTGGAGCCCGACTCGATATAGACGGCTCCGAGGCCGGCCTCGGCCATGAGTCGCCGAGCCTTCTCGATTCGCCCCTTCCGCTCTTCGTCGGTGATGGGCTCGACTCCATCGAGCATCGGTTTCAACTTGTCCAACGCGTCGGGAAGCGGCCGCTCCTCGGCAGACGCGCGGCGCGACGAAAGAAACGCGGCCCCGGCCGACGCCGCCGCGATTTCCATGAAACCCCTTCGGTCCACGCACATGAGATTCTCTCCTTCGCCGTCCATTATATGGTAAGGCAGGCACGTGAGACTCTACGCCATCAGCGACCTTCATCTCGGCTTCCGCGAGAACCGTGAAGCTCTGGACACGGTGGAATCTCACCCCGAGGACTGGCTGATTCTGGGAGGCGACGTGGGCGAGACCCTCGCGCACCTCCGGATGGCGCTCGACGTCGTGACGCGACGCTTCGCAAGGGTACTATGGGTTCCGGGAAACCACGAGCTCTGGTCGACCAAGCCCGGTGAAGAACGGGGCCAGGCGAAGTACGACGCGCTTGTGGCACTCTGCCGCGACCGAGGTGTCCTGACGCCCGAGGACCCATACGTTCTTTGGGAAGGCGATGGCGGGCCCGCGGTGCTCGCTCCGCTTTTTCTTCTCTACGATTACAGTTTCCGTCCCGATGAAATCGGTCGGGAGGAAGCTCTGGAGTGGGCGGCGCAGAGCGGAGTCTTCTGTGCCGATGAGCGCTATCTTCACTCCGATCCTTTCCCCTCGATCGATGCCTGGTGCGCGGCTCGCTGCGAGCGGGCGGAGCGAAAGCTCCACGAGGCGTCGCAGCGGCACCCGGTCGTTCTCATCAACCACTTCCCGCTCAGAAAGGAGCTCGTTCGGCTGAGAAGAATTCCACGATTCTCGATTTGGTGCGGGACGACCCGAACGGAAGACTGGCACCTTCGCTTCAGGGCCCGCGTGGTGGTCTCCGGCCACCTCCACATCCGCTCCACGGACTGGATCGACGGCGTTCGCTTCGAAGAAGTCTCCCTCGGCTATCCCCGTCACTGGAACATGAACCGCGGAATCGAACATTACCTCAGGGAGATCCTGCCCGGCCCGTCCGCGCCCGGCTAAACTAACCGAGAGGAAGCACTTCGCGTACGACGAGGACAACCGGCTCGCCGAGTGATTCGACGCTCGCCGCGATCATGTGCTGGCGGCCGTGGCTCATGACGGTAAACCACCACCTCTCTGGATCGTCCTCGAGCCGAGGGTCGAGGTGGATACGGATACCGCGCTCAGCGACCGAGTCGAGCACGAAGGAGAATCGGCGCAGTGGAATGGCGAGCCCCAGGCCCCGGGCCTTGATGTACGACTCCTTGAGGGTCCAATAGAGGAAGAACCTTTCGAGCTGCTGCTCCAACGGAAGCGCTCGAAGAGCCTCGACCTCGGCCGTCGAAAAGTAACGCTCGGCGACGTCGAGCAGTCTTCCCGACCTCTCCCGGTCCTCGACGTCGACTCCCACCCGTCGGCCGCTGGCGACGAGGCAAACCACGAGCCCGTTGGTATGCGAAAGGTTGAACCGCAACCAGCGCTCGCTTCTCGGCTCCGAAATCTCGGGACGGCCGTGCTCGTCGGTCACGAATCGCCAGGCGCCAGGCGCCACGTCCGCATAGTGTGAGAGGGTTGTGCGAACGAGGGCACGAGTCAAAAGACAGGTATGACGATCTTTCTCGAAACGATAGCGCTCGCGTTTTTCGCGCTCGTCTTCGCTAAGCAGCTCCTCGTAAGCGGCAAGAAGCGAGGGCGCGCGCGCGTCCCGCGACCGCACGATCCACAGATGGGTTTCGTTCTCCGGGAGCTCCACGATCTCAGCCACCGCTAGGGATCCTGCCCAGAGAGCCCAAGACGTACGGCCCAAAAATCAGCGCGGCAACGATCGCGGCGCCGACGGCCGAAAAGAGGACTGCGCCGGCGGCGACGTCCTTGGCCTGGCCGACGAGAGGATGAAATTCAGGCGAGGCAACGTCGGCGAGGAGCTCGAGCGCAGTGTTGAATGCCTCCGCGGTCCAAACGCAGGCCGTCGCCAGGACCAGGCAGACCCACTCGATCCGCGCGACGTCGAAATAGAGACCAGCCGTTACCACGGCCAGGGTGGCCGCCGCATGAATCCAAGCGTTCCGCTGAGCGCGCAGCAGGAGCCAGGCGCCCCTCAGCGCCAGCTTGACGCTTTCGATACGGCCCTCGATGGTGAACTCTCGGCTCATGGTTCTCCCGGTGAACGAGGCAATACTACCAGCGAGCGGGAGAGGGTTGCTCGAGGCCGAGTGAGTGCGACACAATCGCCGTCCATGGGGTTTCTGGGCGTGCTCCTCTTGGCGGGCCTCGCCCCCGAGACCGAGCCACCCGCTCGCCTGCGAGAGCGATTCGAGGAAGAGGTCCGGCGCATCGCGACGAACGTCGACGGGGTGCTCGGAGTCGCCATCCGTGACCTGACCACTTTAGAGAGTTATTCGATCGAAGGCGACACTCTTTTTACTCAGGCGAGCGCGATCAAGCTTCCCATTCTCGTCGAGCTCTTTCGGCAGGCCGAAGAGGAAGCGTTGTCACTCGACCAGGACGTTACCGTGGGGAGCTCGGACATCGCTCCCGGCAGTGGCGTCCTGCAACAGCTGACGCCCGGCCGCGTGACGATGCCGCTTCGAGACATTGCGACGCTCATGGTGACCGTAAGCGACAACACCGCCACCAACCTGATCATCGAACGCGTCGGGATGGAGAACGTGAACCGGACGATGGCGCGGCTCGGCCTTCACCAGACGAGACTTCAACGGAAGATGATGGACGCTAAGGCATGGGCCGAGAATCGCGAGAATCTCTCGACGCCGAACGAGCAGGCCGATCTGCTCCAGGCGATTCACGAGGGGAAAATCCTCGGAGACGAGAGTCGGAAGCAGCTCCTCGACATCCTTGCCATTCCCAAATCAAGCCGAATCCGTCCTCTCCTTCCCGCGGGAACGCGGGTAGCCCACAAGACCGGGAGTCTCGCCGGGGTCGTCGTGGACGTCGGCATCATCTACTTGAAGGACCGTCCGTTCATCGTCGCGGCGATGGGGAACTGGCTGCAGGACGAAGCCGAGTGCGAGCGGGCCATCTCGGAGATCGCGCTCGGCGCCTATGAGTACTTCGACCGTTTGGCGCACTCCAACGCTTACGGGCACCGGAGATAGCAGGCCAACGAAAGATCCGAAAGCAACCGCGTCGGCCGTCTGTCGACGCAGCGTTGACCCCGTCAGGAACTTATTCGATCCGCCGAGATCCTCATCGGGTTGGCGCAGCTGGCTAATTCGCGTCGGGGGCCAGCCTGTTTCTCAGGATGGCGTGTACCGTCTTCTCCGTCATTCCACCCGCCTCGTTGCGTGCCCGCACCCGGAGAGGGCTGCCCGCTTTTCGAACCCGAACGTAGGCCGTGAAGGAGCCGTCGTCCCTCACGGAGACGGGCTCATCGCCGAGGCCGAAATCTATCGTGACTCTCGCCCCGGCGTCGGTTCGTCCCTCGACCGTGACCAGGCCGTCGATCTTGACATCCGGTTGGTAGACCACGAGCTCAGGCGGCGGTTTCGAGAAGGGTCTCGTGACGGTGAACGTGCTTGGCCCGCTGGGTGCGCCACGCTCGTCGTCGGCATAGATCGCCGTCACCTGCCAGTAGTAGGTGCCCGCGTTGAGCCCCTCGTGAGTGACGGAAGTGCCCGAAACGACGCTTTGCAAGATAGGGTCGGGAAACTCAGGGGAGCGATCCAAGACGACGAAGTACTTCCTGGCGTTCCTGACCGATCTCCACCGGAGCGCGAAGGTTGTCCCGGGCGGCAGCTCGGCGTGATCTGGCGGAGAAGCCGTCGTGGGGACGCCGGGGAGATCGGAGACCCTCAGCCGATTGCTGGCGCTGTGCACGGCACGCTGGCCAGATTCCACCGTGACTTCTTTTTCTCCAGCCCGCATCTGGACTCTACCTCGGTGGACCACGACGTCGGTACGTTCTTGCCTTTCGTCGTAGACCAGCGTACCCTCGGTGTCCGGTCCCGCAGTACCTCGAGCTCGAGGAGTTTTCCAATCCGACGCCTCGACGCTGTGAATGGCCACCTGTCCTGACGTCAAGAGAATCGCGTTTTTGGTCTCTGCTTCGGTGTTTTGTCTGATGCTCTCGATCACGAGAATGGAGAGAGGGCCCAGGCGGTACATGGTTCCATCCAGCAGCAAGACCTGGGCCTCACCGTCCTTCGCGGTTTGAATGCGGTCCTCACCCCCGAGCTCCATGTTTCGGTACGCATCGATCCACTGGTAGGAGTTCGCCTTGCGGACCTTCACGGTACCCTGGACGGCGAGGAGGACAACGGCTTTTCCCGGCTCATTCTCGACGGGATCCGGACCCGCGGACGCGCTCTCTCCCGAAAGGAGCATCCAGAGGGCCAGCGCCGAGCCCGCCACCAGGACGGAGACGCTCAGCAGATAGACCGACCTCTTGCGGACGGTAATCCACCGGATGTAGATGCCAGTATTCGTCCTATACGGGTCCCGCTGTCCCATCGCTCCCCAACCTGCTCTTCCAGCGTACAAGGCAATCACCGAATTTTCAACCGTTAATCGACGGATGTGCGATGATGCACCCGCGGACGTATCGCCTATCTATCGAGGAGTGCGTCGATGGAAATCGAATCGATCAAGTACATTCTCGTGACGCAGGACATGGCTCGAGCCATTCGTTTCTACCGGGACGTCGTCGGCCTCTCGGTGCAATTCGACTCAGCCGAGTGGACGGAGCTCACGTTCGGTGACGCGATCGTGGCTCTCCATGGCGGTGGAACCGGGGCCAGTCGCAAGACCGGCCTGTCTTTTCAGGTCAAGGACATCCGGGCGGCCTGCGCGGAGATCGCGGCCGGCGGGGGTCGTGTCGCATCACCGCCGATGGCGCGACCGGGAGAGCCCATCAAGCTGGCCGAAGTCGTCGATACCGAGGGGAACACATTCTCACTGACCGAATGCGTCGGCTGAAACGCTTCGTACAGGTGTGCGAGACGTTAAATCTCTAACAGACGAGAGGGTCGACTCTTGCTATACCTCCAGAAGCTCCCAAAAGAGCTCAAAGGAGGATGAGGCATGCGCACGACGCGACTCTCTGGCACGATGGTTCTTCTCGCCTTGGCATTCGTACTTTCGACCGCGTTCCTTGCCGCAGCGGACGACTACATTGCCCTTCTGAGCGCGCCGCAGGAGGTTCCCGATAATACGAGCAATGCGATGGGTGTCTTCACCGCGACTTATGACAAGACAACCAACCTGCTCCACTTCGAGCTGACCTTCATCGGACTCGTGGGAGCGGAGACGGCGGCCCACATCCACGGTCCGGCGGAGAAGGGGAAGACCGCTCCGATCCTCTTCGGATTCGTCAACCCGGGCGAGTACGAGCTCGGGAGCCCGAAAGTGGGATTCGTGGGTCCGTTCACGGAAGAGGAGCGCGATCTGCTGGACCGTGGTCTGCTCTATGTGAACGTCCATTCGATGATGGCCCCAGGCGGTGAGATTCGCGGCAACATCTATAGAGTCGCCCGAAGATAGACAGGAGTTCGTCAGTTCGAGGTCGTTGATCGTCCCGTCGGAAGGAAGCGCTCGAACCAATCGAGGTTGCGCTTCATCGCGTCGAGCTGGAGCCGCGGCTCACGAATACCGTGGGGCTGCCGGGGATAGACGACCATCTTGGTCTCGACCCCCTGCCGCTTCAGAGCGTTGTAGAGCTCGTAACCTTGTGAGATGGGAACTCGACGATCGTTCTCACCGTGCTGAATCAGGGTGGGTGTGGTGACCCCTTTCACGTTGAACATGGCCGAGTGGGACCTGAAGCGGTCGAAGACGTCCCAGTACTCACCTCCGAAGTAGTCGGGGAGGAAACCGGGAATATCCGCCGTTCCAGTGAATGACATCAAGTTGGTGACGCCGGCGCCGACCGAAGCGGCCTTGAAGCGGTCCGTCTGCGTAAGGATCCAAGACGTCATGAAGCCGCCGTAACTCCAGCCCATCACGCCGAGCCGGTTTGGATCGGCCACGCCCAGCTCGATCACGTGATCGACCCCGCTCATGATGTCCTGGTAATCGCCGCCTCCCCAATCTTCGTAATTGGCATAGCGAAACCCGCGCCCGTAGCCGCTGCTCCCGCGGACGTTGGCCTGAAGAATGGCGTAACCACGGCTGGCAAACGAGGCAATGGGATAAGCTCCCCGGCTTGCGATGAAGCTCTGAGTGAACACCCCGGCCGGGCCGCCGTGGACGATGACGAGCAACGGAACGCGCGCGCCTTCGCGATAGTCCACCGGATAGGTCAGTAAGCCCTCGACGCGGGTGCCGTCTGTGGAGCTCCACTCGATGATATCCGTTCTCCCGAGAGGAAGCTCGGGAAGACGCTGCACCTCGCTGACCCGGACGGCTTCGAATCGAGCCACGTTCGAGACGAAGGCTTCCGGCGGCGTGTCCATTGACTCCGAGCTGAAACCGAAGTGCGTGCCGGTGTCATTGAGATTGGCGCCATCCACCATGCGATCCGGCGGAGTCACATCGACGGGCTGGCCGCCGTCCCGAGGCAAGGCGCTGAGCCGGCTCACCGTCCGATGGATCTCGGTAATGTAGACCCGAGCTCCATCACCGGACCATCCCACGATGCTCGGCTGCTGGTCGTAGCTTTCCGCAAGAGGTTCGGGCTGGCCGCCCGACGCCGGGATCAGTTGAACGCGACTCGTGAATCCCCAGCTCGGTGGGATGTCACTGGCCGTGAAGGCGATCCATCGGCCGTCTGGCGAATAGACCGGCTGGGACTCCGCGGCGTCCGTCTCGACGAGCACCCGGATTTCTCCCGAGGCGACGTCGACAACGGAGATGTCCGTCAAGGGCCAGTCGTTGACTCTCGGCGTGGGTTGATGGGAAAAAACGATGCTCCTGCCGTCGGGGGACCAATCCATTTCAGCCTCGCCGAACGGACCGCCGACACTGAACCGGCCCGTCGTGAGCTTGCGCGCGAGGCGCTTGCCCTCCTCGTTCGTGGCGAGAGGCAGAACGTAGAGATCCACCATCTTCAAATCATCGTCGACCACCTTCGCGTCCCGCTTTTCCTTTTCGGCCTTCTCTTCCTCATCTGTCGGCGGCCGGGGCATGGTAAAGGCAATGTGAGAGCCGTCGGGGGACCACACGAATCCCTCGATCCCGCCCTTTTCGTCCGTGAGCCGTTCGGCTTCACCCCCGCCGACCGCGATCCGCCAGAGATTCGAGTGCTCCCCTCCACGAGACGACAAGAATGCGATCCACCGGCCGTCGGGAGACCAGCGGGGTGACGTGGAGGAGCTCTCACCGCGAGTCAGCTGAAACGAGCCAGACCCGTCCGACCGCGCGACGTAGATTTGAGATACCCACTCGCTCTTCTCATCCTTCATAACGGCCTCGCCGACGATGAAGGCCGCGAGCGAGCCGTCTGGCGAC
The DNA here is from genome assembly GCA_035457705.1 of Vicinamibacteria bacterium. Lineage (GTDB taxonomy): Bacteria > Acidobacteriota > Vicinamibacteria > Marinacidobacterales > SMYC01 > DASPGQ01. The sequence continues at coordinate 91,956 of DATIBD010000098.1, forward strand.
GGCCGCACGTCGCCCACGCGTTTGACCTCGAGAGCGAGCTCCGGCGTCCAGCCCTCATCGGAAGAAACCGTTGGCGTGAGAAGCAGCGCGAGCGCGAAGAAGGAATTCATTGGGACCACGACATCCTCCCTGACGATATACGCCCGACCAGCGATTATACGCTAGCCACTGAGGGAATGAATCGCCCCGACCACCACGTCACTCGTAGTGAAGCGCCCGCACCGGCTCGATATTCGCGGCTCGCCGAGCCGGGAGATAGCTCGCCAAAGTCGCGAGGGCTACGAGAAACGACGAGACGGTGACGAAGGTCGAAAAATCCGTGGCGCTGACACCGTAAAGAAGCGACGCCATGAGCCGGGTGACGAACAGCGCTCCCACGACGCCGAGAACCACACCCAGGAAGGCCAGGGATACACCTTGACGTACCACCATTCGGCTCACGTCCCGCCGGCTCGCTCCGAGGGCGATTCGCACCCCGATCTCTCGGGTCCTCTGACTCACGATATAGGAGATGACGCCGTAAATTCCGATGGAGCCGAGAAACAGCGCCACCCCGGACGCGATGGCGAGAAGCAACATCGTGTAGCTGGTCCTTGCCATCGAACGCGCGACCAGCTCCTCTCCCGTGCGGAGGCTCACGACGGGCAGCTGCGGATCGATGGACCAAAGTGTCTCCCGCACGGCCGGGGCGAGAGACATGGGCGGCACACCGGTCCTCAGCGACACGCTCATGTACCGGATCGACCAGTCATCGTACTCGCCGCCGAAGCCCACCACGGGGTAGTAGATCATGGGAGTCACGGCTTTCTCAAGGCCGTCGTCCCGAACGTCGTCCACGACGCCGATGATCGTGTACCAGCGCGCCCCCTCACGCGGAAGACCCGGAGTGAGACGTTTTCCGACGACGCTCTGGCCCGGCCAATGGGCTTCTGCCACGCTCCGGCTCACGATGGCCGCCCCGGTCGGCTCCTCGTGGTCGCGGCGCTCGAACGGTCGTCCTTCGACGAGGGGAATGCGCAGCGTCTCGAAAAAACCGGGCGTCGCCCATTTGGTGCGTACCACCGGCGGAAGGTCGCCCTCCTGGACGGGGAAGTCCTCGAAGATCACGCCGTTGTTGGACTGGTTGCCGCTCATGGGAAACGACGACACGGCGCCCACGAACGAAACCCCGGGGAGAGTGCGGAGCTCGTCCATCAAAGACTGATAGAACCGTGCGGCATCCTGCGGCGTCGGATAATCTTGTCGCGGGATCGCCAGGCTGAGGGTGAGCAGGTTCTCGGCGTCGAAGCCGGGGTCGACGTTCCTGAGAGCCCAGAAGGATCGCGCCATCAGTCCCGAGCCGATGAGGAGCACGAGCGCCAGGGCGACCTGAGCCACCACGAGCGCGCTCCGTGCGCGATGCGTATCGCGGCCGCTCGATGTGCGCAGGCTTCCCTCGTTTATCGCGCGCGTCACGTTGGGCCGACGGTAGCGGATGACGGGAATGAGACCGAAAACGATACCGGCGATAAGCGATACCCCCGTGTTGAACGACAACACCGCCGGCTGAATCCCCACCTCGTCGAGACGGGGAATGCTCTCGGGGCTCATCGCGATGAGACCCTTGAGGGCTCCGAAAGCGATGCCGAGGCCGACGACGCCTCCCAGCGCCGCAAGCATGAGGCTCTCCACGAGGAAATGTCGAAAGAGGTCACCGCGGCTCGCCCCGAGCGCCACCCTCAATCCGAGCTCGCGCTGCCGGGCCTCCGCGCGTACGAGAAAAAGGTTCGCGACGTTGGCGCAGGCGATGAGCAGCACGAAGCTCACGGTACCCAGGAGAACCCAGAGCACGCGGGAAACGTCGCCGACAACGTCCTCCATGAGCGGATTGAGGTAGGCCGCGAGCTGAGCGCTCTCCATCATCGCCAGCGTGAACTCGCCCGGGTAGATTTCGGGTATCCGCACCAACAGCTGGTTCATCTCAGCGGTCGCCGCTTCGACGCTGACTCCAGGCTTCAATCGAGCGAGCCCGTCGTAGCTGAAGTTGACCTGTCCCAACTCCTCGGGCTCGATGACGTGGGGAATCCAGATGGACGTCGTCTCGCCGGGATAAGTGAATCCTTCGGGCATGACCCCCACGACTTCCCAGGCGGTGCCGTTGAGCTGGATCGATTGGCCCAATATCGCGGGTTCCCCTCCGAAGCGGCTCTGCCAGAAAGCGTGGCTCAAGAGGGCAACCTGCGGAGCGCCGGGATCGTCGTCCTCCTCGACGAAGGTTCGTCCCAAACGAGCGCTCACCCGGAGGACGTCGAAAAGCGATGCCGTCACAGCGGCCGTGTCGACCCGGACGGGCTCTCCCGTCCCGGTTAGGTTCATGGAATAGGGACCGTCCGAAAGGCCGATCTGCTCGAATGAATCCGCCAAGTTGCGATAGACAGTGTACGTCGTGTTGCTTTGCTCGATTTGGGGGAAGCCCGCACCCGGTGCACGATGCCACATGCCGTAGAGACGCTCGGGCTCGGGGAACGGCAGGGGGGTAAGGAGCACTCCGTGAACGATGCTGAAAATGGCCGTATTGGCGCCGATGCCGAGGGCGAGCGTGAGCACGGCGACAACCCCGAAGCCCGGACTTCTTACGAGCTTGCGCCAAATGAGACCTAGCTCTTTGCGGACTGGGACCACGGCCGATCCTCCTTACCTAATGCTAATGCGGGCCGACGTCTAAACGGCTAGACGACAGTGGTGGGTCCCGAGTTCAAACTTTCTTCGGCGGCGAAGTGACTCTCAATGCCGGTCGGAGCCAGCGAGCCGGGCCTCGATCGCGTCGGCTCGATTCGCGATCTCGAGCACGCTCGCCCGGATCTCTCCGGGATCGCAGGTTGGCCAGGGATAGACGTTCGAGATCACGAAGTGCGGCTCCCCGTCGACGTCTCGAATCGCGATGGCGCCGTGGGAGATCTCGGCATTGAGCTCGAGCGCCCGGCGGAGGTACGACCGCTCCACTCGGGCGCAGGGGCTCATGATTCGAACGAGATCGTCCGCAGTCCGCTCGATGTCGATTCGCTGCACCCGGCGCGAGCCGAGGGCCACTTCCGCGCGAAACCGCCGCGGACCCAGGCGATGGAGCTCGCACGGGACCGTGCCTAGCGCAGCGTTCACGACCTCGCCGAAGTCTCGGAGCCGACCGAATAGCGACCGCAGCTCCCCGAGGAGCACGGCACCCTCGGCATAACGCTCTTCGGGACGTTTGCTCAGGCTGACCTCGACGATGGCTTGAGCGGCATCGGGTACGTCGGGATATCGGCGCCGCGAGTCGGGAATCGCACCCATTCGATGATTTTGCACGACTTCCGGAAGCGAGCTGGCACCGAAAGGAAGCTCACCCGTCAGCAGGTAAAAGTAGCTCACGCCGGCGGCGTAGACGTCGCTTCGCGGCCCCGCGGGCTCTCCATCGAAGAGCTCGGGCGCCATGAAATGAGGAGTTCCCGACAGATCGACGCGATCGAGTGCGGGACCGAGGAGGCGCTTGGCGAGACCGAAATCGGCGAGCTTCGCACCACCCTCAGCGGGAGCCAGCACGTTGCCGGGCTTGAGATCGCGATGGACGATACCCTGTCGGTGAGCCTCGGCTAGACCCGAGACGCTCTCCGCCATCCTCGCCGTGGCGCGAGAGGGATCGAGACGCCCGCCACCCGCGACGAGGTCGCGAAGCGACGCTCCGTCGACGTACTCCAACTCGATATAGTATCGGCCGCGGTCTTCTCCGATGTTGTGGACGGTGACGATGTTGGGATGGACGAGGGATGCCGCCGCCCGGGCCTCGAAAAAGAACTGCTCGACGCATTGCGGATCGCTCAGTATCTTGAGGGCGCAGGTTCGCTCGAGCGTGCGGTGATATGCCCGGTACACCCGAGCCATCCCGCCCCGCCCCACGAAAGCGTCGATCCGGTAGTCGGCAACCACCGAGTCGACGAGAGGATCGTCCTCGGTCTCCGGTTGGAGCCTCAGCACCTCCCGAGCTTCAGCGGCACGAGCATCGATCGAGGGAACGGTCGCCATATCCCCGAGCTCCTGACCACAATCCGGACAGCGACCCTCGCCGAGGATGCGTTGATTGCAGGCAAAGCAGAAAACGGGTCCTTCGCTCATGCTCGCCGGATTCCCATGACGCGCCCAGCCTGCTCGGGCTTTGCGAGGTGACGGTGTTCCTCGAAGAGATCCCCGAGAATGGAGCGCGTCGCAGCGGGGAGCTGTGCCGAGCGGCGGGTTTTCATGTCGACGAAGGTCGACAAGTGCTCGCAGGTCGCGGAGAGGAAGTCCTTCTCCCCATGAACGAGTCGCTGAAAGTAGTGTACCCGTTTCGAATCCCAGTCGAGTAGCTGGAGCGTGATGCGAAACGGCTCGCCTTCGCGCAGCTCGTGCAGGTAGACGAGGTGATCCTCCAGGGCGAACATCGACCCCGCATGGCTCTCGACGTAGTCCGGTCCGAGGCCGATCCTCTGGAGAAAAACGTCCGTCGCGCGGTCGAATGCCATGTGATAGTAAGCCACGTTCAGGTGACCGTTGTAGTCGACCCAGTCGCGCTCGATGCGGCCTTCGAGCAACAGCATCCTGTGACGATTCTATCGGACCTCGAGAAGTGGTAGAAAGCCGCGAGAGCTCGATGGAGGTGACCTCGTGGAACGTCGTGAGTTTCTGAAGTCCGTCGTTACGGCTCCAGTCGTCTTGGGACCGTCGAAGCGAGTGGTTCAAAGTGTTTCGGCTTCTCTCGAGGACAACGTCTATACGAGATACCTGGGCGTGAGACCCCACCTCGGGGCTCATGAGCACATTTCACGTCTCGGAGGCTCTCGAATGCATCCGGACGTCATCGAAGCACTCGTGGAGGCCAACCGATATTTCGTGGATATGAACGAGCTGACCGAAGCCGCGGGAAAGCGTGTCGCCGAGCTTCTCGGAGCCGAAGCGGCTCTCGTGACCGCGGGCGGATTCTCCTCGATGATCCTGGGCGCCGCCGCCTGCCTCACTGGCACGGATCCCGACAAGGTCGACGAGCTTCCCCATCCTACCTGGCCAAGGCGAGAGTGCCTGATCCAATCCGAGCATCGGTTCTCTTACGACCGCGCTTATCGCGCGGCGGGCATGGTCATCGCTGAAGCCAAGAGCCGCGAGGATTTCGAGCAGAGAATTTCCAACAAGACCGCGATGATCGCGGTGCTCGCCGCCGTCGAAGAGCAACGGGAGTTCGGCCCGCCCGTGCCACGCAAGCGGGCGCTTCCCCCCGAGCCCGGCGCCCTGATGCCCAAAGAGCTCATAGCCATCGGAAAGCGGGCGGGCGTTCCCGTACTGGTGGACATGGCCTCCGATTTGCCTCCCGCTTCCAATCTCACGCGATGGGTGAGGGAGGGCGCCGATCTCGTGGTCATCAGCGGCGGCAAGGGTCTTCTGGGCCCGCAGTCGACGGGCATACTTGCGGGGCGCGAGGATCTCATCGCCGCGGCCCGCTTGAATGCAGCGCCGAACGGCAACATCGGCCGCGGCATGAAGGTGGGCAAGGAGGAGGTAATCGCCCTCGTCGTGGCCCTCGACCGCTACACCCGGCTCGACCACGACAAAGAGATCGAGAGCTGGAACGAGAAAGCCCGCTGGCTGGAAAAGGAGCTACGCGGGATTCCTGGCGTACGGGCCGAGTACGCCGTCAACACCAAGGGCTACGCCGACGTCGACTTGAGCTGGGACGAGAACGTCATCGGCCTGTCGCACGAGGAGCTGCGGGAAAGGTTGATGGCTGGTTCGCCAAGAATGACCTATGACGGCACTACCGTGCGGGTTCGCCAGCTAACGGACGACGAGCTCGTTGTCGTCGCCCGAAGGCTCAGGCAAGTTCTGGAAGCGGCGGCGAGATCGGGATAGTGGAGCTAGGCGAACGAGCCCGCCACTCCCGCGGGAGTTGCGGTCCGGTCGTAGATGGCGAGCTCCACGACGAATTCGCGGTCGCCATCGATATCGGCCGCAAGAGCGTGGTATGCGCGGGCGGGCGCCGAGCTGCTTCCATTATGGAAGATGGGGCGTCCTGCCTCCGCGGCATCGGCCAGTCGCACGGCCTTGGGTATGGGCTTGAACGCGTGCACTCCCCAGAGATGGGCCTGGAGGGCGATGTGCTCCATCATCCTCAGGGCGTGTCGACTCCGGCTATCGTACATGGTGGGAAGGAAGCCCGCGACCTTCAGCGATGCGTTGAGCCGCGAGCGAATGTCGTCGACGGCTGACATGATGCTCGGAAGCTGGTTCGCCGCGAGGAACTCGGTCTGGACCGGGATCAAGACGTCATGGGCCGCCGTCAGAGCGTTCGTGGTAAGGGAGTTGATCGAGGGGGCGCAGTCCAGCAAGACGTAATCGAAGCGGTTGAGGTGGGGAGCGAGCGCACGCCTCAGAGCTCTTTCACAGTTGCCGTGCACGACCAGCTCGCGCTCGCAGTGACCGATTCCGTAACCGCCGGCCACGACCATTCCCTGAACGGGCACGAAAGCCTCGGCCAGATTCCCGGTGTCGAAAAAAGCCGTGCTCAGCAGGGCGTCAGCCAGACCGGGTCGCGGCATGGGAACTTTGAGTGCGGAGCAAAGGTCCTGCTGGTCGTCCAGGTCGACCAGGAGAACGCGCCGTCGTCTCGCCGCCAGCGCGGCACCGAGGTTGATGACCGTCGTCGTTTTCGCCACGCCGCCCTTGCGGTTCGCCACGGCGATGACTCGGGTCGATATCGTTGAGCTCATATCGCACTCCAGGCTGGGGACGAGATCAGCTTACGGAACGCCTTCGGCCCACTCAGTGATCCGGTTCGGGTGGAAACGCGAACAGGGGGTCTGGGGATTTTCCCCCGCTGGCCGTTCGTCTTGCTCGGTCGCAGGAAGGTTGGGGTATAGTGCCGGCGTGTCGACGTCCATTCTCGTCACCGGTGGTGCGGGGTTCATCGGAAGCAACTTCATTCGCTACGTCTTCGAGCACCACCCCGAATGGAAGGTCACCAACCTCGATAAGCTCACCTATGCGGGTAACGTGGAAAATCTGCGCGAGATCGAGACCCGGCCCAACTACCGGTTCATTCGAGGGGACGTGGCCGATCGAGGCACCGTGGAGCCCCTCGTGGCCGAGAGCGACTACGTCGTCAACTTCGCCGCTGAGACCCACGTGGATCGTTCCATCCTCGACGCGGGTGCGTTCATACAGACCGACGTCTACGGAACCTTCGTCCTGCTGGACTGCATGCGTGCCTCGGGACGAACCCGACGGTTCATCCAAATCTCGACCGACGAGGTCTACGGGACGATCGAAAAAGGCTCGGCGACGGAGTCGGACCCGCTCGCACCGCGAAACCCCTACGCGGCCAGCAAGGCGGGCGCCGACCGGCTCGCCTACTCCTTCTTCGTGACCTACGGGGCTCCGGTCATCGTGACGCGGGCCTCGAACAACTACGGGCCGCGCCAGTACCCCGAGAAGATCATTCCGCTCTTCGTAACGAACGCGCTCGAGGACCAGCGGCTGCCGCTCTACGGAGACGGCCTCCAGGTGCGGGACTGGCTTCACGTCAACGATCATTGCCACGCCATCGATTACCTTCTCGAAATGGGAACCGACGGCGAGACGTACAACATCGGCGGCAGCCACGAGCTCACGAACGTCGAGCTGACCCGGAAGGTGCTTCGCATCCTCGACAAACCGGAACATCTGATCGAGCATGTAAAGGACCGGCCGGGACACGACCGGCGGTACAGCCTGGATACGTCCAAGCTCAAAGCGCTCGGATGGTCTTCCCGCGTGCCCTTCGACGAAGGTTTGGAGGCGACCGTGCGCTGGTACCGCGACCACCCCGAGTGGTGGCAGCGCATCAAGAGCGAGAGCGCCGATTACCGGGACTTCCACGATAAGCACTACGGCGTCCGCTCGGACCGAACCGCATTCGACCGCTGATTGACCTTTCGGTCTCCAATTCCCCACAATGGAAGAAGAGCCGCCGGATGAGCGAATCGACCCATACCAGGAGCGTCGCCGATCACTTCCGGCAGCTCTACAAGCGGCTCGCGGAGCTCGAATCCCGCGTCGAGGCGGTCGAAGGTCGGGTCGATTCCGGCCCTTCTCCCGACTACCCGACGAAGCCGGACAACGAGGTCCTCGCTCAGGTCGTGGAGCTGGAGACCCGGCTGAAGCGTCTCGAGAGCGAGAACCGGGATCTCACCGAGCGATGTGATCGTCTCCAGGCGCACAACGAGGCCATCTCCAACCTCTATGTCGTAAAACACCGACTCCATGCGTCGTTCGAGCCGGGCGAGATCATGCGAATCATTCGCGAGATTCTCAGCGAGCTGGTCGGGGCAAGCGAGTTCGGCATCTTCCTGCTCGATCCCCGCCAAGCCGCGCTGCGTCGCGTGACCGGTCTCGGACCGGAGGCCGGGCCCGACTCCATATTGGTAGGTGATGGACCTCTCGGCCGAGTCGCGAAAGACGGCCAGGCTTTCTTCTACGAATCGTCAGGAAACGGCGAGCGGACGCCGGACGTCCCACTCGCCGCCATCCCTCTGCGCGGCGAGACGGGACCCATCGGCATCATTGCCATCTGGCGCCTGCTTTCGCACAAGGACCATCTGAGTCCCATCGATCACCAGCTTCTCGAGCTCGTCGCGGATCATGCGCCCATCGCTCTGATGTCGGCGCACCTTCACCAGAGAAGCCGCGCCCGAAGTCGATCACAGGGCGGCAGTTAGCGGGTCAGCTCGTCCAGATACTGGGGGAACATTCTTCTCCACGTGGCCCAGTCGTGGTGCCAATCCGACCCCCAGGAGTCGAGGCGGTTGGGAACGCCTTTGTCTCCGAGAGAGTTCGCCACGCGCCACGACTCCCCGATGTTCTCCGCCTGGCCCTCTCCCGAAGCGAGGAGCACGAAACGGGTTCGCAGAGCGCCCAGCAAATCGCCCTCGAGACCGGGTAGAAAATGCAACGGCGAGGCGAAATAGAGATCCTCCGTGGGCGCTCGGCCAAAGAAGCGATCCAAATCATAGGTTCCCGAAATACATAACGCGTGGGTGAAGGCATCCGGGTAACGGCACAGCACCGCGAGCGCGTTGAAGGCCCCGATGGACGATCCGGCAGCGATCACGCCGATGTTGTCGGCCGCGCAGTCCCGCCGAATGGCGGGCACGAGCTCGTAGTATACGAACTGCTCGAACTGATTGAGCAGCCACATGCGGTGCTCGGGCGTGCTCTCTTGAACCAGCATGGCCCTGCCCGCGACGCTATCGCACGAATAGACCTTGATGCGTCCGCTGGCCAGGAGACCCGACAGCGCATCTATGGCCTGGAATCGCTCGATCTCCTCGGCGTCTCCTCCCGCCGTGGGGAAGAGCAGCACCGGAGTCCCGACCTCCCCCCATCGAACCACTTCGACTTCTCTCCCCAAACGGTCGGAATACCAGCCGGTCTTGAGCTTGCCCACAGCTACTCGTAAACCATCCACAGGGGTCCGGGGAAGAGCCAGGAGAGTCCCTCGCGCATACGATCGCGCCAGTTCTCCCAGTTGTGGCCGTCACGCGACTCCCGGTAGCGAATCTCCATCCCCGTGCGCTGGAGGAACGGAACGAGGGATCGATTCTCGTAGATGAGACTCTCGTACGTGCCGCAGCTCACGAAAATTTTCTCGCTCACCGCCTTCGGGTCTTCACGGAAGTCGTTCATGAACTGGACGACGGGATCGAAAGTGGGTCCGCGTTGATGTTCGCCGATGTCGGTGAAGGCAAAGGATCCCGATTGCAGGAGCAGCCGGCCGAAGAATCCCGGGTAGCGCCATGCCGTGGTGAGCGACGCCACCGCTCCGAAGCTGGCCCCCATGAGGCCACGATGACGCGGCGTGCCCAATAAGGGGAACTCTCTCTCGAGATATGGCACGAGCTCTTCCGTGACGTAGCGGGCGTGAGGCTCGTGATTCGCGTACTCGACGAGACGCTTCTCCGGGTGGGTGAAGGCTACGATCATCCCCGGGATCTCCAAGCGGTAAATGAGATTGTCGAGGACGGTCTTCATGCCCGAGTACTTGATGTACTCGAGCCCGTCGTGGACGATGAGAAGAGGGTATCGGCGCGTTGGCCGGAAACGAGCTGGCCGGTAGATCATCAGCCGGCGCTTGCCCTTCATCGCCTGGCTCTCGAACATCACCTCCTCGAGCGTGCCCGGACGGGCTTCGGGATCGGGCGTCGCCCAGTCTGGAACGCGGTATCCGGCGGTGTGGCACACCGAGTTGTCGCCGAACGGATCGGAGGCCTTGTGAGGATTCAAGGGATCGAGCAACCACTCCATCTTGCCTTCGTGCAACCGCTGGAGCTTGTACTCGATCCTCGATTCGGCGGGAAGCTCCATAACCAGGTACCAGAGACTCGTACCCTCGATGCGATGAAACTCTTGGGACGACGGGAGCCCGTAAATCCAGTGTCCCAGGAAAACTGCCTCGGCAGAGCCGCGGTAGACGAAAGTCGTGTAAGGCCCTTCGAGGAGTGGAAACTCGTGCGCGGCCAGAAAGTCGTCGACCTCCTTCTTTCCCGGCTTCTGATCGGCCAGCCGGTGTATCGCGAGCCGTCGATCGACGATCTGCTCGCGAGCGCGTTTCACCATGACGTCACCTGCTCGACGCTGCCGTCGGGGCAGAGTCTTCGAGCGCCGCTCGAGCTCCAGCGTTCTCCATCCCAGGTCATGGAATCGCCCGGTCCCATGACGATGCACGCGTCGGGCGCGAATCGCTCGGCGAAGGAGCCGACGCGGTGGGTATCGTCGAGGTCGAGCCGTTTCTGCCCGTCGGGAAGGGCGACGAGGCGCTTGCAGAGGCCGAGCCCCTGTTCCATCACCTCGGCATTGCCGGGTCCTTGCGGCGGATGGTCATGAAACAGGACGACGCGCTCGGTAACGACCATGGCCCCCGCCGACCAGGCGACGACGTCTTTTCCCTCGGCAAGCTCCCGGACACCGAACAGTCGCAGGCGATTCAGAAGGACCGCGACGTGACCACCGGCCACGACGAGCGCCGCGGCGGCTCTCAGTATCTTTGCAACCTCTTCCCGTTGCTCGGCCACGGATTCCCGCTCCAGAGGCTTCCACCTCTCCTCGAACTCGCTCCGGACCTCGACGATGCGCTTCAGGTGCCAGCTATCGAGCTCACGAAGCTGCCTCATCGCGTGATCCCGCTCGGGCCTCAGCAACCGCGCATCCCCCGACTCGCGGAGCAGCCGGAGCACGGCGTCCCGAGCGTACGAAAGCCGCATCTGATAGAGGCCCTCTATCTCGCGAAGCTGCCGCTGCATTTCGCGGTGGGCCTGGGTGAATTCCGGATCGAAGCGAAAGACGCGGTCGGCCCGGCTGTAGAGCTCCAGATCGACTGAGCGGCCCCCGAGATGCTTGTCGAGCTCCTCGTCCTCTCCCTCGCGCTCCTGCCAGCCGGCCGTTACCACGGCGAGCGGCCCCTCGGGCTCGATGCCCAGAGTCGGGAACAGCTTTCCCAGAAACGGCTCGTGATGTTGCGGGCCGAGAAGCCAGACGGTTCTCGCGCTCATTCCGCTCGCACCCTGACCGTCCGCCCTACTCGATCGAGAAGCTGCCGTAAGGTGTCGTAGTCGGGATGCTTCATTCGGATCCAGGAATTCGCCATGTAGCCTTCCGCCACGGGCTGGGTCGGAGTGCCGGGACTAGGCAAATGGTAATCGATGATCCATTGGCCCAGGTCGCGCTCGATGACGGACAGCCCTTCGTAGCCGATGATCCGGCCATCCCGTTCGGGTCTCAAATTGATGATGCCAGCCGAATAGGCGCGCGTCGGCTTCTGACTCGAACGGCCATGAACAACCGCCATGGCCCATTCCCGGTACAAATCCATTTCGTTGCCGGCACAATAGAGATCCCAAGCCCTTACGCCGGGTGGACGGCAGCCAATCTCGGAGAATTTGAGTCCCTTGGGTCCAAAGAACCACTCCATGTGTGTGGCCGACGTGTCGATCCCGAGAATCGAGATGACTTTCTGCCCCATCTCCCGAACTTCTCGATAGTCAGGAGCGGATTCGATGCGGTTCGTCGTGAGGAACTGCGGCGAGATCCATCGCGTCCTCATCGCCTCGAGCACGTTGGGATAGTAATGAGAGATGAAGTCGTGGACGACACTCCCCCCAATCGTGAGCGTGTCGTAGAACGCTTCGTGCCCCTCGACGTACTCTTCGACGGCGAGGACGACGCCCTGGTCGATTCCCATCTCCCCCATCGCCCAATCGAGCTCCTCCATGGTCGTGGCATGGCGCGTTCCCGACGCGCCAGCGGCCGCGGGGGGTTTCAGGACCACGGGCAGGCCAACGGATCCGGCAAAATCACGGATCTCTTCCCGGGAGCCGGATCCGAGCAACTGAGCGCACGGAATGCCGCCCTCACGCAGAACTTCTTTCATCGCGGGCTTGTCCCGACAAAGAAACGCGGTCCGCGAAGTAGTTCCGGGAATGCCGCAGGCCTCTCGGACATGGGCGGCTGGGAGGACGTGAGCCTCGACCGTCGCCTCGAGACGATCCACGGGAAGCTTGGACTGGAGCCATTGCACGCGTTCGACCATGACCCGCTCGTCGCAGACGTTTTGTACCTGCTCGTAATGGGTGAGCCAGCGCCTCAGTCCCTCGTCTAGAGAATCCTTCGGACGCTCGCCGATGCCAGTCACCGTGGCGCCAACGTCGTGGAGCGCACGGGCAAACTCCCGCTGGTTGACGGGAAAGCACGGCTCGACGAGGACGACGTGCATGGCGTCGCCTAATCTATCAGGAGTTCCCGATACAAGGCGACATAGCGTTCGACCTGCCGATCTGAGGAGAAGTCCTCGGTCCCCATTTTCAAAAAATTGACTTCTCCGTTACGCAGGTCGTTCGCCTCGAACGGATGGGTGTCGGCTTTACCCGCCAGGAAGCTGCGTGTAGACGAGAGCCCTATGGCTGCTCGGTGGACTCATCCCCCCGGCCCAATCTTACCCGAAGCACCGCAGCTCACGACGATGACCCGGCGCGCCACCGCAAGAACCCGCAAATGTCGAGGCATCGCCCTCGGGATGGCTGGCGTGGGATAGTAATGGTCATGTTCGGGCTCAAGATCGACCAGAAATCCGACCGGGACCTGGGGTTCGGCTCGGTCGTCGCCTCCCGCTCGGCGGAACGCCTTTTGAACCGCGACGGTACCTTCAACTCGAAGCGCGCGGGGCTCGGACCGCTCGCGTCTCTCCATCTTTATGACGCGCTTCTCACCATGCGCTGGTCGCACTTCCTGGTTGTGGTCGTCCTCGCTTTCTTCGCGACCAATGCCGGCTTCGCCGTCTTGTACGCCGCCCTCGGAGGCGAAGCTCTGGCCGGCGGCTCGTTCTCCTCCTCGTTCGTGCGCGCCTTCTTCTTCAGCGTCCATACCCTCTCCACCGTGGGCTTCGGGAACATCGTTCCGGCCTCGCTTTCGGCCAATGTGCTCATGACGCTCGAGTCGCTCGTCGGGCTTCTCGAGGTGGCGATCACGACGGGGCTCGTCTTCGCTCGCTTTTCTCGCCCCACCGCGAAGATATTGTTCAGCCACAGCGCCGTCGTAGCTCCCTATCGCGACGGGCACGGCCTCATGTTTCGCATCGCGAACCAGAAGAGCACGCAGCTCATCGAGCTCGAGGCGAAAGTCATCTACAGCTGGATGGAGAACGACGGCGAGCGCTGGATCAGACGTTTTCAACAGCTGCCCCTGGAGCGCGACAAGGTCGCCTTCTTCCCTCTTTCCTGGACCGTGGTTCACCCCATCGACAAGAAGAGCCCGCTCCATGGGCTGACCGATCCCGCGTGCAAGAAAACGGACGCCGAGGTTCTCATCTTGCTCCAGGGCATCGACGAGACTTTTTCTCAGACGGTTCACGCGCGCTCGTCCTACAAAGCCGACGAAATCGTATGGAACGCTCGCTTCACCGACATCTTCCTGCGCTCCGAGTCCAACGCCATCGCGGGCATCGATCTGGGACGCCTTTCCGAATACGAGCGGGTCTTCAACGACTGATTCGCGAAGAGCGAGAGGTGCGAGTGGCGAACGCCACGGAGGTCTGATACACGTCCCGCGTGTCCTTCCGGTACGGTTTCATTCTGAACGCGGGCAAGACGGCCGAAAGCATCGTCGAGGTCGCGATTGCCGCCGAAGAGCACGGTTGGGACGGGCTCTTCATCGCCGACGCGATCGGAATCGAGACGAAGGAGTTCCCCGCTTTTCCGTTTTTCGACCCCTGGGTCTTGATGGGCGCGATGGCGGTTCGGACCAGGCGGCTCGTCCTCGGCACGATGCTAACCGCCGTTCCGAGGCGGCGCCCCTGGAAGCTGGCACGCGAGGTCGTGACACTGGATCACCTGTCTCACGGTCGCGTCATTCTAGGGACGGGTGTCGGGGCGGCCGAGGACGACGGCGGTTTCTACAAGGTCGGCGAGGCCATGGACCTCAAGACCCGCGCCGACCGTCTCGACGAGGGCCTCCAGGTTTTGGCGGGGCTCATGATGGGCGAACCTTTCTCGTTCAGGGGTGAGCACTTCAAAGTGGACGCGATGACCCTGCTGCCGCCGCCGGTGCAGCGACCGAGAGTGCCGTTGTGGGTCGTGGGCGTCTGGCCCAAGCCGAAGTCCATGGCCCGGGCGCTCCTTTGGGACGGCCTCATTCCGCAACCGCCGACACCCGCTGAGGGCTACCCGGAGCCTTTCGCCCCCGACGTCTATCGCGAGATCAAAATCTATGTCGAGGAGCATCGAAAATCCGAAAGCCCCTTCGACATCCCTGCGAGCGGCACCACGTCGGGAGCGAAGAAAGACCGACATAAGGCGCGAGATCAAGTGCAGGCCTACGCCGAAGCCGGCGCGACCTGGTGGCTCGAAGCCTCGTTCTCCTTCGACACCAGCGCCCCTTTGAAGCGAATCCGGCAAGGACCGCCCCGGTTCGATTGACCCGAGGTTGCGGGCGATCAGTGTCAAGGAGCTTCGACGAACTCGCCCGTCGCTTTGTTCTTGTACACCCGTTCGCCCGCGAAGATCCGTCCGTTCATGGCGACGTAGACGCCGGGAGCGAGTGCTTGCGCGAAGGCGAGAGCGCTTCCGAGGTTGAAGAGACCATCGGAGCTTCCGAACTTGAAGGGAATCATCGCTCCCGTGAGCACGATCGTCTTGTCCTTGATGCGCGCCTCGGAGAGAGCCCGCGCGGTTACCTCCATCGTGTCCGTCCCGTGGGTGATCACGATTCGCGTCTCCTTGGCCTTGCGGCAATGCTCGACGACGATCGCGCGGTCGTCGTCCGACATATCGAGCGAATCGATCATCATCAACGTCCGCACGTCGACCGCGAGCTTGGACCGGCCGAGGGCGAGCATCTCGGGCACGTGGGTGTCCCGAAAATAGAGCTCGCCCCGGATCTCGTCGTACTCCTTGTCGAAGGTGCCGCCGGTGACGAAGAGACGGATCCGCGGCTCGGGCGCGCGACTACTCTTCGGCTCGCTCATCATCGCTCATTATAGAAGACCGTTTTGCGGACGTCCTCGCGCGCCAGCGCCGGTTACATGTCGGTGAACGTTTCGAATCTTTGCGGGAGTGAAGTGGTTCGCCAGGGAAGTGTGTTATTCTTGGCGCTCGTAGGCAAAATCCAAGGGTCGCGCACCCTGTTCGCGGTGCGGCAAGGAGAGGATTGAATGACGAGATTTTCGTTCAGCGCCTTGGTGTTCGCTTTCAGCGCGTCGGCGGCCGTTGCCCAGCAGGGAAAAAACGCCCCGACGTCCATCACGACTGTCGAGCTCGGGGACGTGAAGGTTCGCTACCTGAACTTCAAATGGGACGAAAAGGCGTTCGAAGCTCTGGAGAAGGGCGGCGACCTGCCAGCGGCGCAGCGCAGCTGGGCCATCGCGCGCCTGTTCCCGGACAGACCGATCCTGATCGACGGAATACGGATCTCGGGGGGAAACCTTCTCATCCTCAACCCGGCTCGCGGAGAGAAGCCAATGACGTTCGAGGTGAGGGTGATTGACATGCGCGAGATATGGGAGGACCCGAACGTCATCGCTGTGCCTCCGGAGGGGCGGACGCTCTTCGAGGGGCCCGCCCACTTCGGGAAAGCGAACACCGTGGCCGAACGTCTGACGCTCGCTTTGAGCGAGGGCGACGGTGCGATCAAGCTTTCGATCCACTACGGGGATCGACTGGCTGAACTGGAGTTCAACCGCTAAACGTTCCCGCGGAAAGAAGCTGGCCGCGTCGGTCCGGTCGGAATGAGGAGCGATGGCCAGCTCTGACTCCGGCATGCGGCGCTCATGTCGGCGCCCGCGCTCGTCGGCGTGCCCTCGTGTTTCGGAGGCGGACAGCGCCGTCTCGTGGATAATTGTCCATTCTCGAGCCCCGGCCCTCAGCGGCCCAGGCCTTCGAGCGTTTGCCTCTTGTATCCGCCGGGAGGGGTGAACTCCTGATCCGCGATCGAAACCTCGTCTGCTGACGCGAAGGTCGATCGCCGGATGAGCTTTTGCTCGCCGTCGTAGGCTTCGGAGATGAGAGGAAACCCCCCGAGATCGGCCGTGATCGCCGCCCCGACATTTCCGACGGTGCCGCCGCCGAACAGAGGAATACTCGAAACGCTTTTCGCCAGCTGCATGAGCCCTTCCGCGAAGTCTCTCATCTCGTGGGCAAGCGCCACCATCTCCTCTCCACCCGCAATCGCACTTTCATCACAAACACAGGCCTTTTCTTCCAGGACACCATCCCGAGCAACCTGTTTCCACTGACAGGCGATCCCATTGGCGCTTCCGCTCTGGCCGAGATCCGTTACGACTGGAGGGGACGGGGGCTTGTAATCTCCACCTCCCATCTTGTCCTTCATCATGCGTTCCATCATCTCTCGTTGCTCGGGAGGAACCTGTGCGAGCGCCTCTTGCATTTGCTTCATGGCTTGACTCATCTGCTGCCCGAGAGCCTCGATGCGCTCCCGATCGAGGACCATGTAAGACTTCTTGTCATGATCGATCATGTACATTTCATCGGTTTCCCCCAGGAAGATCACGGTGCTCGCAAGCTTCCCGTCCATCCCCTGGGTGTCCATCCGCATGCGATTGCCTTCGACCTTGGTCACGGTGACGTACGACTCGCGTGCGTCGAAGAACTGGTTGTCTTCGGCGAAATTCTCGACCGTGTTGCGAAACACCGCTCCCGCCTGGGCGAGTCCCTCGATACCTGGCATCGTAAGACAAACGGCGAGCACACTCGTTCTCAGGTTCATCAACTCCTCCAGCTGTCTATGTGTTGTGAGATCCTGATTAAAATAACATAGCGGCGCGAGAGCCGAAAGGTGTCCTCGTCGAGAGCTTCGATGCCACCGGAGTATAATCCCGTGCGTGACGAACGTAGTCTTCGTGGCTCCTTTCTTCATGGAGACCACGCTACGTTTCATCGATTCCGCGGCCTCGCTGACCGACGTCCGGCTCGGACTCGTCAGCCAGGCTCCCGAGGACGAGCTTCCCCCACGGTTGAGAGCGAAGCTCTCCAATCATTTCCGCGTCGACGACGGAATCTCGACCGACGCTCTGCGTCCTGCGTTGCACGCCATGCGGAAGGCATTCGGTTCCGTAGACCGCATCCTCGGAACACTCGAACAGCTGCAGGTGCCCCTGGGGCAGCTTCGCGACGAGCTCAATGTCCCCGGTCTCGGGGCGGAGACCGCGCTCAACTTTCGCGACAAGGCACGCATGAAGACGGTTCTCGCCGGAGCGGGTCTCCCCTGCGCGCGCCATCGCCTCGTCCAAGAGGCGGAGGCCGCTCTCGCCTTCGCCCGTGAGAACGGCTATCCGCTCGTGGTGAAGCCGCCCGCCGGAGCCGGCGCCCTCGCCACGTACCGTATCGACGACGAAGCCTCTCTCATCGAGTGTCTCCGCGCGATGCCGCCATCGCCCCAACAACCCACTCTGTTGGAGGAGTTCATCGTCGGAGAGGAGCACTCGTTCGACAGCGTGGTGATCGGGGGTCGACTCGTTTGGTACTCGGTGAACGACTATTACCCGTCGCCCATCGAGGTTCTCCGACATCCATGGATTCAATGGTGCGTCGTCTCGCCGAAAGAGATCGACCATCCGCGCTACGACGGCATCCGTGAGGTCGCCGAGCCCGCGCTTCGAGCTCTCGGCCTCGTGAGCGGCCTGAGTCACATGGAGTGGTTCCTGCGCTCGGGAGACAGAGTCGCAATCTCAGAGGTCGGCGCCAGGCCTCCCGGAGCTCAGTTCGCAACACTTATCTCCTACGCGCACGACTTCGACTTGTATCGCGCTTGGGCCGAGCTGATGGTTCACGACCGGTTCAAGCCGCCACCGCGACGCTACGCGGTCGGGGCCGCGTATGTTCGGGGACAGGGCAGCGGGAATCGAGTAAAGGCAGTGCATGGACTCGAGCACGCACAGCGCGAGATCGGAGACCTGGTGGTCGAGGCGAAGCTTCCCCGAGCGGGACAGGCGCCGACCGGCACCTACGAGGGAGAGGGTTACGTGATCCTGCGCCATCCGGATACCGAGGTGGTCGAGCGCGGCCTCAAACGTCTCGTCGAGCGCATCTACGTGGAGCTGGAGTGACCGCGTGAACGTCTTGATGTTCAGCCCGGGATTTCCCGCGGAAATGCCCTATTTCGTACGGGGGCTGAAGCGAGTCGGAGCCAACGTGATCGGTCTCGGAGACCAGCCGACCTCGGCGCTTCCCCAGATCGCGCGGGAGAACCTCGCCGCCTACATCCAGGTTCCGTCGTTCACCGACGAAGCCGCGATCCTCCACGAGGTGGAGAACGCGCACCACCGTGCGCCCCTCGACCGGATCGAGTGTCTGTGGGAGCCGTTCATGATCCTCGCCGCCAAGCTCCGGGAGCACCTCCGGCTGCCGGGTATGACCGTCGGGGAGACCGTCCCGTTTCGCGACAAGGAGATCATGAAGCGCCGGCTCGACGCGGCGGGCATTCGTACGCCAAGGCATCACAGCGTGACCTCGATCCGTGAGTGCCGCGAGGCGGCGGCGGACATCGGTTTTCCCGAAGCACCCGTCGTCGTCAAACCCATCGCGGGCGCCGGGTCCGCGGATACCTATCGAGTCGCCACTCCCGAGGAGCTCGAAGAGATCCTCCCTCGTCTCCGGCACGTACCGGAAGTCAGCGTCGAGGAGTTCATCGCGGGAATCGACTACACCTACGACACGGTGTGCGCGGAAGGAACGATCCAGCATTACAGCATTTCGTTCTACCGTCCGCGAGCTCTCGAAGCGCGCTCTCATGAATGGATCAGTCCCCAGACCGTCGTCGTTCGGGACGTGGGCGCTCCCGAGCTTCGACCCGGCCGCGAGATGGGCGAGGCGGTCTTGAAGGCGCTGGGCTTCCGGGCGGGTTTCACCCACATGGAATGGTTCCTGACGCCCGCGGGCGAAGCCGTTTTCGGCGAGATCGCAGCGCGTCCACCCGGGGCGCACCTGGTCGATCTGATCAACTTCGCTTCCGACGTCGATCTCTTCACCGGCTGGGCGGAGGCGGTTTGTCACGGCCGTTTCAGTCAGAAGGCCGAGCGCAGGTACAACGCTGCCTGGATCTACAAACGCGCTCAGGGCCAGGGCCACATCCAGCGGGTGGAAGGCCTCGAGCATCTCATGGCGGAGCTTTCCGAGCACGTCGTCGTGCTGGACCTGCTCCCGGTTGGAGCTCCTCGCCGCGACTGGAAGCAAACCCTCGTCTCGGACGGGATGATCATCGTGCGTCACCCGGATCTCCAGAAGACTCTCGAGATCGCCGATCGTTTTGCCACCGAGCTTCGCCTGTACGCCGGATGAGGCAAGATCACGGAGTCCCGTGAAAGCCTTCATTCGTGGTCTGCCGAAAGCAGAGCTTCACGTTCACATCGAGGGCACCCTCGAGCCCGCTCTGATGCTTGCCCTCGCCGAGCGCAATCGCGTCGCGCTCAGATATTCATCCATCGATGCGATCCGAAAGGCCTACGCCTTCACCAGCCTCCAGTCCTTCCTAGATCTCTACTACGAGGGGATGAAGGTCCTGGTCCGCGAGCAGGATTTCTATGACCTGACGATGGCCTATCTCGAGCGAGCGAGCGACGACCGGGTACGACACTCGGAGATCTTCTTCGATCCTCAGGCGCACACCGGGCGGGGAATCGGTTTCGCCACCGTCATCGGCGGGATCCGCCGGGCGCTCGCGGACGGCCTCGAGCGGTTCGGAATCTCGTCGCATCTGATCCTTTGTTTCCTCCGGCACCTTTCGGAAGACTCCGCCCGGACCACGCTCGAAGAGGCCCTGAATTTTCGCGAGGGAATCGTCGCCGTGGGCCTGGACTCCTCGGAGATGGGTCATCCGCCCGAGAAATTCGCGAAGGTATTCGCCGAGGCGCGCCGCGAGGGTTTCAAAGCGGTCGCTCACGCGGGCGAGGAAGGTCCCCCGCAGTATATCTGGCAAGCGCTCGACCTGCTCCAGGTGTCGCGGATCGATCACGGGGTTCGGTGCCTCGAGGATCCGAAGCTCGTCGAACGACTCGTTCGGGAGCGAGTAGCCCTGACGGTATGCCCGCTGTCCAACGTGAGGCTGCGGGTCTTCGAGACCATGGGCGAGCACAACCTCGGACGCCTGCTCGAGCTCGGGATTCGCGCCACGGTCAACTCGGACGATCCCGCCTATTTCGGCGGTTACGTCAGCGACAACTTTCTAGCCGCACAGCAGGCTCTGGGCCTCGAGGTTTCTGACATCCATCAGATGGCGAGAAACGCCTTCGTGGCATCGTTTCTCGAGGGTGAAAGGCGGGACGCGCTTCTTCGAGAGCTCGACGACTACGTGGCAGGTTTCAGTCCAGCCCGAAGGTGAACACCACGTTGCCGGCCGCGATGGTGATGAGCTGCGCCCCGTTCACGGAGTACGCGATCGGAGCCGAGTGCACGCGAGCACCGAGGGTGATGTGCCACAGCTCCTTTCCGCTCTCGGCATCGAGCGCGAAAAAATAACCGTCCACCGTCCCGCCGAAGACCAGGTCGCCGGCCGTCGCCAGGAGACCTGCCGTCGATCGCGGCTGGATCTCGAACTCCCAGCGTAGCTCTCCGTTTCGCGGGTCGATGGCCCGGATGGCGCTCTTGTACTTGTCCACGGGAAGCACGTTCTCGGCCCCGCCCCCAGTGTAATATTCGCCGTCGCGATACTCCTGCTCGCGGAGGAAGAACTTCTGCTCTCCGTCGTGCGCGTTCACGTAGTAGAGCTGGGACCTTGGGCTGTAAGCCGGCGACCACCAGTTGGTACCTCCGGCGACGGGTGGCGAGACGACCGTGCCTTCGGCCGACGGCAGTTTTCCCGGCGCGCGGATGGGCCTCCCCTTCTCGTCGAGGCCTTCGGCCCAGGTCTGTCTCGCGAACGGCGTCCCGACGAGGAACTCCCCGGTCACGCGATCCAGAGTGTAGTAGAAGGCATTGCGATTGGCCCACATGAGGACCTTGCGCGGTGTGCCGTTGAGATCGATATCTCCGAGGATGGGTACTTGAATCGCGTCCCAATCGTGCACGTCCCAGGGTGTGAACTGGAAGTACCACTCGAGCTCTCCGGTGTCGGCATTCACCGCGAGGGCGGAGTCCGAATACAGGTTGTCGCCCATCCGCACCTCGCCGTTCCAGTCCGGACCTGGGTTTCCCGTGCCCCAATAAATAAGGTTCAGATGCGGATCGTATGCCCCGGTAATCCACGTCGGGGCGCCCCCGGTCTTCCACGAATCGCCCTCCCAGGTCGCATTGTCCGGATGCTCGGGTCCGGGAATCGTATAGAGGCGCCAAACCCGATCGCCCGTCTCGGGATGATAGGCATCGAGGAAGCCGCGGATTCCGTACTCTCCGCCGGCGACGCCGGTGACGACCAGGTCTTTCACGACTAATGGTGCTGCCGTCTTGCTATAGCCCTTCTGGTGGTCGGCGGTCTCGGCGTTCCATTTGAGGCTTCCGGTTCGGGCGTCGATGGCGACGAGGTGGGCGTCGAGGGTGCTCATGAACAACGTCTCACCCAGGATCGCGACCCCGCGGTTGTTTCGCCCGCAGCAGATCCGGATATCTTCCGGAAGCTCGTGGTTGTAGCGCCAGTAGGGCCGGCCGCTGCCGGCGTCGACCGCCACGACGTTGCTCGGAGCCTCGGTGATGAACATGACGCCGTCGACCACGAGCGGCACCGTCTCGGCACGATCGATCTCGGGAATCTGATAGGCCCACTTGAGCTCGAGCTCGGAAACGTTCTCGCGGTGAACCTGATCCAGGCGGCTGAACCGCTGGCTGTCCAGCGTGCCCGAGTACATGAGCCAATTCTCGGGCTCATCGGCGGCGTTCAGGAGACGCTCCCAGCTTACCGGCCGGAGCGCCGGCGTTGCCCTGTCGTCCCGCCACGCCTCCTGAGCCTCTAGGGGCGGCGAGAAGGCGACGACCGCCGTCCAGAACGCGAGACTCTTCATCATCAGCTCTCTTTCCGCAGCGAGAATAAGTAAGCGATCAGATCGTCCATTTCGCTGTCGTTCAACGTCTCCGTGGCCTTTGGCATCGTCGATTTCTCGCTCCGTTCGATCGAGCGAACCCCGCTCTTCGACAAGTGCCAGAGGTTCTCGTTGCCATCCATGATGCGAAGAGTGAACGTGTCCTCGTCCATTCGAAGCCCCTCGACGCGCGAGCCATCGGCCCGCACGACTTTCATCGTCCACCAGCGAGGCTCTACCGTCTCATCCGGTTCCGTCAGGTCTTTCCTCAGCTCTTCAGGGTCGCGTCGGTTGCCGACCGTCGACAGATCGGGACCGAGCCGTCCCCCCGCGCCCTTGACCATGTGGCAGCTCAGGCAGTTCCCCTTCCCGGCGAAGACAGCTTCACCCCGGCGCGCATCTCCGGGGAGGTCGAAGTCGGCCGGATTCGGGTTGAGCGAGTTGACGTACGTCACCAACTGCCAGATCGTCTCGTCCGCCGCCCAAGCGATCCCCACCATCGTCGTGCCGGGAATGCCGTCGCGAATGACCGAAAAAAGGCCCGCGTCGGTGCTCGCATTACTGAACGTGCCGGTGGTCAGGTCAGGGGCGCCCGTTTCATCGTTGCCCTTTCCATCGAGTCCGTGGCACCGCCCGCACTCGGAAGCGAAAACGCGCGCGCCCATCCGCTCGTCGACCGTCGTCGTGAAGGGGTTCTCCTGAGCGAATAGCCGCGGAGCGCCATGGCCCGTGACGAGGATCCACAGGAGACCAACGAGTGGGCTTGTATGCATCGTGCCACCTCTTTGCGGACGCCGATCATAATCGCTTTCGGCAAGCAGCGTCGAGGAGGTAGAATCTCCTGGCGAGGCAGCGATGCGGAATCTCTGGAGGCCATTCGGCTTCGGTCTCACGCTCCACGCCGCGATCGCGCTCATCACCTCCCCCAGAGCCATCGCGCAGCCGCCGTCCGACTTCGAGAAAGTCATCCGGCCCATCATGGAGCGAAGCTGCTGGAACTGCCACGGTGAGGCGGTCCAGCTGTCGAGCCTCGACTTGCGCACTCGCGACGGCGCGCTAGAAGGTGGCGCTCGAGGTCCCGCGATCGTTCCGGGGCGTGCCGACGAAAGCCGTCTCTATCGGGTCGTCGCCGGGCTCGAGCAGCCCTCGATGCCGATGGAGGGCGACACTCTGAGCGACGAAGAAGTCGCCGCAGTTCGCAATTGGATCAACGGAGGGGCCCACTGGGATACCGGAGCCACGACGACGGCGGCCGACGCGCTCGAAGTCCTCGAAGGCGAAGAGCTATCGCCCGACGCTCTGGCGGCCGCCCGCGAGTACTGGGCGTTCCAGCTCCCCGTCCAGGCCCCGCTCCCCGACAACGCCGACGTTCCCCATCTCGAGAATCCGATCGACCTTTTCCTCGAGCGGGCGAGACGCGACAAAGGGGTTCACGCCGCACCACGAGCGGATCGGGCAACGCTCGTCCGTCGCGCCTATCTCGATC
This sequence comes from Vicinamibacteria bacterium, assembly GCA_035457705.1. Taxonomy (GTDB): domain Bacteria; phylum Acidobacteriota; class Vicinamibacteria; order Marinacidobacterales; family SMYC01; genus DASPGQ01. The sequence goes on from DATIBD010000098.1 coordinate 115,967, forward strand.
TGATCGGCCTGCCTCCCACGCCCGAGGAGGCGCGGGCGTTCCTCGATGACACCGGACCGGGTGCCTGGCCGCAACTGATCGATCGGCTTCTCGCCTCACCGCATTACGGCGAGCGCTGGGGCCGTCACTGGCTCGACGTGGCGCGTTACGCGGACTCGAGCGGCTTCGAGCACGATCGCGATCGGCCCAACGCCTGGCGCTACCGCGACTACGTCATTGAGTCGTTCAACGAGGACAAGCCCTACGACCGGTTCATCAAAGAGCAGGTCGCCGGCGACGAGCTCGACGACGCGAGCCATGAAACGCGTATCGCCACCGGGTTCTTGCGCGCCGGGCCACGAGTGCTCTTTCGCGAGAAAGACAATCCCGAGCGCCGCCACGACTATCTCGACGACGTGCTCGCCACGATCGGCCGGGGAGTGCTGGGCCTGACGGTTCACTGTGCCCGCTGCCACGACCACAAGTTCGATCCGATTCCCCAAAGGGACTACTACCGCCTGCAGGCGTCGATCTTCGGTTACGTCGAGACCGAATACCCGCTTCTCTCTCCCGAGGAAGTCGACGCCTACGTGAAGAAGAACGCGGAGATCGATGCGCGGCAGCAGGCGCTCCAGGAAGAGATCTCTGCGATCGAAGCCCCTTATCGCCATCGACTGCAGCTCGAGGAGCTGCGCGAGCGGTTTCCCGCTCATGTACAGCGCGCCGTGCTGAAGCCCGACGATCAACGTACGCCGGGTGAGAAGCTCCTGGCGGTGCAGGTGCTTTCGGTCGGGGTGGATCAGGAGCAGGTCGACGCTGCCTTGACGCCCGAGGATTCCGCTCGGCGTCAGGCGCTGAATAACCGGCGCGAGGCCTTGGAAAACGAGCGGCCGGAAAAACCCGCAATGGCGGAGATCGTCACCGACGGCGACTACCGGTACGCGCCCGATGGTTTTGGCGACGAGATCGTCGGATGTCCCGAATGTCGTGTCGGGCCCGATGAGCCGGGAAGCTTCCTTCACGAAGGTCCGGGACGCTACGAGGCGCCGCCCAGCTATTTTCTGATCCGGGGAGATCCTTTCAGCAAGGGATCGCTCATGTCTCCCGGGTTCGTTTCGGTCGCGACCTACGACGATCCACCCACCGAGATACAGCGCCCCGACGGCCGTACTTCGGGACGCCGTCTCGCGCTCGCGGAATGGCTGGTGTCGCCATCGAATCCTCTCACGGCCCGCGTGATGGTCAACCGGATCTGGCACCACCACTTCGGACGTGGCATCGTCGCGACGCTCGACAACTTCGGCAAGGTCGGCGAGCGACCGTCGCACCCGGAGCTACTCGACTGGCTCGCGGTCGAGTTCATGAAGCGCGGCTTTCGCATCAAAGAGATGCACCGGTTGATGATGACTTCCGAGGCTTATCAGATGGCGTCCACATTTGAAGATGCAACCAGTCGCGAACGAGATCCGGCGAACCACTACCTGTGGAAATACCGCCCGCATCGACTCGAGGCGGAGATCGTGCGTGATTCCATCATGGCGGCGAGCGGCAGTATCGACCTCACCATCGGCGGGCCACCGGTTTTCCCTTACGTGCCCCAAGAGATTCTGGCGTCGCAGGCCCACGGAACCTGGCGAAACCAGCCGGACGGGCCGGACGCGTGGCGGCGGAGCGTCTACGTCTACCGCCGCCGTTCGCTAGGCTTTCCGTTCTTCGATACGTTCGATCTGCCCGATCAGAACGTGACCGCGGCCGCCCGTAACGTCTCGACGGTACCAACCCAGGCCCTGACGCTGCTGAACAATCCGTTCGTACTGAGGCAGGCGCGGCGGTTCGCCGAACGTCTGGAGAAAGAGATACCGGACGGCGTCGCGGACCTCGTGAATGCCCGGGTCGATCGCGCGTTTCGCATCGCGCTTGCGAGGCCTCCCACCCAGGAGGAGGCCGCGATCGCCCGCGAGCTGATCGAACGGGGTTCCCTGATCGATCTCACACACGTGATGCTCAACCTGAACGAGTTCCTGTACCTGAGGTGAACGTATGAAAGAAACGTTCTGGTCGCGCCGCCGCTTCCTCTTCGAGTCGGGTGGCGGAATCGCTGGGCTCGCCCTGGCCCAGCTTCTCGACCGTGACGGGTTGCTCGCCGCCGAGTCGTGCGACGCCCTGGTTGAGGGAACCCCGTTCGCGCCGAAGCCGCCGCACTTCGCGCCGCGCGCCACCTCCGTGATCTCGCTTTTCATGAGCGGAGGGGTCAGCCACGTCGACACGTTCGATCCCAAGCCCGCGCTCGCCAAATATGCGGGAGAGCCTCTCGACGGCAAAGTCGGTGGCAGCATCGTGGTCCGCCAGGGCTTCCCCGGCCCTCTGATGCCGAGCCCGTTCACGTTCAAAAAGTACGGGGAGAGCGGCGTGGACGTATCGGAGCTCTTCCCTCATCTCGCACGACACGTCGATGACATCGCGTTTTTGCGATCGGTCTACGGCCGGTCGAACGACCATGTCCAGGCGACCTACGAGATGCAGACGGGCCAGCTGAGGATGGGCTTTCCCAGTGTGGGCGCCTGGGTGACCTACGGGCTCGGCTCCGAGAGCTCGAGCCTTCCCGCCTTCGTGGTGATGAACGACTACCGGGGCGGGCCGCTCGGCGGGCCGAACGACTGGAGCGCCGGCTTCATGCCCGCGAGTTATCAGGGCACACTCTTTCGTGCGGTCGGCCAGCCGATCGTCGACCTCGAGCCTCCCGAAGGCATGACGCCGGAAGAGCAGCGCGCCCGCCTGGATACGCTCGCGAAACTGAACGAGCTGGATATGGAGAAGTATCCGGGGAGCTCGGAGCTCGCGGCGCGCATCTCGTCTTACGAGCTCGCCTATCGGATGCAAGGCTGCGCTCCGGAAGCGATCGACCTATCGTCGGAGTCCCGGGAGACGAAAAAGCTCTACGGGCTCGATGACCAAGTGACGGAGCCCTTCGGCCGGCAGTGCCTGATGGCGCGGCGGCTCGTGGAACGCGGAGTACGCTTCGTGCAGCTCTTCCACGGCGGCATGGGCAATCAGAACACCGACACCTGGGATGCGCACAGCAACCTCGAAGAGAACCACCGGCAGCATGCCACAGAGTCCGATCTTCCCATCGCCGGCCTTCTGACGGATCTCGCGGCGCGGGGCCTGCTCGAATCGACGCTCGTGCTCTGGCACGGAGAGTTCGGACGGATGCCCATCTCTCAACGAGGCGTTGGCCGTGACCACAACCCCGGTACCATGACCGTTTGGATGGCGGGTGCTGGGGTCCGCGGCGGACAGGTCATCGGCGCGAGCGACGAGTTCGGATACAAGGCTCTGCAACAGCCGATCTCGGCACACGACCTGCACGCGACGATCCTGTACCTGCTGGGCATGGACCACACGAAACTGACTTATCAATTCAACGGCCGCGACATGCGCCTCACCGACGTCCACGGCACGCCGATTCCACAGATCATCGCCTGAAGCGGACTCGTCCCCGTCTGCGACAGCCCTTCATCGCGGGCTCTTTGCGCCGCACCCGAACCGGCACCTTCGGCTAGTTGTCCTCAAAGGATCGCGAGAAACCCACCAAACCGAGAGCCAGTCCCTGGCCTCCTACATGGAACCCGGTACCAGGAGTAGAACGGATACCGTATGGCGCGGCCGGGCGTAAATCGACTAAACAACGGACAAGGACACAACCGTAAAGGTAGGCTCAAGATGGCGTTCGATCAGGTGAGCTCGTCTAGTCACCTTGTTCGCCCGAAATGTTAACAAATGAAGCAAATTTTGGGCCGCACACGGCGACGTCAATAGTCCACAGTCGAGGGGCGGAGCCTCGCCAGAGTGTGAAGCAAATGCCGAACCAACAGGATCCGATCGCAAGCGCGCGCGCCGCGTTCGTCGCACGGAGTGAATCCATGCTCGACCTCTATCGCCATATCGAGACGATCGCGCCAAGCTCGGCCTCGGTCCTCATCGTGGGTGAGAGCGGAACGGGAAAAGAGCTCGTGGCTCGGACACTCCACGGTCTTTCGCAGCGAGAAGACGGTCCATTCGTCGCGCTCAATTGCGCCGCAATCCCGGAGACACTCCTCGAGAGCGAACTTTTCGGTCACGAGAAAGGCGCGTTCACCGGGGCGACGAACCGACGTGCCGGGTGCTTCGAGCTATCGCACGGCGGGACTCTCTTTCTCGATGAGCTCGGCGCATTGCCCTTATCCAGCCAGCCGAAGCTTCTCCGTGTCCTGGAGGAGAGATCATTCAGGCGGCTGCGCGGAACCGAAGTCATTCGAGTGGACGTTCGTGTGGTCGCAGCGCTCAAGGGGGATCCTTGGCAGGCAGTCGAGGAAGGCCGATTGCGCGACGACCTGTTCTACCGGCTCAACGTCTTTCAGCTCGACCTGCCGCCGCTGCGAGACCGGATCGTGGACATCCCGTTACTCGCGGAATATTTCGTTCGCCAATTCGCCGCTAAGAATGACAAACGGGTCACGGGACTCTCGCCCGAGGCCGTTCGCCTTCTGGAACGCTACCCCTGGCCAGGCAACGTTCGAGAGTTGAGGAACGTCATCGAAAGAACGGTCATCGTCTCGAGCGGATGGCTCATCCAAGCGGACGAGCTTCCACGCTCGATTCTCCTGGACGCTCAACCACGACCCACTCCGAGCGAGTCGTTCGTGGATCGGGACAAAGATCGATCGAGAACACCATCCGTAGGAATGACTCTAGAAGAGTCGACGCGTTGGCTCGTTTTGAGAACGCTGGAAGCGAGCCGATTCAACAAGACGCGTACCGCCAGGCTCCTTGGAGTCAGCCCGAAAACTGTCTACAACAAACTGAAGGAGTGGGCGCGAAACGGAGACGCCGACGCAGCACGCGCAGAAGCGATGTGCTGGGAGCGACTCCGGGGTAAGAGCTCGACTTATCCCGCTCGACTCGAACCGGCAGGCGCGAACAAGTCCACTGCGTGACACTCCGGCGAGCGTTCGAGAGAGCGGCCTTTCAACGCCGAGCACGTGGTCTGGACAATTCATACCGTGTCGCCCTTAGGGATCCCGATCAAGAGAATCGACGACGTCGATTGGTGTGTACGATCTACGCGAGTAGAAAGTTTTGCCGGCGAGCGTTCTCTTGATTCGGACGCCAGCCATGACCGTTTACCCGCTTCCTTACCAGCGTTTGGTGCCAAAGGATCGAGCCCGCCTGATTGTGGCACTGTCGTTGCAATGTCTATTTCTCGAGTATGGAGAGCAGATTCGCTCTCCGTCACAACGGAGGTAAGACATGAAAACAAAAATCATTGCGTCGATTGCCGTCGCGCTTTTCACGGCGGCGTTTGTCACATCGCAAACCCCAAGCGAGCCGAGCTCGAGCCCGACCGAGAGCGGGACGGTTACCGGCCGCGTCGTCTTGTCCGCAAGAGACACGATCGCGATCCTCACCTCAGAGGGCGAATCGATGTCGTTCCTGATCGAGCCTGGGACCGAACCCGTGGCCGAGGGCGACGTGGTTCGCATCGAGTTCGAGGAGCAAGACGACGGACAGCTCCGGGCACTCACAGTCGAGCTCGTGCCAGAGGAGGAGCCAACGGCTTCGCTCATGCCCGCGGAGAAGCCCACGGCTTCGCTAATGCCGGAGGAGAAGCCAACGGCTGCAGAGCCAGACAACGGTGACAACGGCGACAACGGCCACCGAGCGGCAACGGCTATGGAAGCTCGGAGTGAGCCCGAATCCGATCCGCAACAGCAACAGACTTCTGCCGCAGCCCAGGCCGAGGAATTGCCCCGTACGGCGAGCGACGTACCGGCGATCCTACTGGCCGGTCTCTCCTTGGTGGCTGCGGGCTTCGGCGTTCGAGCGCTTCGGACCCGTCAGGCCGCGTAGTCCTGTGTGGCGATTCCTAGAAGGCCACCCGGTCGTCGCCTGGCCGGGTGGTCGATTTTTCGCACAGCTGGTGCGTGTTTCCGCGAGCTGGGACGTTCGTTGCCTCGAGCACGTACTCACCGGTGCGGGCATTGCGCTCATCGGACTGTTCGGCATGGAAGCCGCGGCCACTCACTTGTACCAGTCGGTCGAGGGCTTTCGACTCGGCCTGGAACGAGCCGCCATCGAGAGCGGGAACCTCCGCATCGTTTCTGAAGAATCCCGCAGCGAAGCGATGGTCGCGGAACGCTACTCGAATGGGCAGACGATTGCCACGATCGAGGTCGCTCGAATTGGCCTCTTTGCCGTCGTGTCCGAGGGCGATGATCCAAGGATTCTCGCGCGGTCCGTCGGCCACGTCCCGGGCACGGCGTTCCCCGGTGAGAGGGGTAACGTGGGGCTCGCCGCGCACCGGGACGGATTGTTTCGGGAGCTTCGAAGAATCCGTACGCGTGACGAGATTCGTCTGGTGACACGCGACCGGGTCCACGCGTACTCCGTTACCGCGATTTCCGTGGTGAGACCCGAACAAATCGAAGTTCTCGATCCCACGCATCAGCCCTCGCTGACACTGGTCACGTGCTACCCGTTCGGCTACGTCGGCACGGCTCCCTATCGATTCATCGTTCGGGCCCGCGAGGTCTCCACCCGACCGCTGGGGCCATAGGAACAGAGGCCGCGCCAGAGGTGGCGTGCACCGTGTCCGCGCCGCGTCGCCGGAGCGGCGCATATGTAACGCGCGTCCCGGACAAATTTTCTGGCAACGAGAAAATTCTGCATCCATCGACGCCAGATGGTTCCCAACGGTACCGCCTGATCCAATCCGGCTCGACAGCCATGGTCAACGGTCACCGGCACTTTGTTCTGGAATCTCCAACGGGCATGGAGTTTGCACCTTTACAGATAAAGCATTCCATGGTGGCAGGTTCGTTCTCCGCGAGAGGAACGGAACACGTCTCTGGGAGAGCCGGGCCCGTCGCAGACGAGCTCAACGGACCACTAAACGTCTTCAAACATCCGGACCTGCGATTTCAGATTCAGTTCCCTTCAGGGTTTCAGGTACAAAACACGAAAGAAGCCCTCCTCGCGGGCAATCGGGAGGCGGCCTTTCAGCTCACTGCCTCGCAGGCAGCAGGGAATCCAAGCCCCACGGCTCATTTCGCGCGCTTAGTTCAAGAGACGGGCATCGAGGCCGGGCGGGGTCAAGATCTCTCGATCGGCGGCTTCGCAGCTCATGCCGCGCCGTTCCGCGTCGTAACCAGCTCGGGAATTCTCAACGGCGACGCCGCTGTCATACGAGACGGGCAGACGATGTACGAGATCCTTGCATACAGTTCCGCAAATCGTTATCCAGCCGTTCACGATTCATTGGTGGGAATCATCCGGACTTTCGCTCGGCTAAAGGACCCTCGCGCGTTAGCCATAGAGCCGCAGAGGATTCGACTCTTTCGCGTGCCTCGAGAGATGTCGTTGAGCGAGGCCCTGCGCCTCGGCGGCGTCGATAACGGACGGCTCGAGGAAATCGCTCTGATCAACCATTTGCGTTTAGACGATCGCGTCGATCCGGGACTACTCTTGAAGACGGTCAGGGGTTCGGACTTTAGACGCGTCACGGAATGAACGGCGACGGGGAAGGAGCGCAGACGATCCTTCCCCGCGCACACCCTCCGAAGATGGATTTGATCTCGGCGCAATCCACATGGCCCCCTTCACCCGCATAAAGTCAGGTCGAAATGTCTGCGCAGAGCGAAAAAAATACATCCGATGACGTGCATGATTGTCACTTAAGTCAATACGTATCAGCAGTTTGCAATTGGCATACATGTTGCACTTAGTCAATCCAAGGAGGTGCAACATGCCCAAGGAACTCCTGGGACAGTTGGTTGAGTCATCCAGTTCGGGTATCTCCAGAAGGTCGGTGAAGATCAAGCTCCTGTCGGCCGGCATCGAAGCAGCAGTGATCATCGCCCTTATCGTCATTCCGTTGCTAGCGACGGATTCCTTGCCAATACCGGCGAACACGGTGATCACCTTCATGGCACCGTCCGTGCCGCCACCACCACCACCGCCCCCACCGCCTGCATCCGCTCCGGCCCCAGCGAGGGAGACCCCGGCCAAAACGGTCACAGCTCCCAGGCCCATTCCTACAACGGACTTCTTGGCGCCTGTCGAGCTTCCTGATGAGATCATCACCGAAGCAGAAACCGAGACCGGTCTCCTCCTAGCAGGCACCGAAAGCGAGGGCGTGCCCGGTGGAGCTCTCGACGGAGTCGTCGGCGGAATCCCCGGTGCTCCTGCCGCCGAGCCAATTCGAGTGGGAGGCGAGATCGCTCCTCCGAAGAAGCTCAAGGACGTTCGTCCCGAGTACCCAACGACCGCGCGCGCAGCGCGAGTCGAAGGTGTGGTCATTCTGGAAGCGGTCATCGACTCGCGGGGCGTCGTCACCGACGTTCGGGTGCTGCAATCGGTTCCACTGTTGGACGAAGCAGCCGTCGAGGCCGTCAAGCAATGGCGTTACGAGGCGACGCGCTTGAACGGCATCTCCGTGCCGGTCGTCATGACTGTGACGTTGAACTTCGGCCTGGCTTGAACGGCTGCGCGCTCCGGGAGCGATCGATTCGTAAACGATCGCGAGGAAGCGAGCACGACGACACCCAACCGTCCAGGAGCCGGTCCGCAGGCAACGAGCAGAAACACACGATAGGAGCACGCCGCAGACGGTGATAGCATCGTTGCAACTCACGAGTCTTTGCAGGGACTGCGGGTGCGACGCCGATTAGTCAAATTACTCACTCTCATCCTCCCGGCCGCCAGCGGAGCCTCTTCTCGAGGTTCGAGTCCTTTTCGACAGTTGTTCTCGTCAAGACCTCTCGCCGCGGCTTTGCCACCGCCAGAAGCGGCAGGATGGAATCAACCGTGATTACCCGCAATATTCGCGATTTCGTCTCGCGAGATTGGGAGGCGGCGCGAGAGTCCAAGGATGCCTATTGGGGCGAGCGTGTCCTCCGCCTCGGGCCGGAAGAGAGTTTTCGGATCTCCGAGGAGTTGCGACGACAAGCGCTGTCGCAGCATCCCGGGTGGCCTCATCCGTTAGAGCGGCGCGAGGACGTCCTCTCTCACGCGCGACTCGCCAAGCTCCTCCGTCGTGTCGATTCAGCCGGCCGCCCTTGAGCTGCTTGCGGACCTGTCCAAGGTCCTCGCAAGCTGGGGGCGCAGGCACTCAACAGCTCGATGAAGCACTGAGTCAGAGCGATCTCGTTTCCGCCTTCGAGTCCCTTCGGCGCTCGTAGCCTGGCCCCGTTCTCTTTCTCGGGAAGAATTCCTTCAGTCGTCGTGACCCCAATCTTTTCCTTCGTTACAATCTGCCCGAGGAGGAACGGCGGATGGGCATCTCTCTCTTTGCGGCCCGCAAGGCGTTCGAGTTCGCGATCTACCTCTGGGGTCTTCCCGAAGCAGAGGCGCCCGAGGTAGTGGCTCGCGCGCTGGCAGAGGCGGGCTTCACGCTGGTCGACGGCAACCGAGACACGATCGACGTTCTCGCGAAACACGGCTTGAAGGTCATGGTGCGCGATCCGAGCCCCGATGACGTCGCGGCACTCCAATCGCATCCGGCGCTCTGGGGCTATCATCTGGCCGACGAGCCCTACCCGGAAGAGGCGTTTTCCCCCCTCGCGGACAAGAAGCGCGAGCTTCGTGCCATCGATCCCGATCCCTACTATTTCGTCAACATGCTCTCCACCACCGGGGAGTTCCTTCGAGCCTACATCGCCACGTTCGAGCCCGAGATCCTGAGCTACGACTACTACCAGTGGTGGTGGGGAAGCGACCGCTACTTCGAGAAGCTCGAGGAGTTCCGGCATCAAGCCGTGCTCGCCGGGATTCCCCTGGGAAGCTGTATCGAGGTGAACGCCAATCCCGGCATCGAGCGGGGCGACCGCACTCATCTCTCCCAAAACCGTGCGAAACTCAGGCAGAGCGTCTACACTAACCTCGCTTACGGCGTGAAAACGATCGAATGGTTCTCGGCCGGTATCCTCTTCGAGCCGGGAACGACGAAGCTCGCGCCCTGGGGGGAGGACGTCGCCGCCATCAATCGTGAGATCGCCAGGCTCGGGCCGGCGCTCGCCGGGCTCCGATCCATCGACGTCTACCACACGGCTCCCCTTCCTCGCGGCACGAGCGAGGCGCCCAAGGAGCATTGGGTTCAGCTCATCGGCGAGGAGGATCGCGCCGGGCTCGTCTACGGCATGTTCGAGGACGAGGACGGTGCGGACTACGTCCTCATCGCCAACCGGGACTACGACGATTCGCAGAGCGTCACCGTGAAACTGCAGTCCAAATGGCTGGGTATCGCTCCCTGGCACGAGGCGAAGCGCTATTCGTATGGCATCGAAAGGCTCGACAGGACCTCGGGCGTTTGGGAGACCGTGAGCAGCACCTCTTTCGTGGGATTCACCTTCGTCCTCGATGCCGCCGGCGGTGAGCTCTTTCGCATCGCCACGAAGCTCGACCGGTGATGGCAACCGGGCGTTGGATCAAGAATGCGGTTGTTCCGCGATTCGCAGAGCCCGGTTGCGCTACGGCGCGTGCGCTTCGTCGTCGTCCAGCAGCCAGCGGACGCCCGCGAGAAACGCTTCCGGTACCGCCGAAAAGTGGGTATGGCCGTCCAGCGTGATGGTCCGCAACTCCCACGGCTTGCTCACGCCAGCGTTCGACCAATGCCGTATCCACTCCAGTGCCGGGTCACGAAACTGAGGCTCATCCAGACTCCCACTGGAAACGAACACCCTTCCTCCGCTCTCCGGAATGGCGCCGCCACCTTGCCACGACAGGAAAAACGGCAAATTCCGATGGAGTGCAGGATTGCTCGCGATATGCCCCCAGAACAAATTCGGTTGGGTCAATGCCGTGTAAAGAACGAATTGTCCTCCCAACGACTGTCCGAACAGGATGCGGCGATCGGCGCGGCTGCGGTAATGCTTCTCGACCAACGGGAACAAGCGCTCGGAGAGAAACCGCTGGAACACCGGGGCGCCTCCCCAATGCTCTCGCTCGGCGGACGGCGCGGTGAAATCGGTGCTGCGCCGGTTGCCCTCTCGCTCGTCATGGGTCCCGTAGGAAATACCGACGACGATGGCTTCGGGCACTTCATCGCCAAGCGCGAGATAGTTGTAGTAGGCCGATAGCAGCGGAAAGGTGATCCCTCCATCGAGCAGATAGATCGTCGGGTACGATGGATCACCGGATTCGGCATAGCCATCGGGGAGGCTGACAAAGATGTGATAGGTGCGCTCGGGCCCCTTGGTTTCCAGCAGGTGGTATCGCACATCTCCCAGGCCCTCGAGCTGGCCGACGTCGACCGAATCAGCGGGTGTGGAAGCACTCGAAACGGAGCTTCCCAATAAAACGAGTGGGAGCAGAGCCCTCATTCGCACCTCCACGCTAATAATGTCGTGCTTCGGCCTCGATGGGTCAAGCGACCCTGGGCAGAAGGACGGACTGTATGCGGATTTGCGAAACTCTTGCGCTTATTTTGCGCTCCCCTCCATGGCTTTCCGAAAACGCTCGGCCCAAAAAGCTGGCATGCGGACAAACCAACGGTTTCTGTTCCTTCTTCTCCTTCTCGCCGGGCCGGCCGCCCGGAGCATGGAACCCCGGCCGGCGCCGGAGTGGGTCGTCACGAATTGGAAGAATCTCATCGGCGTGTGGATCGCCGACAACAGCGCTTACAAGACGGACGACGACTCAATGGATGCCTTTGGTCTGGAGTGGACCTGGGGCATCGGCAACAAGAGCCTGGTGGGCCGGCTCTATGGGATAAGAGACGAATGCGACGGCCGCCTCGACAAAGCTCTTGCGAGCCCTCCTCCAGGCGGAACCCGTCGTCGTCGAGCGTCAGTCGAGCCATGGCAAATCGACCCGATCGTACCGCGTTAGCAACTTCTGATGAAAAACTACCGCCCGGCCCCCCGAGCGATCCCAAGACGTGAGATCTACCCTTCGAAGACTGCGGCCGAGCTCCGTTCAGATCTCCGCGAGTCGACGCTTCGCCTCGGTGAAGGCCAGCGCGCGCTCCAGACCGTTCGCGCTGGAATCCACGACCGACTGGTAAGCGCTTCTTGCCTTCTCGTCGTCACCCAGACGATCGTAGGCGCGAGCGAGAAGGAGCGTTTGAAAGGGGTCGGTCGCGTTGGCCTGCTTCAGATGTTCGACGGCCTTCTGCGTCTCGCCTTTTTCCAGCATCAGGTAACCGACGAGGTAATGATAAGCTGGCAGATACTGCTGGGCCGCCTCGCCGCCATCCTCGATCATCTTCCTGACGTTCTCGGCAACGCTCCAAGCTTCGTCGTGTTTTCCCATCTTCGAGAGCACCCGGCAACGGCCATGCAGCAAGCGGCCGAACCAGAGCTGCTTCTGATCCTCGGGCAGGCTGCTTCCCGGCACACTCTCGTAGCCCTTCTCGTAGGCGTCCATGGCCTTGGCCAGGCGGCCGTTCTCGAGGTTGATGCGGGCAATCGAGTTCCAGATGAACACCTCGGGGAAGCCTTGTGCCGCACCGCTGTCGCGGTACTCGTCGAGATACGTCTCCAGAGATTCGATCGCGGCGTCGACGTTGTCCTGGTAGAGGTAGCTGAAGGTAACTCCGTAGCGAATGGGTGCGGGCACCGCACCCTCGGGTAGCTCTTTTTCAATGGACTCGAACGAGGCGCGCGCCTTCTCGTATTCGCCCCGCATCAGGTCGTCGTTGGCGAGAAACGAGCGGGCACGTTGGCTCGGGGGTCCGATGGTCTGCGCCCTCTCGAACGCGCTTCGCGCCTTCTCACCATTCTGCGTCCCAAGGTAAATCTGCCCGAGGATCATCTGGACGAGCCGCTCGTCCGGGTAGTCCTCGGCGAGCTTCTCCAGAGGGTCGATGGCAGCCTGAAAGTTCGCCCCGCCATTCGCCCGGGCCAAGGACATCGTTTCGATGAACCGGCGCTCGCCGTCCGATGCGGTCTTGGCAAGCTCCACTGCGCGTTCGAGCTGCTCTTCCGCCTCGGGCGAGGGAACGACTGCCGACAGGTAATAGACTCCCATAGCGAAATTCGGATCGGCCGCCACGAGCTTTCTGGCGACGTCGACGGTGCCGGCTCCCAGCTGGAAGTTCTCGATCCGAGCCTGGAGCTCGGTGATGAGCGCCTTCGCCTCGGTCGACTGGGTGCTCCATTCGAACTTATTCCCCCCTCCAAAGCCAGGGGACACCAAAAGACTCGCAAGCACGAGCCCGTGCAGTACGCGCGCTACGCTCATTGGACCTCCCATTTTTTTGAATCGATGATTCAAGATTTTGAAACGACGAGCTCCCACACGCTTTCTCCATCCCAAGGAGCTACGTACCTCAAGCGCCACGGGTTCCCGACCGCATGACGGCGTGGGACTTTCAGAGAAACGCCGCCCGGATCTCTTCGGCGATGACGTCCAATCCGCGGCGCACATCGGAATCGCTCCCCGCGTAATTGATCCGGATGCACTCGTTGCGATGGCGCCAGTCCTCATCGAGGCCCGGAAAAAAGTGGTGACCTGGCACGACGAGAACGTTGCGAGCTTTCAGCCTTTCGTACAAGTCCTGGGACGAGATCGGCATGCCTTCGAACCAAAGCCAGAGGAAGAAGGTCCCTTCGGGCACGTGAACGCGGTAAGGAAGTCCCTTCAACGATTCACGCACCCAATCGAGCGCTTGCCGCGATTTGCGCTCGTAGAACGGGCGAAGGACCCGTCGAGCCACGTGGAGTATCTCACCGCTGTTGACGAGCTCCAGCGCGAGAAACGCCCCGAAGCTGCCTGGCGCGAGCGAGACGATGGCATTCAAGGTCGATATCGCGCGAATCGTCTCCTCGTCCGCGATCACGATACCCGTGCGAGCGCCCGGAAGTCCCAGCTTCGAGAGGCTCATCGTCAGGATGACGTTCTCGTCCCATACGGGCTCGGCGTCATTGAAGATGATGTCGGGAAAAGGAGTTCCGTAGGCGTTGTCGACGATCAGGGGAATGGCGCGGTCACGAGCCAGCTCGGAAAGGCGGGAGAGCTCCTCTCCGGTGAGAACGTTGGCAGTCGGGTTCGTCGGTCGTGAGACACAGATCGCAGCGATGTCGTCGCCCAGGGAGAGGGCCCCGAAATCGATGTGGTACTTGAAGAGATCCGGGGGAATGTGCTCGATCTCTGGCCTGCGGGAAACGAACATGTCGGGCTCGATGCCCACATCGCCGTAACCGATGTACTCGGGGGCGAGAGGAAAGAATATTCGGCGGCGGCACCCGTCCTCCCCTCGCCCCGCTAGCAAGTTGAAGAGGAAGAAGAAGGAGGTCTGACTCCCGCTCGTCAAAGCGATGTTGGAATCCGCGAGGTTCCAGCCAAACTGGTTTCTCAACAGACGAGCGAGGGCTTCGATGAACTCTCGATTGCCCCGAGGCGCATCGTAGCTCCCGATGAGCCTCTCGAGCTCATCGCCGGAGTCGAGAGCCGTTCGAACTCGCTTTCTGAAGATGCTCTCGACCTCGGGAATACGTGCCGGATTGCCGCCACCCAACGCGAGGACCGGCGCATCGGCTGAGGCGGCTTCCCCGAGGTCATCCATGAGGCGGAGTATTCCCGACTCGCGGGTGAACTTCGCGCCGAACCGGGAACGCTTCACGGATGGCGATCGGTTTGCCCTGGATCGATCCGAGGCATGATCGAGGGACAGGGGTCTCGCGAAGGACGACCGGTGGTCTCGAAATCGAGAAAGGTCGTGGCGGCGTACGTGACCAGACCCACGATCCCGTCTTCTTTGCTGGTATCCACCGTCGCATGCTCGACGAACATCTGATGCCCCTCTCCGGGGCGAAGCTTGTCCTTCGAGATCGTATAGGACTTCGCTCGATAATCGAGATGGCCGGTTCCTTCGAATGGACGGCCGCTGTGCACCGTTTTTTCTCCGTGACAATCGCCTGCCACGACGAATACCAGATCGTCGAGGATTCCGTTGGGATCCGAGCGAGCATTCTTGAACTCGCTCCAGGTCACGACCAGATCCGCGTCCGAGTCGACGGCCGCGGACGACACGGGTCGCCCGTTCTGGCTCAGGCTGATCGACGCGGGTTCCGGAATCCGCGAGCTCCCTTCCCCCGTCCCTTGCACGCGGAGAACGCGCCGTTCGACGGCACCGCCAGGCGTCTCGAAACGAAACCCGTAAGGTCCATTGGGGTAGGAACGGTCGAGATCGGCCTCGTCGTCATACCTTCCTCCGTGCAGCTCGAGCACCTGGCCGAGATCCTCGAACGACTGACGGTCACCGTCCGGAAACACGAGCTCCGCCTTAATCACCTCGCCTCCTTCCTTCGCGAAGATCTCGGCGAAGAAATGATAGTTGAGAAGCTCGAGCGCATCGGAGCCGGTCTGACGGTGATTCGTCGTCTTTCCCACGACGAGAAAGCTGACGTGCTCCTCGGGTCCCAGAAAGGGGAGGGCAATGAGGAGCGAGGCGGTAATCACGCCGCAAGCGTAGCATGGAACCCCGAACGCTATGGGACAAAACCCACGCTGTCGGGGCGGCGCGCCCCCTGCCAGGCCCTAGGATCAACGACTTAGAACGTATCTGATGGTGGCACGGATGTTGTAACGCCGATTGGAAGTTCAAATGATGGAAGTGCCGGTAGAACCCCAGTTCAATCTTCTCGCAAGCGTCGGATCGCTTTCTCAGGTGCCCTTGGCGGAAGTGCTCAAGGCGGTTGCGCTCAACGAGCTGAGCGGAACGCTCGAGGTGAGCTCGGGCCGCGTCGTGAAGTCCGTGTATTTCGACCGAGGATTCGTGGTCTTCGCGGGAAGTAATGACGATACCGATCGGCTCGGCCAATTGCTGGTCCGGAACGGACGCATTACCGAGGACGACCTCGCCGCCGCTTTGAGTCTCGTGGGAGAAAGGCGTCGAATCGGAGAGGCTCTGGTGGGCAAGGGATTCCTCAATGAGGACGAGCTTGGCGAGGCGCTGGCGTATCAGGCGCGCGCCATCGTCTCCTCACTCTTCGCCGCCGATGGTACTTATCGTTTCGAGGAGCAGGAATGCCCGATCGATCTGGCCCTCCGGTTGAGCCTTTCGATCTATCGGATCCAGCTCGAGGGAGTCCGGCTCATAACGAACGGGGAGGTCATCGGGAAAGCACTTCCCTCTCTCGACACGGAAGTCGTGCTCTCCTCCTGCCCTCCGTTCAGCTTCGAAGACGTTCGCTTCCTCCCCGAGGAGCTTCTGGTGATGGAGGCGGCACAAAATGGACGTTCCCTGGAGGGCATTCTGCAACGGGTTCCCAAGAAGCGAAGCACCGTTCTCCGAACCGTCTACGGGCTTCTATCCGCGGGCATTCTGGAGACGGTGGCCGATCAAACGGTGACCCCGCTCAAAGTGCAAGAGGAAACCGGCACGTTCCTCCTTTCCCAGCTCGATAGTGAACCGGATGCCGTTCGAACGGTCGATGAGAGGCAGCAACTTCTCCTCGCTTTCGAGACCAGCGAGCACGCCTCCGCGTGTGAGCTTCTTGGCGTCGCGCCGGATGCCTCGGAGGAGGAAATCCGCCGGGCATACGTGAGCAAACAAGAAGAGTGGGAGTCCAAGCAAAAGAAATTCCAAGACGACGAAACCCTCTTTCTCAAGGTGGAGGAAATCCGAGCACGACTCGACCGCGCGAAAGCCAAGCTGCTGGAGGAACGGGTGCCTGTCGCCGGAAACCCGAAACCCACCGTGGCGGCATTCCGTTCCGTCGAAGACCGGGACGAAGTGAAACGCCTCCTGAAAGAGGTGAAACTGAGAAAGATCGTCAACGACAGGGAAGGCGCGATCTCGTTCCTGTACGAGATCGTGAAGCTCGCCCCTCAGAACGCGAAGTTCGAGGCCATGCTGGCTCAAGCCCTCGCTTCACACCCGGTGATGAGGGCCAAGGCGGAGCGGCACTTCAGAAAGGCGCTGTCGCTCGATCCGCAAAATGCGGAGCTCCACTATCTGCTCGGCCGCTACTACTTGTCGTTCGATATGAAGAATCGCGCGCTCGCCGAATTCAAGACCGCCCTGCGGATCGATCCCAGACTCTCGCAGGCGAGAAGCGCTCTCCGCGATCTCAAGGCGAGCGACGATACGTCGCTCCAGCGCAAGCTCAAACAGCTCTTCGCTTGAGTCTCTAGGCTTTCTTCAGCTGGCCCACCACCCAGAGGAGCACCACGGCACCGACCGTCGCCGTCACGAGGGAGCCGAGGGTTCCACTCGAGGATATTCCGAAGGCGCCGAACAAGAATCCGCCGACCACGGCGCCGATGACGCCAACGACGAGATTCCCCGCGAGCCCGAAACCCCGGCCCTTCATGATCTGACCCGCGAGCCAGCCCGCTACCAACCCGATGATGAGAAAATAGATGAGGTTCACCTTTTCCCTCCTTTTGGGGGGGTACTCATATCACAGGAACGACAAAACCCGTTACCTCATAAAACGACGACCCAGTTGATCATTCCCCGCCGATCCGATTACGCTAAGAACGGTAGGTTGTCTCGCGGCGTGGGGTCTGACGGTCGGCGGAAGGCGCGATCATCTCGACACCATCGAGCCGCTGGGTTGGGGAATGGTTGGCACCGACTTCGGCGGTGTCCCTCACGACAGAGAATGGAGCAACACGAATGAACAGGCACGCGATCCCGACTCTCCTCGTAGCGATCTTCTTGGGCGTCCTCATTACCATAGTGGGTGTCGGCGGGGAGCTGGTGTCCGCGAAGGAAACCGCCATCAGCGCGCGCCAGACGAGCAGCGCCAGCGTGTTTACCATCGATTGCACCGGCACCAAGGCCTGTGAAGGGGAGGTCCACGATTGCCCCCCCGGCCAGCCGTGCCTCATCATTTGTGACGGCCTCGACGCCTGCGACGACGGCATCTTCAACTGCCCCGCCGGTTTTCCCTGTACGGTCACCTGCGAGGAAAAGGATGCTTGCGGGGATTCCACTTTGAACTGCAGCGGGGATGCTCCCTGCACCATGGAGTGCGGGACGCACCACGCGGCCTGCGAAGGAGCATACGTCGCCTGCAGCAGCGGCCCGTGCGAAGCGACGTGCAAAGGCAGCCAGGCGCCCATGATGGGCGACTGCGATCAAGCGAGCCGATGCACCGAGTGCAGGGCCGGGACTTTCGGCATGGGAGAACAACCGACCTGCGAGCCGTCGACCTCGCCGGCAAAGGTCGGGTCGCTACTGGGTCTTCCTGGTCTGCCCTGAGGACCGTTCCACGGAAAGAAAGTTGAGACCCGCTTGAAGCGGATCGGCGCGGTGCTCGCCGCTTTGCTGATCGTCGCGGGTCTCTCGATCTACCATCGCGTCGCGCAGAGCCTGCCAAGGCTCGAGGGGGAAATCAGCCTCAGCGGCCTCTCCGCGCTGGTGACGCTCGAGCGTGACGCTCTCGGAGCCGTCACCATTCGGGGCGCCAATCGGATGGACGTCTCCCGAGCTCTGGGGTTCGTCCACGCGCAGGAGCGTTTCTTCCAGATGGACTTGATGAGGAGGAGCGCCGCCGGAGAGCTTGCTGCCCTTCTGGGCGAAGGCGCAATTTCCATCGATCGAAGCCGGCGAATCCATCGCATGCGGGCGCGGGCCGAGCGAGTCCTGGCCCGCGCTGACCCGCGAGAGCGCGAACTGGTGACGTCCTACGCGGAAGGGGTCAACGCCGGTCTCGCCTCTCTCGGTGCGTCGCCGTTCGAGTACCTCTTGTTGCGCCAACAACCTTCCGCATGGACCCCCGAGGACTCGGTCCTCGTCATCTACTCGATGTTCTTCCAGCTCAACGACGAGACGGGACGCCATGATGCCGACGTCGGCTTGCTGTTCGACGTGCTTCCGCGCGAGCTAGCGGAATTCCTGACGCCACGGGGAACGGAGTGGGACGCCCCACTCGAGGGTGAGCCTCTCGAAGTGGCGCCCATACCGGCCGTCGGCTCGATGGGAGAAATCGGGGCCGCGCGCCCAAGTGATCGCGATCCGACGAGTGAGCTCGGAAGCAACAACTGGGTCGTCTCCGGAAAGAAGACGGCCCACGGCGGGGCCATCCTGGCGAGCGATATGCACCTGGGTCACGCCGTTCCCAATATCTGGTTTCGAGCACTCCTCGAGTGGGGAGCGCGTCGCATCGTCGGGGTGACGCTTCCCGGGACGCCGAGCCTAGTTGCCGGCAGCAACGGCCACATTGCCTGGGGCTTCACGAACTCCAACGGAGACTGGGTCGATCTCGTCGAGATCGAGGTCAAAGACGACGACCCGGGCCGGTATCGTACGCCGGCCGGCTGGGAGAGCTTCGTCGTGCACCACGAGCGGATCGACGTCAAGGGAGCCGAGCCCGAAGTCCTGGACGTGCGCGAGACGATCTGGGGACCTCTCATCGACGAGGATCACCGGAGGCGCAAAAGAGCCGTCCGATGGATCGCCCACGATGATCGAGCCGTCAACCTGGAGCTGGGGAAGCTCGAGACCACGGACAACCTCGACGAAGCCTTGCGCGTGGCTGCAGGCAGTGGCATTCCACCTCAGAACTTCGTTTGCGCCGATCGCCGCGGCGCGATCGGATGGACGATCGCCGGTGCCATGCCACGGCGCGCCGGTTTCGACGGGCGTCTTCCGGGCTCGTGGGCCGATGGAGCGCGGCGATGGGATGGCTATCTCGCTCCCGAGGAGCATCCGCGCATCGTCGATCCCGAGATGGGCGCGATCTGGACGGCGAACGCTCGAGTCGTCGGCGGGGACGCTCTCGACGCCATCGGTGATGGTGGCTACTCGCTCGGGGCCCGGGCACGCCAAATTCGAGACTCCCTCCTGTCACTCGAACGGCCGAGTGAGGCCGACATGCTCGCTATCCAACTCGATGACCGCGCGCTGCTTCTGGATAGGTGGAGGACGCTCTTTCTGGAAGTCTTGCGGGAGCGAGAACCTCTCGCGGACGTCAGGCGGTTCATCGATGAAGGTTGGACCGGGCGGGCATCCATCGATTCCGTCGGTTACCGACTCGTACGCGATCTACGCCAGGCGGTATTCGAGGACATCATGGGTGCGCTCACCGAACCGGCGCGCCAGGCGGACGAACGGTTTCGCCTATCGGAGCTGCCGCAGTGGGAGGGACCCCTCTGGAAGCTCGTCACCGAGAAACCACCGCATCTTGTTCCTCATCCCTACCGAAGCTGGGAGGAAGCGCTCGCCGGCATCGTTGCCCGGAGAGCCTCGCGGTGGACCGAGCCATTGTCGACGAGAACCTGGGGTGCTGCGAACGTATCGGCGATCCGCCATTCCCTGAGTCCCGCCGTTCCGATGCTTTCGCGCTGGCTGGACATGCCGAAGCGGTCTTTGCCGGGCGACAGCGACATGCCGCGGGTTCAGAGCCCGTCGCACGGCGCCTCGGAGCGTCTCGTCGTGGCGCCCGGACGCGAAGACCAGGGGCTGTTTCATATGCCAGGCGGGCAGAGCGGGCATCCCCTATCGCCGCACTACGGGGCGGGACACGAGGATTGGGAGGAGGGCCGCCCTACACCCCTGCTGCCAGGCCCAACGCGCTACGAGCTCGTTCTAAGGCCCTCCCCGTAGCCTCAGGCCAGGCCCATTTTTTTGCGGCCCTCGTCGTGACGACGGTTCAGCTCCCCGTTCCAGGGCGGGATCGATACTGTTACGTCGCCGTGGCACTGCGTTTGGCACGAAAGACGAATCGGTGGTCTCGGGTCCTCGCCGTTGACGGTGTCGTAGCCGAAATAGCGGAGTCTCTCCTTCTCGAAAGCGGAGATCTCGGAGAGTTTCTCTCGTCCCGAAAGAACTCCCACCCAGCAATAACCACACGAGCCGACGCGGCATTCGACGGGGACGGGACCGTCGATCCGACGGTAATCGAGATTACGATAATCGCCCTCGTCCGCCGCGGCGGCCATGGCGATATCCTGACCGTTGATCGCGCGAAAGCTCGCGCCCCGCGCCTCGTCCCAGCGCACCTCCCATCGCCGATCGGTACCGCGAAGAAAGGTAAAGAGCCCGTCCCGGCTCTGTCGGCGGCGAGCTGCCATCACTTTCGCCGGGTCGTTCTTCAGCAAAGGCCCTTTGGCTGGGCGCGTGGCTACCCGCGCCAGAGCTTCGTGCCCAGCTTGACGCAGCATCATGAGGCCGACGGCGGTGATCCCGATAACGAGGTCTTCGCTCGTCCCCGCGGCCTCGGCGGCCCGCGCGGCGACGTCTCGAATCGTGCGCGCGAGCGAGCGAGCGGGCTCCGACTGCCGAAGGATGGCCTCTTTCACGTCCACCCAGAAATGGGCCCCGTACAAAAAGCCGGCGGCGGTGTCGAGCTGATCTTCGAGCCGCCAATTTCCCTCGAGGTCCATCAGTCGAGCCATCTCCTGGGCGTCACGTGGATTGCCCGACAAGGCCTGGTGAAGGTCGAGCGGCCAGAACGCGAACCATATTCTCGTTGCTTCCCGATCGACGGGGTGGATGGAGGGGCCGAGCTCGTCGAGAGCCTCGACCCAATCGGCTTGAGCCAGGCCTTCGAGAAATTCGACCAATCGAGTGGACTCCATGACCGTCATGATGCCTCGTTTCTTTCGAGCCCACATCCTAGCACGGGCGGCCCGAAGGCCGACTGGTCCCGTTCCAATGTTTGTGCTAGCGTCTCTTCACGATGGCGCTCACGCATTATCTCAAGATATTGGCTCACCCCGTGTTCACCGGCTTGAACTTCCACATGCCCATGGTCGTGGATCTCTCCCACCCGCTCGTCATGCTGAAGGGCGAGAACGGCTCGGGGAAGTCGACGCTGCTCCATGCGATGCACTATGCGCTCAAAGGCGAGCAGGTCGAAGGCTACGTCTACCGCACGGAATTTCCCGGCCTCGATTCCGGGAAAGTTTTCCTCTTCGACGCGGAGCAGCACAACCCGAGGAATCGTCTCGACCTCTTCGAGCACGAGCCACAGATGCAGGACTTTCTCCGGGTCGCGAGTCACGGCCAGGTGATGCTGTCTCTGTTTCGCGAGAGCTTCCCCAAGTTGCCCAATGGCACGGTCCTCTTGCTGGACGAGCCGGAGATGGCCTTGAGCCAGTCGAACCAGAGGCGCATTCTGAAAATGTTGATGGAGCTCGCCGATCAGAAGGACTTTCGCATCGTGACGGCGACCCACTCGCCCATCCTCATCGAAGCCAGAGAGACTTACGTCATCGATCTGGACCGGCACGTCAATCGCAACATCATTCCCGATGACATGGGCGTGGAGGGCCAGAGCACGCTGCATTAGGCTGATGAATTAGGCTGATGAAGAAGTACGGTCCAGCCTGCCGAGCGGTTGCCACAACTTCTGCCGCGAGATCGGCGCGAAGCGCCGCAAAGCCCGAGCCGTGGCGGACGATCGACCGCGGGTCCCGCCACGGCATTGAACACGAATGCTAGCAATCGCTTGGAGGGTCGGGGCAGGCTTTGTTCTCATTCCATTGCTAGAAGCGGCTGTTACTGGTCATTTTTTGCTTTTCTAGTTGCAACCTGCTCATCACAAACGAGTTAGCTTTAATCGGCTGACGCCCATCGACGCCAGAGCCATTCGCTCCTCAAAAGGGACCAAAAAACGACCGAACTGGCTAATTCGTTGACAAATGTTGGCTTATGCCGAGCGCTGTGGGTATTCTCCACCCTGTTGCTCGGCCGGGGGATCTCTGTGAGCCTCAGGCCAACCGTCCTAATAAAACTTTCTCAGGAGAGTCGAATGCATCGCCCCGTAAAGTACTTCGAAAAGGCCCTCACGGTCGCCGCCAACGGCGCCTTCTGGGCATTCGAACGGCTGAATCGGATCCGCCCCAACCCTACCTTCACACCGGCATGGTCGGACAAGCCGCTTCTGAAGTCCTGGCAGAAGACCAAGCCCACGCTCGGTTGGCCCCGCACCACCGACTCGCTCTGCCCGAAGTGCATACCCGAGGCCCGTTCCAAGATCTTGAACGGCGAGGGAGACTTGAACGCTCTCGTGAACGAGAAGGTGGGCGAGATCAAAGCTCAGGTCATCGAGCGCGACGGCGGGATCTGGATGGTGAAAGACTGTCCGATCCACGGCCATTTCGAGGACGTGATGGCCATCGACGTCGACTTCTTCAAACATCTCGAGGACGTGTTCCCCGGCCGGGACATCCGCGCTCACAACGACGAGAAGCTCCACAAGCATGGAAGCAGCACGATCAAGCACGGCCGCGGCTCGGTGCTTACGATCGACCTCACCAACCGCTGCAACATGATGTGCGATCCGTGCTTCATGGACGCCAACCAAGTGGGTTTCGTGCACGAGCTGACCTGGGACGATATCAAGACGCTGCTCGACAATGCCATTACGATCAAGCCGAAGCGCCAGATGTCGGTGCAGTTCTCCGGGGGCGAGCCTACGCTATCGCCCTACTTTCTCGACGCGGTCCGTTACGCGCGGAAAGTCGGCTACATAAGCACCCAGGCGGCGACCAACGGTATCGAGTTCGCGAAAAGCGCCGAGTTCTCCCGCGATGCGGCGGCCGCGGGGCTTCGCTACGCTTACCTCCAGTTCGATGGCATCGGGAACGCGGCAAACTCGCACCGTCACGTGGGCAACCTCTTCGACGTCAAGATCCAGGCCATCGAGAATCTCTACAACAACGGCGTCGACATCGTCCCGGTTACGACGCTCATCAACGGCGTCAACAACGAGCAAGTCGGATCACTCATCCGCTTCGCGCTCGACAACCCGAAGAAGATCCCCTTCCTGTCGTTTCAGCCGGTCTCGTTCACCGGCCGTGACGAAGCCGTGACTACGGAGCGGCGATTCGCACAAAGATACACGCTGTCCCACCTCGCCCACGACGTCAAGAAGCAGACGGGTCTCGGAGAGCCGGTGCGAGACTGGTTTCCCATCTCCTTCCTGGGAACGTTCTCCGACTGGGCGGACCTCGTGCACGGCCCGAGCCGCGAGTGGGGTCAATTCAGCTGTGGCTGCCATCCGAACTGCGGCGTGGGCATGGCCGTGATGGTCGACAAGGAGACGAAGGAATCGGCTCCGGTCACGTCGTTCTTGAACGCCGATCGCCTTGCCGAGGACGTGAAGAAGATCAACGACGCGGCGCGCGGACGATTCCTGTCCGCCGTGGGAATGGCGCTCTCGGTGATGCGCAACTACGACCCGTTCCGCTCCCCCACGCACTTCACCCTCCAAGCGATGCTGGAAAAATTCGACAAGACTTACGGTGTTACTGGACGGGACTACGGCAAGGTGACTCCCGACCGCTCTTTCGAGGACATCGAGAAGAGGCGGCAGGACCGCTGGAACTTCCTGTTCATCGCCGGCATGTGGTTCCAGGATCTCTTCAACTATGACTTTCGCCGCACCGAGCAGTGCATCATCCCCTATGCCACGCAGGAGGGCGAGATTTCCTTCTGCGCCTACAACACCGGCATCGGCTGGCGACAAATCGTAGAGAAGATGCACATGACGGCTACGCTCAACAAATGGTACGAGGAGCGGGGCAGGCACCTCATTTATGCGGGAAACAAGGACGTCGTGCTCCCCACCGTGGATCACGGGCTCGTTCTTCGCCAGGAAGACGTCGACAAGGGAATTCAGAACGACCTCGATGTCAAGGGAATCGCCAAAACGGCACGCGACGAGAAGCGGAAAGCGCGTGACTCGAAGTTCATACAGCGTACGACGGACGACGACAGGATGGAAAAGCTCTACCGCGAGCAGGTCTTGAACCAGAAAGCCGACGCGCCGGAGCAGAAACCTCTAATTCAGATCGAAGTCTAGCGCAGTTCGAGCGCAAGCTCCCTAGGCGGTCCTGGATGGAAGTCTGTGGCCGGCACTCGGCGCGGCTGAGTGCCGGCCCGGCTCCAATCTAACGCAGGCTCCCTGCCACCACCCGCTGGCGCTGCATGCCCAGGCGCTCGATTCCCGCCTCGATGACGTCGCCGGGCTTCAGGAATTTGGGCGGGCGTCTCCCCATGCCGACGCCGGCCGGCGTTCCCGTGCTGATGACGTCCCCGGGGAGGAGCGTCATGAACTGGCTGACGTAGCTGATGAGCGCGGGAATGCCGAAAACGAGGTTGGCGGTAGAGCTGTTTTGCATCGCCTTACCGTTCAAAGTCAGGCCCAATGACAGATCGTGGACGTTCCCCGCTTCGTCGGGAGACACGAGGAAAGGGCCCAGAGGCGCGAAGCCGTCCGCGCTCTTTCCTTTAACCCACTGCCCTCCTCGCTCCAGCTGGAACGAGCGCTCCGAATAGTCGTTCACGACGAGAAACCCGGCGACGTGGTCGAGCGCGCGGGTCTCGGAGACGTATCGCGCTCGCTGTCCGATGACCACCCCGAGCTCGACTTCCCAATCCACTTTGGCGGCACCGCGGGGAATGACCAAATCGTCGTGGGGACCACTGATCGCCGACGTCGCCTTCATGAAGATCACCGGCTCGGAAGGCACCTCCATCTTGGCCTCCTTGGCGTGATCGAGATAGTTCAGGCCGATGCCAACGAGCTTAGACGGTCGCGCGATGGGAGGGCCGAGTCGCACCGAGCCTGGCGCAATCTTGGGCTGAGACGGGCCAAAGGTCGCCGCCCAGCGCGCGAGTCGCCTCGGCCCCTTGTTGTGAAAGAACTTCTCGTCGAAGTCTTCTCCAAAGATCGAAACGTCGATGAGAGTTCCGTTGTCGAGAACCATTCCCGGCTTCTCACTGCCTGCATCACCGAAACGAAAAAGCCTCATTTACCTCCCTCGAGGGCCAAAGCTCGGTACCAAATCCCGCGGCACGACTGTCGTCCCTTCCAGGAATGGTACCGAGCTGTTCAGGGGTACGGCGACTATTCTATAAGACCCTTGTGACATCATCAGCAGCAACGTAGGGAATCGTCTGCGGTCCGCGCGGCAGGACACAGAGTCTCGCGCTCTCACCGGCTTCGTCCAGCGCGCGTTGCGCTTCTTCGGTTACATCATCGAAGGGCTCGAAGTGAGCGGCGCGAATCTCCGAGGGCGTAAGGAAGCTAGTTTTGACCATCACGCGAGCGCGTTTCTGAATCTGCGATTGTACTTGCACCTGCCATTGGTCCGCCACGGAGAAACCCGGCTCGGAGACCATCTGCAACAGCTCGTCGGGAGAGGCCCGGGACTGCAGGAGTTCCGCATAAGCGCCGTGATCGGGAAGGCCATCGCGACACTCCGACGCGCAGAGTATCACTCCACCGGTTTTCACTATCTGAGCGGCGGCGGATATTCCCTTGACCGTTTGATACAGGTTTTGATCGAGGGGAAAGCCTGAGTTCGTCGTCACCACCACGTCGAAGGGAGCCTTCACCGCCTTCATGGCTTCCTTCCGGGACCGTTCGCAGGCTTTCGCGTGCTCGGCGAAGAGCTCCCCCGCGAATGCGGCGGTGATCTGTTTCTCACCGTTCAGGGTCACGTCGAACGCGAATTGAACCCCGGTCATCCGGGCGATGTGACGGATGTCGTCGTGAATGGGATTGCCTTCGGTGATGCCCCATTTCGCGTCGGGATGCGCGATGTGCCGCGCGTCGTGAAGCACCATCGTCGTCAAAAGCCCCGCGAGTCCGGGTGCGACCATCTTGGGCCCGCCGCTGAAGCCAGCGAAGAAATGGGGCTCGACGAACCCCGTGGTGATGCGGACGTCGGCTTCTACCCAATCGCGATTGAGCCAGATGGGGACGCCGCTCGACGTCTCCCCTACGTGCACCTGGGACCGCGGGTCGCGCGCGTCGTGATTCACGACCCGATAGTGGTCGACCACTTCCTGCCCAAGCATCGAGCGGAGCTCGGCATCGCTGTTGGCGCGATGGGTACCTGTGGCTACCAGAATCACGATATCGGCCGGACGTACGTCCGGCATCGCTTCGAAGAGCGCCCGCAGCATCAGGGCGCGGGGCTGCGGCCTGGTACCGTCACAAACGGAGATGGCGACTTTCTGCCCCGGGCGGACGATCGCCGAAAGGGGCGACGAGCCAAGGGGACGTTCGATGGCGGCGCGGAGGGCTCGGGAGGGTTCGCCGACACCCGAAGGGTAATCCGGCTCGATAACCGTCGTGCGGTCGTCGGGAAACTCGGCCTCGACCCCGGAGTCTCCGTAGTCCAGCCGCACCCTCATGGAAGCCGCTATGTTAGTGCATATCGGGGTTCAGATCTCGATCACTTCCCCGAGACCTCGTTCCTCCGCTTCTTTCAGGATTCTCGCGCCCACCGAAACGTCCTGGACGGCGTTGCCGACGGACTTGAACAGCGTGACCTGTCGGTCGGTCGTTCGCCCCGGCCTCGAGCCCAAGACGACCTCGCCGAGCTCGGCGTGAACGCTGTCCGTCGAGATGAACCCGCCGTCCCGCGCGATGATGAGGTCCCCGGCCTCGGCCCAGACCGCCTCGCGCGAATCGACGACGAGGAGAGAGCGGGCCACGGTCTCCACGGGGATCTCCTGCATCTGAGGAGTGAAGGCCCCGATCGCGTTGATGTGAGCGCCTTCTTGGAGCTCGGCATCGGCGAAGACCGGCTTCGACGACGTCGTGGCCGTGCAGACGATGTCGGCCTCCCGCAGGGCGTGACCGGTGTCGGGAGCGAGCTCGATCGACTCGGGAATCGGCGCCCCAAAACTTGCCATCTCCCGGCAAAAAGCCTCTGCGGCCGCTCGACGGGTGTCGTAGACGAGGACGCGCTCGATCCGCCTCGTGGTACATACGGCTTCGAGCTGAGTCCGCCCCTGTACTCCCGTTCCCAGCACGGCGACGGTGCTCGCGTCCGCTCGAGCCAGAAGGTCGGTGGCCGCGCCGGACGCCGCGCCGGTGCGAAGCGCGGTCAAGTAAGTGCCATCGAGGATCGCCGTCGGAAGTCCCGTTCCGGCATCGACCAGCACGACCATCGCGTTGATCGCGGGGAGATCTCGCGCCGGATTGCCGGAGAACACGGAGACCATTTTCATTCCGAGCTCGTCCGTCTCTTCGAGATAGGCGGGCATGAACAAAGTCACTCCGTCATGGCTTGGAACGGGTAGCTGCGTGCGAATCGGAACCCGTGCCTGACCTCCCGAGAGCTGGGCGAAGGCTGCCTTGACGGTCTCGATTGCCTGGGCCATCGAGACGGCTTCTTTAACGGAATCCTTCGAGATGATTCGGATTTTCACGACCGCCATCCTAACCTCGACCCGGATTTTATTGAAGGACATAGCAGATGTGATAGAAAGGGACCGCCAATGCTGAAGCTCCAGGGTGTATTCACGGTCCTTCCCACGCCGTTCGACGAGGAGGGCGCGTTCGACCGCGAGAGCCTGCGCCGCGTCATCGATCTTTTCATCGAGGACGGGATCGACGGGTTTACCGCCCTTGGTGTGACGAGCGAAGTCGCCCGCATCTCCGAACGGGAACGGAACGAAGTTCTGGACGCGACGCTGGAGCTCGTCGACGGGAGGTTGCCGGTCGTCGTTGGGGCCACCGCCCCCGGGCTCGATACCTGCCTCGATTTCTGCCAAGCTGCGCAAAAAGCAGGGGCGGCCGGCGTCATGGTGAGTCCGCCGAGGATGGCCAAGCTCAATTCCGCGTACGTTCGGAGGCATTACGCCACGATCGCCGAGACGGTCGACCTCGCCATCGTGATCCAGGATTTCCCTCCCATCTCCGGCTTCACCATGGAGCCGTCGTTGTTGGTCGACATCTGTCGCGAGATACCGTCCGCGCGAACGATAAAGCTCGAGGACGCCCCGACACCTTACAAGACGGCGCGCATTCGTGAGCTCGAAGACGGCATCGGCATCGACATCTTCGGGGGCCTCGGCGGGGGCTACCTCCTCGAGGAGCTCATTGCCGGCGCCACCGGTGCGATGACCGGCTTTGCGTTCCCCAGAATTCTTGTCGAGGTCGTTTCTCGATGGAACGCCGGCCAACGAGACGAGGCCGCCGACTACTTCTACAGCCACGTCGCGTTGATGCGCTTCGAGTTTCAGGAAGGCATCGGCATGGCCATTCGCAAGGAGATGCTGAAACGGCGCGGAGCCTTGAGACACGCGGGAGTCCGTCAGCCAGCCCCGGTACTGGATCGCCAAACGGTTGAGGCGCTCGATCGGATCTTGAAGTGGCTGAAGCTGGAATGAAATCGAAAGGATCGGCAACGGTGGATCGGCCAACCATCCGCCTTCGCGGGGCCTTCCCGAGGCCCGCATGAGCGCTCTCGACAAGCTCATCGCTACTACCCTTCCGGTCGTGCCCAAGCCGCTCGTGCGTGTGTTCGCTCAACCTTATGTGGCGGGTGAGACGCTCGAGGATCAGATCCGGGTGATCCAGACAATGAATGCCCAGGGCTTCATGGTGGCGAGCGGCATCCTGGGTGAGTTCGTTACCAAGAGGGAGGAGTCGGAACGAGCCGTCCGCGACTATATGGAACTGCTCGACCGGATTGCAGCGCTCGGCCTCGACAGCAACATCCACGTGAAACCGACCCACCTGGGCCTGAAGCTCGACCGGGATTTTTGTTACGAGAACGTACGTGCGATCCTCGGTCATGCAAAAAAACATCGGAACTTCGTCCGGATGGACATGGAGGACTCGCCCTGCATCGACGACACGCTGTGGCTGTATTTTCGACTGAGAGAGCATGCCGACAACGTCGGATGTGTGATCCAATCGAGGATGCGTCGGAGCCTCGACGACGTGCGGAAGCTCGGCGAGGCCAAGGCGAACGTGCGGCTTTGTAAGGGAGTCTACCTCGAGCCGCGACAAGTCGCGTACACCGATCCCCGCATCATCCAGAAGAACTATACGCTGCTGCTCGACCGGCTCTTGAGCGCGGGCTGCTACGTCGGCATCGCTACCCATGACGAGGTGTTGGTCTGGGACGCATACCGCATCATCGAAAGGCTCGGACTCGAGCCAAGCCAATACGAGTTCCAGATGCTGCACGGCGTCGAGCAAGGACTTCGTCGGCTCGTCCGCGACGCGGGCCACCGCCTCCGTGTCGCCGTGCCCTATGGACCGAACTGGTACCCGTACTCCGTTCGCCGCCTCAAAAAGAACCCAGCCATAGCGGGCTACGTGCTGAAGGCGGTTTTTTCACGAAACAGCAAGTGACAGCCCGAGCGCCGGCATCCATTCGTTGACCTGTCTCCCGCGTTGGCCGAAGGGTCGGTGCCTGTCATACTATTCGGCGCCATGGTGCTGGTGCTCAAGGAAAGCGACGTTCGAAGTGTTCTGACGATGAAGGAAGGGGTTCGCCTTGTCGAGGAGGGTTTTCGTCGTTATGCCGAGGGACGCACGACGCTCGCTCCCCGGATGGTCATGAAGCTCGAGGGGGAGGCGGGCAACTTCCGGATCATGGCGGCCATCGTGCCCGACATGGGGGGATTCGGTCTCAAGACGCTTACGGGAACGCCGGGGAAACGCTCCGCCGAAGACACCTATTTCGCCATGCTCTACTTCGACGTGAAGACCGGCGGTCTTCGAGCCATGATTCCCGCAACCCACATCACAGGAATTCGAACGGGTGCCGCGAGCGGAGTGGCCACCCGATACCTGGCCAGGACCAACGCAAAGATTCTGGGTCTGTTCGGCGCCGGCTTCCAGGGGCGCAACCAGGTCGCCGCGATCCGGGAGGTCCGTGATATCGAGCGGGTGAAGATCTTCGACGTCGTCCGCGCGCCGGCCGAAACGCTCGCGCGACAACTGCGGGATGAAGGCGTGGATGCTATCGTTACCGAAAGTGCCGAAGAGACGGTACGCGGATGCGACATCGTGGCGTCCGCCACGACGGCGAACGAGCCTCCCATCCGGGGCGAATGGCTCGAGCCAGGCTCCCACGTCAATGCCGTCGGGGCGAACGCTCCGGCGAAGCGCGAAGTCGACGCGGAAGCCTTCTTGCGCGCTCGCGTGGTCGTCGACTTCCGGGAGCAGGTGCTCCAGGAGGCGGGCGACCTCATCGAGGCCGTTCGCTCCGGCGATTTCTCCGAAGACGGGATTCACGCCGAGCTCGGGGATATCGTCGTCGGTCGAAAGAAGGGCCGCGAGACCGAGGAGCAAATCACCCTCTTCAAATCCGTGGGCGTCGCCATCGAGGACGTTGCCGTGGCCGCGTTCGTGTACGAAGAAGCCACGAGACGCGGACTCGGAATGAACGTCGACCTCCAGTCCTAGGGACGTTTCGTGCGTTTCTCTAGCCTGGTCACCGCGATCGACCTTCACGCCGGCGGCGAGCCGGGCAGGGTCATTACCGGGGGAGTGATGGATGTCCCCGGCAAGAGCATGTTCGAAAAGGCTCGTTATTTGGCGACCGAGGCAGACGAGTTGCGCCGGCGCATGCTTCGGGAGCCTCGCGGCTACCCCGCGGCCAACTGCAACCTCATTCTCCCTGCAACCCGCCCCGAGGCCGACGCAGGTTTCGTCATCATGGAGCAGGTCGAATATCCGCCGATGTCGGGAACTAACACGATCTGCGTCGTCACGGCTCTCCTCGAAACGGGAATGCTGGAAGCGAAGGAGCCGACGACGGAGCTGACTCTGGAGACGCCTGCGGGCCTGATCCACGTTCGGGCCCGGGTGTCTTTGGGAAAGGTAAAGAACGTCACGTTCGAGAACGTTCCTGCCTTCGCCGTCCACCTCGACACACCCATCGAGGTGCCCGAGCTCGGGACGGTGACAGTGGACGTCGCCTGGGGCGGCATGTTCTACGTCATCGCCGACGCCGGCCCCCTGGGTGTGCGGCTCGTGCCCGAGGAGGGACGGGAGATCGTTCGGGTTGGCGAGATGGTGAAGAAAGCCGCGCGGGAGCAGCTCGAGGTGGTGCATCCCGATAACCCCGAGATCCGAGGCGTCACGATCGCGGAGCTCACCGGTCCGGCGACGCATCCCGAAGCTCACTCGAAGAATGCCGTGGTGGTGTCGACGGGTGAGCTCGACTGGGGTCGTCCATCCAGCTGGACCGG
The DNA here is from genome assembly GCA_035457705.1 of Vicinamibacteria bacterium. GTDB lineage: Bacteria > Acidobacteriota > Vicinamibacteria > Marinacidobacterales > SMYC01 > DASPGQ01. The sequence goes on from DATIBD010000098.1 coordinate 147,834, forward strand.
AGCTTTGGACCGCTCCCCCTGTGGAACCGGGACCTGTGCTCGGATGGCAGCGCTTCACGCCAAAGGAAAGCTGCCGCTCGACCAAGACTTCGTGCACGAGGGGATTCTCGGCACGGTGTTCACCGGGCGGCTCGTGAAAGAAACCCAGGTCGGCGGCTACGCGGCCGTCGTCCCAACCCTCACCGGAAGTGCCTGGATTACCGGAATCGCACATTATGTCGTGGACCCGGAGGACCCGTTCCCGAACGGTTTCACCGTCGGCGACATCTGGGGATGTATGGAATGAGCCAAGCCAACGAAGAGTTCACCTCCCGCTGGGGCATCTTGATGACGGCCATCGGCATGGCGGTGGGAACGGGGAATATCTGGCGGTTTCCGCGTGTGGCCGCTGCCTATGGAGGAGGATCTTTTCTGATTCCCTGGGTCGTTTTTCTGTTCGCCTGGGCTATTCCGCTTCTGATCGCGGAGTTCGCTTTCGGCAAGACCACGCGCCGGGGTCCGGCGGGAGCAATCGGTCAACTGGTCGACAAGCGCTTCAACTGGCTCGGGGTGTTCGTCGGCCTAGTCACCTGCTTCATCATGTTCTATTACTCGGTCGTCACCGGCTGGTGTATTCGCTACTTCGTGGCGACGCTCTCGACTCCATTGTTCTCCCTGAACGCGGAAGAATACTGGAACCGCTTCACCTCCCATCCGGTGGAGCCGGTCGTCTTCCATGCCGTCGCTATGCTCGCGGGCTGTTTCATTATTTATCGAGGGGTGGTGCGGGGTATCGAGCGGACGAACCGTATCTTGATCCCATTGCTCTTTCTGCTTCTCGTCATCGCGACCTTGCGGGCGGTTACGCTTCCCGGCGCGAGCCGCGGCCTCGCCTACCTCTTCACGCCCAACTGGAGCGATCTCCTGAACTATCAGGTCTGGCTCGCCGCGCTCACGCAATGCGCCTGGAGCACAGGAGCGGGATGGGGTCTGGTGATGACCTACGGCGTCTACTTCCGCAAGAAGGACACCTTCACGCTGACGACCTTCACGACCGCTTTCGGAGACAACTCGGCGTCGCTCCTGGCGGGCATCGCCGTCATGTGCACGGTATTCGCCATTCTTCCCGAGGACCAGGCACGCCTCGCGCTCGGGGCGGGGAACGAGGGCCTGACCTTCATTTGGCTTCCGCAGCTCTTCGGAGCGATCCCCGGCGGCCGTTTCTTCCTTTCTCTGTTCTTCCTCGCGCTGAGCTTTGCGGCCATCTCGTCCCTGATCGCGATGCTCGAGATGGCTTCGCGAATGGTCATGGATTTGGGTCTGCCCCGTGCCAAGGCAGTGCCCACTGTTGGCGCCGTGGGCTTCGTCCTGGGGCTCCCTTCGGCCTGGTACATGGGTTTTTTCAAGAACCAGGACTGGGTGTGGGGTATCGGCCTGATGGTCTCCGGTCTCTTCATCGCGATCGCGGTGATCAAGTACGGCGCTTCGCGATTTCGCACCGAGCTCGTCAACACCGCGGAGGAGAGCTGGCCCATCGGTCCCTGGTTCGTCTGGGTTCTCACCATCCTCGTGCCCCTCGAGTTCGTGGCGATGATCGCCTGGTGGTTCTATCAATCGGCGACTCAGTTCGACCCCGAAGGCTGGTGGAAGCTGGTCAGCGAATCGAGCGTGGGGACGGCGGTGATTCAGATCGTCGCGCTCGCGTCGATCCTGTTTCTCACAAATTCCCTGTGGGTGGGTCGTCTGAGGAGAACCAGCGAGTAAGCGTGTGACGCTGTCGCTCGGCCCAATCGACGAAGCGCTTCTCGCGGGCGACCTGGGACCCGCGGCCCGGTTGGCGATGTCGATTCTGGTCCGGATGGCGCACGTTTACGACGCGCGAGCCATGCTCGATATTACTGGTGCGCACGTGGACAGCACGATCTACGTGGGTGATGCCGGACTCGAGTTTGCCGAGAGGCTCGCCGATCTCGGGGCGCGCGTCTCCGTGCCCACGACCCTCAACGTCAGCGGTCTCGACGAGCACCACTGGCGCGAATGGACCGTCCCGGCGGACTGGGCCGAAAAAGCCCACCGCCAGATGGTCGCCTATCAGAGTATGGGGACGATACCTACCTGGACCTGCGCTCCCTATCAGACCGAGCACGCCCCGAAGCTCGGGCAACAAATCGCCTGGGGGGAATCGAACGCGATCGTCTATGCGAACTCGGTTCTCGGCGCACGAACCGAGCGCTATCCCGACTTCCTCGACATCTGCGCCGCCATCACGGGTCGCGTGCCCGCGGTGGGCCTTCATCTCGATGCCAACCGCGTCGGACAGGTAGTGCTCGACTTGTCGGCCCTTCCCCGAGAGCTCGCCGAGCGTGACGATTTCTACTCCGTTCTCGGTTATCTCGTGGGACGGCTCGCCGAAGACCGCATACCCGTTCTCTCCGGACTCTCGGCAATTCCGAGCCACGATCAGCTGAAAGCGCTCGGAGCGGCGGCGGCTTCATCCGGAAGCGTCGGGCTGTTCCACCTCGTCGGTGTCACCCCGGAAGCACCGACGCTCGCACACGCACTCGGAGGCCGAGCTCCGGAGAAGACGATGCGGATCTCGATGTCGGAGCTGCGGAGCGCGCGGGAGGCGCTCACGACGGCGACGGGTGAAGCACTGGACCTCGTGGTGCTCGGAAGTCCGCACTTCTCGATCGACGAGCTCAGACGGCTGGCTCCCCTGCTCGAGGGAAGGACCTGCCATACCGACGTCACGTTCCTGGTGACGACGAGCCGTATCGTTCGCGAGCTTTCGGAGCGGGCCGGCTTGCTGCGGTCTCTCGAGTCCTTCGGTGGAAGGGTGACGGTCGACACGTGTATTCTGGCAACCCCGATGCTTCCCAAGAGCGTCAAGAGACTCATGACGAGCTCGGGGAAGTACGCTTTCTACTCGCCCGGTCTGCTCGACGTCGAAGTCGTCTTTGGGAGTCTCGAGGACTGCGTGTGCTCGGCGGTCGAGGGCCGCGTCGTCCGGTTGCCGTCCCCCTGGGATGGATGAGCAGGTTGGTCGCGAAACACCTCGCGTCGTAATCGCAGCTTCGTCCAGAGCGAACTCGTTCTGGAGCATCGCGAGAAGAGGGCGGAAAAGCCACCAGAGCCAGGAAGGGAACTCCATGAGCAACGAAGCTGGTGCCGAAGGGGGATTCGTTCGGACCACTCTTTCAACAAACTGATGGCGCACGACCGTCGTCAGTAAGTGGTTCAACGATAAGACTCTCCGTCACCAAGCGTGTCGTCTCGAGTTCCTTGGAATCCGCCACGGTTTTGGAGACGTTTTGGAGACGGTTGTCGCGCAAATCGTGACCGACCAGCGCCGACGACGTCCATAACATCCCGCAACCACGACTTGATTGTGCGAACACTCACGCGTGGTCAACTCCGTAGTAGGAGTTACGAGCTTGCTACGCGTACGGCGCACCTTCGACGGTTTGTGGTTTTCGGAAGCTACGTGAAGGAGAAAGAAGCGCCTAAAGATGTTGATGTGATTCTCGTGATGGACGACGGATTCGAGCTAGAGAATGCTCCACTCGAAACGCGCGGTCTCTTCGACCACGCGGTTGCCGGCGCCCGTTACGGCGCAAGCACCTTCTGGCTCAAGCCCTCGATGCTAATCTGTAAAAAACTGGAAGATTTCCTTACCTCTTGGCAAACGAAGCGCGATGGCTCGCTTCGAGGAATCGTCGATATTGCAACATGATTCAGAATGACGAAGAGCTCGAGGTGACGCGAGGGCGCATCGAACAGTTTCAAAGATGGTTGTCGCAGATTCGCGACAAGGCCGGTTCGAAGGAGTTTGACTTCATGGCAAGAGGCTATCGATTGGAAATCGAAAGGATGCAGGCCGAGGTGATGGACTACCTTCTCCGCCCAGTCCAAATCGAGGATGGCTGAACCGAACGGTCGGTAGGGTTACGTTGCCGGAACGCCGCCCGCGCATTAGGGGGTCGCCGAAGCCGGGCGCTCAACCTGTCGCTTCACGTGGTCGAGGTAGCTGCGTACGGCGTCGCGCGAGCGGGTGCGGATGATCGGCCGCAGGAACAATCCCTTGAAGCCGGTCATACCGTCGTTGCGCGATCGAGTGATCGAGATGAGTGATGCGCCGTGTCCGGCTCCTCGGTCGTCGTCGACGAGAAAACGCAGCTCGAGCGTGGTGTGGAAGTAGTGGCTCGCGTAGAGCTGCTTGATCGCAATCGCGTACCTCACGCCTGACGGCGGCGGGCTCCCACCCAGCGTATAGATGGTGACATGGTTCACCCGTATCGTCGGCTTGAGACCGAAATCGACCACAGTCCAGTAGAAGAAGTCTTCGGCGCCCGTGAGACGGCCGTGCGGGTAGTCGTCGAGATGTGCCAAGAGCCCGGGCACGGGAACCGGGAGCGGGTCGCTGCTGGCGAGAAGCCCACGAAACTGCTCGGCCACGGACAGAGGCTCGTCGCCATCGTCGTAGTGTCCGAGCGCAGCGTTGCCCTCCGTCTGATACGCGCGAACCAGGTCGAAGATCATCTTGCGGGTAACGTCGTCGGCCTGGCTCGCCGCGTTTGGCGACGACCAGTCCACTTCGTCCCGGAACCGGCGCATCGCCGCTGCCGAGAGCTTCACGTCGCAGTCGCCCGGACGACAGGTGCGCAACGTCGTGACGTCCGTCCGCGGTAGCGTCAGCGACGCCAGATCCTCGAGCATCGGAGGACTGCCGAAATGCCCGATTTGGGGAATGCCGGGACCACTCTCGAATCGCACGATATTGCGGAACCGCTCGACAAACGTCCCGGAGGGAGCGTCGAGGTACACTGCTCCGATGTGCGCAAGCTCCCCACGGAACGGTGTGTCGAGGCTCTTGATCACAGCGGAGCCCGTGTCGATCGCCCGCAAATCGGCGGCCGAGAATCTCAACTTTTGAGTCAATAAATTTTCCACGATCGAGCCGGACGGTGTTGCGAGTGAGGAAACGGACATCAGCACGGCCGCTCCCAACCCAAGGCCGAGGAGGACGCGTGGAATGGTTCGTTTCCTGAGGTTCACGGCGCTCATTGTCTCACGCTGTCTCGGGTGCGCGGGAGATGAAGGCTCAGAGCAGCATCGGCCGAAACCGTGCTGCACCGTGCTTGCGCCCGTCTGTTGAAGAGCCTTTCCAAGTCAACCCGAGCACCTTTTCGAATGGCATAGGTGCCATTGTCATTCCTCGACGGCAGACGAACCCGGGCACGGGGTATCGCGACGGACAGCAGCCCGGGCGAACGATCTGCACTCTCGCTCGCTGGATCGGCAAAGCCCGCCCCCCCGGCGTCAAATGCGATCCAGTCGGTTCGCCTCTCGACGCGCGGGCGGCCACATCAAGAGTGCGAGACCCGTCACCGCGGAAGCGACTGATGCCAAGAAGATGCCTAATTTGGCGCTGTCGATCAGACTCTTGCTGAAGGCCAGGTTGGCAATGAACAGCGCCATCGTGAAGCCGATCCCAGCGAGGAGGCCGCCACCAGCCACTAGCCTCCAGCTAAGCTCCGGGGGACGTCTCGCGATGCCGGAGCGCGCCGCCAGCCAGCTGAACGTCAGAACACCAATGGGTTTACCGAGAGCGAATCCGACGAACACCGCCACCGTGACCGAATTGCCGAATTCGCCCAACGATAGCGGCAACCCGGCGTTGGCGAATGCAAAGAGCGGCATGATGACGAAACCGACCCACGGGTGGAGCGCAATCTCCAACCGTTCGACCGGGGACAACGATTCGCGCGCGGCGATCTCTGCCACCTGCAATGTCTGTCGGTCTTTTGTGTTACCACTCGCCTCGTTACCCGCTGGATGAGCGACGACCTGGCGCAACAGGGAATACAAACGCTCGTCGCTGACCCATCTGCGGACCGGCGTCAGCAAACCGAGTATCACGCCAGTGATCGTTGCGTGGATGCCGGACGCATCCACAGCGAGCCAGATGAAGCCGCCCGCCAGGAAGTAGAGCGGGATGTTTCGAACGCCGACCAGCGCCATTGCACGCACGATCGCGACGCCAACGACACCCAGGGCGAGCGCACCCCAGGCAATGTGACTGCTGTAGCCGATTGCCACGACGAGAATGGCACCGATGTCGTCAACGATCGCCAACGAAAGCATGAACACGCGCAGGCTGTGGGGAATGCGCGATCCCAGAAGGGCCAGACACCCGATGACGAGCGCGGTGTCGGTTGCCATGACCGTGCCCCAACCGGTCTCGCCGGGATGGCCCGATTGCAGCGTTCGATACAACACCGCGGGCACGAGCATGCCACCGAGGGCAGCCGCAATCGACAGCGCGGCCACCCGTGGGTTCTTCAGCTCGCCCAGGGCCAACTCTCGCTTGAGTTCCAGCGCGACGAGGAAGAAAAACAACGTCATCAACCCGTCGTTGATCCAATGTCTCAACGAACGAGCGAACTCGAAAGAGCCGAAGTGAAAACCTACCCGGGTCTCCCAAGCATTCGAAAAAAGATGAGCCCACTGGGAGTTGGATAGAACGAGAGCTGTGACAGTGAATAGCAGAAGAACAGCACCGCCGGCGGTCTCGATGAGCAAGAACCGCGCGAACGGTCTTGTCAGGCGATCGACGAGTTCTCTCGGCAGCCGGGAGAGAGCTCCATCAACATGCGGTTCTTCACTCATAGCGCGAAACTCAAGGGCTTTCGAAGGGTCACATCTGATGGGCGGCAATGCCCGGGTTCATCGGGTTGTGACCGCAGGCGGAGCGTCGGTTCTCCGCACTCCGGCGCCGTGAGTCGCCCGAACCGCGCTCGACGGCGCCACACATCCGGGTGCGGCTATGCGCCGTGGGAAAGCGCTTCCCCCGGGTGCAGCGGCGAAAGGTTCGATTTCGACGCTTCCAGGAAAGCCTCGGGAGAAGGCGCAGTAAGCACGTTGAGTTGTCGCTTCTCAACGTCGAAGTCAGCGACAGGATGGTAGGTCCAGATGGGCGTTTCACCCTTATCTCTATCTGCTTTCTTGGGGGGGCTGATGCGTGTTGAGAATCTCAAGGTGCAGCAGTTTACCAGTCGGACACAACCGACGCGGCTCTCATCGGATTCTCTTTTTTTGCGTAGATTGTTGCAAGCGTCGACGGCCGCGGACAGCGCCCAGCACCGCCGACTCGAGAATTCGAGCCTTCTCGTCAACCCCTTTTCTACAAATTGCAGCATCCCGCTTCCAATCATCGCCGTTCTGACGGCCATCGAACAGAAGGACCAAGACGGCATCACCAGGATCGGTGCGCCTTTCCACAACCGGGCGGCCACTGGCACGGCGCTTGCTTCTCGAACCGATGTCCGGCCGTCTGACGAAGACGACGATCGCCGGAATTAGGCGAAGGAGCCCGACGATGGAGTTGCGACTGAGTAGAACACAAATAAAGGAAACCAATAAAGGAAACCAAAACATGAATAACTTACGGTTCTCGATCCCCCTCATCTGTCTCGCTGCTTTCCTGGCGTCGGGTTGTACGGCCACGAAGAATACCGGAATTGCCGTGGGAGCGGGCGCCAAGGAAGGCGCTCAGCAGGTGGGTGGTACGGCCACGGATGCGAGCATCACCGCGGCGATCAAGATGAGGATGGCCGACGATCCCGTGGTGTCTGCCATGAAAATCAACGTGGATACGACCGATGGGAAGGTCACACTGAGCGGGACGGTCCAAGATGCCGCGGAAGAACACCAGGCTGTCGGTCTGGCGAGATCGGTCAACGGCGTTAAGAGCGTCGATTCCAAGCTCGTTGTGCGGCGGTAGGAATGCAAGGCGGCAGTGGCTAATCACGGTTTCAAACGGGAAACGACGGGATCTGGCAATCTGGCACGGAGCGGCAGGTGCGCGAGTGCTCGGCGCGACTCGCTGCCTCGTGGCATCGCGCTGCGGGGGAACCATCTCGGCGGATTGTAGAGTTTGTCATGGGCACGAGTATTCCCGACTCCGCGCCGTACAGCGAGGCAGACGGGATACTCCGTCGTCTTCTTCGCAATGACTGGCGAGGGTACGCTGCACGCCTCAGTCGGAAATGGCGTTGAGGACGGAGCAATCGGGAGGACGGAGCAATCGGAAGGACCTGTCATGACGCGTGCTGCTCGAGGGTCGCGTTTTCATCTGTTCCTCGTCAAACCGTCGAAGTACGACGACGAGGGCTACGTCGTACGGCACTGGCGCGGTGTGCTCCCGAGCAACACCCTTGCCTGCCTCCACGGCCTCACCGAGGATGTGCGCCAGAGGGGGCTCCTCGAGGACGTCGACCTCAAGGTGCATCTCATCGATGAAGCGGTTCAAAAGGTCCCGTTGCGAAGAATGATCCGGCTGAATCAGAGATCCGGAGACCGGGTCGTTGTCTCACTGGTGGGAGTTCAGACGAACCAGTTCTGTCGTGCGACGGACATCGCTTTGGCGCTGCGACGCGAAGGCGTACCCGTTCTCATCGGCGGCTTCCACGTGAGCGGCACCCTATCGCTGTTCTCCACCGTGTCGCCCGAGATCCAGGAGCTCCTCGACGCCGGCGTGAGCGTCGTCGCGGGCGAGGTCGAAGATCGATGGGCTGACCTGCTTCGCGACGCCTGGGGGGATCGCCTGAAGCCCATTTACCGGTTCGTCAATGATCTTCCGGATCTCGCCAATGCCCCACGCCCACTCATCCACAAACGCTACCTGAGCAAGTTCGTCTCCTCCAACTTCGGCACCATCGATTGCAGCCGTGGCTGTCCCTTCAACTGCTCTTTCTGCACCATCATCAACGTGCAGGGGCGCACGAGTCGAAACCGATCGCCGGCCTGTGTGGCGGAAACGATCCGCCTGAACTATCGGCAGTCGGGGGTCGACTTCTACTTCTTCACGGACGACGACTTTGCCCGCAATCCGGCCTGGGAGGGAGTCTTCGATGAGCTCATCGCGCTGCGCGCCGAAGGCATTCCGATCAAGTTCATGATTCAAGTGGACGTCCTCTCGTACAAGATCCCGCGCTTCGTAGAGAAGGCCGCCCGGGCCGGTTGCCGCAACGTCTTCATCGGAATGGAGAGCATCAACTCCAAGAACCTCAAGGCCGCCGGCAAGACGCAGAACCATGTGGACGACTACAAGAACCTGATCCGGGCTTGGCACGATCGACGCGTTAGCACGCACGTTGGATACATCATCGGCTTTCCCCACGACACCGAGGAGAGCGTGCGCGGAGACGTCGAACGGCTCATGAAGGACGTGCAACCCCACCGCGCGTCGTTTTTCATGCTGACCCCTCTTCCCGGCTCGCGCGACCACAAAGAGATGGTGGAAGCGGACGCCCCCATGAGCTCCGACTTCAACCTGTTCGACTCCTTCCATGAAGCCATGCCCAACCCAAACCTCACGGACGGTGCATGGACACGCGCCTACGTCGACGCCTGGCGGAGCTTCTATAGCTTCGACAACATGAAGACGGTGCTCTCTCGCGCCCACCCCGACAACTATTGGGACATCTTTCTGAATTTCCTCTGGTACAAGAACTCGGCGCTCAACGAGGGTGCGCACCCGATGATCACCGGATTCTTCCCGCTGAAGGACCGAAAAAGCAGGAGAACGACGTTCCCGCTGGAAGGCCGGTTGGCGCATGCGCGTCGGCGTTTATACGAGATTCATCGATACCTTCGCGACGCTTTGCGCTTGATGCTCGAAATGGAGGAGCTATGGCTCCAAACTCGCAAGCGCGGTGAGACCGAACGTCGCGTTCTCGCGGAGCTCTCCCGCATGAGGAAAGAGCTCCGGCGCAACCTCCGGCTCCGGGAGCTTCAACAGGCTTACGCGCGGGCCAGGTCGCACTTGCCGTCGGTGGAAATTCCCTCGCGCCTCAGGCTGATGCTCGAGGGTACCGCTTCCCTTCATGCGAGCACGCTCTCGGGAAGCCGCAGGGAGCTCGCCCAGTTTTGGATCGACATCCGGCGTCGGTTGCGCGAGGGGCGCATCGATGCTCTCTTGCGTGTGGACCGCATCGTGTTGAACGGGCTTCGCGAAGGTCTCCTGGCGGCGGAGTTCTTTTCAGCCCTCGTCACTCGGGAACCTCCAAATCTGTCCCGTCAGGCGCGTGGGTAGAGTTTGAGCTCGAGGTCGACCAACTCCACTAGAGACGCCCTTGGTCGAGCCGGATTCGCAAATAAACCAGCCACGTCTTCAGTTTCGTACCCTGCTTCCACCTCTGGGGCGGCGAATGGCCGTACTTTGTAGAAAGGGGACTTCCCCGGTCTTCTCGTGCGCACCCCACCCGGTTTGCCTCTGACGTTTAAGCCTCGCCGCCGCATCAACGTAGGAGAAAACAGGACGTTTCCGAAGGGATGGCTCGGCTCTTGCAGTAGCAATCAATCGGCGGCTTCGACAACCGAGTTGAATATCGACGAGGGGTTGGCGCACGCCAGGAGGAAAACATGGACTTAGCATCGACAAATCTATTCATTACGCTCATCATCGGGGGCATCGTCGGCTGGCTGGCGAGCATCGTGATGAAGGCCAACGGCCAGATGGGAATCCTGTCCAACGTCATCGTCGGCATCTTTGGATCGTTTCTCGGCGTCTAC
>DATIBD010000099.1:0-3432 GCA_035457705.1 Vicinamibacteria bacterium
GAGGCCGCCCGTGACGAAGAGCCGCTCTTCGCGCCTGAGCTCGAGCTCGAGAAAGCCCCGTGAGCATCCGCGCCGTCCTTCGCAAGCTCGAACGGGGCGAGCTCAGCTCCGAGGATCTCGTCCGCGATCATCTGAGGCGAGCCGAAGAGATTTCGGGAGCGAACGCCTTCATTACGCTGCGAGAAGAACAGGCGCTTTCAGAAGCGCGGGCCTCGGACGAGGCACGAAGCCGAGGTCGTGTTCTCGGGCCCCTCCACGGCGTTCCCGTTACGGCAAAAGACATCGTGTGGTCGGAAGGGGACAGGACCACATCGGGCTCGAGACTCCGCGCCACTTTCGTTTCCGAACGGGATGCCGAAGCACTCGCACGGGTCCGGGCGGCGGGAGCGATCTTGCTCGGGAAGACGAATTTGCACGAGTTTGCCTACGGCGTGACGAACGTCAATCCACACTACGGGCCCGCTCGCAATCCCTGGGACCGCTCTCGTATCAGCGGCGGCTCGAGCGGCGGCTCGGCTGTCGCAGTCGCGTTCGGGGTCGGGCTCGCTTCGATCGGTAGCGACACCGGAGGGTCGGTACGCATTCCCTCTGCCCTCTGTGGCACCGTGGGCCTGAAGCCGACATACGGTTCCATTCCCCGAGACGGCGTCACGCCGCTTTCCTGGAGTCTGGATCACTTGGGCCCCATGGCTCGTTCGGTGGAAGACGCGGCGGTTTTGTATGAGGTCATGTCAGAAACAAGAATCGAGCTCGAGGACGAGCCTGAGGTTAGGGGCCTTCGATTGGGAATCCACGAGTCGTATTTCTTCGAGAACCTGGCCGGCGAGGTGGAGGTGTGCATTCGACGGGCGGTCGACCGGCTGGTCGATCTCGGAATGGCTCCGGTCCGCGTTCGCATTCCGGAGGTCGAGCTTCAGGGTGCCTGCCGAAACACGATCGCCTTTGCCGAAGCGTCGTCCTATCACGAGCAAGATATTCGCGAAAAGCCCGAGGAGTACGGCGAGGACACGCGGGAGCTTTTGAGAATCGGGCTCGAGATCTCCGCGGTGGAGTATTTGACAGCGCTCCGCGCGCGCCGCCGGATCGTCCGTGCCTTCCGAGAAGCTTTCGCCGCCATCGACGTGTTCGTAGCGCCGACGACTCCGACGGGCGCACCCCGGATTGGCGAGCGGATGCTCGAAAATGGGGAAGAGCTACGAGCGGGGCTCTTGCGCCTGGCCTCGCCCTTCAACACGACGGGATTTCCCGCGATCTCCCTGCCCTGCGGATTCACGGCCGACGGACGTCCCATCGGCCTGCAGCTCGCCGCCGCGCCGCGCGAAGAGCGGCTTCTCCTTTCGGTGGCACGCGCTTTCGAAGCGAGCTGCGGCAACGAAGATTGGTCGAGCCGTCTTCCTGCAGTATAGTCCGCCGTCGGAGGTGGAGGGATGCTCCTTCAAGGCAAACGAGGGCTCATCGTCGGAGTCGCGAACAAACGCTCCCTCGCGTGGGGTATCGCGCAGTCGGTTTCGAGAGAAGGCGCGCGGCTGGCGCTGACCTATCAGGGTGAGCGACTCGAGGAGAACGTACGAACTCTCGCTCAGGAGCTCTCGAATCCGATCGTCCTGCCCTGTGACGTGACCGAGGACGAGCAACTGGATGCTCTCGGCAAGAGCCTGAGCGACGAGCTCGGCGGGATCGATTTCGTGGTCCACGCCGTGGCTTTCGCTCTCAGGGAAGAGCTCGATGGAGCCTTTCTCGATACCTCGCGCGAGGGCTACCGTATCTCCCAGGACGTTTCGTCCTATTCTCTCACTGCGCTCTGCCGTCGCATGGTGCCTCTCATGTCGAATGGCGGGAGCGTCGTCACGCTCACCTACCTCGGCGGCGAGCGCGTCGTGCCGAACTACAACGTGATGGGCGTGGCAAAAGCGGCGCTCGAGATGTCGGTGCGCTACCTCGCATCGGATCTCGGTCCGAAGGGAATTCGCGTCAACGCCATCTCAGCGGGACCCATCAAGACCCTCGCGTCGGCCGGTGTCCATGGCATCTCCAGGATGCTCGAGCACCACCGGAGCCACGCCCCCCTTCGGCGCAATACGGATCAGGGCGAGGTGGGAGACGCGGCGGCCTTTCTCGTCTCCGACCTGGCGCGCGGCGTCACCGGGGAGATTCTGTACGTGGACGGCGGATACCATGTCCTCGGGAGCACACTCGCCTGACGATGCGATTCGTTGTCAGCCAAGAGATTTTCGAGGCTTTCCCCGGTGCGGCGATCGGCGTGCTGGCGGTATTCGAGGTGGACAATCGAGGGCTCTCGGGACCGATTGCCCGACGTCTGAGCGAGGCGACAATGATGGCCGTCGCCGCTCTCGACGGAAAGAACGTCACCGAGCACCCGCACGTCGCGTGCTGGCGAGACGCTTATCGCAGATTCGGGGCAAAACCGAAAAAGTATCCTTCGTCGGTCGAGAATTTGCTCTGCCGCGCCTCCCGGGGGGAATCGATACGAAGCATCAACAAGCTCGTCGATCTCTACAACGTCGTTTCGCTCTCGCACCTCGTGCCCGCAGGGGGAGAGGACCTCGACCGGATCGAGGGCGATCTGAGGCTCACGTTCGCGACCGACAGCGAGCCCGCGGTCAAGCTTCTCGGCGAGAGCGACGAGCGACCTCCGAAGAAAGGGGAGGTCATCTATCGAGACGACGTGGGCGCCGTATGCCGTCGGTGGAACTGGAAAGAAGCGGAGCGCACGAAGCTCACCGAGGAGACCAAAAACGCCGTGCTGGTTGTCGAGACGCTTCCCCCCGTCGAGCGCGAGAGTCTGGAAGCGGCGCTCAACGATTTGGCGTCCGGTGTTCGGGATCATCTCGGGGGCTCCAGTCAGCGGGTCATCCTCGACCGCGACAGCGCAGAAATGGAGCTGAGGTAAGCAGATGAAGCGCATCAATCTCGACAGCGGCACTACGTGGGAGCCCCTGGTGGGCTACTCACGGGCGGTCCGTGCCGGGGATCGCATCTTCGTGACGGGAACGACCGCTACGCTTCCCGCTGGCGGTCACGTCGGCGACGGAGATGCCTACGCCCAAGCTCGCCAGGCGCTCGAGAACGTCGGTGCCGCGCTTCGCCGTGTCGGGGCGGAGATGAAGGACGTCGTCCGGACGCGCATCTTCGTCACCGATATCGCACGCGACTGGCGGGCTATCGGGGCGGCCCATGCCGAGTTCTTGGGGGACGTGCGGCCGGCAACGAGCATGGTCGAAGTGAAAGCGCTGATCGAGGACTGGATGCTGGTCGAGATCGAGGCGGACGCCGTGGTCGGGGTGACGAGCGTGGAGTCCCGGATCGTAGCCGACGGCGCGACCCGGTGAAGGAAACCGTCACGCTCGCCGTGCGGGCTCTCGTCGAGCATTCCCTGCGCTCGGGCGATTTGAATCTCGAATCGGGCGGCCG
>DATIBD010000100.1:0-7817 GCA_035457705.1 Vicinamibacteria bacterium
CGATTGGGGGCATGCGCCAACGATTCCTGGGAGGTCCGCAGGTGAGCTCGAACGTGGAACGTTTGGTCACGGAAGCCCGACCAAATATCGAGGAAGTCCTTGAAGCATTTCTGAAAGACCAGCGAAGGCGAATTTCGGCAAAGACCTTCTCCCGTTACAAGAGCGTCGTCGAGCTCCTCCAGCGGTACCTGGACGGCTACGCCTACGAGAGCCTCTCGGACGCAGAAAGTCGGTTCTTCGATCGTCGCTTCAACGCGGAAGGCAAAGACCACCGCGAGTTCTGCCAACTCTTCGGTCCCGAGAAGATCTCGGCGAATCTGCACGGCTTCCTCAGTGTGTTCCTGATCCGAAAGGTCATGGCGGGCGAGGACTTCAAGAAGGCCGCGGGCACCGTAACGCACAAGCTTTCGAAGTGGCTTGCCGAAAAAGAATACGTCTCGCCGGAAGTCGGAGAAGAAGGAGCAGAGCTCGGTAGCGTCGCCGCACGGAGACTGGTGGAAGCGGAGCGCGCCGGGCGTCTCCTTCAGGAGGCTGCGGACCGCCTGGGTATCGAAACGCACAGCCTGCCTGACGCGGACTACGTGGATTTCGACCACTTTACCATCGCGCGGGTAGAACCGGGCAAGCTCTGGCTCGAGGATTGGGAAAGCGGGACGGCTCGTCCCCGCGGCCCGATCCCGGCACCGAAGTCGGCGACGCAACTCCTCCGGACTGGCTGGGACGTGAGCTGCGCCCTCGCTCGGCACCGAGGTGTGTGGCACCTCGTCGAAATCGGGAACGTGTATCCGCTTTGACCGCCGTGGAAGGCTGGCGTTGGCGTCCTATTCTTGCTTCTTGCGCAACAGTGGGTTGACGGCGAGAACGCCATCATAGTTCTGGCCGGCATTGAAATCCTCGCTCCAGAGAACGTTCGCTCCGGCACGTCGTGCCGCAGCTAAGATCAACCCATCCCAAAAGGAAATCTTATAGCGCCGCCTCTCCTCGATGCCGCTCGTCAGGAGGCTTCGATCGTTATCCACGACGTGCCAGTTGAGGTAGTCGTGAACGGCCCCGCTCGCTTCGTCCTCCGACACGCCCTTCCTCAGGAGGTTCACGTAGAATTCTTGCAGGACCTGAACGCTGATGGACGGGAGGCGAATACCGGACCAGAGCTCCCTTATCAGCGTCTTGGCGGTTTCGTGCTCAACCCTGGCGTCTTTGTCGTGCGCGTAGACAAGAATGTTGGCATCGATGAACAAGCTTTCATCGCTCATGAAGGCTCTCGCGCGACAAAGGCTTTCCTCCGAGATGAAACCCCCTGTCGAGCCGCGTCAAAGCGCGGCGCCGGGCCCGCGCATACCCGCTTTGCTCATCGACGGCGCGCGCCATCAGCTCCGCGACCCACTGAGACAGAGACTTGTCCTTGGAAACGGCGATTTGCCGGCATTTCTTGAGTAGCGTCTCGTCCAACTTCAAAGTTACGTTCTTAGTCATGGTCACGGCCTTCCTGGCACAGCAATAGTGTAGCACAGTTTCTGTGCGAATAATTCAGCGAGTGTGCCCAGTCGGAAACGCCATTCCTACGAGGCAGCAAGCGATACCCAGCATCTGACGCGCGGTCAGCGGTTCGTCAAAGAACGCCGCGGACACGAACGCGAGGGGGAGCGTTCCCCCGGCGCTTCCAACAAGCCCGACGGCGGCCAGGTTCCAGCCGGCTCGGTGGGCGTGGAGGTAGCCGAACTCGATTCCCACGACGGAGATCCGAGCACCAGGCTTCCGAAGGACAGCTCCCGTAGCTCGGCCGTCATGGATCGCGACGTGAAGAGGAGCGCGGCGCCGCAGATGATGGCCCCCACCACGTACGCCGCGAGAAGGGGAGCTTGGGCGTCTCCGCGCGCCGAAACCGAGCGCTGCGCCAGCTGATAGGCGGCAAGGCTCACCACGACGAGCGCCATCGACCCCAGGTAACCCACGGGCCACCTCACCGGAGCGGATCATGGACGACGAGCGTGAAGAGAGCAGGGGAGTCGCCCGGGTTCTCGTACCGATGCGATCGGTCGCCGGCGAAAAGTGCGAGCTTCCCGGCACACAACTCCTCCCGTTCGCCCTCGACGCTCACCGCCAGCCGGCCGCGCGTGAGCCGAACAATCTCCTGCGCCCCGGGCCGATGCGGTTCGCTCTGGCGGACGTCTCCGGGCGCGAGCTTCCAGCTCCAGAGCTCGAGGTCGTGGGATGCGATGAGCAACCGCGCCTCGCTTCCGCGCCGGCTCGTCCAGAGCCTCTTCGCCTCGGACTCGCTGCAGACATTGATCGACGCCGTCTCCGAACGCCCGACGAGCGCGGCCAGACCCACCCCATAGCCGTCAGCCAGCCGAAGCAACGTGCTGAGGCTCGGGTTGCCGTCGCCCTGCTCGAGGGCGACCAGCAGCCGGCGACTGACCCCGACCCGCTGCGAGGCCGCGTCCAGAGAAAGCCCCGAGTTGGCGCGGAGCTCCCTCAGCCGAAGCCCGACAAGGCCGGCGGTTTCACCGAAAGCCGTCATGGTGCATCAAGATACACCAATGGTGCATTCTGTCAACAGACCTGCCCTTGCCTTCAATTCCGCGGCGGCGTCCCGCATCGGTTGATCCCTGGTGCGCTAAAGACGACTTTCAGGCTCCGGAGGGTGACGTGGCAAGGCTCTTGCGGTACGCGGCGGCGAAGGGTCTCAGACAGTAGAGATAGGCGCCGGAGACGAACAGGCCGTTCTTCGATGAGTCGCCGAGCTGATTTTCGTCGAGTCCGTAGCGGACCAGAAGCACCCGATCGACGAGTCGACCGCTGACGATGCTCGCGACCGCCTTCCTCTTCTCGACCACCTCGACGTCGCTCCCGGCGTCGAGACGAAACAGGGAGGCGAGCTGCTTCGTGTCGCCCCCCAAGATTCTCTCGTCCTCGGGCCCCGCGAAGTTCGCGATGATACGACTGACGTGGCTCCAGGCGTAGATGCCCCTCAGGTCGTCCTTGAAACGATTTAGCTCGAATTCGTCGTCGTAGACATTCACGCTCGCCTCCACGAATGGGCCAGGAACGAGCCGCAGTCCGTAAGTATGACCCAGCACGGTGACGAGTGGAGTCCCGAAGTCCGGGCGCCCGCGGAACTGGACTTTGTTTTCCCCAAAGCGGACGCCGTCGCCGAGGAAGGAACCATGAAATCGCTTCATAGCAGCCGTGAGTCCGCGTTCCAGCTCGACCTGAAGTGATTCGTTCACGATCTCAAAGAGCTCTCGAAGTGCTATCCAAGTTTACCGCAGGTGCCTCCGAGTTGCAGCAGCGTCGGCCGCGATTTTCGATGGCGTCCTGCACTGGAGACTCATCGACAACCGGCCATACGTCCTGGTGCCTACACGCTACGGCCTCTGCCTCTGGAGGCTCGGGCGGACTTCCGAAGCCGCGGCGCTCTTCGAGCGGATGCTCGGGCTTAGTCCATCGGAGCATCAGGGCATCTGTTTTCTGCTCGCCGAGGTGAAGGCGGGCAAGTCCTGGAAGGATTCGAACGTCTGAGCCACCGGCTACCGTGGCTCATCGAAAGGCTCTGTCGAAGAAGAGACTCCTTAGCGCGCTGACGATCTCGTCCACGCCCGTGGCCGGCCACCGAACCCGGCCCGACGGAGCCCATCCGCGCTCGCTGCTCTGAGTCGCGATTCTACGACCGAGGCTCGATTCAAACCAGTTTTCCTTTTCGGGACCATCATCGGTTAATGATGTCGAGCACACGGGCGACCTCGACCCTCTTGCGAAACCGAATCACTCGTGTGTGCGCCGGGAGGTCGGATTCAGAACATCGGCGCTCCTCGTCGATGCAGAGAATCAAATTGGGAATGGCCGCGTCGCGGAGCCTCTCGAGCTTACGCACCACGTAGTCTCGCGTCCAGAAACCGAGTATCTCCACGAGCCATCGACGAGATGGCTCGAGGCGATGGCGGAGAAGGAAATCGGGAAAAATGAGCGTGCCTCGAGAGGGAACGGCCTCCGGTTCGCGAAGCACCTCCCAATCGGGCGCAAGACGCGAAAAGTCACGGGCGAACCGCTCTTCGAGCTTGCTGTCGTACCGCCGTGGTTCCGTGGCCGGAAGCAGAGGGTCGCCGGAGCCGACCTGGAACGGGATGAGACCGCCCTCCAGCCGACAGTGGGCGGTGATGAGAAAGCGCGGGCTGCGCGCGAGAAGCGGCACGAGCTCGCCGAGCGCCTGGCCGTAGACGCGCGTGTGACGAAAAAGAGAAAAAGGACCGGAAACGTCGATACGAGACTCCGACGGCCGATCGCCCGGACGAACGCTACAGATCAATCCTCGGAGCCGGGCGTGTCGGACGATGGCCCGAACGGATTCATAAGCCGAAACCTCGATCTCGGAAGCTCTGTGGAGCAGGTCTTGCGCGAGGGCGGTGTTGACACGCATCGAGAGCTCGAACGCTCCTGGACCCGGGTCTGGAACGCGGACGCGTCGCTCGCCGGGAACGTCCGAGAAAAGAGTCTCTTCGAGCTCGGAAGCGCCGACACCCAGGCGTCGAGCGGCCTCGAGCACCGTGGCTTCGCGTTGCCACCCCGCGCGCGCGGCGAGCTCGAAGACGTGCCGGCGGGCTCGAACGGCATCGACGCGACGTGGCTCCCCGGAACGAAACCACCGTCTCAGGACTCTCATGGCGGCGGCGAGCTTCAATGGAGGCGCCGTCGGTCCGAGGGGCTCCCGTAAACGCTGCTCCAGCTCACGCCAGCGTCTTCCTTCGAAACGAGTGAACTCCCCGATCAGCACGTTTAGCCAACCGTGATCGTGTGCACCGAGGTAGTCGATGCGCCCGGCGCCGTTTCGGATGTTAAAGGGTACCCGAGCTTCCAACATGGAGAGCTCCCACGCGTCGAGCCACCTGTCCCACCTCGGAGCTCGCCGGGACGACGAGCTCGTAGACGAGCGCTCGTTTGCCCTCGCGCGGACGCAGGACCCGGCCCACTCGCTGCACGTGCTCGCGCTTGCCCAGCCCGCCCGCCACGATGATCCCGACCACGGCGTCGGGCACGTCGACGCCTTCATTCAGGACCCGCGCCGAGACCAATGCCCGCAGCCGTCCGTCTCGAAACCTCTCTAGAACACAGGCGCGCTCCTTTCGCCGGATATCGCAGGTGAGCGGCATGATGAGGTGCTCGCGAGCGATTCGATAGGCGGTCTCGTTGTCCCCGACGAAAACGATCACCCGATCGTTGCGATGTCGGTCCAGAAGCGAGCGCAGAACCTGCTGTTTGCCGGATGGATAAGCAAGCAGCCGCCGCGCACGTATCCATGCCGCAATGGCTCGTCGCCCTTCGTCCGTCCGGCTGGCGGCCCTGACGAACGATTCCCAGCTCGCGGCGCCGGATCCGTGGAGGCGTCGGAAGGTTTGAAACGGTTTTCGGTAGAGAGCCACCCATCGGTCATAGGTGCGGCGTTCTTCCTCGGTGAGATCCACGCCGAGGATCGCGCTCTCGAACGGAGCGAGATAGCTCCCCGCGAGGTCCGATACGGTGAGCTCGAACACGGTGGCGCCGACCAGCTCCTCGAGCGTCGCTGAGACCCGCCCGGCCCGAGCCGGGGTCGCCGTCAGGCCAAGCCGAAACGGCGCGGTCGACATCTCGAGGACCTCGTCCCGATTACCGCATCCGAAATGATGCACCTCATCGACGACGATGACGTCGAAACGGTTTCCGATGCGCGGCATGTGGCGGTAGGCGCTCTCGAACGTTGCGATGGTAATAGGCTCGATGCTCCGCTCACCGTCGCCAAGACACCCGACTTTGCCTGAATAAAATGCGGAAACCACCCGGACCCATTGCTCCATGAGTGCCCGGGTAGGAACGAGGCAAAGCGACCGCCGTGCGCATCTCGCCATCACCGCTACGGCGAGGCGGGTCTTTCCCGAGCCGGTCGGAAGCGCGACGATGCCGCGTCCTCGCGCGAGCCTCCAGGCATCGCACGCGGCTTCCTGATAGGGACGAAGCGCGACGGGCCGCCACGGCGACGGAGGTGGAGACGGAGACGGATCGGGTCGCACCCGATCCTCGACGGCGAGCCCAAGTTGCTCGAGCGCCCGACGCAGCTTTTTCAGATCGAAGGCGCGGGCTCGATGCGCACCCACGCGTTCGTCCCAGAGGAGCGGCAGCCCGTCGCTCCCCCGTCGGCGCGGTAAACCGTGCACCAGGAGCGTCCCTCGATCGAACTCGATGACAATCTTCACTTCTTCAACTGAAGACGAAATCCAGGCGGGGAGCCCTCCCTCGCACCGCAGTTGTGCCGCAGTTTCTTCGCCTGGCGGGGACCCCTACCGGACGGGAGGGTAGGTCGCTTGTGGCGGCCTCTTCTGTTCTGTATATTGCTTACTATGTCAGCAATCGCGCCCATCGGGGAGCTCGAGCACATCGTGCTGCTGGCGATCCTCCGTCTGGGCGACGCGGCGTATGCGGTCCCGATCGGCGAGGAAATCCTGGCGCACACGGGCCGTGACGTGTCGCGTGGATCGATCTACGTCACGCTCGACCGGCTCGAGACCAAAGGCTACCTGCGGTCGTGGCTCGGCGATCCCACACCCGAGCGCGGTGGGCGCGCGAAACGATACTACGCGCTTCGTCCACGGGCGATCGCGGCGCTGAAGGAGAGCCGCCGCGCGCTCGTGTCGCTGTGGAAGGGAGTGGAAGGCGAGCTCGCATGAAGTGGACGATTCTCCTGCGCCTCGTGCCGAGGCATCTCCGTGACCCCGTCGCCGGAGACATCGCGGAACAGTTCCACGCCCGCACCGCGCGTGATGGACGACTGCGCGCCGAGGCGTGGGCCTGGTCGACGGCGGCGCGACTCGCGCTGGCGTTCCGCTGGGAGCGCGCTGTCCACGGCCGAGGCGTGTCGCCCATTGGCGAAGAACATCGTCCGGCTGCTGGCAGGTTGGAATCCATCCGCCGTGACATCGGATTCAGCATTCGGCTGCTCTGGAGTCAACCGTCGTTCACGATCGTCGCGCTCGCGGCGCTCGCGCTCGGAATCGGCGCCAACACGGCAATCTTCAGCGTCGTCGACGCGGTGCTATGGCGGCCGCTCCCCTATGCCGACGCCGATCGCATCGTGTCCGTCGCGGAGCGGCGGCCCCGGGAAGGGCGGATGTTCGGCCCCGTGTCGCCGGCGGACTTCTACGACTGGCGGCACGAGGGGACGAGCTTCGTGGCGATGGCGGCCTTCCAATGGCGCGCCGTGAGCTTGACCGGCTCGGGCGAGCCCGAGCGCCTGCGCACGCTCGCGGTGTCGTTCGGGTTTCTGGATGCGCTCGCTTTGCCCCCGGTTCTCGGCCGGACTTTTCGCCCCGAGGAGGAGGAGCTCGGCCGTCATCGCGTCGTCTTGCTCACCGACGCTCTCTGGCGCCGACGCTTTGGCGCCGCCCCCGACATCGTCGGACGGACGGTGACGTTCGACGGTCATCCGTACCTGGTGATCGGTGTCCTGGCGTCGAAGTTCTGGTGGCCGACCGAAACCGACGCGTTGGTTCCGCTCGCGCTGACGGATCACGACCGCGGGCTGCGCGCAGCGCATTTCCTTGGAGTCATCGGCCGCCTTCGGCCGGGCGTGGCAGAAAGGGCAGCACGCGAGGAGCTGAACGTCATCGGCAGGCGCCTCGCGAAAACCTACCCGGAGGAGAACGACGGTCACGAACCGAGCTTACGCCGCCTGCGCGAAGCCTGGGTGGGCGGCGTCCGCACGGCGCTCCTCGTGCTGCTCGGCGCCGTCGGGTGCGTTCTGCTCATCGCCTGCGCCAATGTCGCGACGTTACTCCTCGCGCGGGCGTCGG
>DATIBD010000101.1:0-32285 GCA_035457705.1 Vicinamibacteria bacterium
CAAAGGAGTTCCGGCTCTACGATCTTCGGCATACCTGTGCGACGTTGCTCTTGCTGGCGGGTGAGAATCCGAAGGTGGTGTCAGAACGGCTGGGTCATGCGAGCATCGCGCTGACTCTCGACACCTACTCGCACGTACTGCCGTCGATGCAGCAGAAAGCGGCGGAGCGGCTCGAATCCATCCTGTTCAATAAAGATTCGGTGAGTGTCGCCGATTCTCGATGAGTACCTTCTGGTTGGCACACTATAGGCACACAAGCCGCACACACCTCGTTTCGGCGCTCTTGAAATTTCGCCTGTAACTTGTTTCCAATGGCGAAGTTAGCTGGAGCCGGCGAGAGGATTTGAACCTCCGACCTGCTGATTACGAATCAGCTGCTCTACCACTGAGCTACACCGGCCCGCGTCGGGTGGGGCGTTTCCGCGGAAACGTTTTAGGCTAGACCACACCCCGAGAGGTGTCAAGATGCTCAGAACAGGCGGACGGTGGCGCCGACGGTAACCTCGGTGCCTGTGGGAGTTTCCGTGTTTCCGGGGAAATTCAGGCCCTCGGATGCCGTGTGGTAGCGAGCGTCGAAGCGGAGCCCGAGCCACGTGAGGCTGGGAAGCCAGAATTTCAACCCACCCCCGAAGCTCACGTCCGTGGCCTTGACCTTATCGATGTCGCCGAGCGGGCTCGACGGGGTCGTTTCGAGCCTACCGAAGCCGGCTGTGGCGTAGGGGACGACGCCGGCCCGAGTCGGCACTTGAAAGACGATGCTTCCATTCCAGAAGAGCTGGTCCGCCTCGAATTGCCCCCCGAGGTCGACGTTGCCGACTTCGATGTCGTCGACGGCGAAGGTGTAGGCGTTCGTTCCCGTCGAGAGGTTGAACTCGGCGGCGATGTTCCTCGTGAGGGCCCACGAAGCGCGAAGGCCGAAGAGCTTGCCGAAGTCGATGTTTCCCGCCGTTCCGCTGACGGTCTGGTAGATGTTGGATGCGGTTCCGAGAGATTGCTGAAACGAAGACCCGCCGATGAAACCGGAAAGCTCGAGCCGCGCTGCACCGCTCTGGCCCGCGGCTCCCGGGTTGACCTGAAACTGGCTCTGACCCGACGAGGTTTGGCAGAGCCCGAGCGCGACGACGACCGCGCCAAAGTTCTTCATTATCGCAATCACGGTGCGACCTCCACGTCGATACCGGTCGTGGTCGCACCAGGCCGCACTTCGGCGCTGCCCCCTTCGAAGATCGCGTCGCGGTAGTCGAGATCGACGCCTTGCTCCGGGAAGGAGAAATCTTCCGGCGACGTCGGGTCGGTGATGGGATTCACGCGGACGACGTGCGGGCCGGGACCGAGGCCCCTCATCTCGAAATCGCCCCGTTCGTTCGCGAAGACCCCGACGGTCTTCCCCGTGAAGGGATTGAAGGCGACGATATGGGCGAAGGCGACACCCTGACCTCCTTTGGTGATTCGACCCGAGAGGCTCCCCGTGGACTGGGTGAATCCCGAGGCGGGATAGAGGAGTGAGACTCCGGTCGCGTCGTCGGTCGTGAGCGTCCTGCCTACGACGGAGCCGGGACCGAAGGAAAAGGGAAACAGGATCGCGGAGCCGGCAACGACCGCGCGACGGAAATTCGTCGTCTGCATGAAACCGACGTGCGAGTGATCGAGCCCGAGGAAATGACCGATCTCGTGCGTGGCCACGGAGACGAAATCGAACGTGTTGGGCCTGCCGGCGGGATCGACGGACCAGACGAAGAGGTTGCTGAAAAAGATGTCGGATTCCACCAGCTCGCCGTTACGCAGGTTGATGATCTGGATCGTGGCGCCGAGAACACCCGGGAGTGCGAGGGACGGGTCGGAAGTGAACGTAAGGGTGCTCATCTGATCGAAAGGCACGAAGCCGGCTCCGGTGAGGCCGGCGAACTCGAAGGAAATACTCGCCGTCTCGACGTCCTCCCACGTCTGGAAGGAGGCCCGAATGGCTTCGACCGTGTCGTCGAGGGAAAAATCGCGCGGCTTCCGATCGTTGACGAAATAAGGCACGGGAAAACTCGAAGTGGGCCATTTGACGGCCGCCGACCCGCCGGAGAGAAGCTCCACCTCGATGAAGTGGTACGCAGAGGCTTTCGGCCCGATGGCGAGTGTGAAGAGCAAAAACAGGGTTTGGCAACGATAGGTCATGGATCTACCTGGAGAATTCCGCGATGCGAGCTTCGATGTCGGCCAGTCGATAGCGGTTCACCGGGTCGGCCGGCGTTCTCGAGTCCGTTCGGAAGTTGGCCAGTACGAGACCCGAGATGTCGCGCTTCACGATCTTCTCGCCCGATGGATCGGCGGTGATGGTGAACTTTCCGAGCGACAGCCCCAGCACCGTCGGGATTCGGGCGCCCGCGCCGGAACAGAAGAGCAGCACCTCCTCTCCCGGCTCGAAAGACGGGGCGCCGGGCATTCTTACCATGAACGGTCCCACCTGACCCCCGGGAAGCCGAATCGTCATCGATCGCGCTGCGCTTCCTCCCTTCAAGTACCGGTCCACGTCGAAGGTGGTGTACGTGTAGAGCGCGGTTCTATCGGCGTTCCAGTCCGCCCGCTGTCCCGTGACTCGTCCGACGAAGATCACGTCGGAGCGCCCGGTCATCTGCTCCAGGTTCATCGCAACCACGGTTGCGGCCCGCGCATCGAGACTGGCGAGCGCGGCACCGACGAGTACGAACCAGATCACACGCATCAAACGAACTCCTTGGATGGGGTCGATGAGGTCATGATAACGCGCTTTCCCCCTTTCGATTGGAGGAAGGTTAAAACCGCGTCCGCCGCGCGTGCCGACGCCCCGCCCCCGCCGAGCTTCTCTCTGACTTCGTCGAGCCCGCGCATCATGTCCGTTCGGGCCGGTCCGTCATCCAGTATCCGGGTGAGTTGGGTGGCGATCGCCTCCGGCGTCATGGCATCTTGAATCAGCTCCGGCACGACTTCCCTCCCGGCCACGAGATTGACCATGGAAAAATGCGGAACTCTCACGAAGGAACGGCCGAGGGCGTAGCTCAATCGACCCACCCGGTAGACCACGACCATGGGAGTTCCCGAGAGTGCCGCTTCGATGGTCGCCGTGCCGGACGCGACCACGGCCGCGGTCGCGTGGATTAGACCATCGGCGGGCCTCGGATCGAGCAGGCGGACACGATCGACGTCCTCGGCGAGCGCGTCCAACAAGACTCTCGGCGGAACGGTGGGCGCTCGACTCATGATGAATTGCAGCTCGGGTCTTCGAGTCCCGAGGAGGCGAACCACACGGCGCAGAACGGGCACGTGGAGCTCGACCTCGCTTCGTCGGCTACCCGGAAGGAGCATGACGATCGGACGTTCCGCCTTTAGCCCGAGACCGGAGCAAAACGACAGCCGGTCGAGATCGGATCGAACGAGATCGACGAGAGGATGGCCGACGTAGCGGACCTCGATCCCTTCGTCGCGGTAGAACGCCTCTTCGAAAGGGAGAATGACGAGCATCTGATCCACGATCTCGCGGATGGTGCTCAGCCGCCCTCGCCGCCACGCCCACACCTGGGGGCTCACGTAATAAAGGATGGGAATCCCGAGAGCGTGGAGCCGCTTTCCTAGACGTAAGTTGAAGCCGGAAAAGTCGACCAGGATGGCAGCGGCCGGCCTTCGCGCTCGCGCCTGGGCGAGGAGGAGACGCATGGCTCGTTGAAGCGCGGGCAGCTTGCGAAGGACTTCTACCAATCCAATGACGGAGATCTCGTCGAGATGCACGACGAGGTCCGTACCGGCGCGCTTCGCACGCTCGCCCCCCAGGCCGAAGGCTCGAAGCGCCGGGAGGCGTCGTCGAAGCTCCAGAAGAAGCTCGGAGAGATACAGGTCGCCCGACGCCTCGCCGCAGCTAACGAGAATCGGGATTTCGTTCGACACGTTGACAGCGCTTGGCCGCCGAATATAGCATGCTCCCGCTTTTCGTCCTCCTGAGCGACGCCAAAAGACGTGTCGAGCCGCAAACCCAAGCTCGTCGGAACCGTCTTCAAACTCTTCGGCAAACAAGCTTCTGTCCGTGTCGATATTGAGCAGGGCCATCGAGTCTTCGACTGCCACTTGCGTGGTCGTCTCTTCGACGACGAGGAGGCTGACGTCAAGACCCAGATTGCCGTCGGGGATCGCGTCGAGATCGACCCCCTGGTCGCGCTCGAGCTTCATGCCCCCGACGAGACCGTTCCCGGGGTATTGCACGAAGTGCTCGAGCGCCGCACCGCCGTGGTCCGCATGGCCGGGCGTCGAAAGCCGAGGTTACAGGTACTCGCGGCGAACGTCGATCAGCTCGTCGTCGTTTCCGCCCTTCTCGAGCCTCCGTTGAAGACCGGGCTCATCGACCGGTACCTCGCCATTGCCGAGACAGCACAGATCGCCCCCGCCGTCTGTCTCAACAAGGTTGACCTCGACGACGGTGTCCTGCTCGACGAGGCGAGACGATCGCTTCGTCTGTACGCCGAGCTTGGCTATCCCCTCGTGTTCACGTGCGCAAAGAAAGGCGTTGGTCTCGACGAGCTTCGCGCGCTGCTCATGAACAAGCGCTCGATGCTCGTCGGGCACTCGGGAGTGGGAAAGTCGAAGCTCGCTACGGCGATGGTGCCTGACGCCAAGCTCGCGAGCGGCGAAGTGACTCGTCGAGGCCGGGGGCGCCACACCACGAGCGCATCCACGCTTCTAGCGCTCGATTTCGGTGGAGAGCTGGTCGACACGCCCGGCGTGCGCGAGCTCTCCCTGCGGCACATCGACCGAGCCGATCTAGCCGCCGCCTTCGTCGAGTTTCGACCCCACCTCGACGCCTGCCATTTTTCCACCTGCAGCCACGTCCCCGAGCCGCACTGCGGCGTCAAGAACGCGGTCGATGAGGGCGCTATCTCCAGAACGAGATACGAGAGCTACTGCGGTCTTTACGAGGAGCTCGGGTAACTCCAGCTCGGCGCCGATCGCCGGTTCGCCTGCCCGGCACCCGCCACCTCGTAGGGTTTGCCCTCGTCTTTCAGGAGCCTGCCGACGCGGGCGACGAGCTCTTCCGCTCCCGTCCCGGTGAGGGCTGAGACGAGAACGCCGTCGGTTCGAATCTCGAAGCTCACACGCTCTTCGGCCGATAGCAGATCGACCTTGTTGAACACGAGCAGCCGGGGAATGGAACCGAGGCTGAGCTCGGAGAGAATCGTCTCGACGTTGTTCATCCGGTTGGGGTAGTCGGGGTGGGAAGCGTCGACGACGTGCAGAATGAGCGAGGAGGTCTCGATCTCCTCGAGCGTCGCGCGAAACGCCTCGATGAGCTCCGGAGGTAGCTCCCGGATGAACCCGACTGTGTCGGCGAGGAGGACCTCACGCTCGACGGGTACCCGGAGCCTGCGGCTCGTCGGGTCGAGGGTCTCGAACATGCGATTCGAAGCCCCCACGTCGCTCTCCGTCAGTCGATTCAGCAGACTGGACTTCCCCGCGTTCGTGTAGCCGACAAGCGTAACGATCGGTAGGCCCCGGCCCACCCGGCGCTTTCGCCTCTCGCCGCGCTTGCGGCGAACGTTCTGGATCTCCGACTGGAGCCTCGTGATTCGGTCCCGAGCGCGCCGCCGGTCGATCTCGAGTTTCGTCTCCCCGGGACCCCGGCCCCCGATCCCTCCGGTGAGCCGCGAGAGTGCCGTGTCCATCTCCGTCAGACGAGGCAGCATGTAGCGGAGCTGGGCGAGCTCGACCTGAAGCTTTCCTTCACGACTCTGCGCTCGCCGCGCAAAGATATCCAGGATGAGCTGAGTGCGGTCCAGGATCTTGAGGTCCGTGGCCGCGGAGATCGAGCGAATCTGCGCCGGTGTCAGATTCCGGTTGAAGATGATGAGATCGGCGCCGACTTGCAGCGCCCGAATGACGAGCTCCTCGGTCTTCCCCTTTCCGACGAGATAGCGGGGGTCGAGCTTCGCTCGACGCTGGATGACGGTGTCGAGAATGACGACATCGGAAAATCGTGCCAGCTCGGAGAGCTCCTGGAGACGCTCCTTCTCCTCCTCGACACTCTCCGTCGTGACGCCGACCAGGATCGCCCTTTCTCTTCCATCGAAGCGATGCAGCTCGCCTCGCTTCGCCGCGAACTCGTTCTCGAGTGCGGTGATGAAGTCGAGGAAGTCGAGATCGAGCTGGCTGGGAACGACGGGAGGGAGAAGCTCCCAGGCTGGCGCGCCGCTGTCGCCGTTCGACGCGGGGGAGAGATAAGCGGTCCGCACGAGACCGGGAAGGCCGTCCTCACCGACTTCGATGGCGGACATGGCGTCTAGACGCAGGAGCACGAGGTCCGTCAGATCGTCGCGCGTCAATGGCTCCATCGAAAGGTGCGTATGCAGGCAGCGAAGGCCGCGAAAGCGGCGTTCGGCGACGCGCAGCCGCTTCAGGTCGGGGAGCACGATCTGGCGCGCATCGCCGACGATGACCCACTCCACCTCGCCCTTGCGGTTGACGAGAACGCCGACCTGTCGGCGAATCCTGCTCGAAACCTCGGTGAGCTGCCGTGCGAAATCGTGAGTCAGCAGCTCGTGCGGCGGGAGTCGCCTCTGGTACAGCTTTTCGAGCTGCCGCCTTTCACTGGCCCCGAGCCCCGTGGTGTTGCCTTCTAGTTTGTGAATCGGTGCCTCTCGACCGCGCTAGGACGTCTCTTTGCGCGCTTCGGCGACGAGCAAGTCGAGCTTCGCGCGCGCGGAGAGATAGTTGGGGTCGACTTCCAGGGTTTTCTCGTAAGCCTCGATGGCCTTCTGCCGGTCGCCGAGCTTGAGGTAGGTCTCGCCGAGATAGTATCGGGAATCGGCAAGCTTCGAGTCCCGCGACACGGCCTTCTTGAAATAGCGGATGGCCTCCTCGTAGTTTCCTTGCTGGAACTGGATGATTCCGAGGTGATGGTAGTAGTATGCGTTGGACCCTCCGGTCTTGGCGGCGCGCTCGAACTCGCGGATGGCGTCATCCACGTGCCCCATCGCGTAGTAAGCCGCCCCGAGGTTCGATCGCGCCTCGGCGAATTTGGGGTCCGTTTCGAGGGCAAGCTTGTACTGCTCGATCGCCTCGTCGACGCGCCCCCGGCGGCGCAAGGCTACGCCGAGGTTGTTGCGCGCCCGGGGAAACCCCGGATCGACCTCCAGGGACATCTGGTACATCTCGAGCTCGGCCTCCTCTGGGTTGAAGTTGTCGCCCATGTCACCGGCCGTCTCCGCGTAATACCCATACAAAAAGCCTTGATTGTTGTAATAGTTCGCGATCGCCTCGAAGTCGTCGATGACCTTGGCGCCGACGTACTCACGCTCCGGGGTCCGGGTGAAGTCGATCATCGTCAGGTCGGGCCCGTGCCGGACTCCTGCGGTGATGTGTCCATTGTTGACGATGACTTCCGCCTCTTTCGAGATCGTTTCCACCGTCGTCACGTCCACATAAACGGCGTCGACACCGACCTCCCGCGCCATCCCGATGAACAGGTTGGTGTAGGCGAGGCAGTTGCCCTTGCCCTCGTAGAACACCTGCTGGGCGGTCTTGTTCGAAAGCCAATCGTACGAGATCGACATGCCCGTGCGGCTTATGATGGCGTTCACGATGGCCCGGGTGCGCTCCGTGTCCGTGCGGAGGTTCTGCACCGATTTCCAGGCGAGCGTGCGGATCTCGTCGTTGATGTCGTAGGGGACGACGACCTTCTGCGCGACGTCCTCGGGCACTCGCGTGCTCAGGTCGGCGATGATCTCCTCAGGACGGAACTGAACGCGCTGCGAGGTGCCGCAGGCGGCGAGCACCATCGGTGCGAGCAACCACGGGAAAACGCGACTTGGGAGGAAAGCCCACTCGGAAAGGACAACGGCTTTCAAGTAATACTCCAACCTTAGTATAGCACGCACCGCTCATTGCAGCGTTTGCGCTCCCGAACGGCTCGGCGTATCCTCGTCCCAGATTTCACGAAAGGGGATTGCCTGGATGCCGTTCAACAAAGAGTGGGTTGCGCTTGCGACCTTCGCCGGTCTCGTGACCGCCTCCGCCTTCGCTCAGGACAAGCTCAGCAAGGGCGACAAGGACTGGATGGAGAAGGAAGTGGGCGCCATCATCACCGCTCAGGAGAAGTCGTTGTTCGAGTCGCTCGACAAGGACGACCGGAAGCTCTTCAAGGACCTTTTCTGGATGAGACGCGACTTCGACCCGACGACGCCCGACAACGAGTTTCGCAAAATCTACGAGCAGCGGATGAAGGCCGCCGACGACAACTTCAAACAGCGGGGCCAGAAGGGTTTCGAGACCGACATGGGGCAGGTCTTCCTTCTCATGGGTAATCCCAACCAGCAGGTGGAAGGGCGCGCCGCAGGAGCTTCCCAGGGCGAGCTGCCAGGGAGCACACCGGGCACGGATCCGGGCCCCGGCGCCACTGCCGGTCCGGAGGCGGATCCGGGCACGGGCTCGGGACGAGAGGGTTTCGGCCCGGATTTCGGCGGCGGGGGCGCGAGCCAGTTGGTCAGCTGGGTTTACGACCCGAACCCGCAGCTCGGCTATCCCGACGGACTCACCGTCGAGTTTCGCCAGCAATCGCAGTTCGGCTTTCGTATCGCGAACAGGGACGCGATCGCCGAAACGCTCGAACGGGTGAAGGAACGACTGGTCTCGAATCCATCGGTGAACTACGCCCGCGACGAGAACGGACGCCTGCGCGAGGCCGACGCGCGTTTCGACCCCAACAGCCCCGCGAAGCTAGCCCTCAAGGCGCTCCAGGACACGGGCCAGACGACCGACGCCATCGGCTTCGCCGTGAACCCCATGTTCTTTCGCTCGACCGAGAGCCAGGTCTATATCCCGATTGACTTCGTCATCGAGCGCGGAATCGATAGCGGCGAGGCAACGGTTTTCGGCGCCGTCGAGAACGCGGATGGATTCACCGTCTATCAATTCGAGGAGAAGGCCGAGCTGATATCGGGACCGAAGAACCACCTCGGCTGGGAGATGCCTCTCCAGCTCCCGCCCGGTCTCTACACCCTCTATGTCGGAATCATGGACGACGCCTCGCAGGTGCTGGGCACTCAGGTCATCGACCTGGACGTGCCGGATTTCGACTCGGGCGAGCTGACCCTATCTTCCATCTTGATGTTCGTTCAGGGTACGCAGACCGGCGAAGCGATGGGGGCACCGGGGAAGGCGTTCATGCTGGGGGGCTACCATTTCGCGCCCAAGCGGGAGATGATCTACACCCAGAGCGATCAGTTATCAGGCGTTTTCAACGCCTACGGCTACGGCCTGGAGGGCGACAAGCCCAACCTGACCGTCCAGGTGACGTTCTTCCGTGAAGGCGAGCGGCGTGGCGCGACCAAAGACGAGCCGTTCATGCTACAGACGAACGAAATGGCGCTCACGATCTTCGACATCCCGTTGAACCTTCCGAACTTCAAAGACCCCGGCAACTACAAGGTCGAGGTCAAGGTCACCGATCACGTGACCAGCAAGGTATTGACCGAGGAGATCGCGTTCGTGATGCAGGGGCAGCAGTAGCAGGGTGATGAAAAACTCAGCCCACCCTGCGCGAGCCCGGCGCAATCGTCCGCATTCGGGCTGCTTCGAAGGAACGAGATGTTGCGGGGCTGCTTCGAAGAGCCGCTCGCCGCAAAGTCGCCGCGCCGCAAGCAGCCCGAGCCGTGGCGGCACGATCCATTACGGGTCCCGCCACGGCATTGAGCACTAGACAACAGCCGAGAGTTTCTTCAGGCTGCTTTCTTCTGCGCCGCTTCGCCGAGGACTTCGAGGGCCTTGTCGAGAACAGGGTCCTCGTCCTCGCTTTCGGGCTCCTCAGAGCCGGCGACCTCGATCGTGGGCTCGAGGCCCTCGCCGAGAAGGGCCTTTCCATCGGGCGTCCAGTACTGCGCAACCGAGAGCACGAGCCCGGAACCGTCACCGAGCGAGATCGCTTTCTGGACACCGACGCGCCCCGAAGTCGGAACGCCGAGGATCTCACCTCGCTTCGCCGTTCGGAAGGCGCTCGCCAGAATCTCCGCGGAGCCCGAGCTTCCCCGGTTGATCAAAAGCGCCACCGGTCCGGAGAACGCGACGCTTCCGCGGTCGAGCTGTAGATCCGACGTTTCCCCCTTCCTCGACTGGAGGCGAGCGGCGAGTCCGCCATCGATGAAGAGCTCGGCGACGCGGGCACCATCCTCCGCGAGTCGCCCAAAGCTGTTCCGAACGTCCAGGACGATCGCACGAGCCCCCTGCTTCTTCAAGAGCTCGATTCCGCGCTTCGTATCGATCTCGACGCCGCTGCGGAACGACGTGATCTTGATGTACCCGGTGCCGTCCTCGAGGAGCTCGAAGCTCACGGGCGAGGCGACGACGTCGCGGCGAGCCACCTTGATCTCGAGCGAATCGGCCTGTCGACCCCGGATGATCTCCAGCGAGACCACGGAGCCCGCAGCGCCTTTCAGCATCGAATCGCCCACGATGACGTTGACCTCGCGCGTGTTCTCGCCGTCAATCGCCTTGATCAGATCACCGGCTTCGACCCCCGCCGTCTCCGCGGGAGAACCCGCGAGCACCGCCACTACCTGCAAGTAGTAGCGCTTGGACAGTTCCACGCCGATGTCGGCTTTGGCATGAGAGCTCGGATCCTTGAATGCGCTGTACTGTTCCGGTGTGAGGTAACAGCTATCCGGGTCGAGGGCGTCCATCATTCCTCGAATCGCACCGTCCATGACCTTGTCCATGTCGGGTGGTGTCACGTAATTGTTCATGATCAGCGTGACCACGTCCTGGAACACGGAAAGGTACCGGTAAGCGCCTTCACGCGCTATGGCGCGGCCGAGAAAGCCGCCGAGGATCGCGTAGAGCACGAATGGAGCAGAAAAAGCGAGGAGGATGTGTTTGACACGCACCTTTTTCATACTGGCTTTATTGTGCCCCGACCGGCACGGTGGGTCAATTCGATGCGAGCCGCCGGTCGGAGTCGAGCCATCCCTCGGGATTCACGGGCTTGCCGTCGATACGAAGCTCGAAATAGAGCGAGGGGCCAGAGAGCGAACCGGTGTCTCCGACGGTGGCAATCGCCTCGCCCGTCGAAACCCAGTCGCCCTGCTCCGCGAGGAGCTCGTTCAAATATCCATAGAGACTGTGCGCCCCACCGGGGTGGCGCACGATGAGGAGCCGCCCGTAGCCCTGAAACCACGAAGCGAAGACCACCTCTCCCTCGTAGACGGCATGGACGCTCGCACCGGACGGCGCGTCGATCTCGATTCCGTTACGGACCGTCACCGTCAGGAAGCGCGGGTGCACCTGACGGCCGAATCGACCCGAAAGCGCCCCCTGGACCGGCCAGCCGACGCTGCCCTCGAAGGCCGCCAAGGGGAGGTGAACGGTCTCGTCGACCGCCTGACCTTCGCCCAGGCTCTCGACGAGCTTCGAGAGCTCGGAGCGGGCCTGCTCGAGCTCGAGCACCAGCGTGCCGGCCATTTCTTGACGCTCGTTGACGACCTCGAGGAGCGCTTCGCGGCTCGCCCGCCGATGCTCGAGCGTGCGGGTCGTCTTTTCCCGCTCTTCGCGGGTCGTAAGCGCCTGCTGGGTCTTCTGCAACAGCTCGGCTTTGGTCACCTCGAGGGCGCGCTGGTCATCGACGAACTGCCGCATCTTCGTGGAATCCTCGCGAGCGAGTCGCGAGATATAGCGGTAGGCGCGGGTCAGCTCGGACGGTCGCTCCACCGAGAGTAGCAGCCTCGTGTAGCTCAACCTTCCCAGCTTGTAGAGGCTTCTCGAGCGACGCACGAGAAAGGGTTTGAGCTCGGCGATCGAGGTCTCGAGCGCCTGGATCCGTTTCAGGATCTCGTCCACCTCACGATGGCTCCTTTGAAGCAAGATCCCCAGACGCTCGATCTCGTCGGTGGCGACCTGGATCTCGATGTCGATCCGGTACAACTCTCCCAAAAGCGACGACTCGCGCTCATCGAGACCGTCGAGCTCCTGACGAAGCTCGTCGAGCCGGCGTCCCAGGGTTTCGAGCTTCTTCTCTTCTTCGGCGCGCCGGGCTTCGACGTTGGCGGGATCCCCCGTGGGCGCCGGATAAACGAGCGCCGCGACGAGGACGAGGGGGGGGAGCATCCACCTCACGAGACATCAGTATGAGGTGGGCGCGCCTGGTCCGCAACTACCAATTGCGATCCGGGCGGGCTTTCCCGCACCTCCTTCGAGAGTCAGGTCACGCCCCGTGAATGACCTCACCATCCCGAGCAGCTTCAACGAATCAGGGTGGAGGCGCCAGGTAGAGATCCTCGAGGATCCGGGGCTGAAAGCGAGCGCGAGGAGGATAGGCTCGACGAGGACCGGCGGGAGGACGAAGGGCAGGGAGAAGAGACGCCGAAACTCGGAAGCGGCTTCCTCGCCCACGGACTCGACGGACCCGCCTCGCCTCGAGACCGCCGATACGGTGATGGGGATCCCGCCGAAAACGCCGGTTATGGCGACGACACTCCCCGACTTCGGGCCGGGGAGCTTCACGAGCTGGACGGACGAGTCGACCCCGGCTACCGCGGTCCCAGAGCGGGCGCGCGCCGCCTGTCGTTGCTGCACGTGCGCGGGAAGAGCGGCAGGAGCCCCCGACAGAATGCTTATCGCTTCGAGCTCTCCTTTGCGGTCGAGGTCGAGCGGGCTCAAAGGGGTCACACTCTCCTGAACGATCGCGGTCATCTGACCGCCGCCGTGCGGGGGAAAGCCTGCTCGCTGAAGCGTGAGCTCGATGTGAAGGCCGATGCGAGTCGAAAGCGCGGTGAAACTGGTCGCGGCGACTTCGAACGTCGCTCCGTCGCCCGCGTGCGTGCTCCCGGTGAAAACAAGCTCGGTCGCCACCTCACGAACGCCCAGGGCAACGCTCGCGGTCGATACGAGAGGTACGAGGGGCACGCCCGGCGGGAGCTCGAATCGATGTTTGCCCCCCGGAGGGCTGCCGGGCTCGAAGCGGATGGTGTCGCCAAGCTCCCATCGGCCCGCCCACAGATCCGCAAAGACGCGAACGACTCCCCGCTCGCTCTCGCCGAGTTCGAGCCTGCGACGAGCCTCGAAACCCTTGCCCGTCGCGCAGGACAAAGCGAGCGCCGCGCGGAGGGCCGCCGAGCTACCGATGTCGATTTCCATCGTCTATACTGACCACGTTCCAAGCCTGAAATGCGAGTCATGGGGATCGATCTCGGGGAAAGGCGAATCGGTGTGGCGCTGTCCGACGAGGGCGGTGTGATCGCTTCTCCCAGGGAGACCTTGGAGCGAAAGGGCAACCGCAGGGACATTCCCCATCTTCTCGACATGGCGCGTCGCGAGAACGTCGGCGAGATCCTCGTCGGGATGCCGCTGAGCCTCGACGGCTCGGAGGGAGCTCAGGCGCGGAAGGTGGCGCGATTCGTCGAAGCCCTGCGCGCCGAGACCGATCTCACCGTCACGACGTGGGACGAGCGCCTGTCGACGGTGAGCGCCGAGAGGACGCTCCTCGAGGCCGACCTTTCGCGAGAGAAGAGGCGACGGGCGATCGATCGCGTCGCCGCGGCCATCATCCTGCAAAGCTACCTGGATCAGAAGCACGCTTAGCTCCTCATGCGCTTCGTCAAGGCCGTTTTCCTGCTCCTCGTTCTCGCCGCCGTGGCCATCGGGGCCTACGCCTATCACGCGGTCCAGCTGTCACGGGAACCTTATAAAGGATACCCGGGGAACGAGGTCTTTTTTACCGTCCCTCGAGGGGCGAGCGGTACAAGGGTCGGGAGCAAGCTCGAGGACGAAGGCATCATCCGGGACCGGAGGATCTTCGTCGCCGCGCTGCGTCTGCGTGGCGAGACGGATCGCATTCAAGCGGGAGAGTATCGCTTCTCCGGACCGGTCTCGATGCTCGAAGTGATCGATCGACTCATCGCCGGCGACGTCTATACGTTTCCCGTCACGATCCCCGAAGGCCTCACCCTCAGAGAGACCGCGGAGAATCTCGCCGCGCAGAATCTCGGGGATGCGGACGTCTTCCTCGAGCTATTCGACGAAGCGTCATCGATCTCCGACCTCGACCCGGATGCGTGGAACCTCGAGGGTTATCTCTTCCCGACGACCTATCATTTCACCCGCGGCGTCGAGCCTTCCGAGATCGCGAGGGCGCTCGTGGCCCAGTTCCGAGAGGTCCTCGACCAGAAACGGCGCGACCGTGCCGCCGAGCTCGGGATGACGATCCGTGAGGTCGTGACGCTCGCGTCCATCGTCGAGAAAGAGACCGGAAGCGCCCCGGAGCGCCCCCTGATCGCCTCGGTGTTCTGGAACCGATTGAATCGCGGGATGGCCCTCGCCTCGGACCCGACCCTCATCTACGCGCTCAAGCTCGAGGGCCGCTTCGACGGCAACTTGCGCCGCTCGGACCTGGAGATGGACTCGCCCTTTAACTCCTATCGGCGAACCGGGCTCCCCCCGAGCCCCATCGCCTCGCCCGGCCATGCGTCGATCGATGCCGTGCTCGAGCCCGCGGAGTCCGACTACCTCTACTTCGTCTCGAAGAACGACGGGACCCATCATTTCTCCAGGACCTACGGCGAGCATCAGGCAGCCGTTCGCGAGTATCAGATCGAGTACTTTCGGCGCCGGCGGAATGGAGGGGGAGGCTCGTGAGAAGACAGGCCGTCACGGCTTGTCTTCTCATCCTCGCTTACGCCGCATTCACGATCGTCTTCACTTACCCGCTCGCGTGGCATCTGGGAACGCATCACGTTGGGGAAGCCGGCGGAGACGCCAAGAGCTACCTCTGGAGCTACTGGTGGGTGTCCCGCGCGCTGCGTGCGGGAGTGAACCCCTTCGAGACCGACGCCATTTTCCATCCCATCGGTATCGGTTTGTCACTCCATACCTTGGCACTCTCTCAAGGGGTCGCCTTCACGGCGCTCAGCACGCTCGTCGGGGAGGTCCGCGCCGCCAACCTCGTCGTCCTCTGGACCTTTGTGGCCTCGGCGCTCGCCGCCTACGCTCTCGCTCGTGAGGTGGGCTCCGGGCCGGCGGGGGCGTTTCTCGCAGGAACGATCTTCGCCTTTTGCCCCTATCGTCTCGCGCGTCTGTCTGGACATTACGACTTGCTGGGAACGGAGTGGCTGCCCCTCTACGCACTTTTCCTCTGGAAGTCCCGCGAGCGGCCCGTGCTCGCGTTGGTGGCGGGAGTCGTTGCGGCTCTCGCCGGCTACACCGCGGCGACCTACCTCGTGTTCATCGCCCTCTTCGCGGCGCTCCTGTCGTGTTTCCGGCGGGATTTGCTGTGGCGTGCGGCCGCGAGCGGCGCGGTCGCGGCGATTCTCCTGTCACCGCTCTTGCTCCAGTTGCGACGTGACCTCGGCGATTGGACCTACCCTCCTTACGCGGGCGGTGACGTCTACGCGGCCAATCCAGCGTCCTATGTGACCCGCTCGACCGACGCGGCGAACGTCACCGAGGCGACGGTCTTCGCGGGCTACTCCGTTCTCGCCCTCGCGCTCGGGGGCTTGTGGCATCGGAGATCTCATCGCGCTCTTCCCTTCTGGCTTGCTTCGGCGGGCGTTTTTCTCCTGTTGAGCCTGGGAGGGGTGCCGTTCGAAATCCTCAGCGGGTTGCCGCTTCTCGAGCACCTTCGGGCGCCTTCGCGCTTCTCCATCATGGTCATGCTGTCGCTCGCCATCGTCGCCGCGCTCGTCTGGAGCCTGATGAAAACGACCCTGGGAAAAGGGTATCTCTACGTCACCGCGCTCGCTGGTGCCACGGTGATTGCCGAGTTCCTCACCGTGCCCGTGCCCCTTTTCGCGGCAGAGCTTCATCCCGTCTATGCCCGGATAGCGGCCGAGAAGAGCATGGGCACTGTGATCGAGATACCCGGGATCGAGCAATCTCCGGGCGAGATCATGTTTCATCAGACCGTTCACGAGAAGCCAATCCTCGTGGGATCCGTTGCCCGGGTCCCTCGCGAGAAGACCGAGTATTACCTGGGGCTGCCGCTGGTGCGTCCGCTCATCGACCTGAGGAAGGGAAAGCTCGAGCTGACCGAAGAGCTCGTCGCGCAGGAGCGGGAGACCGCCCCCGCCGTCGCACGCTTCTTGGGGCTCGGCTATTTCCTGCTCGACGAGGCTTACCGAAAACGAGGGGTTGTCTCGTTCGTGGAACGCGTGCTTCCCGTCGATACGTGGTACGAGGACGACACCCTCGTGGTCCTCAAGACGAGATCGGATGCGCTTCCTCCCAACCCCGAGGCCGTATCGGCGGCGTCTCGGGCTCATTTCGAAAGCGGCTGGTCGCGCCCGGAGCGCGAACAGGATTTCGTGTTTCGCTGGACGAACCGCGAACGCTCGACGATCCTCTTCCGCCGCCCCGCGGGGTCTCGCGTCGCGGTGATCGAGGTCGCCCCTCTCGAAGGGACCGAGCAGGAGCTCACCGTCCGATCGGACCGCTTTCTCCTTTCGTCGGGATGGCAAGACGTGCGCCTCGAGCTCGGGCCCGGGACCAACGGCGAGGTGGAACGGCTCGAGCTCGGCTGGTCGCGACTGACCCGGGCTTCCGAGCGGGATCCGCGCCGGCTGGCCGCGAGAGTGCGGGCGATCCGCTTCGAATAATATTCACTCGGCGCGCAGGGCCTCGATGGGATCGAGCCCGCTCGCCTTGAGCGCCGGGACGACGCCCGACAGCACTCCCGTCAAGAAGCTCACGGCGAGCGCGAGCCCCACGAAATTCAGCGGAGTATGCACCGGAAGCCCCGGCACGGCCGCCTGCAACAGCGTCGAGACACCGATACCGCCCAGGAGCCCGATCCCACCGCCGGCGGTGGCGAGGGCGACCGCTTCCGCGAGGAACACCGCCTGGACCTGGCGCCTCGAGGCGCCCACGGCACGGATGAGGCCAATCTCGTGGGTCCGCTCGCCCACCGCGATCCACATCATCGTCAAGATCCCGATCGCCCCGACGAGAAGAGATATGCCGGCGATGGCGCCCACGGCGACGGTGACAACGTTCATCACGTTTCCCATCACGTCCAGCATGGCTTCTTGCGTGGTGATGGTGAAGTCCTCGTTTCCGGAGTGGCGGTCGACGAGAAGCCGCGTCACCTGATCGACCACGGTCTGGAGGCGGACGGTTCCCCGATAGATGAGGTCGATCTCGTTGACCTCGTCGACGTTGAAGATTCGCATGGCGGAAGCCACCGGAATGTACGCGGAATCGTCGATATCGAATCCCAGGAATTGACCCTTTGGCTCCATCACTCCCACGACCCGGAACCGCGCGCCCCCGATCCGCACGAAGCTCCCCAGGGCATTTTCGTTTCCGAATAGCTCGCGCTTGAGCGTGGGACCGAGGACCGCGGCCGCCTGGCGTCGCTGCGGGTCGTCGCCCGTCCAGAAGCTCCCCTGCCTCACGTGAAACTTCCACACGTCGGGAATGTCCGGAGTGACGCCGTAGACGAAAACGCTCCGCCCGCGCTCTTGGGCCTCGACGCGCGCCATCCCGAAGACGACGGGAACGATCTTCTCGATGCTGGGAAGCCGTCCCAAAGCCTCCATATCGTCGAGAGTGAGCTTGTGCGTCGTGCCTCCGAGCACTCCGGGAATGCCGAGCGTCTCCGCTTTGCCGGGGTTGATCGCGATGAGATTGGTGCCGAACTGGGTAAACTGCCCGAGGATGTAGCGGCGCGTTCCCTCGCCGATCGACGTGAGGAGAATGACGGAGCCGATCCCGATGGCGATGCCCAGAGTGGACAGGGCCGACCGGAGGCGATGTCCGGAAACCGAAGTCAGCGCGAACCGGAGCAGACTGGCTGTGCTCATCGACGCGCCAGAGCGAGGATCGGGTCGAGCTTCGACGCGCGGCGCGCGGGCATGACGCCGAAAGCGATCCCCACGAGAAGCGCCACTCCCATGGCAGCCGCGACCGCCCACGCCGGTGGATGGGCGGGAAGAGCGGGGTACAAGCCCACAACGACGCCGACGGCGAGCCAACCCGTCCCCACTCCGAGGAATGCCCCGGCGATGGAGAGAAGCGCGGCCTCGGTCATGAAGGCGGCGACGATCTGAGATCGCGATACGCCGACGGCCTTCAGCAGGCCAACCTCGCTCCTCCGCTCGGAGACCGAGACCAGCATGACGTTCATGATCCCGATGCCGGCGACGCTCAACGAGATGGAGGCGATGGCGACGAGGACGAGGGTCAGCGTATCGAGAATGTCGCTCAACGTCGAGACCACGGAGTCCTGCGAAATTACGGTCACGTCTTCTTCACCGTGACGCTCGGCCAGGATCGCCGTCACCCTCTCGGCAGTCGCGGCGAGGCCGGTATGGGTCCGGCTCTCGAGAAGGATCCGGAAAAGGGACGCCCGGTTGAAGATCCGCATCGCCGTCGCCACCGGGATCACGACGATGTCGTCCACATCGAGCCCGAGCTGCGTGCCGCGCGAGGCGAGAACGCCTACGACCCGCATCCTCCAGTCGTCGATGCGAATGACCTTTCCGAGAGGGCTCTCGCCGGGGAAGAGCTCTCGTGCGACCCTCTCTCCGATGACCGCTACCGCGCCGCCGCGTTTCAGGTCGCTATCGGGCAGGAATTGCCCGCGGCCGAGCGAAAGCTTTCGAATCTCGAGAAACTCAGGCGTCGTTCCCACAACCGCCACCTGGCGGCGGCGCTCTCGGTGTGTGATCGTTCCCGTGGCCATGGCGACCGGCGCACCCCGGTCGATCTGCCGGAGTCGCTTCAAGAGAGCCTCGAAGTCGTCGAGCGTCAAGTCGTTCGGAGCCCCGCCCATGCCCGGCATGACCCCCGTCGTCTCCGTCTTGCCGGGTACGATGATGAGGATGTTCGTGCCGAGGCTCGTGAACTGACCCGAGACGTACTCTCGCGCGCCTTCGCCGAGCGCCGTGAGCAGGACGACCGCTCCCACCCCGACCGCCATGCCCAGAAGGCTGAGCCCGGAGCGAAGTCGATGTCCCCAGAGGGCCCGCCAGGCAAAACGGAGCAGCTCCAGCGGCATCATGAGGGAACCGCCGACGGCGACCCGAGGACGCTGAGCGACTGGAGCTCCTCGCGCTCCATGCGGCGCACGATCCGACCATCGTTCAGAATCAACGCGCGGTCGGCGCGCCGCGCCACGTTCGTGTCGTGCGTCACGACGATCAACGTCAGTCCCTGGTCGTTCATTCGATCGAGGAGATCGAGAACCTGGAGGCCGGACGCGGAGTCCAGATTACCCGTCGGCTCGTCCGCGAGAAGGAGCCTCGGCCCCATCACCGTCGCCCGGGCGAGGGCCACGCGCTGGCGCTCACCGCCGGAGAGCTGGTCGGGCCGATGAGACGCGCGCTCGCTGAGCCCGACTTCGCCGAGGGTCCTCGCGGCGCGCTCGCGCCGCTCGGCGGGAGCGATGCCGGCGAACATCATCGGAAGCTCCACGTTCTCGAGCGCCGACAGCCGCGGCACGAGATGGAAGAACTGGAATACGAAACCGATTCGATGCCGTCGAATCTGGGTCAGCTCGTTCTCGTCGAGTGATCCGACCTCTCGCCCGTCGAGCTTGTACGAGCCCGAGCTCGGCGTATCGAGACATCCGAGAATGTTGAGGAGCGTGGATTTACCCGAGCCCGAAGGCCCCATGATCGCCACGTGCTCTCCGTCCCCGATGGTCTCGTCCACGTCCACGAGGGCATGGACTTCTTCGTCACCGACGGAGAAGCTCCGGCAGAGCTTCTCGAGCTCGATCAAATCGCGCCCTCTTCGGCCTCGACGACGACGACGGCTCCCTCGACGACTCCGGGTCGATCCAGCGACACCACGACCCGATCTCCGGGGTCGAGTCCGCTCTTGACCTCGGTAAAGTCCCAGTTGTTGAGGCCCGTCTCGACGTTGCGGCTGACGAGACGGCCCTCCTCGTCGACGATGAGCACCCGGTTGCCTTCGAGGAGTGCCGGCGTCGGAATGCGGAGCACATTGTCTCGCTCTTCCAGAACGACCTCGACGTCGGCGGAGGTGCCGGGAAGGATCGTGGTCGCCACCTGGGCATCCTCCAGTTCGACCTCGATCTCGACGGTTCGGTTCTGAGCTTCGACGTCGAGCACATAGGGAGCGACCCGAGACACCCGGCCCCAGAAGCTCTTCCCGGGAAACGAGTCGATGCTCACCCGGACTTTCTGATCGAGCTCGATTCGGGCCGAGTCCACCTCGTCCATCGGCGCCCCGATGTAAATGGATTCCGGATCGAGGATATCGATGGCTGCGGGAACGGGTAAGGCGGGCGGGGAAGGCGTGACCCACTCTCCGAGCTCGGCATCCACCTCGGCCACGATCGCGTCGAACGGCGCTCGCAAGATCATCTTCTCGACTCGGGTTTTGGCGAGATCGACCGCCGCCCGGGCCCGCTCGACGGCGGTGTGCCCCGCCTCGCAGGCGGCCTGGAGGCGAAGGGCCTCGGTCACGGCGCGGTCGAGAAGGTCCTCGCTCGCGATGGACTGCTCCGCGAGCCGCCTCGTACGATCCCTTTCGCGCTCGGCTCGCTCCGCCGCGAGGCACCCCTCCCGCTCCAGGGACAGCGCCGCCTCATGGTCTTTCTCCGCGAGCGCGAGCTCCGCCTGCTGCAGGCGATCGTCCAGCCGCAAAACCACATCCCCGCGGCGAACCCGCTGTCCCTCCCGGAACGGAATCGCCA
This sequence comes from Vicinamibacteria bacterium, assembly GCA_035457705.1. Taxonomy (GTDB): domain Bacteria; phylum Acidobacteriota; class Vicinamibacteria; order Marinacidobacterales; family SMYC01; genus DASPGQ01. Next base: position 20,648 of record DATIBD010000101.1, read on the forward strand.
CCACCATGCCTCCGATCTCCGGGGAGAGCTTCGCCCTCCGCCGTGCCATCACCGTTCCCGCCCGCGTATTCGTTACCGTCGCCTCGACACTTCCCCGGGCGGCGAGGGCCACCACGACGGCGACGGGCTCGGGGACGAAGACGAAGTACCGAAGCCCCAGCCCGACCGCGACCAGCACGGCGACGACCGTGAGGAGCTTGATAAAGCGCTTCAACGTTCCTTTCTGGCTCGGTTCCAAGATCCCTCCGTCGTAGAGGCTAACCTCTCGAAGGGATTATCTCCAAAAGACGTGCCAGAACACTGGCGGGTCGGTGGTGCTGCCAGCCATCGGGATCGCGCCGAATGGCCCAGATTCCTGGGGCAAAATGCGCGTTCCCCTCAGCCGGCCGAGGGCTGGCCACGGTAACGTTGATACAGGAGGGCGCCAGCGACCACGGTCGCAATCGCAGCGAGGGAAGACTCGGGCGCACCGCGAATCGTGAAGACCAGCACCCACAGGCTCATGCCGACGTAGAGCAGAGGAATGAGGGGATAGGTCCGATCGAGCCATCGAAAACGCTTCCAGCCGGGTCGCTTGCGGAACTTGAACAACGCGAGCACCGAGAGCGCGGTGAAGAGATAAAGGGTGAACCCGATGTAGAGAGCCAGCCCCCGAAAGGTCGGAAGGAGGATGAGGGCCAGCGTCACCGCCCCCTGGATCGATACCGCCACGAACGGGCTCTTCCATTTCCGGTGGAGGCGCGTCGCCACCGGGAAAAAGGCGCGGTTCTGCGCCATGGCGTAGTACACGCGGGGGCCCACGAGACACATCGCGTTGACGGTCGCGAGGAGCGAAGCGGCCATGGCGAAGCTGAAAGCGCGCGCCATCCCCTCGCCGAAGAGCCCGCTCGCGACTTGCGCCCCCACGGCCACGACGCCCTTCAGCCGCTCGAGCGGACCGCCGTAAACATAGAGCAGATTGAGACACACGTAGAGAATGATGACCAGCACGGTTCCGGAAATGAGGGCCACGGGGAACGTTCGATTTGGCTCGCGGACCTCCTCCGCGACATAGACGGCGGCATTCCAACCGCTGTAGGCGAAGAAGACGAAGACGAGGCTCACCGCGAATTGCGCGAACAGCGGCTCCTCCGACGTGCGGACAGCAGGGGCGGCGAAGTGAGCGACGTCTCCGCTTCCGATGGAGAAGCCGAGGAGGAGGAAGGTGGCGACGACGGCGAGCTTCAGCGCCGTGAGTGCCGTCTGGAGACGCGCGACCGCGAGCACGCCGAAAAGGTTCAAGACCGTGAAGACGAGAATGACGGCGCAGGCGAACAGCTGCGCGTCGCCGAGATGGATGGTGAGAGGCCCGGCGCCAAACGCGCGCCCTTCGGCGCTCAGGCCCAGATAGGCCGAGATCGCGAGGGCCGCCGCCGCCAGGGGAGCCGAGAACCCGGCAAACAAGCTCACCCAACCATCGATGAATCCCCAGGCTGGACCCCACGCTTCCGACAGGTACACGTACTCCCCACCCGAGCGCGGGAAGTTGATAGCGAGCTCGACGTACGAGATCGCGCCGCAAAGAGCGATCAACCCACCGACGAGCCAGATCGAGATGACGAGGCGGGGCGAGCCCAGATCGCCGGCGAGAAACCCGGTGGTCGTGAAAATGCCCGTCCCGATCATGTTGGACACGACGATCGTGATCGCCCCGACGATGCCGATCCGGCGTTCGAGTCGAGACTCGGGCATCGAGCTATTCGGGCTCGTCGGACTCGTCGGGCTCGTCGGACTCGTCGAGGGCGAACTCTCCGGCGTCCAGCCTGGAGAGGAGATCCCGGGCGCGCTCGACGTGCTCCTCGGGCACGTGAATCTCGACCCGGCCGAGCCCATCGAGGGTCAAGCCGTGAGTCTTGCGAAGGCTCTCACCAAGGAAGATGGAGGGGATGTCGTTTGCCTCGAGAAAGGCTCGGATTTGCTGCGCTTCGATCTCGCCGCTCGTCGTGTAAACGAGTGTGGTGTCGTCCTTGCTCATGGCTTCGATTACGAATCGAGCCAGCCTAACACGGGGTCCCCGGCTTTTGAAGAAGGACGAACGAAAGCGCTAGTATCGGGTCATGATCCTCTTGCTTCTGGCGCTCGTGGTACAGGATTGGAACGAGGCGCTGAGACGAGAGGTTCGGGACGGCCGCTACGATGCGGCCGAGCGGCTACTCGAAAACCCGGCCGTCGACCCCAACGCGGCGGACGAGGATGGATTCACGCCGCTCATGTATGCGGCGCGCTCGAATCGGCCCGAGCTGGTGAACCTCCTGACTCGTGCCGGCGCGGCGCTGAACCTCCAGAACAACGAGGGTGAGACCGCGCTGATCGTCGCCGTGCGGAGAGGTCGCGTCGATGCCGCGCGCCTCCTCTTGATGGCGGGCTCGGACGAATCCGTCGTTGACAAGCGAGGACGAACGGCGCTCGATTGGGCCGAACAACAAAACCGGCTCTATTTAGCACAGATCATCCGCATTGCCAGCGAGCCCAGCAATGCCCGCGTGAGAGTCGCCGAGCAACCTCTCGCCGCCAAGGCGGGCTCCCTCGTTCCCCCTCGCGTCGTGCACGAGACGCCACCGCTATACACGGAGAGCGCCTTCGACCGCGGGATCGAGGGTCGCGTGGTCCTCAAGGTCATCGTGCGCAAGGACGGCACCGTGGGACCGATACGAATTCACCAGAGCCTGGAACCGGGCCTCGACGCGGCCGCGGTCGAAGCCGTCAGGACCTGGTCTTTCGAGCCCGCGCGCATCGACGACGAGCCCATCAACGTCCTCATCGACGTCGAGATCGATTTCACCATTCTGAGAAAGAGCTGAGCGGGCTGCTTTGACAGCGTTCGCGGACACGCTGCCAGCGACGTACTCAATCGCATCACGCAGTCTTGCGGAAAGGGAACAATCGGTCGAGGCAGTGTCGCCGACAGGACACAGGTTCAACAAACTTCAGAGGTCAGTTCCGAAGCACCCTGATGAGTTCCTCATGCAGGAAGAAGCCGTGCGGCTTCGCCCCGCCGGTAAATCGCATCGTCTTCGTCCTCTCGTTGAAGAGATACCAAAGAGGAAACAGGTCTCCATGGGTGACGACCAGCATTTCATCAGAATAGGGGTCTACATCCTTGACGTATTTGCAACCGGGAATCACAAAGGATCTCTCCTGTTTAAACTCCCCGCCCTCGAATGCGATTATCATGCAGGTCACGTCCAGGCGCCTCCCGGCCCACATCCCGCAGAGATAAATTCGGTCGTTTCTGTAGAAGATACCGTTAGCGCTCAGCTCGAACGTGCCTATGGGTCTCTCCGGGTCGCCGATCGCCCCCACCAACGTAACGTCTCTCTTGGGCACCACGAAAAAATACTTGCCACTTGACTCGACTCCGTCTTGCCCATACGGCGGAGTAGCCAGTAGCTCGGCCTCTTCCCGAAAATACTCATCGAGACTCGGGAAATTCACGAAGTCACCGTTTTCATTCAAGAACGATCCGACATTGGGTCTTGTGAGTTGGATGACTTCGCCTGTTTTCGAGAGGACGATAAGGCCGTTCCCATGTATTTCGAAAAAATGAAGCTCTGTCCCCAACGCGTTTCGACCGATAGAATAGGTTCCCGAATAGCCATATCTCTCCGGAAACCTCCAGAGATCGCCCGAGCCGAAAAGCCGAGGATGGTCGGTGCAGGCCATGGCGAACAAAGAGACGAAAACGAGAGATGATAGACGTGGATGAGCCACCATCAATCTCTCGCGCGAGTTCGCGTCGCCGTCGAAAATGGCTGAAGCTCCGACAGCCGCGGCCTGTCCGCATGCGCGGTGCGTACGTTCAACTCCAGCCTGGAGATGGCAGTGCTCGAGTGGCGGCGTGCAATCAGCCGCAAGACCCGCATTTCGTTTACGGTCATTGGATTCGAAGCCGACTGCGTGGACTCGCTCGCGGACCTCGGAAGGTATGTAGCGGGAATTTGCGGGCGGGCTCTTTTTTCGGAATCTTGCCCGGGCAAGATTTTGAATCCACCCGTAGCCATGAACGGTTACCGCGCTCTCACCTGCAAAGTATGGCACATACATCACCCGTATTCCTTCAGGCGAAGGTCGCCCAATCGACGCCTCCAACCGACGGTCTCTCACTCAATACGTGATTCTGGACTCCGGCGATTCCAGCCCCAGAAAGAGATACAAGCCTCGGTCGATTGAGGCTAGCTCGCTTTCTCGAATGCGTCCGTAGACCTGCCGAATCCGCCGCTTGTGGATCGCCCGGAGCTGATCTACCAACGCGTAGGACTCTCTCGTGAGCCCACCTTGCCCGGGCACGCTTCGGGTAGAGCGCTCCTGGTGTCGACGTGACCGGGACGATACAAAGCATCGGGAATCGTTGGTCGCTGCTGACCTCAGAATCACTGACGACGATCGCGGCGCGTAACCGCGCTGCTCACGTCCGACGGTAGGGTCGATCCACCACGACGACGCCGACGCTACCGCGCCGCACAGCTAATCCTCATCCGCAGTAGTCCAACCGACACCCGAGCGCCATTGAACTCGGCGCCCCGCCTTCGGATCGAGCAACTCCCCGACCTCTTCGTCGGGAAGATTCGTGCCCCAGTCACCGAGATCGGCGACCACATCGCTCTCTGCATGAGGCTGTCGCAGCGAGAGACGAAGCTCCTCACGGCGAATGCGATCCAACTCGCGAAGCACCGCCTCGAGGATAAAACGGCTCCGGTTCCGGGCTCTGCAATCGATCGATTCGACGACCTCCCTCGGCAGGGTAATGGTCACACGTTCGGTACTCATTTCAGTCTTATTTCAAAATCTTACTAGAGCGCTTGTCAAGAGTCGCAAATGTTCACTCCGCTACCGTGACCGTTTTCTCATCAACGAAACGGGTGGTCGAAGCTCGGGCCGTGGGCTTCGTAAGCGGGCTGGCAGGGTGACAGCTCGGCACGCTGGCGAAACCACCCTTGCTTTGACATCGTTCGCGGCACGCTGCTAGCATTCGACGCTCACCGCGGGGCATCTCAAATGGCATTTCGACGCTTGGTCCTGGGTCTGTTCTTGTTGTTGGGGACTTCCTCGTTCCTGCTCCTTTCCGATCTGGACCGGAGGCGCGCGCCCGATCACCAAATCCCGAACGTGGCGGTGATGCAGTACGCCTCGAGCCAGTTGATGGAGGAAGGCACTCAGGGCGCCCTCGAAGGCCTCCGGGAAGCGGGATTCCGGGACGGCGAGACCATCGAGCTCCGTCTCTTCAATCCCGAAGGCGACATGCCGACGGCGAACGCCATCGCCAACGAGATCCAGGGCGCCGATTACGACATGGTCATCACCATGGGAACACCCGCGATGCAGGCCATGGCCAACGCCAACAAGTCCGGCAACGTCGTGCACGTGTTCGGGCTCGTGGCCGATCCGCCGAGCGCGGGCGTCGGCATCAGCCGGGACGATCCGATGGGTCATCCCAAGCACCTGGTGGGCGTGGGCTCGTTCCTTCCCGTGGATCCCGTGTTCCGGCTGCTCAAGGAGCTGAACCCGGGGGTCCAGTCCGTGGGGCTGGTGTGGAACGCGGCCGAATCCAACTCGGAGGCGTTCACGATCGCGTCGCGGAAAATCTGCGCCGAGCTCGACATCGAACTGATGGAGGCCAATGCCGACAACTCGAGCGGCGTGGCCGAGGCGGCCAACTCGCTCGTGGCGCGCGGCGCCCAGGCGCTGTTCATCAGCGGCGACAACACCGTGGCCGTCGCGTCGAACACGATCGTCGCCGCGGCCAAGGCCGCGGGCGTTCCCTCGTTCTCGATCCTGACCGGCAACGCCGAGCGCGGCGCGCTCTTCGAGCTCGGAGCCGACTTCCGGGCGATCGGCAGAAGGACCGCTGCGATGGCCGTCCAGATCTTGCGAGGCACCGACCCTGCCTCCATCCCGTGGGAGAACGTCGTGCCGCCGCTACTCGTGGTGAACCAGACCGCTCTTCAGGGATTGCGCGGCAACTGGTCGCTGCCCCAGGCAGTTCTCGACCGCGCCAACGGCGTCATCGACGCGAGCGGCTTGCACATGAAAGAGTCGCGCGCGAGCGACGCGCCGCTGTCGAAGACGTGGAAGGTCAAAGCCTACAGCTACATCGAATCGCCCGCTGCCGAGCTGAGCCTGGAAGGGGTATATCAAGGCCTTGACGAATCGGGCCTGGTAAAGGGCCGCGACTACGACATCTCGTTCGTCAGCGCCCAGGGCGACATCGCCACCGCGAGCAGCATTCTCGACGCGGCCGTCACCGAAGGAGACGATCTGCTGATCTCTCTTTCGACCCCCATGTTGCAAGCCAGCGTGGCCCGGGCTCGCGGCATCCCGGTGGTATTCACTCTGGTGTCGAACCCGATCATCGCCGGTGCAGGCAAAAGCGACACCGATCACCTGCCGAACATCACCGGCAACTACATCGTGGCACCGTTCGCTGAAATGGCGGCGCTGGTCAAGGAGATCCTGCCGGCAGTCAAAAGGGTGGGGACCGTGTTCTGTCCCGCCGAGGTGAACTCGGTTTACAACAAAGACGTTCTCACGGGGGAGTTGGAGAAAGCAGGGATCGAGCTCGTGACCGTGGGTGTGAATAGCGCGTCCGAAGTGGCCGACGCCGCTTTGTCGCTCGGCGCCAACCGGCTCGATGCGATCGTGCAGATCGCCGACAATCTCTCCTCGGCAACGTTCTCGCCGATCGTGCTGGCGGCGGAGAAGTTCGACCTCCCGCTGTTCGCTCACGACGGGAGCCAGGCGGGGCTCGGTCCGGCCGTGATCCTCGCCCGCGACTACTATGACGGCGGCCGCGAAGCCGGTCTTCTGGCCGCCGAAGTAATGCGTGGCGCCGACCCCGCCTCGATTCCGTTCGCGATCGTCACCAAGGTGAATCTCATCGTCGACCTGCCCCGCGCTCGCGCCTCGGGTTTGACCATTCCCCAGTCGATCCTGGAGCGTGCCGACCGCGTGATCGGCCAATAACCCGATGGAGCTCACCAAGCGACAGTCGTCCGCCGGTCTGGAAGTGACGGTCGCCGGACGGCTCGATTCCTACTGGGCCGATCACCTCACGACCACGCTGGAAGAGGTGGTGCAGCAGGGCTCGCACGACATCACTCTCGACCTCGCCCAGGTCGACTACATCAGCTCGGCCGGTATCCGCGTGCTGGTGAGCACACACCAGAAACTCTCCGCGATCCAGGGCCGATTGCGCATTGCGAACCCGTCAGACACCGTCGTCAAGATCCTGAATGTGTCGGGGCTCGCGGGCCTGTTGTTGAGATCGGAACCGGGCGCCCTGACCGCCGCCGCCCCGACGACGGAGCCGGCCGTAGAGCGAGACGGCGTGAGGTACACGAGCTACGACGAGTCGCCCGGAGCCCGGTTGACCTGCCGCATCATCGGCGACCCGCGGCGCCTGGACGGGTGCCGTTTCCGCGCCGAGGACGCTACGGTGCTGTCCATTCCCGCGTCGAGCACGGTCGTCGGTCTCGGCGCGGTCGGTGGGAGCTTCAACGGCTGCCGCGGCCGCTTCGGAGAGTTCCTCGCGGTCGCCGGCGCCGCCGCCTATCTTCCCACCGACGGCACCGGGACACCCGACTACTTCGTTTCGGCCAAGGCCTTGCTGCCCGAGTGCACACTCCTCTACGGCGTGGCCTGCGACGGCGAGTTCGCCCGCCTGATACGCTTCGAGGCGGGAAAGGACGTGGGCCATGTGTCCTTGAGCCAGCTCGTCGACGCTTGCCTGGAGCTTTCGGAGGCGGACGCAGCCGGCCTGGTGCTGGTGGCCGAGTCCGCCGGACTTGCGGGCGTCGCCCTCAGAAAATCGCCAGCCACTGGAGAAGCTCCGCGCGCACCATTCGGCCACCCCGAGATCCGGGAGTGGCTCTCGTTCACATCCGAGCGCGTCTACTCGCAATCCGTGGTGGTCGCCGCAGGGATCGCCACGCGCACCCCATCGGAATCGTTGGCCCCGATGGTCCGCTCGCTCGGTGAGAACGGGTACCCCGCGGGTCACATTCACGCCGCCGTCTTCACCTACACACCTCTGCGCCGCGGCCGGATGGAGCTGCGCGAAACCGTCGCCGGACTCTACGAGAAAGAGAAGCTCCAGAGTGTGCTGCATCTGCTGCGCGACGGCCGACCCATCACCGGCGCGGGCGAGAGCGCATTCTCCCGCGGCGCCTGCTGGATCGGCCCTCTCGACGTGGCCCCCGAAGCCGGGAGAACGCAGTGACCCTTCTGTTGGGAGCCTGGACCATCGGGCTGATTCTGGCTTTGCTCGCCCTCGGCGTCTACGTCAGCTTCCGCGTCTTCCACTTTCCCGACATCACCGCGGACGGCTCGATCACCCTCGGCGCCTCGGTGGCGGCGATCCTGCTGGTATCGGAGGTGAACCCGTTCGTCGCGACGCTCATCGCCGCCCTCGCCGGCATGGTGGCCGGCTCGATTACCGGCGCGCTTCACGCCAAATTCGGCATCCACAAGCTGCTCGCGGGCATTCTGGTGATGACCGCGCTCTACTCGATCAACCTTCACGTCATGGGCAAGAGCAACGTGCCCCTGCTGTCGGAGGAGACGCTCGCCACCATCGCTGGCACCTTCGGCGCCAGCCTGATGGGAACCGATACCTTCCTGCTGTGGGGCTGGGAGGTGCGGAGCTACGACGCCTCCGTGCTGCTGGCCGCCCTCCTGGTCGCTTCGGCCGTGGCCGCGCTGATCTACATCTTCTTCCGGACCAACCTGGGCACGGCAATGCGGGGCACCGGTGACAACGATCAGATGATTCGTGCCAACGGCGTCAGCGATGGCAACATGACGGTGATGGGCCTCGCGGTCTCGAACGGCCTCATCGCGCTCGCTGGCGCACTGCTGGCGCAATACCAGGGCTTCGCCGACGTTCAGATGGGCATCGGCATGGTCGTATGGGGACTGGCCAGCGTCATCATCGGCGAAGCGCTGGTGCGCTCCAATCAGCTCGGTATCACCATCGTGGGAGCCATCATGGGCTCGGTCTTGTTCCGTCTATTGGTAGCCATTGCCCTTCGCTGGGGCCTCGATCCCAACGATCTGAAGCTGATTACTGCGCTATTCGTGTTCGCCGCGCTCATCCTGCCCGGCGGACTCGCCAAGCTGCAAAAAGTGAAGGTGCGGCCCGAGATTGCTTGAGCTCCAGTCCATCGCGAAGACGTTTCACCCGGCCACGCCAAACGAAGTGCGCGCGCTCAACGGTGTGAGTCTGACCGTCGATCCAGGCTCGTTCGTCATCATCATCGGCACCAACGGCTCGGGGAAGTCCACACTGCTCAATGCCGTCGCCGGGACCTTCTTCGTCGACCACGGACGCATCCTGCTCGACGGCCAGGACGTCACTCGCTGGGAAGAGCATCGTCGCGCCCGGCTGATCGGACGCGTCTTTCAGAACCCTTTCAGCGGCACGGCGCCGACCATGTCGATTGCCGAGAACCTCGCGCTCGCTGCCCGACGAGGGCTCCGTCGCGGTCTTGGATGGGCCCTATCGGGCACCATCCGCGCCGCGTTGCGGGACCGGGTCCGAGCTCTCGGCATGGGTCTCGAGGACCGACTCGATAACGCAGTCGGGTCGCTCTCCGGCGGCCAGCGTCAGGCCCTGACGCTCTTGATGGCCACATGGCTCGAGCCAAAGCTGCTGCTGCTCGACGAGCACACCGCCGCGCTGGACCCCAAGGCGGCCGACCAGGTGATTCGCATAACCGAAAGGGTGGTGTCGGAAAATCAGCTCACGACGATGATGGTGACGCACTCCATGCACCAGGCGGCGAGCCTCGGGGACCGCGTGATAATGATGCACCGCGGCCGGCCCCTGCACGACATCCGGGGCGCGGAGAAGAGCCGCGTCGGTCCCGCCGACTTGCTGGCTCGCTTCGAACAGATCCGGCGCGAGGAGCAGCTGGACGAGACCGCCGCCGAGCTGCTGAGAACGGCCTACGTGTAGCTCCCCGACGGCCTAGCCCCTCTTCTTCTTCCGGAGCACCATCACGTTGCGTCCCCCCTCCCATCGGTACTCCTGGGAATCGGTCAAGTTCTTTACCAGGTGGATGCCCATGCCGCCGACGGCGCGCTCGAGCAGGGGCACGTCGAGGTTGGGCGGCGGCCGGACGAACGGATTGTAGGAGCCTCCGTCGTCACGAATCTCGACGACCACGTCGGCCCCGTCGTCAGTAATGGCCACCGTGACCTCGCTGGCCTGGCCGTGCTTGAACGAGTTCACCACGAGCTCCTCCACCGACGTCGCCAGCTCGACCTGCGCATCACCGACCAAACCGTGGCTGGCACAGAAGGCTTGGAGCACCTTCTGGAGCGCATCGAGCTCGCCAATTTCGCGTAGGCTCATCGTGGTCATGGCGGAGGTCGTTCTCTGGCTACCGGCGCTCATTATAAAGGGTCGTCATAAAGGGTCGTCTGGCTAGGACGTCGACGGCCAACTAATGCTCAGTGCCGTGGCGGGACCCGTGATCGATCGGGCCGCCACGGCTCGGCCTGCTTACGGCGCGCCAGGCGCGCCGGCTCGCGCAGGATGGGCTAAGTTTTAAATCACCCTGCTAGAATACCCAAACCGTTATCGTCTGGGAGACTTGTCGATGAACAGGAAAACCGGGGCCGCACTCGCGCTGCTGTTTCTCTTGGGCCTCGGCGCCATCTATCTTCTGGAATCGGCCTCCACGGGCTCGGAGCCCATCAGAGTCGGCCTCCTGCACTCCTTCACCGGGACGATGAAGGACAGCGAGAGCGCGGTCGCGGATGCCGTGACGCTGGCCATCGAGGAAATCAACGCAGCCGGAGGGCTGCTCGGAAGACGCATCGAGATCGTCCGTGCCGACGGTCGTTCCGACGAGTCCGTTTTCGCTCGGGAGGCGGAGAGTCTAATCACCGAGGAGAAAGTCAGCGTCTTGTTTGGCTGCTGGACTTCCGCGAGCCGCAAAGCCGTTCGGCGCGTTGTCGAAGCCAACGACCATTTGCTGTTCTATCCTCTTCAGTACGAAGGCATGGAGAGCTCCCCCAATATCGTGTACACCGGAGCCGCGCCCAATCAACAGATCGTTCCCGCGGTGAAATGGAGCGTGGACACGCTCGGCCGTCGCGTGTTTCTGGTAGGCTCGGACTACATTTTCCCTCGCATGGCGAACGTCATCATCGACGATCTCGTCTCCGCGCTTCGGGGCGAGGTCGTCGGCGAGGAATATCTCCTGCTCGGGTCGAACGATGTCGAGGACGTCGTGAGGAAAATCCAGGAAACCCGCCCCGACGTGATCTTCAACACCATCAACGGCTCCACCAACGTCGCCTTTTTCGGAAGGCTGCGCGACTTCGGGATCACCCCGGCTGAGATTCCAACGGTCTCATTCAGCATCGCCGAGCAAGAGCTCGTGAGCATGGGAGGGGACGTCAGCAAGATGGCGGGCGACTATGCCGCCTGGAACTATTTCCAGAGTCTGCCCAGCGCGGAGAATCAGAGCTTCGTGCGCCGATTCAAAGACCGTTTCGGCGCCGAGCGGGTCACCAGCGATCCCATGGATTCGGCCTATTCCGGTGTTCACCTCTGGGCCAACGCGGTGCGAGACGCCCAGACAGAGGACGTGGC
>DATIBD010000102.1:0-8365 GCA_035457705.1 Vicinamibacteria bacterium
GGTGCAACGGCTGATGCGACAGATGGGCATTGAGAGCACGGCGCCGAAGCCGAACACGAGCAAGCCCGCCGCCGAGCACCCGGTATATCCGTACTTGCTCAAGAATCTAAAGCTTTCGCGGGTCAACCAGGTCTGGGCCTCACGTACATCCCGATGGCTCGTGGATTCGGGTACTTGGTAGCGATCATCGATCTGTTTTCCCGCAGACAGATCCTCGACCACCTCCAACCAAAAGCACGCCCTCGAGCTCCACCGAGCTGAGCCTCTCTCCTAAGGAACCCACACCTAAGGCTCGACGCCGGAGCTCTGCCTGCCCGCACTCCTTCCACGCTCCATCACTCCGATTTCCGCGTTCCCCCGACCTCTAAATCCGTCTTCGCGAACCCGACCTCTCCCAGCCTTCCTCCCCAAGCGCGTTCTCCGGACTGCCCTTCCCCACCGCCTCGATTACAATTCCCTAGCCGTCCTTGGCGGGCTCGGAGGGCGGTCGTTCCGAAGCGGGGCCTCGGGCCCGAGCATCAGTGTGCCGGCCACCTACGTGAGCGCCAGAACGCGGGTAACAGCATGGCTCTCCTCGCTGCGGGCATTATACGAGTCCGCCGTCTTCATCGGAGTCGCGCGCTCGTCGTTCCTGTAGATAGGCTACAATAACTCCCGATGGAGCTCGGCTTCGAATTGATACTCGGTCTCGCAATCACCGGCGAGCCCGGATTCCACAGGCCCGTCGTGTCCGCGGACGGAGCCCTGGTCGCGTTCACAATCGAGTGTGGCGGGCGGCACGAGGCCGCGGTCGCGCACCTCGATGGGTCCGGTTTCCGTCGGCTCACGACGAACGACGTCGAGGACTGGTATCCGCATTTTTCTCCCAACGGAGGTCGCGTCGTCTTCTTTCGAGGTGGCGAGGTCGACGGAGTCTCCCGCTACGACATCGTGTCTCTCGAGCTCACCACGGGGCTCGAGACAGTGCTGTCGCGCACCGGTGCTTACGAGGGGGATCCGGCCTTCACGCCCGACGGCCTCCGCATCGTTTTCAACTCGAACCGTACGGGCAATCACGAGGTCTGGATCATGAACGGTGACGGCTCGAATCAGAAGCGGCTCACCGACAACCCGCTGCCCGACTTCTCCCCGAAAGTGAGGCCCGGCGGCCGCAGGATCGTCTACGTCGCGAAAGACCAAGAAGGATACGGACTGATGCTGATGGATCTGGACGGACAGGCTCGTCATCCGCTGGACGTGGGACGGCGGGAAAACTACAAGCCCGAATGGGCTCCCGACGGGCGTTCGCTCGCGTTCTTCGGTCCCGTGCCATCGGACCGGACGGGAGAGCCGGACCTCGAGATCTTCCGATACGACCTCGAAGAGCGTCGTCTGACCCGGCTCACGAACGCGCGTGGAGGGGACGGGGATCCCTACTGGACGCCCGACGGGAAGCGCATTCTCTTCAGCACGGACCGCCGGGGCCGTGACGAACTCTACGTCATGGAGGCGGACGGAAGCGGCCAGCGACTCCTTTTCGACGACTCGGCACTCGTAGCGCTGACGGCCCGATGCAGCGGATGGTGAGTGGCTTACGTCGAGCCGAGTGCCGCGTGCTGCCGGAGGCAGTACGACTTCGGGTGGAGCTCTGACTGATAGGAAATCGTAACTCCGCCTCCGCGAAAATGGACGGGGAGTACGCGTCAAGTGGCAGTTCGTGGGAAGTGGAGTTTCGCGGTTGGGGGTGGAGTTCGAGAAAAGGAACGAGATCGGGTGGATGAACACGGGGGCGGCGGCCCGAGGGCAGGGGTCGAGCGTGTATATGGAGTATGAGGGGTTCTGGTGGCATGAATTCGAGCTTGGGGGAGCTCGCGGGGGGCTGCCGGAGTCGAGGTGATCGAGGATTCGACGGATAACTTTGGGCTCGATGATGAAAGCGAGAATTTTCATCCTTGCCCCGCATCGAGGGCAGTTCAGTGGGGTCCACCCCAAAGATCGCTGCGCGCTTGGCTCCACAGGAGGGACAAAGTCCGCGGCCTTTACACGAGAAAGCGACGAGGAACTCATAGCGGCACTCCGTACACACGACGCGGGCGAGGCCGGATTCGAAGAGTCCGCAATCCAGGTAAGAGAAGACGGCGGAATCCCAGTAGGCTTGCCAGAATACGTATCGGCACTCGAATCGCTCTTCCCACAAGCGCTTGAGGGTTTCGAAATGGGTATCGAGGCGCTGATAGAGGGAGCTGGCGCGGGGATTGCGGGGCCGATAGGCAGCCAGGCAAGAGGCGGCGCACGGCAGAGTCCCGGCAGGCGCGGGCGGACGGGAATCAGCTCGCTCAAGGTCCGCTTCAAGAAAGTCTTCGGCTACTACATCGAGGTGACGGAGTCGAATCTGGGCGCCGTTCCGGATCGCGAGATAGGCCTCTCTCGTGAGAAGCCGTTTCTCCCGGTCCCGTTTCTCCCACAGCTTCATTGCGGCGAACGCCAGAAGCGGCAAGGCACCCCTCCCCTGGCTCACCTCCGTCAGGATCTCCGACACGAGCGCTTCGTCTTCGAACCGATATCCCGAGGCTCGGGCCGGCTCCGTGAGCGCCCGACCGAGTCCTGAGCCCTCCAGCGCTTTCAACGGAGTCAGCTTCTCGAAGACTGGCTCCAACGTTCGATGGCCGTGGCACCGCATCAAGAAGTCGTCGCGCAGCGAAAGGAGAACGTGAATCCCCGATTCCGCCGCTCTCCCCAGAAGCTCTGCAAAGCGCCTCGGGGTTTCGTCGTCATGGAGGGTGAACAGCTCTTCGAACTGGTCGACGATCCAGAGCGCCTGGACGCTTCCGCTTCTCTCACCATCCAGCGCTGCCGAGAGCCTCTCAAAGGCTTCGCTCCTCGGCTGACACAGGACCACGTCCCAGCCCTCGGGCGCCGCGGGAATCACGCCCGCTCGGAGAACAGAGCTTTTCCCGGCCCCCGACGGTCCGATGAGTCCCAGAAGGTTCCGCTCGTGGATCTTCCTCCACAGTCCCTCGACTTCCCCCTCACGGCCGAAGAAGAACTCCGCGTCTCTCTGGGTGAAGGAAGCGAGGCCGGGGTAAGGAGACGGCTCCCACTTTCGCGAGGTGTCCCCCGTTACCCCTTCGACCGGCGCGATGAGTCGATATCCCCGGCGCGGGATCGTCCGTCTGGATGTATGTCGGCTCTTTGGCGTCGTCCCCGAGAGCTTTCCTCAGTCCCCAGATCGCGGTCGTAAGAACTTCGTCCGAGACGACGCTCCCTCCCAGACGAAGTCGATGATTCGCTCCTTCAGGACTTCATTCGGGTGCTGAGCCAGGAAGGTAAGCACCTGAACGGTCTTGGGCTCGAGCCTTGCCGATTCATCTCCCTGGACGACGCGGCTCTGCTCGGCTCCACGAGCCACTCGCCCACGTAGAAACGGCCCTTCATCGACTTCTCGTTTCGTTTCGACGTCGACTTGGCGAAACCTTGAGAGGGATCGCGTTTGAGACTGGAATTGAGAAAGGAACGTCAGGGTGTCCATCATGAAGACGATTGTCGAAGCCATCTTCGAGGACGGAGTCTTCAAGCCTGTACTTCCGCCAGAGCTCCCCGAAGGCCAACGAGTGCAGATAACCGTGGAAAGCGCGTCTCCCTACAGTTCGGAAGACGTCCTTCGAATAGCGGGCCGCGTCTACCACGGATTGTCACCTTCTGATATCGAGGAGATCGAAGAAATGGCGCGTCGCAGGGTGTTTTTCACCCGCGAGCCCATCTGATGGCTGCCTCCAAGGTTCTCCTGGACACCACGATTCTTTCGGCCATCATGAAGGGCATCGAGGCGGTGATACCGAAAGCCAGCGAGTACCTGATCGAGCACGGGTCCTTCACGTTCTCTATCATCACCCGGTACGAGATATTGCGTGGGCTCATAAGCAAAGAACGCTGTCGCCCAGGCGGAAGCCTTCGATAAGCTCTGCGCGGCCAGTGAAGTTCTTGGTTTGAGCGACGACATCGTCGTCAAGCCCGCGGAGGTTTACGCCACGCTCAGGGCCCGTGGTGAGCCGATCGGGGACGCCGATATCTTGATTGGGGCAACGGGGCTCGTCCAGGGTCTCGCAGTTGCGACAGACAACGAGGACCACTTTCGACGCATTCCCGGTCTCAAGGTCGAGAATTGGCTCAGGGGTTGACCCGGGGAACGCGTCGAGCGTTGCCAACTCATTCGCGCTGACGACGCGGTTCTGCTCCGGCTCCACCAGCACTCGCCCGCGTAGAAACGCCCCTTCATCGACGCCACTTTTCGAGACGGAGACCGGGGAGGATTCTTCACCGCGAAGGCCGATGGACTCAATCGCGGGACGAGTCGCTTCATGTAACCCGCGGGTTCAGGGCTCGAAGCACCGAGTCACGATTTGAGCAACCTGGAGAATGTCGGTATCCGTCGTGAGCAGTATCAAACCGTGCTGCATCGCTGTCGCTGCGATCCAGAGATCGTTGGTTCCGACGGGAGTGCCCGCATTCCGGAGAGCATCGAGGATCACGGCGTATCGTTCCGACGTTTCCGCATCGACGACGGCGGAGACGACCCGCGGTGACTCGCAGAATCTCGCGAGCACGCTTCATGTCGCTTTCTCTGGCTTCCTCGGAGAAACCCCGCTCGGAGCTCACCCAGCACGATCGCGTTCAGATACACCGTGTCTGCTTCGACCACGGCCTCCTTGAGGCCGGGATGTCCGCGCAGGAACGCGGAATAAGCCGAGCAGTCGAGAAGGACCTTCATTCCTGCCAAAGCTCAGGATCCTGCCGGCGCTGTTCGCGGAGAGACCGGTCGAACTCCTCGGCCTCCTCGAACGTCCAGGCACCCGCGAGCTCATCGAGATCCGCGTACCGTTTCTTGGGCTCCCTGACCCCGACACGCTCCCGAAGCATCCCGACGACTGCCTTGTTGATACTGATGCCCTCCGTGCGGGCGCGTTCCAGGATGGCGCGCTCGACTTCGGGCGGCAGCTTTCGAATCGTGACGGCTCTCGTCCGAAGTTGCTTCTTTTTCTTGCATCACAGTGATTCCAGTTTAGCATCACCCCGGTAGCCGCTGCCGGAACGGCCATGGCCGGTCTCGCCGCCGTTCGCAGCTCGATTCGCATTCGGAGTTCCGCTGCCGCGCCCCCTCCGCATCCCGCACGATCCAGCGAGATCAGCGCGATCCGCCTCGGAGGGCCTCTATCGGGTCAATTTTCGTCGCCCTTCGGGCGGGGATGTAGCTCGCGACGGACGTGACCCCCGCTAGAAGGACAGGGATACCGCCGAACGTCAGCGGATCCATGGGAGTGACGCCGAAGAACAGGCTCGACACCGTCCGGGTCAGGACGAAGGCGGCAATCAGCCCTAGACCGATGCCGGCTACAGCGAGAACCATCCCGTGGCTCACCACGAGTCCCACGATGCTCCGTTCTCCGGCGCCGAACGCCATGCGCACTCCGAACTCCTGAACCCGCTGGCGGAGCGAGTAGGAGATGACCCCGTAGAGGCCGATGGCCGCGAGGATGAGCGCGAGCGCTGCGAAAACGGTGATGAGGCTTAGGGTGAATCGGGTCTGGGCCATCGCGTCGTCCACGTAGTCGCGCATGAGGCGCACCCGCGCCACCGGGACATCGGCGTCGAGCGCCGAGACCTCGCTTCGGATGGCGCCGGAGAGCCCCAGAGGATTCGACCGAGCCTTTACGGTCACGGTCATGGGCCACCAGGGGAAGACGCGATAGGGATAGTAGAGGGCGCCCCGTCCGTCCGCGGTGAGAGATTCGGACCGGACGTGCTCCACCACTCCCACCACCTGGACGGGAACTCGCTTCAGCTGCATGCTCTCGAAGTCGAACCGGACCACTTGCATCGCCTTTCCGATCGGGTCCTCGTTCGGCCAGAGGTTCGCGACGAGCTTCTCGTCGATTACGACCACGTCCAGAGCGCCCGGCTGGTTGTCGGATTTCTCGAGTGTTCGTCCAGAAAGGAGCCGCATCCCCATGGACTCGATGTATCCGGGGAGGACGCCACGATAGTCCGCGCGATTCGCGTTCCACTCCTCCTCGGTGGCGTTGTCTCGCCCGTACGGCTGCACCCAGTACTGATCTCCGCCTCCGAGCGGAATCGGGGACCCTCCGCCCACGGATTCGACTCCAGGCAGTGCCGCGAGACGCTCGTGCAGCCGATCGAAGAAGCCGACTCGCATTTCAGGGTCCCGATACTTGAAGAAGGGGATGGGGACCGAGAGCGTGAGGACGCCGTTCGGATCGAACCCGGGGTCCACGCGCTTCAGGTTGGTGAAGCTTCTCAGCATGAGACCGGAGCCGATCAACAGCACCAGCGAGAGAGCGACCTCGGTCACGACGAGAGCGGTGCGTGCCTTGTTGCCGCGCACCCCGCCGGAGTCGCTTCCCCGATCTTTGAGCGCGTTCGCGAGATTGGGGCTTCCGGCCCTCAAAGCGGGTATGGCGCCAAAAGTCGCCGCCGCGAGGAGCGAGGCGACCACGGTGAAGAGCAGGACGTTCCCGTCGATTCCGACTTTCTCGAGGAGGGGAAGACCGTCCGGCTGCAGCGCGAGGAGCGTGCGAATCCCGGCCCATCCCAGGAGCAGTCCCAGGAGACCGCCTGCCACGGCGAGCACGCCGCTTTCGGTGAGCATCTGAAGAGCGATACGCGCCCGCCCTCCCCCGAGTGCGGCCCTCACCGCGATCTCGCGCTCGCGCTCTGCGGCCCGCACCAGGAGGAGGTTGGCGACGTTGGCACAAGCGATCAGGAGCACGAACCCGGAGGCAGCGAGGAGCGTGAGGAGCAGAGGACGCACGTGATCGACGACGTCTCGGTGCATGGAGTTGACGACGATCTCCATGCCTACGCTCTTGTGGTGCTGGAATTGCTCGCGGAAGCGGGCGGCGAGCGCGTCCATTTCCGCCTGCGCCTGCCCGTGGGTTACCAGCGGTTTGAGTCTTCCTACCACTGTGAGAAATTCGGCATCGCGCGGGCTGGTCGAGAAGTCCACGGGGAAAGCGCCCCACAGGTCGATGTTGGTGGGCATACCCGCGTAGGCGGGAAGATAAATCCGGAAGTCCGGAGGAAGTACTCCGACGATCACGCTTGCATGGCCGTCGAGCTGGATGGTCTTTCCCAGAATTTTCGGATCGGAGCCGAACTGCCGCTGCCACATCCCGTGGGTCAGCATGAGGGTGCCCGGCGGAAGCTTCGCGTTGGGGTCGAGGAACGCCTGCGGATCGATGGGCGTTCCATCCGCGGGCTCGAAATCGCGGCCGATGAACGGACGGACCCCGAGGACCTCGAAGAGGTTCACCGTCGTCCATCCGACCATCACCTGCTCGGGTCGCTCCTCCCCCGTGATCGTCGCCTCGACGGCGATGGCGCCGGCGAACCCCTCGAACTTCGTCGTCTGGGCCCGGTAGTCTAGGAAATCGGGGCCCGACACCGGGGCGCTGGGACGGTTGGCCGTCGCCATGCGGTTCCACACCAGAACCAGGCGCTCCGGGTCCTGGTACGGGAGCGGGCGCAGGAGAACGGCGTTGACTACGCTGAAGATAGCGACGTTGCTCCCGATCGCGAGCCCGACGGTCGCGATCACGATCGCGGTGAACCCGGGACGATGCGAGAACGCACGGACGGCGTAGCGCAAGTCTTTCAGGAACATCGTTACCCCTCCGTAACGGTGCTACTACTGAATCCTATCGTAGACCGCGTGGGTAACGGTAACCTTCCGTTCTGGTCGACGTTCCGGTACTCGTTGTGAATTGTGTTCCCGTCCTCGGAGAGAACGTTGATGATGACGTTTACGCGGTCGCCCGTCTTGTTCGAGATCTTGTTCGTGCGCGCGTCGATGACTTCGACTGTCAGTCTCCTGGATGCTCGTGTCTCCGGTCATGGGCCGGTACTTGCCGTCGAAGAGGGTTACATAGCCCCACTTCCGCTTCTCGCCCTTCGCGTTCGTCGCCTCGACCGTGACCCGCATGCCGTTCTCTCTGTACGGCTCGTAGGTCATGATGTTCGAGGCGGGCGGGGGCTCGTCCGACTTGAGCTTCCAACGGCCGAACCTCGGATTCGGGTTCTGGGCGGTCACGAGGACGGCGATGGTCAGGACCAGTCGACATGTACTTTCCAGACGGAAACGCGACGATTGCACGGCTTCTGGTGCGGGCGCTCATTCCTTCCGCCGTCCCGGGAAAGACGATGGAGGACGTCGTGACCGCCCGCGTCGACCATGGCCGTCTCGATCGCGACGATCATCCGGTGCGGATTCGACTCGAAAGCACCGCGATTCGGGTCGAGCACAGAGGAGCGGACGAAGTCGCCGTCACCTACGTGAAGGGTCGAAAGCCTTGCCGGGCTCGCGCGCGGGCAG
>DATIBD010000103.1:0-284941 GCA_035457705.1 Vicinamibacteria bacterium
CGGCGCCACCACCCCAGCCCTTGACACCGTCCGAAGCGCGGAGGATAATTCGCCACTCGTTTGACGCGGGGTGGAGCAGTCCGGTAGCTCGTTGGGCTCATAACCCAAAGGTCGCGGGTTCAAATCCCGCCCCCGCCACCATCTAAGTCCTTTATTCATCCAACTTAATTTTCTCTGCCGAGCCCGTCTCCACAATGTCTCCAAAACCAGAGACAGGGGTAAGCTGCTTCAATAGCCGAATCGCTCCTTCCACGGCCGCGGGACTCAAGTGCATGTACCTCTGTGTCGTGGTGAGTTCCTTGTGCCCAGCGAGTTCCTGGATCGCTTTAGCAGGCGCGCCACGCATCGCCAAATGACTACAGAAGGTGTGACCGAGCACATGAACCCCTTCATTCGCGAGGTTCGCCTTCCGCGCTGCTCTGGCGACGAGCCCTTGAATTCGCCTTTGCGTGAGAGGCAGACCATCTGCTTCACAGAGAACTCGAGGACCTCTGAGATGACGGGAAGCCTGCAGCGCCTGAGCGAGTCGAGTGGTCATCGGGATCCGCCGGGCACGGCCCCCTTTCGGAACCGTCACCTTCCCCTTTCAATCCGACCGCTTCACATGAAGTTGACGCTTGGAGAAGTCGATGTCGGTCCGCTCCAGCGCCACCATCTCTCCGCAACGCAACCCAGCGTCCCCTCCCAAGAGCACAACCAGCCGCTCGTCGCCCACCGCTGCCTCGACCAGCCTTTCGTACTCGTCGAAGTCATGGAAGTCGGCTTCGTGTGGCGAAACAGGGAGTAGCTTTCAAACGCTGGCGGATTGCTGGCTTCGTCGGACTTTTTCTCTACCACCATGAGGACGATCACCCGCTCGCTCCCCGGGATGAGCACGTACCAGAGGAGATCTCGTCACCTTTGGAAATGAGAGGTAAGTACTCGCCCTACCCCGTCGTGACAGGACCGGGGAAGTGATAGTCTCCCGCGATCGTTGGGCGTCTTGGCACACGGCACGAACTGGAGGCTTCGACCAGGGTGATGTCGAGATCGTCTGCTGCTGCGATGGTTACTTAGGAGGCGAGAAGCTGGCGAAGTGCTGTAGGCACTCCCCTTCTTCCTTTACTTCCCTAGGACACGGAAAGATGTCTATGATGCTGTATGTTCTCCTTCGCGGGTCGGGAAGGATTGCGCCTAGATCCCCGAAGATTTCAATTCGAACCTTTCCGCTTCCGCTCAACGATTTCTCGAATACTTATCTTTCGGGTGTTTCGTTTCCTCGTCGTACGGCATGAGCCGTTGTAGCAACTCTAGGGACGTGAGGTGGGGAGAGGAGAGGACATCAATAATTCAAAGTTTGTCAAGGTTTCGGAAGTCCTCTAGAACCTCTCCCCGTGGGGGGACGTTGGATAATGATACCGACAGTTTTCAAACCCAATCTGATCCTCGTCCCGTCCTCAGCCTAGCCGCGCTGACCCCGTCTTTTGTCACGGGGTAATGATCTTGACCGTATACCCTCCGGAATTATCCGCCACACCAGGATCGTTAATGCCTAGATATAACGTTCCTGGACCTGAAACGTCTAATGTGTAGTAATTGCCAATAAAAAACAAAGAGTTAGGAGGAATTCCAACCGCAGCGGTTCCTTTGCTTCCGTCAACAGCTGAAAACTCCGTCGAATCCGCAACTGACTTAGGCACAAACGCGCCAATTAGTGCCCACTGATTTTTTACCACTCCAAACGCTGTACCTACTGCTTCCTGAAGGGGTGTTTGGAGTCCGGTACCTTGGTCGAGTCTACCCCCACGGGGACCAATTCCATTCGCAACGGAATCAGAGATAGTTCCTGAAACATACTTAATTGTGACGGTTCCTTTTCTATGAAATGTGGCTGCTTGGATTAACGGCACGCCATCACCTGGAATCCCAAATCCACCGGACGCTTGAGCGGGAACAAAAGCAAAAGCGGTTTCAGCCGCAGCGTTTTGTAATAAGACAGGATTAATGACTATGCCCAACAACATCAAAAGCATTTTCTGTGCTTGTTTACTCATTTTTATGCTCCGATCGTAAATGGTCCAACTCCAGAAATGAGTGGACGGGTGATTGCCTATGTGAAATGAACGTGACTTCATCTGTTGGGATAAAAAAAGACTTAACCCAAGGAAGCAACGCACCTCCCCGTCGGAAGGATCATCCGTCACCCTTCTATGTCTTTTGGCGTCGAAATGTTTCATCCCGGCGACCGGCAAAAAAGCTAACCGTCGCCGAGCCACTTGAGTGAGATCAAAACGCGCTTCCCCCACAAAATTGTTGGGGTGTGAGGATTGAGACGGAGAGAGGAGACATGCACACACACCCTTGGATTTCTTTTGGGGGGTGCCCTTGGGACCCTGGGATCTCCTGGGACCCAAGGGGGAGCACATTTATCTCCCTAGCTGTAGAAGCTTAGCTGGAGTTTGGACCCTGGGACCCCGATTTTGGGGGCGTAGCTCGCGGCAGCGCACGGCGACGCAGGGGTGAAAATCCCTTCACTTCAGTCTGGACAATCTCGGGAAGAGCGTATGGAAAAGGAATGAAACCAGAAAAGCGGTAATAACGACCGTGAAGATTATCGCTGCGACCTCGACAGGCCAGCTGGGCGAAAAGGTATGCCAACTCGTTCCGGCCCAAGAACGCCCATGAATGCCGAAGAAAGGAAGAACACAAAGGACGGCTTGATACCGAACATGGATGGGCCGTTTTCGTCTCTCGTTAGTAAGGCACCAACCCGAGTGTCGCAGCCCCCAGCGCAGCAGCCAGCAATCCGCCGAAGACCGACCCG
This sequence comes from Vicinamibacteria bacterium, assembly GCA_035457705.1. Taxonomy (GTDB): domain Bacteria; phylum Acidobacteriota; class Vicinamibacteria; order Marinacidobacterales; family SMYC01; genus DASPGQ01. The sequence goes on from DATIBD010000103.1 coordinate 2,804, forward strand.
AGGACAAGTCGCCCGATGGCTTTCACGACACCCACCTGTACTGTTGTGGTGGCGGCTTCGTTTCGGCCCAATGTGTGCTGCCCACCTCTGGCTATGTTATCGTCCGCTCCACCGCGCACGGCTTCACGCCCAGGGCAGGTGCCGCCATCGTGCACTTCGATGCGAACGCGAACCAGCCGACCGAACTGTGGCCGAGCGTGAACGAGAACAGGTGGTGCGGCGAGTTCAGAGTGGCTGCTCCGGCGCAACCACCATAACAACTGGGGGTATGAGGACTGAGGAGTAGAGGATCCCACACGCCCCCCCGGATTGTTCTCGGGGGTTGAGGTTGATTGACTAGAAGCTGAAAGAGACCACAACGCCCTTTCTGCCCCGTGTGAATAGGGGCGCGACCGTGAGCTTGTTGTCGCGGTCAGCGGCCACGTAAACTGTTGTGGGCGTCTTACGCATAATGTCGAACAAGACGCCGAGCCCGACGCTAGTCCCACCAACCAGGAGAAAAAAACTGGTGGCCTCCTCATTTGTACAATCCGGACACCCTGTTAGCGCGATGAGTCCGGCTCCGACGCCCAAACCGATGAGGGCTCCATTCAGAATCGAGTCGTTCCTCGTGACATCGATTCGCATAAGGTCCTCTTCGCTAAAGAGGAACGTCTTGTCGTCGACGCGAATGTGCTTTTCGTCGAGATCCTTGATCTTCCCCTCGTAAGCGTTCCCTCTCAACGTCCGTACGCTTACCTTGTGTCCGAGACCAAGGATTTGGGGTAGATCTCGACTCGAGGTCGTGTGGTGCACCTCCGCGCCGTTCAGTTCCACAACATCGCTGTAGGCGATCCATCGCTGGTACGAGCTGGCGCCCAAAAGTTCCCGTGCCGCATCGCCCTCGATACGCAGTTCGAACTTCTCATCTCCTGTTCCCAAGAGCGTGCCCCTCAAAACGTCTCCATCGCTCAACTTGACTTGAATCTCTGAACCCTCCGGAGTGACGAAGATCCGAGCCTTTGTCTGGTCGGGCTCCAGAATCTGAGCGAAGGCCGACGCGGCGGCGAGCAGTATCGTGAGCAGCAACGCCGTCGTGCGTAGCATCAGTGACCTCCAGTCTCGGCTATCGAATAGCCATGGTGTTCCGCCTCGTCGTGACGCCAATCACAAACGCAGAAACCGATGCGCCAGGGTCAATGTAGACGGAAGCCCCGTTCATCTCGTCATGGCGTCTTCCATCGAAACGTTTCATCCCGGCCACCAGCAGAGACTGACCGTCGCTGCGCCGCTTGAGTGCGACCCATATGCTCCTACCCTCTCAAAAAGGGGGGGCCTATATGTCTCCGGATTTAGGGGTCCCAAGGTCCCAGTCTCACCTAAGTACCATAGGTACAGTAACTTCCTCTGGGACCCCTTTTGGGACCCACCCAGTCCCAGTGGTCCCACCTGGGGGGCCTCTCCCTTGGGTCGGACGCCCTACTCGGGGAAGTTCATCCGACGGAGGATGGTTGTGAAATACCGGCCGGTAACAGCACATTCACCGCGGGTGGCAATTACACAGCCGACGGTTGCGTGACGAGCCCTCAGATGCCTTCACCTCCCGAGATTTCCTGGGAGCTTCGACTGACGAGCGCGCTCCGGTCCCCGCGGCAGGGAGATCTTCGTCGGCCCGAGTTCCGACTTCGGCTGGAGGGCCGTCGAGCGTAGGGTCCTTCCTCAAACGTCGCGCAGTCCGCTGAAGCGATGGCTGCTTCTATTCGATTCGCCGAAGTGTCATCGTTGTTGCGGCTACGTCGGGTGGGGAGGCTCCATCGGCAGACACGATGCTCATCGTCGTCAGAGTGAGCACGTCGCCGTCGATCTTATAACCCATGGTGGTGTTGCCGCCGACGAACTCGGGACTCTTGGCAATCATCGGCCTCATGGTCACGCTCGCATCACTCGTCTCGTAGGTGCCGGTGTTTACGATGATCGAGTCGTACTGGGCGGCCTTCTCGTCCCGGCTCGGACTAAAGGGTGTCTTCGAGTGCGGGCGCCTTTCGTCTTCGACCGAATAGACTGCGCTGTAGTGCCGGTCAGTGAAAATGAATAACCCGGGCTGCGAGGCATCGCCTCCATCGGGACCTTTGGTGACCGACCAAACACCCGCGAGGGGATGCCCGGCCCCGCCCTGAGCCCGACCGAAGGACGCCATGTTAGTGACAACGGCGAGCGCAGTCGCAAAGGGCAGGAGCACCCACGCGCGTCTAGTCGCTTTGAGCCGTTTCCATCCCTTGGGCTCGGAGCAGTCGTTAAACATGCGGCACCTCCTTTCGCTTCAATCCAACGCAATGACCTATGAAGCGCGGGCGGCATTCTATTTGTCATCGCTGGGACGGGTCAACGCTCACCCTCCCTGGCTTCCTCCCACAAATGCGAGGAGATTTTCGTCTTCGATGGCGGAAATGTGGTCGAGCCCCCAGTCGAACCCTATTGACCATGGGGAACTCCCGTCGTCGATATCGATGAGCTGCGGCAATGCGAATTCGATTCCACTGTGCGGCAACACGGCGGCGAGCCGACCTCTCCCCCTGCGGAACAATTTCGCCAGACCAAAGTCCAGGATCTTGACGTAGCCGTCCTCACTGATGACGATGTTCTCGGGTTTGAGGTCTCGGTGAACAATGCCGGCCTGATGCGCCTTCGCCAAGCCCTCGGCCATCTGGGTCGCATTTCGGATGACCCTCTCATTGGGAAGAGGGCCGTCGGTGAGAATCTACCGCAGCGTCCTGCCCTCGACATACTCCATCGCGATGTAGGGCGTGCCCTCGTGCTCTCCGATCTCGTAGATGGTGATGATGTTCGGGTGGTTCAAGGCCGAGGCAGCTCTGGCTTCCTGCCCGAATCGACGCAGGCGCTGGGAGTCCGAGGCCATCTCCGGGGCAAGACCTTGATGAACGACTTCACGTCCCAGCTTGAGGTCCTTCGCTTTGTACACCTCACCCATCCCGCCAGAGCCCAGCTCGGAGAGGACCTCGGAGTTGCCGAGGCGGGTTCCGGGTTGGAGGGGCATTTCTATTGGGCCGTCGGTACCAGGTGCACTAGCTCGGTCGACCAGGCTCGAAAAACTGCGAGGTCGACGAGCGCGGCTTGCTGCGTGCTCACGTTCTCGGCGCCGCTCAAGTCGTCGAGCAGAGCGTCGCAGAACCGCTCCACGGCCTTCCACGCTGCAGAGCGCTTGTCGATCGCATCGAAACTCTACGCCAGTACGGCCTTCATAACACGGTGACCCATCGCCAGGAGCCAGAGCGGCAAACTTATCCTTCGCACGATAGATCAAGCGTGCCTACCCGTTTACTACGCGTGAATAGACTTGACTAGATCTAAACTCCGACGGTCGATCAATTCATCCGAGGCGTAACGATGAAGGATGCTCCCAATCAAGGTCTGATACGGAACCCCCAACCGTTCAGCTTCTGTCTTGATCGCAGCCAATACCGATCCATCCAGTCGAATCGAGACTGGTACCTTCGCCGCGTCTTTCTCGATCTTGACCTTTCCCGGCCTCTTCTTCAGTTTCTTGAGATCATATTCCTTCTTCATGTTGCCGCCTCTCGCTCTTCGTAGCCCGCCGCGCTGAATCAAACGGAGAACGTCCCCGTCCGATCGCTCACAAAAGACCACTAGCAGCAAGCGGTGCACGCTAGAGTATCCGACTCGGATGAACGGAGCCTCCAAGCTACTGCGCTCCGGATCAAAGAATTCGGAACTCGATTCGCCGGCCCATATAGTCTGGGCCTCTTCAAACCAAATTCCGTGTTTGCGGAAATTCGAGAGGTTCTTATCTTCGTCCCACTCAAATTCCATCTCAAACGATTGTATTGTAAAGTATATACAATATTTATAAAGCGACTCTGCAAATAAACAACCAACATTCGTCGCTGTGCGGGGACCTTGGATGCGCTCCACGTGCATATGGGCGGAGAATAGACGGTGACCGCTTTGGCTGGAAGGTTCAAAAGCCCGGGAGGTATCGTCATGCCGTGCGCAATACTTCACGCGAGCCTGCTCTTCGTCGCACTAGCCACCAGCGAGGCACGTTCGCAAGCCGTCTCCGGTCGGGATGGTCTGGAGGCTGGCGAGTATTCGGTGGGATTCCAGCTGATCGAAGAGCAGGATCATTCGAGGACGGTCACAGGCGGAGTCTCACCGTCGCGGCCGCATCCGCGCCCGATACGAACCTACCTCTGGTATCCGGCAAGAAACTCGAACGACGCCCGACCGATGCGATTCGGCGACTACGCGGCTCTGGCAGATGACGACATCTGGCCTTCAGAGATCGTGGGACCGATGCGCGGCAAGCTCAAATTCGCGCGTTGGCTGCTCGCGCGTCGATTGGGCCCCGCAGGCTTCGATGCGTTACTGCGACAACCCGTCCTCGCAATCGAGAACGCCGAAGCCTTGGAGGGCCCGTTCCCGCTCATCGTGATCGGCCAGGGGCTCTATTTCGAGTTTCCTGTGTCGTTTGCGGCATTGGCCGAGTACCTCGCCGGACGAGGCTTCGTCGTGGCGACCTGCCCGCTGGTCGGAACCAACTCTCCTTTTGTAAGAATCGATGCTCTCGATCTCGAGACTCAAGTTCGAGATCTAGAATTCGTCATCGCCCGAGTCCGTCGAATGTCGTTTGTCAGTCCCGAGAGACTCGGAGTCTTCGGCTTCGATATGGGCGGGATGGCCGGGTTGATACTGACCATGCGCAACTCCGACGTGGACGCTTTCGTGAGTGTGAGCTCGGGCATCATTTATCAGCACCCATCAGGTCTTCCAGGCGCCTCGTCCAGCTACGACCCGTTGGCGCTGCGGGCTCCCTGGCTTCACAGCATGGCGGCATCGTGGATGGAGCAGCCGCCTGATTCCCAGTCCAAATCTCTTTTCGAGACCGCGGTTCACGCGGAACGATTTCTGCTACTGACGGAAGGGATGGACCATTTCGATTATACGAGTCTCGCCCTGATCGAGGGGCCGTGGAACGCTTCCGATCGTGACGGCATCGAAGGTTACAAAGCCGTCAGCCGGTACATCTACAACTTCTTTGCCGCGTTCCTGGCTCAGGATCCAAGGAGCCGGGGATTTATTGCTCAGAGTCCGCAGGAGTCCGATCCCGGCTCGAGCATGACCCTAGAGCATCGACCCGCGGCACCAGCGTCCATCAGCTATGAGGAATTCGTGCAAGCCGTGGTCGCCGGCCAGGCTGACCAAGCCATCGATGAGCTCCGCAAACTGAGGGAAACGAACCCCGACCACATTCTCTTGGACGATGAATACCTGCGTCGGCTCGTTTCGACTGTGCGCACCAGTTGGGGTCTCACCGAAGAGGCGATGCCCGTGATCAAGCTCAGGGCGGAGCTGTACCCCACATCGGTCGACGCTCAGCAGATGCTCGCCGAAGGCTACATCGACGCCGGGGATTTTCGAGCCGCTATCGAGACCTACAGTGCGCTCTTGGAGAAAAATCCCGACGATAGCCGCATCAAGTCCCGACTGGAGTGGCTGCGCAACCAGTAATCAGCGTGAGTGACCGTACGAGTCTCCCAGCGGTTTCTCACCGTGATCGATGGGTCGTCTGAAGAACGGGCTCTGCAAACAGAGGTGATTGCAAAATCGCAGAGGAACCCCCTAAGGTGGCGCGCCGAGGATTTCCGGAAGTCCAGTGGCGCGCTCTCCGAAGATTCTCGCTCGGAGAACCTTCGCGAGTCGGCCCGATACGGCTCGGTTGTCCTTCACGCCACGCGTGCGTCAATAGCCCTCGACCGCATTAGCGGGGTCGCTCTCGAGTCAAGTGCCTGCCGGGAAGCTCCCGACGACTGTGGCGTCTACGTCACCGTTCGCGATGCGAGAACTCGAACTGATTCTGGAAGAACGTCGGGCTCTTGCGAGTCCGCAGCTCCATCTCGATGACCTCGTCCGGCATGAACCTGCCTTGATGCGTTCGCGAACTGCTTCCGGCCACGCCGCCCTGACACGAAGCAGAACTCCGTCACCGTGAACCGCGTTATCCAGTCATTCGACACGTTGCGCAGCCGCACCATGCTGACCACCTGGTCGCCAGTGACCTTCGTCTCGGGAGCGAGATTCTGGACCCGGTGAAGGCCCCCCTCAACTCCCGAGGCATGCGCTTCGGCGCCTCGGCAGCCTCGGCGGCTGGTGCACTCTCGGGGACCTTGGCGGGCTCGGTAGCGGCGGCTCATGCACCGCGGCCGGTTCACGCGATCTCGCAGACGCCGCTGCCGCAGGCTTGGCCCCTTCGGCCGTCCCCAATTAGCCATAAATCCATTTTTATGGTATTATGGCACATGAAAACGACGCTGGAGCTCCCCGACGATCTGATGCGAGCCATCAAGCTTCGCGCCGTGAAACAGAACCTGAAGCTCAAGGACGCGATTGCCGACCTGTTGAGACAAGGTCTAGCGCGGGCGGATCGGAAGCCGACGTCGGTGCGCAAGCGCGTCGAACTCCCGTTAGTTCTTTGCGCTCGCGAGGCTCATCCCGCGGAAGAGATAACCCCTGAACGCGCGGCCGAGATACTGCTCGCAGACGACGGCCGCGACGCGAGATGAATCTTTGCGATAGCAACGTCTGGTTGGCTCTCACCCTCTCCAAACACGTTCATCACGGAGCGACCCGCACGTGGTTGGAGGATGTAGACGAGGCCGAATCCGTTTGCTTTGTTCGGGCTACCCAACAAACCCTTCTGCGCCTGCTGACGAATGCGTCCGTGCTCGAGCCGTATGGGAATCCGCCGTTGACGAACCGTGAAGCCTGGGGCATTTACGATGCGTTTCTCGGCGATGACCGCATCGTCCTGCAGGAGGAGGAACCTGCGGGCCTCGAGATCCTGTGGAAGAAATTTGCGCTCCGTGATTCGGCCTCGCCCAAGATCTGGATGGACTCATACCTCGCTGCATTCGCTCTTGCGGGCGGTTATTGCATGGTGACGACGGACGCCGGCTTCAAACAGTACCGAGGGCTGAATCTGGAGCTTCTTGGAGCTTCGGATCTCGACAGTGATTCGAGCCCCCGGTTACCCCGCTGATGGAATGGTGGTCCGAAGAGTCGGGTCCTTTTTGCAGACGAATGGTCGTTACAAATTCGCAGAAGAAGGCTCCGCGGTGGCGCGCCGCGGATTTCGAAAGTCCAGCGGCGCGCCCCAAATAAGATTCCTGCTCGGAACCTCGTTCTCAAGTGCCAGCCGGGAAACTCCCGACGACGGTGGCGTCTACGTCACCGTTCGCGTGCGAGAACTCGAACTGATTCTGGAAGAACGTCGGGCTCTTGCGAGTCCGCAGCTCCATCTCGATGATCTCGTCCGGCATGAACCTGCCCTGATGCGTTCGTGAGCTGCTACCGGCCACACCACCTTGCTGGTCGTACCAGAACTCCGTCACCGTGAACCGTGTTATCCAGTCCTTCGACACATTGCGCGCTCTGACCTTGCTGACGACGTCTTCGCCAGTGACGTTCGTCTCAGGAGCGAGAATCTGGACGCGGGCAAGGCCCCTCAACTCCCGAGGCATGTGCTTTGCCTCCTGGGCAGGCTCGCCGGCGGCTGCACTTTCGGCGACCTCGACGGGTGCTGCAGTAGCGGCGGCCGGCTCCGGAGCGGCTTTGGGCTCCGACGTGGCCTCATGATGCGCCGCGGCCGGTTCGCGCGTTCTGGCTGGCGCCGCTGCGGCCCGGGCCTCCTCGGTCGTTCCCTCGATGTCCGCGATGATCCAGCGTGCAGGCTCGGTGCGACCGCTCCCCGGTTCCGAGAGGTCGTACTTCCGAAGCGTCACTTTGTAGGGCAGCTCGCCGTGGCCCTTGGGTTTCAAACTGACGAGCATTTCCGTCACTGCGACGTTTCCTTCGAGGCTCCCCACGCTCAGCTGGCGCATCACCGACTTGTTGGCGAGGCTGGATTCTCTGTCCACCGTCCTTTTGAGCTCCTGAAACGTCGTTTCCTTCTCGTTGCGCTCGTCGAGCAGCCGTAACCACTCTTCCTGAACCTCACCGAGCTTTCCACGGAACTTGTAGTTTGGATCGTTTTGCTGCTTCGGGATGATTTGTTCGAGGGCATCCTGGTTGTCCTCGAAGTATTTCTTGCGTTTCGCCAAAATAGCGTCTCGTTCCGTTTCAGCGACTTTGAACCGCTCGAGAAGCTCCGGCAACGCGAACGGCTGCGAGGTCTGAGAGCTCACCTCGACGACCTTCCACGACTCGATCTCCCCGGGTGGGCCGACGGCCGCCATGGCAGCAAGCGTCGATTGGTCATTACTCTGCGCAGCACGGAAGAACTGGTCTATGGTCGCTTGCTCCGGGCTGCCGCAGGCCCAGAGGGACACCAGGGTCGCAATCACGATCCATTCTCCGAGCTTCGTCATTTGATCCTCCTTTCCGACAAAGAGGCACTCCTTATACACCTTTGGGCGCGGCACTGCCAATGGTTCTCGAAGGGCAATGTCCGCCCTCGTCAAACGCCAGGAAGGCCCGATCCAAAAGGCCCAGCTAGAGGGGGAATCCGAGTGCTACGCCGGAGGAGTCAAACATCGAAAAGCCGCTTCATCTCCTGGTGAACGTGGCGACGTGCTTCGTCCCGGCTCGAGGGGTTGAGCTGATCCAGAGAGTAGCGAAACATCTCGAGAACTCCGGTGACGTGTCTTTGGTAAGCGGCCAGCTCCTCACGCCGTCTCTTCTCGTCATCGAACTGGGCAACCTTTGTCATCGGGAATTCCTCTGGAGCGCGCCCACTCCCTGCTACTCCAAAGCCAAGAGCGCCAGCGTCGACACGTCTTTCACGAACAAACGTTTGCCGGAGATGGTGGGCTGTGCCCAGGTCGCGCTCTGCGCCACCTCATAGCGCTTTACCGGCTCGAACCCGGCACGGCTGTTCCGAACGACCACGAGCTCGGCGTCGTCTTCCAGCGAGAAGATCAGATCTCCAGCTCGGACGATTGCGGCATTTTCCGCCTGACGGGGATCGCTCACCCACAGGACCCGACCGGAATCGAGGTCGAGACCGAAGTACTGCCCGCTGTTCAAGTGAGAAAGTCCGAACAACATACCGTCGACGACGACCCCGTTGGTCATGTGCAGCGAGACTTCATCGGTATGCCACACATTCTCGGTCCGCCAGGCGTCGGCTTCCCGTCGGAGCTTGAAGGCCGTGATGCCGTTTCCGCGACCGGCCTCGATCAGGGTGTCCTTATAGAGGATGGGAGTTTGAGACGTCGTGGTGCTCTGCGTCGTGAACGGACGTCGCCACAGTAACTCGCCGGTCGTCACCGCGATCCCGACCAGGTTCTCCTGGGTAAATGTCACGACCTGGCGCGTACCCTCCAACTCGATCACGATCGGCGATCCGTAAGCAGGACCGTCGCCGTCCCAACTCCACTGGACGTCGCCCGTGGCCGCATCGAAGGCCGTAAGCGCCCCATCGTCATGTCCACCGATATGGACGATCACGAGATTGTCATCGACGACGGGGGACATCGCCGTGTGGTAGAGCGGCTGCACCGGAGGCGCGGCATTCTGCCAGAGTTGTTTACCCGTGCCAGCATCAAACGCGGTGACGAGGCCGCTCATTCCCAGGGTGAACAACCGATTCTCCGCAAAGGTTGGGGTGGACTTCGGTCCGGCACCGTGTCGAGCCGTTGCCGGGTTCATCTGGAATGGAGCCGGATAACTGGTGCGCCAAAGGACTTCCCCGGTGTCGGCGTCGAGCGCCATCATCACTTCGTCTTCATTCTGTCGGGTATACGTATAGATTCGGTTACCCACCAGCACGGGTGTGGCATAGCCGAGACCCACCTCGGCCTTCCATCGCTCGCTCAGAGACTCCGGCCACGTGGAAGGCTCGCTAAAGGACGTGACCGCGCCGTCGCGGTTCGGTCCTCGCCACTGGGGCCAGTCTTGAGAATGCGATGCCGGAGCCATCGACACGGCCAGGGTAGCGAACGTCGCCAACTTTGCGTATCTGAGGATCATCACGTCATCCCGGTTTCAGAATTCTAGGCCTTGCTAAGCGCCAATCTAGCGGGTCGAGAGAAGGGGATCAAACCGTCGCGCGCACTTCTAAAGAACCAGCAGGCGGATTAAGAGGTCCGGCTGTAGCGGCCCTCTGTTAACGGTAGACGGTTGACGCTGGGCTCTCGCACTCAGCGGAACCTTGCGAAGTTTTTTTGGGCGGGAGCGCTGCTAGATGAAGATCTCGACCTTGCCCGCCTTCCTCAATGAGTCGACGGTGGCGCCGACTTCCTTGCGCAGCGACTCTTGTTTCAGCATTTCCTCGATGCGCTCTTTTGCCTGATCGTAGGGGACGAGCTGTCCTTCGATCTTCTCGGACAGTTTGATGATGTGAAAGCCGAACTCCGTCTCCACGACCCCGCTCACACCGCCAGGCTCGAGGTCGAAGGCAGCCTGTTCGAAGGGTGGAACCGTCTCTCCGCGGCTGATGACCAATTCGCCGCCGTTACTCGCAGAGCCCGGATCTTCGGAGTGGTCACGCGCGAGAGTGGCGAAGTCCGCTCCCGAGCGAGCTTCCTCCAGCAGCCCCTCGATCGCGCGCTCGGCCCTCTCTCTGGCTTCGGGCGCTGCGTCAGCATCGACGCGCTTCAGAATGTGGCTCAACCGCAGGCGATCGGGTTGGCGCATCCTCGCGGCGTTATTGTCGTAGAACTGGCGCTTTTCTCCCTCGGTCACGGTCACTTTGGGAGCGATGTCGGTCTCGACCAGCTTCTCGATGCTCATGTCCTTCTTGATCTGGGTGCGCAGGAGCTCAAGGGTGAGCCCTTGTGCCTTGAGCGCTTCGTCCAAATGGCTGGGCTCGGGAAACCGGCTCTTGATCGTTTCCATCTGAAGATCGACCTCGGTGTCCTCGGGGCTCAAATTCCGCTGCTGGCTCGCCTGATAAAGGAGCTCGGCGCCGACGATCTCGTCGAGGACCTGGCGATAGAAAGCCAGAGACGTCGTCTTACCCGAGGGACCGCCCATACGCGTCTCGAGGCCTGCCGCGCGTTGGAGAAGGTCGGATTTGAGGATTTCCGTCCCGTTCACGCTTGCGACGACGTCGGGGAACCCGGCAGGATCCGCAACCTCGTCGCTGGCGATCTCTTTCGCCGCCGGCTCTTCGTCAGGCGCTTGCTCGTCCCCTCGTGTGGAGCACGACAAAGCCATGCCCGTCGTCGCCGTCGTGAAAATCAGCGCGGACAGGGCCGCACGGGAGTGTCGCAACGTTCTTCCCACGGGATCCTCTTCCTTTCGATTTCGAGGACACGGGGCACGAACGTCCCACTGTCCCGAGTATTCGTGATTAAAGGGAAAGCTAGCTAATGATACGCTCTCCACAAGCCTGTTCGCAAACTCAGGCCGAGCGGCCGTATTCGACGCAGCGGCGCCTCTGTCCGTTCCCGGAATCTACCGGGTACGTCAACTCGCTTTTGGAGGGATCCTCAGTACTTGACCGGGATAGATCTTGTCCGGATCGGTCAGCATCGGTTTATTGGCTTCGAAGATCACGGGATACTTCATTGCGTCGCCGTAGTGCGTCTTCGCGATCTTGGAAAGAGTGTCCCCTTTCACGACGGTATAAAACTGCGCCTCTGGCTCCTTCTTCTTCTCGACGACTTCGAGACGGTCGTCGACCTTGGCAATGCCATTCGTGTTTCCGACGGCGAGCAGGATCTTTTCTCTGGCCGACTGTGATGCTGCCTTCCCCTTGACCGTCGCCGTGTCGCCTTTGACATCGATTTTTAGTGCCTCGACCTCCAGGCCGAGTTTCCTGACCCGATTCTCCAGCTTGGCAGAGCGCTCCTGGTCAGACTCCTTCGTTCCCCCGAAGAGCTTTTCGCCCGCACCGAGCACGAAATCGAGAATTCCCACACATACCTCCTTGCTTCTATCTCACCGCTTGAAAAGAGCTCCGAGAAGACCCGAGCCGATTTGCGCAACGTCATCGATCGCGGACCCGTCGGCGTCGGCATCGAGCAGTCGACCGAGCGAGCTCATCACGTCGGGCACAGCGTTCTCGGTGCTCCGTCGCTCGTCCTCGAGAAACGAGGACAATCCTCCGGCATCCAGCCCGCGCTGTCGGCGGGCCTTGGCAAGCGCACCCATCACGAGCGGCGCCAATAGGCTCAACAGCCTGGCGACCTTGGCGGCGTCTAGGCCACTGGCCCGGCTGATTCCGGTTTCCACGCCGGAGCGCCGGTTTCCGAGGACATGGCCCAGGATCGCGTCACCCGGTTCCTGATTGGCCCCATCGAAGAATCCGGCGACGTCGTCGAGGATGCTTCCATCATGATCGCGATCGAGCGCGCCGAACAGGCTCGCGGCCCCGCCACCGGTCGAGGAGTTCTTGGACAAGGCGCCTACGAGGAGCGGAAGCGCCGCAGCAACGGCCGCGGCAGTCTGATCTCGATCGGCTCCGATCGACCGACTCATCTCCCCGACGGCGCGTCCACCGAGGGCTTGACCCAAGATGTCCATGATCTCGGACATATACACCTCCACACGGATCATAAGATGTGACCCCGGGGAGGAAAGCTTGTATCAAAGCGGCGTGGGACCTGTCAAGGTCGTGGAGCACACTAGCAGGAAGATGCGAGGGCGCAGAGCTGCGCCCTCTTTCTGCTATACCTCTCCGTAATCTGGGCCGCTTTTCTCAAGCGGCGCCGGCGTCCACCGCCTTTCGCCGGAGCCTAAAGATGACCAGGGTTGCCACGAGCAGCGCGACGGGGATGGCGATGGCGAAGGGCAGCACACCACCAGGATTGAGGCTCTGGCCGGACGCCACCGTCATGTGAATGCCCGACGTCGTCAAAGGTTGCGTGGTGGAATCCGGACCCTCGGGCTCGGGAATGACGACCATGTACGTCATGAACTCGCCCTCCCAGACCGCGTGAACGGTCCAGTCCTGTATGGCGGTCTCGCCCGGCTCGAGCGGCTCGACGTATTGAGCGCGCTGGGGAGACCAGTCCTCAGGATCGACCGGATCTCCTTCCCCGTCGATATTGATGATATTCATCGCCACGATCATGGCGGGAGATTCTTCATCAGGACTGTCGTTCGTCACGCTCGTTTTGAAGTTGATCATTTCGCCGGTCTTCATCTGGCGATAGCCGACGTCGATCGAAACACGCAAGGGTAGATCCGGGACGACGAAATCGTGTGCTGGAGCCATGTCGGTTACGGCTTCCGGATCTTCTTCTGCCGGCGCTGCCTCGTCTTCCGCCTGTTCCTCTTCAGATGGCTCTTCCTGAGCGATCGCCGGTCGGGCTGAGAGTGACCCGCTGAGGCAGCCGATCAGGAACAAGCTCGCGACACGGCTCCAGGGCAACCGAAAACGTCCGCTGTGGGCCGGCTCGAGACAAAGCCGCGGACTGGCATAAAAGAACAGCATTCCGAGGCTGAGGACGAAAAACAGAGTGGGGGCGGAGAGGTAGTAACCCACTTCGTCCATACCCCGGTTGTTGACGAGAACTTTCTCGAGAAAATGGTTGACTGACTCGAGCGGATTCACCAGTTTCAGAGCCCTTCCCATCAAGCCCGTCTGGGCGGCGCCGGGGAACTGCGTCGGGAGAAGGAACAAGACGTAAACCGTCAGACTTACGAACATGCTTCCCTTGAGCGAGCTGGACCAAGTGCTCACGAGCATCCCGAAGGCCGTGAAAGCGAGAGTCAGGAACGTACCCAGTATCGCACCCCAGAACATCGCCGGAGCCAACACCGGGTGGCCCTGTGACAGAACCGAAAGGAACGGGTAGGTTATCAGGTAGGCGGCAGGCCACGGCGAAATCGCTGCGAGGAACTTGCCAACCAGAATCTGGGTTCGACTGGTGGGCGTCAGCAAGAGCGCTTCGAGCGTAGCTCTCTCTCTCTCGCCGCTGATACTATCCGCGCCGATGATGAGCCCGATGAAAACCCCCACGACGATGGCGGTCTGGAGCGTCAGGTACACCATCTCGGGCGGGGGGATCAAGTTCAATTCGTGGTTCGAGGCGAGCACGAAGGACATCACGCCCAGCAGGACGCTGAACAGGACGATGAGAATCAGTGCTTTGCCTCCCACCCACAGCTCGGTGAGCTCCCTCCGGAAAACGAGCCACCAGGTTGCCGAAGAGGAGCCATTGGCGTGACCGCGCGTTGGTTGTGTTCGATTCATAGTGTTTGCCTTCACGAGTTCTTCGAGGTCTGTTCGTCTTCGTTCTCGGTGAGGTGGAAGAAGACGTCCAACAACCGACCACCCTCGACCTCGAAATTGAGGATGGGAATCTCGGCGCGGATGAGGGCGTCCAGGATCGCGTTTTTGACCCGCGTCCCGGAAGAGTCTCCGTCGACACTGCCATTTAGCTCGACGCGCAACCAGCCTTCTGTCTCGGTGCTGGGAATCACCTTGATGACGTTCGACAGGCTGTCCAATGCCTTAGACGCCTGTGCCGTTACCGCCGTGGGAACGTGGATCTTGACAATCTGTCGGAGGGAAAGCTCTCGCTGCGCTCGGCCGATGACCTCGGCCACCGATCCGCTCGTGACGACCCGCCCCGCGTTCAGAATGACCACATCGTCGCAATACCCCTCGATCTCCGACAAATGGTGCGTGCACAAAATGACACCGGCGTTGCGCTCCTTGGCTATCCGCCGCACCATCACCAGGAGCTCCTGTTGACCGCGTGGGTCGAGGCCCAGGGTGGGCTCGTCGAGGAAAACGATGACGGGGTCGTTGACCAGAGCCCGAGCGATTCCCAGTCTCTGTCGCATCCCGCGGCTGTAGGTGCCGACCAGCGACCTCGCTCGCTTCCCGAGACCGACCTCCTCGAGGAGCTGGAGCCCATGCTCTCGCGCATCGGCTGCGGATCGACCGTAGAGCTGTCCGAAATAGCTCACGCACTCGAGGCCCGTCATTTGTTTGTGAAACCCGAGGCTCTCGGGCAGAACACCAATCTTGCTGCGAATTCGCTGGGGGTAATCCGAGCTGATTCCATCCACGCTGAATCGCCCAGAAGTGGGCTTCAGAATCGTCGTCAGAATGCGAATGGCGGTGGTCTTGCCGGCGCCGTTCGGGCCCAGGAAGCCGAGGATTCGTCCGGCGTCCAGCGAGAAGGACAGTCCGAAGAGAGCCTGTCGACCTCCGTAACTCATTCGCAGATTCGTGGCGACCAACTTGTGACTCCCCGCTCGGTAGTTCGTGCTAGTCATATTGCTGATTCGATCATCTGTCGTCGTTGCCAACATCTCGATGCCCCCTGCACCCGCAGCATTTCGTTCTTCCTGCCGGCCAAGCGCCGACATGAAACTTTTTCAAGATTGTCTACTTGGCTTGTTTTCGGGCCGTGCGGATGTCCCTTGCACAGCCCGCGGATCTCATCCAGGGGGATGGTCCACGTTATATCTCTTGGATGGTTGCGAGTACAAGTGGACCTCTCAAGGTGCTTTTGACTCCAGGATGCCCCAACCATCACGGTCGCTTTGACAGCGCCCCGTGAACATCCCGACCTGCGAGGCCATCCACAAACCCCCAACCTTCTAACCACTACCCCCCCCGAGGTCAGGCAATGGGCGCATTCTGCCATAAGCTCCGGTCGAGATCAACAGAATTTTCGTAAAGACAACCGGCGATTCGCCCTTCGGGGCCGATCGAATTTTGCTTTCTAGATTAACTCACGATCGTTTCTTCCAGAGCCCTTTCAGGAACTCAGATCGCTTGTCGTCGGGGATCTTGCCGAGGCAGTTAGATCCAAGGACCGAGCCCCGGATACCGCTAATCGCGGTGCCATTGTGCTAAGTTTCGGTCGTGCCGAGACAAAGGGAGAAGGACCAGAGCGTCGAAGAAGGCCGTGTGCGTGTCCATGACCCCTTCGAGCTCATTCGCTGGCTCGCCCTGAGCCAGCCCGACCCCAAGAAGGCTCTCGCGGAGCTCGTCCAGAACAGTCTGGACGCTCGGGCGCGTCATATCCGCATCTCCCGCGTCCGAGAAAAGAAGCTCCCTTGCCTCAAGATTCTCGACGACGGGGAGGGCGTCATTCCCGAGATCGAAGACCGCCGCGAGGCGCTGCGCTACATCGCGACCCACATCGGCCACAGCCGGAAGCGCTCGCTCTCACCCGAAGAGCGTCTCGCCCTCATGACCCAGGGTCGCTACGGCATCGGGCTTCTCGGATTCTGGTGCCTCGGGAGGATCCTCGAAATCCGAACCTCGCTTCCAGGGCAAAAACCTTACCGCCTCGTGCTCTATCGCAACGAGCCCCACTTCAAGATCGAACCGCTTCGAGGAAAGCTCGTCTTCGACGACCGGTTCACCGAAGTGGTTGTCGTGGATCTGGACCGAGATTCGTCGACCGCATTGAGCGGCCGACGCGCCGCGGACTACCTCGCCTCAGAGCTCAGAGGACAACTGCTAGCCCGGTCGGTCGAAGTCGTAATCGAAGACAAGATGTCCCGCGGTCGCTCACCCAAAACGCTACGAGTGAGACCCCCGCGCTTTCTCGGCGAACGACTCGAAGGGCTCGAAACGATCGAAGTGCCCGGCCACGCTCCTGTTCGACTCGAGCTCTACTTGACCGGAGTCGACCCTGAGTCGGACGGATCCGTGCCCGTCGCGCTCTACGCGGCGGGTACGGTCGTGACCGACGACTTCATGCAGTTGAGCGCAATCGATCTCGACCACCCACCCTGGACGGATCCGCGGCTGACCGGCATGGTTGATTTTCCCGAGCTATCCGTCGCACCGGGAAGCCGGCGCGGCGTGATTCCCGACGAAGTATCGCACGCCTTCGCTGAAGCATTGCGTCGGATCGAGCCTCTGGTAATGGGTATCCTGGAGACCAAGGAGCGCGAGCGTGCCGAGCAGCTCGACCAGAACGCCGTCCGTGATCTGAAACGCGCTTTCCGGGACTTTTATCGCAAGCGGCCCCGATACTCGATGCTCCCCATGCAAAAGAAGTCGGTCGAGGGTATGGGTGATTCCTCCGCCGGGGCCGGGGTCTCGACGGATACCGAAGAAGCTGTGGAAAGCTCCCTGCAACCGTCGGGGGCGGAGCCTTCCGAGCTCTTTCCGCCCGGGCCGCTTTCCGCAGTCGAGATCGTGCCAAAGAATCTCGTGGTAGAGAGCAACACCGAGAGAAACGTGCGTGCCAAGGCATTCGACGACACGGGTCGCCAGATTCTCGAAGGCATCGATTACAGCTGGGACGTGTGGGGTCGGGTGGGAAGCCTGCGGGAGGAGGGTGCGAGAGCGGTATTCGTCGCAGGCGAGAACCCGACCGATGGAATCCTGTCGGTCACCGCACGAGAGCCGCTGACTCGCATGGAACTCTCCGCGGCCGTGCCGGTCGAGGTCGTGGAGACGCTGCCGACGAGCGGCGACGAAGGGATTCCCGAGCCGGAGCTGATCGATGCCACCGGGGCGAGCTGGCGCTCACGGTTCCACGAAGACCGCTGGCAGGTCAACACCGGTCATCCCGACTACCGCGCGAGCACTGCCAAGCCCGCACTGAAGCTCCGCTACTTGGCCACGCTTTTCGCCAAAGAAGTCGTCCTTCGGTCGAGTCAAGACCGCAGATTCGAGGAGCCGCTCGAGCAGATGGTCGAGGTGAGCGCCTATGCCGATCGCCAGCTGACCGAGCGGCCGCCGCGCGGCCGAAGAAGAAAACCCACCTGATGGATCTTTGCGATCAGGAGCCAAATAGAGTATAAGTTCTACATAGGTAGAACCGGATGCCTCGATCCCTGGGACCCGCTCAGATCCAGGTATTGGAGGCGGTCGCGAGCGGCGTCGGCTACGGCTTCGATGTCATGGAGTCGACCACACTTCCGAGCGGCACCGTCTATCCCGCACTTTCCCGACTCGAGAGAGCCGGTTTGGTACGCTCGCGTTGGGAGAGCGCGGGCATCGCCCATCGGGAGAAACGACCGCAAAGGCGCTACTACGAGGTGACGCCGGCCGGTCGTGAGGTCCTTGCTGAAGCCCTCACACGTTATCGGACGCTCGCGAGGTGTCTCGCGCGAACGGTCAAGGAGTCGACGTGAGCGACCGCTGGCGACGCCGCCTTGCGGCCGCGGTCGTCCGGGGCTTCGCGGTGCTCGTGCCACACGACGAGCGCGACCGCTGGAAACGAGAGTGGCTCGCCGAGATCGAGTGCTCGAAAGCCGACGGAGTAGTCGGCCATAGTCTGGGTGCGGCGCCTCACGCCGTCTTTCTCTTCAAAGATGCCTGGAGGTGGGACGTGATGCATCGAGATGTCCATTACGCTCTTCGCAGCCTGCTTCACCGGCCCGGCTTCCTAATTGCCGCGGCGGTGACGCTCGCCGTCGGCATTGGGGCGAACGCCGCCCTCTTCTCCGTCATCGACGCCGTGCTGCTCCGTCCCCAGAGTTACGGAGAACCGGAGCGAATCCTCTCCGTCTTCGAGACGCAAGACGGAGGGATCACGCGCGATGGACCCGGACCGGCCAACCTTCTCGACTGGCGACGCCAGAGCGAAACGCTCGATGGCATAGCCGCATGGTGGGTCGAGTCCACCACGCTCTTGGGCGATCGAAACGGCGAGACGGAGGAAGTACCCAGCGCCCGCGTGACCGCGGATTTCTTTCGCGTGCTCGCCGTCGAGCCGATCCTCGGGCGCACGTTTACCGATGCGGAAGTCGCCGACGGGGAGCCCGTTGCCGTCCTGAGCTACGAGTTGTGGCAGACCCGTTACGCTTCGGATGACGGTGTTCTCGAAATGGACGTCCGGTTCAAGAACGAGGCCTGGCGGGTCATCGGGGTCATGCCGCCGAGATTTCGGCCGCCGGGAACGCTCGCCGGCGATGTTCTGCTCTACAAGCCCTGGGATTTCGAGCGCGACTATGCCCACCTTCCCGAGGTGCCTCGTGACCATCGGTTCCTTCGCGCCGCGGCGCGCCTGGCGCCCGGGACAACGCTATCCCAAGCCCAGGCGGAAATGGACTCGATTGCGGCTTCGCTCTCCGCGGCTTACCCGCCTACCAACCGTGGATGGAGCGTCGTGCTGGTTCCGGTTCACGAGGCGATCGTCGGCGACGTCAAGCCGGCCCTCATCATCTTGCTGGGCGCGTCGGGATTCCTGCTTCTCCTCGCCTGCTCCAACGTGACGAGCCTTCTTCTCATGAGGGCGTCGGGGCGAAGCCGGGAGATGGCGGTGCGAACCGCGCTCGGCGCCTCCCGACTTCGTTTGGTCCGTCAGCTCGTGGTCGAGAGCATTCTGCTCGCCGGGCTGGGCGCGGTTCTCGGAACGCTTTTCGCTCGCGCCGGCATCGAGCTCGTCCTTCGCTTTGCCCCCGCGGGAATTCCGCGAGTCGAGGAGATCAGCATCGATGGGCGCGTATTGATGTTCGCGCTCGCCGTCGCCGCTCTCACCGGCCTCGCCGCGGGTCTCGCTCCGGCGATTCATAGCTCGAGCGCCCCGCCGTCGAGAGGCCTCAAAGACGCCTCGGGAATCGTGTCGTCGGAAGGGACGCGGCAGCGTCTTCGCTCCGCCATCGTCGCCGTCGAAGTGGCGGCAGCCGTGCTGCTGTTGACGGGCTCGGGCCTATTCCTCCAGAGTTTCGCTCGCGTTCTCGCCGTCGAGCCCGGCTTCGATCCGGAAAGGCTTCTCGTCGTCCGGATGCGTCTCGATCCAGAGACCTACGGTGGCGGTGGGGCGCACCTCTACTATGTCGAGCTTCTCCAGCGCCTCCGTGCGCTTCCCGACGTGATCAGCGCGGCCGGCACGACCGCGCTCGAGATGGACGAAATGGATGTCGACTTCGATCGTCCGTTCTGGCGCGACGGTGAACCCAGGCCGTTGGGCGGCGGACCGGGTGTCCAGATCCGGATGGCCACCGTAGGCTATTTCGAGACGATGAGGATTCCCTTGCTGGCCGGGCGCACGTTCCAGGAGCTCGACGATCGGACCAAGCCGCGCGTACTCATGGTAAACGAGTCGATGGCACGACGGACGTGGCCGGGAGCCAGCCCTCTCGGCAAGCGCATCTTCATCGATTACCAGAACTATCGGGTAGCCTACGAGATCGTGGGCGTCGTGGGGGATACGCGTTTCTACGGACACCGGAGCGCGACGAAGCCCGCCGTCTACATACCGCACGCGCAGAACCCGTATCTCCCGCTCAATCTCGTGATTCGCACGGCCAGCGACCCGGCGGCCATCGCACCGGCTGCGAGGCGGGCGGTGCTCGAGCAGGATCCGAACCAGCCGGTCCATAGCATGCACACGATGGATGCCCTCGTCAGTGGCCATCTCGGCAAGGACCGTTTCGCCGCCTTTCTCATGACGCTCCTTGCGGCGATTGCGTTGTTGCTCGCCACGGTCGGACTGTACGGCGCGGTTGCCTACGGTGTGAGCTTGAGACGACGGGAGCTCGGTCTTCGCCTGGCACTCGGTGCCGACCGGCGCGATATCGTGAAGCTCGTCTTAGCCGGAGGTGTGCCCATCGGGCTCGTGGGAACGGCGATCGGTTTGGCGGCTGCCGTCCTCTGGGGCCGATTCCTCCGAGCGGTTCTATTCGAGATCTCGCCCACGGATGCGACGACGCTCGGCGTCGCTGCCATCCTTGCCATCGTCACCGTCGTCTCGGCCTGCTACCTGCCCGCGCTTCGCGCCTCGCGGATCGATCCCACGACGAGCCTGCGTGCCGATTGATCGGATCGCCGGGAAGCCGTTGCGACCCGTCGGTGGGCTCACTCTCAGCCTAGAAGTGCTCAATGCCGTGGGCGGGACCCGTAATCGATCGGGCCGCCACGGCTCGGGCTGCTTACGGCGCGGCAATTATTCGCACTGCGTGCTCACATCTGATACCCACGAAGCAGTCCAAATGCGGACGATTGCGCCGGGCTCGCTCCGCTCGCGCAGGGTGGGCTGAGTTTTTCATCACCCTGACAGGAGCATGAATAGGAGGTGACCAAAGACTCCGGCGAAGAGGCCTCCGGTGAAATGGGTCACGATGGCCACGCTGGTCAGATCACGCTCCTTGATGCCGTCCATCATTCCCACATGAGTGCTCAAGAACCCGGCGTTGCAAATTCCCATCGCGGTGAAAACACAGACTTCCCGAGCTCCTATGATTCCGGTCTCGAGGAATCTCGGAACCATGGCAAGCGCCGCACCCACCGATCCCAGCGACGTTACCGGAAAGGCGATGGCTTCGGGATTCTCGAATCCGAAGAGCGGCTCGATCAGAAACGAGAGCTTGGCTCCGAGCCAGGGGAAGAAGGCAACGCCTTCGTATGCGCCCCCGGTGTACACGCCCTCCTTCGGCCCGTAGGAGAGCATCATGACGGTGGTGCAAATGATGATGATTCCCGGCGTGATGTCGAGTCCCGTTTGGACCCCATGAGCACCCCCGTCGAGTAGAGCCTGCAGCGCTCTTTGAGCGACGTTGCCCCTCCGTACTTCTCGATAACGAAAGATGTCATAGCCCTCCTGTTCCTCGGTGACGACTCCCTGCTCCCGGCCGTATTTCTTCTTCCCGAAATGCCCCATGAGGCGGACCCCGACGATGCCCCCGAGAATCGCCCCGATGTTGCCGAGGAGAACCGCCCTCCCCAGGGGCTGCCCTTCGGAGGACTGCGCCAGCATGAAGGTCGTGACGATGAGACCCATGCCAAAGACGGTTCCCAGGTTGACGAGGGTGGTCACCTGCCACTTCTTGAAGTACTTGAGAAATCCCTTGTCGGCGCTCAAGGGCATGATGGCTGGGTTATCGGACAGGTAGGTGGCGACCACGCCGACGGAGCTCGCGCCCGGAAGGCCGAAGAGCGGCTGCATCAGAGGGGACAGGAGCCGGTTGGCGATGCTGACGATCCCGAACTCGGAGATGACCGATGTGAACGCTCCCGCCAGGATGATGACTCCCATCAGGAACAGGGCGGTGTTCAGGATCAGGTCGTGCGCCGTGCTCATCATGGTCTTGAACATCTGGGCGAGTCCCATCGTCCAGGCGAGGGCGGCGAACGAGGAAACGACGACGAAGGTCGCGACGATGGTCTCGGCGGTGACCGCAGCCACGATGCGGCGCTCGGTGTCAGGTCGCCCAACGTCGTTGCCATCGTCTCTCTTTACTCCAAACGCCATCGCGCCACCCCGAGGGAAAGTTTTCTCGAGATTCTAACGGTTCAGAGGGTGATAGTAGACGCGAAAGAATAGCTCCCGGCCCAAGAGCGGTCCAATCCACTTCGCCCGGTATGGACGCAAACAGAGCGCCCGTTGCTACGCATCCGTTACAATCGGGCACGTGGAGCATCGAAAGCTCGGTCGAACCGGCCTCGCCGTTTCGCGGCTGGGGCTGGGCTGCGGCAATTTCGGAGGGATCGGGTCGGATGCTCGTTTCTTCGGCATGGGCGAAAGCGAAGAAACGGCTCGGGCGCTCATGGACCACGCCTTCGAGATCGGCATCAACTTCTTCGATACCGCGGACTCCTATGGTGGCGGCCTGAGTCAGGAGATCATCGGCCGCTGGCTCGCGAAGAAACCGAGCTCGATCCGGCAGCAAATCCTCATCAGCAGCAAGTCGTTCAACCCGGTGGGAGCCGGGCCCAACGACCGCGGTCTCTCGCGTCGTCATCTCAAGCGCCAGGTCGAGTCGAGCTTGAAGGTTCTCGGGGTCGAACGGCTCGACATGTTCCTGATCCACGAGCCCGACCCCCAAACGCCAATCGAGGAGACTCTCTCCGCACTCGACGATCTGATTCACGATGGGAAGATCCATTACATCGGTGCCTCCAACTTGGAGGCCTGGCGCCTCATGAAGGCGCTCGGGGTGAGCGAGCAACACCGCCTCGAGCGCTTCCAATGGGTACAGAACAACTTCAGCCTGCTCGAGCGCAACCAGGAGGAAATGCTGGCGCTCTGCGCCGAAGAGGAACTGGGGTTCACGCCGTTCAGCCCGCTGGCCGGTGGCTGGCTGACGGGAAAGTACCAGGCGGCCGGTGATTTCCCCGAAGGCTCACGAATGACGCTGCGACCCGAGCCCTACCACCACCTTCTCGACCGGCGCGTCTTCGAGGGGCTCGGGCGGTTTCGTGACGAAGCCCAGAGGAGGGGTCTGTCGATGGCGGCGCTCGCGCATGCCTGGCTCCTGAGTCACCCACGGGTGACGGCGGTCATCACCGGGCCGCGCACGGTCGAGCATCTCGACGACGCCAAAGGGGCCCTCGAGGTCGTGTTGTCCGCTCGGGAGCGCAGCGATCTCGAAGCGCTCTTCGCCTAATCCAGTCGCGCCGCCAGCTGACAGATGCGCTCCACGCTCCGGTCGATGTCCGCCGCGGTCGTACGAGGGTTGATGGGACAGAGACGAATCACCGTCTTCCCGCCGAGCGTCGTCGAGCTCACGAAGGCGAAGCCGTCGTCCATCACCGCTCTTACCAGACGCCGGTTGAGCTCGTCGGCGCGGGCCGGCGGGTGGGCCCGGTAGCGGAAGGCGACGACGCCGAGCTCGGCCGGCGCCACGATCTCGAAGAGTGGGATCTCGCGAAGCCCCGCTTCCGCTCGTTCCGCCATCTCGATACCGTGCTCGACCGCCGCCTGGATGCGATCGAGACCGAACAACTTGAACGTCATCCAGAGCCTCAACGCCCGGAAGCTGCGGGTCAGCTCGATTCCATAGTCGCAGAAGTTGAGCTCGTCCGACCCACCCTTCACATCGTCCAGATACTCGGGGAACACTTGAAAATACCTCTCGAGAAGATTCCCTTGGCGGACGAGCACGGTCCCCGTCCCGTAGGGCTGAAAAAGCCATTTGTGGGGATCCAGGCTCAGTGAATCGGCCCGATCGAGCCCACGAAGCAGATGCGACTTTCTGGGTGATAGCGCGGCGACGGCGCCAAAGGAGCCGTCGACGTGAAGCCAAAGGTCTTCTTTCCGGCAGAGCTCGGCGAGCTCGGGCAGCGGATCCACGGCTCCGGTGTTCGTCGTGCCGGCATTGGCGATCACCACGAATGGTTTCCGCCCCCGGGCTCGGTCGAGTGCGATCGCTCTTTCCAGGGCTGGAAGCGACAGCCGAAAAACTTCGTCGGTTTCGACTCGGGTGAGTTGGTGGGGTCTCAGTCCCAGCACGCGGAAGGCCCGCTCCATCGAGGAATGCGTCTGGCTCGAACAGTATCCCATCCCCGATGCAAGGTCCCCCGATAGCCGGTCCTCACGCGCCACCAGAAGAGCGGTGAGATTGGCCGCCGATCCGCCGCTCACGAAAAGACCGGCGGCCGAGCCAGGTAGTCCCAGGATTTCCTTCATCCAGTCGATCGTAACGAGCTCGATTTGAGCAGGGCCCGAGGCCTCGAGCCACGTCCCGGCAAAGACGTTGAAACCCGACGCAATCAGGCTTCCAAGCACGCCGGCGAAGTTGTTGGGCCCGGGAACAAACGCGAAGTTTCTCGGGTGATCGACGTGGATGATGTTGGGGAGCACGTGACGGGACAGCGTGTCGAAGATCGCGTCGGCCGAGCTCGGTTCTCGGGGTGGCGGCTCGCGGAGCGCTCGCTCCATGTCCTCTCGCGATTGGACCCGGCTCACCGGAAGCTGGGGCAGCTTTTCGAAGTGCGACACGACGAGGTCGATGGCGCGGTAGCCGAGTCTCGTCATCTCCTCGCGATCGAGCGTCAAGTCCTTCGATGCCATCTCGCTGGATCCTCCTCTTCTCGGTGGCAAGCGGGGCTCGTGCCATGACATTCTGGCCCATGGCTCTCACCGCACCAAACGAGCTCGACGAACGGTTCGCCCTCGTCACCTCGTTTCTGAGACGAGCGCGGAGCGTGCTGTTCGTCACCGGAGCCGGCATCTCCGCCGATTCAGGACTGCCCACTTACCGGGGAGTGGGCGGCCTATACGAAGTGGCGGACACCCCCGAAGGCCTCCCGATCGAGGAAATCCTCTCGGGCGAAATGGTGAGCCGCAATCCCGCTCTCACCTGGCACTATCTTCACGAGATCGAATCGGCGGCGCATGGTGCGCGGTTCAACGAAGCGCATGCATTCGTGGCGGAAGCCGAAAAGCGTCATGAACGGGTCTGGGTCATTACTCAGAACGTCGACGGGTTGCACCGGGCCGCGGGGTCCAGTCGCGTCATCGACATCCATGGCGACATCCACGACCTTCGGTGCACGGTTTGCGACTTCACCGAAACGGTCGTGAGCTTCGAGACGCTCGCTCCCTTGCCGCTCTGCCCCAGATGCAACGCGGCTCTGCGGCCCGACGTCGTCCTGTTCGGTGAGCTTCTTCCCACCGCGAAAGTCTGGGCCATGGAAAAGGAGCTGGCCGCCGGATTCGACGTCGTTTTCTCCGTGGGGACAACCAGCGTTTTCCCCTATATCGTGCGACCTGTGCTCGAGGCGAAACGGCGAGGCGCTCCAACGGTCGAGATCAATCCCGGCGAGACGGTCGTCTCCGACCTGGTGGACGTGAAGCTGCCTCTCGGGGCCGCCGACGCATTTCAATCCATCAGAAAAAAGCTCTACGCGCCATGACAATACGGGCCCGGCTGCCTGCTCTCCAAGTCGTGAACGGTTAAAGATAGAAGGTGGTTCAATGCGGAGCGGCCGAGCTTTACGTTATGGGCGAGTCAGTCCAGTTCTCGAGACGCAAGCGGGAGACACGACTCATCTGCTCGATATTGTCGGTGACGAGCACGGCGTCGCTACTCAGGGCGTGAGACGCTGTGGCCACGTCGAAGTCATCGATTAGGAAGCCCCGCTTCTCGAGATCGGCTTTGATTCGACCGAAAGCTCGACTCACGTCGTCCGACCAGTTCGAGCGCATCAAGTTCTCGAGAAGGATGTCGAAACTCCGACGAAGTCGTTTTTGTCGAGCCGAGCACGGCAGTCTCGCCAGGCCGTATTCGATCTCCGCCACCACGGGCTGCGGAAGAGAGACATCGGTGCGACGATGCGCGGTCAGCCGTTGCGGCCACGTTCGGATCGCCCCCGCATGAGAAACGATACGGTATTCGTGTCGAGGACGTACTTCATAGGTCGGGCGCGGACTTCCGAGTCCGACGCGATGAGGTTACGCGCATCATCTCCGTCGCGGCTCGAGCGCCCTGTTTGTCCGTCACCGCGTCGGCCAGCATTTCTCTCAGCCGGGGGCTCCAGGACGTCTCCTCACGGATTCTGGCCTCGAGCGTCTCGATTGATGTACCGATTCCTGCTCACACCCTGCTCCTCGGCCCTCAGGTCGAGCTTCTCCAGCAATGCCTTGGGGAGATGCACCGTGGTACTCACGGGAATAGAATATGAATATATTCGTCAGGCGTCAGGTTTCACTCGCCGGTATCTGCGGTCGAGAGGAATACGATCCGATCCCGGAGAAGCGTTGTCGATTCGGGGCCAAGGCTGATGCCATGCTCGCGGCAGGTCGAGGCTCGCTACCCGACGCGCGTGCTTTGAGCGAAGGCTCGTTTGAGGCGGAGCGTCCCCAGATATGCCCGAGGTGGAGTTTCGGTTCTACGAAGAGCTGAACGACTTTCTTCCCGAGCGTCGGCGCAAGGGCTCCTTCGTTCACCGGTTTGATGGCACGCCATCGGTCAAAGACGTCATCGAGTCACTCGGCGTGCCCCATGCCGAAGTTGATCTCGTCCTGGTGGATGGCCAATCGGTTGGCTTCGATCGCAGACTTTCGGGCGGGGAGAGAATCGCGGTTTATCCCGTTTTCGAGCGCCTCGACATCAGCGGGCTCACGCGTCTCAGGCCCGAACCGTTGCGAGAGAGCCGGTTCATCGCCGACGTGCATCTCGGCCGCCTCGCTCGCTATCTCAGACTTCTAGGGTTCGACACTTCGTACCGGAACGACCTCGATGACGAGGAAATCGCGACCCGAGCGCGATCGGAACGTCGCATCGTCTTGACGCGCGACCGCGGGCTCCTGAAGCGAAAGACCGTGACTCGAGGACACTGGGTCCGAGCGACGAATGCGGGGGAGCAGCTCCATGAAGTCGTGCGGGCCTTCGATCTTGCGAAATCCGTCGATCCCTTCACTCGTTGTCTCGTTTGCAACGGGCGGCTACAGTTCGTGGCAAAGCGTGAAGTCGCCGAGCTACTCCCCGAAGAGACTCGCGAGCACTTCGACACATTCTTGCGATGCGTGGACTGCGCGAGGCTCTTTTGGCCAGGAGCGCACTATAGCAGGCTTTCCGCGCTCGTGGAATCCGTCAAAGAGAGGGCTCCTGACGCGTACCCTTAGCCCGGAGGAAGGGACGAGCTAGTCATGAGCCGGTCGCGCGAGCTGGGAGGTGCCAAACGTTTGGCAGTCAGCGGACGGCTTGGTGGACTCGGACGCAGGAGCGTCCTGGCGTCAGGGCGAGCGCTCCTGAAATAATGTCGTCTCGATGGGCCTTTACGAGAAATACCTCCTGCCCCGTATCGTGCATCTTGCCTGCGGCTCGAAGCCGGCGATGAAGCAACGGGCGAAGGTCGTTCCGTTGGCGGAGGGACGGGTTCTGGAGATTGGAGTCGGCTCGGGGTTGAACTTACCGTTCTACACCTCGAGTAAGGTCGAGCATGTCTGGGGTCTGGATCCGTCGCGAGATATGTGGGCGCTAGCGCAGAAGAAACCGGCAAGACCTGACCTCGATTTCGAGTTCATCCCGGCTCCTGCCGAGAAGATACCGCTCGATGACCGGATCGCCGATACCGTTCTGACCACTTACACGCTTTGCACGATTCCCGACGTGGGCCGGGCCCTCGGAGAGATGAGCCGTGTTCTGAAGCCCGAAGGTAAGCTCTTGTTTTGTGAGCACGGCCAGGCGCCCGATGAGAACGTCCGGAAGTGGCAAGACCGCATGAATCCTCTTTGGAAGAAGTTGGGCGGTGGCTGCAATCTCAACCGGCCAATTTCCGAGTTGATTGAACAATCTGGGTTCAAGATTCGTGACATGGAGACCATGTACATACCCGGATGGAGACCGGCATGCTTCAATTATTGGGGCACGGCCGTTCTTGCCGATAGGTGCTCCAAGGGACCATTTATACTGGCTTTGGGTTGAGGCAGGCAAGGTGAGCAAGACATACGTCAAAAAAACGCGATGAAGCATACTGGGTGACCGGCACGCGTGTGTCGCTCGACTCCGTCGTTTATGCTTTTTTGCCGAGGGGCTTCCCCGGAGAGCATCAAAAGGTCTTTCCCGCTGCTCACCCTCGAGCAAGTCTACGGCGCGATCACGTTCTACCTCGTTCGCCGGACCGAGATCGACGCGTACCTTCAGAAAGGTGACGAAGCGTTCGAAAGAACACGGGAAGCCGCCCGCGAGACGGACCTCGATTTCTACGAGAAACTGAAAGCCGCCCGGAAGCGCCTGACGTCGAAACAGTCTTGAAGATTCGCTTTCAGGCTGACGCCGACCTCGACGAGGATATCGTCAGGGGCATGATACGCCGAGAGCCAACCGTGGACTTTCGAACCGCCTTGGGACTCGAAGGTCTCGATGACCGGCAGATCCTGGCCTACGCAGCGGACAGCGGACGCGTCCTCGTTTCTCATGACCGCAGGACGATGCCAAGTCATTTCGCGGACTTTGTTGTCGAAAGAAGCAGCCCAGGCGTTTTGATCGTTTCCCAGAAGGCACCAAACGTCGCGGCTATCGAAGAGCTGTTGCTTAATTGGACCGCGTCAGAAGCGGAAGAATGGGCCAACAGGACGCTGCCATTCCGCTTTAACGGACCCAGCCTCCCCCTGCCATCGCTAGACGGAAAGAAGGGACGCGGCGCTCGACGCCACCTCGTCGGGCGTGATCGATTCCATACAGACGTTTTGCCGGCACGTTTTCATGAGCGGCGTCTCGTAGCATGGTGCGCAGGGTACGGGATGTCGCAGAACCACGACGGGAGAGCGGCTCGAAATGGGACGTACTTGTTCCAGAATCGCGGGGCCCCAGAGCACAACGAGCGGCGTCGCCACGGCAGCGGCGAGATGGGCCGGGCCTGAATCTACCGAAACGAAGAGATCGAGCCTCGAAATCAGGGCCGCGAGCTCACAGACCGACGTTCGACCCGCGAGGTTCGCGAACGAAGCGCCCGAAAGCCGGGAGGTTACCCGCCCGACATCCCTGCGATCTTCGCTCGATCCAGTGAACACGAGGCTCGACCCCCGATGGGATAGAGTCTGGCAGAGCTCGACGAAGTGTGCGAGCGGCCAGCCCTTGAGCCGCTCGCTTTGTCGTCGCTTCTTGCCGCGGGGACCATAGCCCATGTGGATCCCCACGAGGGGCCTCGGAAGCTCCAGGATGAGCGTTTTGGCACGCCTCTCGTCGTCCCCGGACCAATGGGCTTCCATATCGAGATCGGCGCCGTCGGCCTCGAGGCCGGCGGCTCTCAGATTGTTCACGATGGCGTGGGTTTTCGGATCGAACGGGGTCTCTCGAAAACTGCGGATGGACTCGATACCGGCACGCTCGAGAAGCCTACGGTAATGGTGCCGGCGCTCGAGGAGTATCGCCTGAGTGTACCCGCGGGCGCGGAGCGTTCTCGTTAGCCTTTGCTTTTCGGGCGACAACGCATAGGGAAGATTGCGATAGCGAAGCGGGAGGACCTCGGCGACGCGGGTGTTGCGCTCTAGAAGCGGAGCCGCAGAGGCGGCGCAGAGAACGTCGATCGGCCGCTCGGGTGAGCTCTCGCGCAAAGCGCGCAACAGCGGCGTCGTCATCAGCGTGTCGCCTAACGCCCCGGCCCGGACGACGAGAACCCGCTTCTGCTCGCTCACCGAGACCGACACCGGGCATTCTAGCTCATTCGAAGGAACGCCCTGACCAGGTCGTACACGTTCAATCGTCGATCGTGATATATCACCCGAGATCCTCGATTCCCCAAGAACGATGCACTTCGAAGAGATCCTCGAACGGAACCGGCGTTTTGCCGCGGGGCGCACGCCTCACCCGCTTCCTCCCCCGAGTCCAGCCGCTCTCATAGTCGTCTCGTGTTTCGATCCCCGGCTGGACGGGTTGATGGCGCCCGCCCTTGGCCTCGAGGGCGAGAAGGTCCTCTGGTTTCGGACCGCTGGCGCGTTCGTGCCAAGGGAAAGCGCGACGATTCGCTCCCTCCTCGTGAAAATCTTCCTGTTCGACGTACAGGCCATCGTCGTCGTGGGCCATAGCTCGTGCCGAATGGCATCGTTCGACGCCGAAAGCTTCATCGCGTCGTTTCGAGCGCGAGGGGTCGAGCGGGACGCGTTCGGAGGAGAGGACCTCCGTGGTTGGGCGGGCGCGATCGGAAGCCCTCGCCAGGGGGTGGAGCTCACGATAGAAAACATCCTTTCTCATCCTGCGCGTCCTGACGACCTCGTGGTGAACGGCGCCGTGCTCGACGACACCCGTGGTCTTTTGGAGCCAGTCGGGCACGCGCCCAAAGTGACCGAGAGGGACTCCTCCGCAGAAGGACCGCCTTTCGATGGCGTCGGGGATGCCCCGAAAGCACCCGGCCCGGATCGATCTTCCGACGCCGCCGTGGAGGAGATGGCGCGCGCGCTCCGCTCCAGTGCGAAGTGGCGTTACGAGGTGGGCCGTCTGAGAAAAGAGCTCGTGCGAGCTGACGGTCCCGCTTCCAAGCTGCCGATTCTCGTGCGATTCGTCGAGCAGGTGGGGGTCGATTCGCGTGAGGTCGTCGAAGCCTATCAGCAGTTCTTGAGGGGGGCACGGAGAGCGGGCGACGAATCGGTCGACCCCGATGCGTTGTTACGCCAGTTCGAGCGCCTCGTAATGAAGCTGTGACTATCGGGCACCTCTATCTCGGCCTTCTGGGACTCGGTCTCGTCTACGCCATTCTTGCCGGCATCACGGGTTGGCTGTCCGATCTGGGAGGTGGGGACGTACATGTCGATGCGACCGGGCATTTCGATGCCGGCCATCTTCACCCCGTATCGGGGACCACGGTCGCAACATTCATCACTGGTTTCGGAGCTGGGGGAACGGTTGGTCACTACTATCTCGAGTGGCCCCTCCTACTCGGCATGACTCTCGCCGCGTTCACGGGTCTCATGGTCGCCGCAGCCGCCTACGGTGTTCTCGAGCTCGTCTTCAAACATACCCAGGCGGGAAGTGAGTTCTCCACCGAGGAAGCCCTGGGTCGTGAAGCCGAGGTCATCACCTCCATCCCAGCGGGAGGAACGGGCGAGGTGGCCTATACCGCCCGCGGGCAACGTGTGCACAGCTCAGCACGCGCCACAGATGGTCACGCAATCACCAAGGGCTCGCTGGTCGTGATCGACAAGGTGGTGGGCGCGTCCGTCTACGTTCACAGAAAGCAGTAACGCCCGCCGCCACCCGTCGGGCGAAGGCATCCCGGAGGTCGTTATGAATTTCGGAATGGATTTCGGCGGGCTGGTGACGGTAGCGGCATTCTTCATCCTCCCTCTCGTCTTTTTCATCCTCCTCCTGGCCGTTGCCAAACGCTACCGCAAGGTCGGTCCTAATCAGGTGATGGTGATCTCTGGCCGAAAACACCGGATCACGAACTCGGAAGGCGGCGCCGAGCTCACGGGCTACCGGATACGCAAGGGCGGAGGCGCCTTCATCTTCCCTCTCATCGAGCGCGTCGACATTCTTTCGCTCGAGGTGATGACGCTCGACATCACCACGCCCGAGGTCTACACCAAACCAGGAGTTCCCATCGTGGTCGACGGCGTAGCTCAGGTCAAGATTCGCGGAGATGAAGCCTCGATCCGCACCGCGGCCGAGCAGTTCCTGGGAAAGACCGTTGAAGAGATCAAGGAGATCGCGCTCCAGACCGTAGAAGGGCATCTGCGCGCCATCATCGGAACGCTGACGGTCGAAGAGATCTATCGAAACCGCGATCAGTTCGCAGGCTCGGTTCAGGAAGTCGCGGTCTCCGACATGGCCAATATGGGGCTCAGCATCGTTTCCTTCACCCTCAAGGACATTCGCGACAGCCACGGATATCTCGACGCGCTGGGCAAGCCACGCACTGCGGAGGTCAAGCGGGATGCGGTCATCGCGCAGGCCGAGGCCGACCGAGACTCCGCCATCCGGTCCGCCCAGGCTCGCCAGGCGGGCGAGATCGCCAAGCTCGAGGCCGATACGAGGATCGCCGAAGCCAACCGCGATTTTCAATCCAAAAAGGCAGAGTACGACGCCGCAGTGAACCTGAAGCGCGCCGAGGCCGATCTGGCTTACGACATCCAGAAGAACAAGAGCTCGCAGGCCCTGAAGAAGGAGGAGATGCAGGTCTCGATCGTGGAAAAAGAGCAGCAGATCGTGGTGCAGGAAAAGGAGATCGAGCGAAGGGAGAGAGAGCTCGAGGCAACAGTGAAGCGCCAGGCCGACGCCGAGCGCTATCGCGTCGAGACCGAAGCAGCCGCTCTGAGGACGCGGGCGGAACAGGTGGCTCTCGGCGACGCCGAGGCCGCGCGCCGCAAGGGCATGGCCGAGGCCGACGTGATCAAGGCTACGGGCACCTCCGAGGCGGAGATCATTGCCCTCAAGGGAGGCGCGGAAGCCGACGCGATGCGCAAGAAGGCGGACTCGTTCAAGGAGTACAACCAGGCGGCCGTGCTCCAGATCCTGCTCGCCGCCCTTCCGGAGATTGCGAAGGCCGTGGCCGAGCCCCTATCGAAGACGGACCGCATTACGCTCGTTTCGACCGGTGGTGACGGCGCGGGTGCGTCGAAGCTGACCGGGGATATCGCGAAGATCATGGCGGAGCTTCCTGCGGTGGTGGAATCCCTGTCCGGCGTGGACATCCGAAGGCTCGTCGACGCCATCCCCGCCCTTCAGGCAAGCGAGCGAGAGAATGAGAAGAGGAGGACGAAGAAAAACTCGATCTCTGCGCCGAAGACGAACGGATGAGCGTGGCACGCGGACATCGACGAACCGCCGAGGGAAGCGACGTCTAGGCCCGAAGTTACCGCCGTTCGAGGATGCGCCGATACACTTCCTGCCGGTGAGCGACTCCGATCACATAGACGACGACTTCGGTCACGTGCACCTCGTAGAGGATTCGGTAATCGCCGAGTCGGATCCGATAGGCATTCTCGCGTCCCCGCAAACGCGCGGCGCCCAAGGGGATCGGATCTTCGACGAGGGCATCAATGGTCGCCTTTGCCCGCTCGCGAACCTTGGCCGGGAGCTTCCGGAGCTCCCTGGGGACGGCCGCATGAAGAAGGACTCTATAGCTCGTCTCGCACCTTCTCCCACTCGACCCATGGACCGCGCCGGCGCTCCTCGATCAAGGTGAGATCTTCCGCATCTTCCAACCACTGCGCGATCGCCTCCTGAACGACCGCCTGTGCTTTTAGACCGTGCTCTTCGCAATAGCGATCGAGCAGCTTCTTCAGGTCTTCGTCGATGCGATGCGTAATCGTCGCCATGCCGCAACGATAGTTCAGGTTGAATGTTTTTGCAAGTTTTTGCTGTAACCTTGAAGCTAGCGGAGCGCGACAAGCTCACTCGGCCCGGAGGGCCCTGACCGGGTCGATGCGACTCGCTCGTCGAGCGGGCAGATAGGCGGACAACAGAGCCACCATCAAAAGCACACTCGGCATGACCGTGAAAGCCACCAGATCGACGGGCTCGACCGCGAAGAGCAGGCTTTCGAGCGCCGGGGCGATCGCAAACGATGCCCCGAGGCCAAGGACCCCGCCGAGCGCAACGAGACGCATCCCGGAGCCCATCAGCATTCCCACCACGGTGCGGCTTTCGGCGCCGAGCGATATCCGAATGCCCACTTCTCGAAGGCGTTGGGCAACCGCGTAGCTGACGACGCCATAGAGCCCCATGCAAGCGAGCGCCAGGGCGAGCACCGCGAAGCTTCCGAGCACGAGTGCGGACAACCTCGCAGGAAGCTTGACGATCGCAAGGTGTCGTTCGAGTGTTTTCGCCTCCCAAAGGAGGAGGCTTTCGTCCAGCTTTCGGGCGGACGCCATCATGTCGGCGGCGGTTCGATTCGGATCGATGTCGGTTTTGGCGATCAGGGTAAGGAAAGAGGTGTGGGACTGACTCAAAGGCAGGTAGACGAAAGCGCGGGGCGCCTCCCCGATCGAGCGGACTTTGGCGTTGCTGGCGATTCCGATGACCTCTATATCCTTCTCACCGTCGGGCCGGTGAATGACTGAGCCGATGGGGTCCCTGCCCGGCCAAAACTTCTCCGCCATCGCCTCGTTGATAATCGCAACCCGCCGCGCATCGACGTGGTCGCGCTCGTCGAAGTTTCGCCCGAGCAGGATGCGCACACCCGCGGCCTCGAAGAATCCGTGGGTAACCGTCGCCCGATCGAGGATGTGCGCGTCGCGGCCAGGTGGCGGCTCGACGCCGTCCACGTTGACGTTGATGTTCTGGATGCTGAGCTGGTTCAGGTGCAGATTGCTCGTGGCGCCCACGGCCGAGACACCCGGAAGCGAGCGGAACTCTCGCTCCAGCCGCTCGAAGAAGAGGAGCCCCTCCTCGTCCGTTTCGTAGCGGGACGAGAGCCCTATCGACACCACCGCGGCCGGGTCGCGGCCAAAGCCGGGATCGGCCGTTTGGATGCGCTGCAGACTTCTAAGGAATAGGCCGGCGCCGACGAGCAGAACGAGTGAGGTCGCCACCTGCGCCACCACGAGGACGTTTCTCATGCCAAACTTTCCGCTTCTGCCCATCCCCGCGGTCTCGTCTTTGATTACGGCGGCGACGTCGGGACGAGTCGCCTGCACCGCGGGAACGAGTCCGAGCAACAGGCCAGCGGCAACGGATACCAGAAGTGTGAACCCGAGCACGGTCGCGTCGAGCCGCGGATCAATCGTGATCGGAAGCGGGAGCGGCAAATCCGCGCTCAAGAGCAGCTTGAGCAGTACGGCGCCAATGGCCACTCCCAGGACGCCACCGAGCAGGGAAAGCATCGTGGTCTCCGTCAGCAGCTGCCCCACGAGGTCCAGCCGTCCCGCGCCCAGGGCAAGGCGCAGCGCAATCTCCTTCCGACGATCGAGGGCACGGGCCAGAAGGAAGCTCGCCAGGTTGATGCAAGCGATGAGCAGGACGAGCCCGACCACGACCATCAGCAGCCATGCGGCGGCATGAATGTAACGGTCGACCGGAGGGAAGAGAACGACGTCCTCGCTCGGGACGATCACGAAGCTCCCCTGGGGGTCCCAATCCTCGGGCGCGGATTCCGCGATGCGGGCCGCGGCGGAGTCCGTTGCAGCCCGCGCTTCGATGAGGGTCACGCTCGGAAGTCGCCGCGCTTGCACGAACAAGGAGTGATTTCCCCGATTTCGGAGCTCGTCACCTTGGCCGCCCTGGATATCGTTGACCATCATCCGCGGCACGAACAGCGACGGAACCAGGCCGCGCAGGTGGCCGGGGTACGCCTCGGGAGCGACACCGATGACCGTATAGGGCCGGCTTCCCATACGAAGCGTCTGGCCGACGACCTCAGGATCGCCGCCCCAGGCGCTCTGCCAATAGCCGTAGCCGAGCACCACGACGGGATGTGCGTCGGGCGCCACGTCGTCCAGGGGCGAAATCGTCCGCCCGAGGGCAGCTTCGATGCCGAGCATCTCGAAGTAGTTGCCCGTGACGACTTCGGCGGGAAGGACGTCGATCCGTTCACCCCGCTCGACCCGAGCCAACGCGAGTTTCATGGCGGAGACCCGCGAAAAGACGTGGCGAGTGCTCTCCACGAAGTCGTCGTAATCGGGATAGGACAACACCCCGTACTCGAAATCCGGCGTCGAGTAGTAGACCTCGACGAGCTCCTCGGGGTTTTCGAGGGGGATCTCTCTCAGGAGTATCGCGTTGACGAGGCTGAAGATAGCCGTGTTGGCGCCGATTCCGAGCGCCAGTGAGACGAGGGCTACCGCGGTGAAAGCCGGCCGGCTGGCGAGAGTCCGGCAAGCGTACCGAACGCGACTCCAGAAGGAATGGATCATGGTTCGACCTCTCCCTGGCTACGGTGGGACGGCGGAAAAAGTTCGAAGCAAGAATAGTCTCTCACCACAGAGTGGAGAATGCCCTCTGTAGTGAAGATTACCTTCCGGCCTAACTGATGATCTCGGCGAAGTCGATGATTCTTTTCCGCAGAGCGAAGAGCACCGTGTCGAGCGCGCTCTCCTTCGAATAGCCAAAGCGGCGATTCATGTTGAGGAGGATCTCCTCCGCATACTTTCGCAGCTTCTCGTCGAAGGCGTCATACTTCTGGGGGTTCATGCGCTTCTGGAAGACGGCGTCGCGCAAGGCCTCCGGATCCACTTCGCCGATCGTCCGCCGGTGAGAGAGCAGCTTCTCGTACTCCTGGCCGAAGCACGTCAGGAAGCTGTCCCTTCGAGAGCTGACGACCGACTTCCCCTCCTCCAGGGCGAGCTCTCCCGCGTCGTTCATGTCCAGGAAGCGCTCCGCGATCTCGCGGCGGTAAACGTCTGGGAGAATCCCGGGCGCGAGTATGCGCTCGATCGAGCTCATGTACTTCGGATCGGCCTCATCGACCTTGGCGCCCGTGACGGGATCGAAGTAAGTGAAACGGCGGATCATGATATGCGCAAAGGCGCTGTTCTCACGCGCACGCTGCAGCAGGACGTGTTGCAGGTACTTTCGCAGGTCCAACGCGATCTCCTGCGGATCCCGGTTGACGGTCGCGACGGTGATCTCCCGCCGCACGGTGTCGTGATAGATGGCCTGGGCCACTCTCACCAATCCGGCGAAATCGCCGTAGTCGCCATCCCCCTCCTCGAATGTCGTTTCGCCTATGGAGCGCGCCAGTGGGCCCTGCCGGTCCTTGCGAAACTTCTCGTCCATGGCGAGCCACCGATGAAGGGCGGGTCCCTCCGCCAGCGTCTTCTTCAATCGACTGAAGAACGTACCCACGTGGATCCGGAGGCCGTTCGAGTTGGCAATGGTGTCCCGCATCAAGTTCTGGAGCTGCCGGACGGAGATGCCATGCCGCCCCTCGTAAGGATAGTGCTCGCTCCATAGGGCTCGCATGAAATCGTCGTCGACCAGCTTCAACTGTTCCGCGGTGAACACACTGCAGTGCTCCAGGTTGACGCGACCGGGTTGGCGGGCGATCAAATGCTCGTAGCGGTCGAGCTGGAGAATGTCCAGCCCCAGCCGGATGAGCTCGCTGCGGAACGGATGCCACTCGGGTAGCTTCTTGATGGTCGCCACCGGGTCTCCCGGCTGGGCCGAATAGATGAAAAGCTTCTGCTCGGGCGTGATGTTGTAGTACAGGCTCTTTTTGGCGTCGCTCCAGCTCGCCAGAGGCGGCACTTTCGCGGGAGGAAGAAGCCTGCTGAGCACCGAGAAGTAAGTCGCGATTCGCAGCAGGTTGGGATCAACGTCGTACTTCTCGCGAAGGTTGGCCATATCCCGCTTGAGAATGTCCATCTCCGAGTGGGCGTCGAGAAGATAGTTCACCGATATCTCCTCGATTCGGTCGAGCAGCTTCGAAGACGTCAGTTGCCGCTCGAGCCGCGTCATCTCTTCGAGATTCGTGGTGGCCAGCACGGTGGTGTCAATGGTGGTCTGGGTCGATTCGATGGAGGCTTTTCCGCTGCCGAGCAGCATCAGCAGAGGCTTGTAGGCCTCCTCGCTTGCGCCGCGATCGTCCTCACCGCCGAATGCGTCATGAATGTGGAGAAGGCCTCGGTTCGCCGCCACCATCGCCCCTTCGTACTGAAAAAGATAAGCGCCAGGAAGATGGTCGTTGACCACGGCGCGGTGGTCCTTTCCCAGATTCACCGGACGGACCACGACTTTCAGCTGACGCATGTCGTCGATATTGGCGATGCCCTTCGCCTGCGCGTTTGAAAAGTCCAGCTCCTCGACCCGCACGTACTCCTCGAGAATGTCGTACAGAGTCTTTCCCGAGTTTCGCGGGTTCTGCATCAGCTTCTCGATGATGTCGAGACTGCGCTTGTCGACGCTCGCGTTCTGGTAGAAGGTGGGAAAGACCACGCGGGGCTGAGGGGCTCGCTCGCTGTTGACGAGCTCGAAGAACTCCTGGCGGGGATGGGTCGTCTTGTCCTCGAGCTGCAGACTCGTGGGCAAGAGGAGAATCGGATTGTGTCGGAACTTGGGCCGGAACTCCACCACTCGACCTTTGTTCTCGAACCGGAAGTAGAACGAATAGAGACGAACGTCCGCGTGCTTGGAATACTCTTCGAGAGCGAGGCTGACCAG
Source organism: Vicinamibacteria bacterium (assembly GCA_035457705.1). GTDB lineage: Bacteria > Acidobacteriota > Vicinamibacteria > Marinacidobacterales > SMYC01 > DASPGQ01. The sequence continues at coordinate 40,895 of DATIBD010000103.1, forward strand.
ATCGACGATATTGGTCTTCCCCGACGCCGGAGGCCCCACGAGAACGATGCCTCGTTGAGGGCTCGACTCTTTGCCGACCGAATCGATCACGTTGACGATCTGTTTGATGCAGTACTCCTGACCGAAAACGGCGTTGGTCCCCGAGGAGAAAGGATCCTTGAAAAGGTTGTAGCTCACCGCGGGCTCTCCGCTTCGTACGACGATCTCGAACCCGAAATGATGAATGGCCTCGGCGATGAGCGTCGAGCTGGTCCGTAGACATCCCTGGGGATCCGCGAGGAAGCATTCGATGAACTCGGAGAACCTGAGGTTGCGAGGTTTGCTTCCACCTAGAAAGTTGCGAAGGTCCATGATGTACCCCCCTTTCTTTGCTGGGTAACTCGAGAGACCTGAACTTCAGTTTCCTCTCAACGGTTTTTCTCCTTTTCTCATTTTTTCCACGACCTCTTCGAACGCGAGCGGCTTTGTTTCTTCGCTCTTGTACTGGGTGCCGGTAACCGAGAACAGCTGATCCCGGGTGAGGAGCGCCACGGGAGACTTCCAGATCAAGTTCAAGTTTCTGAGAGTCGGCCGAATCCAGTCCTTTCGGAGCGAACGGCCGTCATCGCGGTGGTAGAGCAGAAGGCCGCCGTCCTGAAAGTCGGTATCGATGACATAGATCCGGGGTCGGTAGAAATGCGTATAGAACCTGAGCATTTCCTCTTTGATCGGCTCGGGCTGGAGCCAGACGTAGTTTTCGTCGCGCTTGACCACGTCCGCGTCCTTGACGCCGAGCCGGTCCGCAGTTCGGCGGTCGATCCGGTTCAGGTGAAACTCGTGGACCAGCTCCGGCGTCAGAAAACGCCGGAGGAACTCGTAGTCGGTTACGGTCTCCACTAGATGTCCCATCGCCGAGATGGGATCCACGCCGTTGTGTTTCCAAGAGTGCTTCTTCTCCAGGTCCTTCTCCTCGCGATAGTCGAGGCTGACCTTGCCATCTCGGTATAGCTGCTCGATGTGACACCAGAGATTGTAGCCAAGGTGGTAGGGGTTTCGCTGGAAGTAGGGGCGAGGCCGACACACGTTCGAGAATACCCGCGCGTAGTCGATGACACCGTCTACGGCCCTTTCCTTGAACAGCTCGAGCATGATCTTCTTTTCCCAGTACATGGCCCAACCTTCGTTCATGATCTGGGTTCTCAGTACGAAGTCCTGAGGCAGCTTGGTCACGTACTTGTAATCGAGTATCGCCCGCTCCGAGCCGCTCGTGGGCGCATGTTCGCGAAGGAATCCGAGGACGTCCTGACAGGGCGCCTTGAGGACGTAGCCCTTGCGACTCAAGGTCTCGAGGCGCCGCTTCTTTCTGAGCTCGGTTTCGAAAGCGTTCGGTGGACTCGCCCCCTTGAGGAGCTGGGTCAGCGTGTCGAAGATGGGAGCGATCGTCGGCTCCGTCTGGGTGACCCGGTCGGCGCGGACGTCGAGTCGAATCGCCGTCTCGGTCTCCGTCGAGCGCGAGAGGTTGTACTGGGAGTTCGGCGCGATCAACGGACTCATGGACTCGACCGCGTTCCAGTATTCGAGATAGTCCCGCTCACCCATCTGCTTACGCGCGCGCTCCACCCTCTTTACCAGGTACATCACATATTCGGTTCTGTTCTCGTTGGTGTCCCTCAGAACGTTCAGCTCGGAGAACTCGCAGTGTCCCACCACGTGGGCCATGACCGAAGCCTGCGTCACCGAGCTGTTGGAGCTGGCCAGATAGGCATAGGAGGGATTCCCGGTCTGCACCACCTCGTAGTAGAGGGACGATTCGAGCCCGGTCTCGATGGCGTGCTTCTTGTGCACCATCCGCTTGCCTTCCCAAATGTTGATCGGGCTCGTGGGATAGACCTCCTTTTCCAGGAGCGAAGCGAACTCGAGCCGATCGAGCACGAAGAACCGGATCTCGGGGAGCCGCCGGTCGAAGCGGTTCGCGTGATCGAGCACGCGCTCTTCGAGTCGCGTCAGCTCTGGATCGATGTGAATGCTACGCACGACGCTCACCAAAGAGACTCTTGATGACCTCCACGGTCTCGGCGCGCTGGCGAAGGGTTCCCATACGGATGACAGGGTCCTTTTCGAATTGCCTCTTTATCTCGCGATTCAGATAGCTGAACTGGCTGGGCTTAACCTCCACGATCCCCACCCGATTGAAGCTCGCCTTCATATGCCCGGACAGAATTTCCACGATCTTCTTGGCATCGTCTTCGAAAACCTCTCCGTCACCGAAATAGAATGCGTAGAAGTTCGTCGCCGTCGTGTCGTATTCGTTGAAGGCGATCTGGGAGACCAGATCGAATACGATGGCCGCTCGGGTGCCGCCAGCGTTCGATACTTTGTAGAAGTCCGAGGGCGCCACTTCGTGGGCCTCCACGTCATGGACGAAGAAGCGATGCTCCACGTTTCCCGCACCGTAGTTGAAGTCGAGCCAGTGGTGGATGAAGTTGACCAGCCGCTTCTCCATCTCCAGACGTTCTCCGTACGTCGAGTAGGAGATATCTCCCATGTAGAAGACCACCGCTTTATAGCGCGGCTTTTCGATGCGTTGGGGCACTTTGAACCGCCGGTCCCGCCGCCGCACCTGCACCGAGGTGAGGCCCCGCGTCGGATCGTAGACCCTCAGGCCGATGCTCGATCGGAGCGCGCGTTTGAACGTGCGGCGTTTGTCGAGAATGACCCCCACCTGGCCGAAGGTCTTGAAGGAATACGAGACCTCCTTGATGCGGCCATCGCCTTCCTTGACCAGATGGGGCAGTCGCAATCTGTGCCCCACGAGCTCCATGAAACTATGGAACGGTATGCGGAATCGGAGTCTTCCCTTTTCGCTTCCCGGCCCCTGAGAGCCCGCGCCGCCGCCACCCGAAGCATCGTCTCCGTAAATGAAGGTAGGCGGGACGATGTCGTCCATCTCGATGATGATGTCGCTTCCCCGGTCGTCGATCCTGTCCATATCACCGCGATTGATGACGTCGTCCAGAATCTCCTCGAGCTGATCCTGTATGAACTCGTTGAAGAGGCCCTCGGATTCGTCGGAGGAGATCGTGATGTCGGCCATGGAACTCCTTCGTGGCTCCTCAATCGAGAATACTCGTCGAGCTCGCGGTGATCGTCAGAGCCTGAAAGGCACACTTGCCGCAATAACCCAAGTTCTCGATGAGGTACCTTACCGTCTCGTTCAACTGCTCCTGTTCCTTGGAATGAACCCCCGCAGCGCTCGAGCCGCTCTTGATCCAGCCCAGGAGCTTGATGTTCTCGCTCGATTTGAACTCGTTCTCGAAAACGTATCTGCGGATCGCGCTCTGATAGGAGGGCTCGTCCGCCAGCAGCACCGAGTAGCTGACGCTGGCGATGGCGTCGGACAGCTCCTTGCGAAAGACGTCCTTTTCCGCGATACCGAGATACTGCTCGATCGCTTGCATGAACTTCTCGTCGGGCTGCACGTCCGCGTGGGTGACCTCGTGCTTGACCTTGGTGTTGTGGACGTATGCTCTCACGTGGTCGGTATATTTCTTCCAGGTGCTCTCGACCACCGACTCGTCGCGGAGGACCGAGCCGTACACGTCCGTTGCGATCTGGCTCAGGATCCATTGTTTGGCCTGCGGAAGAATCTTCTCGACGAAATGTCCCAGCTTCGCCTTGTTGATTGCGAAGGACTCCTTCAGAGCGTTCTCCATCCGCAGGTAGAGGTCCATCGGGGCAACGCAAGGGTTCTTCAGAGCGATGGAGGTGATCATCGCGGGCACTCCGTCCTCGTTCCGCAGACGGTTGATGTTGGCCTGATACTCGTTGATCTGAAAATGCTCGGTGTTCTCGAAGACGTTCTGAATGAAGCGGGGATCGAGTCCGAAAGTGCCCTCCGAGGGCTTGATGAACTCGAACTCATCGAGCACCGTTCGCGCCATGTTGTTGTCCACGCCGCTGTCGGCCCGGCCGGCGTAGATGAGGGACTTCTGGAGCAGGGTCAGGTTGGGGTTCTGCTTGGACTCGTAGAGCCGCGTCATCGCCGCCACCAGGCTCAGAAACTCCAACGCGTGAGGGGCCACGTGCGCGAGGTGCTTCTTGCTCGAGCTCCAGCTCCTCTGAGCGTTGGAGTATGTGAACGCGTATATCTGCTCTTCGTCCTTGAAATTGACCGACAGAGGCATCTCGATGAATGTCGTCCTGGAGCGAAGAGCCTCGAAGGTCTCATTGGCCATGAACATGTTGTACTCGTGAAAATTCGTGTGGCCGATGATGACTCCGTTGAAAGGAATGGGAGGCTGACCTTCCGGTTTGAAGAATCGGTCCTGTGTCGCGAAGAGAAGCTCGTACAGAAACCGGTCCGATAGCTTGAGGATCTCGTGAATCTCGACGAAACCATTAGCCCCGGCGCAGAGCTCGCCCTTGTAGTCGTGAACCAGAGGGTGAGATTCGCTCCCGAAACGTGGCAATAGACTGTAGTCGATATTTCCCACGAGCGAGCCAGCCTCCTGGCTCTTCTCGTCCCGTGGAGTGTAAGAGCCGATGCCGGTCTTGGTGCGAGCGTCGTAGACCATGCGCCGAACCTTCAAGAATGGCAATAGCTCGGCGAAGTCGATTCGCTTCGCCCTCATGAACTCCTGCAGAACGAAGTCCGAGAACGGTGAGATGAGACCGTCGATGGCCATGCGGAACTCGCCATCGTAGTGCGGATGCCTGTCGAGAAAGCCCTTGACCTCATCGCGCTCGACTAGACCGTTCAGCTTGCCGATGAAAGCCGGCCTCAGGTTCCTCGGGATAACCTGAAGGGGTCGTTCGAAAATCGGCGATTGCAAGTAGTAGATTCCACCCTCTTCGAAAAGAGCCTTCTCCCGCAGCCGCTCGTCGACGGTAGGCAGTAGCAGCGTGTAGGTCTTGCCTTCATCCGACTGAGAATAGACGTTGAGCGCCGTCTTGATTCCATCCATCGAACGCGACTTCGCCGCGCCCGGTGGTCCGAGAAGAATCCACAGGCGCTTCGAAGCCTCCAATCCGCGGCTCGCATTGTCGATCTTCTCGACCAGATTTTCCTTCGCCTTCTGCTGGCCGAAAACGACGTACAGGCCGACGAGGGCATCGTTCTCGAAGAAGTTGTAGCGATGGCGGATCGGCTTGCCGGGGACGAGCGTTCGCTCGATACCGCTCGAGAGAAGCATGTCGTGGAGCAGCTGAAATGTGTTGCGCGTCGTCCACGGCTCGCTCTTGACGAGCTCCAGGTACTCGGGGAAGGAAAGAATCTCGTCCTCCACCGGTCCGGGAGCTGAGCTTCGGACGATTTCCTCGAACTCGGTCAGCATCGTGTACCTCCAGGGGGCGGAGCGTCTACATACAGTTTAGATCGGGACGCAAAGGATGGCGGCAGCTCTCCCCAACCGTCCGGTCGGTAGGAGCGCGGCATCTAAATCTCCGCAATTCATAAACCTTCTGATCCGAAAGTCGTCGAACTGATTGGGTTGTCGGGTCTATGAACTATTGTAACGAAGTGGCGCGTTCGGGGCGAACCCCGGCATGGCCCGCCCGGATCGCGGAGCGCAGGGAGAACGAGTTTTTCAGCCGAGAAACGTCAGAAGCTTCCGCTGACTCCTTTGAAGCCTCTCATGGCCTGCTTCAGACCCCACCAGACGACGCGTCGGGTGTTGTAGCAGAAGCCAAGTATGTAGTTACAGGTCGACAGGCAGTGCTTGGTGCACTCTTCCTTCATCTCGTCGAGCTGCTGATGATCGAATTTGTGGTTTCCCACCGTGCCCCAGTCGTGCGAAGCCGAGTACATCGGAAAACAGGGGGCGAGCGTGCCGTCCACGCGAATGATTAGCATGTTGTGGCCCGCGCGACAGTTCCACCGTTGTTTGACCTCTCCCCGCATGAGGTTCTTCATCTCGTGAAGGTGAGACAGCGGGTTGACGACCCGCTGGCCCCCCTTGTGTCGCTCGATGATCCAGTCGAGCAAATCGTCGACTTTCCCATAGTCTTGCGGCCGCAGATAGGTCTCGTTCTCGTCATAGTGCTTGAAGTGATCCTGCTCGATCATCGGTGCCTCGTTGATGTGAAAGTCGATCGAGATGTTCCGCTCCAGAGCGAGCTCGGTCAGGGCACGGACGTCGTCCATGTTGTTGCGGCAAATGTTGGTGTTGATCGCCACGGTATAGCCGTAGCGGCGCTGGCGCTCGAGCAGATACTCGAAGTTGGTGCGGATGGGAGCCAGCGCCTTGGGAAGCGACGGTTTGACCTCGATGCTGTCGATGGCGATATTCACGGTCGCCAGGCCGGCGTCGCCGAGTCGATCGATGACATCGGGACGCATAAGCCGGCCGTTGGTCGGGAGGTAGACGAAGAACCCTTTCTTGGCCGCGTAGTCCGTCACCTTATGGACGAAATCGGGCCGGAGCAGCGGTTCTCCTCCCATGAGTGCCAGAACGCGGTTTCCGAGCGACTCGAGCCAATCCACAGATCGCCGCGCCGTGTCTTCGTTCATCCCCCGGACGGCGTTGTTATAGGCCCAGCAGTAGTGGCAGTCCAGGTTGCACTTATAGTCGGTGAACAGGTAGGCGATGATTGGACGAAGCTCTTTGTGATTCTTCAGTGAACGGGACTGGAAATACGGCTTTCCCCAGGCATTCCACGTGCGCTTCGCGTTCATGCGCTGGTAATCGGTGAGCGTGGGCTCGTTACCGTCCACGTACGCTCTCTGGGGGTAACCCGGCTCGGGCAGGGTGAGCTTTCCCGCGTCGCCCTTCGAGGCGGGGCCATTGTTCTTGCCGTTCGATCCGTCCATCAGGATCTCGTGCAGCTTGACATCGATACGGTACGGGGCCGCGGACGAGCTCGCACTCTCCGCGGGAGCTACTTCAGTAATATCAGACATTTACGGATCTCCATTTCGTCGCGAACTAAGCAGAAGTCTCCACTCCAAAAAAACGCATTTTAGGAGAAATTTCCCTCAAAACCAAAACTCTCCTGCTACGATCCTCGAAATGGCCGTGAACATACCCCGGCTCGTCTCCGCCTACTACGAGGAGCGGCCCGACCCGAGCATGGATTCCCAGCGGGTCGCCTTCGGCACCTCGGGCCATCGAGGCTCCGCATTGTTGCGCAGCTTCAACGAGGACCACATCCTGGCCATGACCCAGGCGATCTGCGAGTACCGGAAACACCGGGCGATCGAGGGGCCTCTGTTCCTGGGAGCCGATACGCACGCGCTTTCCGAGCCGGCGCGTGCCACGGCGCTCGAGGTCCTGGCTGGCAATCACGTTGCAGTAATGATCGACGCCGAGCTCGGATTCACCCCGACTCCAGCGATCTCCCACGCCATCCTCGGCTTCAACCACGGCCGGTCGAGCGGGCTCGCGGATGGGATCGTCATCACTCCTTCGCACAACCCGCCCGAGGACGGCGGGCTCAAGTACAACCCCACCCACGGCGGCCCGGCTGATACCGACGTGACCGATTGGATCGAAAAGCGAGCCAACGAGATTCTCTCCGAGGGGCTCTCCGCGGTACAGCGCACGTCCTACGAGCGCGCGATGACCGCGTCGACGACGCACCGTCACGATTTCGCCTCCGCGTACGTCTCCGATCTCGAAGCGGTCGTCGACATGGACAAGGTGCGCAACGTGCGCCTCGGCGTCCATCCGCTGGGAGGCGCGGGGGTGGCTTATTGGGGTCCCATAGCCGAGCGATACCACCTCGATCGGATGGAGATCGTCGACGATCGGGTGGACCCGACGTTCGCCTTCATGCCGCCCGACTGGGACGGCAAGATTCGCATGGACTGCTCGTCGCCTAGAGCGATGGCGGGGCTCATCGCGCTGAAGGACCGATTCGACGTCGCCTTCGCCAACGACACCGACAACGACCGCCACGGTATCGTGACGAAGAGCGTGGGGCTTCTGAACCCTAACCACTACCTCGCGGCCGCGGTCTCGTATCTGTTCTCCCACCGGCCGGGCTGGCGTCCGTCCGCCGCAATCGGAAAGACCCTCGTCACCAGCAGCATCCTCGATCGCATCGCGGCGCATCTCGGCCGGAACCTCGTCGAGGTTCCGGTCGGCTTCAAATGGTTCGTGCCAGGCCTTCTCGATGGCTCATTGGGCTTCGGCGGAGAAGAAAGCGCCGGCGCGTCATTCCTCCGTCGCGATGGCACGGTCTGGACTACCGACAAAGATGGGATCGTCCTGGGTCTTCTCGCCGCGGAAATGACGGAGGCGACGGGTCGTGACCCCGGTGAGATCTACGAGGAGTTGACCCGTGAGCTCGGCGCCCCGGTCTACGAGCGCATCGACTCGAAGGCGACGCCGGCGCAAAAGGCGATTCTCAAGAAGCTCTCCCCCGATGCCGTGAGCACTCGAGAACTGGCCGGTGATCCGATTCGACAGATGCTGACCGAAGCCCCAGGCAACGGGGCCGCCATCGGAGGGCTCAAAGTGGTCACGGAGCACGGCTGGTTCGCGGCGCGCCCATCCGGCACCGAGGACGTCTACAAGCTGTACGCGGAGAGCTTTCGAGACGAAGCTCACCTGCGCCGCATCCAGGAAGAGGCTCAGGCGATGCTCCGACACGTCTTCGACCGATGAGTCTCCTTCGGCTCACGCCCCGAGTGCAGCACTACGCCTGGGGTGACTCGGAGTTCATTCCCCGCCTCATCGGGCAGGCCAACTCCGACGACCAGCCCTTTGCCGAGCTGTGGTTCGGCACCCACCCCGATTTGCCGTCACTGGTCGACGGAGCTCCACTCGGCGATCTTCTCGAGGGTGAGCTGCCCTACCTCATGAAGGTTTTGTCGGCAGCGAGGCCGCTTTCCGTCCAGGCCCACCCCACGGCGGAGCAGGCGAGGGAAGGTTTCGCGAGAGAGAACGCGGCCGGCATTCCCCTCTCCGCGCCCCAGCGCAACTACCGAGATCCACGCCCGAAGCCGGAGCTCATCGTCGCTCTCACCGACTTCTACGCTCTCGTCGGATTCCGACCCCTTTCGGAGATCGCTTCGCTCCTGCGGGAGATCCCCGAGCTGTCACAGCTCGATCCCGAGTTCGAGCCGACGACCGAGAGGCTCCGGCGGCTTTACGAGAAGATAATGACGCTCGAGCAAAGCGACGTCGACGGAATTCTCGAGCCACTCCTAGCCCATCTGAGAGACCAGAGCTTCGGGCGCACTCACCCCGAGCACTGGCTCGTTCGCGCGGCGAACGAGTTTTGGGTGAGCGGCCATCACGACCGCGGGCTCTTCTCCGTTCTCCTGCTGAACCTCGTCCACCTTCACCCGGAGCAGGCCCTCTTTCTCGACGCGGGAACCCTTCACGTATACCTCGAAGGCTCTGGCATCGAGATCATGTCGAGCTCCAATAACGTTCTCCGGGGAGGGCTCACGGGCAAGCACGTCGACGTGGCCGAGCTCTTGCGCACGGTGCGCTTCGAGAGCGCAAGACCGGAAGTGCGGAACCGGAAGCGGCTCAGCGACACCGAGTCGGTTTATGAAACCCCGGCGTCGGAGTTCGAGCTGCGCCGCATCGACGTGACCAAAAGCCGGGTGCACGTTAACGAGTCGAGCCGTGGCCCTGAGATCCTGCTCGTCGCAGATGCCGACGGGCGGGTGACGATCTCCTCGGGAACAGAACGGCTCGAACTGGCAAAAGGCGGGTCCTGCGTCGTCCTTGCTGGTTCGTCCTACGTCGTCCGTGGCAAGGGAACGCTCTTCAAAGCGGTGACACCGGATCCCGAGCCTTGGTTCAGGGGTCGAAGGCCAGTGGAGCTGCGTTTCGGGACGAGTGGCCTCCGGGGTCTGGTCCGTGACATCACGGACCTCGAGGCCTACGTGAACACCCGGGGGTTTCTCGCTTACCTCACCGAGGGGCGTTTCATTTATAAAGGTGACCCGGTCGCCATCGCCTCCGACCTACGACCGTCGAGTGCGCGCATCGTTGAAGCCGTCGCTCGAGCCCTCGTCGACGCCGGCTTCAAGGTCGAGAACTTGGGGACCATCCCGACCCCGGCGTTGACGTGCTACGCGATCCAAAGGGGTCGAGCCCATATCATGATCACTGGCAGCCACATCCCCTTCGACCGCAACGGCATCAAGTTCGGTAAGCCATCTGGTGAGGTGCTCAAGGAGGACGAAGCACTTATTCTCGCTGCGGTCTCCCGGGCTCGCCGAATCGAGTACCGAAGGCCCGAGAACGAATCTCTGTTCGCGGACGACGGGTCCGTCAAGTCGAGACGACGCCTTGCGCTCCCCCCCCCGGTGGATGCCGGCGCGAACACTTACACGAGAAGGTATCTGGAGTTCTTCCCGAAAAACGGGCTCTCCGGCAGGCGCATCGCGGTGTTCCAGCATTCTGCCGTGGGGCGCGATCTGCTGGCAGAGCTGTTGCAACTCCTCGGCGCAGAAGTCCGAGCCGTCCGAAGAAGCGATGCTTTCGTTCCCATCGACACGGAGGACATCACCGAGGAGCGGCTTCGCGAGTTGCAGGAGATAGGGAACGAAAGCCCGGTGGATGCCATTGTTTCGACGGATGGAGACAGCGATCGCCCGCTCATCGCCGGACTCGAGTCCGACGGGCGCGTGCGTTTCTTCGGCGGCGACCTCGTCGGAATTCTGGTTGCCGATTTCTTGCGGGCGGACGCCGTTGCCGTCCCGGTGAGCGTGAACGACGCGGTCGATATCTGGTTCGAGGAGCGCGGTGTTCCCGTCACCAAAACGAAGATCGGATCGCCCTACGTGGTGAAGGCGATGAAAGACCTTCGCGAGTCGGGTGGTTACCACCGTGTCGTGGGGTGGGAGGCGAATGGGGGCTTCATGATAGGCTCGGCAATCGAAGTAAACGGCAAGCGTCTCGAGGACCTGCCGACGCGGGATGCCGTACTTCCCATCCTGGCGATCCTGCACGCCGCTAGCGAGCGAGGTGTGAGCCTCGTGGAGCTCTTCGCGCTGCTTCCCCGTCGGTTCAGCAAAGCGGGACTTCTCGACGAGTTTCCCCAGGATAGGAGCCGGGCCGTTTTGGAGCGCTTCTCCTCCCTCGAGAGCGAGCAGGAGCTCGACCGTTTCTTTTCGTCCGAGCTCGGCTTCGATGGACTCGACCGGGTCGACCGGCTGGATGGACTCAGGCTCCATTTCCACAACGGGGACATCGCCCACATCCGGCCTTCGGGCAACGCCCCTCAGCTTCGTATCTATGCCGTCGCCGGAAGCCAAGAGCGCGCCGATGAAATCGTCCACTTGGCGGTTCGCGAGCCAGACGGTATCCTGCGAAAGCTCGCGAACGCCGCATCGAGCTAAGATCCCCTGCCGGCGAAGGAGAGACAATGCGCTTTCGGACGAAACAGATTCACGCGGGAGTCGAGCCAGATCCGACGACCGGCTCGATTCTGACACCGATCTACCAGTCGACCACCTTCGTCCAGAGCTCGGTCGACGAATACCTTTCGAAGGGCTATTCCTACTCGCGCTCGGGAAATCCGACCGTGAGAGCTCTCGAAAGAAAACTCGCCGCGCTCGAAGGGGGCGCCGACTGCGCCTGCTTTGCCACGGGAATGGCCGCGATCCAGGCCGTTCTTCTGGCGTTCCTGAACGCGGGCGAACACGCAGTCGTTTCCGATGTCGCATACGGGGGTACTTATCGCCTCTGCACGAAAATCATTCAGCGCTTCGGCGTGAGCTTCACGTTCGCGGATACCTCGAGGCCAGAGGACGTCGGCGCCGCCATCAGGGACGAGACGAAGCTCATTCTCACGGAAACGCCGGCAAACCCCACTCTGAAGCTGACCGACATCGCTGCCGTTTCCGAGATCGCGCGGAAACGCGGAATTCCTCATGCAGTGGACAACACGTTCTTGACGCCCTACTACCAAAGACCTCTGCAGCTTGGCGCAGAGCTCGTCGTACACAGCACGACGAAGTATCTCGACGGCCACAACGCCACGGTCGGGGGCGCAGTCGTGAGTCGGACGGCCGAGCTCGACCAGCAGGTCCGCTTCGTGCAGAACGCAACAGGCACGATCCTTTCGCCCCAAGTGGCGTGGCTGACGCTCCAAGGAGTGAAGACCCTGAGCATCCGGATGGACGCTCAGTCGGAGACCGCCATGGCGATCGCACGTTTTCTCGAATCGAACCCCAAGGTGGAGAGCGTCTGCTACCCCGGTCTTTCGTCTCACCCACAGCATGACCTTGCCAAGAGTCAGGCCAAGGGGTTCGGCGCGATGCTGTGGTTCGAGTTGAAAGGCGGGCTTGCCGCCGGCAAGAAGCTCATGGACGCCGTCGAGCTCTGGAGTCTGGCGGAGAACCTGGGCTCCGTCGAGTCGCTCGTGACCCATCCGGTGACGATGACGCACGCCGACGTCGACGAGGCCGAGCGGAAGCGAGTGGGGATTACCGACGGCCTGGTGAGGCTTTCCGTCGGACTGGAGGACGGAATGGATTTGATCGCCGATCTTGCTCAGGCACTCGACCAGATCTAGGTCCGAAACGAAGTCGGAACCACCAGCGACCGACGTGGACAAATTGACCTGCGTCCTTTTCTGATTGACATCAAGGCGGAAAGTCGTTATAAAGATCGCTGGGGCTGCTTCCCTGGGAAGCGAGGATTCTTCCCCACCCTTCCTAGCTCACGCCCACAGAGCAGGCCTTGCATCGAGCTAGTGCAGCACCTCCTCGTTGTGGTGGCTCTTTAGCGTAGACGTTCTCACGTGGACTCTCCAACTCGGAGGGTCCCTTATCGCTAGGCGCGGTCTGCTCGGAGGGACCGCGGGACGGGACCTAGGAACTTCTAACCATGAAGACAATGAATCACCTTTCTCTATTTCGCATCATCGGTCGGGGGACGCGCCGCGTCTTTTCACTAGCGCTCCTCTTCGTCATCGCCCTCCTGGGGACGAGCCCAGCCCAGGGGGAGTCCGACTGGAGGCTGGTCCGCTCGATGGGAGAAGACCAGCTCGAGGGCTCGAACGTTGCCGGATCGGCGTTCTCTCCGAGGGGCAACACGTTCTTCATGGTCCGCACTGGGGAGTCGGATTCCCTGAGCTCGGTTTCCGACATCGTCACCTTCTCCTCGATGCGAAAGCGCCGCGACCTGATACGGCTCGCCGATCGCGTCGATCCGATCACCGTTGCCGTCGACGTTAGAGCCAGCCGGATGTTGGCCTATCTCTCTCGTGAACGGCAGTGGATCGAGCTTTCGATACGAGCGGACGGAACGCTCGATCGGGATTCGGCCCGACGTTCCGACGCCACGGCACTCGGAATCGAGGACGCGAGAGGTCTCGCGGTCGATTCCAAAAGCGGAGACGTCTACCTGCTCGATGCTGCCCGAGCTCGAATCGTGCGCGCCCGGCGCTTCGCCGACGGAAGCCTCGAGTTCAGTGCGATTTCCGAAATCGACCTCCGCCGTGCTGGACTCGACGACGCTCGAGGTCTGGCAATGGACCCACAGAACGGCAACCTTCACGTCGCGAGCATGTCGCGGCAACGATTGTTCGAGCTGAGCCCCTCTGGAAGAGTCGTTTCGTATCGCGACATCTCTTCTCTCGGGCTCAGCGCGATCCACGGCATGAGCTTCGCGCCCAGCGGTGATACGACCGACGACCCATCGCGGATGAGCCTCTACATATCCGCTTCCAGCGCGGGACGCGCGGGTGAGAGTCTCTTCGAGTTGTCGTTTCACCCGGCTCCGGCGGCGATGCTGCCGTCGACCACGGCTTCCCTCGTCCAGACCATCGACACCTCGCAGTTCGTGCCCCCGAGCCCCGACCCGTCGGGCCTGTCCTTCTCCGACGCATCGGGCAACTTTTTCGTCGCCGACTCCGAGGTCGACGAGATGCCGATCTACGCGGGGGTCAACGTCTTCGAGATGACGACGTCGGGAAACGTGGTAAGCACCTTCAACACGTTGTCCTTCTCCACCGAGCCGACCGGAGCCACCTACAATCCCAACACCGGGCATCTCTTTTTCACCGACGACAATCTGGTTCAAGTGTGGGAGCGCGCCCCGGGAGCCGATGGCATGTTCGGCACGGGCGACGACGTGGCGGCGGGTGACTTCGACACCGGTATCTTCGGAAGCAACGATCCCGAAGGTATCGCCTACGACACCACTCAAGGCGTCCTTTTCATCGCCGACGGTCTGAATTCCGAAGTCTATCGGGTGAGCCCCGGAGCCAACGGCCTGTTCGACGGCGTCCCCCCTGGGGGCGACGACGTCGTGACGAGTTTCGACACCGAGGGCTTCGGTGTCACCAACCTGGAGGGTATCGCCTACGACGGGTTCCGGAATCATCTCTATCTCGTGGGGAACCCAAAGAATCAGATCGCGCAGGTGACCGTCGACGGCACGCTCCTGCGCATGATCGACATCACCGCGGCCGTGCCGAACCGACCGTCGGGCCTCGACTACGCACCCAGCAGTCAAGACGCGCTGATCTTCAACCTCTACGTGGCCGACCGGGGCGTGGACAACAACGTCGATCCTAACGAGAACGACGGCAAGATCTTCGAAATGTCTCTTCCCCCCTTGACGCCGGGCAACAATCCTCCGAGCGTCTCCGCAGGTCCGGATCAAGCCGTTACGCTTTCGGCCTCCGCTCTACTGAACGGTACGGTTTCCGACGATGGCCTTCCGAGTCCACCTACTTTGGTTACGTTCTGGACCCTTCTCAGCGGCCCTGGGTTGGCGGTCCTAAACGAACCCACAGCGGTCGATACGCTCGTCAGCTTCTTCGAGCCGGGCACGTACACGTTCCGCCTGACGGCGCACGACGGACAGCTCGTCGCCAGCGACGACGTCACGCTCACCGTGACCGGCACAGTCGATACTTCGGTAGCCAACTCTCAGGTCGCGGCTCTGTCCGACGACGCGGAGGAGATCGTCGAGGGAGGGTTCGTGACATTGAACAGCGCTGACCTCCAGATGACCTCGGCGCAGGCTTCCGCCCAGGTCGTGGGTCTCCGATTCAACGCCATCAGCGTGCCGAACGGCGCGAAGGTTCTGGGAGCCTACGTGCAGTTCCATGCCGACGAGGTGCACGGAGGACCAACCTCTCTCGTTATCGAGGGACAGGCCGCCAACAACGCAGCGACCTTCTCCCAGTCCAACGCGAACATTTCCATGCGGCCCCGAACCGCGTCGGCGATGAGCTGGTCCCCGCCGCCCTGGGACACGGTGGGGCAAGCTGGCGCCGGCGAGCGCACGCCCAACCTGGCCCCGATCATTCAAGAGATCGTGGACCGAGGTGGTTGGGTGAGCGGTAACTCGCTCGCGTTGATCTTCAGTGGTACCGGCCTGCGGACGGCGGTCTCTTTCGACGGAAACCCAAGTCAGGCCCCGTCGCTGCACATCAATTACCTTGCTCCAGAGTTCGCCAACGATGCCACGGTGTCCAACCAGGTCGCCACAAGTGACAGCCTCGTTTGGGCCTGCGGCACGCTCACCGTTGGGCCAAACTATACGATCATGGCCCCGGCTTCCGTCGTTTTGCGAGCCGGAAACGCCGTGGTTCTGGATAACGGCGTTTCGGTCGAGACCGGGGCCAAGTTGACCGTCCAGCTTTCCCAGCGCTGCGCGGTCAACCAGACGCCCGTGGTGACGATTCAAAATCCGACCGATGGAGCGAGCTTCGCCGTGGGAGCCAACATCCAGTTCACCGGCGCGGCCGTGGACGCGGAAGAAGGCAACCTTGCGGCGAACCTCGTCTGGACTTCTGACGTGGAGGGAAACATCGGGACCGGCGCGTCGTTCTCGACGAGCACGCTGTCCCTCGGTTTCCATTCGATCACCGCATCGGCAATGGACAGCGGGGGCCTCATCGGCTCGGATGCCGTCACCATCAAGGTCGGGAACTTCGCACCGACGGCAACGATCACCGCGCCCAACGACGGGAACCTCTTCAACGAGGGCGACACGATTCTGTTCACGGGAACCGCCGACGACACGGAGGATGGTGACCTCACAGCGAGTCTCGAGTGGACCTCGAACATCGACGGTGTCATCGGCAACGGAGGCTCCTTCAGCACCGACCTTCTGACCACAGGCGTTCATACCGTCACCGCGTCGGTGACGGACAGCGGTGGCCTCGACGCGACCGATCAAATCGTCATCTCGGTCGTGCCGCCGGGCGAGACTCCCCCAGCGGTGGCGATCGCATCTCCGGGTGACGGAGGCTACTTCAACTCGGGTGACACCATCACGTTCAACGGGACGGCAATCGACGTCCAGGATGGAGACATCTCCGGCAATCTGAGCTGGAGCTCCAACCTCGACGGCGCCCTGGGGACGGGTGGCACATTGATGCTATCGAGCCTTTCCGTGGGGGCGCACGTCGTAACCGCAACGGTCGAGGACTCTGCGTTGATCGGCGGCGAAGACCACATCGTTATCATCGTGGGGGACACTGACCCACCGGTGCTCGTGGGCGCGGGCGACGTTTCCGACTGTCTCGACAACGATGACGAAAAGACGGCCCAGCTCCTCGACGCCATCCCGGGAACCGTGTTCACGACGGGCGACAACGCGTTCAGCACCGGCAGCGCCTCCGAGTTCTCCACCTGTTACGATCCCGTGTGGGGCCGCCACAAGTCGCGAACTCGCCCCTCGATCGGCACCAACGAGTACAACACGACAGGGGCAACGGGGTATTTCAACTACTTCGGCGCGGCCGCCGGCGACCCCGCCACGGGCTACTACAGCTACGAGCTGGGATCCTGGCACGTCATCGTCCTCAACAGCGTCTGCAACCGGGTCGGAGGCTGCGGTCTCGACTCGCCTCAAGGGCTGTGGCTCAAAAACGACCTCGAGGCTAACTCAAATGCCTGCACCGTCGCCTACTGGCACCACCCGCGGTTCAGCTCGGGTGAGCTCGCCGATCGAGACAGCGTGCTGGATTTCTGGCGCCTGCTCTATGACTACGGTGCCGACGTCGTACTGAACGGCAACGATCAAATCTACGAAAGGCTGGCGCCTCAGGATCCGGGCGGGATCGCCGATCCCACGGGACTTCGCGAGTTCGTCGTGGGAACCGGAGGACGGTTCCACGGCAGCTTCCTGGACAACCAGCCCAACAGCCAGGCGAGAGACAACACCGCCTATGGAGTTCTCAAGCTGACGCTGAACCCCGCGAGCTACGACTGGGAGTTCGTACCCGAGGCTGGCCAGGCGTTCACCGACTCCGGTAACACAGCTTGCAACCCCACAACCAACCGTGTCCCGCTGGTGACGATCACGTCGCCGCTGGACAATTCGACCTTCGGCGCCGGGGTACAGGTGACGTTCGAGGGCACGGCGATGGACTGGCTCGACGGGGACCTGTCGACGAGCATCGAATGGAGCTCGGATTTGGACGGCATCCTCGGAACGGGAAGCTCGCTCGCCACGTCCACACTTAGCGTGGGCACACACACGATCACAGCAACGGCTACCGACATGCGTGTTGGTATGGGCTCGCACTCCATCACCGTCACCATCAATTGAGGTACTGAAGGCAGACTAGAGACGAGCTCGAAGGCCCTCGCTCGGATCAGAAGCGTCCGAGCGAGGGCCGTTCGCTTTCTTACTCGGGGCGAAGCGTCCGGACGGGGTCGATTCGGGCCGCGCGCAAGCTAGGAGCGAGCGTCGCAATCAGCGCGGCAAGTCCGAGCGCGATCGCGACCGACACGTAGACCGCCGGATCGCTGGGCGCCGTTCCGAACAGGAGACTCGCCACGAACCGTCCCAGTGCGAGCGCTCCGATGACACCCAGAAGCAGGCCGAGCACTACCGGTCTCATGGTCTCTCCCACGAGCATCCCGATGACGTCCCCAGCCCTCGCGCCCAGGGCCATCCGGATACCGATCTCCTGCTCGCGCTGGCTGACGACGAGGCGCATCACCGAGTACACACCCACGAGAGCGAGTCCGAGGGCTACGGCGGCGAAAAGCCCGACAACAATCGTGCGGAAGCGGGGCGACGCGACCGCGGCGTCGAGAACGTCATCGAGTGGGCGAATGGAATAGAGCGGGATCTGGTCATCCATTCGAGCAAGCTCCGCTCGCACGGCGCCCGCCACCGTTTCCGGCTCGAGAGGCGTTCGCATAACGAGCGTCATGGTGTGAAACGACGGCTGGTGCGGCTGGGGTGTGTAGAACATCGGAATATCACCCTCGTCGAGTCCCAGGTGTTTGACGTTCCCCACGATGCCTACGATCTCCCGCGACCCGGAGCCGCCAAACTCTAGCCTCAGCTCGTCGGGGATCCCGCGGTTATAGGTGATTCGCTTTCCCATCGGATCTTCGTTCGGCCAGAACGTCTCCGCCATTTCTTCACTGATGATCACGACCCCGGGGGATTCTGCCCGATCGCGTTCGTCGAACAGACGTCCGCGCAGCAGAGGCATGCCCACCGCGTCGAAGTAGCCGGCGCTCACCGAGCGCGCTTCCGCCGAGGGATTCTCTCCTCGGGCAACGGGCCGATCGTCGATCTGGAAGCCGTCTCGGGAGTAATTGTTGGTGAGCGGCAGGATATTGATGGCTCCCACCGAAGTCAGGCCGGGGAGCGAGCGTAGCCGCTCGTAGAGCTCCTCGTAGAAGGGAATCTGCTCACCCTCCTCGTAGCGGGCGAGCGGCAGAGAGACCGACATGGTCAGTACCCGGTCGGCTCGAAAGCCGGGGGCGACGCTCCGAAGCTGGGTGAGGCTCTTGAGAAATAGCCCGGCTCCCACGAGCAGGACGACGGAAATCGCGATCTCCGCCGTGATCAATACACTTCTCGATCCCCATCTCGCGCTCGCGCCTCGCGTTCCTCTCTCTGCGACCAGACCTCCCAGGTTCTGATTGGAGAGCGAAAGCGCGGGGACGAGCCCGAATACGAGCGACGTCAACGACGAAACGAGAAAAGTGAACGCGAACACCCATGTATCGAACGTCAGCTCCCCTGCCCGGGGAATGGACCGCGCGGTGATGAAACCCCTCGTTCCGTAGGCAAGTAGAAGACCCAGGATCGCTCCGGCGAGCGCGAGGAGAAAGCTTTCTGTAACGAGCGCTCGAATGAGGCGCAGCCGACCTGCGCCCAGCGCCGCGTGGATGGCCAGCGCGTGCCGACGTTTAGCTCCATGAGAGAGCTGCAGATTGGCGAGATTCACGCAGGCAATGAGAAGCACGGCACCGACTGCGCCGAACAGAACGAGCAAGCCGGCACGCGCATCGCCGACGATGGACTCCTTCAAAGATTCGAGGTGAACGCCTCGGTGGATGTTCGATTCCGGATAGGTTTCCTCGAGCCGGGCGGCAACCGATTCGAGCTCCGCGCGGGCCTCGTCGAGCGAGTGGCCCGCACCCAGCCGGCCAACGGCACGGATGAACCGGCCGTCGCGCAGGAGATCCGAGCGGTCGAACCGGTAGAGCCTGTACAGCGCGGGCTCACGCTCCGGATTCGGCTCGGGATGTGAGTAAGTCCGCGGAAGCACACCCAGGATCTGGTGAGAGACGGCATCGATGTAGAGGCTCTCACCCACGACTCCGACTCGACCGCCCATTTGGCTCTGCCAGAAGCCGTGAGTCAAGACGACGGTGGGCGGCGCATCGTCTCGATCGTCTTCCTCGGTGAACAGTCGACCGATCGCGGCTTTCACCCCGAGGGTTTCGAAGAAACCAGCGGTAACGTTCGTTCCGCCGACGCGCTCGGGCTCGAGCTCGCCCGTGACGGTGAAAAATCCGACCCAACCATGAGCGCCCATCGATTCCACCGTTCGGCTTGCCGCAGCGAGATCGTAGAAGTCGGCCGGAGAAAGGTTTTGTACGACGCGCGTTTGGAGGTCCCATCCGGAAATCTTGACCAGCCGCTCTGGGTCCGGGTAATCGAGGGGGCGCATGAGCACGGCATTGACGAGACTGAAGATCGACGTATTGGCCCCGATGGCCACCGCGAGGGTGGAAACGGCGACGAGAGCCCAAAGCGGCTGCTTCGCGAACCCGCGGATGGCTAGAGCGACGTCTCGCCTCAACATCGTATTCCTCCCTGCGTTCTTCCTGGGATTGAGGCGGCGCGAGAGGCAGGCGTCGGCAAAGGCGCCGATTGACGTGCGAACGAGTCTCCACCCGCCGTATGTGTCCCGCGCGTGCCATAGCTCGGCGCGCCATTCCTCCCGAAAACGATCTCTGTGAGGAGCCGGTACGATCACACTCGCCGCATCGACCAGGCCAAGGGCGACCGCATGCGCGAAGCGTCGGCTCATGAATTGGACTCGGGCTCCAAGGCAGGCAGTTCCTCGAGCACCGAGCGATGTTCCGCGTACCGCTCACGAGCGGCGCCGAGCGCTTTTCGGCCCGATTCGGTGAGCTCGTAGTAGCGTCGAGCCGGCCGGCCCTCCCGCGCCGCGTTTCTCCCATCTTCCCACCGCGAGCGCACCAGCCGCTCGGCTTCGAATCGCCGGAGAATGGGGTAGGTCGTGCCGCTTGGGAGGCCCGTGAAGTCCATGATGTCGAACCCGTAGCGGACGCCTCGAGCGAGCGCCTGCAGCACCAGAGCTCCTTGGTACGTCCGTCTCACCGGTCGCATACTATATCGTTCTCTACATAGGATCAAGATCGGCTCGCTTTTTCGAAGAAGCGACTATGGGCAGCGAAGAGCGGTGACTCGTTTCGACAGCGGCGCGTCTGAGACCCGGCTTAAATGTCTCGTCGAGGAAGAAACACCTCGGCGAGCATGCAGCGCACGCTGCCTCCTCCGCAGTCCTCGATCACCGGAATCGGGCTCGCGACGAGCCTTCCGTGTCGTTCGAGCCACTTCTTCTGCGAAGGGCTCAGAGCGGCGAGAGCGCGAGCGGAGAGGGCGAATAGGGGCTGGCCCTCGAGATCCCGAAGCTCGAGCGTGTTTCCCACGAACGCGTAAAGCTGCTCCATAGAGATGTCGAGAACCTCCATTCCCGTACTCTCGAGCGAGGAGAAAACGGCACGACGTTCCTCCACGTCGGGAATGGCGGCGCCGCAGACGATCGCCGTCCGGGTACCCACGGACAGAAGCACATTGGTGTGGTAAATCGCATCCCCCTCGGCATCTGCGGTGCGGAACGACACGACGGAGAACGCAAATGCGCTGGCGAACTCCTCGAGCAGTGCCGGCGTCGTGCGAGCCGAAATCCCCGCGTAGGCGACTCGGTTTACCCGGTCGAGGACCATGCTCCCCGTCCCTTCGAGGAAACGACCCACTTTCTCGTGGTGGGTGAGATCCACGACCTCGACGAGATCGAATCCCTTCTCATATCGGAGCCAGTCGAGAATATCGTGGCGCCGCTCCCGGCGCCGGGTGGGAGGCTCCATGGGATACAAGACGACGCGGCCGTCCTCGTGAAACGAGACCCAGTTGTTGGGGAAGATCGAATCAGGAGTCTCTGACTCCGGAAGGTCCCGGCGCACGAGGACTTCCACCGAAGCCCGCTCGAGTGTCTCGACCAGACCGCGAAACTCTTTCAGGGCCAAAGGCTGAACGTTCTCGTCCTCGGGCGCCCTCATGAAGCGGTTCGTCCTGGCCGTCTCGGCGTTGAAACGAAACCCGACGGGCTCGATCATCAAGATGGCCGAGGCGGCCTGGCGCATGAATCAAGATAGCATCCCGGCAAAGGCTTTCGCCTCGAATCTCACTTGTTGGTCTCCTTGGCGAGCTCCTTTTCGAGCTCCTCGAGTCGCCTCTCGACCTCTTTCATCCGCTCCTCGACTCGAGACAAGTCCAGCGTTTGAATTCTCTCGAGCTTCTCTTTCCAGGCTCCGCTCTCGAAACGCTCCGAAAGCTCACGCATGGCGTTCTGGAAAGCCTCCATCGCCTCGGGGTCGAGCCGCATCCCAGGCAGAGTCCAGGTCACGTCGGAATCGGGAAGCTCCTGCCGGTCGAGCAGGAGAGGGTATTCGGCAAAGTTGAAAACCTGTCGATCGCGCTCTTCGATCGGCACCGTAAAGCTCATCGCCGTCTTGTCTCGCAGCAGTTCGACACTCACGCTGTCGCCCCTTTTCTTCCCGCGAATCGCGTGGGACAGACGCATGGGACTACCGATTGGCTGCGCGTCGACGGCGGTGATGATGTCGCCGACGAGGATGCCGGCGACTTCGGCGGGTCCGCCATCGTCGACCTTCGACACGAGAACGCCCTCGTCTTCCGGTGCCCCAAAATGAGCTCTCAGCTCTGGGGTCATACCCTGCACCTGTAGGCCGAGATAGCCTCGGCCAATGGATTTCCACACGAAGGCGCCGGCGCGATGCGGAGGATCCACTTGAGCCGCGAGTCGTCCGGTCCATACGAGCGAGAGAAAAACCAGAAAAACCGTTCCTTTGCCTCTCATCGTTGTTGCGCTCCTTTGGGAAATGTCTTGGGTCTCGACCTGTGGGAGACGGGCTCGGCCTTGGCCGCCGTCCCTTCTTCGCCCACCTGCCTCAAATCGAGAACGAAATCGACTTGCTCGGTGCCCCCGAGCTCGAGCACCGGTTCGAGCTCCGTGGCGAGTCGCCTCAGCTTGGCGAGCTCGGACTCGAGCTCCCGATACTCACGGCGAAGTTGTTCGACGCGTTCGGCCGTTTTCGTTTGATCATTCCGGTTCGTCAGGAGGACCCCCGAGCCGAGCGCGAGGGCAGCCCCGAAAGCCAAAAGCGCCCGCCGGCGTGTGCGGCGCGCCCTCGAGCGATCGAGTTTCGCCATAACTGTCGTGGTGAAACCTGCGGATGCCTCCGCACGAGGCGCGCTCTTGATGAGACCACTCAAGTCCTCATCCGTCATACGGGTCATCACCGACCTCCATTCCAGTAGGGGGCGAGCAACTCCTTGAGCTTCGTGCGGCCGCGATGGATTCGCGACTTGATCGTCCCTTCTTCGCACGACAGGGCACGGGCGATCTCGCGATACGACCACCCCTCGACTTCGCGAAGCAACAAGGGAGAACGGTATTGAACCGGGAGGGCCGCCAGGGCTTCTTCGAGCCTCGAACGAAGCTCGTCCCTGAGGCACAACGACTGAGGGTTCTCCACGCTCCGAGCTCCATTGGACGAGAACATCCTCAGCAGCAGCTCGCGCCGACGGCTCTTGCGCTCTTCCGAACGAAGAAGGTTTGTGCCGATGCGAAACAAGAATGGCACGAACAGGCCGCGCTCCTCGTAGCGGCCACGGCGCTCGTAGAGCCTTACGAACGTATCCTGGGCTAGCTCCTCGGCGCGGTTCCGGTCCCGGACAAGGGTGGCGAGAAAGCCGACGAGCCCGTTCTTGTGACGGTCGACGAGGGCCGCAAAAGCTGCGCGATCGCCGCGTTTGACTCGATCCATGAGCTCGCCGTCCGTCGGCAATTCCATCTCATCGGAATCAACGCGCGAGAGCGCGCAAAGTTCCACACCGCGTAGCCGTGGACCACATCAGGCCGCATCGGAGACCATCTGCTCGGTCCGCTCCGGGCAAACGGGTGACCGAGCGCGAGCCGTCGACCGCTGAATGCGAGCCCGGGGCAGTCTGACCCCGAAAGCGGCGATCCACTTTAGGAGATGGAACGTCACCAGGAGGGCCAGCCAGAACATGACGCTCAACACGAAAACTCCAAGAATGAGAAGTTCGGTGTATATTATAGTGTAAATCGAGTAGAGATTCAAGACTCTTGACACGAAAGAGGTGGCAGAAAGGTGCGGAGCCCCTCCCGGAGAGAGGCTCCGCTTGGGTCGAAAGATACTAGGTTCCGGCTTTCAGAGTCGTCTCGTAGCTCAGATCGCCCCAGGACATTTTCAAGGAGTCGCTCTCGAGCTCGATGGTGAAGACATCCATCGCTTCGCCCGGCATCTTGCTCATCTTGATTCGAGCGACCTCCGAATCGGTCTTGTAACCCGCAAGCATCGGCCAGGGCTCTTTCGCCATCTCGGCCGGTGCCTCGGACCAAAGCTCCTTGAGAGGAACGCCCAGGTTCTTGTTCACGCACAAAGACCAGTCGCCCGCTGCGGGAGCGTGCACGTACAGGCTGTACTTGCCGGCCGGGATCGTGGCGTTCCCAATCTGAATGGGTCCTGCGGTCTCGAGCGTCGTGACCTGGTTCTCACCTGCGCGCCAGATGCGATCTTCGGGGAGGTCCTTCATCAGGTCCGAAATCGACCGGCCCTTCAAGGCAGGTCGACCGTAATCGATGACGACTTTGGTTCCGCTGACACTGGTCTCGGCCTTACCTCGCGGCTGGCGTTCTTGAGCGAGGCTCAAGGCGGCCACGGCGGCGAGGGAGCCCACGATGGCAAAGCGTTTCCACATAATTCTGTTACTCCTTACTGGGCCCCCTTCCGGGCGGCCCGGCTCAGTATAGCGCGCCAGAAATGGGACTTAAGGAGAGTGCTCGGTCGTGTATCGATGATCCTCGTAGAGCCAAACCCGCCCGCGCCGGTAGAAGAGCCGTACGTAGACGGGGCTTCCGTCCACGGGAAGCCCACTCACCTTCGCCTCGGCTCGGGTTCCGAGAGAGCCGCTGTCGAAGAAGTCCCTCTTGCCCGGGCCGCTCCCCGCGAGAAGCCACCACTCCGCCACCGGGTACCCGCTTTGAAAACGAAACATCGCCTTGCCGTTCGAGATGGGGACGTCGGCACCGGGGAAGATTTCAGGAGAGGCGACTCGTGGCCGGAAATTCGCGAGGGTCGTCCGCAGACGTGCGATGGTGCGCGCGTTGTCCTGCCGTGCAGTTCCGAGCCTCCGGCCTCCGAGCGTGACCCTGGGGCTCGAGAATCGGGCGAAACGCCTGCCAGGCCCGTAGGCCATGATGGTGCGGTACCGGCTCGATGGATCACGATAGCCGAAGGAATACTCGAAGGGTCCGCCAAAAGTAGAGGGGTCTTCTGGGGCGTGGTCGCAGCCGAGGTTGTGACCGAGCTCGTGGGCCAGAGCATAAGTCGAGTCGATGCAGCTCCACTCGACGACGGAGAATGCCCATGCGGAAAAGCCGGGGTTGTCCTCGCGCATGAGGTAAGCGATCCCGCAGCCATCGGATTCCTCGACCACGAGCTGCACGAAATCGGCACCACGAGAATCGCGGAGCGCGTGGACTTCATCGAGTGCGCCGTCACCTGTGTGCGCGAGGATCTCGAGGTCTGATTCGACCCGGCCCGCCTCCTCATAGCTCACCTCTTGCATCTCTACGAGGCGCACTCGCGTGGGGACGCCGCTTTCTCGCAGCGCGAGGTTCGTCTCCGCCACGCCCAGCTGGACGAGGGCCTCCATCGAGCGACCTCCACCCGCCGAGAGCCGCGCTCGCGGAGTGTAAACGACGAGAAGGTCGAGAACGTCCCCCGTGTCGTTCAGCGCGCTCGGCGCGGCGGGACCGACCTGTGGAACCAGCGGCATTCTCTCGGGGACATCTGCCGCCGGTTGCACCCTCCGCGCGAGCCCCCCGCGCAAGCGATACTGTTCGGCGGACGTGCGGAGGGTTCCGACAAGAGCCCCTTCCTGCGCGGACAGCACCACCTCGCTTTCATCGTCGCCGACGAGGCGGCCAATCACGACGAAGCTCCTCGGCCCGGTCGCCAGGAGCTCATCGCGATGGATCCGAAAGCCAGCCAGTCCGAGCTCGTCTTGCCCGATGATTTCGACCGGAGGAAGATGCGGTGCCACGTCCGCCATGGGAACGAAGACAGAACCGAGGGACAACGCGACCCGCCACATGATCACCACGCTACCAGAGCTCGAGGAACAGGAAAACGGCCACACCGGTGACGGAGACGTAGAGCCACACCGGAAACGTGATCCGGGCGAAGCGCCGGTGGCGCTCGAACCGGCCGCTGGCAGCGAAGAAGAGCGTCGCGAGAACAAGAGGCAGTCCGACGATCGAAAGAACGATATGTGATATCAAGATCGAAAAATACACAGGTCGAACGATTCCCTCTCCGGGGAACGGGGTGTCTCCCTGGTAATGATGGTACACGATGTAGCTCACGAGAAAGCAGACCGCGACGAGGACCGCTGTGAGCATGAGCTTCATGTGGAGCGCACGGCGACCCCGGCGGATCGCAATGAAGCCGAGCGTAAGGACGACGGCGCTCGTGAGGTTCAACGAGGCGTTCACCGCGGGAAGCCTCGCGGTCCATGGCGGTGGCTCTCCCGACCCTTCACGAAAGTAGAGGAGCCAGAAGAGAAATCCGAGAACGATTGCGCTCGAAGCCGCGATGAGGGTGAGCGCCCGTCTCTCCGTCACGATGCGAGTCGCTTCAGGTCTGCCTCGGCAGCGATGTAGCCGAACGCCGCCCAGTAAGGTCCTTCGAGGATGGTCTCGAAGAG
This sequence comes from Vicinamibacteria bacterium, assembly GCA_035457705.1. Lineage (GTDB taxonomy): Bacteria > Acidobacteriota > Vicinamibacteria > Marinacidobacterales > SMYC01 > DASPGQ01. The sequence goes on from DATIBD010000103.1 coordinate 67,126, forward strand.
GGCCTTCGCCTTGGGCTCGTCTCCGTTGACGAGGTACCAGTTGGCGAGGCCGTAACCCTGGGTTGCAACATCCAGCGGATCGGTGACGTCCAGGAGCGCCTCCGGCTCGACGAGCCCTTTATACATGAGGAGACGCTTGTGGTAGGAGGTGTTCTCGAGAATGTCCATCTCCTCTTTGATGAGGTCCAGCACCTTGGAAGCGTCATCGTCCCGGCCCAGACGGCGCAGCGTCATGTATTGCCAGTCCGCGGTCGCCACCAGCATATCGTCGTTCACCCGCGAGAACTCCATGCAAGCCTCGTACGCGCGCGCCGCCGCGCTGAAGTCTCCCTTCAGGTAATAGGCCAATCCGAGGTGGTACCAGATGTTCGAGTGCGAAGTGCTTCGGGGAACCCCGGCGGCGTTCGGCGCACCGTCGGGCTCTGCCTCGTCGGGGACTCCTTCGATGAGGCGGGCGGCCCGCTCCAGATCCGCGATGGCCGCGTCGAAGTTGCGAACCGTGATGTAGCGGTGACCGCGATGACGGAACAGTTTGTAATTGTCCGGATGTTTTTCGATGCCCCTCGTGTAGACCTCGATGGCGTCTCGATAGCGCCATAAGTAGGCGAGTCTCCGACCGAGCCAGATGATGTTCTCCGCACTCTCGGGCTCGGCGTCGTAGGCCGCCTGAGCTCGAGCCAGATTCGCATCGAGCTCGGAGCGTCTGTCTTCCGAAAGCTCCATCGGGTAAAGCGGCTTACCGAACAGCGACGTGGCCTCGGGAGCTCGCTGACCGAAGACCGAGCCAGCGAGAACCACCAGTACCAGAGAGCTCATCGCACTACCTTGAAAAGACCATGGACGCAGAGGCATTGACATTCTCCTTGACGCGGAGGCACGTCGAGCGCTTCGGGCGGTAAACCGCTCGCGGCCGATCGTCCCACGTCGGTCCAATAATAAGGGATCCGGGCGAGACTCAGGGGTTCCCGGTAGGGACGTTCCGTTGGTGGGTGGCCTAATTGGCGGGCATCGCGCGAACGTCAGTTGAACGTGACGGAGTGCGAATGCGCTTGGTCGGTCGACGAGAGCTTGGACACGCGGGCTCCTCCGGATATCTGCTGGACTTCCGCCGCCGTCAACTCGACGGTGTGAGGGTGATCGGCCGTGCCCCTGATGTTCAGGACGAGCATGTTACTGGCCATGAGCTCCGCAGCGGTGATGATCGCCGTGTGACCGTGATTCGCTCCGATCACCCCGCTCGCCCCGCCCGGTGGGGGCTGTGGCGTAGGCGACGAGGACCCCCCGGAATTGTCGCCGCATCCGAGGATCGTTATGGTGACGCCACTCAACATGGCTAGCGCCGAATCGACCGTGAACTCTCTTCGACTGATTATCTTGCGCTGATTCATGCGTCTTCCTCCACTTCGAGCTTCCACAGTTTATCGTGCAACCTTCGTGCCCACGCGAATCCACGAGACCATGAGATCCTTCGGATCGTTCTCTTACGGGAGCCGTAAGGCCTTACCGTTTGGGAAATCCCCATCCTCGCTCGTTCGATTTGATCGCTTCAACCCCGGCTGCGATGATGTTCTCGTGGAGCTCGACGAGCGGTTCATCGGCAAGACGTACGACGACTTCCTTTTTCGCCCCCAAAAAGGGGTCGTGGAGACCCGGCGGGACGTCTCTCTCGGCTCGATGCTGACCAGGGGGCAGGCGCTCGAGCTTCCGGTTGTCTCTTCCAACATGGACAGTGTTACCGAGGCAAACATGGCGCGAGCCATGGCCCTGGAGGGTGGTATCGGCGTCGTCCACCGAGCCATGACGATCGGGCGACAGGTAGAGATGGTGCGCCGGGTGAAGAGGAGCTATAGCGCCGTTATCGCCAACCCACTCCGGCTTCCCCGGGGTACGTCGATCGGAGAAGCCAAGGATTTCATTCGACAGCACAAAATCACGGGTATCCTCGTGGAGGATGGGCGCGGGAGCGGCACACTCGCCGGACTTCTGACGAACCGGGATATTCCGCATCGAAGCGACTTCGACAACCGGCCGGTCGATGATTTCATGACTCCCTTCTCGCGACTTCACACGAGCCCGCCGGGAATCTCGGACGAGGAGGCCGAGCGACTGATGTTCGCGAAGCGCATCGAGCGGCTTCCCCTCGTCGACGCCGCGCGTCGCATTCGCGGGCTCATCACCCTTCGCGATCTCCTGTTTCTCCGCAATCGGCCTTTTTCGAGCAAGGATGACAAGGGAAGTCTTCTCGTGGGAGCCGCCACGGGGGCTCGGGGCGATTATCTGGAGCGGGCCGAGGCGCTCGTCCGCGAGGGAGTGGACCTTCTCGTCATCGACATCGCCCACGGACACTCGAAGGTGATGGAGAAGGCGATCGAGGCGATTCGGAAGCGGTGCGAGAAGACACCACTCGTCTGCGGAAACGTGGCAACACTCGATGGGGCGCTCTTCCTCGCCGAGCGAGGCGTGGATGCCATCAAGGTCGGGGTAGGACCGGGACGCGGATGTCGGACGCGGCTGGAGACGGCAGCGGGCGTCCCCCAGCTGCAGGCGATCCGTGAAGCCTATTGCGCGGTGGGAGACGCGGTTCCCATCATCGCCGATGGGGGCGTTTCGCACGACAAGGACATCTTCATCGCCCTCGTCACGGGAGCCTCGACCGTCATGCTCGGAAGCGCACTGTCGGGTACGGACGAATCGCCGGGTCACGTCATCGAAGACCCGGCCACTCACCTCAAGAAGAAGATCTATCGCGGGATGACGTCGCCGCAGGCAGTCTACCAATCGCAATACGACTTGGAGAACGACGAAAGCCTCGCCACCGCCCTCGAATCGCCCGCGGAGGGGATGGAAGTCCAGGTGCCCTACAAGGGAAGCGTGGTCGACGTGCTGCACCGCATCCGGGGCCACCTCCAGTCCGCGGTGAGCTATGCCGGAGAGCAATCCCTCGCGGACGCTCGACGCAAGATACTCCCCGATCCGATGCGCTATCTCGTGCTCCTGTCGCGAGCGGCCCAGCGCGAGTCGTACGATCGCTGACTCTGGTATCCGTTCCCAAATCGACTGGACCCGTTTCGTTCAGCTAAACAGACGCCTTCCGTCTCGACATGCCCCCGAGGCCGTCGGCAACACGGCGGTGCCGCGTAGTTTCAATGGACCGAGCCGTGATAGAACCTACGATATGGGCGAGCGTGTCGTCATCACCGGGGCTTCCAGCGGAATCGGTGAGGCCTGCGCCCTCGAGCTCGCACAGAGGGGGGCGTCGGTGGCTCTGCTCGCTCGGCGAGTGGAGAGACTTTCGCAGGTGGCGGAGAAGGTGCGCGCCCGAGGCGGACGGGCGTTCGTACTGCCCGTGGACCTCGCGGATGGCGCCAAAGCTCGAGCCGCGGTGCGAGACGCGGAAGCCGCTCTCGGGGGTATCGACGTCCTCGTCAACAACGCCGGCTTCGGGATCTACGCACCCATCGAGTCCGTGCCGCGCTCGGATATCGAGCGCCTCTTCGCCGTCAACACGTTTGGTCCACTCGCTTGCATTCAGGCGGCTCTTCCGGGAATGAGGACGCGCGGCCGCGGCGTCATCATCAACGTTTCGTCCATCGTCGGCAAACGGGCCCTTCCCATGTCAGGCGCCTATGGGGCCTCGAAGTACGCCCTCCACGCCATTTCCGACGCGCTGCGGGTCGAGCTCCGGGGAACGGGAGTGCGGGTCTCGGTGGTTTGCCCCGGCTACACCACGACGGAGTTCTCGGACAACGTGCTCGACTATGGTGCCGAACGAGGTCGGCCGCGAGGCGCCAGAATGACGCCCGAAGAGGTCGCCCGGGTGATCGCGGACTGCGCGCGGAATCCTAAACGAGAGGTCATCCTGACCGCTCGGGGGAGGCTTCTCGTGTTTCTCGAACGATTCGCGCCCTCGATCGCGGATTGGGTGATCGCGCGGACTATTCCGGTGAAATCGCCGGCGGGAGCCAAGTCATGAAACGACGTCGGGCCATCATTTCAATCGCCGGTGCCGCCGGCGCCATCTCGCTCGGAACGGAGTCCGAAGCGCAATTGCTGTCCCCCGAGGCCGTTCGCGGAATGCTCCGGACCCTGGCGCGAGTCGAGCCACAGGCCGGCGAGGAGCAGGAAGCTCTCGCTTTCCTTCTTTCCTTGCGACTGCAAATGCAACCGAATCCGGAGACCGAACCGGCGATCACGTTCGAGCCATGAACCGCGAGCTGCTCTTGAGACCCGTCCACGAGCTCGCCTCGCTTTTGCGCTCCCGCCAGATTTCTTGCGAAGAGCTCGTGCGGGCGTGCATCGATCGCACCGAAGCCCTCGAACCGACTCTGAACACCTATATCACCTTCCTTCCCGAGCGCGCGCTCGAACAGGCACAGCGACGCGATCGCGAGCCCTCGCGCGGGCCCCTTCACGGGATTCCGCTGAGCCTCAAGGACGTCTTCGATACGGCCGGAATCGCGACCACGGCAGGCGCGCGGTTTCTCGCGGGCCGGACCCCGGAGCGGGACGCCGAAGTCACGAAACGGCTCGACGAAGCCGGCTGCGTCTTGATGGGTAAGGCAAACCTCAACAAGTTCGCCGGCGGAGAATCCGGCACCAACCCCGACTTCGGGGATATGAAAAACCCGTGGAACCAGAGCTACTCTCCCTCGGGATCGAGCGGGGGCTCGGCGGCACAGGTCGCCGTCGGCATGGTCTCGCTTTCCATGGGCTCGGACAACGGGGGCTCGATCCGAAACCCCGCTTCGGTCTGCGGAATCGTGGGCTTCAAGCCCACCCACGGTCTCGTCAGCACCGACGGGATGTTCCCCCGAGCTTACTCAGTCGATCACGCGGGTCCGCTGACGCGCACGGTGAGGGACACCGCGATCGCGCTCGAGATTCTGGCAGACGTTCAGGTCGAGCTCGAAGGAAGCGTCCGCGGCACGAGAATGGGGGTCGACCGGAATCTCGTACGCCTGGGCGAGAGTGACGTCCTCCGGGTGTTCGAGGATGTCTTGAGGGAGCTCGAGGGCGTCGGTTTCGAGCTCGTGGACGTCGAGCTACCCACTCCCGAAGAAATGATGCCGATCATGTACACGATCTTCTTCTGCGAATGGGCAACGGCACACGATCGATGGATGAGGGAGAGGCCGGAGGAGTATCAAGGAGGCTCCCGGGCCGCTCTCCTAATTCCCGCAGTTGACTACCTGAAAGCGCAGCAGATGCGGCGGTCCTTGCAGCAACGAACCGCACGCGCGATGCAGGATGTCGATTTCCTCGTGTCACCCTGTTATCCGATCGTGAGGCGCTCGCACCGCTCTCTTCCTGTCGTCGGCGGACGAAGGCTTACGCTCGATGACGCACTGCGTTACACGATGCCTCATGACCTCCTCGGCCTTCCCGCGATCTCGCTTCCCGGAGGATTCGCCGACGATGACGCGCCGGTAGGATTCCAGATTGCGGGAAAGCCTTTCTCGGACGCGCTCGTGCTCCGTGCCGCTCACGTCTACGAGCAAGCGACTCCCTGGCACGACCGCCATCCCCCCATTTGAATCAGCAAGGAGACCTCATGCAAAGCTACATCGACACGTTCTGGGAGGAGACGATCCTACCTACTCTTTCCGAGTACATCCGGATACCCAACGTCTCCCCGGCGTTCGATCGGGAGTGGGCAGCGCACGGCCATATGGAACGGGCGCTCGAGCTCGTCAGGAGTTGGCTCGAGGACCATCGCCCGGAACCCTCCGAATTACGCGTCGGACGTGTCGACGGCCGTACTCCGCTTCTCCTTCTCGAAGTCCCGGGCGATTCCGACGAGACCGTTCTGATGTATGGCCACCTCGACAAGCAGCCGGAGATGACGGGTTGGCGCAGCGGCCTGAACGCCTGGAGCCCCGTCCGGGAGAAGGACCGGCTCTACGGACGCGGGGGCGCCGACGACGGCTATGCCGGTTTCGCCTCGGTCGCAGCCCTTCGCGCTCTGAGGGAGCATGGGAAGAAACACGCACGCGTGGTTCTCATCATCGAGTTCTCGGAGGAAAGCGGCTCTCCCGACCTTCCCGCTTATGTGGATCGATTCGCGAAAGAGATCGGTTCGCCGTCCCTGGTGATCTGCCTGGACTCGGGCGCAGGCAATTACGAGCAGCTGTGGTCGACGACGTCTCTGCGAGGAATCGTGGCGGCCACGCTTCGCGTCGACGTCCTCACCGAAGGGGTCCACTCGGGAGACGCAAGCGGCATCGTAGCCTCTTCGTTTCGTATCGCGAGACAGCTTCTCTCGCGACTCGAGGACGAAAGGACCGGGCGCATCCTCCCCGAGGGCCTTTCCGTCGATATCCCCCGGCAGCGGCGCGAGCAGGCGAGTCGGGTGGCGGAAGCACTCGGCGAGGAGGTCTTCACCAAGTTCCCCTGGGTTCCGGGCATGGAGCCCGTGAGCACCGATCCGACCGAGGCGATCCTGAACCGGACGTGGCGACCCGCTCTCGCGGTGACCGGCCAGGAGGGCATTCCGACGCTCGACAAGGCGGGAAACGTACTCCGTCCCTACACGTCGGTGAACCTCTCCCTACGCATTCCCCCGACTCTCGACCCCAACAAGGGCCGTGACATATTGAGAGAGATTCTCACGAGAGAGCCGCCCTACGGAGCGAGGGTGACCCTCGACTTCCATGAGCCCGCACCGGGCTGGAACGCTCCCGCCCTCGCGCCGTGGCTTGCTCGAACCCTCGACGAGGCGTCTTCCACCTACTTTGGCAAACAGGCGATGCACATGGGAGAAGGTGGCTCCATTCCGTTCATGGGAATGCTGGGCGAGAAGTTTCCCGAAGCGCAGTTCGTCATCACGGGAGTTCTGGGGCCCGAGAGCAATGCCCATGGGCCCAACGAGTTCCTCGACATCGCCTACGCGAAGAAACTCACTGCGGCCACGGCTTACGTGCTCGAAAAGCACCATGCGTCGACCGAATAGCACAATGTGCCGCCCTCGAATCTTCGAGGGCGTTGACACTCTTTTCGGGCGATCGTTACAATCCCGCGCCGCTTCCCCGGAGGGCACCCGATGGATCCAAAACCGCACGTTCCCTACGTACCCGCCTCCAGCACGATGCCCGAGCTCACGTTCAAGGCCGTGTTTCTCGGGGCGCTCATGGCGGTCGTCCTTGGCATGGCGAACGCTTACCTCGGCATGAAAGCCGGCCTCACGGTGGCCGCCACCTTCCCCGCGGCCGTGGTGGCGATGGCCGCGCTTCGTCCTCTCAAAGGCACGGTGCTCGAGGAGAACATCGCCCGTACGACCGCCTCTGTCGGAGAGGCCCTCGTTGCCGGCGCCATCTTCACCATTCCGGCTTTCGTGATCGCCGGGGCGTGGGAAGACATCCATTATTGGGAAAGCACCTTCATCATGCTCATCGGAGGAGTGCTGGGGGTGCTCTTCATCATCGTGCTCCGGCGCACTCTCGTCGTCGAGGCGGACCTCCCTTATCCCGAGAGCGTCGCCGCCGCCGAGATCGTGAAGGCCGGCCAGGGCGGAGAGACGGGCGCTTCGTTCGTTTTCGGCGCCATGGGACTCGCCGGGGCCTGGGAGCTGTTCAAGAATTCGAACGGAATCCACTTGATCGCCGACAGCGCGAGCCGCTTCCTGGCTTTCTCCCGCTCCTCGATCCAGATCGCTCAAGAGCAAATTGGCTATGGTGGCGGCTTGTACCTGGCCAGCCCCGCCGTTTCCCCGGCCCTCATGGGCGTCGGCTTCATCGTCGGATTTCGGATCTCGGCTGTCCTCTTCGCCGGCGCGGTGCTGGGATGGCTCATGCTCGTGCCGCTCGCGATCTTCCTCAATCCCTCTTGGAACCAGGCGGTGGATTCCAACCTGGCGACCGCCGTCTGGCTCAGACAAGTCAGGCCCCTTGCGGTCGGCACGATGATCATCGCCGCCTTCTATACGCTCTTCAATTTGAGGCGATCTCTGGTCGAGGGCATTCGCAAGGCCATCGAGAACATCAGCCTCAAGGGAGGGGCCACGTCCGATCGGACGGAGATCGACCTCGATTTCAAGAAGACCGGGGTCGCTATCTTCGTCGCCAGCATCGCCACGCTCGCTTTGTACCTTTACTTCGCTCGGGACATCGGTGGAGCGCTGCTCCTGACCGTCGTCATGGTCATCCTGGGGTTTCTCTTTGCCGCGGTCGCTGGCTATCTCGTCGGGCTGATCGGTAGCTCCAACAATCCGATCTCCGGCTTGACCCTTTCCGCGCTTCTGTTGTCGGCCGTGCTGATGGTCGCGATCGGCCTGACGGACATCAGGGGGGTCGCCGCAGTCCTCGGCGTCGCCGGCGTCGTCTGCTGCGCCGCCGGCATCGCCGGCGACATGCTTCAAGACCTCAAGGTGGGCCATATCCTAGGCGGGACCCCGTGGCGGATGCAGACGGGCGAGATCCTGGGCGTCGTGGCCGCCGCCCTGGTTCTGGCGTGGCCTCTGAGCGCCCTCCATACGGTTTACGTCATCGGCTCGGCGGAGCTCCCCGCTCCCCAAGCCGGCCTCATGGCTCTCATGGCACGCGGCATCGTGGGCGGCGAGATGGCATGGCCCCTCGTCATCGTGGGAATGTTCCTGGCGGTGGCGCTGATTCTGATCAAGGCGCCTTCGCCCATGCTCATCGCCGTGGGAATGTACCTTCCGTTCGAATCAACGGCGGCGATCTTCGTTGGTGGTGTTCTTCGAAGCCTGCTCGACGCGCTTCTGAGGTGGAAGCAAGCCTCGGAGAACGAGCGGATTCGCGCCGAGAACGTCGGAACTCTTCTCTCGTCGGGCTTTATTGCCGGCGAGTCGCTCATGGCGGTACTCCTCGCGTTTCTCGTTCTCGGCAGCGACTTCGTCCCGAGCCTCACCGAATTTCGACAGAGTGTAACCGCGGGCATCACTCCTCGTTACTGGCTCGGGCTCGTCGTCTATCCCGCGCTCTTCTACCTTCTCGTGTGGGTTCCGTTCACGAAGATGCGCGAGGGAGGGCTGCCGAGCACGAAGACCGATTGAACGTCCTAGATCTGACACCGCATCGAGCTGCGGAGTGGACGGAGCGCGACGGCCTAGTGGTGCTCGTTCGTCCGCGTCCCGCCGCGCGGTCGTTGACCGGGCTCTTCGACGGGCTAGGCTACCTCCTCGCTCCCAAGCGACTTCGCCTCGACACGCTCGGAAGCTTTTGCTGGCGCCAGATCGACGGCAAGCGCAACCCCTGGGAGATCGCGATCCTCGTTCGCCACCAGTTCGGCGGCGAGTGCGAGCCCGCCGAGGAGCGCGTAGGGCGTTTCTTGCGCATGTTGGCCCGGGAGGGACTCGTTCATTTCGACGAGCCGGTGACGAGAATGTGACGACTATTGCCCTGGATCGTCTCCCGACGGGCCGTAAATCGACGGCACCTTGCCTCCCATCGGGCGAATGTACGCGCTGAGCTGGCCCCGGTGGTGGATCGCGTCGAAATGGATCAACCAGAGAAACTCGCCGAGAGGCGACTCGAGGACGACGTTGCCGTCCATCAGCATCTGGACCTTCCGGCTCCATTTGGCCTCGTTCAGCTTGGCGATCCGCTCATCGAGCGCCTTGTACGACTCCTCGAACAGCCGGAGGATCTCGCCGGGGCCCGGCGGCTCGACATTTTCCCATTCGAGCTTGCCCTCGTCGACGACGGTGCAGCTCGCCTTGGTCTCCGCGGCAATCGTCCAAGCGAGATCGCGAGTCGAAGGCGAGCGCTCGTGGGGCTTGTAGTCCCACTTGTCCTGGGGAAGCGCCGCGAGGACGCGCTGGAACGCGGGGAACTCTGCCGCACGCCGTTGCATCAAGAATTCTCGGTGGCTCATGGATGCCTCCTGTAAGACGATCGTGAGAGAAGAGAATCGCGGTACTGTATCATCTCGCGCAAGCATGGAAACGATCTCGGTACTCGAGGCGCGCCGACTCGCTTTGGAGCGCTCGGGCCTTTGGAAGCCCGAGCCGACTCGGAAGCCCGCGTCCGACGGCTCGGCCCGCCGGGCATGCTACGCCCTGCTCGAACGGCTGGGCTACGTACAGCTGGACACTATTGCCGTCGCCGGCGCACGAAGTCACGTGCTGGTGTTTCTCTCGCGGCTCGATGGAGTCGACCCAGCGGTGGCGGCGGATCTCCTGAGACCGGAGGCGCCTGTTTTCGAGTACTGGGGACACGAAGCGAGCTGGATCCCCATGAGCCTCTATTCCGCGTTCGCCTTCCGGCGGCGGGACTACCGTAGGGCACACCCCTGGTGGGGCCCGCTCCTCGAGGAGCATCGAGCGAAAGCTCGGGCCATAAAGAGAAGAGTTCGGGACGAGGGCCCGCTGCGCTCGGCCGACTTCGAAGATCGCTCCCCAAGAAACGACTGGGGATTCACGCTGACGAAACGGCTCCTGCACGCGCTGTGGTCCTCGGGGGATTTGGCGATCCGCGCGCGCCCAAATTTCCATCGCCTCTATGACCTCACCGAGCGGGTCATACCTGATGCGATCCGACGAGAGGCGCCGAGTCGACTCGTATCCATCTCGACGCTCCTCTCACGAGCTCTGGCGATGCACGGATGGGCGGAGACGCGAACGCTCGCCCACACCTGGCGCCTTCCGAGAAAGGATGTGACGAATTGCTTGCACGAGCTCCGTTCTCGGGGCGAGCTCGCCGAGTGCGCACTCGTCACCGAGGGAGGGCGCCGGCGAACCGGTTGGATCCGTCTGCGAGATCTCGAGCTCGCGGCGCGGTTGGGGGAGGTCCGAGATCCTGTGGACCATGGTGTCCTGCTGTCACCTTTCGACGGGCTGCTCTGGGATCGGGAGCGAGTGCAACTGCTCTTCGGCTTCGACCAGATACTCGAAGTCTACAAGCCCGCGGCAAAACGCCGGTTCGGTTACTACTGCATGCCCGTCCTCGCCGGGGATCGTCTCGTCGCCCGCTGTGACCTCAAAGCGGATCGGGATACGGGAACCCTACGTGTCCTGTCCTTGCTCGAAGAGCCGGGGTGCACGGCCGGGATGCGAGAAGCCACGCGAGCGGCGATTGCCCGACTGGCTTCCGCGCTCGGCACGCGCCCTACGGGCCTTCCGTCTCCGCGAAAAGCCAAGTAGCAACTCTCCGAGCACGAAAGGGCGTCAGGGAAGAACGACCTCGAGCAGAGGGCTGACCCGGCAGGTCACGAGATCCACGGCCTGGAGCAGGACATCTCCCGAGCCGATCTCCGGCGGCACGCCGAACACGACCACCGCTCCCGACTCGTCGGCAACCCGAATGACCGCTTTGACCGCACTGATCTCATCGAGATTGAGGTCATCGCATTCCCGGATGGAAGTCTCTCCGTCCGGGGTGCCGAACACCACGGCAACGCGGCCTCCGGGCGTCGCGCCGGTCACGACGAACTTCGCTGTCCGGCTCGCGTCAGGGATCCGCTCGAGATGAACGCCGTCGCGTACCGCCTCGAAGGCCAGGAACGACGGCGCCGCGATCGTCTCGCCGGCGACGTAGACGTCGACGAAGGCACCCGTGAGCCCATCGTAACGCCGCACCCCGAAACCCTCAGGGTCGGCGACGTAGAGCCGACCGTCCCGCCCCCAGGTGAAACCGAGTGGTGAGATGAGCGCCGGATCGTCCACGAACACGCCGAGGAGCTCTCCGGTCTCCCCGTGAAAGCGGAGCAACAATCCCGTAAACGCGTCGGAAACGTACAGGTGCCCGTCGGGACCGAAGTTGACGTCATGAGGGCCGGAGAGCCCCGTCGAGGCGAAGACTCCAAGAGGCTCTCCCGTCTCCCCGTCGTAACGAAGGATTTGGCGAGTGAGAGCGCTACCGACATAGAGGTCGTCGTTCGGACCGAAGGCGAAGCTCATCGGCCCCTGGAGACCCTGGCCTTCGGCAACGACGCGATCGAACGCGCGCGTCTCCACATCGTAACGCAGAATCTGGTTGCGAACGGCGTCGGCGACGTACAGACCACCGTGCGGCCCAAAGGCAATATTGCGTGGTCCTTCGATGCGAGGATCCTCGATGAAGACGTCGACCAGTGCACCGGTGACGCCGTCATATCGAAGGATCCGGTTCGAATCACCCGCTGCCACGTAGAGGCGGCCATCGGGACCGAAGGTCAGGCCGACGGGGCCGACCAGCTCGGGAGATGTTGCGAAGAGTCTGGCTGACGAACCGTCGAAAGAAACCACCGCGTCGTTCGAACGACTCGTCAAAAGAAGGTCTTGAGATCCGACCCGCGTCGAGAGTGCGAAGAGAATGAATATCGTCCAGGTTGGAGGGCGCAAGGACATCTCCAGAGCTACGTAAGTCTAGCTCAAGGCACTTAGCGCGCGCACGTGCGAAATCCGGCGAGCACGTCTCCACGATGGGGCAAGAAGAAATTGCGGTAGGTGTTGCTGATTAGACGGGAGCGCGTCGCCCAGGCCCCTCCTCGGAGCACTTTGTGATAGCCGAACCAGGGGGCCGAGTACTCGCGATAGGGGAAGTCCAGGACGAACCCGGGGAAAGGGTAAAAGGCCGAGTCGGTCCACTCCCAGACATTGCCGATCATCTGCCGGCATCCGAAAGCGCTGTCTGACGCGGGGAAGGCCCCTACCTCTACGGTACCAAGGTGACGCGAGTCGAGATTCGCGTGCTCGGCAGTGGGAGGCTCGGCACCCCACGGAAACGGGTGTTTTTCCATGGAGCTCGCCGCGAGCTCCCACTCCGCCTCGCTCGGAAGCCTTCGTCCCGCCCAGTTGCAGTAGGCCTCGGCTTCGAACCAGCTCACGTGGACAACGGGTTTGAACGGAGCGAGAGGTGCGTACCGATCGAAGTCACGTCCTAGCCAACCGCTCCCGGAGCGTACCCAGTAGCGCGGGCAGCGGACGTCCGCCGCCGACCGCCACATCCAGCCTTCGTAGCTCCAGAAACGCCGCTCGAGATAGCCCCCCTCGTCCACGAATGCGGCGAACTCCTCGTTGGTCACCGGCGCTCTGGCAATACGGAAGGGGGCGAGCTCGACCTCGTGAGCCCACTTCTCGTTGTCGAAGACGAAAGGTGCTTCCGGCGAGGCGCCGAGCCGATAGGTCCCGCCGGGAACCTCGACGTCACCGCGGCAGCCCCTTCCTTCGATGCGAACGGGCGAAGTCTCCAAGACCGGCCGAGGGTAACCCACGGTCTGCCGCGTGTAGGTGAGCGCTTCACCATGCATGTCTTCGTGCAGCGTAGCCAGCATGGCGAGATAGGTCGCGGATGGACCGGGCTCGGCCTCTCCCAATCGCTCGAGGACGAGCCCCAGAACGCGGTTCATGTAGGCGAGCGTCCCCTCGCGATCGGGCAAAGGAAGGGACCAGCGGTCCTCGTGCGCCACCTTGAACGAGTCGTATATTTCGTCGGCTCCGGTAAGGAGCCGCTCGTGCTTTCCCAGAAGGTCGAGGAAGAAGACTTCGAAGAAGTGCGCGACGTGGCCGAGCTCCCACCGGATCGGGTTGACGGTATCGAGCTTCGGAAGCTCGAGATCGCGATCGGGGAGATCTTGCACGAGATCGAGCGTCCGGCGGCGTGCATCTCGCACGAGATGCTCGAGCTCCGCCGAAGGCAGCCGGTGGTGTTTCACGTCGAGCGCCGCGAGCCCCACCAAGGCCGAGTCTCAGCCGGTCTCGACGGAGCGGAACGGCAGCCGAATTCGGGACCCGAAAGTAGACAGGAGTTGTTCTTTGGCCACGTAGACCACCGGGATGAAGACGAGCGTGGACGCGGTCAGCCCTCCGATCACCACCCGAGCTAGAGCGGCCTGTATTTCTGCGCCCGCTCCGATTCCGAACGAGAGGGGCAACAGTCCGAGAAGCGTCGTCAAGGTGGTCATCAGGATCGGGCGCAAGCGGAGCCGGCCGGAGGCGACCACCGCCGCACGGACGTCCATTCCGTACTCCCTCCGCATCAGGTTGATGTAGTCGACGAGCACGATGGCGTTGTTGACCACGATGCCAATCATGGGCTGATCTTACTCCGTCGAGATCGTCGGGGCGACGCTTTCTCGTCAGCCGTCGTTGTCCTGCGATATCTGGTATTGCTCGAGTTTCTTGTAGAGGTTGCTCCGAGGCGTGCCGATGATCTGAGCAGTCTGAGAGATGTTCCAGTTGTTCTCCCTCAGTTTCTCGACGAGAAAGGTCCGCTCGGCAGTCTCCTTGAACTCCTTCAACGTGCTCGGCTTGAGATCGGGAGTCGCGGAACCCTCGGGATGGCGTATCGTTTCGGGGAGATCGTTCACGTCGATGACGTCCCCTTTGGCCATGATGAGAGCGCGCTCCACTGTATTCCGGAGCTCACGCACGTTCCCCCTCCAGCGGTGTTTCTTCAGCCGATCCATCGCCTCACGCGAGAACGGCTTGGGCCGCAGGTTGTCCTCGGCAGCGAAGGACGTGACGAAATGCTCGATGAGAAGGTCGATGTCCTCGCGACGGTCTCGAAGGGGCGGGGTCGGAATGGGGATGACGGAGAGCCTGAAGTAGAGGTCCTCGCGAAAATCGCCCGCCTCGATCACTTTCTTGAGGTCCTTGTTGGTCGCCGCGATGACGCGCACGTCGACCTTGATGGTCGACTGCGAGCCCACGCGCTCGACCTCGCCTTCCTGCAGCACGCGCAAGACCTTGGCCTGCGTGCGGGCGCTCATGTCTCCGACCTCGTCGAGAAAGATCGTGCCCTTGTGCGCCTGCTCGAATTTCCCGATCTGCTTCGTCGTCGCGCCCGTGAAAGAGCCCTTCTCGTGCCCGAAGAGCTCGCTTTCGATCAGGTCCTCGGGGATGGCGGCGCAATTCACCTGAACGAACGGTCCCCGCGATCTCTGACTGTTCGCATGAATGGCTCTCGCTACGAGCTCCTTTCCCGTTCCCGACTCACCGGTGATGAGCACGGTGGCGTTGGTGGGTGCGCTTCGGAGGATCGCTTCCCGAACCTGCTCGAGCGCGGTTGACGAGCCGATCATTTGGTACTTGCGCTCGAAGCGAAGCCGCAGACGGCCGACTTCGTCCACGAGCTCCTTCCTCTCGAGAGCGTTTTTAGCCTCGAGGAGCACACGCTCGGTCTCGAGCGGCTTCTCGATGAAATCGAAGGCGCCGAGCTTGGTGGCCTGCACCGCGGTCTGGACGTTGCCGTGGCCGCTCACGACGATCACTTGTGGGGTATTTTCGCGCTCACGAAGCTTGCCGAGAACTTCCAACCCGTCCATGCCGGGCATCTTCACGTCGAGAAAGACGAGGTCAACCGGCTCCTTGTCAGTGAGAACGAGCGCCTCCGAGCCCGAGGAGGCCTCGATCACGTCGTATCCCTCGTACTCGAGGGTCATGCGGAGCGTCTTGCGGATCGGCTCTTCGTCGTCCACGACGAGAATGCGGGGCTTGACCATCTTGCGTTCAAGTGTTTCGCGAGTATAGCACGCGACCCGGAACCGGAAACTCGAGCTCGATTTCGATCGGTTCGCCGGGGCGGACTGCCTGCGAAAGCAGCTCAGGAATCTCGATGCCCATGTAGATCGGGGACCCGCTCGACACCCGCTCGAGCTTCGCGAGGGCGGACTGGAGTAGCTTGGTCGCACCCGCCTCCCGTCCCGCGGTGTGCTTCAGCGAAGAGGCGGCGAGTTGGATGAGACCCTGAAGAAACCGCGAGGACCGGGAGGATGCGGGCGCGGCCCGCCATAGCTCTTCCCAGACGGCATGGGCCTCCCAGTAGTAGCCGGCGTTGAACAAATCCACCCCGTAGAGGTAGTCCGTGTTCCGATGCCAGCCGTTTTTACGCAGAGCCCGCACGCAAGCCGCGGCCTTTCTGAAGCGATAACCGCCGGGATCGCGCTCGGGATGGGGCGTTTGCCCTGGAAGATGTTTATAAGGAGGAAAAGGATTGTCGGTGTACCGCCTCACCGGTTTCGGTCGATGACGTACTGGGTCAAGAAATCCAGAGCGTCTTTGGCGCTCGATTCCGGGATGGCCGAAAGCCGCTCCTGCGCCGCGAGCGCGTACCTTTGGGCCACGGCCCTGACCCTCTCGAGCGTTCGGTTTCGCCGCACGAGATCCAGGATCTCCTTGCGGCTCACATCGTCGATGGCACGACGTTCCAGAACCGCCTGTACCGTCGGAATCGCGCGCGGCTCCGCCTGCAAGGAGTAGATGATGGGGAGCGTGACGTGGCCCTCCTTGAGGTCCGAGAGAACAGGCTTGCCCAGCACCTCCTCGTCGGCGGTGAAGTCGAGCAGATCATCGGCCACCTGGAATGCCATCCCCAGGTTCATTCCGTAATCTGCCATCGCTTCCCTCACGTCGTCGGAGGCTTCCCCCAGAATCGCCCCCATCTGTCCGCAACCGAGGAAGAGATAAGCGGTCTTCCGTTTGAGGATATCCAGATGCTCCTCTTCGCTCAGATCGACCGCTCCTCCCCGGGTGAGCTCGAGGATCATTCCCTCGATCATCCGCAGCGTGATCTCGCAGATCACTTCGAGTATCTGAAGGCTCCCCATCTCGATCGCGAGCGCGATGGACCGAATATAGAGAAAGTCACCCAGCAAAACGGTGAAGTCGTTCCCCAGGAGAGCGTTCAGGGATTGATGTCCGCGGCGCATGGTCGCCTCGTCAACGATATCGTCGTGAACGAGCGTCGCCGTGTGGATGAACTCCGTCACCGCGGCGTACTGCGGCCCCTTGTCGCCGCGATAACCACAAGCCCTCGCCGCCAGGAGGAGCAACGCGGGCCGCACCCGCTTGCCACCGCTTCGATACAGGTAGCGACTCGAGGACTCGACGAGGCCGAGATGGCTCTCGACCTTGTCGCGGATGATCTGTTCGACTCGGTCGAGATCGCCCTGGATGTCATTGAAGATACTGTCCAGGTGGGGCGAGGATTCGGGTGACTGGGTCTCGGGTGCAGGCATGGCCGGTTTCTCTTCTCTTTATGAGCCTATCGGAAGTTGATGAACTGCATCGCGATGCCAAGATCGGTCTCCTTCAGAAGCCCGATGACCGACTGCAGATCGTCTCTCTTCTTGCCGCTGATGCGGACCTGATCCCCCTGTATCGCGGCCTGCACTTTCAGCTTGGTCGTCTTTACCAGCTTGACTATCTCGCGCGCTTTTTCAACGGGAATCCCCGACTGTAGCCCAACCCGGAGACGGACGGTCCCTCCTAGCGCGGACTCGATGTCCCCCCGATCGAGTGCTTTCAACGGAACCTCACGTTTCACGAGCTTCGTCTCGAGAACGTCGAGAGCGCTCCTGAGCCTGGTCTCGTCCGAGGAAACAAGCTCGATGGCGGTCAAGTCGTCCACCAGACGGATGGCGGTATGTGAGCCCTTGAAATCGAACCGGTTGTCGATTTCTTTCATTGAGTGTTGGATCGCGTTTCGCACCTCCTGAAGGTCGACCCGACACACGATATCGAAAGAGCTATCCGTCGCCACTGCGCCTCATTATTACGGAAATCCGAGCCCTGGGCAATGGTGGTCGCTTTCAGCGCAAATCGAACAAACCAAGGAAGTTCTCGTCCGTGGCCGCCTCGACCGCCTCGGGGCGCTCACCCCGCAGGCGCGCGAGGCAGTCGAGGGTCTCGACGACGAGCGCTGGCTCATTGCGTTTTCCCCGATGAGGTACGGGCGCCAGGTAGGGACAGTCGGTCTCGACGAGGAGTTTCCGAAGGGGAAGTGCCTTGGCCACCTCCCTCAATGGCCCGGCGTTCTTGAACGTGAGGATGCCGGAGAAGGAAATGAGCAGACCCAGCCGGATCGAGGCCTCGGCCGTGGCCAGGTCGGCCGTGAACGAATGAAGGATGCCTCCCACCTCTCGGACGTTCTCGTCGTCGAGTATCTCCACCAGGTCGCGAGCGGCATCACGGTGGTGGACGATGACCGGGAGCCCCAGCTCCCGCGCCACGCGGATCTGCCGCCGGAAGACGTCTCGCTGGACGTCGGGAGGTGACAGATTGTAGTGATAGTCGAGCCCGATCTCGCCTACGGCAAGCAACCGAGGACGATCCGACAGTCGTTTTACTAAACCTTCTCCTCCGCGCTCGTCGAAGATCCTCGCGTCGTGAGGATGGCAGCCCACCGCGGTATAAAGATGATAGCGGTCGACGAGAGGAAATGCTTTCTCGTAGGAATCTTTTTCATCGATGAGGCCCAGGGAAAGTATCGAAGACACGCCGGCACGGGTCGCGCGATCGATGACCCGATCTCGATCGGAGTCGAAGGCCTCCATGTCGAGGTGGGCGTGCGAGTCGATCATTTCGTGGGCGTCGCCTGGGTATAGCCGAGCGATTCGACCTCGCGTCGCTGTCGTTCCGTCATCCGGGAGATATCCGGCGGTGGCTCTCCGGCTTTGAGCCGCTCCTGCTCCCGATACCAGGTGAAGAGTACGTGCCTCAGGTAACGCTCTTCCATCGAGCCGCTGCCGGCGAGGTTTCGGGTCTCGGAGGCATCCACGGCCAGGTCGTAGAGCTCCGTGCGGCCGGTGCGGCTGTCCCAGATGAGCTTGTACCGCTCGTTTCGAACGCTATAGCGCGGCTTGTCCCACAACGTGCGGCTGAACGCGGGGCGCGACGTAGCCTGCTCTTCGGTTCCGAGAACGAACGGCAGGAGACTCCTTCCCTGCATGGCCTCCCGGGCCGGGTGATCGCCGAGCCCGCCAACCTCGAGAAGTGTGGGGGTAAGGTCGAGAAGCTCCACGACACCTGGAACTCGGCGCGGAGACAGGAGGGGACCCCGAATGACGAGCGGCACGCGGATGCTCTCCTCGTAGAGCTGGGTGTTGTGGCCGAGAAAACCGTGCTCGAAGATCGCTTCCCCGTGGTCAGCGGTGACGACGACGACCGTCCGCTCGTCGAGGCACTCCAGGAGCTCACCCACCAGGCCATCGACATAAGCGAGGTTGCCTTCGTACAGTGCTTCGACGCGGGCCTTTACTTCTTGAGACGGAGGCTCTCGGTTCAACTCGTCGAGGACGGAAGCATCGGACATACCCCCTGGATAGGCGGTCGCCGGTCCGAAACGGGTGTCGAAAGGCGGTGGCGGGTTGTAGGGGAAATGCGGCTCGCGGAAATGAACGTAAGCGAAATAGCGCTCATCACGGTGGTCGGCGAGCCACCCCCGGAAGGCTCTCACGACCGAATCGCCGTGGCCGGTGTAATCCTCGAGCTCGGTCACGGGAAAAAACTCCTCGAAGCCGCGGTCGAGACCAAAAGCACTCGAGACGACGGCGTTTCCCGCGAACGCCGCGGTCCGAAGCCCGGCGTGTGTGAAGATCGCAGGAAGGGTCGTCACGTCGTCTCTCAAGCGATCGGCGAACGTGACGATCTGGTGGCGTTCAGGGTATTGGCCGGTCAATAGCGAGCCGATGGACGCGATCGTATAGACCGCCTGGCTCACCGCCACGTCGAAAACGACGCTTTCGCGGCCGAGCCGATCGAGAACCGGGGTCGTGTCGCGCTCGTGACCGTAGAGCCCGGTTCGAAGCGCGTTGGCTCCGTCGAGTACGATGACGACGATGTTGTAACCGCCAAAGGCCGGCGGATTCGTTGGTCTGGCGACCGCCGGCTCGTGGGTCAGGATCTCGGGGCCCACGAGAATCGGCTCATCTGCCGCCTCGACACGGACCTCGACGGGACCGGCCGCATCAAGCGTCTCTTCCCACGTCGTTACCTCCGCCTCAGCGACGACCGTATGCTCTCGGCTCTCCGCAGGGGAGCGAACCGTTACCCGGACGCCGGAGCCGCGGGCGGCCGCGAGCCGAGGGATGTGGTCCGAGCCGATTCGCAGGCGCAAACGAGCCGGTGCGCCCCCCTCGTGGAAGAAGGAAATCGACCCGCGGGCGGGAATGAACAAGGCGTCGTCCACCCTCTCGAACGGCCCGGGACGCCCGGCGACCGGGGGAAGGCCGTCGAAAGAGACGTCGAACCGATAGAAAGCGACCGCCAGCCGGCGCCGATCGGCCGACGCCCGAGTGGGATTGCCTGCGTAACGAAAACGAAGCCCCACTTCGTTCCAGCCGGCGTGGAGCTCCAGCTCGCGGGGGTAGCGGTCACGTCCGGCACGCAGCTCAATGGGAGAAAGCTCCTCGCCGTTCAGGGTGACGCCGATGAACTGCGTCGGGCTCCCCTCGGCGCGGAAGGGCTCCACTTCGAACCACGCCAGGTGCTTTCCCTCACGCGGACTCTCGAAACGGAAGCTCGCCTCTTCCGAAACGGCCCACCGCAGCGTGTTGCCATCCGGCGCCACCTCGCCATACGACCAGCCTTCGCCCAGAATCGGCAGCGTTTCCGGGGTTCCGAACTCGACGAGAATGCCGTCCCACTTCTTCTCGATGTGAGTGAGCTCGGAAGCGTGGTAATCGGAGTCGCGCTCCGCACAAGCCCCGAGCGTCAGCAGCGCCAGGACGGCCAGAGGGTTTTGCCGCACGGTTACTTGACGCGACTTCCCGAGGTAACCGGCCGGTCGAATGTCGCGAGGACCGGCCCCGCGTCCGTCGTTGCCGCGAGCAGCATCCCCTGGGATTCCACGCCCCGAAGCTTGGCGGGCTGCAAATTCGCGACGACGACGATGTACTTGCCGGCGAGCTCACCGGGTGTATAGGTGGCCTTGATCCCCGCGACGAGTTGACGCACCTCGCCACCGAGCTCGACCTCGAGCCTCAGCAGTCGGTCGGCCCCTTCGATCTCGTAGGCCTGGATTACTCTAGCCACCCTCAAATCGACCTTCATGAAGTCATCGATCGTGATCCCATCCACGTTACTTCCTCCGTCTCGCGTCCAGCGCCGCCTGCTGAACCGCTTTCAAGGGAACCCTGGCTTTCGCAGCGATCCGTTTACAATCCTCGAACTCGGGTGCGCGCGTCACGACGCGGCCTCGAAACAGCCCTTCTTTGACCCGGACCTCGCCGAAACGCGTATCGACCGAGACCCACCGGCGCTCGAGAACTTCCCGTTCGACCTCATGGGCTCGTATCCCGAGCGTCGTGCTCTCGGTGAACAACACCTCGCTCATGGCATCTCGCGAGCCGGGGGCCGCCAGGATGGTGACGTTGACCCCCGGCCTTCCTTTCTTCATCTGCACGGGCGTCAAGAAGACGTCGAGAGCGCCTTTGGCCGAGAGCCTCTCGGCGAGATAGCCGGTCTGCTCCGGGGTCATGTCGTCGACGGTCGCTTCGATCACGAGGGTGCGGTCGTTTCGACCGGGCCCGCCCGTGCCCAGCACCAGCCGCAGCGCATTGGCTCGTCCTCCCCGAGGGTCCTCGCGGCCCAGTCCGTAACCGGTGCGAATAAGGGTCATCGGTGGGAGAGGGCCGAAAACATTCGCGAGCCCCGTCACCAGGAGCGCTCCCGTGGGCGTCGTGCGCTCGAACCCGTCGCCCTCGGAGAACACGGGCGCGCCCTCGAGCAGGAGCACCGTCGCCGGTGCCGGCACGGCCATGCGTCCATGCTCGGTGTCCACGAACCCGCTTCCGACGTTCACGGCAGACGCGGTCACGTGGTCGACATCGAGCAAGGTCACACCTAATACGGCTCCGGCGATGTCGACGACCGTGTCGAGAGAGCCCAGCTCGTGCAAGTGGATCCTCTCGACGGGTTCGCCATGGACCTCGGCCTCGGCTTCGAACAATCGCCGCATGAGCGCGAGTGTGCGACCTTTCACGCCCTTCTCGAGACGGCTTCGGCTGACCAGCCTCTCGAAGTCCGCCCAGTGACGATGGCCTCGGTCGCCCGGCAAGGCGACGCGGATTCGCGTGCCCCGGATGCCGCCGCGACGTGCGGTGGAGCGGACCAGCCGAAAGTCGGAGCTCAGCTTTCCGAGCTCCTTCTTCAGCGCATTGAAAGAAACGCCGAGATCGACGAGAGCACCCAGAATCATGTCGCCGCTGGCGCCGGCGGCAGCATCGATGTAGAGAATCCGGTCGCTCATGTTGAAGGGTGCAGTGTGGCTTCAAAGGGGACGTTTCGCAAACGAACCTGGCGAAACCAACGGTGACGTCACAGCTCACCGTGCTCCTTGAAGCTCCAGTAACGACCGGCGGCGACCACCACGTGGTCGAGCAGCTCGATTCCCAGGATCTGGCCCGCCTGGCGGAGCCGACGGGTGAGATCGTGATCCTCGCGTGAGGGTGCGGGATCCCCTGATGGGTGATTGTGGAAAGCGATGATTGCCGCCGCCCGGGACACGGCGGCCTCGCGAAAGACCTCCCGGGGGTGAACGAGAGAGCCGTTGAGGCTTCCGGACGAGACCATGTGGAGTCGTTTGAGGCCATTGCGGGTATCGAGAACCAGAATTCCGAACTCCTCGAGAGGCTTCGTTCCGAACCGGGGAATCAGGTAGCGGGCGGCTTCTCCGGGAAGACGAAAGCGCGGACGAGGCCAGGAGGGTGGGCTGGTCGCTCGTTTACCGAGCTCCAGCGCGGCGACGATTCGCGCCGCCCGGGCATCCTTCAATCCGTGGAAAGCGGCGAGGTCGCAGGGCTCGAGTCGAGCCAACCCCTCGAGACCCCCGGCGTGGTCCAGGACGTGGTTGGCGAGCTCCAGGGCGGAAGAGCTTCTCGTTCCCGAGCCGAGGACGAGCGCCAGAAGCTCGTTGGCCCCCAGGCTCGCCGGTCCGCTCTCGAGGAGCTTCTCGCGAGGGCGGTCCGGACGGTCCAACGCTTTCATCATCGGGTCGATTCGCTCCTCTCCCTTGCTAGACGAAAACGGGCGCACGAACCCGCCCGGGTAGCGAGGCTCCGCCTAACGACGACTCTCGACTGTCGAGCTAGATATGCGTCCCGTCGGGCACGACCGCATCTTTGGGAATCACGACGATTCCGTCCCTGACGACGTAGTTCTCGCCCGATTCGTCGGCATGTCCGTCTTTGGCGGCGATATGCACACCGCGGCCGATGCGGGCGTTCTTGTCCACGATCGCGCGCTCGATAACCGCCCCCTCCCCGACGCCAATCGGAGGGATCCCCCGGCCCAGGTCGGCCTCTATCTCGAACGGCAGCTGATAAAAATCCGCTCCCATCAGAATCATGTCCGTCAACCGCGCGCCGCGCTGAACCCGGGAGCGAATGCCCACGACCGAGTGGTGTATGTCGCACTGATTCAGTATCACACCCTCGGTGACGAGCGAGCGCTGGATGCGGCAATCATCGATCTTGCTCCCCGGGAGAAACCTCGGATGGGTGTAGATCGGCGCCAGCGGCTCGTAGAAATTGAACTCGGGAAGTGGCTGAGTCAGCCCGAGGTTGGCTTCGTAGAACGTCCGGATGGTACCAACGTCCTCGAAATAGCCTCGGAACAAGTAGCCGCAGAGCCGCTTTTTCCCCACGAGCGCGGGAAGGATGTCATGGCCGAAGTCGTTCGTGTCCGACCCGGACAGAATCTCTTCTAGAACCGAGCAATCGAATACATAGATGCCCATCGAAGCGAGGAACTCTTCTCCGGTGGCGAGATCCTCGACGGCGTCCGCGGCCGGTTTCTCGACGAAGCGGGTCACCTCGAAGGTTTCGCGGTCGAGCCGCAGAACGCCGTAGCGTTCCGTCTGATGCCGCGGCACGGGAGTCACGGCGACGGTGACATCCGCTTTCACCTGTTGGTGGTGTGCCAGAAGCTCACGGAAGTTCATACGGTAGAGCTGATCGCCGCTCAAGATGAGAACCCTCTCCGCGCCGGGCCGATTCATGATGTGGCGCAGGTTGCGCCGGACGGCGTCGGCGGTGCCCTGGTACCAGTCCCGGCGCTCGGGCGTCTGCTCCGCGGCCAAGATGTCGACGAAGCTCCTGCCGAAGGAATCGAATCGGTAGGTCCGGCTAATGTGGTTGTTGAGCGAGGCGGAGTTGAACTGCGTGAGTACGAAGATTCGTCGGATTCCACCGTTGAGGCAGTTACTGATGGATACGTCGACGAGTCGGTATTTCCCTCCGAAAGGGACGGCCGGTTTGGAGCGCTCCTGGGTCAGCGGCAACAAGCGCTTGCCCCTGCCGCCACCGAGGATGATACCGAGCGTTCGGTCCGGCACGACGCCGCCATCCTACCATGCTCTTTGAATCCGAATGCGCCTGAGTTATGTTTGCCGCCGCCGGACCATGGAGACCATCAAGGAGTTGCTGTCGGGGCGTCCGCCGGTCATCGCTCGGCTGAAAGACGGGCAGCTCGTTCCCGGTTATCTCGAGCGCGGACAACTCCTGACTCGAGGGATCCTGAAGATGTCCGACGCCGTAGGGGAGCCCGTAACCGTGGACCTCCACAAGCTCAAGGGGCTCTTCTTCGTGCGTGATTTCGCCGGAAACCGGGAATACCTGGAGGAGAAGTCGCTGCGGCACGATCCCGATCGGCCCGGGCTCCGAGTACGGGTGCGCTTCGAAGACAACGAGTTCTTCGAGGGCGTCGCCGAGAACTCACTCGACCTCCTTACGCTTCCGGGCTTTTTCTTCTGGCCCGCCGATGCGAAGTCGAACAACCGGTTGATATACATCCTCAAGACAGCCCTCATCGGCTTTCGGGTCCTGGGCGTACGCCATCCCTGAAGCAAAGGTTTCGGGGGCAAGATCAACGGTACTCGATCACGAGCACCTCTAGCTCGGTATCGCCATCGGGCAGCTCGACGCGAACAACGTCCCCCACGCGCGCCGAATTGAGCGCCCTGGCGATGGGGGAGATCCAGCTGATCTTGCCCTGTTTGGGGTCGCTCTCGTCGACGCCGACGATTCGATAAATCCTCTCGTTGCCCTCCTCGTCGGCCACCGTGACCGTAGCCGCGAAGCGAACGCTCTCCTGGTCCTGGGTCTTGGGATCGACGACCACCATGTTGGCGATGCGGTCGCGGAAGAATTGGATTCGCCGATCGACGACTTCTGGCTTTTCACCTTTTTCGACGAGGCGGGGCCGCACTTCGTCTTCGAGCCGCTCGAGCTCGTTGCGAAGCGCCACGGCTCCTTCGGGGGTCACGTAGTTCTTCGCACCCTCGGGAAGCAAATCCTTTGGCTCCGGCAGGATCTCGTCGAAAGCACCGTTGCCGGATTCCTTTGTGAACGCCTTGCTCATCGCGACCCCCGTGAATCGTCAGAGTGAACGCGCGGTCGTATTCTACCGCACCGGCCTCAGAGAATGACGCGCTCGTTTCCCGTCCGCCTGGTGACGCGTTCCCGATCGAGCCATTCTAGGAGGGGAATCGCGTGTTTTCTCGTGACGCCGAACAGCTCCTTGAAGGCCCCCACGTCGATACGATCGCGGGTCGCCTTGTAGGTTCGGACCTCCTCCTTGAGTCCACTGAGGACGTCGGGGTGGAAGATCATGCCTTCGGCAATTTGAACCAGCGTACCGTCCTTGAGGAGGACGCGCTGTACCCGCTCGAGGAGCTTGACGTCCAGCTTGGATTCGGAAGCGGTGTCGGCGAGGCTCTTCGGCCGATAGCCCGACGCCCGATACTGTCTCACGAGGACATCCATCGCCTTCGCTTCCTCCGGGCTCATCTGGATGGTGTGTCCCGCGGTGGCGACGAGGTCGCGGGCTGCACGCAGCCTCCCCTGCGACACCGCCTTGGCGAGAATCCATTCGAATACGTCAGGCTGGGCCAGCGCTGCGACCTTCTCGCGCAGCTCGCTCTTCGGCATGCCATCGAAAAGAGGATTCTTTTTCTGGAAGCGGGCGAGCTCGTCGTCGATGCGTTCTTCGAGGGAGGCTACGACCGAAGCGGAAATGAGAATACGCGGCGACCCCGCGACGACGAGCGTATGGGTGTTGGAGGCGAGTCGATCGATGATGGCCTCGAGCGCGGACGGCTCGACGAACAGCCGTCGCGCCAGCTCGTGCTCCGAGATCCCGGCGACTCCACTCTCTTCCACGATTCGAGCCGCCGCTTCCGAGGCATCCGCGCCCGAGAACGAGCGGAACCGATCGATAACGTCGGATTTTCGCACCGAATGTTTGGGTGGATAAGCGTCCAGAACCCGGCCTCCGGCGATGGTCTCGAGGGGTGAGTACCTTCTGAGGATGAACCGGTCGCCTCGCGCGGCCACCACGGGAGTTTCGAGGCGGAGCTGAACGGCGCCGCTCGAACCTGGGGCGACGAGACCGCGGTTGCCGAGAACGCGGGCGCGGGCGAGCACTTGAGCGGTTCCCAAGTGGAGATGCAGGCGGGTGAGGTCTTTGACGGGAATCGGGGACGAGCGAAGGACCTCCACCTCGGCGTCAAGCATCATCGTAGGGGTGAAGCTGTCCCTGCTCACGAGAGCGGAGCCGCGATGAATATCCGACACTTCGACGCCCTGGACGTTTACCGCGGTCCTCTGTCCGGCGCCAGCCGAGTCCCGCATTTCGCCATGGACCTGCAGACCTCGAATGCGGACTCGGCGGCCTTGAGGAAGGATCTCGACTTCGTCGTCCTGGGACAGCACGCCGGAAACGAGCGTCCCGGTGACGACCGTCCCGAAACCCTTCATCGAGAAGACCCGGTCGATTGGCAGCCGGGCGGAACCGGATCTCGGCCGGCCTGGCACCTCGGAGGCGATGTCCAAAATGGCCGCACGAAGCTCGTCGAGGCCCTCGCCGGTTTTCGAGGAAACCGGTACGATGGGAGCGTCCTCGAGAAAGCTGCCGGCCACGAGGTCCTTTGCCTCGAGCGCCGTGATCTCACGAAGCTCCTCGTCCACCAGATCGCTCTTCGTGACTGCCACGAGCCCGCGAGGGATGCGGAGAAGTCGGCAGATATCGAAGTGCTCGCGGGTTTGAGGCATGACGGACTCATCCGCTGCCACCACGAGCACGACGAGGTCGATCCCCCCCACGCCCGCCAGCATGTTCTTGACGAACCGCTCGTGACCGGGAACGTCGACGAAGCCAAGAGCAAGATTGTCTTCGGTCTTCACGAAAGCAAAGCCGAGATCGATAGTGATGCCTCGCTCTTTCTCCTCTTTGAGTCGATCGGGATCGATGCCGGTCAGCGCGCGAACGAGCGCACTCTTTCCATGATCGATATGTCCCGCGGTTCCCACCACGACATGCTTCATCGATGGCATCATACATCGGGCAAGACAGCGGCGCCGTGCTTGTGTTAGATAAATGAGGACATGCGATTCATTCCGCGACTCTGCCTGTGGCTCGCTCTGCTACCGCTGAGCCCCCTTTGGGCTCAGGAAATTGGACCGAAAAACGGCGCCCTCGTCATCGTGGGGGGTGCGATGGAAGACGAGGGAATCGCCAGACGGTTCATCGATCTCGCTGGCGGTCCCGAGGCTCCCATCGTGGTGATTCCAACCGCGGGAGAAGGTGAGGAGTACGACCAGTACTACTCCGGAGCTCGACGGTGGCGGGAGCTCGGCGTCGAGAACATCACCGTACTCCACACCCGCGACCGCAACGTCGCAAACTCCGACGACTTCGTCCGTCCCATCCGCGAAGCTCGTGGCGTCTGGTTTTCGGGCGGCCGCCAGTGGCGTTTGGCGGATGCTTACCTCGATACCCGCACCGAGCTCGAGCTGCACGGCGTTCTCGAGCGCGGCGGGGTCATCGGTGGAACGTCCGCGGGAGCAACCATTCAAGGCTCCTATCTCGTCAGGGGAGACACGAAGACCAACACCATCATGATGGGAGATCACGTCGAGGGCTTCGCGTTCCTGAAAAACGTCGCGATCGATCAGCACCTTCTCGTCCGAAACCGTCATTTCGATCTCATACCCGTCATCGAGAAGTTTCCCGAGCTTCTGGGAATCGGCATCGACGAGGATACCGCGATCGTCGTCGAGGGCGACAGTTTCGAGGTGATTGGGCAGAGCTTGGTAGCGATCTACGACAGCCGAAGGACTCTGTCGGATGGAGGACGGTTCTACTTCCTGAGAAACGGCGACACCTATGATTTGAAACAGAGGCAGGCCCGGCGACGGGCTTTCTCCGAGCAGCCGTTTGAGGCTGTGAAAGAAGAGCCCTGGCCCGAGCTCCGTTAGATGCGACTCGCGAGAGGGCTTCTGGAGCGGTCCCCGGAAGAGACGTCACGGCGCCTTTGCTTCGGGCTCCTCGGCGAAGGCGCAGAGGCCCTCGATCGTCTCGGCAAGGGCGACGACGAGGCGCTTCACGATTTCCGCGTCTCCCTGCGCCGGCTGAGAAGTGCCATCCGCGCCTACCGACCTTTCCTCAAAGGCTCGAACCCAAGAAAGCTTCGCAAACGGCTCGCGGCGATGGCCGCCTCGACGAACGTCGCCCGCGATGCCGAGGTGCAGATTGGGTGGCTCGAGAAGGCCGGCGTCGAGCTCGAGGAAGCCGGTTCACGAGCGGCGGCGCAACTCCGCGACGAGCTCGCGTCTAGGCAGGAGGCGACCCCGAGCACCGAGCGTCTGAGGAAGGAGTTCGACGCCGCACGCAAGTCCTTGGAGCGAGCCTTCCGCCGCATGCGGCTGGACGAGAAGGATACTCATCCGAGCTTTCTCTCGGCCACGGGACACCTACTCGCCGAGCGCGGCTCGACGCTGCAGAGAACGCTCGAGATGATCTCTTCTTCAGGTGATATCGACAAGCTCCACGGTGCGCGCATCGAGGCCAAACGACTGCGATATCTGCTCGAGCCTTTGCGACACGATATCCGCGGCGCGGGATCGATCGTAAGGAAGATGAAGACGCTCCAGGATTGCCTGGGGGACCTGCAAGACGCTCGGGTGCTGACGGAAACGATTGCGTCGGCGTTGGAACGGGCCGCGGTCGACAAGACTCGCCGGCTTCGGGAGAAAGCGCTGGGCCGTGAATCGGACGACGAACCGACGTGGGCGACCGAGGCCGGTCTTCATGTGCTTCTGGAAGCCCAGCAAAAGCGTCGCGAAGACGGATTCGCCGAGCTGTCCCATCGCTGGCTCGGGAAGGCGGCGGGCTCCTTCTTCGAGGAAGTTTTCGGGCTCGCGTCCCGGCTCACCGCGCGCTCGATGCGAAAGCGGTTCCTTCTCTCGTCCGTTCCCGAATCACTTGCCCGACGAACCGCGGTCACGATCCGTCAGGGCTTCTTGCCTGGAAGAAAAATATCCGAGCACGTCAGGTCGGAACAGCGGGGGCGGCGTACGCGCTTCTTTCGGGTCGTCGATGTCGCGGGCCAAAGCGTCGAGGAATCGATCTCGCGAGAGAGATTCGACGCTTTCTGGTCACTCACGGACGGGAATCGACTCGAGCACTCGCGGTACGATATCGACGATGATGGCAGCGGGTCGGGCCATGTCGACGTCGTCGCCGGAAGCGAGACGGTCCTCGCGGAATGCGAGTCCGTCCCCGAGTGGCTCCAGCCGTTCGTCGTTCGCGAGGTAACGCGCATCAAGAGCTTCGAGCCCGAGGCGCTTGCGCGAGCTCGCTCGGCTCCTGAAACACTCGACGGTCCGGAAGCCTCAACGCAGTGAGCGACCCTCCCCATACACAACCGGTGTCGGCGCAGATGGCTTTTTTGCCGAGGTGAAGCCCGAGGCCGGTCCAGTGTCCGAAGACGACCGTGACGTCGTCGAGAAAAGAGATGCGATCGAACCAAGCGACGTGCCCCTCGGGTGCCTCGGCAGGCGAACGCTTGAAACGCAGATTCATCTCGCCGTCGGACGATACGGTGCGGATGCGAGTGAGCGCCGCCACGATGGCTCGGAGCCTTGCCCTGCCCCGAAGCGATGGGCTCCAGCCCAGGGAGCTTCCGTCATCATAGATGGCTTCGAGCGCCTCTCGACGTCTCCGGGACTGAAGCGCCTGTTCCGCTTCCGACGCGAGCTCGGCAGCCTCCGCGAGGCTCCATGACGGGTGCAACCCGGCATGCACCAGGACGTAGCCGTTTTCGCGGTGAAGGAGAGGCCTTCGGGCGAGCCAATCGATCAGGACTCCCCCGTCAGGAGCTTCCAGGATCGCATCGAGGGTATCCTTCGGCCGCGGCCGGCGAACTCCCTCGGCCCTCGCGACGAGGTGAAGATCGTGGTTTCCGAGAACGGCGACGTGCGGAGATCCGAGGCTTCTGGCCCAGCGCAGGACTTCGAGTGATTGGGGGCCTCGGTTCACCAGATCGCCCGTGAGCCACAAGCGATCCTGGCGGGGGTCGAACTCGATGCGCTTCAGAAGCCTCTGAAGCGTGATAAAACATCCTTGGATATCACCGATGGCGTAAGTAGCCATGGAGCCATCTTACATGGAAGACCGGAATCACTCCGATACGTTTGCCGCGGTGGACCTCGGTTCGAACAGTTTCCACATGAAGATCGCACGACTGATCCAGGACGAGGTCCACGAGGTGGACCGCCTGCGTGAGCGGGTCCGGCTCGCCGGCGGTCTCACCGAGGACAAAACGTTGAGCGAAGAGGCCCTCGCCCGGGCCTTCACGGCCCTGGAGAAGTTCGGGGAGCGATTGCGGGACGTACCGCCCAAGCAGGTGCGCGCCGTCGGCACGAACACGCTTCGTCAGGTAAAGGACCCGAGAAAGGTCCTCAACCGGGCGTCGAAGGCTCTCGGGCACCCGATCGAGATCATCTCGGGGCAAGAAGAAGCCCGACTCATCTTTCTCGGCGTGTCCCACTCCCTTCCCTTTGCGGACGAGCGCCGCCTCGTCGTCGACATCGGCGGAGGATCGACGGAATGCATCATCGGTGAGGGTTTCGAGTCCAGCCGCGTAGCCAGTCTCTTCATGGGGTGTGTTTCCTTCACGAGTCAGTTCTTCCCCGACGGCGTCATCACGCAGCAGAATATGAAGCGCGCCCAGACCACGGCTCAGGTGGAGCTCGAGACGATCGTCGACCGATTCAAGAACCTCGGCTGGGATCGGGCCTACGGTTCATCGGGCACGATTCACGCGGTCGCGGCCGTAATTCGAGAGAGCGGTTGGGGACAACACATCACTCGAAAGGGAGTCAAGAAGCTCGCCCGGGCGCTCGTGGACGCGGGACGCATCTCGCGGCTTGCCCTTCCCGGTCTGAGCGCCGAGCGAGCGACGGTGTTTCCCGGCGGGGTGGCCATCCTCCGAAGCGTGGTCGAAAGCCTCGAGGTCGAATCGATGGAACCGGCGAGCGGGGCGCTGCGCGAGGGTGTGCTCTACGATTTGATTGGCCGCATCCGCCACGAGGACACGCGCGAGAGGACCATTCAACGGCTCGTGGAGCAGTACCGTATCGATACCGCCCAGGCCGACCGGGTGGAACGGACCGCGCTCGCGCTCTGGAAGCAGCTCGCGGCGCCCTGGGGCGTTTCCGAGCACGAGGACCGGCTTCAGCTGATCTGGGCCGTCCGGCTGCACGAGATCGGCATCACCATCTCTTACACGCATTACCAGCGCCACGGGGCCTACATCGTGTCGAACGCGGAGCTCGCCGGCTTCTCTCGTGACGACCAGCAATTATTGGCCGCTCTGATAGAGGTTCACCGCAGAAAGCTCACGAGCGTCCCTTTCGACGAGCTGACCCAGGTGGACGTTCAAAAAGCGATGCGGCTCGCCATCATTCTGCGAATGGCCGTGCTGCTCAATCGCGGCCGGAGCCCGAGGCCGCTACCTCCCATCGCCGCGGCGACGGCCAAGACCCATCTTTCACTTGCCTTCCCGGACGGTTGGCTCGAGGAGCACCCCCTGACGCGAGCCGACCTGGAGGCCGAAGCACGGGTACTGAAAAAGATCGGGTTCGAGCTGGCGTTTTCTTGAGCGGAATCTCGATCAGTCGGTCACATAAGAGAAGAGCTTGTATCGGCCCCGCCACTCCATGACCGAACCGAAAAGGTCGAGCCAGTCCTCGGTTCCATCTTCACGGCGCACCCGGACACGAGCGTCGCGGTGGACCTTGAACGTGTCGTGGTCGGTCGTATCGCCGGCGAAGCGAATAGCGAGAAACGTGAGCTCTTTCCCCTTGTATCGCGAGAGCGTGTCCGCGATCGACGCCCGGCTTTTCTGAGCTAACTCGCCCCAGGCATACTCGAAGGGAATTCCTCGTTCGGGCCTAGAAGACGGGAGGCCGGGCCAGACGAAGAGGCGGAACTCATCCTTGCTGAGCGGCAGCTCCTTCAACGCCTCCGCGTCACCACGCACGAGACCATCGACGACGGCGCGGCCGAGCTCCTCGGGTGTCTCGAAGGTGTGGGAAAGGCTCGGCTCGCCGCTCCCCATCTCGACGTCGCTCGCCGCGGTCCGCTGGCATGCGAACGCGGCGAGCGCCAATAGCGAGCCGAGCCCAACCCGGAGAAACACGAGAGCCTTCGTCACTGAGTTAGTTAGGCTCGAAGTTCGTCCAGCCGCTGACCCAGTTACCGAGGTAGGGCGCCGACGGATCCGGGTCCCTGGCCTGCCCCATGGCGCCGATGAAGCGCGCGGGCTCGAAGAACCCGTCGTTCGGCGGCAGCACGAACGGTACCCTCCCGTCGACCGCGGGCGAGTCCGGGGTGGGACGGTAGTCCGGGCTTATCTGATCGAAGGGACCCCTGAGCATGGGGTCCATGACGACGACGTTGGGACTGCGCTCGGCGAACTGGCGCGTCGTGAAAGGCGGCGCGGGGTCGTCGTCCCCGTCTTCAGAGAAATTCGGGTTGTTGCGGAAGAAGATGATGCTCTCGAGAACGATGCCGCCGTCGGCCGCGACCGTGAAGGTGGCCGGATCGTTGATGTCGAGGCCGGTTTCCTTGAACCCGGTGACGATGCTGTTCTTGATTGTCGCCGCGGTGCCCTCACGAAGGAGAATGCCGATATCGCTCTCGTTACCGAGGTCGAATTCGGGATCGCCGATGAGCGTTACGTTGAATAGCTTTGGATTGGCGCGGGGCAGGAGATCGTTGTTCTCCGCGTTGTTGTCCGCCTCGATGCCCTGATCGGCATCGTCACCGTACTGCTGAGCAATCCAAAACTGCCCACGACCTTGCCAGCCTTCGGTCCAATCGAAGTTGTCGTCGCCGATTCCGGTGCACACGGCGTACTTCACGTCGACGGTGCCGCCGAAGAACTCGAGGCCGTCGTCCTTGTTGAAATGAACTTGAACGAACTCGACGGTCGTTCCACGACCCACTCCCTGGAACGCGATCCCGTTGAGCTCGTTGTCGGGGCTGAACTCGGTTCCCGCGTACTCGACGCGCACGTAGCGGAGCACGCCGCTCGAGTCATCGGGATTCGTGCCCCCGTAGACTCCTGTGTCTCCTTCACCGAAGGCCTCTCCGCCCGGCACGTTGATCGGGGCGTCGCCGTTGATGATGAGACCTCCCCAGTCCGCCCGGGCTCGGGAGCCGACCGGCTGGTCGCTCGTCATCACGACTGGGGCGTCAGCCCGGCCCTCGGCGAAAATCTGACCGGTGCGGGCGATGACGAGGGTCCCGTTCGAGGCGCTCTCACCAATGATGCGAGTCCCGGCCTCGATCCTGAGCGCGGCGTTCTCCACGAAAACGGCACCTTGGAGAACGTAGACGTTGTGCGCCGTCCACGTCGTGTCCGAGGAGATCGTCCCTGAGACGCGGACGACGTTACTCTGAGTGAAAGCCCGCGGAGCCAGGGTACCGGCGGCCACCAGTAAGGCCGCAAGCAGTCCCGCGCGCTTCGTGATTTGCCTGATTTTTTGCATGGTTCCTCCGAGGTACCTAGTCCAATTGCAGCTGTCGGGGCTTCGAGCTTTTTAGCTCCGTTAGGTCATTTCCTGATTACGCGTATGTAAAAAGGCGGTTAATTTCTCCTGGCTCAGAACAACGAATAGGAAAAACTGACGGCAAAGGTGCGCCCGAGCTTGAACAGGCGCTGGAGCTCACCACCTTGCGAGAAGCGGTAGTCCGCGTCGGTGAGATTGTCGAAGATGAAGCGGAACTGGGTCGGGCCCAAACGCTTGATTGCCACCACGTCGAGAGTGCCGCGGCCGTCCTCGAGGATGTCGGGAAGGCCGAGCGAGCCCACGTCGATGATACGGCTGTCGAAGTAGTTGTAGAGAATCCGAGTCGAGAAATCGAAGCTCGGCACGAGGAACTCCACCGCGGCGTTGAAAACGTTCGAGGATTGCCCCGCCAGAGGCCGGCTCGTCGAGGTCTGGACCTCACCCGTTCCTCGGTCGAGTTGGATATCCGAGTCGACATAGGTGTAGTTGGCGGAGAGCAAGACATGGGGCGTGAGCGCCTTTCGGGCTTCGACCTCGAAACCGGTGTTCTTCGCCCCCTGCGCGTTCGCGTAGGAGGTGCGGAGCTGGGCGGTGGCCTGCACGGTCCGCTCGATCGGGTTGTCGAAGTCCTTGTAGAAAACGCTCGCGGCAATGACCTCGCTCGCGCCTGGGAACCACTCCCAGCGCACGTCGTAGTTGGAGATGAGCGCCCTCTGGAGATCCGGGTTTCCGACGGTGGCACGGCCGCCGACGACGTCGGTGAACTCGAACGGCGCGAGCTCCCGGAACTCGGGACGATTGACCGTGCGGCTGAACCCGAAACGCAGGTTCTGGTCGCCGGTCAGCGAGTAGATCACGTTCAATCCCGGAAGGACGTCGGTATTGTCCAGATTGGAGACGATCGTCTGAGGGTCGAGGGCGAAGAGATCGAACGTGGTCACGTTTTGTTCCGAGCGCTCGATGCGGACCCCGCCCACGAAACGAGCTCTTTCGGTGAACGGAAGATCGATCATCCCGTAACCGGCGGAGATCGTCTGGTCCGCCGTGTAGGTATCGGTTGCCCGCGTCTCCTCCCGGAGCTCGAAGGCCGTCCCGATGTTCTCCTGGGCGAACAGGACCTCGGGAGGCTGGGAGATATCGATCCGGCTCGGCAGCGGACGGAACCGGAACCGGCGCGAGGAGAAGTCCCGGTCGCGGAACTGTACGTAGGGTCCGACCTTGATCATCATGGGGAGACCACTCCACTGGGTCGTGAACGTGCTCCAGTCGACCCCGACCTCGTAGACGTTGTCGTTCAGATCGTTGAACATGCGGAACCCGCTCTGTGACTCGTCGGCGAGCACGAACTGATCGATGCTCGGGTTGTACTCGTAGAGCGTTTCCCGGAGATCCGGCTCGTCTCGCAACGCTCGGGAGAAGGTGGTGCGCCAGTCGATTCGGCTCGAGGAAAGCCCGGGCAGATAGTGCTCTCCGGAGACCTTTCCCGAATAGATGCTCTCCTGGACCCAGTAGAGCCGCGAGTCCAGGATGTCGGTATTGATGTCCTTGTTGAAGCCCTGGAAGACGCGGGTCTCGTTCGACGAGTTGTTCGTGTAGAAGTTCTCGAACGCGAGCCGGTTGTTGCCGTTGATCTTGTAAGCGAGGTTTCCCACCATGCCCATCGTGGTGTCGGTGGAGGAAATCTCGAAGTCATAGTCGTTCTGGAGGGTGATGGCTTCGCCGCTCACCTTGTAGAAGTTCTGGACTTCGGTCTGGTTCTGGTTCTTGTAGTTGTAAGCGAAGCTGAAGACCGCGCCGAGCTTCTCGGTGCTGTTCCCCCACACGAGGCTGTAGGACTGGTTCGGGGCCGCGCTCGACTCCAACCTCGGCTCCCACACGTTCGCGAAGGATTGGCCGAAGGTCGTGAGCTCGTTAGGGGTAAAGCCGGTATCGGTGAACGCGCCCGACCGCACGACTTTCTCGTCGGCGGGAATGATCGCCGGGAGGGCGCGAGTGCCGTCATCGAAACCGAGGAAATCCGCGCTACCGCCAGAGTAACTCTGGAAGTTCTCGAACGTCGTCTGGCCGTTGAAGCCGTAGCTCAACGAGAAGTCGAAGACCTGCCTGTCGGGAAAGTTCAACGGTTCGATCTCGACGAGCCCCCCGGTGAAATCGGCCGGCTTGTCCGGCATATAGGTCTTCTGAACTTGCACGCTCTGGATGAGTCCCGAAGGGAACAGATCGAGAGGAACGACTTTCTTCTCCGGCTCGGTGGTGGGAAGGGTCGCGCCGTTCAGCTGGGTGTTGCTGTACCGCTCACCCAGTCCGCGGACGAAGACATACTGGCCATCGACGACCGTAAGACCCGTTACTCTCTGCATGGCTGACGCCGCATTGCTGTCGGCGTTCTTCCTCATATCCTCGGCGGCGAGATTATCGGAGATGACGACGGCCTTCTTGCGCTCGATGAGCTGCGCTTCGGCAGTGAAGAGCTGCGGAGTTTCGGCCTCGGCCGTCACCGTAACCTCTTCGGTGAAACGTTCCATGCTCATCGGTACGTCTACCGTCATCGTCCGGCCGCGCTCGACCGTGACCGAAACCGTTTTCTCCTGATAGCCAGCGAAGGCGACTTTGAGCTGATACGTCCCTGGATCGAGCTCGAGAGCATATTTCCCGTCGAGATCGGTGTAGACCACCGTGTCCGAGTCGACTACCGCGACGGGCGCCATCGGGAGGGTCATGGCATTGAATTCATCGATGACACTGCCCACGACTTTGCCCCGCTGCTGGGCGAACGACGCGCTCGCCCCCAAGACAACGAAGAACGAGATTAAACCGAGTTTCCTGGAAAGCATTACGTTGAACCTCACATCCGCGCTCATAGGCACAGATCATTAAAGCCGACTCGGTCGTACCAAGCGGCCGGACCCCAACAAGCTCAGATAACTATCCGGGAGGGCCGTTGATGCCCGATGAACGTCAAGTTAATTTCGTGTTAACGGGATTCTGGCGGAGGATTAGTGGACTGTCGGCACCAGATGAGGCTGTTGGGGAAGGACGATCGTGAAGGTAGAGCCGGTCCCGAGCTCGCTCTGGAGCTCGATGCGGCCCCCCAGCGATTCGATCAGGTGCTTGGCGATCGACAGACCCAGCCCCGTCCCTCCAACGGCTCGGGACCGCGCGGTGTCGACCCGGTAGAACCGCTCGAAGATACGGTGCCGGCTCTCCGGTGGAATCCCGATGCCGTTGTCGGCGATGGAGATTCGGATCGAGTCTTCGCCGGTAGAGCCCGTTACCCGAATCGTGCCTCCGGCGGGCGTGTACTGAATCGCGTTGTCGAGGAGGTTTTGCAGCACCTCGGAGAGCCAGTCGGAATCCGCATTCACGGGGGGCATGGCGTCGGGAAGATCCACATGCACCTCGATGTCCTTGGGCTGGGCTTTGAGGCGGCTCGTTTCGACGAGGGACTCGACGAGCCGCGCCAGGTTCAAGGACTCGATCCGGGGCTCCATCTTGCCCGATTCGATGTGAGAGAGCTTGAGCAGATCGTCGGTGAGTCGACCGATCCGAATGGCATGATCGCGAACGATCTCGAGGAACTTCCGACTGTGCTGAGGGTCTTCCATCGCCCCGGCGAGGAGCGTTTCCGCGAACCCCTGAATGGCGGTCAATGGGGTTTTGAGCTCGTGT
Organism: Vicinamibacteria bacterium; assembly: GCA_035457705.1. Taxonomy (GTDB): domain Bacteria; phylum Acidobacteriota; class Vicinamibacteria; order Marinacidobacterales; family SMYC01; genus DASPGQ01. The sequence continues at coordinate 104,308 of DATIBD010000103.1, forward strand.
GAGACGTTGGCCACGAAGTCCCGGCGCACCCGCTCGAGACGATGGATCTCGGTGACGTCGAGCAGGACCAGAACCGCCCCGGTTCGCCTGATCGGCTGGCCTTCGGAAACCGGAGCCGCGCGCGCCAGCAACTGCCGCGGGGGTATCGTTCCACCGACCGTGATCGAGGCCTCGGCACGCTCGTGTTGTTCGATCGCTCTGCGAACCAGCTCGGTGAGCTCAGTTTCCTTGATCGCTTCGGCTATGGCGACGCCACGATACGCTTCCCAGCTGTCGATCGGGAGCCCGAGCGAGCGCCGGAACGCGCGGTTGAGGTAGAGAATGCGCTCGTCGGGGCCCACCACGGCCACTCCTTCGGACATGCTGGAAAGAATCGTTCCTGACTGGTTCCGCTCCTCCCGCAGCGATCGGATCGACGTTTCGAGCCGCATGGCGGTCTCGTTCATCGAAGCGGCCAGCTCGGTCAATTCGTCTCCCACATGGTCGAGCGGCGCCGGAGTGAAGTCACCTTCCGCAACCCGCTGCGACAGCTCTTGAAGCCTGGCGACTCTCGCCGAGAGGAGACGGGAGAACACCAGAGACGCGATGCCCACCACGATGAGTAGGGCCACGGACACCATCCCCACCGGACGGCGCACCTCCGCGATGGCGTCCTCGATGCGATAGACGGACTCTGCGATCCGGAGAACGACGGGAGGCTCGCGACCCCATTCGTAGCGCACGGCGAGATAAACCAGTGGCCGCCGAACGGTGGCGCTGAAGCGGTTCGACGTCCCCCGCCCCGAGCGAAAGGCCTCGACGATCTCCGGCCGGCCGGCGTGGTTCTCCATCTTGTGAAAATCCTCGTCCGAGTCCGAGAGGACGGTTCCATCGCGAGCGATCACCGTGACCCGGGCTCCACCCAGGGAGAGCCACTCCGTCCATTCAGCCAGTGCTCGAGGGTCATCCAGATCGGGCGGACGGGTCTCGGCGAGGCGCACGAAGGACTCGAGCTTGTCGATGCTGGAGCGAAGCAAGTTCTCCTCGACCACACGGCCCGTGTAGAAGTACAGGATCGAAAAGGCGAGAAGCAGGAGCGAAATAAAGGTGAGGCCGAGCTTCCAGAAGAGTTTACGACGCACCGGTTTCGAAAGAATAGCCTGCCCCGCGCAAGGTTTTCAGAAACTGGGGCTTGACCGGGTCCATTTCGATCTTCTCCCTCAAACGTCGAATATAGACGTCAACGCTTCTGGGCGTGACGAAACGCTCGCTCCCCCAAACGGCATCGAGGAGATGATCGCGAGTCAAAACGCGGTTGGGCCGCGACGCGAGATAGTGAAGCAGCCGGAACTCGAGGGCGGTCAGCTGGATGGCCTCGCCACCGCGCTGAACGCGATAGGAGCTCGGGTCGATCGTGAGCGGGCCGATCGAAAGCACGTCCTTCGTTTCGTCTTTGTCTTTTTCACGCTCGGCTCGTCGGAGCAGTGCCTTCACTCGGGCGACCATCTCCCGCACGCTGAAAGGCTTCGTAACGTAGTCGTCCGCCCCGAGCTCGAGACCCAGGATGCGGTCGGTCTCCTCGCCGCGCGCCGTGAGCACGATCACCGGAAGGGTCTCCAGCCTGTCGTCTTTTCGAATTTCCTTGCAAACCTCGAGCCCCGAGAGCTGGGGCAACATCAGGTCGAGTATGAGCAGGTCGGCGTTCCCCTGGCGGAGAAGCTCGAGACCCGACTTGCCTTCACCGGCGGAGGAAACCTCGAAGCCCTCTTTCTCGAGATTGTAGCGAAGGAGCTCGACGATATCCGGATCGTCTTCGATGACCAGAATCCGTTTCATTTTGTTGTTCCGTGTCGATGATCGAACCATAGCGACAAAACGACGCCGGACGCAAGCGGAAATCATCGACGATTTTTGCGACGCCCTCCTCCTTTGCTCGGCCTCGAGCGCTTCGGCGCTCGCTTCTTTGCGGTCGGCTCGATACCCTCGATGGCAAAATCGATCTGGCGATGATTGAGGTCGACGCGGGCCAGCTTGACGTCTACTCGGTCCCCGAGGCGAAACACACGCCCCCTCGAATCGCCCCGAAGCGTATGCGTATCTTCGTGGTAGTGGTAGTAGTCGTCGACGAGCGTGCTCATGTGGACCAGCCCCTCGATGAAGTAATCCACGAGCTCGACGTAGAGCCCGAACCGCGTCACTCCGGTGACGACGCCGGGGTAGACGTCACCCACCTTGTCCACCATGAAGCGGACCTTTTTCCAATCTTCGAGCTCCCTCTCTGCCTCGTCGGCCCGCCTTTCGGAGATGGACGTCGATTCGGCCACGTCGCGAAGCCACTTTGCCCTCTCTTCCAATCCCGATTGTTGGGGCGGCCCCTTTTCGCGGAGCTCCCGAAGGATCCGATGGACCACGAGGTCCGGATAACGCCGAATCGGCGACGTGAAATGAGTGTAGCGAGATGCCGCGAGAGCATAGTGGCCCCGGTTTTCTTCCGAGTACACCGCTTGCTTCATGGCGCGGAGCATGACGTAGGAGATGAGCCGCTCTTCGGGCTTGCCCTCGATTCTCGACAAAAGCCGCTGGAAGGCTCGGGGATGGAGCGCCTCGGACGGGACGCGCAGACGGTGGCCGAGTCCCGAAAGGAACTCTTCGAACTTCTCGACGCGGTCCTCGTCTGGAGGATCATGGACACGGTAGAGCGCCGGAGTGCTCTGCTCTTCGAGAAACGTGGCGACGACCTCGTTCGCGAGCAGCATGAACTCCTCGATGATCCGATGGGCGACGTTGCGCTCGGCGACCCGGATGTCCACGACTCTTCCCGACTCGTCGAGCTCGATCTCCGCTTCCGGCCGATCGAAATCGATCGACCCGCGCGCCGCGCGGCGTGCCCGCAAAATCTTGAACAACCCGGCCATGCGCTCGAAATGAGGGACGAGACTCTCGTACTCGCCCATGACCTCGGGATCGCGATCGACGAGAATCTGACGGACCTTCGTGTACGTCATGCGGGCTGCGCTGCGAATCACTCCGTCAGCGAAACGGCGGGACACGATTCGCCCCATGGGCGTCACTTCCACGAAGACGCTCTGTACCAGCCGATCGACACCGGGGTTCAAGCTGCAGATTCCGTTCGACAAACGCTCGGGGAACATCGGGATCGCGCGGTCCGGAAAGTAGACGGACGTCCCTCGAAGGAGCGCTTCGGCATCGAGATGGGACCCCCGACGCACGTAGTGGGAAACGTCGGCGATGTGAACGCCGAGACGGAAATTCCCGTTCGGCAATACGTCCACCTCGACGGCGTCATCGAAATCGCGAGCCGTCTCTCCGTCGATCGTTACGATCGGACGATCGCGAAAATCCTCTCGCCGTTCGATCGCCTTCTCTTCGACATCGGTCGCGATCGCCTCGGATTCCGCGAGCACCTCCTCGGGAAAAGCATCCCGCAGGCCGTGAGCGGCAATGATGACGCGAACGTCCACCCCCGGCTCGTCGACGCTTCCCATGACCTCGACGATGCGACCCGTCGGAGCGCGATAAGGCGTAGGAAAGCGTGTCAGCTCGACCGCAATCATGTCACCGGGCTGCGCCCCCATCAGATCCTTGTCCGGAATGAAGACTTCGTAAAAAACGTGCGGATCGAAAGGCACGAGCCGTGTCCCGCCCGCGTCGACCGAGAGCCGCCCCACGATGCGCGTCGTCCGGCGCTCGAGGGCTTTTACGATGTGCCCTTCGGGCCGCCCCCCTTCCCCCCGCCGGTCGATGTGAACGAGCACCTCGTCGCCGTGAAGCGCGTCCGCCAGATCGTGCGTCGCCACATACACGTCGGTCCGATCCTTCCCCGATGGCACGACAAAGCCGAAGCCACCCCGTTTCATCTCGAGCCGCCCCCGCACGAGGTCCATCCTCTCGGGAAGCCCGATGCGATCCGTGCGGGTGCTCACCAGCACCCCCCGCCGTAGCATGTCGGCCAAGACGTCCTTGGCCCTTCGGCGCGATTCGCCCTTGAGGCGGAGCTGTTTCAGGAGGTCCTTCTCCGTCGTGGGCCGACCCAGCCGAACCAAGCGCTCCTTGATGCGCTCCTCGATCACTTGTGGCGACAACATCAGGGGAGATCTAGTCTTTGACAATACGGCGGCACGAACCTATCATCAAATGCCCACCGTTCGTGCCGAAGTGGCGGAACTGGCAGACGCGCTGCGTTCAGGGCGCAGTCCTCCTTGCGAGGGTCGGGGTTCAAATCCCCGCTTCGGCACCAGCTCCCGACCTGTCTTTGTAAATCGACGTTATCCTAAATGGTGTGGCTTGGCCCGGGGGCAAGGAAGCACATCTCAGTCCACAAATCGCGTCGTTGACGGTAAGCGCGTCCGCCTTTAGCATTGAATGTAGCCAATTTCCACTAAGTGACGCCGTTACGTCGAGAGCGAGGTTGCGGCAATTGAGATCACGGCGCATGAACACTTCCGCCTCCGCGCCTGGGGAGTTGTTCGAGACAACGCGACGACACCATGAAGGTCGTTCAGGATGACCGCTGGATGCAGCTCAACCGCCGCGAGTTTCGCTATTGTCGCTCGATCTTCCGACGTGGCGCGAGGGTGAAGGCGAGGGACGGGTCATTAGCTTCTATACAGAGGTCATCCGCGTGAAGCCTGTGCCCTTTGCAGGAGGGGTCGAATAATGCCCAGAAATCTCGAGTGGCGGCCGCTCTCGGCTAAGTTCGCTCTGGCGCTCCAGTTCGCCAATGAGATTCACAGCACTCAAGTCCGCAAGGGACAAGGCGTGCCGTATGTCTCGCATCTGATGGCGGTATCTGCCCTGGTGCTCGAGTACGGGGGCGACGAGACCCAAGCGATTGCGGCCTTGCTGCATGACTCCGCTGAAGACTGCGGCGGCAAGCCCATGCTCGAGACTGTCCGCTTATTGTTTGGCGCCGACGTCGCGGCCATCGTCGAGTCGTGCACGGACACGTTCCAGAAGCCCAAGCCACCCTGGCGGCCGCGGAAGAGAGCCTACCTCAAGAAGTTGGCAACCAAGCCCGCTTGCGCAAAGTTGGTTGCCTGCGCCGACAAGCTACATAACCTCAGCAACACGCTCCGCGACATCCGCGCGGACGGGGCGGCACCTTGGAAGAAGCGGATGGCAAAGACTCCCAATGGTGCCGCCGAAAAGCAGATATGGTACTACCGAGGTTGCCTCAAAGGGCTCTCCAGCGGGTGGCAGAGCCCCATCGTGGATGAATTCGGGCGGGAAGTCGTCGAGCTCTGCCAGCTCATCGGAACCGCCAATGACGTCGAGCAGGCGGCGGCCATCGCTGGAAAGCGGCTATGACGGGTTGCGCCCGTCTAGGAAGTTCCCACACAGTGACGCCACCCTATCCCGCGGTTCGGGCCAAACGTCGCTCATACGAAATCGCACAGGGATGGAACCGGTTCGTGAAGAATCTGCGAGGCCTACGGTGGCGGTGACGCTGGCTTCGGGCGGCAGGCAGGGCCACTCGGACTCCTCAATTCGCCGGGATGAAACGGTTCGCGGGCATGCGCCATTACGAGGTGAGGGACGGAAGACGTTCGAGCAAACGCAAACTTCCGGGCGGAGTACCGTCGGTGACGATTCGCGTTCGGGCACTCCGGTCGGAAAGAATGAGGGGTGGAGCGTGAAGCGTTTAGTTCTTCTCGGAGCAGGATTCGTTCTTGTATTACTGGCTGTTGCGGCGGAGTCACAACCGAAAAATGTTGCGATTCTCGGCCGGGGGGTGCCCTACTTTATCGCCAAGTTTACCGGTTCCAGGACGATTGGTCCTTCGGCGATTTTTGAGAACCAGGACGGTGTCGGAGTTGGCACAACCAACCCCGGTGCTCGGCTCCATGTTGCGAGTGATTTTGCCGGGGGCGGACCTACCATTAACGTCGACAACCAGAACGTCGACGGCGACGTGGCTGTAGATTTCCTTTCCGGTGGCGAGTTGATGGCTAATGTCGTTCTGATCAAAGAGCAAGAGCCTCATCGCCTTGGTGTCTTGCAGAACAACGCATTCAACATTCCTCTAACGTTGTCCGAATGGGGTAACGGCCCAGTCGGCATTTGGACGGGGAATCCAGACCCAACGAAGGCACTGGATGTAAACGGAGATGGGAATTTCAACGGGAGCTTGACTGTCTCCGGGAATCTGTCCGTGATGGGGGCGAAAGCATCTGTAGCAAATCTTCCCGATGGTCAAAGGGTAACTCTGTACGCAGTCGAAAGCCCAGAGAATTGGTTTGAGGACTTCGGCACCGCACAGCTGCATGATGGCGTCGCATGGGTCGCTTTGGACTCAACGTTCGCCCAAACTGTAAACACTGCCTTGGTTTACCACGTCTTCGTGACGTCGAACGGCGATTGTAAGGGACTGTTTATTTCGCAGAAGACGCCTTCACATTTCGAGGTCCGGGAACTGGATGGCGGCAACTCCGATGTCCCTTTTGACTATCGGATCGTGGCGCGTCGCCGAGGATACGAATCCCTAAGGCTCCAGAAGATTTCGTAGTTCCGAGGATCGGTGAAAACAAGACTCAGACAAGTAGCGCTCGAAGGTCGTCCCACGCCCGTCGTTCGCGGTATCCGGCCCCGTTGTAGACGCGGGGTGAATTCTCTGATCCATCGGGAGAGCCGAGTGGCTGACGGCGCCAGTTCGTTTCCAGCTGGGTCCGATCAGGCGTTAGACTTTCCGAAAAGGAGAATCGAGCCATGAAAAGCCTGCCCCCCTTTTTCACCACCTTGATGGCAGGGTTGCTTCTCGAGGACCCGGCCAGCGCCCAACAGTCCCTCGGCCAACAGATGGAACTGCTCGAAGCACAAAGGGACGCGGTCGAAAGCTCGAATGCCCATCAGCGCATACCAGCAATGTACGTGATCAAGGAACTGGCGCTGTCCTCCGATTTCGTTCCGGTGAAGTCGAAGGCACTGGAGTTGCTTCAGGAACCGGTCGGCAGCAGCACTGACCAGATCCGGCTCCCCGCCATCTACGCGATCGCAGAGCTGGCGAACAGTACCGACGACCACGCAGTGAAGCTCAAGGCGATCGAGTCACTGACAGAGCCCTTTCATTCGGAACAACTCGTGGCCCGCGACGTCGCGATCGACGCCATGAACCTCATCGTGGGTCGAATCGATAAGATGGACCCGTCATCCGAGAATCTCATCGTCGCGGCTCTTAACCTCCTCATTCGCGCGGCCGACAGCGGGAACAACGGCGCACGGATGCCTGCCATCAATGCCGTGTGGTGTACGGTCTCGGGTTCCAATTTCGATCGGGCCTACTCCGTCGCTCTAGATGTACTTGCCAAACCTATCAGCTCGCGGGCACTGATCGGCGGTATGGAAGTTCGCTTCATGGCGATCGAGGCCATTGAGCGGGTGGGTATCGAAGCGAAGCCTCACGAAATCAAAGAGAAGGCGATCAGATTGTTGAGCGATGTCCCCGATACCGACAAAGAGAGAGCCCGACAGGCGACTACTCGCATCTATGAGACTATGGGATAGCCGCATGGTTGAAACCCTTGTGTTCAGGAATACGCGCCGCGCTTGGAGTTCGAACCCTGCCGCGCGACTGACGCTTCTCCGGCTACCCGATTTGACCTAGAGCGGGAGGAGGTCGAACAGCTTCCTCATAATAAGCCAGTCCCCGTCCCCCCTCGTGGTCCACCCGGTGGACGACCGTGAGCGCCGCTATCTCTGCGCGATGATACGCTCGTAGTTCGATTCCGCGAACTCCTCCAGCGAATCGGCGAAGTGCTTGGCAAGCTCTTCCCATCGGGAGGATCGCGCGCCCCTGCTGCTGTTGTCATGGCCGTCGTAGCTCCGAGGGCGGATCCCGCCGGTTGGAACAGCCTCGCCCGCGCAGGCGAACTCATCTTCCCGCCCATAGGACACCGGCATCGATCTTGCAGTGGAGGACGTAACCCTTTTCAGGAACCTCGTGCCGTCCGAGGAGCTCGAGATCGATATCCGCATCCTCTTCGGAGTCGGTGACCTCGATCCATTTCCTCTTGTTGAGGCGGGCTCTCAGATCGCGCACCGACCCCTCGAGCTCGCTCTCTCTGCCGGACGCTCTTGCTGACGCTGTCCTCGCGCGCGGTTACCCGGATGCGGACTTTTCCTTTGGTTGGCTTCTGAATCGCAACTCCGAGACTGGCGATGCCGAGAAGCGAAGAAGAGGATGAGCCAGCGTTTCCTGGATCACCTCCGGAGCGGCCTCATTCTAGCCTGCCCGGGGCGGAGATTCGACGTACCCGCTCCCGAAGAGCTACGCGGCTTTCTATTCCCTTCCAAGCCTCTTTCGTAACACCTTCGCACAGGACGTCCAACCATGGCAGTGAACGCATGCTCCTGGCTGGCGCGGCACGAACAGCAGCGACATTCGCCGGAGACGCAATTGCTTTTGCGCTCGGGCACGAAGGAGAATGCTCGCAGACGTGCGGCTCTACCGGACCGGGGGCAAGTCGACGCCGATTCTGGCGGAGCAGGTTTTCCTGAAGCAAACGGCTGGTAGCCGAGGCTTGGTGATGTGCGTGAATCGTCGCAACGGTGATCGCAAGGTTCGGATCGTCTGGCGAGTACTTTTTACGACTTGCGCGGCGTGGAGCGACGTGGACTCTCCCGCTAGCGTGACGACAAGGTGGAACCACCATAACCAGCCGAGCATCGCGACCGGCGGTAGACCAGGAGGATTGCCATGACCGAGTCAGACACTTCGAAAGAGCTCCATTTCGAACCGCCGGGGCCAGGTTCATGGATCCAGGACCCCGTGCATTTCCCGCGCCCGATGACCCGCTATTGGCAGGAGATGCATCCTCCCGCCTTCAAGAAGGGTACTAACGACTTCGCCCGTTTTTACGGGTTGCTCATCGACGGCCTCCAGATGAGCTATGTCAACGGCTTCGCGTACCGTCAAGTGGTCCCAGCGCCGGACGCGGAAATCCCGGAGCGCTTCAAGCGTGCCGAACAGGTTTTCACGGAAAGACTCTGGCGCGAGCAGCTTCGCGATTGGGACGAAACCCGCAAACCATCCTCCATTGCGACGCACCGCGAGCTGCAGGCGGTCAATCCAGACACCCTCAGCGATGAGGAACTAGCCGCCTACCTCACGCGCTGCCGCGACCACCATTCGGCCATGATCACCCAGCACATGCGCTTCACCGCCAGTGCAATACTTCCAACCGGGGACTTCCTCGCACACGTTGGGGATTGGACGGGCCTTCCGCCATCCGAGTTGCTGGGTTTGATGCGCGGGTCGGCAACGGTGTCCGCCGGAGGTTCCGACGAAATGGAACGCCTCAAGCGGGCGTTCGCCCAGAACTCTGAGGCCCGCGAGATCCTCGAATCCGGCGACGACCCCGCACAAGTGCTTGCCAGACTGCGATCCCTAGGCGGCGAAGCCGGCGCGGCGATCTCCGGCTACCTCGACCTGGTTGGCAACCGCCTCATCGACGGCTTCGACATCGCCGAGCCCACAGCGCTCGAGTTGCCCGACGCACTCCTCAGGGCCATCCACATCGCCGTTAGCGGAGAAGCCAGGCCCGCCTCGGACGATGAGGCACGCATTGACGAAATCCGGGCGAAGGTTCCCACGGCTCACCAAGCCGAGTTCGACCAACTGCTCGGCGAGGCTCGCCTCACCTACCGCCTCCGTGACGAACGCGGCGTCTACAGCGACATCTGGGCCTCGGGAATCATGCGCCGTGCCGCCCTTGCCGCAGGTCGGCGCGTCGCCGAGCGCGGTCGCATCGCCGCTCCTCAACACATGCTCGAGGCCAGCCTCGACGAGATGTGCGCGCTGGTGGCTGCCGCCGGAGGCCCTTCCGCTGACGAGCTCGCGAAACGGGCCGAATACCGCGCCACCTACACCGCCAAAGACGCTCCACCACTCCTCGGTCCACCCGAACCGCCCCCACCTGATCTCGCCGCGCTGCCCCCAACTGCCGCCCGAGTCATGCGTGCCATGTTCATCGCATTGGGCGAGGTCTTCGGCAGCTCTCAGGCTCAGCACGAGGAAAAAGTCCTCTTCGGCCTCGCTGCCAGCAAGGGCGTTTACGAAGGGCCCGCGCGTCGAGTCTCCGGCCCGTCCGAGTTCGGCCGCATCGCCAAGGGCGATGTGCTCGTCACGGAGTCAACCACCGAGGCCTTCAACATTCTCCTGCCGCTCTTGGGCGGGATTGTCACCGACAACGGCGGGCTTCTTTCGCACGCCGCGATCGTCTCTCGCGAATACGGCATCCCAGGCGTCGTCGGCACTCGCGAAGCCACCGAACGCATCGCCGATGGCATCAGGGTCCGCGTCGACGGCGATGCCGGCGAAGTCACCGTTCTCGAGTGATCGTGCAAAAGTGAAAAAAGTCGTCCCTTTCAAGAAAGCGACCGAGATATCGCGGTTTGGATCCAAGGCCGTCGGTCTCGGGGACGCCGCGCGCCACGGCTTACCGGTACCCCCAGGCGTGGCGTTGTCGGGCGAGCTGGTGGAGGCGGTCGCCTCGGGCGACAAAACGGCCACTGAAAAGGTGTGTAAGGCGATTGTTGACTTGACGCCCCCGTTTGCGGTCCGCTCATCCGCCGTTGATGAAGATGGCGCGGCGGCGAGCTTCGCCGGCCAGCACCTCACCCTGCTGAACGTGCATTCGGCTGCCGACGTTCCCGATGCCGTCCGCGAAGTCTGGTGGTCTGCCAACTCAGATTCGGCCATCACGTACCGTCAGCGGGTTGGCCTGTTCACGCGGCCGAGTGTCGGCGTGGTCGTCCAGATGCTGCTCAACCCGACCGCCGCCGGGGTCATGTTCACCGAGAATCCGGTCACCGGCGCCGATGAGCGCATGATCGAAGCCAGTTGGGGTCTCGGTGAAGCGGTGGTCAACGGCCTCGTCGTCCCGGACCACTTCCGCCTCGACCGCTCCGGCCAGGTGCTCGAGCGCAAGGCCGGCCGCAAGCGCATCGCCATCCGCTCCCTCCCTAACGGAGGCACTTTCGAAGAGCCACTGCCGCCCGAGCAGGTCAACCGACTCTGCCTCGACGACTCCCAGCTCGCCGCCTTGTGCAATCTTGCCCTGCAGTGCGAGAAGGTTTACGGCCCGAGGCGGGACATCGAATGGGCGTTCCAGGATGGCACCCTTTACCTCCTCCAGTGCCGCTCGATTACTACCGGCAAGGCCAGGAGCGACGCACCCCCGCCCGGCCCGCCCCCACGCGACCCGGTCGCCGCACTCCGCCGCGCCCAGCTCTTCGCCGACATGGACCGCAGTCAAGCCGAACAAATCGCACGCCTGCTCAAGGTGCGTGCCTTTTCCAAAGGCGAGACCGTCATCATGGAGGGCTCCGGAGGCGCCGCCTTCTTTCTGATCGACTCGGGACAGGCCGCGGTTTCCAGCAAAGGCGTTGAGCTCGCCACCCTCGGCCCCGGCGACTACTTCGGTGAGATTGCCCTTATTGACGGCGGCCCTCGCTCGGCAACGGTGACTGCTGCGACCGACCTGGTTTGTTACGGGATCACGTTCTGGGAGTTCCGCCCGCTGATCGAACGAAATGGAGCCATCGGGTGGAAGCTCCTGCAAGCGCTAGCAAAGAGGTTGCGCGCCAGCGATCCTAGCTAGAGAGAGGGTAAGAGTTGGCGGCTCAGTCGCGTTTACCGAGCCACTCTCGCATCGCGTGGGGGGAGAGAACGGGACAAAGGTAGAACCCCTGCATCAAGTTGCAGCCTTGATCCATCAACCAGCGTACCTGCTGTTCCGTTTCGACGCCGCAGGCAGCAATCTCCAGCTCCAGAGCTCGGCCAAACTCGATGACGGCGCTCGCAAGCCTTTCGTCCTTCGACTCACCCGGGACTCCGCGAATGAGCGATCGATGAAGCTTGACGCCATCCGGCTGGAAATGCCGGAACAGGTTTACCGACTTCGAGTGATCCCCGAAGCCGTCGATGATGACGCGGATTCCAGCACGCTTGAGCCGCTCGAGGTTCGCGGCGGTGCGGGAGACCTCGCCGGATTCGAGGCCAGATAGCTCGACGTCGATGAGAGAGCCTCTGAGGCCCCCAATTTCGCTCAGCGTCTCCAGGTAACGGACCGCGCCATCCGTAGTGACGTGGCGCGTCGAGAGGTTGAAGCCGAGGCGTAGCTGCCGCCCGTCCCGCTGCCAGAGAGCCACCTGGCGACACGCCTCGCCGAATGCCCACTCGCCAATCGAGACGACCAGGTTACTCTCTTCGGCAAGGGGGATGAACTTTTGAGGGCCGATCAGGCCAAGCCGGGGATGTTGCCAACGAAGCAGCGCCTCGACACCCCGGACGGCTCCGGAGGTGAGGTCGCATTGAGGTTGGTAATGAACGACGAACTGCTGCTCCTCGAGCGCCGTCTTCAGTTCCCCCTCGAGGCTCTCGTGCCTCAGGCCGAGGAAATGAAGCTCGGGCGAGAAGAATTGGAATCGGTTTCCTCCCTTCTCCTTCGCCTTGTACATTGCTTTGTCGGCACTCACCAGGAGCTCCTTCGCGTCGATGCTGTCCTCGGGGAAGAAGCTGATCCCGAGACTCGCCGTAAGGGCCGTTCCCAACACGTCGAGCCGTGCGAGCTGGGTCAGAACGGATCGGGCCACGCGAGCGGCGTCGCGCGCCAGGACGGTGTCGGGGAGTACGATGACGAACTCGTCTCCCCCCACGCGAGCAACGAGATCACTCGCGCGCACGGAGCCGCGCAACGTACTTGCCACGGTCTTCAGTAGCTCGTCGCCGGCCGCGTGACCGTGCGTGTCGTTGAAGAGCTTGAAGCGGTCCAGGTCGACGAAAATGACGGAGAGAGAACCACCATAGCGTTCGGCGAGCGCGACCGTCTTTTCCAAGTGCTGGGAGAGGAGATCCCGGTTGGGAAGGCCAGTGAGACCGTCGTGCGTAGCTTGCCGCTGCGCCTGCTGTTGCTCGTGTTTCAGCTTGAGGAACGAACGGTGGCGCTCGACGGCGCGGACGACCGTCAGCATGAGGTGCCTCGGATTCAAGTCCCCTTTAACCAGGTAGTCTTGTGCTCCAACCCTAACGGAATCCACCGCGGTCTGCTCACGCTCATCACCCGTGACGACGATGATGGGGACGTGCGGAACAACCTTGAGGGCGCGTGACAAAGTCTCGATGCCGCGGGTATCAGGGAGCGATAAGTCGAGCAGAATTACGTCAACAGGAGAGTCCTTCACGTGGTGGAAAGCGTCATTGAGGCGATCTACTCTTCGCACGCGGAAGTCGTTTCGGGGAGCAGAAGTGAGGAGCTCGTTCACGAGCTCGGCGTCGTCGGGATTATCCTCAACGAGCAGCACGTCGAGTGAATGACCCGCGAGCTTTGATTGGTCGATAACGTCCAGTGGCATGCCAGCGAATCCGCCGTTGTGGCCTCGACCGTTTACCCCCCCGTTCGTTGTCGACGACCAGGACGACGGAGACTGGGTACGTCCAGCAGTGGAAAAGCCTTCAGCTCCTTCCACTCCGGTGCCGCCCATCCCGCAAACCTCCTATTTCGTTGAAGCCAGAGGATGAATAATGAATCTCGCGGGCGCTCAATAAATGCAGCGGTTTGGCACAGATAGTGTAGATCGTGCCTCGAAGGGTCAAAAATGTCAAGTGTCGCCCGGGCCCCGTTAGGACTCACCTAGTCTGGAAGATGGGCGACGTCCAGCCAGTAGGCCTCGAACTGCTGGAGCATCTTCACGAGGCCAGGAAGGCCGTTCGGCTTGGTAATGAACGAGCAAGCGCCTTCCTCGTAAGACGCCTGAGCGTCCTCGTAGCGCTGGCTGCTCGTCAGGACCACGACAGGCAGACCGCGAAGTCCCGGCTCCGACTTTAGCTCTTTCAGAACCTCGAGCCCCCTCTTGCGAGGCATGTTCAGGTCCAGAAGCAGCAACTGGGGAGACGACGCGTCTTTGAACTTGCCCTCTCGCCGCAAATAGGCAAGCGTCTCCAGGCCGTCGTTGACGACTTTCACGAGCTTTAATCGTGAACTCACGCCCATCGCCTCTTGTAACAACAAAGCGTCGTCCTCGTTGTCTTCTGCGACGAGGATCTTCAGGGGTGGGATGCTCACGTTGGCGCCTCCTCTCGGGTGCTAAACGCATCGAATCGAAAGCTCTCCGTCATCCTTTCTCCGCCCTCACTGAGTGACAGACGAGTCCGGCCGTTCACCATTCCTCCCGCACGCCGACTTCACTAGCATCACGGGATCGCGACTCTACTCTACTCACAATGACTATCGCCACCATGGTCCGTCAACGGGCCGAACGTCAGGAAGAATTCCGAGCCGCCACCCGCACGAGCCGACACCCCCGCAACACCCCCGTGGCGCTCCGCCACCGTACGGACGATCGCGAGACCAGCGCCCGTACCATCGATCTCCGATCCCGAGGCGCGTTGAAACAGCTCGAATACGCGCTCCGTGTTCTCTGAGGATATTCCTGGCCCGCGGTCACGCACTACGATCCCGGGCCCTTTGCCGAGGCCTCCTTCGTAAGCCGCGATCTCGATCTCAGGAGAAATGCCGGCTCGGGCGAACTTCAACGCGTTGTCCAAAAGATTCGTGACGGCATGAACCGCCCACGTGCGATTCACGTAAAGGCTCGATTCTCCGGCAACGCTCACCATGGCCGCAACCTGCTCTATTTTGTCATCCAAACGACGCAATGCTTCCTCTACGATATCCGTCATGAGCAGGTGCTCCCGCGAGAGCGCATCTTGCCGCGCCCGCGCCAGCGCGGACAAGTCGTCGAGCATGCGGCGCATTCTGCGGGCGCCCCTCGTGACGCGATTCAGATAATCTTGTCCTTTCGCATCGAGCGCAGGCGCATAGCGTTCGGTGATCAAATCTGAGAAGCTCTCCACGGCCCGCAAGGGCTCCCTCAGATCGTGGGAGATGGCGTAGAGTATCGTTCGAAGCTCCTCGTTCCTCGCCGTCAGCGCCTCCTGTGCGAGCTTTCGCTCCGTAATGTCAAAGATCGTGCTGAGTACGTAGAGCTTTCCTTCATTGCGGATCGGATTGAGGCCGATCTCGATCGGGACCTCTCTGCCGTCCTTGCGACGCCCGAAGAGGTTTCGGCCGGCACCCATAGGTCGAATTTCTGGAGATGCGACAAAATCCCTCCGTAGCGCCGGATGCCGTTCCCGATGTCGCTCCGGCACGAGCTTCTCGATCGATTCGCCCAGAAGTTCTTCTCGCTCGTAGCCGAACAATCGTGAGGCGGGCGCGTTCACGAGAACGATACGGCCCCCATCATCGAGCAGAATTTTGGCGCTCGGAGATCCTTCCACCGCGAGTCGAAACATCTGCTCGGCACCCTTGTGTCGCACAGCTAGGAGCACCGTCGACCAAATGACGAAGACCGAGACCGCACGGGTCGCCAGGGGTGCGTCCGACGTGTTTTCCCAGTTCAGAAAATGTCCTACGAGCACGAGCGAAGAACAGGCTAGGCCAATAATCCATGTGTCCTTCTTGCGAGGTAGTGCTATGGATATGACCACGACGACGACGTAGAGAGGCTCGACAGCCGCATCGAGGGGCGTCGCTGCGTCCAAGAGAAAGATCAAAAGGGCGAGTCCAAAGCACGCCAGACGTATCGCCAATGGGGAACCGCTCTCGTGTGCGCCGGTCACGCCTCGAGGTTCGGGAACGTCCACTTCAATCCCCCTGGAACCGTCGTTTATGTTGGCTCTCGAAGTCTCATGTTAAGTCAAAGGCTCGGAAAAATCATTTGTCTTGGACCCGTTCAATCTCCATCCACTCGCGCAAAACCGTTCGGAAGATGGAGGGCTCGGAACCTCGAGAGGTCAGGTGGCGAGCGCACGGGGTCGAAACTTTCGGCTTGACCTCAACCGGCTAGGAGCAACCGAGGTCCGCTTTCCAGGATCCCAAAGAAGGTCCTCACTCCGCACGCTCGGTCAAGCCTCCCGCCCAGATCCATTGACGCGATATCACCGAGGCGGTTGTCAAACGGAATCACCGCGGCCAGGACGCAGAGGCCTGGAAGGGTTGGAGGCCTTCAGCAGACGACGGTCCAATGAGCCTGGAGCCGCGCTCGAGGGGGAACCTCTCCGCCCATTGGGCATTTCCTGACTGCTTTGGTCTTTTGTCAAGCTGAAGTAAGGAAGAACAAGTGGTGAAGTGAGGATCCCCAAACAGCTCTCGTGGCTCGTTTGAGCGCTTGCAGAAATAGCCCGTCCTCGAATGCCCATCCCCACGTTTTCGCCTCGCGCCGGTAAAGACAGACCTCTAGGGTCGCGCTCATTCGCGCGTGGCGGACACTACGAGATCGACGACATCGACTGGGTGACCTTCATCGCCATGGAACTTCCCGAGTCCACCGAGTCCCGTATGTCCGAAGACGCTAGTTCTGGTGATATAGCGGGCCCTTGGTCGCCTTGTTTCCATCCGCGTCCGTCGACGAGATGTAATACTCGTACAAGTAACCCCGTGATCCGTTGAACGCCATGCTGTGGCTTGTCACAAGCACTGTGCTCGTGTAGCTCCCACAGCAGGTAAATGTCACCTCGCTATTCGCAGGCACGTTCGTCATCCAGGTGATCTCGAATTTTGTGCCCTTCAGTTTCTTGCTGAATGCGTTGGAGATCACCGGAGTCTCACTGCCCGCGGGATCCCCGCTACATAGGGTGTCGTCCACGCCGACCTCGTCCCAAGCATCCATGACGTTTGCGGCGTGGTCGCCCGCCACCGCGGCGGTGGATTCGCGAGCGTCGCAGAAGTCGGCAGTCGAAGGCAGTGCCGTAAACCCGCGAAACGCGATGTCCTCGGCCACCGCGAAGCCGATGCCCTGAACCGAGGCACCGCTGGCGCGCGACGGCTCCGCATTCTGACCCCCGTTCACCAGAAGATAGAACCAGTGGTTCGCGATGCCGCTATTGATGTGAACTCCTCCGTTGTCCCCCGTCCCGGTGTAGCGGTCCGCGTAGTGTGAGGGGTCTCCGTCTTCTCCTGGGTCTGCCATGTTGCGGATACCGTTCGTGCCTAGGGTGACGTCCTCGCCGATCGTCCAGTTGCCACTTCGGTGGTAGTACTCGATCGCGGTCCCCATGATGTCCGAGAAGGCTTCGTTCAGGGCACCGGATTCGTTCTGATAGATCAGATCGCTCGTCGCTTCGGTGACCCCGTGGCTCAGCTCGTGGCCCACGACGTCCAGATCGCCCGAGAACTCGATGAACGAGCTCCCGTCTCCGTCTCCATAGGCCATCTGGGACCCGTTCCAGTAGGCGTTGTTGTACCTCCTCTGCACGTGAGCCGAGGAGACCATGCCCTGGCTGTAGTGGTTAAGCCAGTCGAACCCGTGGGTGGAAAGGTAATAGTCGTCGGTAACGTTGGCGTTGAACTGAGCATCGACGAGAGCCGGCTGCCCCGGCGAAGTGCTTCCGTGGGTGTTCCAGCTATCGTCGGCATCCGTCGCGAGACTTCCGGGGAGCCGGTTTCGATTGCCGGCATCGTAGGTGCTCTGGCGGCCGTCGGCTGACACGAGCCGATAGCTTCCTGCACTGAATGTCGTCAGGTCGGTGAGATCTTTGGTGTCTCCCAAGACGCCGATACCGGTACTGTCGCCAGTCGTCAGGCCATCGTAGGCGTTCACCACAGTGCCGGTCTCGGCGTCCACCCAGTAAAACCACCTGGCGTCGAAGGCCCGAAGCTCCACTCGGTAGAAGTAGCGCTCGGTACGAGGATCGATCATCAGTCGACTGCTCCTCGCTATCCCGCGGGCGTCTGCCCGGGAGGCGGCTATCGCCTCGGCCCTATCCGAGCCGATCCGTATCGTGTTCGACGAAGACAGATCGGGATAGTGGGCGCCGACTACGACCACGCTGAGGTCGGTCTCGTCGCGATAGATCGTCAGCTGTCCGCCGAGTACCTCCGCCGCACCCAAAAACTGCCGATAGCGTTCGGCCAAGTATTGTCCGTTCCGCCCGCTGCGTTCGACGGACACACGACGCATGTCGGAGGGCACGCGAAAATCCGCGGCCTGCTGCCCAGTCAAGGCACGAAAGCCCCGACGAGGCCGATTTCCTGCGCGGGATGACTGCGCTGCGAGCTGAGACAGACCGAGAAAGAAAGAGAAAGCCAAGAGGGCGGCGATGCGGTGTCGGAAAGTCATACGACCTCCATGGGCCGAGCGGCCGGAGGGAGCCGACTCTGTAACGCTTCTTCACTTGGCTGGGATCCTTTGATGCTACGCAGCTTCTCGCGATGTGTCAATCTGTCCAGACTGTCCCGACCTGGATTCCTCATAAGAAATCGGTTATCGGCACACGGCGCCACAGGATAGTCGCCCCTTTCCGCAAGGAGTACTACGGCCCGCTTGCCCGGTACTTACGGGACCATCCCGACTCGGGAGCAACCCTGAAACGCTTTGAAGTTAGCCACCATTCCCAGGTGAAGGCGAAGCAGCGACTTTGACAACCCGAACGCGACCGTACGAAGCCTCTGCTGTCGTCCCTTCCGAGAGTTAAAGGAGGAACCATGCGTTTCATGGGCGAAAACTCGCTTCGGCTGTCAATCAACCATGGAAAACGAGGTGTCGGGCTTCGTCAACGCAAGCTCAGCCACTTCATCTTAGTCGTGGCTTTCTTCGCCGCGTCACCCCTCCTGGCCGACGGCTCGGGCTCGAAGAAAGTCCGCTGTGGAGAGGAGAGCCTGAAACGCGCTATCGACAAAGCCCGTCCCGGATCGACGATTGTCGTCATCGGGAGCTGCAGTGATGGTCCCTATCTGGTCGAGAAGGACCTCCGGTTGGTCGGCGGCAACGACGCAGAGCTTTTGACACACCTGCAAGTCGATGGCGCCACCTTGCGCGTGGAGAACCTGAAAATCATCGGCGATGGAATGGGCGTCGGTAAGGGCGGCAGACTGATTGCCGACCAGATGGAGATCCGGGATGCCTTCATTGCCGTCAGCGTGCTCGATTTGAGCATTCTCGAGATTCACAACAGTCTCATCGTGAACAGCAATAACCTGGGAATATGGGCGGTCGGACGCTCCATGTTGCTCGTCGATAACACCCGAATCGAGCACAGCGGCGTTGGAATCTATCTCGAAAGTACGAGCTCGGCCCGCGTCTATTCCACAAGGATCGTGAACGGCTTTGGGGGAATAGACATCGGAAGATTTTCCGAGGTCGAGACGTTCAATGTAACAATCGAAGACAATGAAGGTACGGGTATCTCACTTTCCGACAAATACTCGTACATTTTCATGGAAGACCAAAGCACCATTCAAAATAACGGATTGGATCTGAGCTGCGGCGATCGCGCGATCGTGGAGGTCGTCGATACCAACGTCAGCACGACAGCGACGACCGCCATAGACACCGGTTGCACCTTGCTGGGCAATCCGATCTTCTAACCGCGGATGAGCTCGTAGAACGGAGCTCCGCCGTCCGTTAGACTCTGAGGGTGGACGCAAAGACCTCGTTCCCTCTGCGTACTGCCAGTGTTGTTGGCCTTCTCTTCGTCGCCCTGGACGGGCAGGCCCAGGACCGGTTCTCCTTCGAGGGTTTGCTAGGCGGCGCTCTGAACGCCGGGACGACGCTTTCCATCTCGCAGAGCGGCTACCCCGACCTCGATCATGAAGCCGATTACGCGACGAGGGCCTTCGAACTTCCTCTCTATTACTCTTTGCGATTCGCCGTACACGATCGGTCCGGTCGGTGGGAAGCGCAGTTCACCCACCACAAGGTGTACCTGAGCAACCGGACTCCCGAGATCCAGAACTTCGAGATCAGCCATGGATTGAACCTCATGACCTTTGGAAGGGCGTGGACATCCCTGCCTGTGGACATCCGCGCAGCCGCTGGTGTGGTGATCGCTCACGCCGATTCGGAGATTCGGGCGCAGCCCTTTTCCCCCGGCTACCGTCTCACCGGGCCCTCGTTCTTGCTCGGCTTTGGGAAACGTCTCGGCCTGACTCGCTGGCTTTTCGCCAGCGTCGAGGTTCAACTCAGCGCGGCTCGGGTCAAAGTGCCCGTGAGTGCGGGTGACGCTTCGGCCCCGAACGTTGCGCTTCATGTGATGTCCGGTCTTGGCGCCCGTTTCTGATTCACATCCAAGTCACAGAACTCCCACGATCTATTCACGCGGGCGTTGCCGTCCCGTAATCACCGCGTGGCAGCCTCAGGGAATGGACCCGGATACCCTTTCGTTCGTTTCGGGCTGTTATCGTGGAAGTTCTGGTCGACCGGACGGGTGTGCCATCGGAGCTCACCGTCCTGCGTACGGTCCCGCTGCTCGGGGAGGCTGCGGTGAGCGCGGTAGAAGGCTGGCGCTGGAATCCCTACTCGGTGGCGGGTAAGGCCGTCCCTTTTCGGGTGGTGGTCACGGTGACGTTTCGGCTGACTTGAGCGCTGCACTGCGGCGGCACGAGCTGCTGCATTTCAGCGAGAGCTCGACGGTCTCGTGCCGGGAATCGACGTGCCGGCGAAGCCGCATCATCTGTTGATCCAGATCGAGGTCGATCTTCTTCGAGCCAATGTACACGCTAGCCGGCGTCACCACGACTTCCGAGCGAAACGGTGCTCCATCGTGGCTCCCCTCGATCCGGACACGCTCGAGCTCGGGCTCGAGCCGGGAGAGGCTTGGGTAGTACGTGAACTGAAAGACGTGCGTGCCGGGGAGCTCAAGGATGGGGGTGTCTCCGCGGTAGAGAATGGCATTCTCGAGGTGCTCGCAGGGGCTGAACCGGACGGGTACGTAAATGCTCCGATTCAGGGCCGCCTCATCGCCGACAACCGGCGCCACGAGCGCGGAGATGACAAAGAAGGCAGTCACGATGTGCTTCCAGAGTGACACGGTCATCCTCCTCCAGATGAACGTGGCGTTAACCCAATGTTACGCGAATGTTAACACAGGCCGGGAACCGGACCAAGCAAAAGGGGACCGAATCTCCTTGGACTCGGGTACGAAAGCAGATCTAAAAACCGCGAAGGGTCCCGAGATCTCGTTTTGGGATCGAGGTTACTGTCTTTTAACTTGAGCTTGACGGAGCTGTGACGTGACTTGATTACTCTGCAGCCCTAGGCTTACGCGCCTCCCTCACGAGGGGTGGTCCTGTCCGGACCCCAAGCTTCAAAGGGCCGCCCCTCGTATTTTCCTCCTCCCTTGGACCGGCGCGATGGGATAGAGGTCTTCGCTGCGAATGGACACGGATCGCATTCCTGACCCGCTCTCGTAGACGAGAACTTCGGCCCCGACGAAATCGAGAGAGGCGCGATCTTCCTTGAGAACCCAGCCACCCGTGTTGCAGAAGGAGACCGGCAGTCCATCGACCCTGTCCACGAGCTCGTGCGGTAACGAGTCTGCTCGAGACCCTCGAGCATCGCGAGAAAGCGCTTCCGCCCCCAACCCACCGCCAGGGAGAGAGCCATTCGTTTGGCCCAGCTCAGATTGGAGCTCTCGCGCAAAGAACGCTCGAAGCGCTCGAAGTAGTTCTTCAGCGAGGACGTCTGCCCTGCGCTTATCTCTCGCTGGATTTGGCGGGCGAGCTCGGCGAGAGGCTGCGCTTGACCGATTCCCGCACAGGCGAGCTGGTTCAAGGGTAAGTTGATCCCGACCATCTCCCTGAGACTGAGCTCCTGGTCCTCCTCGAGGTCGAGATCGTCGAACGCCAGTCTCTTCGTCCACTCGGCGGCGAAGGCCCAAAAGGCTTCGAGGTAGTGCCCGTGGGTCAGAAGGATGCTCGAGCCGTCACCCGTTACGAGATAGAGGTGGGGTAGGCCAAGTTGAAGGTCAAACGCTCGTCGTTCGCTGGGCTGAGTGCCACACGTCGAAATCGTGTGGTTACCGGGGATATAAATGATCTCGCGGGCCAGTTGGTCCTCCTGCAATCGGCGAAAGAACGTGCGGGGGTGTCGATAGGCTTCCTGATAGCTGGCGACCGAGGAGTCGATGATATCGCCGAGCAGAATCAGGTAATCGACGTGGCCGACGGCCCGAGCAAAAGGGGCGTAGGCGGGACCGATGGCGGGCGTGGGCTCTTTCGGGCTCGCGGTGACCAGAGTGCCAAGAGGATCGCCGAAGTGCGTGTCGGAAATGATGGCGATACGCAAGCAAGATCCCCCGACCGCAACCATGGTAGAGCCTCGAGGCGAGCGCACGGTGAACGAGGTGTTTCGCTAGCGTGAATTCCTCGCCAGCGGGTCGGGCTAATGGAGAAACGCGGTTCCCACGGGAATCGGACAGGCGATCAGCACCCTGAGAATACAAGATCGCGCAAATAACCTACTGTTCATGCTGCCGTGACGCCTCCGTTACGTTCCGAGGGTACAAGTAACTCGCGCCTCAAACGCGCCCTCAACGGGCGGCGTCATCCGCATCCCTTCGCAATGACGCCGCCCGCCCCTCCTCTCCACGGTTTCCCGGGGACCGCAACCGTTATAATGCGCGGGTGACGAGAGGCACAGCTTTCGATCCGCTCCGACGCCGACAACGGCAGAGCACTCTCGCCTCGTTCCTCGGCAAGCTCGAGCTCCAGGTGCTCGACGCGCTCTGGACGCGAGGTTGCGAGACGGCGGTGCGCGATCTCGAGCCGTATTTCGGTTCGACTGCCTATACCACGCTCATGACCACACTCGATCGGCTGCACAAGAAGGGACTGCTCCACAGAACGAAGTCGGGTCGTGCCTACCTCTATACGCCCCGTTTCACGCGTGCTGGCCTCGAAGCGTACCTCGCCGAGGATGCGTTCGAGGCCCTACTCGAGGGAGCCCGTTCGGGAGCATCCGCACGGCCTTTGCTCATGAGCTTCGTGGAAGCGGTGAGCCGTCGCGATGCACTGCTGCTCGACGAGCTCGAGCGGCTCGTCAAAGAGAAGCAACGCGCTCGGCACGAGGAGGAGGAGTGAGCTTTCTCGTACTCGGGACATTGCTCGCCGTGCTCGCCTTTGGAGCAGCCAGTGCCGTGGCCTCGTTCATCGCCGCCATGGCCTGGTGGGCGCTTTGCGGACGAATCGAAGGGCTGAGACCGGCCCGCCGCGCGCGGTTCCTTCTCATGCTCCGGCTCTTCCCGAGCTTCACCGCAACGGTCTTCACCGCCGTCTTCTTCATCCCGGCGTTCGTTCTCCACGAGCCGCGGGACACCGTCGAGGTGACGAGCGCGACGATGGTGGCCGCCGCGCTAATGGTAGCGGCGCTCCTACTGCGGGGACCGATCGCAACGTTCGCCGCCTGGCGTCGGACCCGGCGGCTGGTTCATGGCTGGCTCGCCGGTGCCGAGCCGATTACGCTGGACGCTCTGGTTCCGACCCTCCGCGTCGAGTTACCCTTTCCCGTCGTGGCCGTGGTGGGCGTGCGCCGTCCCCGCATCGTGGTCGCCCGCAGCGTCGAGGAAGCTTGTACCGCGGAAGAGCTGAAAGCCGTTCTCGAGCACGAGACCGCACATCTGAGACGTGGGGACAACCTCACCCGCCTTCTCCTGCGAGGGGCTCCAGACTTGCTCACCTGGACGAGCCTCGGTACTTTCCTCGAACGCGAATGGAGCGAGGCAAGTGAAGAGGCGGCCGATCGGAGCGCGGGACCCGCGCTCGCGATTCCACTCGCTTCGGCTCTGGTAAAGGTTGCCCGCCTTGCCCTGGGCACGAGTCCCCCTCCGGCACTCGAGACGGCGCTTTATCGCCAGAGCGGACTAGCGAGACGGATCGGATATCTGGTCGGGATGCGCGAGCCATCCGAAGGTTCGTCGGTTCCGGCAGAGCCGTGGCCTTTCTTCGCCTCCTCCATCGCTCTGGCTCTTCTTGCGACGCCGCCCGGCTGGCTTCATCGTCTGCACAGCTTCACCGAATTGGTCGTCGCTCTTCTTCAGTAGCCAAAGTACGAAAGCTGGTAGTAGCAACGCCGGCGGTTTATGGTGCAGGCTCGATGTCTCCTCGTTTCGCGATGCGCTCCGCGCTCTTCGGCCACTTGCTCTTGGTCCCCGCCGCCGTCGGCGCCTTCGAAGGGCGAGTGGTGCGCCAGCAGGATGGTGGTCCGGTCGGGGGTGCCGAAGTCACCGTACTCGGTCGAACCGGTGAGGCCTTCACCGATGTCGAGGGTCGTTTCACGTTCGTTCCCGATCCGGCGCTGCCTTTCGAGATCCTAGTAATCTTGCCAGGAGGGCGCATCATGAAACCGGTCCTCATCGAGTCGTTCCCCGAGGACGGCGTGGTGGTTGTCGAAGTGCAGCCCCTGGTGCAAGAGTCAGTGACCGTGACCGCCGGAACCGCTCCCAGCATCGAGCACACGCCCGCGGCGGCCACGACGTTGCTGCCCCGCTCGGAGGTCCAGGTGCGTCTGCCCGTGAACCTCGGGCAAGCGCTCGAGAACGTTCCCGGCGTGGCGACGATCTCCGAGGGACGCGCCGAAGTGCCCGTCATACGCGGCCTCGCAAGGGGAAGGACTCTGATTCTCATCGATGGAGCCCGCGTGACGGCCGAGCGCCGTGTGGGACCGAGCGCGACCTTCCTCGACCCGTTCGTGGTCGATTCACTCGAGGTGTCTCGCGGCCCCGGCTCGGTCGCCTACGGTTCGGACGCCTTTGGCGGTGTGATTCAGGTGCGGACCCGACGACCGGAGCCCTCGGCTCCCTTCGGCATGAGGTTCATCGGAAGCCTCGGGGCGGGCGTGCCCCAGGGCCGTGCCGGGGTCGAGGTGACGCAAGGGTTCTCCAACGGCGGCGTACTATTCCAGGCGCATTACCGCGACTTCGACGACTACGACAGCCCCGAGGGAACCGTGTTCAACTCCGGCTCGCGGGACCAGGGGTATCTGGGAAAGGTCCAGACTCTCGTCGGTAGCGGCGTCTTGAGCTTCGGATTCACGAGCGATCTGGCACGCGACGTCGAGCGCCCAAGGACCAACTCACGGGTCACGCGTTTCTACTACCCCACTGAGGATTCGCATCGTTTCACCGCGGGCTACGACCGGATCTCGCTCTGGGGACTCAGCCGCTTGAACGTGACGACGTTTGTTGGCTCGTATCGAATCGTCACCGACCAGGATACCTTCGCCACCGAGAACGAGCCGAGACGCATCGAGCGGGCCGACGTGGATGCCAAGGACTATGCCGTCCGCGCCGTGGCGGAAAAACTCTTCGGCGGTACGAGGCTCGAGCTCGGCGTCGATCTCAACGGACGTTTCGGGCTCGAGGCACGCGATGTCGTCGTGGATTTCGATCTCGCGGGAAACGAGCTACAGACCGACGAGCGCATCACCATCGAGAACGGTCGTCGCGTCGATACCGGGCTGTTCGCATCGCTCGACGGCAACGTTCACCCCAAGCTCCAGCTCGTCGGTGGGGGTCGCGTCGACCGAGTCACGACCCACAACGAGGGAGGGTTCTTCGGCGATCGAGACACCGCGAACGGCGCGTTCTCCGGATTCGCGGCGGCGACTGTCGGAAGCTTCGGCGGGTGGAGCTTCACCGGCCAAATCGCTCGCGGTTTTCGTGATCCGGTGATCTCGGATCGTTACTTCCGCGGCGTGACCGGAAGAGGATTCATCACCGGCAACCCCGATCTCGAGCCGGAGACCGCAACGCAGCTCGACACTGCCGTTCGCTACACGAGCCGCCGGTGGCGCGCTGCCTTTTACTACTACCACTACCGCTTTCGCGATCTCATCGAGCGCTTCGAGGACGAGCCCGACTTCTTCTTCTTCAGAAATCGAGGCCGGGCGCTCAACGAGGGAATCGAGCTCGAGCTCCAGGCCGAGCTCGGCCGCGAGCTCTCCTTGCAGCTTTCCGCCTACGCGTCTCGAGGCAAGGCACTCGACGACGACGCGCCGCTCGACGACGTTCCGCCGAAGACGTTGACGCTCCAGCTTCGGAAAGAGCTGAGCGCGGGCCGGGGCTATCTTCAGGTCCGGGGAGCCGTCTTCGCCGAAGACGACGAGCCAGGGCCGAGCGAGGTGGCGACGCCCGGATACGGGGTGGTGGACCTCTCTGCGGGCTGGGAGATGACCTCCAAGGTCGGGCTCCGTTTCCTGGCCCGAAACCTCACGAACACGAACTATCCCGTCAGCACGGATCGTCGTGCCGTGCCCGCCCCGGGCATCTCGGCCGTCGCCACCGTCGTGGTCAGCCTCGGCCCGGACTAGTCTTTACCAGAAGTCGGCCACAGCACGCCCTGGTCCTTCTTGCGGACGGGACCTAGGCCCTTGAAGACGAATTTCTGGATGCGCTTCCCTTCGTAGGTCTCGGTCGTGTAGACGTTGCCCTTCGAATCAGTGGCAATGCTGTGAACCCCGAAGAACTGTCCGGGCTGGCGTCCGCCATCGCCGAAGCTCGTCAATACCTCGAGCGATTTCCTATCGATGATGTAGACCTTCTCGTTCTTGCCATCCGCTAGATAAAGGTACTTCTGCTCGGGATCTTTCGAGAACGCCACGTCCCAAACGGCCCCGCTCCCTAGAGTCTCCTTGGCCACGATGACTTCATCCACATATTCCCCGCTGAGGCGGAATACTTGAATCCGGTTGTTCACCCGGTCGCAAACATAGAGAAGCCCGTCGTGAGATGGCTCGGCGCAGTGTACTGGGTTCCGGAACTGCTGCGCCGGGGGAGCTTTGGGGTCGTAGCGGCCGAGGTCTCGGTCGTCGGGCTCGTTGCCGTATGCGCCCCAGTAGCGCTTGAACGCGCCGCTCGTCACATCGAGCACGGCGACGCGCTTGTTGAGATAACCGTCGGCGACGAAGGCCTCCTCGCCGCTCGCGTCGAAAGATATCTTGGCCACTCGGCCGAAGCTCTCCTTGTCGTGGCTCCCACCGATCCACTTCGGCTCCGAGCCGGAGGAGCTTTTGTCCCGACGGGCATGCGGGTGGCCGAACTGTTTCAAGAACTTCCCGTTCCGGCTGAACTTCAAGATGTGGGAGTCGCTTTGCCCGTTTCCGCCGATCCAAAAGTTATCCATGGGATCGATCGTGATCCCATGGTTGGACTCCGGCCAGTCGTAGCCCTCGCCCGGTCCGCCCCAGTGACCCACGAGGTTTCCCTGGGGATCGAACTCGAGGACGGGAGGTGCCGGAGAGCAGCATTCGACCGCCGTCGGCGGGTCGGTCGCGGCGCTTATTTCAGTGGATTCGTTCAGAGTTCCCTCGCGATGAATGACGAAGACGTGATCCCTGGAATCGATCGTCACTCCGATGGTGGAGCCAATGACCCAGTGATTCGGTAAGGGCTTCGGCCAGAACGGATCGACCTCGAACATCGGCGCTTGAACGCTTGCCTCCTGAGCCGCCAAGCTCCGGTCGAGCGCAAGCTGACCGATTGCGAGGACGACGAGGGCAGCGCATAGCCCTGCCCCGATGACGACGTTTTTTCTACAATTCGTACGCATCATGTTTTCCCACCTTGGTCCCGGGAGCGCCACGCCGGCGCGACTCAACCACGCCCGGTTGGCCTCCAAGCCGGCACAGAATACACGCAAATCGCGTTCGACAAGAATCCCGAAATGAAAGATGATCCCCTCTCGTTGGGCCTGCGCGCGTGCGAGTTCTCTATGGTGTGGTCGGAGAGGGCATGGGTCATGCGACCCGAAGTGCGGTCGTGCTCGAGCACGTCCTCGATGCGGGACACGAAGTCCGGGTCGTGGTGTCCGGCAAGGCGCACGCTTTTCTGAAGGAGCGGTTCACCGGTCGGAAGAAGATCTCCATGGAGGAGATCCACGGTCTGACGTTGCGGTATCTCGGGAACCGCCTCGACCGCAAGGGCAGCCTCTTCTGGAACCTGCGCAACGCTCCAAAGGGGGTGAAGAAGAACATCGAGGTCTATCGGAGAATCGCCGAGAACGGCTTCCACCCAGAGGTCGTCATCAGCGATTTCGAGTCGTGGGCGGCCCTCTACGGCCTTCGACACGGCATCCCCGTCGTGAGCGTCGACAACATCCAGATCATCAATCGCTGCAAGCACCCGAAGGCTCTGAAGAAGGGAAAAGGGTTCGACTTCGGTCTGGCCCGTCTGGCCGTGAAGATGAAGGTGCCCAAGGCCTATCACTATCTGATCGCCACTTTCTTCTTCCCTCCCGTGAGAAAGAAGCACACGACTCTGGTTCCTCCCATTCTCCGAGACGAGATTCTCACCGCCGAGCGCGAACCGGGAGAACACGTCGTCGTCTACTTCCGTGGCATGGCGGTCGACGCGTTGCGTGAGATTCTCAGGAAATGCCCGGTTCCGTTCCGAGCCTACGGAACCGACGAGGAGAGCGAAGAAGAGAACGTGGCCCTCAGGCGTTTCTCGGGCAAGGCGTTCCTCGACGATCTTCGCACCGCCCGGGCGGTGGTGGCGGGCGGCGGTTTCTCGCTCATGAGCGAAGCCGTGAGCCTCGGCGTTCCCATGCTTTCCGTACCGATCGAGGGACAGTTCGAGCAGGAGCTGAACGCTCGCTATCTCGAGCATCTCGGCTATGGCCGCGCCGCGAGAAAGCTGGACGATTCCGTACTGAGCCAATTCCTCGAGCGTACCGACGAGTTCTCCGCCGCATTATCCACTTACCAGCGCACGGACAATTCGCTCTTCTTCTCGTACCTCGATGGGCTTCTCGAGCGGGTTGCGCAAGGCAAGAAGAGGCCCAATCGTCTCGCATGATCGCTTTCCTCGTATTCATCGTCATCGCCGCCTTCATGTTCGCCAAGCTCGAGATCGAGATCGAGGGGCGTCACGGCTGGGCGGAGAAACTCCCGACCTGGCGGATCGAGCATCACGTCCTGCTGGACTGGTTCTTCGGAGGCCGGCCCTTGACCGGCTATCACGCCTGGGCATTCCTCTTCGTGCTCTTCGTCTTCCATCTTCCGTTCTTCTGGGCGAACGCGTGGTCGGTTCGCTCCGAGCTGCATGCCGTCGGCGGCTACACGCTGTTCTGGATTATCGAAGACTTGCTCTGGTTCATCCTCAATCCACATTACGGATGGAAGAAGTTCACCCGCCACGATGTCTGGTGGCACAAGAGATGGGCGCTGGGTCTGCCGTTGGATTATTGGATCCTGGGAACGTTCGCGGCGGTGCTGCTCATAGTTCCATGACTCTCGGCCCCGACATGGTGCGGTCGAACCTTCCGGTCATCGACCTCGAGCCCTGGTTTCGGGGAGATCGCGGGCGGACGGCCTGGGCACTACGAAGCGCGTGCCTGAAGACGGGCTTCTTTTTCGTCTCGAATCATCGTTTGCCGGACGGGCTCCTCGACCGGATACGCGCGGCCTCTCGGAGTTTCTTCTCGCTGCCGCTCGAGGAAAAGCTGCGCATTCACTTCGAGAAGGCTCGAAAGCAACGGGGCTACATTCCCCTCCGCGGCGAGAGCTCGGATCCCAAGGGCAAGGGGGACGAGAAGGAGGCCCTCGACTTCACGTTTCCGGTGCTTCCCGAAGGCGTCAGCGACCCGGTTGCCTACCGGATGTACGGGCCCAATCTCTGGCCCGAGGGGCTGTCCGGATTCCGGGAGACGGTCGAGAGCTACTTCGAGGAAATGATTCGGATTGCAGGAACCCTTTTCGAGATCCTGGCCGCGAGCCTCGAGCTCCCTCATGATTTCTTTCGGCCTAGGATCGACCGCCCCATCGCCCAGCTGCGTCTTCTCCATTACCCCCCGCAGTCGGAACCGCTCGACGAGGCCTCCCTGGGAATCGGTGAGCACTGCGATTACGAGTGCTTCACCATCCTGGATCCAGGCGACGTCACAGGCCTCCAGCTTCGCGACCAGAAAGGCGAATGGCTGGAGGTGCAGCCTTTGCCGGGGGCGTTCGTCGTGAACCTCGGCGAAATGCTCGCTCGCTGGACCAACGACGTCTACCGGGCCACGGTCCATCGCGTCGTCAATCGCTCGAGCCGGGAGCGCTACGCCATCCCCTTCTTCTTTGGAACGAACTACGACACGCTCATCGAATGCCTGCCCACCTGCTCGGGACCGGAGAGACCGAGCCGGTACCCGCCGATCCTCGCCGGCGAATATCTCGCCAAACGACTGAACGAAGTCTACGGCTCGCTTCCCAACAGTTGAGAAGTCTCAATTACTCAATGCCGTGTCGGGACCCTTGATCGACCGCGCCGCCACGGCTCGGCCTTTGCGGCGCTTATTCGCATTTCGTGCTCAACATCCGATACCCACGAAGGAGCCCGATGCGAACAATTATTCGCCTGCGTGCTCACATCTGATTCCCTCGAAGTAGCCCGATGCGGACGATTATTCGCACTGCATGCTCACATCTGATTCCCTCGAAGTAGCCCGATGCGGACGATTATTCGCACTGACGTCGCGGCAGGCGTTTTGGCCACCGCTCGACAGGCTGGGCTGTACTTCTTCGTCAGCCTGTCACTCGTGGCGCAGCACGGCGATGGGATTGGTCGACGACGCCCGCAAAGTCGGTGCCAGGCTCGCAAACGCCGAGGTGGCGATGAAGAGACCCGTGGCGACGACGAAGGTTACGGGGTCGAAAGGACTCACCCCGAAGAGCTGGGACGCTACCAGACGCGCGGCAATGCCGGCAAGGACGATGCCCAGCGCGATTCCAGCCGCGGTGAGCTTCAGTCCCTCGCCGAGAACCAACGCTCCGATCTCGCGCGAAGTCGCGCCGAGCGCCATACGGATCCCGATCTCCCGGCGCCGCTCCGCCACGGTGAAGGCGACCACCCCGTAGATGCCGAGACTCGCGAGCAGCAGGGCGACCGCCCCGAATACACCCAGCAAGATCGAGCTGATGGTCCATTGAAGGGCGCTCTCCGACACGATGTCCGCCATCGGGCGAATCTCGACGGGAAGGTTCGGATCGACGGCGGCGATGGCGCCGGCCACCGCGCGGGTGAGATTTTCCGGGTCGGCGCCGGCGGACACGACGAGAAACCGTCCCCGAAACCCTCCCTGATCGATTGCCTGATAAATCTGCGCGCCGATCTCGTCTTGGAAACCCTCGTGCCTCACGTCGGCTACGACCCCCACCACGGTCGCCTCGAAAGTCCCCTCGCTATCCACGACGAGAAGAGACTCACCGACCGCGTTACGATCCGGCCAGTAAGCATCCGCGGTCGACCGGCTGACGATGACGACTCGTGCCGAGTTGGGTCCATCTCTCTCGTCGAACGTTCTTCCCGCGAGTAGAGCAACACCCATCGCCTCGAAGTATCGCGACGAAACGTTGAACTGATGCGCCAACGGCCAGTTCTCCCTCGCCGCGGGCGCGTCATCGGGAAGCGCGAACTGAACGGTCCAGATCGCATGGTTCATCGGAAGAGGGACGGTGTACCCGGCCGCGCGAGCTCCCGGGAGCGACGAGACTTCGAGAAGCGCCCGGTCGAAGAAGAGCTTCTGCTCGGAAGCCTCGGGATAATCGGTTTGGGGAAGCGCCAGTCGAACCGTCAGAGCGGCCTCGGGTCGAAAGCCGAGCTCGACTTTCTGGAGCTCGAAGAAACTCCGCACCATGAGCCCGGTTCCCACGACGAGCGCGATCGCCAACGTCACTTCGAGCACGACCAGAGCCCGACGCACGCGCATCGAGCCGATTCCCGCTCCCCCCGCTCGCACCCCTTGCCTCAGGGAAGAAACGAGATTCGTTCGCGAGATCCCGATGGCCGGGGCCAGCCCGAACAGGACCGGGGTCAGTAGCGTCAACGCGACCGAAAAGAGAAGCACCCTCGTGTCGAGCTCCACCTCGCCCACGCGAAAGATGTCTTCGGGCACGAGAGGCGCAATCGCGCGGGCACCCCAATCCGCCAGAAAGACCCCGAGCCCCCCTCCCAGAAGAGCCAGCAGGAGGCTTTCGGTCAGGAGCTGTCGCACGATGTGGCCCCGGCGGGCTCCTAGGGCCGAGCGAACGGCGACGTCCCGCTCGCGCGCTCGGGCGCGGGCGAGCGTCAGGCTCGCGACGTTCACACAAGCAATGAGGAGGATGAATCCCACGGCAGCGAGAAAAACGGTGAAGCTGGCTCGCATGATGTCGTAGCCGAAATTGAGCGCTTCGCGAAGCTCTTTCACGGATACCCCGGAGAACTGCCCGTCGATGTCCGGGTAGGTCGCCGAAAGCTCGCTCTGGATGCCTTCGAGCTCGACTCGGGCTCTCTCCCGCGTCCATTCGGGGTTCAATCGTCCGACGAGAATGTGAAGGTCGCGGTCCCTCGGTTCCGCCGAAGCCGTTGCGGGAAGCGGGATCCACATCTTCACGCCCCCGAAGGGAAAGTTGAACGCGGGCGGCATCACTCCAATCACCGAGTGAGGGATGCCATCGAGAGAGATGACGGTTCCCAGGATCGCTGGATCCGCGCCATACCGGCGACGCCACAAGCCGTCGCTGAGAACGACGACCTCGGAGTCCCCGGGCTCGAAAGTTCGGCCGAGACGCGGCGGTACTCCGAGAAGGCCAAACAGATTCTCGGACAGCACTCCGGCTAGGAGGCTCTCGGGGCCTTCGGTCCCGGTCACGTTCTTGGTCGTGTAGTAGTAGGTCCCGAGCTCCCGGAACGCTCGCGATCGCGCTCTCCAGTCCTCGACTTGAGGGATCGAAAATCGGGCTCCGTCCCATCCTCGCAAGGTGTCGACCTGGCCTATCTGAACGAGCTCGTAGGCGTCTCGAAACGGAAGGGGCCGTATGAAGTAAGGATTCATGAAGCTCACGATCATGGTGTTGGCGGCTATGCCGAGAGCCAGGGTGATTAAGACCACCACGGCATAGCTGGGTTTCGCCACGACGTTGCGCCAGGCGAGGACGAGGTCTTGCCAGATGGGATCGAATCTCATATGGATCGAGGACGGGAAAAGCCACCGCGGAGTTCCTGAAACTTTACGCCGGTCTTCCATGTTGGACGAGCGCGGTCCTCCTGTCCTAGGCTTCAACGATGAACGAAGAGCTTCCTTCTTACGACAGCGGGCACTTTCCCGTCGGCGGCGGCCATCGGCTCTATTACGAGCGCTACGGCAAACGAGGTGGCCTTCCGGTCCTCTTCGTCCACGGCGGACCCGGCGCCGGCTTCAGCGAGGATGACAAACGTTTCTTCGATCCCGAGCAGTTCGACGTGCTGCTCTACGAGCAGCGGGGCGCGGGACGCAGCGAGCCGTTCGCGAGCCTCGAGCAGAATGATACGGACGCTCTCGTCGAGGATATCGAGCGCCTGCTCGACGCCTTCTCCCTCGAAAGCGTCGTGCTCTTCGGAGGGTCGTGGGGATCGACGCTGTCGCTCGTCTATGCGATCCGCCATCCCGATCGGGTTCGGGCGCTGGTCCTCCGAGGAATTTTTCTCGCCAACGAGGCCGCGATCCGTCATTTCGTGGGGGGCGCTGTCTCCGAGTTCTTCCCCGAGGTGTGGGAGCGTTTCGCGGAGCTCGTGCCGGAAGACCGGAAGGGCGAGCTTGCGAGTTTTTACCTCGATCGAATGCTATCCGGCGACGAGCGGGAGCGAGAGCGTTACTGCTATGAATGGGCGCGTTACGAGCTCGCGCTTCTCAAGCTCGACTGGACGGAGACGCCGATGCGGGAGCTTCTCGAGCACTACAACTACCGCTCGCTCGCCCCTCTCGAAGCGCACTACACGGCTCACGGGTTCTTTCTCCCCGAGGACTACATTCTTCGGAACGCTGGCGCGCTCGAAGGAAAGCCCGTCAGCATCGTTCACGGGCGGTACGACATGCTCTGTCCTCCCCGACAGGCGTTCGAGCTCCACCGGAATCTACCCGGCTCGACTCTCCGATACGTTCGCGCCGGCCACTCCTCGAGCGAAGAGGCGATTCGGGCGGCGCTGATCGAAGAGCTCGGCCTGGCGCCGTCGGGCTAATTCTCGTGCTCGAAACCTTCCGAGGTGCTCAGGGTTCCGATTCGAAGAGGGCGAGCTCGCTCGCATAGAACGTGAGCCTGAGGACGAGCTTGATGAGGAGGTAGGCTTGTCCGACCAAGAAAGCCACGACGACAGCCGCGAGCGTCGACTGCCCCGCTCCCGGCGCCATCACCTGGTAGGCCCCGAGAAGCGCTAGGCCCACGAGACCGATGCCGTAATAGAGAGAGACCGTCTTCCCGAAATGGCCCAGGACGAAGCCAAATCCTCGCACAGTCGCCAGCAGCATGCTGTTGCGATTCTCTTTCAGGGTCGCGATCTTGGCATAGTCGAAGGCCATGTTGACGAAGGTCAACAAGACTACGACGACAAGCGTGCCAGCGACTACGTAGCCCAGGACAATCTCTTCGGCGGTCACGTCGCGCGTCGCGCTCTCGATCTGGGAAAAAAGCCAACCCGCCAGCCGGTAGATGCCGTAGTAGAGAGCCGCGGAGAGCAGAGCGAGCCTCATGAATCGGAAGAAGAAGGTAGCGCCGTGGGAGAGGAACTCGGAGAGTCTGAAGATGCCCGCGCGTTCGGAGTAGCGCTGCAGAATGCCTCCGAGAAAGAAGGTCCAGAGGACGGCGTACAGGATGCCCAGCCCGAGGATCCCAGGGTACGACTCGAAGAGATTTCCGTTGAGCCAGCTCTCGATGTTATCGAAAAAAGCCCCCGCCCCGACGAGCGTAGGTCCGAAGGTATCCTCGAGCCCGTTCGTCCTGGCGTCGAACTCCCCGTACCAACCGCTGTCGAAACCGTCGCGGAGCTTTTGATGAACGAGACTCGCCCCGATGGACTCCTCGATGGAATGCGACATCACGAGAGTGGCGGGAAACGCCACTGCGAGATTCACGGCAAAGAGCACGAGGACGAGGCCGGGAGACGAGAGGACCCTTCCGAATCCCTGGAAAAACGATCCGACCGCCGACATCGAGGTTCCCTCAGACGAAGAACGCGAACGTGGACAGAAGATCCTGGAGCCAAATCATCCACTTGGAAGCCCACTTGCGGGCGGGAAGCTTCGCCTTCGGTTCCACGAGCCTGGAGTTGTTGGTGTAATCGAGGTCGAGAAGGAGCTTTCTCTCGGGATCGACCGCGGCAAAGCGAAGCTTGGAGGCGCGCTCTTCGACGTATAGCTGCCATCGGTCTCGACCGTCCCACTCGTGAAGGAGCTCGGTGCCATCCTCGAAAGTGAGGAGCACGTCTACGGGGAACGTCGCCGCACCGTAGCGACGAACGACGACCTCGGTGCGGAACAAATCGTCGCTCTTCTCTTCCTGGTGTGTGAGTGCCTCGTCGAATCCCGCGACTTCGACCGGGGTGCTCGACACGGAGTGTACCCCATAATCGAAGTCGTTCGAGCTGCGATACACCTGGTCGAAGAACCAGGAGAGGTCGCGCCCGCTCACCTCGTTCGCCACGTCGAAGAAATCCCGGGGTCTCGGGTGACGAAACTGGTACCTCTGGAAGAAGGTGGACATGATGTCCTGCAAGACTTCCCAGCCCAGGTAACGCTCGAGCGTGGCGAGCCACAAGGCCGTCTTGTTATAGCTGTGGGCGCCCCCCGTCGCGGGAAAGTAACGATAGGTCGGCGTGGCCTGATTATCCCAGGTGGCCGCGTCGCGATAGCCGTCGAGCCGATTTCCATTGACCATTCGATCGAGCTTGATTTCGTCGAACATGACGGGGAGGAAGCCGCCGAGATCGGTTCCCCGCGGATTGAGGTAGCGCTTTACGAAGGAACGGTCACCGTAGGTCACGTCCATCGCGCGCGCGGTGGAGAACGTATTGAACCCTTCGTCGAGCCAGGCGTGCTCGAACTCGTTGTTCCCCACGATGCCGTACCAGAATTGATGTCCGCACTCGTGGACGGTGACCCCTTCGGGAGAGCCTCCGCCGAACGGATTGAACAGCCTCGTCCCCGCGGTGAAGAAGGTCGGATACTCCATGCCGCCCGCTCCACTTCCATAAGCGGGATCGACGACGGTGACATGTCCATAGGGGTAGGCGCCATACCACGTGCCGTAGCTTTTCAAAGCCGCCCGGGTGGCCTCGAAATGTCGCTCCTTTTGCGCCAGATGCTCGGGTTGAAGCAGGAGCCTCATGTCCACGCCGGGCAGACCGGGCTCCTCGAAGCGCTCTTCGAAGACGAGGTAATCGGGGCTCGCCGTCCAGGCGAAGTCGTGCACGTCCGCCTGCTGGAACCGATACCTCGTCTTGCCGTTCGCCTCGTCTCGCGCCACCTCACGACCGGTTGCTCCCACGACGAACTCACTCGGAACGGTGATGCCAACGTCGTACTCTCCGTAATCGGAATAGAACTCGGTCCCGGCGTGAAACTGATGCCCGTTCCATCCCGTTTCCTCGAGGACGGCGATCTTGGGAAACCACTGCGCGATGAAGAAGAAATCGCCCCGAAAGCCGGTGCGCGCGAACGTTCGCGGAATCTTGGCCTCCCAGGCGAGCTCGACCTGAGCCATTCCCTCGGGAGGAATCGCCTCGGGAAGCGGTACGACGAGGAGTGTCCTGTCCTCTGGGTTCCCGTCGTCGGGGGACTCGAACCGAGCTTCCGAAGTCAGATCGATGCCGGCAACGCCGACATCGGGAACGAGCTCGATCGAAGAAACGTCGATATAGCTCCAATCCCCCTCGACCGGGCTCTCGCGGTTGCGCCCGCTCGACCGGAGGCGCGATTCGAGGAGCCAGGTGCTTCGATTGTTCCGCCAGGCATTCCAATAGAGGTGGAAGCGGAGATCGTGGGCCGGAATCGGCTGGATGTTGCGCCAGGTAAGGGTCTCGGTGCCGGTCAGAATCTTCGTTTCCGGATCCAGCTCCACCTCGATGCGGTAGTTGGCGTTTCGAGGCGAGCGGGGCTCGTCCTGGGCCCGCGAGGACGACGCTCCCAGGAGCGCCAGAAACACAAATGCCGGTAAGGGTGCTTGACGACTCGCCCGACTTCGTCGCGGCATCGGCCCTCCTCGGAAAAGGGGCGTGATTATATCAAGCACGGTTTCGCTCATGCGCAAGCCATCGCATCTGTCCCCTCGTTGACGGATCCGGGGGGTATGTCTAAAATAGCTCGGTCGCAAGATTGACTTTGACGTTGGCCCGCGGTTTCCTGTTCACGTCTCCAAATTTCTCCCAACGAGGTTCCCGTGCGAAAGTGGCGGAATTGGCAGACGCGCTGGACTTAGGATCCAGTGGGGTAACCCGTGGGGGTTCGAGTCCCCCCTTTCGCACCAAGATGTCCGAGGACGATTGTCGTTGAAGATCGATTATGTCGAAGAGGGCTCCTCGCGGCGCCATCTGGACATCGAGCTCCCCGCCGACGAGCTGCAGGAAGCTTTCGAAGAGGGGGTGGACCGCCTCAAGAAGAAAATCAAGCTTCCCGGGTTCCGCAAGGGAAAGATTCCCCGGGACGTCATTCGGTCTCGTTTCCGACCGGACGTTCTGAGCGAGGCAGTCAACGTGCTCGTGCCCCGGGCACTGAACGACGCGCTGAAGGAGCACAAGCTCTATCCGCTCGACGATCCGAAGATCTCGAAGCTCGTGTCGGAGCTGGGAAAGCCACTGCGTTTCCGCGCATCGTTCGAGGTGATGCCCGAGATCGAGGCCAAGCACTACGAGGGTCTCGAGGTCGAGGCTCCCAAAATCGAGATCACCGATGAGCAGGTCGAGAAAGGTCTCGAGGCGTTGCGCGAGGAGCACGCCCGCTTCGACCCCATCGAGAGTCGGGGGGCACAGGATGGAGACATCGTGGTCGGAGACCTGATCGAGTCACCGATACCTTCGGGCAAGCGCGAGACGCACGAAGGGGTCTCGTTGGAGCTGGGCTCCGGCGGATATCACCCGAAGCTGCACGAACAACTCCAGGGCGCACGGCCCGGGGACATGCTCTCCTTCGAGGCGGCGTTTCCGGGAGATCACCAGAACCCTACGCGAGCGGGCAAGTCGTTTCTAGCCGAATTTCGAGTCCTGGAGCTCAAAGAGAAGGTCCTGCCCGAGCTGGACGACGAGCTGGCGAAGGACCTCGGAGACTTCGACAACCTCGAGGAGCTCAGGGAGCATCTGCGAAAGCAAGCTCGAGCGGAAGTGGAGCGCCGCGAGGAACAGGAGCTAAGGAGCCGCCTGCTGGCGAAGCTGGTCGAGGTCAACCCTCTCGACGCTCCCGATTCCCTCGTCGATCTCGAGCTCGACGCCCGGCTCGAGTCCGCCGCGAACGACTTGTATCAGCGCGGCATCGACCCCAATCGAGCGCAGATCGACTGGCGAAACGTGCGCCGCAACGAGCGGCCTGCCGCGGAGAGATACGTCAAAGCGACGCTTT
Source organism: Vicinamibacteria bacterium (assembly GCA_035457705.1). Lineage (GTDB taxonomy): Bacteria > Acidobacteriota > Vicinamibacteria > Marinacidobacterales > SMYC01 > DASPGQ01. The sequence continues at coordinate 142,401 of DATIBD010000103.1, forward strand.
TGCTCGGACGAATCGCGGCCCAGGAAAACTTGCGGGAATCGGAGGCGGAGGTGGATTCGGAGATCGAAAGACTGGCCACCGCCCTCGGCAAGAGCGCCTCCGCTCTGAGAGCCCAGCTGGCCAAAGAGGGCGGCATCGAGCGTCTTCGGCAAAATCTGCGCCGGGAGAAGGCTGTTGACTTCATTCGGCAACATGCTAAACTTAAATAGGGGTTGAACTTATGCTAATCCCGATGGTGGTCGAACAGACCAACCGGGGTGAGCGCGCTTACGATATTTATTCGCGCTTACTCAAAGACAACATCATCTTTATCGGTACTCCCATCGACGACAACTTGGCCAACCTCGTCGTGGCCCAACTGCTTTTCCTCGAGGCGGAAGACCCGGAAAAGGAGATCTCGGTCTACGTGAACAGCCCCGGGGGCTCGGTGACGGCGGGACTCGCCATCTACGACACCTTGCAGTTCATTCGACCCGACGTCACGACATACTGTATCGGTCAGGCGGCGAGCATGGCCGCGGTCCTACTCGCGGCGGGCACGCCGGGAAAGCGCTTCGCATTGCCCAATTCGCGCGTCATCATTCACCAGCCTTCCGGGGGAGCCCAGGGACAGGCGACGGACATCAACATCCAGGCGAAGGAGATCCTTCGAACCCGTCAGCGCCTGAACGAGATCCTGGCGCGCCATACGGGTCAGGACATCTCGAAGATCGAGAACGACGTCGAGCGGGACTTCATCATGACTGCCGATCTCGCTCGAGAGTACGGTATCATCGATCAGGTGATCTCGAAACGTACCTAGGGTTGGTACTGCCGGGACGGAGCCATCGTGTCCAAAAAAAACGGAGATCCTGAAGTACTTCGTTGTTCGTTCTGCAACAAGGATCAGAGCGACGTGCGAAAGCTCATCGCCGGTCCGACGGTCTTCATTTGCGACGAATGCGTCGAGGTCTGTAACGACATCATCGCCGACGACAACCGGTTCGACAATCGCGCTCCGAGCTCGAGCCTTCCTACACCCGTCGATATCAAACAATTCCTCGACGAGTACGTCATCGGTCAGGAGGATGCCAAGAAGCGCCTCGCCGTCGCCGTCTACAACCACTACAAGCGCGTCCAGATCATGAAATCGAAGGCGCGGCAGGACGTGGAGCTTACCAAGAGCAACATTCTGCTGATCGGTGCCACGGGAACGGGGAAGACTCTCCTCGCCCAGACGCTGGCAAAGTTGCTGCGCGTTCCGTTTTGCATCGTCGACGCGACCACGCTCACCGAAGCGGGCTACGTGGGCGAGGACGTGGAGAACATCATCCTCAAGCTCCTCCAATCCGCCCAGGGCGACATCGAGAAGTGTCAGGAGGGGATCATCTACATCGACGAGATCGACAAGATCTGTCGGAAGGACGAGAACCCCTCGATCACTCGCGACGTTTCCGGAGAGGGCGTGCAGCAAGCGCTGCTCAAGATCCTCGAGGGGACCGTGGCCAACGTGCCGCCCCAGGGCGGGCGCAAGCACCCTCATCAGGAGTTCTATCAGATCGACACGACGAACATCCTATTCATCTGCGGCGGCGCCTTCGTCGGGCTCGAAAAGATCATCGAGCGCCGCGCGGGAAAGAAGAGTCTCGGTTTCAGGGCGGAGCTGAACAAGAAGAAGGATCGGACCAGCGATACGACGCTCTCGCAGGTGCAGCCGACCGACCTCATCAAGTACGGTCTGATCCCCGAGTTCGTGGGGCGTCTGCCGGTAACTGGCTATCTCCACGAGCTCGGTCGGGACGCACTCATCCGGATCATGAGCGAGCCGCGCAACGCCATAATCCGTCAATACCAGCGTCTGTTCGAGTACGAGAACGTGAAGCTTCGCTTCACCGACGATGCTCTGGGGGCCATCGCCGATCAAGCCGTGGAGCGCAAGATCGGTGCTCGGGGTCTTCGGATGATCATCGAGGACCTCATGCTCGATCTGATGTATAATCTGCCTTCTCAGAAGAAGGTCAAGGAAGTCGTGGTCACGAAAGAGGTCGTTGACGACCGCGAAAAGCCCGTGACCCTGATCGAGAAAGCCGGATAGAGGCCTTAGAGAGAAGACACTCTTCTGGCATAAGCTGGTACGGCTCTTCGCGCTCGTCGGGGGGTATCCCGAATCATTCTCCGATCGAGCTAGGTTCCCTCGACATGAATCCCAGGTAGCGAGCTCTGACGCACACCGTGAACGAGTAACTCGATGTTCGGATCCAAGACAAAAGATCGCACGGAAGTCTACGAGACCCTGCCCATGGTGCCACTCCGGGACGTCGTGGTCTTCCCTTACATGATGATGCCCTTCGTAATCGGCCGGTCCTCCTCGGTGAGAGCGCTCGAATACGCCCTGCTGCACGACCGTCGGATCTTTCTCGCCGCCCAGCACGATGCCACGACCGACGATCCCGGCTCCTCCGATATCTACACCGTCGGAACGGTGGCCAATATCCTGCAGTCGGTGAAGCTGCCCGACGGGAACATCAAAGTTCTCGTCGAGGGACTCGACCGAGGGCGGGCCATCGAATGTCGCGACGACGAAGGTTTCTTCAAGGTCGTCGTCAAGATCGTGCCGAAACCGCACGAGAGGGGCAACGGCGAAGTCGACGGTCTGATGAGCAAGGTGGTCTCGCTCTTCGAGCAGTACGTCAAGCTTGCGAACCACCTTCAGAGCGAGGTGAAGACCGCCTCGGTCCAGGTCGACGAGCCGGGAAAGCTGTCGGACACGATCGCCTCACACCTAGTGATGACGGTCGAGGAGAAGCAGAACTTGCTCGAGATCTGGAACCCGGTGGAACGTCTCGCACGCATCGCCGGGGTACTGGAGCTCGAAGTGGACAAGCTCCAGGTCGATCGTCGAATCCAGGGCCGCGTTCGAAAGCAAATGGAGAGAGCTCAGAAAGAGTATTACCTCAACGAGAAGATGAAGGCCATTCAGAAGGAGCTCGGGCGTAAAGACGAGCGCGGGAACGATGTCGAGGAGCTTCGCAACCGCATCGCCGAAGCCCGGATGAGCAAGGAGGCAGAGGAGAAAGCGATAACGGAGTTCAAGCGGCTCGAGGCGATGCCGCCAATGTCCGCGGAGGCCACGGTATCGAGGAATTATCTGGATTGGCTGCTCAACGTGCCCTGGCACAAACGTACCCGCGAGAGCCGCGACATCGGGCGCGCCGAGCGTGTTCTGGACGAAGACCACTACGGGCTTCAGAAGGTCAAGGACCGCATCATCGAGTTCCTCGCCGTACGGCGGCTCGTGAAGAAGCAGCGGGGGCCCATCTTGTGTCTGGTGGGACCGCCGGGGGTGGGCAAGACGTCTCTGGCCCGTTCGGTTGCCCGGGCGACGAACCGGAAGTTCGTTCGTCTGTCCCTAGGGGGCATTCGCGACGAGGCAGAAATCCGCGGCCATCGGCGCACCTACATCGGGGCATTTCCCGGCCAGATCATTCAGATGATGAAGAAGGCGGGGACAGTGAACCCACTCATCCTTCTCGACGAGGTCGACAAGATGAGCATGGACTTTCGTGGCGACCCGGCATCCGCCCTTCTGGAAGTGCTGGACCCGGAGCAGAATCACTCGTTTCATGACCACTATCTCGACGTCGAGTACGACCTTTCGAACGCCATGTTCATCGCGACGGCGAACGTCATGCAGAACATGCCGCAGGCGCTCATGGATCGGCTCGAGGTCATCCGCATTCCCGGCTATACCGAGGAGGAGAAGCTCGAGATCGCCAAACGCTTCCTCGTGGCCAAGCAAAAAGAAGCGAACGGCCTGAAGAGCAAGAAAGTCGCGATGAGCGCGGAGGCGATCGCGGAGATCATCAGGCGCTATACGCGCGAGGCGGGAGTACGGTCGCTCGAGCGCGAAATCGCCTCCGTCTTTCGCAAGGTGGCCCGCCGACTCGTCAAAGAGGGGGGCTCGATCGAGATCGAGGTCACTCCGGAATCGATCGAAACCTATCTCGGCGTTCCCAAGTTCAGGCCACGCAGCAAGGAAGGCGAGGCCGAGGTAGGGATGGCCACGGGGCTAGCCTGGACGGAAGTGGGCGGAGAGCTTTTGACGACCGAAGCCACTTTGATGCCGGGGAAGGGGGATCTCACGATTACCGGCAAGCTCGGAGAGGTCATGCAGGAGTCGGCGAGAACGGCGGTCTCGGTCATTCGATCGCGCGCCGACATCTACGGCCTCCCCCACGATTTTCACAAGAAACTCGACATTCATCTCCACGTTCCCGAAGGGGCGATCCCGAAGGACGGCCCCTCCGCCGGAATTACCATGGCCACCGCTCTTCTCTCGGTGCTATCCGGCATCCCGGTTCACTCCGACGTAGCGATGACTGGCGAGGTGACGCTCCGGGGAAAAGTGCTCGCCATCGGCGGGGTCAAAGAGAAGCTACTCGCGGCCCACCGCGCCGGAATCACCAAAATCGTTCTTCCACGCGACAACGAAAAGGATCTCTCCGAGCTACCGGAAGAGGTTCGCAAAGAGCTCACGATCACGCTCGTCGAGAAAGTGGAAGAAGTCTTCGAGGTGGCGCTCACCGCGCCCATTTCCAGCCCGTCGGCTGACTCCGTCGACGATGCAGAGTCCGGTCTCGAGCCGGAGATACGCGACGAGGGTCCTGTGGCGGGCGAATCAGTCACTCACTAGCTGCGCTAACGCCATGAAGTTCTCGACGGATCGGACATGCTTCCGAAGGGGCGAGCGCAGCGTCGACAGTCTACCGCCGACAGTCGACAGACAGACAGCATGGCCAGCCAGGAACGATGAGCCGAACTCAGACGCCACAGCTCGTTCGCAGTGCCGCTTCTCCCACCGACTTCCCCGAGGACGACCTGCCGGAAGTCGCGGCGATAGGACGATCCAATGTGGGCAAGTCGAGTCTACTGAACCGGCTCGTCGGTCTGAAGAAGCTCGCCTTCGTTTCCAAAACGCCGGGCCGAACTCAGGTCGTCAACTTCTTCCGTGTGAGCGAACGGTTGATGCTCGTAGATCTCCCGGGCTACGGCTTCGCCAGAGCCCCGGACGCCCTTCGAAAAAAATGGGAAAGGCTGGTAACGAGCTATCTCTTCGAGCGCAGGAAAGAGCGCTTGGTCCTGCTTCTCGTCGACTTTCGCCGAGACCCGCTCGCGAGCGATCTGGGCATGCGCGATCGGCTCGAGAAAGCGGGGCTCGACTATGTCGTGGTGGCGACGAAAGCGGACAAACTGGGTCAAAGTCGCCGGCGAGACCAGCTGGCGAAGCTGGCAAGAGCCTTTGGGGCCGCGGGAGCCGTTCCCGTCATTCCGTTTTCCGCGGTCACGAGTGAAGGAAGGAAAGAGCTATGGAAGGTGATCGAGAAACACGTTCGCGGGGCGAGACGAGCACCGAAGAAATAGCCGAGGCACCCCCTCGCAACGAGGTGAAGACCAAGTCCCTGAACATCGCGGAGCTCAAGGAGATGAACATCTCCGGCCTCGCCAAGGTCGCCAAGGACCTCGGGGTCTCGGGCGCGACGGGCATGCGCAAGCAGGAGCTCATCTTCAAGATCCTGCAAGCCCAGACCGAGCAGAGCGGCTTGATTTTTTCCGAGGGCGTCCTGGAGTGCCTGCCCGATGGTTTCGGGTTTCTGCGTGCGCCCGAGTACAACTATCTTCCCGGACCGGACGACATCTACGTTTCCCCATCCCAGATACGGAAGTTCGACCTGAGAACGGGTGACACCATCTCCGGTCAGATACGCCCGCCCAAGGAGGGTGAGCGCTACTTCGCGCTGATCAAAGTGGAGGCGGTGAACTTCGAGCCTCCGGAAGCGGCGCGCGAACGGATCTTCTTCGACAACCTCACGCCGCTCTACCCTCAGGATCGCATTCGGCTCGAGACTGCCAAGGAGAACCTGTCGGCGCGGGTGATGGACCTGATGACCCCCATCGGCAAGGGCCAACGCGGGCTCATCGTGGCCGCCCCCCGCACGGGCAAAACGATGCTGCTCCAGAACATCGCCAACAGCATCACGGCGAACCATCCCGAGGTGGTGCTCATCGTGCTCCTCATCGACGAACGGCCCGAGGAAGTGACCGACATGCAGCGGTCGGTGCACGGCGAGGTCATCAGCTCCACTTTCGACGAGGCCGCTTCACGCCACGTGCAGGTGGCGGAGATGGTAATCGAGAAGGCCAAGCGCCTCGTGGAGCACAAGCGCGACGTCGTGATCCTGCTGGACTCCATCACCCGGCTCGCGCGGGCCTACAACACCGTCGTGCCGCCTTCGGGGAAGGTGCTATCGGGAGGCGTCGACAGCAACGCGCTCCAGAGGCCTAAGCGGTTTTTCGGCGCGGCTCGCAATATCGAGGAGGGAGGCTCTCTCACCATCATGGCCACCGCCCTCATCGAGACAGGAAGCCGCATGGACGACGTCATCTTCGAGGAGTTCAAGGGAACGGGCAACATGGAGATCCACCTCGACCGTAAGCTCGTGGACAAGCGCGTGTTCCCTTCGATCGACATCAACAAGAGCGGCACCCGCAAGGAAGAGCTCCTGCTGTCGAAGGACGAGCTCAACCGCGTCTGGATCCTACGCAAGGTCCTTTCGCCGCTGTCGCAGGTCGAGGCGATGGAGCTGCTTCTCGACAAGATGGGAAAGACCAAGGACAACCAGGAGTTCCTCTCGTCGATGTCGGGGCAGTGAGCTCCGCTAGCAGAGGCTATTTAGCTCGGCGAAAAACGAGCACCTTCAGATAGTCCGCCTCGGGGAATCGCACCGGATGATCGAGCTCCGGCGGTACGCGGGCGAGAAAGTGAAACCCGGCCCCGAGCGATTCGGCGACGAGCGCTCGAAACCTCGTCGGCTCGATTCGTGAGGTGCAACAGCAGGCGACCAAAACCCCCTCCGGGCTCACGTGTGGCGCTAGCGAGTGATAGAGGCGCCGGTAGGCGCTCAGAGCCCGAGGAACCTGACGGCTCTGGCTGGTCATCTGAGGCGGGTCAACGAGTACGAGATCGAATCGTTCCGCGGGATCGAGCTGAGCAACCCAGTCGAAGGCGTCGGCATGGATCCAGCGGTGACGGTCGGGGACGAGAGTATGGCTCGCCTCGCCCAGGGCGAGGGCGCTCGCCGACGAATCGACGTGCCAGATCCGAGCCGCTCCGGCGAGCTCCGCGGCTGCCCCGAGACTTCCCGTGTAGGAGAACAGATCGAGCACGCTCTTCCCCGCGAGGTCCGACTGACGAATCAAACGCCTCAGCCCACGAAGGTCAAGGAATGTGCCTCCCTTCTGGCCGATTCTCAGGGGAACCGTCATTTGCTGCCCGTCCTCTTTCACGCGGATCGTCTCGGGCACGTTGCCGAAGACGACGCGGGTGCCGGGATCGGCGTCTAGTCGGCGCTTGCCGGCGCGGAAGAGAACACCCGAAAGATTCAGCAGGCCGCGGACGTAGCGAGCCGCGAGACGGGCCATCGCGTCCGCTCCCGCCGCATAGCTCGAAACGACGGCGACCGTGCCGTACAGGTCGACGGTGACGGCGGGGAGTTGGTCGTTCTCCCCATGCACCACGCGATAAGCGTTGGTCTCGTCGCGCAGCGAAGCTCTTCGGGAAACCGAGGCTTCGACCCGCCCTCGGACCTCCTGGGCTCCGATCGCCTTGTCCCCTTGTCCGAGAACGCGGATGGCGATGGAGCCTCGCCGGTGGTAGAAGCCGTGACCCACGACTCGATTGGCACCGTCCACGAGACGAAGCCACTGGCCGTCAGGAAACACGGAGGCCGCCGAGCTCATGTGCTTCCGGAAGATCCAGGGATGACCGCCCTCGAGTGCGGCCGCCGCCCGCTTGTTCAGCTGGTAGCGGCGAGGAGTCAAGAGCGAGCGTCCAACCTGTCTCAGAAATCTGCAGTATAATGGCAGATCGCCCGTATTCCTGATAGGAGTTTTGCGTTCCATGAAAGCTGATATCCACCCCAAATACCAAGAGATCCGAGTGAGCTGTGCCTGCGGAGAAACGTTCATGACCCGTTCGACCAAAGGCGAGAAAGAGATCAAGCTCGAGATCTGCTCCAAATGCCACCCGTTCTTCACCGGCAAGCAGAAACTCGTCGATTCCGCGGGCCGGGTCGAACGATTCAAGCAGAAATATGGAGAGCGGCCGCGCAAGAGCGCAGGCCGTTGAGGCGCCGAGGCCGAGGATGATTCGATGAGAAACCTCGAGGAGAAGCTCGACGCCGTCGAGAAGCGCTTCGAGGAAGTCACGGCAGAGCTCGGAAAGCCGGAGGTCATCGCAGATCCCTCGCTCATCCACCGGCTGGCCAAAATCCGGGCGGAGCTGGAGCCCCTGGTGAACCTCTACCGAGCGCTCAGAACGACGCGAACCCAGCTCCACGAGACCCGACAAATGCTCAAAGAAGCGGAGGAGCCCGAGCTTCGTGCCCTGGCTTCGGAGGAGATCGAAAGGCTCGAGTCCGAGGAGAGCAGGCTTCTCGGGGAAGTGCGGCTCAAGCTCCTGCCCCGAGATCCCAACGACGAGCGCAATGTGCTCCTCGAGATCCGGGCGGGCACCGGAGGCGAAGAAGCGGCCCTCTTCGCTCAGGAGATCTTCCGCATGTATTCCCTCTTTGCGGAAGCCCAGGGGTTTCGAGTCGAAGTGATGAGTCTGAACGAGACGGGAATCGGCGGTATCAAAGAAGTCGTCGCCCTGGTCGAAGGCAAGGGCGCTTACAGCCGGCTCAAATATGAGAGCGGCGTGCATCGCGTCCAGAGGGTACCTGCCACGGAGGCCTCGGGAAGGATCCACACGTCTGCCGTGACCGTCGCCGTCCTGCCGGAAGCGGAAGAGGTCGAGGTCGAAGTCGACCCGAAAGACTTGCGCATCGACACCTACTGTTCGTCCGGTCCTGGAGGACAGAGCGTCAATACGACCAAGTCCGCGGTTCGCATCACCCACGTTCCCAGCGGCCTGGTGGTCACCTGTCAGGACGAGAAGTCCCAGATCAAGAACAAGGCCAAAGCGATGCGCGTGCTGCGCTCGAGGCTATACGACCTCGCGCGCAAGGAGCAGCGCGACCAGATCGCCAGCGAGCGCAAGGGCCAGATCGGCTCGGGGGACCGCAGCGAGAAGATTCGCACCTACAATTTCAGGGACGGACGGGTCTCCGACCATCGAATTCACTTGACGCTCCACCAGCTCGACTCGATCCTGGACGGAAATCTCGAGGAGCTGATCGACGCTCTCGTCACTCACTATCAGACCGAGAAGCTCAAAGAGGCCGAGGCTACCGTACAGCCGTGACGACCGGGTCCGGTCCGAGCGCGATCAAGCTCATCGAGCGGGGCGCGGCCGAGCTCAGCGTAGCGGGAATCCGAGACGCACGATTCGAGTCGGAGCTCCTTTTGCGGCATGCACTGGGTTGCTCCCGCGAACGGCTCCTGGCGCGGTGGAGAGACCCGGTATCCGCTGAAGGAGCCGGGCTGTTCTTCCAGCTGGTCGAGCGCAGGCGGGGCCGCGTTCCCATACAGCATTTGCTCGGGAACCAGGAGTTCTACGGTCTTTCCTTCCGGATCACCCCCGCGGTGCTCATCCCTCGTCCCGAGACGGAAGGGGTGGTCGACGAGGCATTGACGGAGCTCGCGGGTCGGGAGCGGCCGCGCATCGTCGATGTCGGATGTGGAAGCGGTTGTATCGCTATCGCTCTCGCCAGGGCGATCCCCGACGCCGAGGTGTTCGCCGTCGATGCCTCTCCCGCCGCGCTCGCCGTCGCCCGGGAGAACGCGCAGCGCCACGACCTCGGTCGGCGAATCGTCTTTCTTCATGGCGATCTCGTCGAGCCGGTGCGCGGTGATGCCCCCTTCGATGCGATCGTCAGCAACCCGCCCTATATCGCCGATGACGAAATGGAAGAGCTAGAGCCCGAGGTATCGGAGCACGAGCCCAGGATGGCCCTTGCGGGAGGTGCCGACGGCCTCGAAGTCATCGAACGCCTCATTCCCCGGACACGAGACGTCCTGGCGCCTGGAGGCGTCCTGGTTCTCGAGATCGCGAAGGGCCAGGATCGCCGCGTCGAAGAGATCGTCGAGCGGGCCGGGCTAGAGATGCAACGTATCGCCTCCGACCTCGCCGGCATCCCGCGAATCGTCGTTGCTCGCAAGGGATAAATAGGCTTGGAAAAGCTTCGCGTGGTCGGCGGCCGTCGCCTCACCGGCCACGTCCCTATCGGGGGCGCGAAGAATGCCGCACTGCCGGCGATGGCGGCATCCCTTCTCACCGACGAACCCGTGCGCCTCGAGAATCTCCCCGACGTCTGGGACGTGGGTACCATGCGCCGGCTCCTCCGGGATCTGGGGAGCACGGTCGAGCAGACCGCGACCGGCGAGATCGAGATCGTGACGCGCGCGCTCAGCTCCCACGAGGCCCCCTACGAGCTCGTCAAGACGATGCGGGCCTCGGTCCTGGTGCTCGGACCGCTCGTGGCACGATACGGCCAGGCCCGGGTATCTCTTCCAGGAGGCTGCGCCATCGGGGCTCGACCCATCGACCAGCACATTGGTGCGCTGCGGAAGCTCGGCGCTCGCGTGGTTCTCGAGCATGGCTTCGTCGAGGCGAGCTCCGACGGTTTGAGCGGCGCATCGATTCGCTTCCAGCGCGTCACCGTAACGGGTACCGAGAACCTGATGATGGCTGCGACCCTGGCACGGGGTGAGACAGTGCTGGAGAATGCCGCTCGTGAGCCCGAGATCGTAGATCTCGCCGAGCTCCTGAATGCGATGGGTGCGCGGATCGAGGGAGCCGGCAGCGACACGATCCGAATCGAGGGCGTCTCGCGTCTCGGAGGCGCACGACACCGGATCGTGCCCGACCGCATCGAGACGGGCACTTTTCTCGTGGCATCCGCTTTGCTCGGCGACGATGTAGTGCTCACTCGCTGTCGACCAGACCACCTCGGGTCAGTGCTCGAGGCACTTCGACGAGCGGGAATCCCGATCGATTCGAGTGCAGATACCATCCGGGTGTCGTCTACTACACCCCGCGCGCTAGATGTCGTGACCGAGCCCTACCCGGGATTCCCTACCGACATGCAAGCCCAGCTGATGGTCCTCTTGACTCAGGCCCCGGGCCGCAGCTTCGTCACCGAGACGATCTTCGAGAATCGCTTCATGCACGTCGCCGAGCTCGCTCGAATGGGAGCTCGGATCCACGTCTCCGGCAATCGGGCGACGGTCGAAGGACCAACCCCGCTCTCGGGAGCAAGTGTGATGGCGACCGACCTTCGCGCCAGCGCGTGCCTTGTACTGGCCGCGCTTCTCGCGGATGGTGAAAGCCGCATTGACCGTGTGTACCACCTCGACCGGGGCTACGAGCACATCGAGGCCAAACTCAGCTCCCTCGGCGCGGAGGTGGAGCGCCTCCCCTGACGACGAGTCAGCCTCCTCCGTCGATGGGCGACTTCTCGCCTTCAGGAATCGTGAGGACGCCGTGCTTCAGCAGAAGAACCAGGGTCTGACAGATCTCGAAGTCGGCAAGCGGACAGAACTCGATGATCTTGTCCACACTCTTGTATTGAGCGGCGGCGGCCATCACTTCGAACGCGGCCGGGGGAACCCGAGCGGGCAGCAGGACCTTTGACGGATGGAACACGAGGGGCGTCCCGTTGCGCGGAAGCTCGCCGCGATGCTTGGCCAGCTCGTCCTTCTGCCGCATTCCTTCCAGCAGATGTTCCTTCAGATCTCCCGACACGGTCTCGTACTCCGGGCTTCGTCCCGGCACGAAGAACTCGAAGCGGCCGTCTTCGAGAGCCATGAGCCGGTAGAGTGCCTTCACACCGCGGGCCCGACCGAGCGTCGCGTGACAGACCTGTCCCTGTAGCAGATGAACCTTGCCCTCCTGAGCAGCCTGCCGGATCACGAGCGTGCCCGTTCCCCGGTCGGTCTCGATGACCTGAAGAAGCGACGTGAGGCGAATCTCGGAGAGCGAGCCGGAGAGCGCGCTCGTCTGGTTGGTCCCACCGTTCCCATTCGTCGCGGCGTGATCGACGCTCTCCGAGGTTCGTGGGGCCGGGACGGTGGCCCGCGCCGATCCGGTCCCCGCCCTGGCCGACGAGACCTCGAAGATGCTCGTGCCTACCTGAATGCGGTCGCCGTTTTTCAGGAAAGCGCGGTGAACGCGCTTCCCATTCAGGAAGGTGCCGTTCGTGCTTCCGAGATCCAGGAGCTCGGGCTTGTAGTCGAAGTAATGCACTTTTGCGTGCCGCCGAGACGCGGCCTCCTCGTCCAAGAGCAAGCCGCTCGTGTCGTCCCGCCCGAGCACGACTTCCCCGAAAGGTGGCACGCGGATGGTTCTCGGCCCCCCCGGTCCAGACACCTGATGAAGCGTGAGTCGCTCCACCTGTGCAATCGACAATACCTTCGCCATGTCCACCAGCTGGGTGGGCCTCTTGTCTTGTGAAGCCATTTTTCTTTTGATGTTCTCATATTTCCGCGGGTACGGCCACACGGAACCGCGTCCCTCGCGTGGGAGTTTCCCCACTCAGTCGAGTGTGGGGATCATGACGGCAGGCCAGCTTAGACCTGCTTCGGGCATGGCATCGCTCTTGCTAGAACACTCGGCGGAGGGAGACGATGACCTGTCCGGCGTGCAAAAAGAATCAGCCGATGGCCTTTCGTTGCAAGAGCTGCGGTGCGGAGTTGATGCGGAATCGCTATCGCTCATCCTCGACTCTTCCGTCCGGCCCCGCGTTGCCCGCGCTGAGCGCGCCCGGCGTCGGGTCCGTCGGAACAGACTTGTCGCTTGCAGTCGACAATCCGTACCAGACCCCGCAAGCGCGAGCGCTTGCGAGCGGGTCACCGTCCGATGCGAGCGGAATCCTGGCCTCCAGAGGCGCGCGGCTCGCCGCGGTCTTGCTGGATAGCGTCTTGGCGATCCTGATACTGATTCCTCTCTTCGTTTCCATCGTAGTCTGGGCGCCATCGAGCGAGCCCTCGCCCATGGGCCTCGTCATGCTCATCGGCTCCGTGCTCGCGTTCCTCGCCTTTGTCGTCTACCAGATTCGGATGCTCATCCGGGAAGGCCAGACCGTCGGAAAACGTGTCATGAAAATCCGCATCGTCGACTACCAGAACGGGACGGTTCCGTCCGCGGGAAAGCTCATCGGCATGCGGTACTTCGTCAATGGAATCCTGGGAAACATCCCTCTATACCCGATCGTGGATCCTCTTCTCATCTTCGGTGAGGAGCGCCGCTGCATTCACGACTTTCTTGCGGGTACGAAGGTCGTACAAGTCTGATTTCTTTTCTAAGTTCGCTTCAGTAAAGGGGACGGGGAGATGAGGAAGATGGGCGGATGAAGACCGCGTCTTCATCCGCCTATCAGCCTGTCCTTTCGGACGTCATCTATCTCGAGACACCTGAGAACGTTCGCCTCGCGTTCCGCCTCGCGGGCCCTGGAACCCGGCTAGGTGCCTACCTCGTGGACCTCGCGATCCGGGCCACCGTACTCTACGGGATCGCGCTCTCGAGCTCCCTGGTGCTCTCTCCGCTCGCCCTGAGCGGACTTCCCATCGGCCTCACCTTGGTAGCGAGCTTCGTTCTCGAGTGGGGCTATGGATGTCTCTTCGAGACTCACTGGAACGGACAGACGCCGGGCAAACGAATCTTCCGACTCCGCGTCATCAAGACCGAAGGCTATGCCATCGGCTTCCATGACGCGATGATTCGAAATCTCCTTCGAGCCGCCGACTTCGCCCCCTTCTTCTACGGAGCCGGCTTCATCACCGCAGCAACGAATCCGCGTATGCAGCGTATCGGCGATATCGTGGCCGGAACGATGGTAGTGCGCGAGCCACGAGACGATCTCGGGACCGAGCCCGCCGGTCTGTCGAAGATTCCTCCGTTTGCCCTGGAGAGCTTCCGCGATCGCTATCGCATCTCGGAGAGGACCCGGGATCATATCGAGAATCTTTTTCGACGCCGGTTCGAGCTGGCACCCGAGAGAGTGGATGAAATCGCATCGATTCTCGCCACCCCGCTGGGCCTGAAGCTCGCGTCGACGGAGGATCGAACCTTCGCCCGCCGGCATCCGGCAGACTTCCTCTTCCGGATCCTTCGCGCCTACCGAGACGCGCACTCATGAACAAGTCGATCTTCTTGAAGGAGCGCCGCCCCGCCTGGGAGCGGTTCGAGAAGTTGCTCGAGCGCGCGGAGTCCAGGGGTGGTCTCGGGCTCGGACCGGACGATGTCTCCGAGTTCTCGGAGCTTTTTCGCGCTCTCTGCTACGACCTCTCACAAGTGCGGTCCCGCGACTGGGGCTCCTCTGTCGAACGGTTCCTGAACGATCTCGTGGTCCGGGGCCACGGTGCCTTCTACCGGAAGTCGGATCGATCCCAGGGTCGCGTCCTGCGCTTCTTCACCCATTCCTTCCCCTCACGTCTGCGCGAGAACCACGCGTTCTTCTGGGCGTCACTCGCCCTGTTCGCCGTGCCGCTCGCGGTCTCTTGGATCGTAGTCGCCTCGGATCCGAGCCTCGCCCGAAGAATCCTTCCCGGATCGGCACTCTATACGATGGAGCAGATGTACTCCGGCGATATGGAGGAGACCGGGCGGGCGGATGCCGCCATGGCCGGTTTCTACGTACGCCACAACATTTCGATCGCCTTCCAATGCTTCGCCCTCGGGGTTTTTATCGGTGTGGGTACGGTCTACGTCCTGCTGTCCAACGGAATTCAGCTGGGCACGGTGTCCGGATACATCGTAGGCAACGGACATGCGGAGCGCTTTCTCGGATTCGTTTCCGGCCACAGCTCGTTCGAGCTCTCGGCCATCGTCGTCGCCGGCACCGCGGGCCTCGTTCTGGGGCACGCGATCGTGGCACCGGGGAGCTTCTCTCGGGGGGAAGCGTTGCGCCGGCGAGGTCGCGTCGCGGTGGAGATCGCTCTCGGCGCGGCGGCCATGCTTTTCGTGGCCGCGCTCATCGAGGGCTTCTGGTCCGCCCAGCCTTTGCCGGCGGCGATCAAATACGCGGTGGCGGGTGTCTTCTGGATCGCCGTAGTCAGCTATCTCGCCCTCGCGGGGCGGGGAGAGCCACGCGGATGAGGCTCGAAGCAGCGACCCTTTCACTCGAGCCTCGGCCGGTTGGTGTTTGTATCGACCTCGCGATTCTCTTCTACCGGCGCCACGCGGGGAAGCTCGTCGCTCTCTCGGCGCTCTTCGGCGCCTTGCCCGTCACGGTGGGTGCCCTTCGCGCTGCGGACGGCGACGGCTTTATTTGGACCGCCCTGCTCTTCTTCTACGGATCGTCTTTCCTGGGCGCTGCGATCGTCGCCGGCGCCGGCCATCACGTATTCGGAGAACCGTTCACCCTGACGAATGCGCTGGGGCATTTCTATCGCAGGAAGGGGAGCTTGCTGATTCTGCTTCC
The DNA here is from genome assembly GCA_035457705.1 of Vicinamibacteria bacterium. Lineage (GTDB taxonomy): Bacteria > Acidobacteriota > Vicinamibacteria > Marinacidobacterales > SMYC01 > DASPGQ01. The sequence goes on from DATIBD010000103.1 coordinate 157,799, forward strand.
CATCGGCCGTACGTTGCTCGCCCTGGTCGGCATCATGTGCTGGGGAGTACCATTCATCCCTCTCGGCGTCCGTAACGGGTTTCTCGCCGAAGTCTTGATACTCGAGCAGCTGAAGGGTGCGCGCGCTTGGCGACGGCTCCAGGAAGTACTCAGGAGATCTTTCCTGGACGCCTGCGGACGCTACACCGCCATTCTGTCCTTCGCCGCCATCGTCAGCGCCGCGATGTTTCTCCTCGTCGACATAAGTTGCGACGCCCTATTTGGCGTCCCGATTCTCGTGGCCAAGGTCTCCTGGGCCATGGCCTTCGAAGATATCTCGAACCTGGTGTCTTACGATCCTCTCCTCGTGGCGACGCTCGCGTCGATCCTCTGGCTCGTCTATCCACTGGCTCGGCTCGCCTGGTTCTTCTGCTATCTGGATGCCCGGATTCGCAAGGAGGGCTGGGATGTCGAGATCGACTACCGGCTGGAAGCTCGGAGGATCGTCTGAGGTGCGCCGCCCAAGCGACCTCGTCCTCCTCATGTGCGGTCTGCTCGTCTTCGAAGCGGCACTCGGAGCTTCCCAGGAAGAAATCGGCGGCTCCGGCTACGAGAACCGGGACGAGGAAATGGTCGAGGGCAAGGTTGCCGAGATTCTCTCCCGCCCGGAGTTCGAGAGACTCCGTGTCGAGCCGGGGCCGGATCCGCCACTAGCAGAACGTGGATGGCTCGCCCGTTTCATCGACTGGCTAGAGGCGTGGCTGAGTCGGGAAGGCCGCAACAAGCAGTTCCCGGCGCTCACGCTCTCGGGATTCGAGCTTTTGATCTACGCGGCGGCGGCACTCGCAGTAGGACTCGTCCTGGCAATGATGGTGAAGGCGCTCGCTTCGCGATCCCGTTCCACGAGGACCGAGCCCTCACAGCCGCGGCAGTCGTCCGCCATTCGCTCGTTTGTCGCTCCCGGTGAGATCGCACCGGAAGAGTACTGGCGGCGGGCGATCGCCCACGGAGAGGGGGGGCGCTACCGCGAGGCGATTCGTGAGATCCTGCTTGGGGCGATGAGCTCGATCGAAAGGCGCGGACTGATCCGTTTCCGAAAAGGACTCACGAATCGTGACTATCGTCTCGCCGTGGGCGGCACATCGCGCGAATCCTTTGCCCTGATTGCGAATGCGTTCGAGTTCGTCACCTTCGGAAGAAGAGAGCCCACCCTCGAGAGCTATCGCCACTGCTGCCGGGAGTTCGAGAAGAGTTTCCGAGCCGAGGACGCGAATTGATGCGGAGGGATTGGCTCTGGGGCGTCCCAATCCTCGCGGCGCTTCTGGCGGCCGGGAACATCCTTCCCATCCCGAAGCGAGCCGCGCCGGGCGATTCGTTCGGCGACGAAGGCGGCGGCAAGCGGGCTTTCTTTCTGCTGGCCTCGGAGCTACTGCCCGACGTTCGGCGCAGCTCGAGCTCGCTGGTACCCGAGGACGACGATGCGGATACGCTCGTGCTGCTCGGTCCCGCACGCTATCCCGACCGAGCACAATGGCAGTCGCTCCACGATTGGGTCGCCTCCGGCAAGGCCCTCGTTTTCGCCGCGCGATGGCAGGATCCCAGCGTCCGTCTCGAGCCTTTCGGAATCGAAGTCTCGCCGTTGGTCGGGCAGAGCGGTGAAGCGGAATCCAGCGGCGTCGAAGCCGTCGTGGAGACCGAGATCGTCCAGGCGGACGAGCTGGAATGGCGCTCGCTCGGCCAAGTGCGTACGTCGTCGGAGTCCGCCTCTGTCGACCTGCTGTACGGGGGCGCCACACAGATCCTCAGACAGCCCGTAGGCGACGGGGTCATCGTCGTCCTGGCGAGCGACTTCGTCTTCTCCAATCGCTCTTTGACTCTGGGAAACAACGGCCTGCTGGCTTTTCGCGTGCTCGAGTCCGTGAGCCCGGCTGGCGGCATCTATTTCGACGAGGTGCTGAACGAGGCGGGACGCCCCGAAGTGGTCGGGGTGCTGCTGGAACCGCCTCTGCGGGTTCCGGCTCTGCAGCTCGTCATCGTAGCGCTTTTGTTCGGTTGGATGGCGAACCGTCGCTTCGGACCAACTGAGACCAAAGAGCTTCCCGCCCGAAGGAGCCTCGTCGAGCACGCCGAGGCTCTCGGCAGCTTGCATTTCAGAGTGGGAACTACGGCGCCCTTGCTCGCTTCTTACCTGGAGTTCTTCCGGCGCGAGCTCGCTTCGAGCTCTTCACCCGAGGCCATCGACCGGGCCACCCGGGCCGCGAAGAGCCCCAAGCTCGACCGCGCGCGCGTGGCATCTCTTCTGAAGAGCCTCGCCCGACAGCGCCTCAAATCATCGCGAGCAGGGTGATGGGTCAGATGCAGCCCACCCTGCGCGAGCGGAGCGAGCACGGCGCGCCTGCCGCGCCGGCAATCGTCCGCATCGGGCTCCTTCGAGGATATGAGATGTTCCGGGGCTGCCAACGAAGGGCTTCCCGCCGGAAAAAAGGCCCGAGTCGTGGAGGGGTACCGCCTGCCTCTCCGAACGAGATACAAGCGAGAGTGGCCGATTTCGAGGCCACGGACCCCCTCCACGACACTGAGCATGATGAAAGGAAAAGTGGATGGAGCAACCGATCACGACCGACATGACACTCGATCGAGTTCGCAGTCTCTTCGACGCCACTCGCACCGAGGTGAGCAAGGTGATCGTGGGGCAGGAACGTCTGATCGAGGGCGTGCTCGTCGCGTTGTTCTCCGAGGGCAGCGTGCTGCTCGAAGGCGTTCCGGGGCTCGGCAAGACGCTTCTCGTCAACGTGCTCGCCCGCTGTGTCTCCTGCCATTTCCGCCGCATACAGTTCACCCCCGACCTGATGCCTTCGGATCTGACGGGACACAGCGTGTTCGATTCCAAGGAAGGAGCGTTTCACTTCAAGCCCGGTCCGGTCTTCACGAATCTCCTCCTGACCGACGAGATCAACCGCTCACCTCCCAAGACCCAGTCGGCTCTCCTCGAGGTCATGCAGGAACGGCAGGTGACCGTGGACGGGAAGACCTACCGATTGAAACGCCCGTTTCTCGTCCTGGCAACCCAGAATCCGCTCGAGCACGAGGGGACCTACCCGCTCCCCGAGGCGCAGGTCGACCGGTTCATGTTCAAGCTTCTGGTGGATTACCCGTCCACGGAGGAAGAGGGCGAGATCCTGGGACACTATGCGAATGGACGCGACCCGAGAGATTTGTCGGGATTCGACGTGCAGAGGGTCATGAAGGCGGAAGACGTCACGTCGATTCAGCAGGCGACCAGGGAGGTCATCGTCGAGCCGGCGATCGTTCGTTACATCACCGAGATCGTGGCGAGCACTCGCCGCTGGCATTCGGTCCAGGTGGGCTCGAGCCCGCGCGGCAGCGTGAACCTCCTTCTTGCCTCCCGGGTGCTCGCGGCGTGCCGGGGACGGAACTTCGTCGTGCCCGACGACGTCAAAGAGCTTGCCCCCTGGGTCCTGAGACATCGCTTGATCCTTCGCTCGGAAGCCGAGATCGAAGGCGCGAGCGCGGACGGCGTTCTCTCGCAGATTCTCGACTCCGTCGCCGCCCCCCGGTCGTGATACCCCGGCAACGCCTCATCCTCGTCGTCTCCCTCGTCGGGGCGGTATTCGTCGTCAGCGTCTGGGTCGAGTGGCTCGCGACGGTGGGCCTCGCCGCCAACGGACTCGTGACTCTGATCGCGCTCGTCGACTTCGTCAGGACGAGGCGAGCTGACCTAATCGAGGTCGACCGCGATGTATCCGAGGTCCTGAGCGTCGGAGCGCGGAACCGAGTCGTCCTGAGGCTCACGAACCGATCGAGCACGCCGCTCCTCGTGGAGCTGACCGACGAGCCTCCGTCGCCTTGCCGCATGGAAGGCTTGCCAACGAAGGCCGACCTCCCTCCCCGCCGCGAAGTCGAGGTGTCCTACCATCTCATCCCCTCTCGCCGAGGGCCGAATCGATTCGCTTTCGTGCATTTCCGCTACCAAAGTCCTCTCGGCCTCTGGACCCGGGTCGTCAAGAGAGCACTCCCGACCGAGGTTCGCATCTACCCCGATATCCGGACGGTTCGGCGTTTCGATCTTCTCGCCCGTCGAAACCGACTGGCCGAGATGGGACTCAAGGTCTGGCGTCTACGCGGCCGAGAGGGCGAGTTCGAAAGGCTCCGCGAGTACCGGAGAGAAGACGAGATGCGTCAGATCGACTGGCGGGCGACGGCAAAGCACGGCAAGCTCATCAGCCGGGAATACACGACCGAGCGCAATCAGAACATCGTTCTCCTGCTCGACTGTGGTCGAACGATGCTGAACGAGACCGAAGGCATTTCCCATCTCGACCGGGCGCTGAACGCCGCGATCATCTTGAGCTACATTGCCCTCGGTCAGGGCGACAACATTTCCCTCGTGGCCTTCTCCAATCGAATCGAGCGCCTCGTGGGGCCGGTACGAGGCAAGGCCGCGGTCCAGACGCTCATCCGGCAGACCTACGACCTCGCTCCCCGGCTCGAAGCCTCGGACTATGCACTCGCTTGCGAGGATCTCGCGCGCCGCCAGAAAAAGCGCGCCCTCGTCCTGCTGATTACCTACGCGCTCGACGAGCGCCACCTCGAGACCATGGGTCGATACTTGCGCGGCCTCGTCTCCTCACACCTGTTCGTCTTGGTCCTGCTCAAGGACATCCCCCTCATCGAGGTCGCCGAACGGATTCCCCGAACCGATCTCGAGGCCTATCGAGCCGCCGCGGCCACCGAGATGCTCAACGCCCAGGAACGCCGCATCGCGGCGCTGCGAACATCGGGAATTCACGTCACCGAGGTCGTACCCGGCGAGCTCACCGCCGCAGCCATCAACCAGTACCTCGACGTGAAATCGCGCCAGCTATTGTGATCTCAGAACGGTGATATGCGGAATCCCTCCACCAAGAGCATCAACGTGTACTGGCCGAACGACGCGGGCGCGGGCTGATCGTCGAAAGAGCCATCACCCCAGACGCTCACGCCTCCCGAGGTGCCGATCCCGCCGCTCTGCGTGACGTAGAGATTTCCGTCCCGGACGAAGAGCCCCTGGACCATGACGTCGCCCAGCGAAGCTTGGCCGGTGCCCGGCTGCGTGACGTCGAGGTCGAACTCGGGAAGTCCGCTCTCGATCCCGACGGCGTAGAGTGTGCTCGAAAAGTTGAACTCGCACGACGTGGTATCGAGGGTCTCGCTCGTGGCGGCGAAGAACACGACGGGTGGGGCCGGATCCCCGATCGTTCCTGCGGTCACCGCGGGAACGAGCATTCGCTCCCCGGGATTGAAGATCTGCTCGAAGGACGGAGTGTCTCCCGCGAGAAACTGCGTCCGATTCTGTCCGTCGGCATCGGTGTCGATCCAGGTGCGGAACTTGAATCCCTCGGGGGGCTCGGGCGCCCTGCGATCGCCACCCGAGCCGGCCATGACGAACACGTGATTCGGCGTGAAGGGATCATTCATCACAGTCACCGCCGCCGTGATCGGATGCGCCGGTCCCATTGCCGCGAATACGTTCAGGGTCCAGTTCGCCGGGTCGGTGTCCGAGGTATCGAGCTTGAGCACGCGGCCTTGCAGGTCGGGGATGTAGACGCGGGTCACGAAGTCCTTGCTGTCAGCCACGTCCTCCCGATGAGGGATGAAGACCGTCGGCGAAGCGACGAGGCCGTTCTTCGTTATGACGGCTGCCGGGTCCGTAGCCACCGGAGTCTGGTTTCGATAGTAGACGGCCCCGTCCTCGGCCTGGAAGGCGAAGAGGAACTCTCCCTCGCGGGCGGCGTTGACGCACCCGTAGCCGGCGCCGGCGAAGACGAGCCACTGGTCGACCTCGGTGTCGTCGGGACTCGCGACGCCTCGGGTGTCGACGTTGCCGAGCGCGGGAATGGACCAGGTCTCTCCGAGCCCATCCAGATTTCCCTCGACGATTCCCTCGCGGTTGCCGACGTTCCAGCGCAAGGCGAGGCTCGCCGGGTCGTCGGGGGCGGTGGTGACATCCAGGAGCGTGAGGAAGCGTCCTCCTCGACCACGGCCGAAAGCGAGCAGGGTGTGCCAGGCGTCGTCTCCCCGCTGGGTTCCCGCGCCGACGTCCGAGCGCAGAAAGACATCTCCGACCACGGGCGGGCTCGCGAGCATGAACTTGTGGTTGAGCACGTTGTTGTTGTCGGTCACGACGTCGCGCACGAAATCGGCGATGGTATCGCGGTCGGCCTCGCCCGCGGCCAGGCCCAGCGCGTCATCGGGCAGAAACGCGAAGAGCTCCGCACCCGTTTCCGCGGAAAAGCCATGGAGAATCCCCGGGTTGGCCGTGTAGTACACGACCGTCTGGCGGTTGAAATGGTCCCAGAAGAAGCCGTCGCCCTCGACCGACCCACCCACGCCGTACTCGGTGCTGTGGTTCAGGGGTGGATCGAAATCCGGCGAGCGCGGCGGGTTGAGTGCGAGCGAGGGTCCTCCGATGCTTTCCCAGAGCTTCCATGTATCGTTGCCGCCCGCATCGGTCTTCGTCAGGTTCAGTTTGGCGTTGGCGCCGGTGCCGTCGTAGATCGTCCTCGTCACCGGATGGATGGAAAGCTGATAGCCGCGCATCACCTGGACGACGATTTCCGCGGCGTCTTCATCGCTTAGCGCCCCGGTCCCATCGAGCTCGCTCAAATAGCCCGCGGAGACGCCCAGATCCGAAGGCAGGACGGTCCCCGGTTCGAAGGGGAGAAGCGTCGTGGAGCCACGCCGGTTGAAGAACATCATCCGGGTGTCGGGATCGGTGCTCTGCAGCAGGTCGCCCGCGTCCCAGATCTCGGTGAAGTCGGCTTGGCGCGCCGTTCGCGGCAGGTTGGGGTCGGTCACCGTGTAGATGCTGGTCGCGCGCAGGTGGCCGCGAAAGCCCGGGACCTCCGCCGAAGTCGAGAAGAGGACGTTGTTCTGGTGGTCGGCGCGGATCGCCCGCGCCTCGCGGATGGCGTCCGCGTCCGACAGATCGTTCGGGATGACGTCACCACGCAGCAAGTTGGTGTTCGTGTGGGAATGGATGACTTCCTTCACCGAGCCCACAACGGAGGCACCGAGGGTGACATCGGTCTCGGGAATTCCAATCTCGCCGACGATGCGGCGGAGGGCTTCTTCGAGCTCGTCGGGCTGGTTGGCGAAAAAGGCCGAGTGCATCAGCTCCGGGTCCCGCTGCGGGGTGAGGCCCGCCCCGCTCGACATCCAGGCGACCGTGTTGATCCGGCCCTGGTCGAAGGCATTCTGGATGTCGAAGCCCACGACGAACACATTGCCTTTCGAGCCGTCCAGGGTCGGGTCGATCTGCTTCAGCGCCCACTCGCCCTTCAAGCCGGCGTTGTACACCCGGAAGTCATCACCCGCGCTGGCGAGACGAGTCAGGTTGGGATCGAACTGGCTCGGCCGCATCGTGACGGGGCTCAAAAGGGACACGCCGGCTGGCGGGTAGCCGCCGCGGTCACACTCACAGGTTTCGAGACCGTCGGTAATGTGGACCACGAAATTCTTCTGCCCCGGCAGGAGGGTGTCGACGAAGTTGATCCGGTTTCCCGAGGCGCCGATGTCGGGACGTTGGCGGCCGGTGATGTACTCGCCAAAGTCGCTGAACGCGACGCCGATGGGCGTTCTTTGCGATTGCCCTCCTGTGCCCTGGAACTGTTTGAGAGGGTCGAGCACGGAGCGCACGAGCTCTCGCGAGTCCTGAGCGCACGTTCCGGGATCGATGAACGCTGCGTCCTCCAGGCCGGTGCATCCGTGCGGGGTGTCCGGATAGTTGTCTACGTTTCCGTCTGGCGGGACCAGCGGGCTGGGACAAGCGGGCACACCATCAACCCGGAACGGAGAAACGGTCTGATCCCTGTAGTGAGCGAACCCCCAGTTGACCAGCGGCCGTCCCGACGCGTCGACCAGGTTATCCATGACCTGATTGAGCGCCTCCTTGGCGATTTGCATCTTGTTCTTTGACGACTGCGTTCCATCGGGCAAAGTGATACGGTCGCCCATCGAGCCCGACGCGTCGAGCACGATCCAGAGGTTGTGTCTGACTCCGGTGTTGAGCACGTCGAGCGGGTCCTGTCCCCGCTCGACGACGCAGGGTGCCGGCACCGCCTGAGCGCGGCCGGTGCTCGACCAGGAGAAGGCGACGACCACCGCCGCCAGAGAAAGCGCGACGCGCTTGAGAGTCCGCATCAAGATACTCATGATATCTTCCCCACTCGAAATCCGGCGCTTCAATGAATCAAGGCGTTCCGAAGCCCGACGTCTGGACCTGGTCGTAATCGAGCCTCCGGCGGTCGCGGCCGCTCCCCTGGGTGACATTGGAGTGCTGATCGCCCTCGATGCCCGACCCGGGCTGGCGCACCGTCATCTCGAGCCTCCGGAGCGACACGGGGCGCGCCCCGGTTCCCGCCGCTCCCGGCGCCGTCCCCTCGGCCGTCAGGATGACGCGGTCGTGGATGCCGCCCGGATTGTCGAAGTCGGCGGCCCCATAGTCCTTCGTCCCGACGATTGGCCGCCGTACCCAGAGGGTAACCGTGCCCTCGACGTCCGGCGCTCCATCACCGTCGAGATCCCCGGCCACACCGGGGTTGGGTAAACGGAAATCGTACTGCGCCAGCGTTCCGTCCGGCCGCCTGAGGACCTTGCCGATGTAGACCCTCACGCACGGTCCCCCTCCGCCCTGAGGGCACCGGTCCGCATAGTATTGATACTCGCGGCAACCCGGCATGGTGATGTCGCACGCGTCCGGATCGCCGACAGGAAGCGCCGCGCCCCAAGGGGCGGCATCGCTGGGCACGGTGACGTCGTCTCGCGGCGGAGGGAGCACCCGGGCGAAGTTGCCATCGTTGAGAAGGTACGATCCCAGCACGTTCTTGCCGTACTCGAGAGCGGCGTCGGCATTGAAAAACGCCTGCTCTCCCCAGCGGTAGTTTATGGCGATGTCTTTTTCCGTCGTCGTCGTGAGCATGAGCGCCATTCCCAAAACGCTCAGGACGAACAGGACGAGGATCGAAATAACGAAGGCCGAGCCGTCGTTCTTGAGAGGACTCGATGAAGACATGATTCACGCTCCTAAGGTGTCAGCTCACGTTGGCGGTGCGATAGGTTGTGAAATGAGCGTCACCAATTACGGCAAACGGGTCGCGCTCCGAAGATGGCCTGCACACCACCTTGATTTCCACCATCTCCAGAGGAAGATTCGTGTTGATCGTCGTGATCTCCCAGCGAACCTCGTAGAGATAGCCCGCTGCCGTGGCTTGTCGGCCGTCCACGTCGAAGTACTGCACGTAGCCCGACACGGGGGAGTCCAGACCGCCTCCGTCGGCGAGCATGGGATTACGCGTTCGAAGGAGGGGGTCGATGTAGAACGGCGCCGCCTTGAGCCGCTCGAGCTGCTCTTTGGCGAGCGCCGCGGACGACGTCATGCGGCCCGACAACGTGTTGGAGCTCGTGGCGAGCACCATCATCTGGGCGAGGGCCAGAAGACCCACCGTGAGGATCAGCGTGGCCACCGTCACCTCGATGAGGGTGAACCCGCCGTCAGCGGCTCGCAGTTTTCCCTTGTCCATCATCTCGGCTCCAGGCGAACGCGGCCTCCGCTGCTGACGCGGATGGTCCGCGTCAATTGCGTGGTCCCGTCCCGCAAAGTGACGAGCCAGTCCGCGCCGTCCTGCCTCAGAGCGGCCGGCCCCACCGGTCCGGTGGCGTTCACCGCGGCGACCGATCCGTCGGCGCGGAACAGGAGCGCGTTGCGGTCGCCCGGCTCGAAGCCAATCGTTTGAGGCAGGTCGATGGGGAAACCGTGAGGCGATTGAACTCCGCCCGCCAGATCGGGATCGATAAGGTTGTTGGGCGGCGTCGGCACCATGCCGTAATCCACCGTCGTCGTGGGATCGAAGACACCGGGGTTCGCGGGATAGTAAACGCCGTCCCAGTTCCCCGTCGTCGGATCCGCCTCGAGACTCGTGAACTGAACCTGCCCGACCTCGGGGTAGTTGAAGTTGAGCAATATGCCGCGGGCCGCGTTACGCTTGACCGCCTGGGACCGCGCTTTCTGCACTTCGCCGACGATTCCTTGGGCTGCTCCCATGATTTTGTAGGTGCGCACGTAATTGAGTCCGTACGGAATGGATGCCGCCGCAAGTATGGCAATGATGGCAAGGACGACGAGGAGCTCGATGAGTGTGAATCCCGCTGCAGGGCGGGGACGCAGGGATCGAGTTGGGGAAGACACCGGAGTACCTCCTTTCTGCCTCTGCAACGCTATGGGGGTGCCCGGAGCATACCACAACTAAGTGAGTCAAGGGCAAGGACCAATCCATTCCAATTCGATTGGGGTGAATTGGCCCCAGACCCGATTCTTCCCCCACGCAGCTCATCATCGTTTTTAGGGTTAGAATCGGACGCAATCGATGATCTACCTCACCGTCGTCGCCGTCTACCTGGCTTTCCTCGTTGCCGTGAGCATTTACCGATCCCGGAAAGTGCGAACCCAGGACGATTTCATGGTTGCGGGCCGAAGCGTCCCGTGGCAATTCCTCGTCGGTACGCTCGTCTGCACCTGGATTGGCTCGGGAAGCCTTTTCGGCGGTGCGGGGAGGGCGTTCCGCGAGGGATTCTCGGCGCTGTGGATGAGCGCCGGCGCATGGCTGGGAATCTTGGTCGTCTACTTCCTCGCGGGTCGTGTCCGGCGGATCGCCCAATACACCGTGCCCGATCTCCTGGAGACCCGGTATCATCCCGCCGCGCGCATCCTAGGGACACTCGCCATCATGATCGGCTATCTGACGATCGCCGGCTATCAGTTCATCGGCGGGGGAAGACTCTTGAACATCCTCTATCCGGATATCTCTCCCACGGCGGGAAAGGCGATCGTATGTGGCCTCGTCATCGTGTTCACGGTCACGGCAGGGATGCTCTCGATCGTGGCCCTCGATGTCTTCAACGGCATCATCATCATCGTGAGCATACTCATCGCCGCGCCTCTCGCGCTCGACGCCGCAGGCGGCTGGGGCACACTGACCGCGACGCTCCCGGAAACGCATTTTACCGTCACGGGGCGTCTGGGGCTCTCGGCGGCCCTGGGATTGTTTCTTCCCACGCTGTTCCTCCTTCTTGGGGAAAGCAGCATGTACCAGAAGTTCTTCGCCGCGAAGGACGAGGCGGCGGCGCGGAAGGCCGTGATCGGCATGGTGCTCGGCGTCATCGTCGTGGAGACCCTGCTGGATACCACCGCAGTTTTTGGCGCGGGAGTGTACTGGAACGACCCCACGTTCTTGGCGAGCGACGGAGGTTGGGATGCGCGCACCACGGAGACGATCCTGCTGGTCTTTGCGCGGAACAACCTGCCCGTCGGGGCGGGGTGCCTTCTCCTCGCGGGCGCGGTCGCCATCGTTTTCTCGACCGCTACTACCTTCTTACTGGTCCCCTCCACCGGCTTCGCCCGGGACATCTTTCAGCGCTTCATCGACCCCGACGTGAGCGAGAGGAAGCTGATCTTCATCCAAAGGCTCGCGATCATCATTCTCGCCGGGTTGGCCTACTTGGTCACGACTCGCTTCACCAGCATCCTAGACATGGCCCTGTACGCCTATACCATCGTCGGGGCGGCCGTGACTCCGGCGCTTCTTGCCGCTTTCCTCTGGAAGCGCGTCACACCCCTCGGGGGGGTGCTTTCCATCTCCCTGGGAACGGCGGTGACGATCGTTTTTGCCGTTCTCCATCAAAGCGGCCTCGACAGCCTCGACCTGGGCCTGTTCGAGCTGCCCATCGACTACGATTACATTTTTTATCCGGCGGCGACCGCGTCGTTTCTCGGTCTTGTCGTGGGGAGTCTCTCTACCCCACCCTCACCCGAGAGCGTTTGGAAGAAGTTCGTCACCGGGTGAGGAGGTCCGTTTTGTCCTACGAGCGAGTTCGAATCGAGCCAACGACGCCCGTGGCCCGGCTCACGATGAGCTGGGCCGAGAAAAGAAACGCCCTTTCCCTGCAGATGATGGAGGAGCTGATCGCGGGCCTGACCGAGCTGGGCGCGAGCTCCGGCGTCCGAGCCATTATTCTCGGAGCGCAAGGCAACGTGTTCTCCGCAGGTCACTACCTCCCGGAGATGATTGGAAAGGACCTCCGCGACCAACGACACGTGTTCGACACCTGTGTGTCGCTCATGGAGACGGTGCAGAAGATCTCCCAGCCGGTCGTGGCCGAAGTGCCGGGAGTCGCTACCGCAGCCGGCTGCCAGCTCGTCGCGACCTGTGATCTGGCGGTAGCGGTGGACGAAGCGCGCTTTGCCACGCCGGGGGTGAAGATCGGCCTTTTCTGCACGACGCCCATGGTCGCCCTCTCGCGAGCCGTGGGGCGCAAACGAGCCATGGAGATGCTGCTCACCGGCGAGTTCATCGATGCGGGCACCGCGAGAGACTGGGGGCTAGTCAATTACGTCGTGCCCCGGGAGGCTCTTCGCGAGACGGCAGAGCGACTCGCGGCCAAGGTTGCCGAGGCCAGCTCGCTCGTCGTCGCCCTTGGCAAACAAGCCTTCTACTCCCAGATCGATCTCGATCAGGGGAAGGCTTACCAGTATGCCAAGGAAGTAATGAGCATGAACGCCCTCGCTCTCGATGCGCAGGAGGGTATGAGCGCTTTTCTCGAGAAGCGACCGCCGAGCTGGCAGGGGCGCTGACGCATCGATTCGCCGTCGAGCCCTTCACTCGCCGGGAACGTCTTCACGCTCCAAACGGTAGAAGGCGCTATTTCCCGCACGGTGAACCGAGCGGATTGAGTAGCTCCTGGCGAAATAGGCCTGACAGATCCGACGGAGCTTCATTCTCCAGTCGAGCGCGAGGTCCTTGTCAGCCGCCATGAGATCGTTGATCGTCCGGGGGAGCTCGATCAGCACCGCGTCGTCGGCGCGGTCGAGCTCGAGCTCATCCTCGCAGGCGAGAAATCCCGACAGGTTGCGGACGCGATTCACCCGAGGAAGATTTTCCCAATCCGGGAGCTCGGCCAAATGGCCCTCGCGAGCCTGCTCGACTCGCTCCGAGCGAAGCAACCACTCAGCCTCGAAACGGTCCGTGGGGACTCCCCCGTGGAGCGGGCTACGGCTCTCGCCGTAAAGGTTCACGCGGTACTTGCGGACGATGGCGCCGAGGCGGTTGATGTTGAGATTGGCGTTCGGGGCCTGAAGGGGGTCGAAGGTCCAGTTGATCCAATCGATCCCCTGCGCCAGAGCGCGGTCGCGTTGCGCCCATTTGAGACGCTCACCTAGTCGCTGACCCCGGTAGCTCGGTTGCACGGCAAGCATGTGGGAATGGTGAAAAGGCCTCCGGCCGTCCCATCCCGAGAACCCGCACACGAACCCGACCATGGCGCCGTCGAGCTCGTCATCGAAGGCACCGATACAAACGCCGCCGAAATGGTGCATCGCCAAGAGGTGCATTTCCGGGACGGCATCGGCCGCCGAGAATCCCCAGACTTCCATCTGGAGTCGAACGCAAGCCTGGTAATCGCAAATTCGCTCGAAATCGCGGACGGAAATGGCCATGGGCGAATCATATGAGCGCCACCGGGGGCGGTCAATCCACCGCGTCCACGCGAGCCAGGTCCGCTTCCGCCGTCTCCAAAAGCGAAGCTTCCTCCTGGCCATCCTGGGGAAAGGTAGCCATTCCAAAGCGGAGCCGGGGAATGATGGGTGGCAGGCTGTCGTCCACGCGGAAGGGACTCTTGTTCAGGGCTCGACGCAGTCGGGCAACGAAACGATCCCCGCCGTATCGGTCGCACGCGAAGGCGGAGGCTGCAACCCGATGGGTCGCCGACAGCACGGCCACGAGGTCGGCATCCCTGAGTGATGCCTTCACCAGCTCGGCGACATGCCAGAGCACCCGCTCCCTCGCTTGCTTGCCCAGAAGCTCGACGATCTGAGCCATGTCGTCGACCTCGATGAGGATGATCGTGAGCGGCTTGTATACGCGCTTGCATTTCGACAGCTCCCGCTTCGCCTGGTGCTGGAATTCGTCCTGCTCGAGATAAGGGACCACCCCTTGGCTCACCGCCGTCTGGACTTCATTCGAAGGCCGTTGCTCGGGAGCTCCGTCTTCTTGGGACTTCAACAGGCGCTCCAGCTCGTCCCTCGAGAAAATCTGGTAATCCGGCGCCGCCGGGGCCTCGCCGCCGCTCCGGCTCGTTGCCTCCTCGACCGGCGGCGGGTCTGGCTCAGCTTGTGCGAATCGGGGCTCCTCGTTTCGTGCCTCGGTTTCGGCGCCTTCGCTTTCCGAAGGTCGGTCGTCTTGCCCATCGCCGCTCCCGCCGGAAATCTCGTGCCCCGACCAGGTCGTTTCGACGACCTTTTCACCCTGCGCCGCATCCTCAGTTGTCGAACCTTGTGCGACCGCTTCATCCTGGCTCGAGGTCATCGGGGGAGACTCGGCTCGGGTGGGAGAACGGCTCAGAGCGGCGAGGGCCGAGTCGCTCGCCTCGCGACCCGAGCCCCTGCCGAACAGCCGCTCGAGCAACCCCAATCGGGCCTGTCGTTTCGATCGGGCCAATCGGAACCCCTTGGCGGGACGGGCAGCGGGCTCGGTCGATTCTCCCGACCGAAGCCGAGTGACCAGTCGCTGCATATCCAGGGGACGAAAGGGTTTCGTGACGAAGCCGTCGGCTCGAAACTGATTCGTGGCCTCCTGACGATACTGCTGCTTCAGATAGACGCCCGTCACGATGATCACCCGCGTTTTCTTGAGCTCCGGATCGGACTTGATCTGCAGGCAGAGATCGAACCCGGACACACCGGGCAGAAGGGCGTCTAGGAGCACCACATCTGGCTTCAGCCCGCGCACGCTCTGCATGACTTCGTGCGGGTCCTTGATGGTGACGAGAGTGCTATTCAGCGGGCGGAGGGATTCGACGAGGAGATCGAGATCGTTGGCACTGTCGTCGACGATGACAATAGTAGAAGTGGGATCCGTCATCACAGCGCTCGGTGTCAGTGCGACTATGCTCCCCGTCTTGGGCGCAATCTTCCAGAAGCAAAAGCAACGCGTGGACTATAATCTTAGTGTATCTTCGAACTCCCTCGATTGCGAACGGATTGAAGGACTTCGGAGCGAAGTGTTAGTCTCTCGATGGTGACCAAAATGTTGGTGAGGCTTCTGATGGTCCTGGTGGGCGTCGTCACTTTGGATCAGGTTACGAAATCAATGGTGACCTCGAGACTCACCCTGGGGCAGAGCCTAGAAGTCATTCCCGACTTTCTCCACTTGACGCTGGTCAGGAACTCGGGAATGGCATTCGGGCTCCTGTCCGGGAGCGACGTGCCATACAAGACCGTGCTGGTGACGTTTCTTTCTCTGGGAGCCCTCGCCGCGGTTGTCTATTACGCGCTCCTGTCGACGCGCAGCGAGACACTGACGCGCTTCGGTCTCGCCTTCATCCTGGGCGGCGCGGTCGGCAACATCATCGATCGGATTCGTCTCGGATACGTCGTCGACTTCGTCGACGTCTTCTATCACGATACGCATTGGCCCGCTTTCAACGTGGCCGACTCGTGCATCTGCGTGGGAGTGGGGCTTCTGATTCTCGACAGCTTTCGCCGCCGAGAGGACTCACGGTCGGCTCAGGCCGATGTAGCCCGATCCGCGGTGCGTGAGGGGTCGTAGTGTTCCCCAAGCTCGTCGATTTCGGTGAGGTCAGCCTCCTCGGCCTTCAGTTCCACGCCATCCTCCACACTTACGGGTTCCTGCTCGCCGCTGGATTCCTCATCGCCCTGAAGGTTGCCGCCATCCGAAGCAAAAAGTTCGGCGTCGAGGCCAACCTGATGATGGATTTGGGTCTCTACATCCTCGTCTCGGCCCTCGTCGGCGCCAAACTCCTCCTTCTCGTCGTCGACTGGGAGCATTACAGCCATGATCCCTTCAGCCTCGTTCGTTCGGGAGGCGTATTTTATGGGGGTCTCGTGGCTGCGGTCCTCACCTCGATTTGGTTTTTTCGAAAGCACGACCTCCCCGTCTGGATGACGACCGACATCCTGGCACCTTCCGTAGCGCTGGGCCACGGCATCGGTAGGCTGGGCTGCTTCAGCGCCGGTTGCTGCTACGGCAAGCCGACGTCCCTCGCCTGGGGCGTCACCTTCACCGACCCATACGCCCGGGAGATCGTCGGGGTGCCCCTGAACGTGGCCCTCCACCCGACGCAACTCTACGAGGCCCTGGTGGAGTTTGCCATTTTCGGCTTTCTGATTCACTTGGCGGGGAGAAAGAAGTTCGATGGGCAGATTTTCTGGAGCTACGTCGCGCTGTACTCCACAGCGCGGTTCGTAATCGAGTTTTTTCGGGGAGATCTCGGAAGAGGATTCGTGTTCGGTGGAGCGCTCTCCACGTCTCAGGTCATCGCATTGCTTCTCCTCGTTACCGCGACGTTCGCGCTCGCGACGCTCAGGCGGCTTCCGAGACAGCGTACTGCCTAGATTGCAGACTGAAATTGGCGAGCGTCTCGAACGGTTTCTCGTCGAGCCCGCTCTGGAGGGCACCCGGCTGGACATGGCCGTGGCGGGAAAACTCGACGAGGTGAGCCGGGCTCAAGCGAAGCGCTGGATCGAGGAAGGTCGCATCCTCGTCGACGGTGTTCGGGCACGCCCTTCACGACCCTGCCGAAAGGGTGAGTGCATCGAGGTCTTCCTTCCCCCGCCGATCCCGGCGACGCCGCTCCCCGAGGCGATCCCACTCGAAGTCGTGTTCGAGGATCCCCATCTCATCGTGGTGAACAAACCTCCGGGCATGGTGGTCCATCCTTCCGCGGGCCACCCATCGGGAACTCTCGTGAACGCCCTGTTGGCTCACTCCAGTGAGCTCAGCGGTGTCGGTGGCGTGGCGAGACCGGGAATCGTACACCGCCTGGACGCCGGGACTTCCGGGCTTCTCGTGGCCGCAAAGCAGGATCGGGCCCACCGACACCTCGGGGTCCAGTTCGCGCGCCGGGAGGTGGACAAGCGCTACGTCACCCTCGTCCACGGCGATACTCCTGAGCGAATGGTCTTCGACCGTCCTCTCGGCCGCGATCCGAGACACCGAAAGAAGATATCGAGCCGGTCGACGAGAGCGAGACCGGCCGTGACCGAGGCCGAGCTTTCGGAGAGACTGCCCTCGAGCTCCCTTCTGCAGGTGCGGATCTACACGGGACGCACGCACCAGATCCGAGTACACTTGAGCGAGGCGGGACACCCCGTCGTGGGGGACCGGGAGTATGGCGCACCGAAGCGAGGGCTCAAAATTCTCAAAGACTTCCCCCGGCCCGCCCTCCATGCCGCGAGGCTCTCGTTCGTGCATCCGCAGACGGGCGAACGGCTCGAATTCGAGGCACCCCTGCCCCAAGACATGGTGGCGCTAATATCCAGCTTGAGGCGATGCGCAAGCTGACGAACGCCTTAGTGGCCGGTCAGCTGGCCGCTCTTCTCGCCGCCGAGCTCGTTCTCATCTTGAACCCCGAGGTCCCTCACACTCCGGGGAACGTCCTGTCAGTGTGGGGCGTGTTCGCTATCAGCCACGGGCTAGCAGGAGCGGCTGGACTTTGGATTCTGCTACTGCTCATCGAATCGGTGCGGGGGAGAGCGCTCGGCCCCGCCTGGCTTTCGTTTCGTATCCTGACGTGGCTCTTCACCCTCGCGCTCGGCGTTTCCGCTGCCCTGTTCTGGATCAATCTCGTGAGCCTCCGGCTCTACGTCCCCTCGGAAACGGTCAGGACGCTCGCGCTCGCGGCAACGGTCGTCTCGACCGCAGCGGGCGCTCTCCTGGTGATGGGGTTCTTTCATTACTCGTTCGGCCGGAGAGGATCCATCGTGAGCTACAGCCTGTCGGGAGGTTCCCTGATCGCCGCGGTGGCGCTTCCCCTCATTCTGCGACCGCAACCCATTTCCGCGAACAACTTCCCGCGAATGCCGTTGCAGGACACGCCTTCGCTTCGCCGAATCACGCTCATCGGATTCGAAGGCGCTTCGCTGTCGTACGTCTTGCCGGCCGTGGCCGAAGGAAAACTTCCGAACTTCGCGCGGTTGATCGAGGGCGGCGCGTCCGGAGCTCTGCGCACGCTGTACCCGACCGAGTCGCTGGCGGTATGGACGAGCGTCGCAACGGGCAAGCTCCCTCGCCAGCACGGACTGAAGGGTTTTTACCGGTATCGATTTCCTTCGGTCGAGACTCCATTCTCCCTCCGTCCGCGCTGGCTCGATTTCCGCAGCTTGGATCGTCTCGGAATCGTCAGGCGAAGCGCGGTAACGTCTTCGCTAAGGCGTACCCAACCCTTCTGGAGCATCCTCAGCCGTTTCGGAGTCAAGGTGGGGTTGTTGCGCTGGTGGGGCAGTTATCCTGCCGACCCGGTCGATGGCTTCGTGATCTCGGAGTACTTTCACCGGCAGGTTCGGGAGAGACTCGATCCGCCGTTGCCCGGGCTGACGAGTCCGGAAAGCTTGTTCGAGCGAATGAGCCCCCAAGTCGTGTTTCCGGATCAGATAGACGGCGAGGTGCTCTCCGGCTTCGTGGATACGACCATAGCGGTGCCGGGAGACGACTTTCCCTGGAAGACAGAGCTGACCCGCGCGCTCGCCGACGATATGACCTATCACCGCATCGGCAAAATGCTCAGAGAAGAGTACGAGCCAGATGTGTTCGCCACTTACTATTTCGGCCTCGACATCGTCGGTCATTACTTCACCCGTTTTCACCGGCCGGCGCGCTTCGGGGACGTCAGCGACGCCGAGAAGAGAAAATACGGCCGGGTGGTCGACGCCTATTACCGCTATCTCGACACGATCCTGGGCGAGTCCCTACAGGCGCGTTCATCCAATGAAATCTTCATCGTCCTCTCGGGGCACGGTATGGACCCCCTTCCCCTGACACGGAGAATCGTCGAGCCGTTCAAGGGGAACCTTCACCTCTCCGGTTACCACGAGGCCTCTCCCGACGGCCTTCTGATCTTGAACGGGCCCGGGATCGCACAGGGAACCAAGATCCAGAGCGCCTCGGTTCTGGACATCACGCCGACCCTCCTCTATCTTCTAGGCCTCCCGTTGGGCCAGGACATGGACGGAACGCTTCTCACGGAGATTTTCGCGGACGAGCTGGTTCTCAATCAGCCGGTGACGTTCATCTCTTCGTATCACAACTTTCTCATCGAGCCGCGCCGGGATGACGTCATCGAAGCCTCTTCGCCCCTCGACGCGCTTCCCGAGCTCCTCGTCAATCCCCAGTGAGCCGATGCAGCAAACTCTCGTTGCCGAAGGCGTGGAATTTGGAAAGATCCTCGATCGACTGGCGTCGGAAATCGTCGAGAAGAGCACGTTGGGCGTACCTCCACTCGCGCTGGTGGGCATCCGGACTCGCGGCGTGCCGCTGGCGAAACGTCTGGCAGCGCTCATCGAGCCAAAGCTGGGGGCGCGGCCACCGATCGGAACGCTCGACATCACGCTCTATCGCGACGACCTCATTGCCGTCGCTTCACAGCCCATCGTGCGGAGCACGGATATCCCCTTCGCCGTCGGTAATTCCTCGATCGTGCTCGTCGACGACGTCCTATTCACCGGGCGCACGGTGCGCGCGGCGATCACCGCTCTCGTCGACTTCGGAAGACCGAGGAAAATCGAGCTCCTAGTCATGGTCGACCGCGGATGGCGCGAGCTTCCCATCCATGCCGACTATGTGGGAGCGCAGGTACCGACGGCCCGAGAGCAGACGGTTCAGGTGCTGGTCGAGGAAGAAGACGGTCGTGACGCCATCCTACTCTTAGCATGACCCTCGCGAGCCGCCACCTCCTCGACATCGAGAGCCTTTCCCCGGCCGAGATAGAGCTGGTATTGAAGACATCGACCTCGTTCAAAGAGGTCGGAGAACGGGCGATCAAGAAAGTGCCCGCGCTCCGAGGCAAGACCGTCATCAACCTCTTCTTCGAGCCGAGCACCAGAACCCGGGTCTCGTTCGAGATCGCGGCGAAACGCTTGTCGGCGGACTCGGTCAACGTGAGCTCGGCGGGAAGTTCCGTGGTCAAGGGAGAGACCCTCCTGGACACCGTGAAGAATCTCGAGGCCATGGCGCCAGACGTCATCGTCATGCGTCACCCTTCGTCTGGAGCCCCGCATTTCGTGGCCCGACGCGTCGAATCTGCGGTCGTCAATGCCGGTGACGGAATGCACGAACATCCCACTCAAGCCCTTCTCGACGCGTTCACCATCCTGGAAGCGAAGGGAACGCTCAGCGGGCTCAAGGTGGTGATCGTGGGCGATTTGCTTCACAGCCGCGTCTTTCGCTCGAACGCGAGGCTGCTGACGAAAATGGGCTCGAGCGTGACCGTTTCGGCTCCCAGGACTCTCCTTCCCCCTTTCGTCGAACGGCTCGGGGTCGAGGTCGTGACCGCCATGAACGAGGCCATCGTCAACGCGGACGTAGTCATGATGCTCCGGGTGCAGAAGGAGCGAATGGAAGGAGCCTTTTTCCCCTCGGTCCGAGAGTATTTCAATCTCTACGCTCTGACGGTGGACCGTCTCAAGAGGGCCAAGCAAGACGTGATCCTCATGCACCCCGGACCTCTCAATCGCGGGCTGGAGATCGAATCCGCCGTAGCCGATGGGCCTTACTCCCTCATTCTGGATCAGGTGACCAACGGCGTCGCGGTGAGAATGGCCATCCTCTACCTTCTCGCAGGGGCGTCATGAAGTCGCTCTTGATCCGGGGCGCTCGAATCGTGGACCCGAGCCGGAGCATCGACCAGGTCTCCGATATCCTCGTCGAGGAGGGGCGCATTCGCGCCATTGACGAGGGCCTGAGCCGCGAGGGAGTCGAAGTGGTCGACGCTCGCGGCCTCATCGCCGTGCCCGGGCTCATCGATATGCACGTTCACTTGCGCGAGCCTGGCTTCGAGTACAAGGAGACCATCGCCTCGGGAACGGCGGCGGCGGCAGCGGGTGGATTTGCCGCGGTTGCCGCGATGGCAAATACCGATCCACCGAACGATTGTGCGGCCGTCACCGAGTACATTCTCGAAAAAGCGGCTCGTGCCGGCGGTGCTCGCGTTCATCCCATCGGCGCCACCACGCGGAAGATGGAAGGCAAAGAGCTCTCGGAGATGGGCGAGATGGTGGCCGCCGGCGCCGTCGCCGTTTCCGACGACGGACTCCCCGTTCGGGACGCGAACGTCATGAGGCGAGCGATGGAGTACGCCTCGATATTCGATATTCCGGTGATCGAACATTGCGAAACACCGGAACTGCATCCCGGTGGCGTGATGAACGAGGGCTACTGGTCGACCTGTCTGGGCCTTCGTGGCATTCCCAGGGCATCGGAAGAGATCTCGGTTCGACGTAACGTGATCCTGGCGGAAGCGACGGGGGCGCGGCTCCATGTGGCCCACCTGTCGACCAAGGGAGCCCTCGAGGCGGTTCGGCAGGCGAAGGAGAAAGGGTTGCCGGTCACTTGTGAAGTGACGCCTCACCACCTTCTCTTGACCGACGAGAGCGTACGAGGCTACGACACTCGGGCGAAGATGAAGCCCCCTCTCGTTACCGAGGAGGACCGCGAGGCGCTTCTCGAGGGACTCGCCGACGGAACCGTGGACGCCATCGCGACCGACCACGCGCCTCACCACGAGGACGAGAAACAGCAGGACTTCGATCACGCGCCCTTCGGCGTGGTCGGCCTGGAGACCTCGGTGTCGCTCGGGCTCGATCGACTCGTCCGCCCCGGCATCATCTCCTTGAATCGCTGGATCGAGCTCATGTCGACGGGGCCAGCGAGGATACTGGGGGTCGAAGGCGGTACGCTCGCCGTGGGCGCACCGGCGGACCTCACTTTGCTCGATCCCGAGCGGCCCTTCCGGGTGGAGCCGTCGGTTTTCGTCTCGAAGGGAAGGAGCACGCCGTTCGCCGATTGGGAGCTCCAGGGTCGGGCGGTTCGCACGATCGTATCGGGACGATCGGTGTTCACCCTTCCATGAGCCGGCGTCATCAACTCCTGCTCGAGGGACTCGAACGGCTCCGCGAACGTTACGACGCACGCTATCTGGAGTCGGACCCCCTGGCTTTCCCTCACCGCTACCAGGACCCTATGGACCGCGAGGTCGTCGGGCTCGTGGCCTCCGCGCTCGCGTTCGGAAACGTCGCCTCCATCCGGCAGAGTCTGGAGCGCCTTTGCGCCTGGATGGGCAGTCGACCAGCCGAGTTCGCCATCCGCCTTTCTGTCGGGCCAGCCCTGAGGGCTCTCGGAGGATTTCGTCATCGGTGGATCGACGCACGAGACGTCGTCTGTCTGGTCCGTTGGGCGGGGTTGATGATCCAGGCCAAGGGAAATATCGGTGCGTTCTTTGCCGAAGGCTACGTCGCAGGGGACATGGCGGGGAGCATCTCTGCCTTCCGGGAGCGAGCGCTAAGGCTGGATCACGGCGGCGTTTATCGGTCTCGACGCTTGCCTCGGAGCGCGGGGGTGCGATTCTTCTTCCCGAGCGTGCTCACCGGTGCGTGCAAGAGGACCAATATGTATCTGCGCTGGATGGCTCGGCCCGATGACGGCGTCGACCTCGGACTGTGGCCTTTCGTGAAGACTCGGGACCTCGTCGTGCCACTCGACACCCACATCTACCGCATCGGAAGAGCCCTCCGATGGACACGAAGGAAGACGCCCGGCTGGAGGACGGCTTGCGACATCACCCGAAGCCTGTCCCGACTCGATCCCGACGATCCGGTGAAGTACGACTTCGCCCTCTCGCGAATGGGAATTCTGCACGATTGCCCGCGTCATCGGAACGGGCTCTCCTGCGAGCTGTGTGAGCTCCGCAGGAGCTTGCGCGCCCGATGAAGACCTGCTGCCTCGAAGAGGCGGCCCGGAGCCTGAAACGCCACCGTGACGTCGCCACCTGCGATTCTTGCGGGGCTCTTTTACTTGCCTACGGAAACGAAAGGGATTTCGAAGCGACCCTGGCCGAGCTTCGCAGCCGACGTGCTCGATTCGAGACGAGCGATTGGGGCAACCTGAGGATCGTGGCGAAGGCACGTTGATGGATAGTTTCCTCCCCCACAGGTTGCTGCCCGGAGCGCACCTGCAGACGATCTTCGGTCAGCTGCTTCGCTCCCGGCTTCGCTGGTCCGTTCCCACCGAGGACGCGATCGTCGAGGCCCGCCACGGGGTGCGATTGCTCCTGCGATGCTCCTGGCATCCGCGGGGCGGGGAGAGACCAACGCTTCTTCTGGTGCACGGTCTCGAGGGCTGCGATCGCTCCGTTTACATGGTCGCGACGGGCAGACGCGCGCACCAGTTGGGTTGGCACGTGATCCGAATGAATCTGCGCGGATGTGGCGACGGACTCGAAGTCTGCCCGCGGCTGTACAACGCAGGGCAGACGGAAGACCTCATGGCAGTCGTCGAGTGGCTTGCCCATCGGGTGAAGCGTTTCGCCATCGGTAGCTTTTCGCTCGGGGCCGGCCTCTCGCTTCTGACTCTCGCGCGCGAGCGCTCGAGACTTCCGGACCAGATGGTCGCACTCGCCGCCGTATGCCCGCCGCTCGATATGTCGGCCTGCGCCGACGCGCTCGAGCGTCGAGCGAACTTCCTGTACGCGCTTCGCTTCGTGCGTTCGCTCAAGCGCTCGTACCGCTCACGCCAGCGGCTGTCGCCCGAGCGGTACCAGAAGGGCCGCGAACGCGGCGTGACGACGCTGCGGCATTTCGACGACGTCATCACGGCATTCTACGAAGGGTATCGGGACGCGGAAGACTATTACCGCAGCGTGAGCGCGGGGCCAGGACTCGTCGCCATCGATCGCCCAACGCTAGTGCTCGCTTCCCGGGACGACCCTTTCATACCCCGAGAGAGCATCGAGAAATGGCGGAAATCACCTTCGGTGGAGTTGGAAGTCACGAGCGCGGGCGGGCACGTTGGCTTCGTTGGCGCCGCGAGCTCACCGGGTAGTTTCTGGGCGGCGGAACGAATGCTCGTCTTCCTCGACGCTCACCTTTCTGCAAATCAGAGGTAACGAGGAGCTCGAAAGTCAGCTCTGGGGCGGCGAAGCGGGGCTCGAAAAAGTGAGCCGCGTCACAATCTTGCTGTTTCCGCGCTCGAGAGTGATACCAGACGCACGAAGAATCTGCAGCCGGCGACGGCGATCGGCGAGATCGGCGATCGCTTTTCGACGTCTCTCCAAGAATTCCGGGTTCTGGGACTTGCTGGACCTTGCCATATCAAACTCCCTTCGCGGATGGACGAACCAAACAACAAGGTTCTATTACCGTACGCGACCACACGCGTTCTGTCAAGTTATCGAGGGGAGCTTATTCATTTAGATGAGTTACTTGCTCACCGTACCGAAATGTTAGAGCGATCGAGAATCGTCCCTCTGGCCCGCTCGAATGCAGCGATGGCCTTGTTGTAATCGATGAGGGCCCGCAGCTCGTTGGCGGCGGCTTGTGATAGGTCCCGCTGCGACTGCACGATGAAGAAGCTCGTCGACATTCCCACCTCAAACTTCTTCTGCTCGGCTTCGAGCCGGCGCACGGCGAGCTCCCGTGCCACACGAGTCGCGTCGATACGCTTGCGGTTCGTATCGACGGCGCGGGCCGCCTGACGGACCTCCTGGGCGATGAACAGCTCGTCCGATTCGATGCGCGCTCTTTGCTGACGCGCCGCCACCTGCGCTTGCGCGTGCGCCGCGGCCGCCTGCGAGTTCCCCAGGGGATAAGAGACGCTGAGCCCGACGGACCAGTCGCGAAAGTCGCCTCCGAAAATCTGATCGACGGCGTCGCCGTATCCTCCGGGAATGACGAGCGACGGGGGCAGCGCAAAATCCTCGCGAACGAGCTGCGTCCCGCCGATGCCGTTGAACGCCATGGAGCCAACCAGATCTACTTGGGGGAGCATCTGATTTCGGGTATAGCGCACGTTGTAGTCCCGGGTCTCGAGCTCGACCCGCGACTGCTCGAGGACGGGTCGCCTCTGAAGCGCGGTTCGGACGGCCTCGTCGATGTCGATGGCGACCTCGTCGCTCCTCGGCTGGTCGACGGGATGATAGCTGTTCGCCCAGAAGTCCGCTGACTCCGGATCGTTGATCAGCCGCTTCAGGATGTCCTCGGTGAGACGGATGGCCTCTTCCGCAAGGATGACCGCTTCCTCACGAGCCGCGACCTCGGCCTCCGCCTCCAGAACGTCGATGGGGGCCATGGTGCCGACCTCGACCTGAATGCGATTGTTGCGAAGGAGGTCCTGGGCGAGCTCCAGGGATTTTCGAGCGACTTCCAGGTCACGGAAGGCGAACACCAGGTCCCAATACGCGAACTCGACGTTGCTCACGGTGTCCATGACTTGCACCTGGAATTGGTGGCGGGAGATGCGCTCGCTGTTTTGAGCGACGAGGATGCGCTGCTTGTTTGGATCCAGCCGGAAGTTTTGCATCAGGGGCTGGATGACCTGCCCGCTGACCGCCGCGTCGTAGAGAGGATTGAAGCCCGAGAAGGCACTATTGGTCGTCGAACGAAGGTTCTGCCAAGAGACGTTGTACCGGCCGCCGGTCGAGAGCTCATGTTGCCAGATGAAGTTGTAGTTCGTGCGGGTGCTCGTCAGCACCTGCGCTCCGACGAGCTGGGACTGGGCGGGAGAGCGGCTGTCGAGGTTGTTGATGTTAGCCGAGAGCAAAGGCTGGTACACACCCCTGGCCGACGCCGCTCCCTCGCTCTGGACCTGCGTGTCGAGGCGGGAAACGACGATATCGAGATTGTTCTCGAGGGCCATCTCGATGGCCCGCTGCAGGGTGATATCGATCGGTTCCGCCTCGTCTCTCTCCTGTGCACGACCAGAAATCGCGGTCAGAACGGAGCCAAGGCAGAAAAGTGCCGTGCAAATGGGATGTTTCAGTGTCATCTCGGTTCCTCTGTTGTTCGAGTGAAAAGGGAGAGCCTCTTCCCGGAATCGTACGGACCTCGTAAAGGCTAGTACGTGGGCTGCGGAATCCAGGTTCCCCTTCGGAAACCGTCATTCTAGACTGTCGCAAGCGGGATCGCCACGATAGGGCGACGAAGAGACAAGGGGCAAACGGAATAAAATGCCACCGTGCCCAACTACCGGCTGTCGCTCGCTTACGACGGCACAGCTTATTCCGGGTGGCAGATCCAGCCGGGAACGGACACGATCCAGAGACGGCTCGAGTCCGCGCTCGCCCGCCTGGCCAAGACCCACGTCCGCATCGTCGCGGCAGGGCGTACCGACGCGGGGGTCCACGCGCTCGGGCAGGTAGCCCACTTCCGGCTCGATCGGTCCATCCCGTGCGAGGGGATCGTGAAGGGCCTGAACTCGCAGCTGCCTCCGGACATTCGCGCCCTCGAAGTCTCGGTCGCGGAGGACGGGTTTCACGCCCGTTTCAGCGCCCGTTGGAAGACGTACCGCTACCATCTCGACCGTTCTGCCGTTCCGCTCCCGTTCCGAAGCCGCTTCACGGTGCATTACCCTTACCCACTCGACAGGGCCGCCCTGGAAGATGCGGCCCCGTTATTCGTCGGAGAGCACGATTTCGGTGGATTCCGCGCAGCGTCTTGCAGCGCCAGGACGACCGTTCGCCGTCTTACGGCGTCCTCTTTCGCCGACCAGGGAGGCGAGCTAGTCTACGAGGTCACGGGCAACGGTTTCCTGCGGCATATGGTACGAAACATGGTTGGCACGCTCCTCGAGATCGGCCGGGGCCGGCGGCCACACTCATCCATCGAAGAACTGCTTGTCTCTCACGACCGTACGGCCGCGGGGCCCACGGCACCAGCCAAGGGGCTTCATCTGGTGAGAGTGGATTACTGAGCGACCGATGACCATTCGACTTCGGGGAATCCGGCACCACAACCTCAAGAACATCGACGTCGAGCTTCCCGTCGGAAGTCTCGTCGCGGTGACAGGCCTGTCGGGATCGGGCAAATCTTCCTTCGCCTTCGACACGCTCTACGCCGAAGGACAGAGGCGTTACGTCGAGAGCTTCTCCACCTACGCGCGCCAGTTTCTGGACCGGATGGACAAGCCAGATGTCGATTCCATCGAATCGATCCCTCCAGCCATCGCCATCGACCAGAGCAACCCGGTGAAGAATTCACGCTCCACCGTGGGGACGATGACCGAGATCAACGACCACGTGAAGCTGCTCTTCGCGAACAGGGCCACGCTCCATTGCGGCGGATGCGGGAAAAGAGTGGAGAGCGACGATCCAGGCTCCATCGCTTCCAAGCTTGCCGTTCACGAGGGCCGGCGCGCCCTCGTGTGCTTTCCTCTCGTGGTGGGTGCCGAGATGGACGCGGCGCAGGCCCTCGCCCAACTACGCCAGCTCGGTTTCTCGAGGGCGGTTCGCCCCAACGGAACCCCCGAGCCGCTCGAATCGATCGGTCGAGAGCGGGTGCTCGTTCTCGTCGATAGGCTTCGCCTGACCGAGCGGGCACGGGGACGGCTTCTCGACTCTCTCGCGCAAGCGCTCCGCTATGGCAAGGGCGCCCTCAGCGTGTTCGTCGACACCCTGGGTGAGCTGAAATTCAGCGACCGCAGGCACTGTCCCCAGTGCGACATCGTTTACCGCAAAGCGGTCCCGAATCTCTTCTCGTTCAACAGCCCCCTCGGCGCCTGCACGGCCTGCCGGGGTTTCGGCCGAACGATTGGCATCGACATGGATCTCGTCGTGCCCGACGGGCGGCTGAGTCTGTCCCAGGGGGCGGTCAAGCCATGGACCACGGAAAGCTACTCCGATGGTCAGGACGATCTCATGGCATTCTGCCGCCGCCGCGGTATTCCCGTCGAAGTCCCTTATAGCCAGCTTGGCGAAGAGCATCGGCGCCTCGTGCTCGAAGGCGACGAGGACTTCTACGGGATTCGGGGGTTCTTCGAGTGGCTCGAGAGCAAGACCTACAAGATGCACATTCGCGTGCTGCTCTCGAGGTACCGGAGCTACCGGCCCTGCGCCGATTGTCACGGCACGCGGTTCTCACCGGAGACACTGCTCTATCGGCTCGGCGGCAAGACCATCGCCGAGATCTACGCACTCGACGTGTCACACGCGCTCGAGCTCTTCCGGGAGCTCGAAAGACCGGAGAACGACGACCCGATGTCGGGACTCATCCTCAGGGAGATCGTCAACCGGCTCGACTACCTGGATCACGTCGGTCTCCGTTACCTGACCCTGGATCGGCAGTCGAGAACTCTGTCGGGCGGCGAAGTCCAGCGGGTCGATCTCACAACGGCGCTCGGCTCTTCGCTCGTCAACGCGCTCTACGTGCTCGACGAGCCCTCGATCGGCCTTCACCCGCGCGACACGAACCGCCTCATGGACATCCTGAGCCGGCTTCGAGAAGCCGATAATACCGTCGTCGTCGTGGAGCACGACCGCGACGTCATCCGGCGCGCCGACTATGTGCTGGACCTCGGGCCAGGCGCCGGTGAAGCGGGTGGCGACGTTGTCTATTTCGGTGAGACCAAAAATCTCCTATCGTGCCCAAAGTCCGTCACCGCCGAATATCTTTCGGGCAGGCGCGACATTCCGCTCCCCAAGAGGCGACGGTGTCCCGAGGGCAGCATTCACGTGCGGGGGGCGCGCAAGAACAACCTCAAGGTAATCGACGTCGAGATTCCCCTGGGAGTTCTCACCGCGGTGACGGGAGTATCGGGGTCGGGAAAGAGCAGCCTCGTTCGAGACGTGCTCTTCGAAGGCTACGAGCGTTTGAAGCGCGGTGGCCGACTTGCACCCGAGGTGTGTGACGGAATCGACGATCTCGGCCGCATCCGGGAGATGGTACTCGTCGATCAGGCGCCGCTGGGCCGCACGCCGCGGGCCAACGCGCTCACTTACTTGAAGGCGTACGATGCCGTTCGACGTTTGTTCGCCTCGACCGCAGAGGCCAGACGCGCGGGATTCGACTCCAGCACCTTCAGCTTCAACGTCGATCGCGGTCGGTGCCCCCTCTGTTCCGGTGACGGCTTCGAAAAGGTCGAGATGCAGTTCCTCTCCGACGTCTACGTCACCTGTGAGGCCTGCCACGGGGCGCGCTTCAAGAAAGAGGTCCTCGAGGTTCGATACCGTGGCAAGAACGTCCGAGACGTTCTCGACATGACCGTCGCCGAGGCCATCGAGTTCTTCTCGGATCGGAAGAAGGTGAATGCGCCGTTGCAGACCCTCGCGGGAGTTGGCCTGTCCTATCTGCGTCTGGGCCAGCCGTTGAACACGCTCTCCGGCGGGGAAGCGCAACGGCTCAAGCTCGCCGGCGAGATGACCAAAAGCCACCCAGACCGGGTCCTCTTCCTCTTCGACGAGCCGACCACTGGTCTACATTTCGAAGACGTACGCGTGCTGCTCGAGGCGTTCGAGAAACTCCTCGGCGACGGTGCGTCGATCCTGGTGATCGAGCACAACCTCGACGTCATCAAATGCGCGGACTGGATCATCGACTTGGGCCCGGAGGGAGGGGAAGCAGGCGGATCGATCGTAGCCGTGGGAACCCCGGAAGACATCTGCCGGAGCGCGAGCTCTCACACCGGCACTTTCCTCGCTCCCCGTCTTCGCAACGAGTCCACGCCGATCGGGCCGGCGCCATTCAGGCGAGCCCCGGCCGCTCCGAAAGACATCCAGGTCCGCGGGGCGCGACAGCACAACCTGAAGGCCATCGACGTCGAGATCCCCCGCGACAAGATCGTCGTGGTGACCGGCCTATCCGGCTCGGGGAAGAGCAGCCTCGCCTTCGATATCGTGTTCGCCGAGGGACAGAGACGTTTCCTCGAGAGTCTTTCCGCCTTCGCTCGTCAGTATATTCAGGTTCTCGACAAACCCGAGGTCGACCTCGTGAGCGGAATTCCGCCCACCATCGCCATCGAGCAGCGGATGACTCGGGGGGGAAAGATGTCCACGGTGGCGACCGTCACCGAGATCTATCATTACCTCCGACTGTTATACGCGAAGCTCGGCGTGCCTCATTGCATCGACTGCGACGTTCCCATCGTGCCTTCGACCGAGGATCAGATCGTCACCGACATCCATGCCCGGTTCGGCGACACGAAGTTCTCGGTCTATGCGCCCCTGATCCGGGCGCGCAAAGGGGCTCACCGCGAGGTGATCGAGCGTGCGCTGAAGGACGGTTTCAAGAAGCTTCGAATCGACGGAGCGGTGATCGCCACGTCCAGGGCTCGTCCTCTCAGGCGCTACGTGGAGCACGACATCGAGGCGCTCGTCGCCGAAGGCTTCTCCCGGGCGGCGATCCAGCATGCGCTTCGTGTCGGCCGGGGAGCGCTCCTGGTGCTGTCCGGGCGAAACAGCCGTTATTACAACGTGAATCGCGCATGTCCGAAGTGCGAGAGAAGCTACGAAGAGCCGGACCCTCGGTTGTTCTCCTTCAGCAGCCGCTACGGCGCCTGCCGGAGGTGCGGTGGGCGTGGCTCGCTCACGAGCTTCTCCGACGAAGCGCTCGTCCGCGACTCCTCGAAGAGTCTCGGCGAAGGAGCCCTCACCGTCCTCAGCGAGGCGCCCCGAACCCTTCCCGGGCTCATCCGGACTCGCCTGACGCGCCTGGTGAAGGAGCTCGGCGTCGACACCCGTCGTCCGTGGCGTCGCATCGCCCTCGCCAAGAGAAGAGATCTCCTGCGGTCGTTACGGAAGTTGCTGGAGCCGGCATACGAAGCCGCTCGAGGGGAAGCCCGCGAGTTTCTCGCTCAGTTCCGCGTGGAGCATCCATGCCCGAGTTGCTCGGGCGCCCGTCTGAACGAAGTGGCGCAGGCCGTCAAGCTAGGAGGCGTCCCGATACAACGAGTCGCGGAGATGACCCCCTCGGAAGCGCTCGCCTGGCTACGCGCCCTCACCGAGAGCGAGAGCTCCCCACGGTTCGAAAAGGTGGCACGGCCCATCGTGAAGGAGCTCGAGCCGAGACTCTCGCTCCTCGGGGAGGTGGGACTGTCGTACCTGCAGTTGTCGCGACCGGCCACGACGCTCTCCGGCGGAGAGGCGCAGCGCTTGCGCCTCGTCGCCCAGCTCGGCTCGAGGCTCCGAGGCGTGTGCTACGTTCTGGACGAGCCGACGATCGGCCTTCACGCTCGCGATCATCGCCTGCTCCTTCGTACGCTCCGCTCGCTGGCCGACGCGGGGAACTCCGTCATCGTCGTCGAGCATGACGAGGAAACCATCCGAAGCGCCGATCACGTGATCGACCTCGGCCCGGGGGGAGGTCGCGAGGGCGGTCGTATCGTGGCCGCGGGGACACCCGAGGAGGTCATGTCTCACGAGAATTCGCTGACGGGGCGTCTCTTGAGACGGCCTCCCCCGCCGCGTCGAACAACGCGTTCTCTCGACGGGGTCGATTCGATCGTCGTCCGCGGCGCCCGAGCCAGAAACCTCAAGGATATCGATGTCCGTTTCCCCATCGCACGGTTGAACGTCGTCACCGGCGTTTCGGGATCCGGCAAGAGTACGCTCGTTCACGACGTTCTCTATCGAGGGATCCGTCGCGCGATTGACAGCGCCACGCGACCCGGCGAGCACGACGACATCCGGGGTGTCGAGACAATCGGACGGGCTCTCGAAGTCGACCAGAGCCCGATCGGAAAGACGCCTCGATCGATCCCTGCCTCCTACGTCGGCTTCCTCGATGAAATCCGCAAGCTCTTCGCCTCGACGCCGGAAGCCCGCGTGCAGGGTTATGCGGCCGGCCGGTTCTCTTTCAACGTCAAGGGCGGCCGCTGCGAGGCCTGTCGGGGCCAAGGGACGATCAAGATGGAGATGAGCTTCCTGCCGAATGTCTACGTTAATTGCGAGCGCTGCGAGGGGCGCCGTTACAACGAAGAGACGCTCGGCGTCACGTTTCACGGAAAGAACATCCACGAAGTGCTGGAGATGACTTTCGCGGAAGCGGAATCGCTATTTCGGCCAGTCCCCGCCATCTACCGGCCGGTGCGCTTGTTGAACGAGATCGGGCTCTCGTATCTCACCCTCGGCCAGCCCTCCAACACGTTGTCGGGTGGAGAAGCCCAACGTATCAAGCTCGCCTACGAGCTGGCGAAGCCGAGTAGTACTCCGACCCTCTACATTCTCGACGAGCCCACGACCGGGCTCCATCTCGCCGACATCGAGAAGCTCGTCGCCGTGCTGCATCGACTCGTCGATCAAGGTCATACGGCCGTGGTGATCGAGCACAATCTCGACGTGATCGCCGAGGCCGATTGCATCATCGACCTGGGTCCCGAAGGCGGACCCGAAGGCGGCGAGCTCGTCGCCTGGGGTCCGCCCTCCGAAATCATCCGTTCGCAACGTTCCTACACCGCGAGGTTCCTATGTGCCCGCTTCGAAGAGGGGCGAATCTCGGCGGCGTCTTGACACCCCTTAGCAGGGTGATGAAAAACTCAACCACCCTGCGCGAGCGGAGCGAGCCCGGCGCGCTTGCCGCGCCGTAAGCAGCCCGAGCCGTGGCGGCTCGATCGAACACAGGTCCCGCCACGGCATTGAGCACTCTAGACAAAACAGAAGAACAGAACCATGAAGGCGAGAAGAGAAACGACGACACCGGCTTCGTCCAACTTCAGCCTCCAGAAAGTCGATTTCGTTTTCATGGTGATGACCTCCTTCGAGTCCATTTCCACTTCGAAGCGATCATCGCAAAATCCAGTCCGGCCGTGGTTACCGGAAGGAAACGCGCTCGTAACGAAGTCGTAAAAATCTCGCCTTTTTCGCGCCGGCATTGGCCATAATACCGGCGTGCCGCGTCTCGCCCTCTTGCTACTCGCCGTTGTTTCGGGGCCAGCGACTCCGCACTCGCCAGAAGCACGACGCCCGGATCCCGCTCTCGTTCTCTTGGTGGCCATCGACCAGTTCCGTTACGACTATCTTTCGCGCTTCGATGACGAGTACACGAGCGGTCTCCGTACCCTGCTGGACCGCGGAGCGACCTTCGTCAATGCCCATCTCGAGCACTATCCGACGGTGACTGCGGTAGGACATGCCACGATGCTGTCCGGTGCGACACCGGCCACGAGCGGCATCATCGGGAACGACTGGTACGATCGCGAGACCGGCGCCCGGGTCACGAGCGTGTCGGACGGCGACGCCCGGCTGCTCGGCGCGGACGGAGAGGGCGCCTCACCGCGAAGGCTCCTGGTCAGCACCGTAGGCGACGAGCTGAAGCGCAGCGGTTCCCCCTCGTCGAAGGTCTTCGGCATCTCTCTTAAAGATCGCAGTGCCATTCTGTCCGCGGGTCGCATGGCCGATGGTGCGTTCTGGTACGACCGGAAAAGCGGCGCGTTCGTGAGCAGCGACTACTACTTCGGCCGTCTTCCCGCCTGGGCTCAGGAGTTCAACGAGGCTCGCCCGGTCGAACAGTTCGCCGGCCTGACATGGTTCGAAGGATCGGCGCTGCCCTCCGAGGCGGGTGCCCGCCTCAACGCTGCCGTCTTCGACAGCCCCTTTGGAAACGAGCTCCTGGAACGATTCGCCGAAGTGCTGATTCGCGAGGAGAAGATTGGACAACGGGGCGCCACCGATCTCCTGACGATCAGCTTCTCGTCGGACGACGCGGTCGGTCACACCTTCGGGCCGGACTCCCCTCAGGTGCGGGCCGTCTCGCTCGCCGTCGACCGCACCCTCGGCCGGCTGTTCAAGGCCCTCGATACGACGGTCGGCATGGAGCGAGTGCTCGTCGTCCTCACGGCGGATCATTCGGTCAGCCCCCTGCCGGAGGTGCTCGAAGCGCAGCGGATGCCCGGCGGACGCCTGCACGGCGATTTCTTCTCCGCGGCCCGGCAGGCCCTCGAAGCCCGTTTTGGCCCCGGAGACTGGATCGAGGCCACGGCGGGAACGTCACCGTATCTCAATACCCGGCTGTTGTCGGAACGGCGCATCGACCGGGCCGATGCCGAACGGGTCGTCGCGGCAGCGATGCGCGAGCATCCGCGGGTCGCGCGTGTCTACACGCGGCAACAGATCCTCGATGGACGTCCCGCCTACGACCTCATCGACGCCCGCGTGCTGCGGAGCTTCAACGCCCGCCGTTCGGGCGACCTCGAGATCGTGCTCGAACCCTTCTGGATTCGCAGAGACTCCGGAACCACCCACGGTTCGCCCTACAACTACGACAGCCACATCCCGCTCGTCTTCATGGGGGCCGGCATTCGACCCGGTCGCCACTACGCCGCTGCCGCGCTCAACGACGTCGCGCCGACCCTCTCAGCCCTTCTGGACATCGAGGTGCCCGCCGGATCGGTCGGCCGAGTCCTCGCCGAGATCTTTGCCGAGTAGCTACGCCGGACGCCTCCCCTGTTGCAACAATTCCAGCTCACCCGTCAGGAGCGGCCATCCTCTGGAGATGACGTACTTGAACCAGTAGCCCGCCAGCAGGGAGGTCACGATCGCGATCAGCACGAGCGCCACGAAGAACGCCTGGTTGATGATTCCGAGATCGAAGGCGACGGTCGCCAGCACGATGCCGGGCCCGCCTCGGGTATTCATCGCAACCGCCAGGTTGAAGCTCGATAGCCAGTCCTTCTTCGCCAATCTCGCTGCGACCAAGGTCCCTGCCGTCATGAACACACTCGCAAACAACAGAAACCCGAGGAAGAACATGAAATCGAGATGATGCACGAGGTCGAGCTTGAGTCCAACGATGGCAAAGTACAGGGGAATGAAAAACGCCAGGCCTATCTCTTTGATGTGTTTCTTTTCCTCGCCGAAGCGATCCCGGGGCATGACGCCGATGACGATGCCGGCGAGAAAGGCTCCGAAAACGATGTTGACATCCAGCACGCTGGCGGTTGCCGAGAACAGAAAACATATGAGCAGGACATAACCGGAAGAAGAGGACTTGATGAGAAGATTGTACCGAAAGCCGTTGCTGAAACGGATCAATCGGGGCATGACCGAAAGCGCCAGGGCAAAAAAGACGATTGTGATCACCACAGTGGAAACAATGTTCCCTAGACCCAAGGAGGACGCGCTCACCAGCCCGGTCGCGATGGCGAGGGCTACCCACAGAAAAACATCGTGTATCGTGGCCGTGGCCAATACGATCTTCGCAAATCGGGTATGGATGATGTCCAAATCCAAGAATATCTTGGAGATCACCGGAATCGACGTCACGGCCACCGCAATGGCGATGATGATCTTCAGGGCGGGCATGTTGGCTTTGGTACCCAGGTAAGGCGAAAAGTCATAGACCGTCGGGGCCATCCATCCGGCGAGAAAGGGAACCACCGTGGATCCCAACAGAATGGCGAGGATGATCCTTCGGTCCTTCCGATCGACGGATTTCTCCAGCTCGAAACCGGATATGAACATCAGTAGGACGAGACCGAACCAGTAGATGATCGAGATTAGCTTTCCTTCCGCGTCGAAGGCATTGAAAATCCAATTGTGGGCATCGGGCCAGATGAACCCCAGCCCCGTGGGGCCCAGGAGCAAGCCGCCGAAGATTTCACCGATGACCCTGGGCAGGGCGAACCTCTTAAAGAGATAACCAAAGAAATGCGCGGAAACGAGCAGAAGCACGATCGCGAAAAACGTCCTGGTGAGTTCCAGGTTGGTCAAGGTGACTGTTTCTGTAACGCTCATGAGCTCAGTATCTCCTCGGACTCGGACACGAAGAGGTGTGCCCTAGCCGAACACTGGTCTGCTCAGTGGGTGTGAGCTTGGAGGGGTTGGGAAGAATCCTCGCTTCCCATGGAAGCAGCCCTGAATATTTTATACCGACCCTTTCGCCGTATTGTCAAACACGAGAATCTCGAATTCGGTCACCTCGATCGCTAAAACCTGGCTGTCTTGGAAAGTCGACCCACCACTGAGCCGTCGAAATCCGCGCGAGAGAGAGACCATGTTATCCTTTTTCCATGAGCTCGGATCCCGTTTCGTCGCTCCAGAATTTCCTGGCCGGGATCAGCATGCAGCACCCCATCGTTTCCTTCGTGATTCACTCGCTGCTCGCGGCCAGTCTCGCTCTGGCGATGGGGGGAGTCTACGCGACGTACGGAAGCGCCATTTCGAACCGGCGGCTCTTCGCCCGGAGCTTCC
Source organism: Vicinamibacteria bacterium (assembly GCA_035457705.1). Taxonomy (GTDB): domain Bacteria; phylum Acidobacteriota; class Vicinamibacteria; order Marinacidobacterales; family SMYC01; genus DASPGQ01. The sequence continues at coordinate 193,790 of DATIBD010000103.1, forward strand.
CGCTCATCAGCCTGACGACGCTTTTGTATGTCTCGATCGTGAGATCGTCCGTCGCTCTGGCGCTCGGAGTCATCGGCGCCCTGGCCATCGTGCGATTTCGAGCCGCCATCAAGGATCCCGAAGAGCTCGTCTACCTGGTTCTCGCGGTCGGCATCGGACTAGGAATGGGCGCGGAGCAAGCTGTGCTCACGATCTTCGCCTTTGCGGTCATGTTGAGCGTCGTGGTCATCCGAGGCTCTCTACGCAAAGCGGATCGACCCGCGAACTTGCACGTGACCCTGTCCGACCACGGCCCGAGCAAGGTCGAGCTGAAGACGCTCATCGAGACAGTGAGCCGAAACGCCGCGGTGGCGGAGCTCAAGAGATCTGACGATGCTGGCGGCCGCCTCGAAGCCACCTTCAGGGTGGATGTCACGGGGATCGAGCAACTCTCTCAGATGAAATCGGAGCTTCGAATGCTCTGCGAGGAAGTGAAGGTGAGCTATTTGGCCAATCGTGAAACGACCTCGGGGAGGCCGACCGCTCGCTGAACCTTGGGCTCCGGCTTGCCCCCCCTTTTTCTCTGCCTCGTCAGTTGCCGCTGGCCTTGCCGAACTCGACACCGTAAAGGATATCTTTGACGTTCTTCCGGCTGGATACTGCTTGGGTGCCGTCGACGGTGACCGATGAAGATTCCTCGACGAGGAAGGGAATCTCGACCGCCTCCATCTTCACTCCACGCACGGTGATGGAGGCCGAGCCGAACTCCGGCTTCTTCATGTAGGCGGTAAAGCCAATGGTCGAGTGGGACAAAGTAATGTTCTCGAGGATTATCTCGGAGAGATCCTTGCTCGCCACCGCCAGCTCGGCATTCCGGATCTCGACATCCCAGGCGCGCATCACGCTGTGCTCACCGGCGCTCAACGCTTTGTCCTCGGCTCCGTCGATCACGACTTGGCGAATCTCGATCTGGCTGCCCGAGACGTCGATTCCGTCGTTGCCACAGCCTCGAAGCATCGTGTTCTCGATCGAGCCGCGGCTGAAATCGGCGTCCAGGGCGTCGGCTCGCGGCCGGTCGAACAGCGAGTTGCGAATCTGGAACTCGGAGCGGATGATGTTCAAGCCGTCCTCGGAGCCGTTTTCCACGAACCGACAGTCCGTTATCTCGACCGGCGATTCGTAGAACGTAATCGCTCCGGTGAGAGTCCAACCGAGCTGGTTCGGATTCGAGAGATTCCGAAACGTAACTTGTCTCAACTGCGATACTTCGCCAGCGCTCAGCACGACGAGTCCCTGTCCCGTCCGGTCAGTCGACTCGATCACGATGGGGTCCTCCTCCGAGCCCAACAGGTAGAGCGGAGAGTAGGAAAGAATTGCCGCCGAGCTCCGTAAATCCAGGCGGAAGCCCCCGTGGGAAACGACTCGCAGTCCCGGCGGGATGACGAGGTTTCTCGAGAGGTTCCATTCTCCCGGTTTCAGCAACACCACGCCCGACGACTCGTCGACTTTCACGAACTCGAACTCGAGGTGATTCGGCTCCTGTCGCACGAGATCCCGGCGCACCGGGCCGCCCTCGTAGGGCCAGGGAAGCACATCGATCTCCAGGCGTGTCGTCGACCCCAGAACGCTTGCTGAAAGAATCCAGGGTACGACCAGGCCCGGCGCGACCTCGGGAGATTCACTGGGGGCAGGGAATACGATTCGCTCGAAGCTGCCGTACGAATTTTTCGACGCCGGAGGCAGGACCGCCTCGTTCACCGGCTCCAGCACCACGGCGCCACGTGACAGGGACAGGATCTCCATGGGCACGGACACCAGGTTCTGTATCGAGAGCACGATTCGATCTCCGTCGCCGGGGTGTCGATAGGCTTTCAACGGCCGACTCGGGGCCAAAGTCCTGCGGATGGTTTCGGCGTTCTGGAAGAAGTAGTCCTTGGAGAAAGAGTAGTAGGAATATTGCTTGTGCAGAATCGCGAGCTTGGCATCGAGCTCGCCGTCGATCTCGGCGAAGAACTTATCTAGGTAATCGGGACTGGAGATCCGCTCCAGCTCGCGGACGTAGAGCCGGTAGAAGTCGGGATCGTCGAGGAGCCGTTGATGAAGCTCGACATCTCGATAAGAAAGCCCGAGCCCCGATGTGTCCCTCGACTCGCCCCAGATACCCCGTATCGGCCGATAGAAGTGAACATCCCACTCGCGTCCCACCGGCTCGAATAGGGCGCTGACTGGATTGAAGTAGAAGTGCATGTTCGCCGGCAACAGTTGATGAACCCCGCCCACGAGATCAACGATGGCATAGAATCTCGCCATTTTCTCGAGATCGAAGACTCTTGACGGAGGGACTTCGCCGCTCAGGAAAGCATCATAAGCCTCTTGCAGCAGCGCCATCTGCCGCTCCATGTTGGGGTCCGCGAGCGCCTTGTCCTTGTCGAACACGGGAATGGACCTCGTCGGCTTGAACAACAAGCCTTCTCGGTGCCGGTTGTGCTCGATCATTCGCTTGTCGAAAGCTTCCTCGAGAAAGTAGATCCCCTTGTGAGCCCCGTTCAGCGTTACGTCGACGAAATCGGTTCGTAGGGCAATCAAGTCCTCTCTCAGATGGAGCTGGTGGCAAACCCACTCGTAGATGCCGTAGCGGGTCTTGGGGTGCATGAGGTTGAACTTCTTCATGCCGAAGACCGTGTCTTCTCCCTTGGTCTTGACACGGAGCGACCATTTATCCGAATTGACGTGATCGACCAGCGTTCCATGCAGCTTCACCTTGACGTCGTGGACTTTGCCATCCACCGTCAGGGTGGCACCGACGTAGCTAGCATCGGGTATCTCGTCATTGATGAAGGCGATCTCGCGAACGTATGCCAGCTGTTGAAGGTTCTCGAGGCTGATGTCAATGGTCATCGATTCGACGGGCGCTCCGAAGCCTTTCACGTAATTGATGGGAATGGCCAATCCGGAATCGATGACGTAATGGGCGATCTGTTCCCACCCCTGAATCCGGTGATCTCGATGAAGCGTCGCGCCGTAGTAGACACAGGAAAGTGCGAAGGCGGCGAGAAATCCGATTCCCAGGAGAACGGCAAGGAGCTTCGCGAGCAACCGATGATGGCGGAGATAGGCGATCGGGTGGGTCGCCTTACGCCATACCGAACGGTCGTCAGGCTCTTTTACGTACATGAAGGACCCCCCTGTCCTGACGTCGAAAAGGCCTAAACCGGCGGGGCGCCGGTGGTATCGGACCCCCTCGATGTTTTTGTCCCCATCATTACACTAAGGCAACTCCGCTCACATTGCCACCGTTTTTGTGGAAACGAGCCGCGACCAGTGAAGATCTTGAAATCAATGCCGTTATGCCCCGGGCAAAGATAATGCTTTGCTAACTCGCGACTTTCGTATACATTAAGAGCTCCCCCCCTCTAAAAAGCACCGATCTGTTGGAGCGTCGCGAGCACTCCCCTCCTCGTGACGGGCGTCGGCCATGAGCGAGAAAGTGAACATTTTGGGCATCGGTGTAAGCCCGATCAACACCTCGAAGGCCTTGAGGACGCTCGACGAGTGGATCGAGAAGAGGGAAAAACATTACGTCACGATCACGAGCGTGCACGGCATCGTCGAGAGCCAGAGCGACCGCGAGCTCAAACTCATCCACAACCGCGCGGGAATGGTGACTCCGGACGGGATGCCTTTGGTTTGGCTCAGTCGGCTCCAGGGGTTCCCAACGGTGGACCGGGTTTGTGGTCCCGAATTCCTTCCAGCTGTCTGCGAGCACTCGCTGAAGCCCGGCTATCGCCACTACTTTTACGGCGGCAAGGACGGGGTCGCAGACCTTCTGAGAGACGGTTTGACGAGACGATTCCCGGGGCTAAACGTTGTCGGGACGTACTCGCCGCCGTTTCGAGCCCTCACCGAGGAGGAGGACCGACGGATCGTCGCGTCATTGAACGAGGCCAATCCCGACATCGTTTGGGTGGGCCTCAGCACACCAAAACAGGAACGCTGGATGGCCGCCCACGCCGATCGGCTCCAAGCACCGGTCCTCATTGGCGTGGGGGCGGCTTTCGATTTCAACGCTGGGCTGCTGAGGCGAGCGCCCCGGTGGATGCAGCGTAGCGGGCTCGAGTGGCTCTTCCGTCTGAGCATGGAGCCTTCGCGATTGTGGAAGCGTTATCTGCGAAACAATCCCCAATTCCTTTGGCTGGTCTTTCAGCAAATGCTTGGTTTGAAGCGGTTCGAGTACGAAGTCTAGCGGCGTTCCAACCCGGTCCGCTTACCAACTCGTGTTTTGCAGCATCTTGAAGGGGGAAGGATGAGAAGAGCACTCGTTTTGGGGGCCGGAGGATTCATCGGTGGTCATTTGGTCAAGAAGCTCGAGAAGGAGGGCTACTGGGTTCGAGGGGTCGACTTGAAATATCCCGAGTACGGGGCAACTCATGCCAACGATTTCGTCATCGCCGATTTGAGGGATCCTCAATCCTGTCGTTACGTCGTGGACCAGCCTTTCGATGAGGTCTACCAGCTGGCTGCCGACATGGGTGGGGCGGGGTTCGTATTCACGGGAGAGAACGACGCCGACATCATGCACAACTCGGCGATGATCAATCTGAACGTTCTCGAAGCCTGCCGGCGAAGGAACGTGAAGAGAATCTTCTACTCGTCCTCGGCATGCATCTACCCCGAGTACAACCAGCTGGATCCGGAGAATCCCAAGACCGACGAGGCTTCTGCGTACCCCGCCGAGCCAGACAGCGAGTACGGTTGGGAAAAGCTTTTCAGCGAACGGCTCTATCTCTCCTTCCACAGAAACTATGGTCTCGAAGTCCGGGTGGCCCGATATCACAACATCTTCGGCCCCCAGGGAACCTGGACCGGCGGCCGCGAAAAAGCTCCCGCGGCGCTCTGCCGCAAGGTGGCGGAAGCGCCCGATGGCGGAGAAATCGAGATTTGGGGAGACGGGACTCAGACCCGCTCCTTTCTGTACGTGGACGAGTGCGTGGAGGGCACGATGCGCCTCCTTCGCTCGGGCTGGACTGGTCCGGTGAACATCGGCTCCGAAGAGATGGTGAGCATCAACAAGCTCGCCACTCTGATCATGGAGATCGCCGGCAAGAAACTGTCGCTGCGACACGTGCCCGGGCCACAGGGCGTACGGGGCAGAAACTCCGACAATCGCCTCATCCACGAGAAATTGGGGTGGCAGCCCAATCTTTCGCTCGTCGAGGGGCTCCGGAAGACCTATCCCTGGATCGAACGGCAGGTGGAGCAGAATCGTTCCAGCACCCCTTACGCGACCGTCGATGTTTCCGCGGCCAGCTGATTCGACTAGAGTCACCATTTAGCTTCATCAAGAAGGAGTCACGAAATCATGAAATGGAATCGCAATTGGGCCGTCCTGCTCGCGCTTGGATCTTTCGCCTTGTTCATTGGTTGCGCCCAGGCACAGGAAGATAGCGCCCCAGCAGAAGCCGACGAGGAGGCGACCGAGACGGAGACCACCGAGGCGACCGAAGGGAACTTCGAGGTACTCGATCCCGAGAACTTCAGCGACTCGACTCGAATCGACAACCCCTGGATGCCGATGAAGCCAGGGACACGTTACGTGTACGAGGGAACGACCATCGAGGATGACGGTTCCGCCGTGCCTCACCGCGTAGTGATCAACGTGACGGATTTCACCAAGGTTATCGGCGGGGTGCGCTCCGTCGTGACCTGGGATCTCGACTACAGCGACGACAACTTGGTCGAAGCGGAGCTCGCCTTCTTCGCGCAGGACGACGACGGCACCGTCTGGCGAATGGGTGAGTATCCCGAAGAGTACGAGGACGGCGAGTTCGTCGCCGCGCCGACGTGGATCCATGGTTTCGAGGAGGCGCGGGCCGGAATCATGATGCAGGCGAACCCACAGCTGGGTACGCCCAGTTACGCTCAAGGGTGGGGACCCGCGGTCGACTGGACGGACCGGGGACGCGTCGATCAGATGGGCCAGCAAGCCACGGTGCCCGCGGGAAGCTACGAAGACGTCCTGGTGATCGCCGAGAGCAGTGCGGCGGAGCCCGATGCCCAACAACTGAAATACTACGCTCGGGGCGTGGGGAACGTTTATGTCGGCTGGAGAGGCGAGGGAGAAAAGACCAAAGAGACCCTGGAGCTGACACGGTTCGAAGAGCTCGACGCCGAGGCGATGGCCGAAGTCCGTGCGGAGTCACTGAAGCTCGAGAAGCATGCCTACGAGGTCAGCAAGAACGTCTACGCACACACGCCACCGCTCGAGCCCGCGTCGGGTGGGGAACAATAGTCTCAGGTTAAGACGGATCGGAAGACACGCTCGTAGCGGTCGACGACGTTCTCGAGCAAGAAGTTCTCTTCGTAGAAAGCCTTTATCCGGGCACGATCGAAGACGATTCTGCCTTCGAGGACGTCTTTCGCCTTGCGGATCAATTCGTCCAGGCTCCGTACGACGAGCCCGAGTTGATGCCGCTCCAGCAGCCCGTCCGGGTTCACGAAGGAGATGACGGGCATTCCCCGCGACCATGCCTGGAGAAAAGTGTTCGGGAACCCTTCGTGCTCCGAGGTGTTGACGAAGATCCGGGCTTTGTCGAATTCTTTCTCGACGTCCTCGAAGGCAAGAAATCCTTTGAAGCGGAGATTGGAGATGGGGCGGGCCTGCTCCTCGACCTCATTGTAAAAGGCGCTCTCGGTGGCGCTGGATCGAGACGGCCCACCGATCATGACGAACGAGGCCTCGGGCATTCCTTTGGCGAGCTCGAGGAGCCATTGGGGCCTTTTGCGTCTCAGGATCTTTGCGACCCACAGCACATCGTAACCCGACAGCGAAGGCGTTTCCACCCGGCGAAACCCGTTATAAATGATGGGAGCGTTTCGACCGAAGTTCTCCCTCAACGACCGTTGTTGTGAGCGATTCTGCACGGTCACCGCGTCACACCGCCGCAAACCCCAGAAATACAACAACCTGTCTCTGAGGTATTGGATCTTCACGTTCTTCGGGTCGAAATCGGGATCATCGGCCCCCGAAAACAGCACCTTCTTGCCCGCTCGCCGCGCAAAATACACCACCGGAGCGAGACGAAACGTGGCGCCCCGAACGAAGTACAAATCCGCATCCGACCGAACAAGGGCCCGCCACAAACGCGTCAGCCTGGGGTGGAGGAACCGGAGGACGGGAATACCCTCATCGGGGGCGTATGTCGTGAAGATCTCGAACGGCCCCAAACTTTCGATCTCTTCGCGGCCGTGTCGCATCGTGATGTAGGACACCGAGTAGCCTCTTTTCGCGAGCTCCTCCCCGATGAGAGCCTGCTGAAGCTCGGCACCGCCCATGAATCGGTGGTCGGTGTCCCCCTTGAGAACGGAGTAGATGTTCGGCGAAACGAAGCAGATACGCGGGCCCCGTCGACCCCGCGGTGGGTCGGCGGTGTTCATGGCAGCTCGAACCGACCCCGGAGTCTCTATCGAGCGGGCTCGCCGTGGAACAGGGGTCGGCCTGCCGCCACCTCGGCCCGCAAGACCTCCTGAATGAGATCACTGAGGAACCACGGGGGGAGCTCGCCGGAGCGTCGGAGCGCCTGCTTCATGGCAGCACTCCTGACGGGGGCTGCGCCGGTCGAGTCGAGCTCCACGTACTTCTCTTCCCCTTGCTCATATCCTATCTCGTCGAAGAAGATGGGTGTAACGCCGAGACCGCTAAGATTCTCGAACAACGCCTTGACGGCCTCGAGTGGTGTGCGGTCGTCGCGGGAGCCACACTCGGGTCCCACCACGACGTGGCTGCACCCATAGTTCTTCAAACAAAGCGCTCGAGCCACGACGTCCCGGGGATTGGGGAAACGAGGCTGCGCGGGGAAACTGCCGAAGACGATTCGCTCCGAAGGATAGCGGCCAAAGTCGAACATCGCCTGAAAGACGCTGTGAACGACCTCGGGAAGGAACTCCCCCGGGCTCGCGGGCTCTATGGCGGCACCGATAAAAAGGCCGTCCGCATCTGATTTCTCCAGGGCGCTACTTTGAACGAGCTCGTGTACCCGATGGGGAATGTTCCGCGTTTGAAAGCCAACGACGCGGTTCCAGCCCTTCTTGACGAATACCGACCGAGTTTGCGCGGGCGTCAGGGTATAGCGCTGGTACGGAGAGGAAAACCGCTTGACGAGAGTCACGTCCCCGGCGAGAAACGTCCCGTCTACCGAGCGAAGCCTCTGGACGCGCGGGTGCTCCGCAGTCGGCGTGCCGAACCAACAGCGAGCGAGCTCGTCGACGTCCACCGAGAACACCTCGCGAGCATCGACGATGGCGATGACGCGACCCTCGAGGTTCGCCACCGCCACTCGGGTGCCGGGGCCGATTTTTTGAGCGGTCTCGCGGCCGATGGGCAAAAGCACCGGCATCGTCCATATCGTCCCATCGGGCAGTCGGTTGGACTCGAGCGTGGATTCCAGAGCCTCGCGATCCATGAAGCCGGTGAGCGGCGAGTAAGCACCGACACCGATCTGCTCGCAGTCGACGAGCACCGAGTCGTCCACCAGGATCGTCTCCATCTCTTGGGTATCGTCCGAAGCGCCCGGACTCGCGAGGCGCTGTACCAAACGTCCTCCGTGAGGCTCGACGAGCAGAGAAATGGACGGAAGAGGGTCCAAAGTGAAGGGTCGCCGAAGGCTGGTCTTGTATTGGTGAACGATCTTCAGCAGCATTCCAGCGCAACCGATGGGGAACTTCCCCGTGGCCGTCTCCCCCGCGAGAACCAGGCCGTCGGCGCCGTCCACTAGAGTATTGAACACGTCGTTCACCTCGGCCCGAGTGGGCGCCGGAAGCGTGGTCATCGACTCCATCAGGTTGGTGGCCACATAGACCTTTCGACCCGCGTCGTGAGCCCTGCGGATGATGCTCTTCTGAGCGGCGGGTATCTGTTCAATCGGAACTTCTCGGGACAGATCGCCGCGGTCGATAAGGATCGCGTCCGAGGCTCGGGCAATCGCCTCCAGATTGCGCAGTCCGGCACGACATTCGATCTTGGAGATCACCCACGCCTCTGGTCCCGCGGCGCGGCGAATGACGTCGATGTCCGACTCACGGTTGGCAAAGGACAGAGCCACATGTCTGATCCCGTGCTCGCGCCCGATGGCGAGAATCTTGTGGTCCTTCTCGGTCAGTGGAGGCATGGTGATATCACGCTCCAGCGTCACCGCCTTGTTCTGAGAGATCGCCCCTCCTCGGAGAACGCGCATGGCCACCGCTCCGGGCTCGATCTCGATCACCTGGACGAGAACATCGGCATCGATGTGAATGAAGTCACCGACGACGAACTCCGCAGTAATGCCCGGTGGGTAGAGGTTGAGCTCACGGCTATTTCCGGGCACCCGGCGCTCACGAGCGCGAATGATGCTGTTCTCTTGGACACGAATCGTCCGCTCCACGAGGTCGCCGGTTCGAATTTGTGCGCCTTCGGTATCGAGGGAAAGGGGCACGGACGTAGTCCGCTGAACGAACCGAATGATCCTTGCGGCGTCTTCGACCTTCGTGTGAGACAGGTTCAGCCGGAAGAGGCTCACGCCGAGCTCGTCGAGACGCTTGATGACTCGCTTGTTGAGCGACGATGGCCCCAGGGTGCAGAGGAGTTCTATGTTGGCTTCCGTGTGTTTTTCACTCATGAGCTGTCCTACCTATGGCTGTGTCGGATTCATCTGTTCCGGCCCGGTCTTCCCCTCGCCTCCGTGAATCGCCATCCGTCAACTCTGTCCTCGGGCGGGCAATCCATTGAGCACTCTCACGATTCCTGTTGCCGGCCGGTAATAGACGTGCCGCACCAGGTAATCCACGCAAGGGAGCATGAGCGGCGGGCTCGACTTCGCCCGCCGTTCCTCGAGGAGCCTCACGTCGTCGTCGAACCGGGGAAACCTGGCCTTCTCTCTCGCGAACAGCTCGAAACGGACGAAGTTGTAGAGCTCCGTGTCGAGCCTCTGCGTCTCGAGAATTCGATCTCGGTGTCGGGCGAGAATTCTCTGTTTGGCTTGCTCGTTTGAAGAGACATTGACAATCCGATAGGAGGGCGCGACAAAACGCGGCGCCAGCTTCTTGGAGAGAAGGACGAGGAACTCGTCGAACTGATCCGATACCCCCACCGCCAGATACCTTTCTGCGAGAATCTGCTTGGCGGCGGACAAATCCTCCGCACCGGCAATGAACCTCGTCTGACGATTGGCTCGGTCCTTCTTCAAGAAATGCTCGAAGGGTAGATATCCCCGCTTCGCCAGGTGTTGGAGGTACTGCGAAACGTATCTCTCAGCGGGATCCCGCAGGAGCGTTATGTAACGGATTCCGGGAAAGGCCGCGTCCAAATCATCATTCGGCCTCACCGCGTGCCCAACGATACACTCGACGAGCGGATTGATTCTCCAGATCTTGATCATGTCCTCTGGTCCGAAGACCCCGCCGGAATCTCTCGATAGAGGTCGGACGTCACAGCAGCGCAGGAAATAGTTGTAGCGAAGCACGTGAATCAGGCTGTTCCCGCCGGTACGAGTAATGTGCGTGAAGGCGACGAGCGAACGATCGCACAGCTCGCTCGGATAGCGGGTTCCCCATGTTCGGTTCGTCTCGACCATTATTTACCTCGCGGCCGTCGAAGCGGCGCGTCGCTCATCGGGAAGCGACCACCTGAGTCCTAGAGCGAGCCGATAGGTCTCCTTGAAACGCTCTGCCGTATCGACCACGTCGAAGTGGCTCTCGACTCGCCGCCGCGCGTTTGCCCCCAGGGTCTCGCCGAGCCGTGGGGAGCACCTGAGCTTGGCAACGGCATCGACGATCGAGGGGGCATCAATCCGTCTCAGGAGCAACCCTTCTTCGCCGTCTCGAATCAAGTCGGGAATCCCGCCGACCGCCGACGCGACGATGGGGAGTCCTGCCGCCATGGCTTCCAGGATGGCGATCGGCATGCCCTCGCCGTGCGACGGAAGAACGAAGATGCTGTTCGGACGAAAGAATGCGTATTTGGCCGTGCCCGAGACCCAGTCTTCGCGCAGGCAGGCATCGCGGAGCTCGGCGGGCACATGGAGTCGAACGATGTCGCCGGGTACGGCGAGCAGGCGGAATCGGAGGCCGGGGAAGCGGGAGACCAAGGCGGGGACGGCTTGAAGCAGCTCCGGCAAACCCTTCCGCACCGTCTCGCTGCCTCCGAGGAACAGGACCTCGGGGCTGCCCTCACCACTGGCGTCTTTCCGGCGCGCGGCAGCGACCTCGCTCTGAATCCGTCGCACGTCGACGCCGTTCGGCACGTAAACGACCAGGGCGCTGGCACGCGAGAGTGAATCGAGAAACTTCAGATCTTCGTGACAGATGACGACGAAGACCCGGCTGCGACGCACGACCCAGAGCATGAGTCTTCGCGAAAGTGAGCTGCTCTTTTCGTAAATCGCGCGGAAAGAAAAATGGAACTGCAGAACGCAAGGTACCCCCGCAAGCCGGCCTTCCAGAAGGTAGACCGCGGACTCCCAGAAGCTCCAATAGGGCGAGGTATGAAGATGAATCAGCGAAGGTCGGCTCTTCCATAACAACCAGGGGAAGGTGAGAACGTGTTTCAGCGTGACAACGATGGCACGCAGCATACGGCCGATCCCGGCGTTCCAGAGCGCCCGGTAGCCAGTATTGTTGGTCACATTGGGCTTGTGAGGTCGGCCCGTGTTGAACGGTATCAGCTCGAAGTCTTCGGCGAGGCTCGAGGACATCATTTCGAGTAAGAAAGACGTGATGCCACCCACGCTCGGCGGAAGGATGCCGGCGACGACGACTCTTGGACGCACGCTGGGTGCTTCGGAATGCACGGCCAACCTCGTTCCTATGTTTCCGATAGGATCGCCGAAGCCGGAATCGAGTCCAAAATCACCCGGTAAACCTCGTGTTCATCACCACGGGCAGGGTCCGCAGGAGGATCTTCAGATCCAGCCAAATACTCTGGTTGTTGATGTAATTGAGGTCGTAACGCACCATTTCCTTGAACGTGGTGTTATAGGTTCGGAGGACCTGCCAGAGGCCCGTGATTCCCGGTTTCGCTTCGAGAACACGGCGGCGATGCCAATCCTGATAGATGTCGACCTCGTAAGGAATTGGAGGACGCGGGCCCACCAGGCTCATCGTGCCCCGGAGAACGTGGAACAGTTGCGGGAGCTCGTCCAGACAGGTTCGTCTGAGTACGCGTCCCAAAGAGGTGATGCGCGGATCGTCCGGCACCTTGAACAACGGGCGGCCAGCATCGTCGAGCGGCTTTACCGGAATGCGACCATTGATGAAGTTGCTCTGATACTTCCGGTGGATCTCGTCGTTGGCACCGGCCCGCATGGTCCTGAACTTCCAAAAGGTGAACAGCTTCCCCTGAAATCCGACGCGTGTCTGTTTGTAGAGCACCGGTCCCCGCGAAGTGAGCTTGATGGCGATGGCGATCAACAACATCGGCAAGGCGAGAATGCCGATGCCGATCATGGCGCCGACGATGTCGATCGAGCGTTTCGCGAAGCGATACCATCGGTCCTGCTGGGCAAGCTCGGGAAGAATCTGTGTCTTCAGGGTGTCGACGCGAACCTTGGGATCGTCTTCGACCGAATCGACGCTGGCCACCTGGGCGGCCCCCTCGTCCTTGTCCCCCGAGTTAGGAGCTTCGTTGCCGTTGCGCGACTCGAGGGACCCAGCCTCTGACGGATCGCGGCCGTTGTCCGAATGGTCGGCCAAGGGCGAGCAGGCGAAGGTTACCGATCGGATGAACCGCGGGTAGTGCGCTCCCGCAGAGGCATCTGCCCCATCGGAAAGGATCCGCTTGATCTTCTTGATGAAAGCTCGGGCGTGGGCGCTCGAGGCATCGCACAACAGGATGGCGATCGTGTATTTGCTGAGGTACTTGATGTCGTAGTTGCGCGTATTGCGGGAAATGACGTCGACCGTGTGGGCGAGGCAGTCGTGCAGGCCACGCTTCATCAGCTCTTTGTCGTGTCGACTCTTGGAAAAGTCGATGGTGACGCAGTTGACGGGCACTCCGGTGCGATAGCTTCGGTTGCGCTCCTGCTTGACCGCCCGCAGGAACTCGTCGCGAGTCACCCACGAGTCTCGATCGCGGAGCAGTGAACCGACAAAGTCACTCCCCGACCCGTGACCCTTCTTGCGCGAGAACATCGCCCCCCATCCCGCTGCGAGCAGCTTCCAATTGGAAAATTAGCCGCCGCCCCAGTCCCTCAAATCAAGACAACCGACTGACATGTCGCCGAACCCCAATTAGGCGCACGTTCCCGCGAAATGGAGACCGACGCGCCGCGATGCCTTCAGTTGGCCACCTCAACGAATCCGTAAACCCTGCCCCCGAGCGGGGATCACGGATTTGCTGGGATTACTTCCGGGGGGGAACGCCATTATGAGGCGCTTTGGCAGTTCGAGTCAAGAGAAAACCCGCATCGGTCGGTGCTCGCCGAGATGTGGCGCTCATCTGTCCATGTAGTGCTTGACAGTGAGAGCTGTTCTAAGCCACCATAGAGGCCCCCCCCTATAGAAGAGATCGTGAAGGGCATCTGTCCACGGGCATGGCTAATCGTGTGGCGCACGTCTTTCCCGCGACCGACCCCACGGGTCCGGAAAGGCATGGTCCTCGCGCCCGTTCGATAGAACGCCCGAGGCGATTTCGTGCTCCAGGCAGTTAACCGGCTGCCTTCGGCGCTGACTCGAGATTTCTGAGCTTGGATTAACGAGAGCGAAGACGTGGGGGAGGCCATCATGAGACGCTCGGTCTTGATTTCTCGGCGACGATACAGCGTCGGCGCCGGATTGGCTTTGCTGCTTTATCAGCTCTTCCAGCAAACGCCCGTCGTCCTGGCTCAGGAGGAACCGGCGGGTCCAGCGGAGTTGGCGGCCCCGTCCTCGATGCCGCCTTACACGATCCTCGTGGGGGACGTGCTGGACATCAACTTTTTCAACACGCCGCAGCTCAATCAGACCCGAACCGTGGGGCCGGACGGCACCGTCCAGCTTCTACTCATCGGACCGGTGCGCGTAGATGGCTTTTCAGTAGAAGAGCTCACCGAGGACCTCACACGTCGATACTCCTCGCAGATGGTGGAACCCATCATCTCGGTGAGCGTTCAGAAGTTCGCGGGCATGGCGGTTTACGTGGCGGGCGAAGTGTTCAAACCCGGTACGCTCCCCTATCGCGGGGAGCTTTCGGTAGTTCAGAGCATTTTCGAGGCCGGAGGATTCAGGAACACGGCCCGGCTGAGCCATGTCTTATTGATAAAGAGGGGACAGCAGAACGAACCCATTGGAACTCTCGTCGACGTCGGAAAGATTCTCAACGACGCTCAATTCAACTTGGACGTGCCCGTGGGTCCGGGTGACGTGGTTTGGGTGCCTCGCTCGACGATTGCCAACATCAATCTCTTTATCCAACAGTTCATTACCAATAACATACCCATCCCCTTCACTTTCGCGGTTAGGGTCAATGACCCGAACCGCTAGGAGCTTGATGGTACTGCTCGTGGCCGGGCACGTTCGCCGTGGGCGCGGAAGCGCGACGGCTCGCGAACGTGCGTGCCTCGGGCCCGATCCCAATACCAACCGAGGAGCCCAACATGCGTGATCGACCTGACCCGCGTTCGGGCATGGATTTTTCTCTGCGGGACCTTCTTACGATTCTATTCAGGCGCCGCAGGCCTGCCATGCTCTTCTTCTTGACGGTAATAATCGTCGTGCTCATAAGCACCATCCTCACCCCTCCCTTTTATCAAGTGACTGCCGCCATTCTCGTCAAGACCCAGCGCGCGGAAACGCTTCCGGGCACGCGTCGTGAGGTCACGGAAGGAGACCTCAATACCGAGATCGAGATCCTGAAGAACCGTCAGTTGTTGGAGCAAGTCCTCCTTTCTCTCGAGCAGGAATCCAAAGGCGACTCCAGTCCTATCGGACAGCGGACGCCAGGTTTGCTGACGAGGGGCCGAAGGTGGGTGGTCGGCCTCCTGGGCAGGCAGCGGATGACCGAGTTCGAACAGAACGTTCTTCGACTTCAACGACAGCTCAGCATTACCCCGCTGCGCAACTCGAGCATCATCCAGATCAGCTACGAATCGGAGGACCCGGAATGGGCGACGAAAGTTGTCCGGACTCTGACGGATCGCTATCTGGCCTGGCGCTCCCGCGTGTTCCAGCCACCACAGACGGCAGCCTTCTTCGAAGAGCAGCTTCAAATGGCGAAAGAACAGCTGCAACAGGCCGAGGCGGCGCTCAGTGAGTTCGTCGAGAAGGAGACCGTCACCATGATCGAAGGCCCGGGAAAAGCCGACGCCATCGCCCAACAGAAGAGCTTGGCCCTGGGACGACTCGACAACCTCGAGAAGGAGTTCTTCGAGACGGAGAGCTTGATCCGACAACAAGAAAACACCGTCACCAGCCTCTCGGAGCGCCTGGCTCAGGAACCCGAGCGCCTCTTGAGCTCGAGCCGCCAGCACATCTATCCCGCGGTGGAAGAAATCGAGAGAGAGCTGGTCCACCTCCTGCTGGAGAGAGACAACCTGCTCCAGAGCTTCGACGAAGACAACCGGCTGGTGCGGGACATCGATCGCCGCGTCGAGCTCGCCATGCAGCATCGCGAGGAGGCCCGACGTCGTGCCGGGGGAATCGACGGGACCGACATAAACCCCGTCCATCAGGACACGAAGGCCGAGCTCTACGCGGCTCGTACCCGGCTCGAGGGGGCTCGGGGTCGGAGGGACGTGCTCCACGGTCAGATCCGGACGCTCCGGGAGCAGCTCGACGACCTGAACCGCAAGGGATTCACCTTCGAGAAGCTCTACCGCGAGGCGAAAGCCGCGGAAGAGAAATACCTCTTCTATCGCGAGAAGCACGAAGAAGCACGAATCTCCACGGCGATGGACGACCGAAACCTGACCACGGTGAGTGTCGCCCAGGAAGCTCTGAAGCCGTTGAGACCCGTGGGACCCAGTTTGACGATCAATCTCCTCCTGGCGATGCTGCTGGGAGGAGCCGGTGGGATCATCATAGCTCTGGTCCTCGAGTCCCTCGACCATACTTTCACGACCGGAGTCGACCTCGAGCACAAGTTGGGCCTTCCCCACCTGGCTTCGGTCCCGGAGAGTCAATGAAGAACACCCCGACACCAACACCGATCGAGACACACGAGGCGCTGCAGTGTACGAGGAATACTTTGGCCTGAAGAAGGCACCGTTCTGCCTGACTCCGGATCCATCATTCTTGTATCAGGGCGCGGCTCATCGCGAAGCCCTCGCATCTCTGATCTACGGCGTTCGTGCGCAACGTGGATTCATTGCTCTCGTGGGCGAGCCCGGAACCGGCAAGTCCACCCTCATCCAGACATTGCTCGAGGATCTCCACGAGAAGGTCCGCACGGCGCTTATCACCCACACGACGGTGGACCGGGTCGAGATGCTACGGATGATCGTCCACGAGCTGGATATTCCCGACGAAGGCTTGGGAAGAGTGGAAATGCTGCGTCAGCTCAACGAGCTGGTCATCGAGGAGCTCAAGGGCGGGAGATTGCCTCCGCTCTTGATCATCGACGAGGCTCAAGGCCTTTCCGACGAAGTGCTCGAGGAGATCCGGCTCTTGACGAACCTGGAGATCTCGGGGGCCAAGCTCTTGCAGGTTCTGCTCGCGGGTCAGCCCGAGCTGGAGTCCAGACTCCAGAGCCCACGCCTTCGTCAGCTACGGCAGAGGATTGCCGTTCACGCCAAACTGAGACCTTTGGCACGCGCCGAAGTTGCCGCCTACGTCGAGCATCGATTGCGAGTCGCCGGAGGCGGACAGGTGCGGCTTTTCACCGAGCCCGCCTTGCACGCCATCTGGGAGGCCTCGGGCGGAATCCCGCGGCTCATCAACGCACTGTGCGATCTCTCGATGATGAACGCCTACGGTGCGCAGAAATCGCGTGTCGACCTCAGTCTGGCAGAGGAAGCGATAAGAGACACCGGTTTGGTTCCGGAGCAAGACCAGAGCGCTTCGAGAGGGTTTTTCCAGCGAATGCGATACTCGATGGGCCGTTCGCTCAGAAGGTTCCGCTTTTGGAAGCTGGGCCGTGAGGCAGTCTAGGAAATAGAAATGGGAAAAACGAGACCGTCGGGAAGAGGGCCGATGAAATGAGCAGGATCTACGAAGCCATGAGGCGCGCTCACCAAGAGGCGCAGCCTCCATCCGCGCTGGAGCGAGACGATGGGATTCCAGAGGTCCCTAGAACCAATGGACTTCCCGAATCCGTTCGCGTCGCCTTCGAACGGCTCGCCCAAGAGATAGCCAGCTCGATCACGACCGACGAGCTTCGAACCATCATCGTAGTGAGCGCCGTGCAGGGCGAGGGGACGAGCACCGTAGCCCGAGGTCTCGCCACGATTCTCGGCCAGACCGAGCCGACCCTGCTGGTGGATGCGAATCTGCGTACGCCCACGCAACACGTGGCGTTCGGTCGGGATCGCGGCCCAGGACTGAGCGACGTTGCCAGCGAAAAAGTGGCATTGAAGGAGGCCATCCGGGAGCACGTGGCCCCCGGTCTGGATCTTCTATGCTCCGGTGCTGCCGGAGGAGGCCCGGCTCTGTCCACCGAAGCCCTTCCTCAGATCAAACGCTACATCGGTACGCAGAAGTTTCGCGACGATGCTCTCTCGCTTCCATGCCGATACAGGTGGGCCATCGTAGATATGCCGCCGGTTACCGTCTTCGCCGACGCGCTGAACTGGGCGAGCAATGCCGATGGAGCCATCATCGTTCTTCGTGCGGAACACACGCGCTGGGAAGTCGCCACGAAAGCAAAGCAGATCCTCGACAGTTACGGAATCAGGATTCTCGGAGCGGTTCTGAATCGGAGGAAGTACCACATCCCCGACTCGGTCTACAAGCTACTCTAGCTTCCGGTAGGCGTTCACGCCGAACTGCATCGAGGCGGCGTTCCGCTCGAACGCGCCCATGTCGGGCGCACTTCCTTGGTAGTCGTCGTTGAAGTTCGGAATGACCACACCCGAGTCGTGGCCAGGCGATCCAGGCACCAACGCGAATTGTCCCTGCCGGTTCGCGGGATCGAAAACAGGAACGCCCTGAAGCCCGTGCCTCTGGTGAGGAGCGATGGCGCATTCGTTTCCGATGTCACCGGTGTAGAGATCGAAATCGAAACTATTGGTACAGCTGTTGGTGCCATCGGAGAACGTGTCGTGCCAATCCTTGTAATTGGTGAATATGTTGTTTCGAGTGATGAGCTCGTAGACCTCTCCGCCAGACGCCTTTACCCCGCCGTTCGACCCGAGGGGAAAGGACCGACCCGGTGGCGGAGAGCTCTGTAAAACCACGTTGTGAAAGACGTAGGTACGTCCACTCCCATACCATACCCCGTCGCGAGTGACACCTCCCGCTTTCAGGAAGGGACCCCGGCCGTAGGCGTCGGAGTCGTTCTCCACTGGGCTTCTCCTGCTGGTGTCGGCGATGTTTCGCCAGACGTAGAGAGGCCCCATCGAGGTCGAGGCAATCGCGATCTTCACGAAGGTGCGATCGATATAGTTACCCCAGATGCGCACGTTGGTGTTGGCGCCTTCGCTCTCGATTCCGTCGTCCCAACAATGTGAGATGGAATTGGCGTATATGTCCGTATCCCGGTGGGGAAAACCGCGGAAGCTGAAATTGCTGGCCCCCCCGAAGATGTCGGCAAAATAGTGCTCTTCGTCGGAGTAGATGTCGTTGTAGCGAATGACATGGTTGCCCTTGCTATCGGCCAAATAGATCGCTCGGGGCCCCATCGGATGGCTCGTGTCGTGTCGCCGACGATACTCGCTCCAACTATTGGAATCGCCACGGGGGTGATGGATTCTGTTCCTCTGCACGATGAGGCGCTCGACACCGGTGTCGGGGCCGGCGTAGATGCCGCTATGGCGGTCCGCGGCCCATCCGTCGCGCTCGACGGATCCCCAGGAACTGATATCGTTCTCCTCGAAAACGATGTCGCGCACGTCCTCTCTCAGTCGAACGGCGTGTTCCCGTGCGCCGCGCAAGGTCAAGCCGCGGACGACGACGTGGGAAACACCCGGCATCACTTCTATACAAGTATCCTCGCGGTTCTTCACATCGATGGTCGATCTGCCGCCCGGGCCCGTGTAGAGGACATAAGCTCCCGGGGCCCCCGACTGATCGATCCGAAGCGTAGTAGACGAATGCTCCGGCAGGTATACGACCCGGGCGATGGGAAATTCCTCACGCCAAGTCGACCCCTTCAGGGTCACCGATCGGTTGGGCTCTGACAAGGTCAAGCGAATCTCGTAGGTCGTGCCCGGACTCAGATTCACAATGCTCCCTCGGTACTCGCCATTGCGTTCGTCGAGCCAAAGGGGCAGAGCCGTCCTCCAGACGGAGTCGCCGACGGGGCGGTACTGAACCTCGCATTCGCCGCCCGATACACCCTCGTCCGGGCTCCAATAGAGCCCAATACTGTGGAAGGTCGATACCGAGACCGGCGTCGCCGCCATGGCAACCGTCGGCAAGAAAACGACGAGCGCACACCAGGTCACGATCCGACATCGGTGCGGTCCGTTTGCGCTCACGTTCGATCCCCCTTGTCCCAGCCCCAAAGATCGAGGATACCATGCCCACAGGACCTGCAGCACGATTGACGCCTCCATTCGGATCGGCTACATTCTTGATATCCCCCAAGAACGGGCCTTGGTCTGGCCGCAATCCAATAGGATTGGCAATCGTGAAGCTTTTGTTGCTGGTGAGCGACCTCTCCGCAGGCGGCATTCAGAGACAGTTCGTCGAGCTATTGAAGGGCCTTCGAGGAAAATCCATCTGCCCCCGCGTCGTTCTGTTCTCCCGAGAAGTTCACTATGACGACATCGAGCGGCTCGGCGTGAAGACCTACTTTCTCGAACGACGCATCAAGAAGGATCCCACGGTTTTCCTAAAGCTGTACAAGATATGTAAAGAGTTCCGGCCTGACATCATCCACAGCTGGGATTCCATGAGCTCTATTTACGCGGTCCCGAGCGCGAAGCTGCTGAAAATCAAGTTCATCAACTTCATGATTCAGGACGCTCCCCAACCCGCCGCCGTCAGCTTCAGTGAATCCATTCGGTCGAAACTGACGTTCCCCTTCTCAGATATGATCCTGGCGAACTCGCGAGCCGGTCTTCGGTCCTACAACGCGCCACCGGAGAGGTCCCGTTTCGTTCACAACGGATTCGACCTGACCCGGGTGAACCGCGTCTCCGAAACGAACGGGGTGCGAAGTCGCTTCGCCATCGAAACTCCCCATGTCGTGGGCATGGTCGCTCGATTTCACATCGGCAAGGACTACGAAAGCTACATCGCATCCGCGACCCGCATCCTGGAGCGGCGGGACGACGTGACATTTCTCGCAGTGGGCGACGGCAGCACCCTCGCCGAGTGTCGCCAGAGGGTGAGCTCCACCTTCGGCGATCGCATCAAGTTCCTCGGAAATCAGCGGGACGTCGAGTCGATCGTCAACATCTTCGATGTGGGCGTGTTGCTCACGAATCCCAATTTTCACGGGGAGGGCATCTCGAATTCCATCATGGAGTACATGGCTCTGGGAAAACCCGTGGTAGCCACCCGCGGCGGGGGCACGGCCGAAATCGTCGACGACGGGAAGACCGGTTTCGTCGTGGAGCCAAGAAACGTCGAGGCGATCGCCGAGAGAATCGAGCTTCTTCTGGATGACCCCGAGTTGGCCGATTCCATGGGCGTTGCCGGCAAGGAGCGACTGTTCAACAATTTTGGCTTGACGAAGATGATGGAGAGTTTCGTCGAGCTCTACGAGGAGATTCTGTGTGCCAGGAACTGATTCGATGAGATGAGATGAGATGATCGTGTTTCAAGGAGCCAAGGAAGCATCGAGCTGAATCGATTTGCTTTCCGCCCACACCCGGATTGCAGCAACGACCGTCCAGTTGAGGAGCAACGATGGCTAGACCGTTCCAACTGCTCGCTTTCGTCCATGTCGAAAAGGCCGCAGGCACCTCGTTCATTCACATCCTGCGACACAACTTCTTCATGCGATACTTGGACGTACGCCCCTTCGACAAGGCGTCGCGCCGTGTTTTCCGGCCCTCGGATCTGCGTCTTTCGCTGCGCGTCCTGCCAGGTCTCAGCTGCATCGCCGGGCACTCGGTCAAGCCCTTCGCTGGCCTCGAAGAGGTTGTGCCCGACATTCGTTACCTAACCATTCTGCGGAACCCGGCGAAACGATACGTCTCCCAATATCAATACTGGGTGGAGAGAATGGGCAAGAAATTGACCTTCGAGGAATTTCTGAGGACTCCGTCGGTGGAGAACTTTCAGACCAAGAAGTTCTCGGAAACGGGAGATATCGACGAGGCGCTCGAGGTCCTTTCCGAACGTTTGTTTCTCGTGGGCTTGGTCGAGGAGTTCGACCGATTCCTCGTGCTGTTGCGCAAGAAGTTGCTTCCGCTGAACTTCGACCCCCGCTACCGACGGAAGAATCTTTCAGTGGACAAGGAGATTCCCGGCCATTTCTTGGAGCGATTCCAGGACGACATCGAAGAAAGGAACGTCCTGGATAACCGACTCTACGACTTTGCCCTCCGCGAGCTCTTCCCCCGGTACGTGGACGAGTACGGAGACCGGTTCGAGCTAGACGTGTCCGAGTTCCGGCGCACGAACTCGCTCGCCTCGCCACCGATGGGCAAGAGGTATGCGGACTATGCTTTTCGGAAGCTGTACCTCCAGCCGGTCACCGGGGTGATCCGGAGATCGCACGGAATGCCAGCGAGGGGTTCTTATTAGCGCGATACAGAACACTGGTGTATCCTAGTCTCTAGTCCCCCACTCAGCCAACCACGGTTCCTATCTATCGCCTTGGATCGAGCTCGACAACCATGGTAGAGCACAGTCACGAAGCACCCATAGACCGGCCGGTGTTCGTAATGGGCACGGGGCGGTGCGGTCTTACGCCGCTCATGCACCTCATTGCCTATCATCCGGACTTCGCCTGGCCGTCGAATTACCACAAGAGGTTTCCCGGGCGATACGCTTTCGCCCTGCTATCGCGCCTGGCAGACCTGCCGGTATTGCGAGGGCGGCTCAAGTTCGCGTCCTACTTCCCGAAGCACGACGAGAGCTATCCCATGTGGGATCATCTCTTCTACGGCTTCGCCAAGCCGATTCGTGACCTCGTAGCCGAGGATGTCTCGCCGCTTACCCTTCGGCGCTTCGAGCGGGCGGTAACGGAGATCGCGAAATGGCAGGGCAAGAGGCGCTTCGTGGCCGAGTACTCGGGCTGGTCTCGAATCGACTTTTTCAAGGCCATTTTTCCCGGTGCCAAATTCATCCATATCGTGAGAGACGGCAGAGCCGTCGCCAACTCGCTGACCCACGTCGCCTGGTGGCAAGGCTGGGAAGGCGTCTACAAATGGCGATGGGGGATACCCGAGCCCGATCTCCTCGAGAAGCTGAGGCAATACGATCATTCTTTCGTCGCCCTGGCGGGAATCCACTGGACGCTTCTCATACGGAACATCGTCGCGAAATCACGCACGCTGCCGGCGAAAGACTTCCATCTCGTGCGGTACGAAGACTTGGTTGCAAACCCCCGAGAGACGGCGCGGGCTTGCATTCGGTTCGCTGGCCTCGACGACGACTCCCCTCGCTTCCTCGAGCATCTAGATTCCGTCGAGATCGTAAACGCCAACGAGTCCCAACTTCGTATTCCCAGCTGGAAGAGCAATCTGACTCCCGCTCAGATCGACATGCTCAACGATATCTGCGGTGAATCACTGGAATCATTCGGGTACCTGGTCGGCTCGGATCATCCGGCGACCGAGATCGCCGAGGTCGGCTCTCGCTTCGTCCACCGTAGCAAAGCGAGAGCGCTCAAATGAAAGCCTGGCGTCGTCTTTGAGCACCATTTCGACCCTTCCGAGATCCGAGACAAGGCGTTCCCCGAGAGCCAACGAGCACCTACTCGTAGCCGCCAAGGGCAGCGGCATCACTTTCGCGGGAAAAATGTTGATGTCCCTGCTCAGCTTTGGCTTCAGTATCCTCGCGGCACGCTTTCTCGGTGTCGAATCCTACGGGGTATACAAGCTCGCCATCACCGTTTGCACACTACTGGTAGCCATATGCTTTCTCGGACTCGACGGTGGCGTGGTCCGCTACATACCGATCGGTCTCAAGGAAAGAGACGACGCCAAGGTTTGGGGAGTAATACAACTCGGAACGGCGGTGCCCGGATTGGTGGGTCTGCTGGTGGCGGCGGTGTTTTTTTTCGGCGCCGAGTTCCTCGCCAATCGCATCTTCGAAGACCCGTCGCTCGCGCCGGTCCTGCAAATCATGGTCCTGGCGATTCCGATCCGAGTCGTGACCACCGCGCTCGGTGCCATCTGTGCCGGCTTCAAGCAGGTGCAATGCGGAACCTATGCCGACGACATTGGATTCAATTTGATAAAGCTCCTCCTGGCCGTCGCCCTTCTGGTTCTGGGTTTCGGTATCATTGGATTGGCGATCGGTTACGTGTTGGCCGCTATCGGGTCCGTGTCGATTGCTTTTGCGTTCGCGAACAGGCTGTTTCCGTCCTCGCGCCGACGGGATGCAAAACGGGAATTGCGGACTCTTTTTGCGTTCTCGGTGCCCCTCTATTTCCAACGGCTCTTGAATCGCTTCGGGAGACACGTGGAGACCATTTTCCTGGGATATTTCGGGGTGATGCGGGACGTCGGCATCTATGGCGCCATCCTGCCCTTGAGCGCGGTTGGCAACATGGCGTTCGATTCGATCCGTACGATCTCGGCGCCAATCATTTCCGAGCTCCACAATGCGGGATTGTTGGACGAGCTCGAACGCTTCTATCAGGCGACCTCCAAGTGGGCTTTGACGATCAACCTCCCGATTTTCGCGACCATCGTCCTGTTCGCCGAGACTCTCTTGTCGATCTTCGGCTCCGAGTTCACCGCCGGCGAGACCGGGTTGATCATCCTCGCCGCCGGGGCGATGTTCAACGTCAGCACCGGCGTTTGCGGAACCGTCATCAACATGACGGGCTACTCACGATTGGGGCTTCTGAACTCAATCATCTATCTGGTCACTACAGTCGGGTTCGCGGTCGTACTGATACCGAGATTCCATTTGGTAGGTGCGGCGGTCGCGGGAACCATCACCATCGTCATCAACAACACGTTGCGACTGTTCCAAGTGTTCTTTCTCTTCGACGGGCTCTTGCCCTTCGGCAAACCCACCCTGAAACCGATCGTCGCTATCCTCGTCGCGGGCAGTCTGACGGCCTACCTTCAGCATAACTGGTGGGTCGACCAACCGATCGCGCAGCTCCTGGTGATGGGTCCAATCCTGTGCCTCGCCTACGGACTCCTCCTCGCTGTCATGAGACTGTCCCAGGACGACCGCGTTATCCTGAAGAAGATCGCCACCCGTTTGGGGTTCTAGGTTGAATCCGAGAGTTTTCGGCGGTGCCCTTCTCCCCCCTGGAGAGGAGAAGGGCCTGCCGAGGGGCCGAGTGATCAGGCGTGGTCCCGGCGCAAATCTTAAATCCAAACCTCCCGGGGCGAAGGAGCTTCGGGTCGGCGCGCGTAGACGGATTGACGTCCCCAAACGCGAGACGAACCAACGGTAGTGCAACGATCATGCCATGCCAGCAGAATGCTGCTATCTGTTGCAAACAATCAGACTACGCCCCAGGTGGACCGCAAAACCCCACCCTCAGTGTGTAAGCGATCCCGACGCGTGCCAATCGTCCTATGCGTCCTGTCCTAATGGAAGCCATTCACGCTCAAGGGTTTCTGAATTCGCGTCCGTTCGTCAGCGATTCCGACGCCGATGTGCTAAAGTTCGGAGATCGACGGATATGAGCCGGCAGGACATTCTCGAAGTCATCGCCGAGGGCTCAATCGAACGCGAGCTATTCGAGCGAATCGACCTCGACCGGCTTCCGCGGCACATCGCCGTCATCATGGACGGTAACGGGCGCTGGGCGCACCGGCGCAAGCTTCCCCGGGTAGAGGGCCATCTGGCCGGCATCGCGTCGGTACGCGAGGCCGTCGAAACCTGCGCGCGACTGGACGTGTCGGTTCTCACTCTCTATGCATTCTCCGTTGAGAACTGGAAGAGGCCGAAGAGCGAGGTCGAGGTCCTGATGAAGCTCCTCAAGCAGTACCTGCATCTTGAGCTTCCTACATTGATGGCGAATAACGTCCGGTTTCAGGTGCTCGGCCGATTGCAGAAACTCCCCTCCGACGTCGTGGAGGAGCTTCACAACGGAATGGAAATGACTCGGAGCAATCGCGGGCTTCTCTTCAATGTGGCTCTCAACTACGGCGGCCGCGCAGAGATCGTCGATGCCTGCCAGGCGATCGTCGACGAGGCCGTCGAGCGCGGCGAGGCGCCCCGGATCGACGAAACGCTCCTCGCGGAGAAGCTCTACACGGCCGGAATCGCCGATCCGGACCTTCTTATCCGAACGAGCGGTGAGATGCGCGTCTCGAATTTTCTTCTCTGGCAAATCGCTTATGCCGAGATATGGGTGACGGAAACGCTCTGGCCGGATTTCCGGAAGCGCGACCTCTTCGAAGCCATCATCGCCTTCCAGAAACGAGAGCGGCGCTACGGGGGGATCGAGGCCCGCAGCACGGCCTGATTCGCCACGACCCATTCGAGTGATGACTCGAATTCTGACCGCTGCCATCGGTGTTCCTGTGCTGCTTTTCATCATCCTGGGAGGGTCCTCCACGTTGTTTGTGGCGCTGGTTCTCGGCGTGGCGCTCGCGGCCTATCGGGAGCTCGCGCGGCTGATGGCGGACGTGGGTGGTCCGCCACTCGCGGTCGGCTACCTCGTGGTCGCGGTGATGACCCTGGCATTTCACCCCCGTTTCCCTCTTTTCCAGGACCTCCTGCCCGTGGCCGCCATCGTGATTGGTGTCGCCGCTGTCCTCGCTCTCGGACCGGTCCGAGACACCGCCGTCAGCGTCGCTGCCACGGCCTTCGGCGCGTTCTATCTGGGCGCGCCTCTTGGAAGCGTCATTTGGCTGCGGACCGCTCCCGAGGAGCACCAGGCGCGGCTGTGGGTCATTTTCCTCCTGGCGGTGATCATGATGGGGGATGCCTGCGCCTTCTACGTGGGCCGGGCGCTGGGAAGGCATCGCCTCGCTCCCGAGCTCAGTCCCAAGAAGACGATAGAGGGTTTAGCGGGTGGTCTTCTGGGCTCCGTCGTGACCGCGCTCGTGCTACAAGCGTCCTATGTGACGTGGCTCTCGCCCGCGCGCGCCCTGGCACTCGGATTCGCTCTGGCGCTTTCGGGAGTGCTCGGCGATCTCTTCGAATCGCTGCTGAAACGCTCGGCGGGTGTGAAAGACACGTCCCACCTGTTGCCCGGCCACGGCGGCCTTCTCGACCGCATCGACAGCCTTCTCTTCGCGGCGCCGGTGCTCTTCGTTTACGTGAAGTGGTCCTCGTGATCGCTTAGAATGCTCCCACTGTCGTGAAGGGCGTCGCCATTCTCGGATCAACGGGATCGATCGGGAGGAGTACCCTTCGAGTGATCGAGCGGTTCCCTCGGCGGTTTCGAGTCGTGGGATTGGCGGCCGGAAGGAATATCGAGACCCTCCGGGAACAAATCGCCGCCCACCGCCCTCGACTCGTCAGCGTGGTCGAGGAGGTGGATGCCCGAAAGCTTCGGACCGAGCTCGATGGCGTGCACGTCAAGAGCGGGGTCGATGGTCTGGTCGAGGTCGCAACCCACCCCGACGTGGAGCTCGTTGTCTCTGCCACCGTGGGCGCCGTCGGACTCGTTCCCACGCTCGAGGCCATCGAGGCGGGGAAGGCCGTGGCGCTGGCGAACAAAGAGACGCTGGTGATGGCCGGCCGGCTCATGATGGAAGCGGTCCGCCGCTCCGGTGCCTCACTGCTGCCGGTGGACAGCGAGCACAATGCGATCCACCAGTGTCTCGCGGGCCGTTCCGAGAGGTTACGCCGAATCTGGCTCACGGCCTCCGGGGGCCCTTTCCGCAAGCTCAGCCTCGCGGAGATGCGCGAGGTCACTCCCGAGCAGGCGTTGAAGCATCCCACCTGGCAGATGGGGCAGAAGATTACGATCGATTCCGCGACGCTGATGAACAAGGGTCTCGAAGTCATCGAGGCCCGTTGGCTTTTTGGCCTGCCGCCCGATCGCATTCGAATCGTCGTGCATCCGCAATCGACGGTACATTCGATGGTGGAGTTCGAGGACGGCTCGCTGATCGCCCAACTCGGCGTCACCGACATGAGGCTGCCCATCCAGTATGCGCTCACGTATCCCGAAAGATTGGATAGCGGCCTGAGTCCTCTCGACCTGGAAACGCCGATGAAACTGGATTTCGAGCCTCCCGACTTCGAGCGTTTCCCCTGTCTCGCCCTCGCCTACCGCGCCCTCGAGCTCGGTGACACCGCGCCGGCCGTCCTGAACGCCGCGAACGAGGTGGCCGTCGCCGCGTTCCTCGAGCGCCGCATCGGCTTTTTGGCCATTGCCGAGGTTCTCGCCGAAACGCTGGCTCGCCACAATCCGAGGCCTGCCGAAGAGCTCTCGGTCGTGCTCGACGTGGACCGCTGGGCACGAGACGAGGCACGAAGCCTCCTCAGAGGCGCCAAGCGCGCTAAAATAGTTTACTGATGACGACTTTGCTCGCCTTCGCCTTCGTTTTCGGACTGGTCGTTCTCTTTCACGAAGCCGGCCACTTCTTTACGGCGAAGATCATCGGGGTTCGCGTCAAGGTCTTCTCCTTCGGCTTTCCGCCCAAGCTCATTGGGCGGAAGTGGGGCGACACCGAGTATCAGTTGTGCCTCCTGCCCATCGGTGGCTATGTCAAAATGGCGGGGGACAATCCCCTCGACGCGACCGGCGATCCCCGGGAGTTCATGAGTCGCACCAAATGGGAGCGTCTCGCGATCTACTTCGCCGGTCCGCTGATGAACCTCGTTCTCACCATTGGCATTCTCACCGTGCTGTTCATGGTCGGCATGGAAAAGCCTGCCGGGCTCGACGACCCGGCCATGGTCCGCTTCGTCGCCGAGGACTCGCCCGCGAGCCGATCCGGCGTGCGACCGGGGGATCAGATCGTCGCGATTGATGGCTCTTCGATCGAAACCTGGAGCGACGCGATCGATGCCTTCATCGTACACGCGAACGACACCCTGACGCTGACGCTTCTTCGAGACGGAGAGCGCATCGAGAAGGATGTACTCGTCGAGACGAGAACGGAGGACCAGATCCCCTACACGGGTTTGTTGCCTCCGGTGCAGCCCAAGGTGACGAGCTTATCCGACGACTTTCCCGCCAAGGCTGCGGGAATGCAGGAAGGCGACATCATCACCCGAGTGGACGACAAGCCGATCTTTCACTTCGAAGAGCTCATCGACGCGATCGAGTCCAAAGGGGGCGAAAGAGTCTCGATTTCGGTTCTTCGTGGGAACGAGACGATAAACTTCGAGCTCACGCCCAAACGCGCGAACGACCGTTGGCTCATAGGAATCCAGTTCGACTCGGCCCCCATGGTGATCCATCAGATTCGAAACCCGGTTCTGGCGCTCGGCGCCGCGGTGAACGAAAGCGGGCGACTGATTCGACTGCTCTATGTCGTCCTGGGAAGACTGGTCACGGGACAAGCGTCGGTTCGACAGATGTCCGGTCCCATCGGTATCGCTGAGGCATCCGGCGAGACGGCGCGGAGGGGAGCGAAAGCCTTGTTCTCCTTCGTCGCCTTCCTGAGCATCAATCTAGGGATTTTGAATCTACTGCCCATCCCCCTGCTCGACGGGGGGCACATGGCCATCATCGCGCTCGAGGGCCTTGCCGGTCGTGATTTCAGCCTCCAGGTCAAGGAAAGAATCTTGCAAGTCGGCCTGGTGATGTTGCTGCTTCTCATGGCGACTGTCATCTATGTCGACCTCTCGAGAATCGACGCCATCGGCAAGTACCTCCCCTGGTAGCCCCTCTTGCATATCGAATCGATCACTATCCACGAAGTAAAGCTCGACCTCAAGCACTTCTTCGAGACGAGCTTCTCGCGGGTCACCTATCAGCGATTCCTGCTGCTCGAGGTCGTCGTAGACGGTGAGACCGGCGTCAGCGAGTGTATCGCCGACGAGGCGCCGAGCTACTCCTACGAGACCGTCAAAACCTCGCTCCATGCCATCGAAGACTTCATTGCTCCCGTTGTCCTGAAGTCCGAATACCAGCACCCCGACGAGCTCCTGCCCTCACTGCGGCACATTCGGGGACACAATATGGCCAAGGCCGCCGTCGAAATGGGCTTTTGGGAGGCCTACGCGCGGATGCGGGGTGAACCGCTCGGCATCGCCCTCGGCGGAGAGCGAACCGAGATCGCATCGGGAGTTTCTATCGGGATCCAGGACTCGGTGGGAAAGCTGCTGGAGAAGATCGCAACCGAGATCGGCGACGGCTATCGTCGCATAAAGATCAAGATCAAGCCAGGATGGGATCTCGCCGTGGTTCGCCAGGTGCGAGAGCGGTTCCCCAATACTCCGCTGATGGTCGATGCCAACAGCGCTTACACGCTCGAAGATCTGCGCCTGTTCCAAGAGTTGGACGCGTTCGACTTGATGATGGTGGAGCAGCCCCTCCATTACGAGGATATGTGGAATCATGCGAAGCTCCAAAAGGAGATAAAAACGCCGGTTTGTCTCGACGAGTCCATCCATTCGATCGGGGACGCCCGCAGCGCAATCGAGATGGGCGCCTGCCGGATCATCAACATAAAAGCCGGCCGCGTCGGTGGTCTGTCGGCATCGCGGGACATCCAGAGGCTGGCGGGCGAACGCGGAATACCGGTGTGGTGCGGCGGGATGCTCGAAAGCGGGATCGGACGAGCACACAACGTTCACCTCTCGACACTCGCAAACTTCACTCTTCCCGGCGACGTGGCCGACTCGAAACGTTACTTCGTCGAGGAGCTGATCGAGCCGCGAGTCGAGGTGCGACCCAACGGGACCATCGAGGTGCCCCGAGGTCCCGGAATCGGCTATCGAGTCCTCTGGGACAGGGTGGAGAAGCATCGCGTCTCGCGTCGGATTCTGAACCGCTGATTCCGCTTCGACCGCCGATGACACGATTTTCTTTCCCGCTGGCGGCGGCAATTCTCGCTGGGGTCTGCGCGGACTGCGCCACCACACCACCCGCGCCGACTACCGAGCCGACTTTCGAGATCAAATATGCCCGTCTCCTGAAGCTCGAGGACGAGCGCTCGCTCGGAGGCGGCGAGATCGAGGCGAGACTGACGGACCCCGACGCTCGGCTGCGGGCGCGGGCGGCGCTCGCGCTCGGGCGAATCGGTATCGGGGAGACCGCCGTTCGGCTCGTCCCTTTGCTATCCGACCCTTCGGCCTATGTGAGAACAACGGTGGCCTTTGCTATCGGGCTGTACGAAACCGAATTACCCGCGTCGGCCCGGGACGAGCTGCTCAAAAACCTCTCCGACGAGTCGTCTTCCGTCCGCGGATGGGCCGCCGCGACGCTAGCGCGCAGGGTGGGCGAAGAAGCGGCAGGCCCCATTGCCGAAGCGATCTCGTCCGATTTGCCGAGGGGGCAGGAGCCCTACGACTGGGCGGCGTCCATGACGAGCTCTGAGGTCCGTTTTCCCCACTTCGCCGAGCGGCTCTCGCTGTTCGCCTTGTCGAAGCTGAAGAGTGTTCGTTGGGCATGGGGTCTCCTCGCCACCGAGGGCGGCACGCCGCGTTTTACCTGGTGGCCCGCTGCCTGGGCGGCCAGCAATCTTTCCGGAGAGCAGCTTTCCTCGATCTTCTTGTTCTACGCCGGCTCGCCCGATCCCATCTCGAGGCTCTACGGTGCGCGCGGTCTCGGCGGCACGGTGCCGGAGCAGTCTCGCGACCAGCTCCGCGTGCTCCTGTTCGACCCCAACGAGAAGGTCCGCATCGAAGCCATTCGAGCCTCGGCGCGGCTGGGGCTCGAGGAACTCGTGCCCGACCTGATTACGCACCTCACCGAGGACACGCGATACGTCCAGGTCGAGGTGTTGAAAGCTCTGTCCAGCCTGCGACATCCCCAAGCCGTCGACCCGCTCATCGATCTTCTCGGGAGCGAGATCGCCTGGGTCCGAGGACTCGCGCTCAGCGCGCTGGCGCGTCAGGACGAGGAGACCTTCTTTCTCCTCTTGTCGGGCATCGGTGAGGACCCCGACTGGTGGACACGAGTCGCGGTGGTCGAGACCCTTGGCAAGATGGGGAGCAAGCTCGCCCGGAACCGACTTCGGGATTCTCTCGACGACCCGGACGCCCGCGTCCGCGCGGCGGTGCTGCGCAATCTCGCGCGTCGAGATGACGAAGATCCGACCGGGCTCCTCATCGAGAGATTGAGATCGGACGATCCTTTCGAACGCGTCGCCGCGGCCAACCGACTGGCGTACCTGGAGAATGAAGCCGCTCTTCGACCCTTGGAGCAGGCTTTTCACGCCGAGATTGAGGAGCGGGCCAAGGTGGCGATGCTATCGGCTATCCACTGGCTCGATAGCGAGCGGGGCAGCGAGCTCGCCCGTGATGCCCAGGACGACTCGAGCTACTTGCTGAGACGGCGCGCCGCGGCGATTCTGAGGACGGACGTGCGCGCTCGACCCAGCCGGTACGGTCTCGAACACTACCAGGCGTTCATCGATGCCCCCTACACGCCGCAAGCTTTCATCCGGACCGATCGCGGGACGATCGAGCTGGAGCTTTTCATCGGCGACGCGCCCCTGACGGTGCAAAACTTCATCGAGCTCGCGCGCAACGGCTTTTACGATGGACTGACGTTTCACGAGGTCGTTCCCAACGGCTTCATCCGGACCGGTGACCCGCGGGCCGACGGCAACGGCGGTCCAGGCTACTCGATTCGATCGGAAATCAACGAAAGGCCATTCCTCAGGGGAACGGTGGCCCTGTGGGAGGAGGAAAAGGACTGGGGAGGAAGCCAGTTCTTCATTACTCACTTGCCCGAGCCTCTTTTCGACGGACGCTTCACCGTGTTCGGACAGGTCACGACGGGAATGGACGTCGTCGACCGAATCGAGCGCGGGGATTCCATCCTGGACGTCACCATCTGGGACGGCATTACATCTCCCTACCGGGGCGAGTAGTCCTGCCCCCGTGCACTACCGGCTCGTTGCCATCGACCTCGACGGGACCCTGCTCGACTCCACCAAAAGGATCCCGGCGGACAATCTGAGCGCAATCGAGGAGATATCTGGAGCCGGGGTCGCGGTCGCGGTCGTCAGCGGCCGACGGTTTTCCTCGCTCCGACGACTCCTCGCTCCTCTCCATCCGGTCTATGTCGCGGCTAACAGCGGCGCCATCGTCAAGGAGAGCCTCGAGGGAGCTATTCTTCGGCGGAGGATGCTACCGCTGACGACGGCTTGCGAGATTCTGCGCTTCGCCCAGGAGTTTCCCATGGAGCCCGTGGTCCACGATGGACCAAACGGCGAAGGCCATATCATCCTGAGATCCTCGGCGCGAGATCTTCCCTCGTTGAAACGTTACCTCGGCGACAGGCAGCCGAACGCCGACTGGGTCGACGACTTCGAGCTCCAGCGCGACCCGGTGCAAATCGGCTTTACCGAGGGAGTGGATTCGATCCGTGCCTTCGAAAAAGCCCTTCGACACACCCTCGACCCGCGATGTCTTGGGTTCGCCACCGCAAGAACGGAGTACGCCGACGAGGACTTCGCGCTTCTCGATGTCCTGTCCGAAGAGGCGACGAAGGCGAAGGCGCTCGAGTTCCTCGCGAGCCATCTGGGGATCACCCTGGAGGAAACGATCGCCATCGGAGACAACTGGAACGACGTCGAAATGCTGGAGCGCGCGGGCCTGGGCGTCGTAATGGGTAACGCGTCGAGCGCGCTGCGCGCTCAGGGGTTGGCGACGACTTCGACCAACGACGACGCCGGAGTCGCCGAAGCGATTCGGCGATATGTTTTGAGCAGCGAGGACAAAAAAAGGGGGTGATGAACTCACCCCCTCTCTCGGTACCCCTGAGGAAGACTTACTTCTTCTTCTTGGCGGCTTTCTTCGCCGTTTTCTTGGCCGCTTTCTTAGCTCTCTTCTTCTTTGCCATTGTGTTCTCGCCTCCTCTCCTTAGGGGGTTTCGTAGAGGAGGCCGAGTGAGCTCTTTGCCGTTCGAAGGAATCGAATGCTTCCGTTCATCTTCGGTCTCTCCACGACATTTGCCAAGACCGGACGATCCCCTAACAGACGACTGCTACGGGGAACTCAACAACTATAAGTCGTTTGAGTCTGGGCTTGACATACTAGATGTAGCATAAGGAAGCCTGAGTAGTGTGTCAAGCCTTTTGTCGGCGAGGAATACAGCGTTGGTGCTTTGGATAGAACGCGTTAGGCGCGCGAGTCGATGGTGACCTTCGCCTTGACGGCGAGCTGCGGACTGGCGCGCCGGGGCGTGCTCACGACGACCCACGGCTCGGTCGACACCCCGGCTTTCATGCCGGTTGCCACTCAGGGCGCAGTGAAGGCGTTGACTCAAAAGCAGCTGGAAGAGCTGGATTCCCAGATCATACTGGCCAACACGTATCATCTTATGCTTCGACCAGGGGCCGAACGGGTCGCGACGCTCGGCGGACTCCATAACCTCATCTCCTGGCGACGGCCGATTCTGACCGATAGCGGCGGTTTTCAAATCGCGAGTCTCGCAACCTTGAGACGCGTCGACGACGGGGGCGTCACCTTCCGCTCCCACCTCGACGGCTCGCCTCACGTGTTGACGCCGGAACGGGCGGTCGACATCCAGGAAAAGCTCGGCTCGGACATCGCGATGGTGCTCGACGAATGCATCGTCTATCCCGCCGACACCACGAGCGCTCGCGAGGCTTGCCGCCGCACCCTGGAGTGGGCTCGGCGCTCCAAGCACGCACACCACCGAACGGATCAGGCGCTGTTCGGCATTGTGCAGGGCAGTGTGTACGAAGACCTGCGCCGTGAGCACGCCCGAGCGCTCGTCGACTTGGACTTTCCGGGTTACGGAATCGGCGGCCTTGCGGTCGGGGAGCCGATCGAGATCACGCGCGCCATGACGGAAGCCGTGGCCGAAGAGCTCCCCCGGGACAAACCGCGATATCTGATGGGAGCAGGAACGCCTCTGGACATCCTCGAGTCGGTGGCGCGCGGAGTCGACCTGTTCGACTGCGTTCTCCCCACGAGGAACGCTCGAAACGGCACGTTATTCGTCTCGACGGGGAAGATCGCGATCAAGAACGCTCGCTTCTCCGACGACCCGGCGCCACCGGATCCCGGGTGTCGGTGCTACACCTGTCGGAACTTCTCCCGAGCTTACCTTCGGCATCTGTTTCTCGCCCGAGAGATGAGCTCCGCTACACTGAACAGCATCCACAACCTACATTTCTACTTCGAGCTTTTGCGCCGCATCCGTTCTGCCATCGAGGCAGGCACCTTCTCAACCCTTCTCGACGAAGGGCGCTCCCGGCTCTTTGCCGGGTCGGCTTGAACGACCCTTTGAGCTAAACTATCATGTTGTCCTGTTGATGCTTACTGTCGCGCCTCTTCAAGGTTCGGGTACGTTCTTGAGCAACCAGATTCTGCTCATGCTCGTCATCTTTGGCGTCTTCTACCTCATCGTCATCCGGCCGATGCGAAAGAAGCAGCAGGATACCGAAACGATGCTGAGCCAGCTAAAGAACGGAGATCGGGTCTTGACCAGCGGCGGAATCTACGGCACCGTCGTCGGCGTAAGCGACGACTCCGTCCAATTACGGGTGGCGGAGCATGTGAAGATTCAAGTCGCAAAATCGGCCATCACCCAGCTCGTTGAGGAGTCGTCCAAAGCCCGCCTTGCAGCCGCGGCTGCGAAGAAGTAGCTCATCCCATGAGAAAGAACCTGCGTTGGAAAGCCGCCCTCATCCTCGCGGTGACGGGTTTGTGCGTTTGGTCGTTCTACCCCCCGGAGGAGAAGATCAAGCTAGGCCTCGATCTCAAAGGTGGCATCCACCTGATCATGAAGGTGAATACCGAGGATGCTCTCAATGCCGTGACCAACGAGGCCTCGGAGATTCTCGGTCAATCGCTCGACGAGGAGAGCATTGCCTTCGACGCCATCCAGAAAGAAGAGGCGGGGAAGCTCCGAGTGACCGGCGTCGACGGCACGAAAGACAGCGCCTTCCGGAACCTCGTGGAGACCAACTTCTCCAGCTGGGAGGTCCGAGCTCCCGGTGGTGGACAGTGGGAGCTCGAGTACCGGCAGGCCGCCAGGTCGGTCCTGAGGGAGGAGACCGTCGCCCAAGCCATCGAGACGATCCGTCGTCGCGTCGACGAGCTGGGCGTGGCCGAGCCCGTGATCGCGCCCCACGGCGATTCCGGCAACCAGATTCTGGTCCAGCTTCCCGGCTTCGACGACATCGAACGGGCCAAGGGGCTCATCCGGGAGACCGCAAAGCTCGAGCTGCGGCTCGTCCAGGGAAGGGGTTTCTCCGAAGACCAACTACTCGGCGGTCGCCCGCAGCCTCCGGGCACGGAGATCCTCTCCGGAGTCGCCGAGACCGGGGGAACCGACAAGTACTACTACCTGGTCGAAAGAGTCCCAGTCATAACCGGCCGCGACCTGAAGAACGCACGGCGCTCGCTCGATTACGACACCAACACGCCGAACGTGTCTTTCACGCTCAAGCCCGAGGCCGCGAGCCGCTTCCAGCGTGAAACACGGGCCAACATCGGTCGACAGCTCGCGATCATCCTGGACAACAACGTAGTCTCCGCTCCCGTCATCCAGAGCGCCATCTACGATCAGG
Organism: Vicinamibacteria bacterium; assembly: GCA_035457705.1. GTDB lineage: Bacteria > Acidobacteriota > Vicinamibacteria > Marinacidobacterales > SMYC01 > DASPGQ01. Next base: position 229,585 of record DATIBD010000103.1, read on the forward strand.
GGCAGATCACGGGAAACTTCACCGTGGAACAAGCTCAGGATCTCGCGATCAAGCTGCGCTCCGGCGCCCTGCCCGCTTCGCTCGAGTATCAGGAGGAGCGCACCGTCGGACCGAGCCTGGGAGCCGACTCCATCCGCAGTGGCGTCACGGCTTCCCTGGTCGGACTCGCCGCAGTGGTATTCTTCGTGCTCTTCTATTATCGACTCTCGGGCTTGAACGCCGTCATCGCTCTCGCACTCAACGTCCTGATTCTCGTGGCCGCTCTCGCCTATTTCTCCGCAACGCTCACGCTACCCGGAATCGCCGGCGTCATCCTGACCATCGGCGTCGGGGTGGACGCGAATGTGCTGATTTTCGAGCGCATCAAAGAGGAGATGCGGAGCGGCAAGACTCCGCGCACGGCCATATCGGCGAGCTTCGGCAAGGTGTTCTGGACGATCTTCGACGCCAATTTGACGAGCCTCGTGGCGGCTCTGATTCTTTTCCAGTTCGGAACCGGTCCGGTGCAAGGGTTCGCCGTAACGCTGAGCATCGGTTTGCTGTCGAACATGTTCACCGCGATCTTCGTCTCCCGCTTCATTTTCGACTTCGTGCTCTCGGGCCGGCAGGTCGAGGCGCTCAGCATCTGAAACCGAGAGGCGGTAATGGATTTCATCGGCGACACCAGCATCGATTGGCTCAAGTACCGGTGGTACTTCGTCGCGCTCTCTCTCACCGTCGCGTCGATCGGCGCGCTCGACATCGCGAGGAAAGGTGGACTGCGCTACGGAATCGATTTTTCCGAGGGAACCATCGTCTATCCGCGATTCGAGAAGACGCCGCGGATCGAAGAGATGAGACAAATTCTCTCGAACGCCGGCATCGGCGAGGCCATCATCCAGCGCTACGACCGGGAAGAGATGAACCTCGTGATGATCCGGGTCGAGCGAAGAGGCGACGACACGGTGGAGCTGGACGCGACCGCGAACCGCATCCTCGATGCCCTCAGAAACAATTTAGCCGATAACCAGCTCGTCGATGTCTCCACCGAGATCGTCGGGCCGGTGGTGGGCGAGACGCTTCGCCGACAAGCGCGAAACGCCACGCTTTTCGCCATGGTGGCGATGTTCGTGTACATCGGTTTCCGTTTCGAGCCCATTTACGGAGTCGGTGCCACCGTGGCCGTCTTTCATGACGTGGTGCTGACCCTGGGACTGGTCTCGGTCTTCAACCACGAGATCAGTCTGAACGTCATCGCGGCGTTTCTCTTTCTCGTGGGTTATTCGGTGAACGACACCATTGTAATATTCGACCGGGTCAGGGAGAACCGTCAGCTCGCGCGGCGGACCTCGCTCCGCGAAATTATGAATCTGTCGATCAATCAGACGCTGCGTCGCACCATCCTGACTTCCGGCCTCACTTTCTTTGCCGTGGTGGCGCTCTACGCCCTAGGAGGCGAGGTCCTGCGGGGCTTCTCCTTCGTTCTAGTCGCGGGAATCATCATCGGAACCTACTCGTCCATCGCCATCGCCTCGCCCATCGTTTTGTGGTGGCGCCGGTATCGAGACCGGCCGGCCTCCCAACGCCGCAAAGCCAAGGCCAAGCCCGAAGAACGAGCCGCGCGCGTGTAAGATCCTGTTGTAATATTAGCTATGAATTGGGGCGGTCTGAAGGGCCCTCCAGAAGCCGGCGCGAGCGGAGAACGACCTTGGCCGCGACCGACCTGTCTCGGCAGCACGATCCGCCTCGCCGCGGGGGGCCTGCGCGCCGACCGATGGTCGGGTGCTCCTCTGGGTATTGCCGCCCATGCCGTCGCACTGGCAACGTTCGGCATGCTAGCCGTCATATCCTTCGACGCACCGCTGACACCGGCTTTGAAACCCCTCGTGTTCTGGTTCGCGGCCCCGCCGCCGCCCCCTCAGCTGCGAGGAGATCCGAGCTTGATTCCCCTCGAGACTGCGGCGATTCCACACCCTCATGATTCGGCGATTCTGAATCCCCCTTCGCGTCGGTTGGTAATGTCCGATGAGATCCTTAGCCCCGAGTTCGACGTCCCGTTCGGCGCCGACCTGGGCTTCGACCAAGGCCTCGCCGACGGGATGGACGGTGGCATCCCCGGGGGTGTGGTTGGTGGAGTTCCCGGTGGATTGGTGGGAGGGGTCATCGGTGGCAAGGGGACGGTGGTCCCGCCCCTGCCCACGCCCGACGTGGGTCCGAGCCCCCTCCGAATGCCGCTGCCGAGCTACACCAAGGAGGCGGTTCGCGACAACGTGTCCGGAGCTGTCGTCCTTCGCGTTCTCATCGATGAGCAAGGGAAAGTCCAGGTCCTCGAGGTCCGCCGCTCGATCCCCTCGCTCGATGCCGAGGCGATCCAAATGGTCGAATCTCGCTGGCTGTTCGAGCCCGCGACCAAGAACGGCAGACCGGTACCCGCAGTCAGCGACCTCGTCGTACGGTTTCGCCTCTATTGAGATCCTCGTAGCGGCTTGACACGAGGCTACACCGCGATTAGCATACGCTGCTCGAAGGAGGATACTGCGGATCTCCTCTAGTCGGTTGACAGCGAGGTCGCTTGTCGATATGGATACGACTTTGGTTGGCTTCGAGTTCCCACGAGTTGTCGGCAGTATTTTGATTGTCTCGAGCGGCCCAACTGGAACCTTTCGTGACGGGCGGTGTCTAATCGCGCAGTATGAGGCTGGAATTGCGTAGTCTGTCCGACAGCGACCGGATAAGGGCTACGCCATCTTGTCTTAGAAGTGATTCATTCTTCTCCGGAAAGGAGCACTGATCGCCGTGCCCAAAGAAATGTTTGACCTTGCCTTGATGCCGGAGGGCGTTGGCGCGGGAAGATCCTTCGCGAGCTTCATGACCTCGCTTCTCCTGCAGGGCGGAGTCATCTTCGCGATGATCGTCGTGCCGCTGATGGCGACCGACAACCTGCCCACGCCCGAAGGAATCATGACCTTCATGGCGACGCCCCCGCCGCCACCTCCACCACCGCCACCTCCGCCTCCCCCGAAAGCGGCGCCGAGGCCGACGGCTCCCCGTCCCGTCCTGACCTCCACGCCGCAGTTCGTAGCTCCCGTGGAGATCCCGGACGAGATCGGCATGGACATGGGGGTCGATTTCGGAGTCCCGGGCGGTGTCGAAGGAGGCGTCCCTGGTGGGGTCATCGGCGGAATCGTGGGAGGGCTTCCCGACGCACCACCGCCTCCCAAGCAAGAGCCCGTCCGAGTTGGCGGAAACATTCGCCCGCCCAACAAGATCAAGGACGTCGCGCCGTCTTATCCGGATATCGCGAAGCAAGCCCGAGTTCAGGGCATCGTCATCCTCGAGGCCATCATCGACCCTCAGGGAACCGTCACCAACGTTCGAGTGCTCCGCTCCATTCCACTGCTCGACCAGTCGGCGATCGATGCCGTCAAACAGTGGAAATATGAGCCGACGCTCCTGAACGGAGTGCCGGTACCGATCGTCATGACGGTCACGGTCAACTTCGCGTTGAGCTAAGTGGGTACTGCTTCGAGATAGGTTCGCGTCAACCGTAGATAATACAGGAGGAAAACAATGCAGTTTAGCCTGCTCGATATTTGGCAACATATGGGTTTAACAGCCAGGCTGGTGAACTTCGTCATGTTGATCATGTCGATCTATTCCTTGAGCGTCATGATCGAGCGCTTCATGACCTATAGAAAGGCCAAGAAGCAATCACGGGCCTATGCCCCGAAAGTGGCCAAGCTCTTGAAGGATGGAAAGATACAAGACGCTATCCGACTCAGCGGCGCCAAGGACGTCAAGAACAGCCATCTCGCCAAGGTTCTCCTCGCCGGGCTCCAAGAGTACGAGTACCAGAAGGAGACGGGCGGTGGCACGCGTGACGACATGATGGAGGCTGCCCACCGCGCGATCGAACGAGCGACGGCGCTCAATTTGACCGACCTAAAGCGCGGACTGTCGGGGCTCGCCACCGTGGGAGCTACCGCACCGTTCGTGGGGTTGTTCGGAACGGTCGCCGGGATCATCAACGCCTTTCGCGGCATGGCCCTCACCGGCTCGGGCGGTATCGGTGCCATTTCCGCGGGCATCGCCGAGGCCCTGGTGGCCACCGCATTCGGCCTGTTCGTCGCCATCCCGGCTGTCTGGGCGTTCAACTATCTCACGACGCGGGTCGAGGGTTTCACCGTCGAGATGGACAATAGCGCCTCGGAGCTCATCGACTACATGGCCAAGAAAACCGTCGCGTAGGCGACTGTGACTAAGGAGATACAGCCATGGGCATGGGCGGACTCAATCAAAAGGACGTCAAGGCAGATATCAACGTCACGCCGCTCGCCGACGTGATGCTGGTGTTGCTCATCATTTTCATGGTCATTACGCCTCTGCTCCAGAAAGGAGTCGACGTCAAGCTTCCGCCAGCGGAATTTCCTACCGATCATCCGGACAACGAAAGCGTCGTCACCGTGGCCATCAAGCTGGACAATACTGTCTATCTCAACATGATGCCCGTCGCCGAGTCGGAGCTCGTGAGCAAGCTCACCAGCGAGTTCGAGGGAAAATCCGAGAAAATCCTCTTCCTCAAAGCCGACGAAGGACTCGAGTACGGTGACGTTCTTCGCGTCATGGACCTGTGTCGCGACGGCGGAGCCGACGAGATCGGCCTAATCACCGAGGTAAAGGTCCAAAGCTGAAGGAGCACGAAACAAATGGCAATGTCGTCGAACAAAGGTGGGGGCCCGACTTCCGACATCAACGTGACTCCGCTAATCGACGTGATGTTGGTCCTTCTCATCATCTTCATGGTGGTAACGCCGCTGACGCAAAAGGGGCTAGACGTGGAGCTCCCCGAGTCCGCGGATAACGTGCAGAACGCAGAGCCGGATCCGAATCAGCTTGTTCTGAACATCGACATCGATCGGCAGGTCACCATCAACAAACAACCCATCAATTGGGAAGAGCTTCCGCTTCGTATTCGCGATATCTTCGAGACCCGATCCGACAAGACGATCTTCTTGCAAGCCGCGCCGCAGTTGAGCTACGGCGAGGTCGTCGAAGTGCTCGACGTGGCCAGGGGTAACGGTGTCGAGCGAGTCGGAATCGTCCCGCCGCAGCCAGGATACGCGGGAGGAAGCCGTTAGGCTTCATTCATTCGAGACTTTAAAATGGGCGGGGAATCTTCCCCGCCCATTTTTTTGGTTTTAGTGGCTCGAGGTTTTTGGAGATTCGGCGGCTTCCGCCTCGGCGGCCTTGTTGGCCTCCTGCTCCTGCTCGCGTAGTGCGAGGGCCCGGTCCCGCAGCTCGTTTGCCAGCTGTTCGAGCTCCGCTCGGCGTCCCGGCTCGATTTTGGCTTGCTCTCTGAGCAACAAGTTCTTGTAGATCAAGGCATCGATGTACTGGTCGTTGATCCCCAATGCCTGATCGAGCTGCTCCAATCCGAGCTGGATATATTCGCTTTTATCCGCGGTCGTGAGATCGGGATCGCGGTAGACCTTGTCCCAATAGTGAACGGCGATGAGGTAGTAGCCTTCGGGGTCCTGGGTCTTGACGTCCCGGGCCTTGGCTAGCCAATCCATGGTCTCGTCGAATCGCCCGTATTTGTTGAGGAGGTTGGCAACCTGGCGGTAGGGCAGGGGATCGTCGGGTTTCATCTCCACCGGCTTCTTGTAAGCCTCGATGGCTTGTTCCAACAAAGGCAATTCCTCGGGATCGTGGAAGCGCTCGTAGACGTCCGCGAGCGCGTAGTAGCGCTCGGGAGTGGTGGAGTCGAGCTCGATCAGCGACTTGAAGTAATGCTCGGCGTTTCCGAAATCGTCGAGGACGTCCCGATAGATCGCGGCGAGCTGCTCCATCGAGTACTTCTGGTACGGCGCCAGCATCTCGAACTCCGCCGCATGGACACCCGCGAGCTCCAGCGCCTTCTCGTAGTCCTCGATGGCCGCGTCCAGATGGGCTTCGTTCTCGGGGTCATCCGGCCGCGTCGGACGGTAGAGGAGATGGTGGCTGCTCCCGCGATAGAAAAGAGTCGTGACCAGAACCCTGGGATCAGGGTTGGGATCGAGCTCGAGCGTCGTGTTGTAGAAATCGATGGCGTTCACGTACTCTTTGTTGGCGTAGTGCTGGTTCGCCTGTTTGAACGCCCTTCGGGACTTCAGCATGTCCAGTTTCTGCTGAAGGCTCGCGCACCCAGCGAGGGTAGCCAGAGCTATCGTCACGGCGCCGAGCGTTTTCAGGTGGTGGGTGTGCATTCCTTGAACCCCCTTATATGGATTCAGTCGTATGGGGAGCGAAGTATATTATGGGAGGGAGGGTCAGTCAACTCGGACACCAGGGTAACTGATTCAACATGATCCGCTTCGAGAACATTCTTGACAAGGTCCGTGCCTACCTGCCGGACGGTGACCTCGAGCTGCTCCGGCGAGCTTACGTTTTCTCCGCTCGGGAGCACCGGGGTCAGCTTCGCAAGTCGGGCGAGCCTTATCTCGTCCATCCCCTGGAAGTCGCCAACATCCTGGCGGGGATGCAGCTCGACATCGTCTGCGTCGTAGGCGGGCTCCTGCACGATGTGGTCGAGGACACACTCACCTCCATCGAAGCCGTCGAGGAGCTCTTCGGCTCGGAGGTGGCCCACATCATCGACGGTCTTACCAAGATCAGCAAATTGAAGTTCTCGTCCGCGGAGGAGCACCAGGCGGAGAATTTTCGAAAGATGTTGTTGGCGATGGTCGACGACATCCGCATCATATTGATCAAGCTCGCCGATCGCCTGCACAACATGCGTACGCTACAGCATCTCTCCGACGAGCAGCGCGCTCGAATCGCCGCCGAGACACTCGAGATCTACGCTCCGCTCGCCGGTCGGCTGGGAATCGGTCGGATGAAGTCCGAGCTCGAAGAGCTTTGCCTGAAGCACACCGAGCCGAAGGCCTATGGGGTGCTCGCGGCGAGAATCGAGGCGAAGCGGAAATGGGCAGAGGACTTCATCGCGGCGATGAAGTCAAAACTCGAGAAGGCGCTCGCCGAGAATGGTATTCCCGCGGAGATCACCGGACGCACCAAGAGCATCTACAGCATCCACGAGAAGATGAAACGCCAGCGGATCGAGCTCGACCAGGTCTACGACTTTGTCGCGCTCCGCGTCATCACCGACAGCGTCAAGAACTGCTATGGCACACTCGGCATCATTCACAATACCTGGAGACCCGTTCCCGGCCGAATCAAGGACTTCATCGCCATGCCGCGTCCTAACGGATACCGGTCGCTCCACACGAGCGTCATCACCGAATCGGGGGTTCCCTTCGAAGTCCAGATCCGGACGGAGGAAATGCACCGGGTGGCCGAGCAGGGGATCGCCGCCCACTGGAAATACAAGGAAGGGAGGCCTCTCGAGGAGGATGACGTCAAGAACTTTTCCTGGCTCCGGCAGATCATCGATTCTCAGCGCGAGATCGCGGACCCGCACGAGTTCTTGAACAACCTCCGGATCGACCTGTATCCCGAGGACGTTTTCTGCTTCACGCCGAAGGGAGAGGTGAAATCCTTTCCCCGGGGCGCGACCCCGGTGGACTTTGCCTACTCGATCCATACCGATATCGGACACCAATGTGTGGGAGCTCGCGTCAACGGATTGATGGTCCCCCTGCGATACAAGCTCAAGAACGGGGACATCGTGGAGATCTTGACGGCTCGCGGCCACCGGCCAAGTCGCGATTGGCTCTCGTTCGTCACCACCGCCCGGGCCCGGAGCAAGATCCGAACCTTTCTGAACGCCGCCGACAAGATGAGAAGCATCGAGATCGGCCGGAAGCTTCTCGACAAGGAATCGGAGCGATTCGATTTCAATCTGAGGGCGCTTCTCGACACCGACGGGCTACCCACCGTCCTGAAGGAGTACGGGCTCTCGAAAGTAGACGATCTCTATGCCGCGGTGGGCTACGGCAAGCTCTCCCCTCGCAAGATCCTGTCGAAGCTCGTTCCCGAGGAGAAGCTTCGCGAGAAAGCGGGCACGGGAACATCGCTCGCCCGGGCCGTTCGGAGAGTCCTTCGGGGCTCCCAGGACAAGATCAAAGTCGACGGTATGGACGACCTGATGGTATACCGAGCGAAATGCTGCACCCCCGTTCCCGGGGAAAGCATCACCGGCTACGTTACCCGGGGCAAGGGCGTGTCGGTGCATTCCGCGAGTTGCCCCAACCTGCTCAATCTGATGGTAGATCCCGAACGACGGGTGGCCGTGTCCTGGGAAGGTGAAAAAGACGCGAAGTACGACATCACTTTGTCGGTCAACGTGGAGGATCGCAAAGGCATCCTAGCCGACATCACTTCGATTATCGCCGACATGAACACCGACATTCGAAACATCGAGGCCAAGACGTTCGATGATCAGAAGGGGTCCATCGACGTGACCGTCGCGATCGGGAATCTGAAGGAGCTGGAGAAGATCGCCCGCTCGATCCGCTCCGTTGAAGGGGTTCTGGACGTCTCCCGGCCGGGCTCCCGCTCCGGCGCCAATTAGCGCGGCTTCGGCTGGCTCAACTCCGCCTCGAGCTCCCTCAGATAGCGGAAGCTGTAGATTCCCGTGTTGTGCCCATCCGACCAGCTGATCTGCACCGCGTAGTTGCCCACGGGCTCCATGGCCATCGGACGGAAGTTCGACGGAAGCAACAAGATGAGGCTCTTCCGCTCACCGCTCCACTCGTCCACGCAGAGTGCACAAGGGCAGTGATTCCTGAGGAACTGGAACGGAAAGCTCGATTCCGACCCGTCGCTCCAGAGGATGCGTAGCGATTTCTCGTCGGCGCCTATCTCCTTGGGGCGATCGGCCTGCGCACTCTCGTAGTTGGCTTTGGCGACCGCCGCCGCCACGCGAGCGGCGATCTCCCGGTACGCCGCGGCGGCCGGTGCCGCCGGGTTACGCACGACGATTGGCTTTCCCTCGTCTCCGGCGATGACGACATCCGGGTCGATCGGAATCCCTCCGAGAAAGGGTATCCCCAGCTCCTCGGCAATTCTCATTCCGCCGCCCTCGCGAAAAATGTGGGTGCGCTCTCCGCAATGGGCGCAAAGGAAGTAGCTCATGTTCTCGATGACACCGAGCACGGCGACCTGCACCGGCTGAAACATGCGAAGCCCTTTTTCCGCGATGTTTCTGGCGACGTCCTGGGGGGTCGTCACGATGACCGCCCCGGTCAGGGGTACGCTTTGGGTCAGGGTGAGTTGCACGTCACCGGTGCCCGGCGGCAGGTCCACGAGCAGGTAGTCGAGCTCGCCCCAGGCAACGCCCGACAAGAACTGCTGCACGAGGCGCGTGGCCATAGGTCCTCGCCAGATGACGGGAGTCTCCTTGGTGGTGAGGAGGCCCATCGACATTACGCGAATGCCGTTCGATTCGATGGGAACGAGCTGCTTGTTCTCGTTGGCCTCGGGACGCTGGGTGATGCCGAACATGGTACCTTGAGAAGGACCGTAGACGTCGGCGTCGCAGAGGCCAACCGACGCTCCCGCTTGGTGGAGGGCGACGGCGAGATTCGCCGCCACCGTCGACTTGCCGACTCCACCCTTCCCCGAGGCGATGGCGATGAGATTCTTTACACCTTCGGGCCGCTGAGGCGCCGGCGCCTGCTGTCCGGAGGGCAGCACGCGACCCGCTGCCTCGGGAGGCGATGAGACCGACCAGGTCATCCTCACGTTGGCCTCCTCGATGCCGGGAATCGAGAGCAGTGCGGCCTCCGCCTCCTTTCGGAGTCGCTCCCTTGCTTGACTCGCGGGATTCGACAGCTCGATATCGCAGCTAACGATGGGCGAGCAGATCCGAACGTTCTTGACCGAGCCGAGAGACACGATATCCCGCCCGAGATCGGGATCGCGGAGCGCCTCGAGCTTCGAGAGAACGTCCTGTTCGGTCACTCTCGACATCGAGATCCAGCACCCTTTAGGCGAGAGTCTCCATGATCTCGTCGAGGACGGACCGGGGGGGGCGCACCCGCTCGACCGATAGCGTCGCCAGGGGCTCGTCCACCAGATTCAATAGATCCAGAAACGTCTTCTCCTTGGGGGCGACGTAGACGAGCCCGGTGAGAAAATGCTGCTTTTCGTGCGCCTCGGCGAGCAACTCCATGGCGCGTCGGCGGTTCGTCGGGTCGTAATCTCGCTCGAGCTTCTTCAACACGATGTGGGAGCCATCGTGGAGCTCGACGCTCAGGGCCTCACCCTCGCCGTACTCGACCTGTATGTCTTCGAAATGCGGAATGAAGTCCACCTCGTGAATCAGCTCTTCGTTGTCCTTGCCCCAGGTGTAGCTCTTGGTGGAGCCCGCGTGGTTGTTGAACGTGACGCAGGGGCTGATGATATCGAGAACGGCCGTTCCACTGTGGCCAAAGGCTCCCTGGATGAGGGCGACCACCTGTTTCGGATCCCCGGCAAACGAGCGCGCCACGTAGGTGGCGCCCAGCTCGACCGCGAGCCCGCACAGATCGATGGCGGGGAGATCGTTGCTCACGCCGGTCTTGAGCTTGGATCCCAGATCGGCGGTGGCGGAGAACTGTCCCTTGGTCAAGCCATAGACTCCGTTGTTCTCCACGATGTAGACCACGGGAATGTTGCGTCGCAAAAGGTGGACGAACTGTCCGATTCCGATAGAGGCCGTGTCACCGTCGCCTGAGACACCCACAGCAATCAATTCACGGTTGGCGAGCACGCAGCCCGTAGCGATTGAGGGCATCCGGCCGTGCACGGCGTTGAAGCCATGGCTTCGGCTCAAGAAGTAGGCCGGAGTCTTCGACGAGCAACCGATGCCCGAAAGCTTGGCCACCCGATGAGGCTCGATCCCGTACTCGAAGAAGGCCTTCACCAGCTGGCTGCTGATGGAGTCATGGCCACAACCTTTGCAGAGAGTCGAGGGCTTGCCCTTGTAGTCGGTCTGAGTCAGGCCGATGCGATTGGTTCTCCTGGATGCCGGCGCTTCGTCGACTGTCGTTGCCATCGTGCTTCTCCCCCTAGCCCTCGGACCTCTCTTGTCTGAGTATCTCTTCCGTTACCGACCGCGCGTCGATGGGCAGACCGTCGTAATGGAGCACGCTTCTTAGCCTGGCGATGAGCTCCGCATTCGCGGCGAGCTCCATCCGCACGAGCTGAAGCATCTGGGCGTCGCGATTCTGCTCCACAACGTAGACCCTCTCATGACGCTCGACGAAACGAGCGAGCTCGTCATTGAACGGCAGGGCCCGAATCCGCAGGTAGCTGGTCGAAACGTCGTGCTCTGCCCTGAGCTGATCTCGGCTCTCGAGCACGGCCCAGTGAGTGGTCCCGAAAGCAATAATGCCCACTTCGTCTCCATCGGTCTCGTCCGTTACTGGCCCCGGCACGTAACGTCGCGCGGTCTCGAATTTCCGCGCGAGCCGATCCATGTTCTCCTGATAGACGTCGGGACGCTCACTGTACTCGGCATCAGCCGTGTGCCCGCTTCCCCGAGTGAAATAGGCGGCGAGCGGGTGTCGGGTGCCGGGAAGCGTCCGATAGGGTATGCCGTCCCCATCGATGTCTCGATAGCGTGCGAATTTCTTGGCTTTTTCCAGATCGGCGGCGTCGAGGATCTTGCCCCTATCCAGCGGCTTGTCTGGATAGGAGAACGGATCCGACATCCAGATGTTCATTCCCAGGTCGAGGTCGGACATGACGAAAACCGGCGTCTGGAACCTCTCGGCGAGATCGAAGGCCGTGCCGCCGAACTCGAAACATTCCTCCGCCGACGAAGGAAACAAGAGAATGTGTTTCGTATCCCCATGAGACAGCATGTAGGTGCTCAGAACGTCGCCCTGAGCCGTTCGTGTGGGAAGGCCCGTGGAGGGACCGACTCTCTGGATGTCCCAGATCACCGCCGGGATCTCCGCGTAGTAGCCGAGCCCGACGAACTCGGCCATCAAAGAGATTCCCGGGCCACTCGTCGAGGTCATGGACCGGGCACCCGCCCAGCCCGCTCCCAGCACCATACCAATGGCCGCGAGCTCGTCCTCCGCCTGAACGACGGCGAAGGTCGCCTTGCCGGTGTTCTGGTCGATTCGATAGGCCTTGAGGTAGTCGATCAATTGTTCGACCAGGCTGGATGACGGAGTGATCGGGTACCAGGTCACGACAGTAACCCCGGCAAACATCGATCCCAGGGCGCCTGCGGCATTTCCGTCGATGAGGATCTTGCCCCCCGTCTCGTCCATGCGCTCGACCCTCAAGGGATCGGACTTGGTGAGGTGTTTCTCCGCATAAGCGAAGCCGACGTCGACCGCTTTCAGGTTCAGCTCGACCGCCTTCGCTTTGCTCTTGAACTGCTTGGCGACTGCCGCGTCGATCTCGTCCTTGTCGATCGAAAGAAGATGACCCACCACGCCCACGTAGATCATGTTGGCGAGAAGCTTTCGCAACCGCACCTCGTCGATCACGTCCTTGGCGAGATCGGAGAACGGGACCGGGTAGAAGACCAGATCCTTTCGAGTCTTTTCGAGGCCGAGGGACTCCTCGTAGACGACCGCGGCGCCGGGTCCCAGAGCGGCAACGTCCTCGCGCGCCGTTTGGGGGTTCATCGCCACGAGCAGATCCACCTCGCGCTTGCGCGCCACATAGCTCGACTTGCTCGCCCGGATCGTGAACCAGGTGGGCAGCCCTTGAATGTTCGAAGGAAACAGGTTCTTCCCACTGACCGGGATACCCATTTGAAAGATCGATCGCATCAGCACGTTGTTGGAAGACTGGCTTCCCGAGCCGTTCACCGTCGCCACTTGAATGGAAAAATCGTTCACGATTGCTGGTCTCACGGCGGACTTGCTCTCACCTACGAGGGTCTCGGTCGACATGCAGTGTCTCCGTTCGGTGGGTCAACTCACTATGGTGGACGTCAATGCGGCTCTTCCTTTTCGAGATCATACCAAACCTGGGGCAGCCAATCACTTGGACGTCACGCTCCTCTTGCGAGAAACACCATAACGGGCGATCTTGTAGTGTAACGCTCTTGGGCTGATTCCCAGAATGCGCGCGGCTTTTTGCCTGTGTGATGTTAGCTCCTCCAGCGTTCGCCGGATGACGATCTCCTCCACTTTGTCGAGCGGTGTCCCGAGTCGAATCATGATGCCGTCGGTGGCGTTCATCGCTCCCGTGGCAATCTCGACTGGCAGATGTTCCGGCCTCACGGTGGCTACGTTCACCGTCACCGTAATCCGCTCGATCACGTTTCTGAGCTCTCGAATGTTCCCCGGCCAGGGATATTGGACCAGCTGCACCATCGCCCGAGCCGTCACCCGTTTCGGTGCCCTTCGATTCGCCCGGGCGAACTCCTCGAGAAACCCATCGACGAGAAGCGGGATGTCTTCCTTCCGCTCTCTGAGCGAAGGCATGTGGATGGGGACGACCGCGAGACGATAGTACAGGTCCTGGCGGAAGCGGCCTTCATTCACTTCGGCTTTGAGATCCTTGTTCGTGGCGGCGATGATGCGCACATCTACCCGCACGAGCTTCTCCCCCCCGAGCCGTCGAAACTCGAGCTCCTGAAGAACTCTGAGGAAGTCGACCTGCGTCTTCGGGCTCATCTCGCCGACCTCGTCGAGAAACAGCGTTCCCGAATCGGCGAGCTCGATCTTGCCCGGCTTGCCCTCCACGGCGCCGGTGAAGGCACCCCGTTCGAACCCGAACAGCTCGCTTTCCAGAAGCCCTTCGGGGAGAGCGCCGCAGTTGATGGACAGGAAGGGCCGGTCCCGTCTCGGACTTCGCGCGTGGATCGCCTTGGCGACGAGCTCTTTTCCCGTCCCGCTCTCGCCCGTCAGGAGGATCGTTGCCGAGGTGCCGGCGACCTGATCCACGATGTCGTAAATCTCGGTAATCGCCCGGCTCTTTCCAATCACGCTCCCGTACTCGTCCTTGAGGGACAGACGTTCTCGCAAGGATCGATTCTCTTCGGAAAGGCGGCGCCGCTCGAGGGCCTTCATCGCGAGCAGGGGAAGGCGATTCGGATCGAGGGGCTTGACGAGATAGTCATATGCCCCCGCGCGAATGGCCTGGACCGCGGTCTCGACCGACCCTTCTCCCGCCGGAGTGGTCAAGAGAATCTCGGTCTGGGGTGCTTCGCGCTTGAGGCGAGCGAGCTCGCTCGCCCAATGGCTCTCGAGCAGCTCGATGCCCACCACCGCGAGTCCATAACGACGGAGCGGAGTGCTGCCGAGCCGCGAAGCGGTCGAGACCTCGAGGCCTCGTGCCGAAAGCCAGGACGCAATGAGGCGGCGCTCCGCCGTTGAAGAGTCGACCACGAGAACACTCTCGAGCACTCGAGACACCCGTTGGCTCATGATGGAGCAACAGGGCGAGGGTTCAGCGTCCGGCGAGGCCTCGGAGCAATCGATGAAACTTGAGGCCGACCAGCAACCTCTTCGTCTCGAAATCGGACGAGCCGCTCTGGAGAAGCTTTTCCACCTCGGCAACGGCCTCGTCGTAGCGACCCGCCATTCTCAGATGAGTCGCGAGGGATAGCCGAAGCCTCTGATCGGCCGGGTCTTTGGCCAGGCGGTCGCGCATGAAAGCGATGAGGTTGGCGTAAGGAGCCCGGGGGCTCAGCCGACGGGGCTTTCTCCAAGGTGCTCGCATGCGGGTTCAGAAGAGCAAGTCGTGTGCCAGCTCGGGCCGAAAATACAACCCGTTGACAGCAAACCACTTGTCCCAACCGGTGTAGGCATTCCTCCCCAACAACGGTCCGATAAGGCTGCACTGTTTGCACTAGCCTGTAGTTTATCGCTATTCCAGGGGCGCGTCAACGTGTCTTGGAGAGGCTGTAACCGACACATGATAAATGACTAGACGGATGAACGCCATAATTGCACGAATCCACCGGATGGTTCGTGCATTATTTGCTCTGGGGACCATAAAGCTCGATCCATTTGACTCCCGCGCGCGGGAACCCTAGTATCGGGCGGAGGAGCGAGAATACCGTGAGGCCGACCTGGAAGGGCTTTCTCAAGCTTTCGCTCGTGAACATTCCCGTCCGGATGTATCCGGCGGCTCGTTCCCAAGCCTTGTCTTTCAACCAGATTCACAAAGCGTGCAACAGCCGAATCAAGTACGACAAGCGCTGTCCCGTCTGTGAGCGCAGCGTCGCGAGCGACGAGATCGTCAAGGGCTACGAGTACGCCAAAGAGCAGTACGTCATCATCGACGAGGAGGACTTCACGAAGGTACGGCTCGAGTCCACGAAATCGATCAACATCGTGCAGTTCGTGGATCGAAACGAGATCGATCCGCTTTATTACCACGGCTCCCACTACGTCGTTCCCGACGGTCCGGTAGCCCTCGAGAGCTTTGCCACCATCTTGAGAGCGACCGAGGAGAAGAATCGCATCGGATTGGCACGCGTCGTGATGAATGGAAAGGAGCAGGTCGTGTCGGTACGACCACGCGAGAAGTCATTCGTGATGTCGGCGCTCTACTATGCCGACGAGGTCCGCGCACTTTCGGGAATCGAGGAGCTCGAATCGTCGCCGGTGGTCAACCCGGCGGAGCTCCAGCTCGCGACGCAGCTCATCGACGCCATTACCAAGCCGTTCGACCCCAAAGCCTTCGAAGACAACTACCGAGAAGCGCTTCTCGAAATCATCAAAGCCAAGGCAGAAGGCAAGGAGATCGTCGAGCCGCCCGAGGTCGAGACCGGAAAGGTCATAAACCTCATGGAGGCGCTCAAATCGAGTCTCCAGGCGAGCCGCACCGCAGAACCGGCGGGGGAGGTAAAGGCGAAGGCCGCCAACGAATAGGTCCGGTCCGGTTTGGGGAAGGGCGACTGGCTTGACGAGAAGATCGCCCCCATGCTCGCCGGCACGAGCGCTCCGTTCGACTCCGCGGCGCATCTCTTCGAGATCAAGTGGGACGGGATTCGTGCCCTCGCCTTTTTTGGACCCGGCGTCGCGCGGCTACAGGGACGCAAGCTCGGCGACAGCTCGAATCGCTATCCGGAGATCGTAGCCGGGATCGCGAAACTTCCTGGTTCTGGCATCCTAGACGGCGAGATCGTCGTTCTCGACGAAGACGGCAGGCCGAGCTTCCAGCGCGTCCTCGTTCGGGAGCAGACCGCGCGTCGCGAGGACGCCTTAATCAAATCGAGAAAACACCCCGTTGTCTATATCGTCTTCGATCTTCTCTATCGAAACGCTCGTGCGCTCTTCGAACTTCCCCTCATCGAAAGGAAGAATCTCCTGTCGGAGCTCCTGGCCAGCCCCCCCTCGCCACTCGTCGAGAACGCCTTCGTCTTGGGCCAAGGCCGGGCGCTCTATCAACAGGCAACCGACAAATGTCTCGAGGGCGTCGTCGCCAAACGCCTGGGGAGCCGCTACCTCCCGGGGGAGAGGACGAGGGATTGGCTCAATCTAAAAGTGCGGCGAACGACGGATGGCGTTCTGGTGGGACTCGTGCGAGACCGAGGCGGCGGACGGGTCAAATCCCTGGTCCTTGCGAGCCACGAGGAAGGGGCGCTCGTCTGGCTCGGAAACGTGGGAAGCGGGCTCGATCAAGACACTCTGTCGCAGCTGGGAACGGAGCTCGAAACGATCGAGACCCAACGTCCCGCCGTCCTCGCCGAAGGGCCTGGAGTTATCCAATGGCTCGAGCCGCGATTGGTCGTTCGCGTCGAGTACTCGGAGCTCACCAACGATGGCCGCTTGCGGCATCCGGTGTTCCTAGGGTTCGTGCAAAGGTCTCCCGAGGATTGCCTCAAGCCATCGCGTTGAGCAACGTAGCTCGGGAGAGAGCTCAGTCGACCAGTTTCAGGAAATCCGCGACGAGCCGCCCAGTGATGCCCCAGATGTCGTGTGTGCCGTACCGGTAATGATAGATCTCGCGCCCCCGGCCGTCACCGAGTTTTCGATGCTCCACACTCAGGGCCGATGGCGACCGGAGCGCTTCGATCGGAACCTCGAAGAGTCCGTCGACCTCATGGTTCGGACGAAACCGATAGGGTCCGGCCACCGCGCCCACGAACGGCGTGATACGGAATCCGGTCACGGTGTCCCGCTCGTCCATCTCACCCAGGAGCGTCACATCGTGCGGCGCCAAACCGATCTCCTCTCGACTCTCGCGAAGGGCGGTCTCGAGGGGTGTGGCGTCCCCGGGATCGACGGCTCCGCCGGGAAAAGCGATCTCGCCGGGTTGCCGACGAAGGTTGCTGGAGCGACGGGTGAACAGGAGTCGACAACCCTCGGCAGAGACGATGATGGGAACGAGCACGGCGGCGGGGCGCAGTCTGCTCTCGATTCTCTTGGGAGGCCTCGCCGAAAGCCTCCTGCGAACCGATTCAATCAACTCGTCCATGCGGTTACAAGGATAACATCTGGCTTACGGTATAATTCGACGCTGCATGAACATACGACCCACCCTTTTGCTGGTGGGCGCGGCGGCTCTAGTTGCTTCCGTCTCCCAGCCAGCGAGCGCAGGAGATGCCTTTGTACGCTTCGGCGCCATCTTTCATCCTCGAGACATCGGGTTCGAGGGACGATGGCGGGTCAGTTTTGGAAGCGACTATCCCGTCAACCTCGAGGAGACGATCTTCGTCGGTTTCGAGGCGCAAACCTCGGTGTACCGGCAGGATGTCGTCGGGGGTGGCACGGCCACATTCGTACCGCTCAATGGGCTCGTGAACGTGAAGGTCAAGGCCTCGGCGCTCGACGTCCGTCCTTACGGCGGAGGAGGCATCGGGCTCTTGAGCCAGTTCTCGCAGATCCAGAGCGACTTCAATTGGGCTAGCGACCTGGGTTTCCAGCTTCTGGGCGGGGTCGAGCTGGGTCGACTCGGTCTCGAGCTCCAACTTCAGAGGGCGTTCCAATCCGACGCGGAGACGAGCTTTGCGTTCTTCGTCGGCTTCGTCTTTTGAGTCATGACGGTTCGGGCACGAGCGCCATGCCGCATCGACCTTTCGGGCGGCACTCTCGACCTTTGGCCGCTCTACCTGCTGATCGAACAAGCGGCCACGGTGAACCTCGCGATCGATCTCTACACCGAGGCCGTCATCACGGAATCCGAGGACAATCGGTTCCACGTTTGCGAGCGAGAATCCGGCCGGGAACTGGCGTCCGGAGCCTTCGAGGATCTCGTCGAGGTCCCGGGCGCAGAAATCACTGGGCGCCTTCTCGGCTTTTTCAAGCCCGCCTCGCCCCTCACCGTCAGCATTCACTCCGAAGCCCCACCACAGGCGGGGCTCGGGGCCTCGTCTTCACTCGGGATCTCGATCGCCGGCGCGCTGAATGCCGTCGCAGGTTTCCGCTACCGCGCCCGTGACCTGGTTTCCATCGTGAGAGACGTCGAAGTGGAGGTCCTCGGTACCTTGACCGGTGCGCAAGACCACTACCCATCAGTATACGGAGGCGCGATGTGCCTGTGGTGGGAAAAACTGCGCCACCGACGGGAGCCCCTCGAGGTCGACCTGTGGGCGTTCGAGAGGCGCTTTTCCCTGGCCTACTCCCACCAGCCCCACCGGTCGGGGGCGACCAACTGGGAGGTCGTGAGGCGATTTCTCGATGGAGACCGGGGAACGCGGAGCGCGGTCGCTGAGAGCGGCAAAACCGCCGTGGCCGTCCGCGACGCCCTCGTTCGTGGCGATCTCGACCGCGTCGCCGAGCTGACCGGCAGGGACTGGGAATGTCGCCGTCTCATGGCGCCCGCCGTCTCGAGCCCCGAGCTTGAAAAGATCATTCACACGGCCCGCGAAGCCGGCAGTACGGGAGTCAAAGTTTGCGGGGCTGGAGGCGGGGGCTGCATGATCGTTGCGGCCCCGGAGGAGGCGCGGTCGAAGGTGAACGAGGCGATCACGAGGGCGGGAGCGTCCATCATCGATTACCACGTCGCCGAGCGAGGACTGACGCTGTTTTGATCCTCTCCCGGATTCCCTCGAACCCGAGATTCGCACCGAGGCTGGCCACGGTCAAGAACATTGCCGGCGCGAGCCAACACCACCAATACTCCCGGAGGACGAACAGGCTTCCCACCGACGAGGCCAGCATGTTTCCCCAGCTGGGGTAGGGCTCCTGAAGACCGAGACCGAGAAACGACAGCGTGACCTCACCGAGCACGAAGTACGGAAAGAGTAGTCCCGCCTGGAGCAGGAGCACCGGACCGAGCGCCCTGAGGACATGGACCCGGATCACGTGGCGCCGCGTGGCGCCGAACGCGGCGGCGGCCGTCACGTAATCGCGCTCTCGTACTTCGAGAACCTGGCCGCGGACGAAGCGAGCCACTGAGCACCAACCGACGGTTGCGAGCGACGTCACCACGATGACCCCCGACTCGACGGGAGTCAGCTCGTCGGGAAACAGGTTCCTGAGAGCGAGGAACAAGTAGAGCGCGGGAAACGCCATGAACAGCTCGGTGCCTCTCATCACCGCGCGATCGACGTTCCCCCCCACGAGTCCGGAGACCGCGCCCGCCAACGTTCCCAAGAAAATCGTGAGGGCGACGCCCGCCCAGGCGGTCGCCCAGCTGTAGCGCGCCGCGTGAAGGCTCCTCGAGAGCATGTCGCGCCCGAGTCCATCTGTGCCGAAAGGGTGGTCGTCCAACGAGGGGGGCGAATAGATGGTATTCCGATCCTGAGCAACGGGCGATTGGGAGACCAAGAACGGACCTACCGTCGCCAAGACCGTGAGCCCGATCAGAATTCCGGCTCCACGTCTCAACGGCTCGCCTCCTCCAAACGCAAACGGGGATCGGCCCTGGCGAGCAGCAGATCCGAAAGAAGATTCCCGACGATCAGCACGACGGCCGCCGCGAAGAGAGAGCCCAGCAGGAGAAAAGGATCTCGGTCGCCGAGGGCCTTGAGAGCGAGCCTGCCCATACCCGGCCATCCGGTCACGACCTCGACGAGGAAACAGGCGCTCAGTAGCCTGCCGAGCGAGCTTCCCCAGTAGCTCAGCAGCGGCACCATCGCGACGGGCGCAACCTCACGCGATAGGAGCTTGGCTTCTTCGAGCCCGCGTGCGCGCGCTGCACGAACGAAGGCGGCGGGCATGACATCGACGAAAGCTCCTCGGGCCTGGAGGAGCAAGGCGGGCAGCATCACCAGGGTCAGGATCGCAGCCGGGAGGAGAAGATGGCGCAACAGGTCGAGCACTAACTCGGTCGTACCGTCCTGGATGAGCGCGGTCGAGCCCCCCCCCACGGGGACGATGCCCGTCGAGGCGGCGACCATCATCCCCACGAGTCCTACGACGACGGGGTGTATCGAAGCGAGGCTTACCGCTGCCGCACAAAGCGCGCGATCCCACGGTCCGTTGCGGCGGGAGGCGGCAAAGAGGCCCAGCGGCACGGCGACGCACAGGCTCACCATGTGAGCCACGAGCGCAAGCACCAGGGTGCGAGGGACGCTCTCGCTCAGCAGCTCGCGGACGGGTCGTTGATAACCGAGCGACACGCCGAGCTCCCCGTGAGCGACACCGGCCAGCCAGGACCCGTACTGCCGGTACCAGGTCTCATCGAGGCCGTAGCGAGTCGTCAGCTCGTCGACTACTCTCGCGGGGATCCCGGGAGTAAATCGGAGCCCATCGACGAAGGTTCCCGGTGCGAGGTGAAGAAGGACGAAGGAAACGAGGCTCGTGGCGAGCAACAACGGCAGCGCCGTCGCCACCCGGGTCAGAACGACTCGGCGCATGGGAAGCCGGGAACGACTCCGTCAGCTCGGGTGCTGCCCCTGGAGCTCCTCTTTGCCGAATAGGCTCGGTTGATAGCTTTCGCCGTCCACTCCTCGCTTCCTCCCTCTCCGACGTGATTTGTCCTCGTACATGTTCTTGTCGGCAGCCATGAGCAACGACTCGAGGTTTTGGCCGGCAGCCGGATAGGAAGCGAGCCCCAAGGAGATTCCGACCTTCAGATGAGCCCCCACTCCCACGTCGAGCTCCGTCGCCTCCACCGCCTCCTGAAGCCGGTAAGAGAACTGTCGTGCCTGCTCGTAGGACGTCTTGGGAAGCACGGCGATGAACTCGTCGCCCGCGTAACGAACCAGCACATCGGCATCTCGCATGTGCTCCTTCAGGACGCGTCCGACTTCTTTGAGAAAGCGATCGCCGGTGTGGTGCCCGTAACGATCGTTGATGCCTTTGAAGTCGTCGAGGTCCATCTCGATGACGGTGAGCGTCTCTCCATATCGCTTGGCCTCCGACAGAGTCTGTTCGAAGAAGATATAGAGGAAGCGCGAGTTGGGAAGGCCGGTCAGCCGGTCGGTGAAGGCATCTTCCTGCGTCTCCTCGAAACGGATGGCGTTGAAAAGGGCAATCGATGCTCGGTTCGAGACGATCTCCATCAACCGAATGTGATCGTCGGTATAGCGCTGATCGCCGGCCATATAGAGGGCGATCGTCCCCAGGGGCCGCTCCTCGTGGACGAGCGGAGCGAGAAAGGAGTTCCCGTAGAGGCTCTTGATCTCGGGGGGCAGCGCCATCGTATCGGGGCCGGGATGGACGTTGTAGAGAAATCGGTTATTGGCGGCGACCCAGCCCGCGAGCCGTGTTCCTACCTCGATGGAGATTCCGGCGAAGGTTTCCTTGTTCTCGCCGGCGACGTGGGCCGGCCGCAGCTCGCCGCTGGAGTCATCCACGAGATAGATGACGAGCGTCGTGAAGGGAACGATCTTCTCGAGCTTGGAGCCGAGGATCGTCAACGTGTCGTTGCGGGACAGCGAGGTCCCGATGTTCTGCAGGATCTCGAAGAGGGTGAAAATCTCTTGTTGGGGCTCGGAGATCGAGCTCGACAGGGTCGCCGACTTGGGTGAGCCCACCACGTCGCGGTCTCTGCGTCGATCGGTGTGCTCTTTGGGATCGGTGAGAGGCACGACCTCGATGGAGTCGAGCTCGCGCCTGAGAGCGGGTAGCACCTCTTGAAACTTCGCAAACACGAGAGGGTCGAACTTGTGAGACTCGCGTTTCATGATGCTCACCGCCTGCTCCGAGTCGAGCGAGCGACGGTAGACCCGACGTGCAGTGAGCGCTTCGTAGCAGTCCGCCACCGCGAGAATTCTCGAGCCCAGGGGTATCGCTTCACGCTCCAGCCCATCGGGGTAGCCGCTTCCGTCCCAGTTCTCGTGGTGATGCTTGACGATCTCCACCACCGGGAAGGGAAAATCGATCGACGAGAGGATCTCGGCGCCGACCGCAGGGTGGGTGCTCATCTTCTGGAACTCGCGCTCGGTCAGTCTCGTCGGTTTGTGGAGAATGTAAGAAGGGATGGAGATCTTGCCCACGTCGTGCAAGACGGATGCATAGCGAAGCCCCTCGTAAGTCTTGTCGTCCACGTTCAGAGCTCTGGCAAGACCGAGGGTGAGAACCTGCGTCCGTTGAATATGCGTATGCGTGTGGTGCTTGAAATCGGTATGAAGCTCCATCGCGTCGATACAGAAGGCGAATGCCTCCAGCGTCTGTCGGTGAAGCTTGGACAGCTCTTCGTACTTCTCCTTGTAGAAACGATGCGCGTAGTAGGCAATGAGCCAGAAGGGAAGCGCGAGAGCGAAGGCGGCGGGACCCACCATCCGGTGAAACAGATAGACGATCGCCGCCCCACAGGCCGACGCCACGAAGTAGACGGGCAGAAGCGGAAAGTCCTGGCGCCATAACTCCCAGTGGGTTCCCCTGCCCGACAAAACTTCGGCCGTATGGGTGGCGGTGCTATTGACGACGAAGTACGTGATCCCCATCGCCAGGACGGGAAGCAGGATGTTGATGGCATTCGCGGGCTCGGCCGGCTTCAGCATCTCGAAAACCGAGCCATAGGCCAATGCGTAGAGAGCGAACGCGGACAGATTGAAAGCGGCTTGAAGCCGGCTCCATCGGACGGAAACGCCGAGCCGCTCATAAGGCTCACGGCGTGCGGCGAACCAGTAGCTCACGAAATGAAAAAGGCCATTCGACACGATTCCCGGCGCGACGCCGTAGATCATCGTGATCGATAGAATCAGGCTGTCGGCTGCCGCCACCCAACTAGCCGTCCTAGGGATGCGCACCACCCATCTCGCGCTGAAACAGGCCACGATGAGAATTCCGATGAGAGCGAGCGTCTCTTGCCGGGGCAGTGCCAGAACGGTGCGAAACGTCGCCCCGAGAGCCCACAGATAGGCTACGAGCCCGCCCCCGACGACGGCTGCTACGTAAAGCTTGAAGCTGGCAGACCAGCCTCGTCCGTCCATTGCGACTTCGGCACCTTTTGTTTCGAGGCGGAACGCCTATGGGGTCAAGAATGAACTTATGAGATTAAGAATCCTGTGGAATTCGATTCTGACCGAAGTCTCTTGGGAGTCAAATCCGAGGGGAAGGTATCACAGATATCGAACGAGAATCAACGCGTTTCGCGTTGCGTTGGGAGCAGAAGGGACGGAGGCTCTGGAGCCTCCGTCCGCATCTAGATGATATGGCGGGAAAAGAATGCGCTAGAAAGCAACAATGACACCAGGCGCCGTGCGCTCTTCGAGCTCTTCAACGGTAAGCTCAACGATTTCTTGTACTTCTTGTTCCATGATGCACTCCATCGAGAGAGTATGTTTCAACCTGACTATTTTAAAAAAAGCGTTATCGAAATGCTCATACCCACAAAATGCCGTTCATTGAAGAACCTCCTTGAAATTCGGGACGCGCCTTACCACGCCGAGAACGGCGCTACCCTAGGAGCTCAGCTCCCAGGAGTTCAGGTTCGTCTTGATGTTTGGGGGGAGAGAGAGTTGGTTGCTTCCGAGTCTTCTTACGAAGCAGCTGCCGGATTCATGAAATCGAAATTAACGTCGAAATAACAGCGAATCCTTCGACGGCCTGCCGCCCCGGAGCGACTCCTCACCGACCTCTGTCCCGGTCACCTCCTTGGCTTTTTACTTTTTACTTGAAACCGTGGGCGCACGCTACTGCCGATTACCCCCCCTTTCAGTGACGCGGATCACGCAATGAGTTGCGTGTGGATTTCCCAACACTCGCACGCGCGAGCTCGTCGCTGTTCCACAGGGCGTGGGCGAACGGCGTGGGGCGAAGATTGAGAACGGATGCATCGGCCGCAAGAAGAGCGTGGGGTACGACCAGATCGATCACCGGGAGGTTCTCCCGAATGATGCGCTGCACGGCGTCAAAATAGTCTCTTCGCAGCGCGGGATCGAGCGCGGCGGCTTGAGCCTCCATGAGCTCGTCGATGCGGGCCTCCCAAGGCGTGGCGGCGCGCATCTGCGAGGGATGCCAGAGGTGGAGCGGCGCGCGGCTCAACCACAGAGCCATTTCCGCGGAAGGGTCGGGATCGGTTTGACTGATGCCAAGGAGCGCCGCCTCGTAGTCGAAGCTGCCAAAAATGCGGGAGGCAAGGCTGCTCGATTCGGTAGGAACGGCCTGCAAGCCGACCCCGATCGCTTCGAGGTCTTCTCTCAGGAACGAGCCCATCTTCGAATGAAGGGAATCGCTCCTGGTCAAGACCGTGAAAGAAACTCTTCGGCCGGCTGCGTCGACGAGGCGACCCTCCAAGTCCCAGTCGAAGCCAGCCTCAACAAGGAGGGCACGGGCCGCTTCCGTGTCGAACCCGAGTGCGGGAATCGACTCGTTGCGCCAGAACGTGTTTGCGGGAGAGACGGAACCCACGGCGGGAGAGGCCAGGCTTCCATAGACGACGCGTGCCAGGGCGTGGCGATCGATCGAAAGAGACACGGCACGCCGGAACCGGACGTCCAGGAACCAGGCCCTCTTGTGCTCCGCTATCGGACTGTCGGGATTTAGATTGAACCAGAGCCGTTCGCTGAGCATGCTCGGTCCGATGTCCACGAGGCGAATCTCTTCCGGCGCTTCAGCGAGAAGGCCCTGATACGTGTGTGGGTCGAGCTCCATCAGGTCGAGCCCGCCGCTGCGAAGCCGCAGGAGCCGGGCGTTGGCGTCGGGAATGATCTCGAATACGATCGATTCCACCGCGGCGGAGCCATCTCGACGGGGTCTGAAGTAGTGGGGGTTTCGCTCGAGCACGATTCGCTCGCCGGGGATGAAGCGGAGCAATCGAAACGGCCCCAGGCCCACGATGTCCTCCGGAGCGGCGCCAGGCCCGGTGTCCGAAACGAGCGTTCCTTGCTCCAGGCTTCGTTCCAGACGGTGTGCGGGCAGGATGCGAATACTGTCGAAGATGCGCTCGATGCTCGCCGTTCTCCGAGGCAGCTCAAAAGCGACGGTGAAGTCGTCGCGGACCACGCACTCGATCGGCTCGCCATCGATTCGAGCCGTATCGGCGAGCGGGCTCGCCACTCGTAGGTCGTGAAGGGCGCGGAACGTGAACTCCACGTCGCGGGCTGTGAACGGCTCGCCGTCGGAGAAACTCAGGCCTTGCCTGAGGCGGAAAACGAGCTTCGTGCCTCCCTCGTCGAACTCCCAGGACTCGGCCAGCGCCGGCTCGAGTGCCTGGGTCTCGGGATTGAGCCGGACGAGCGGCGCATGGAGCTGGTCGGTCACGACGTGAGTCACCCAGTCGGTCGCGAGTAAACGGTTCCAGGTCGAAGGCTCACCATCGAGGGCGACCCGGAGGGTGGAGCGCTGGAGCCGGGATGGCTCCCGCTCGTGGGAGCAAGCAGCGGCGCCGACTAGCCAGAAGAGAATACTTGCCCAGCGGTACGGCACCAATACTTTCCCGAATTGGGACGGCTGCTCGCGGGATCCTAGCATCGGTGTCAACCCGTTGCGCGAGACCTAGCGCGGTTCTATAGTGAAGCGGGACTTCACCCGTATCCGGCCATGCAGAGCGCCATCAACGCCCTCACTATCATTCTTCCGACACTCTATGCACTGCTGTGGGCCGACTACGCCCTTTTGTTTTTCCGCAACGATCCCTTTGCCGAGAAGACGACGCCGATCCTCCTTCGAGTAAGCGTGGGGCTGCACGCGGCGCTCCTAGTACTGCGAACTCTGCGATTTCATCATTTTCCCTTCGCCACCGTTTTCGAAGCGATGTCAGTAGTGGCCTTCTCCGTGGCGGTGCTCTACCTTCTCATCGAAGCCAGGATCGGCGTGCGGACTACGGGATATCTGATCCTGGGAATCGTCTTCGTGTTCCAGCTGGTCTCGTCAGCCTTTGGCGAGCTACCCACGAGCTTCAGCGAGCTGCTGTGGGAGCCGGCGTTTATGGTCCACGTCTCGACGGCGCTTCTCGGTTATTCTGGCATGGCCGTCTCCGCGGTTTACGGTGCGCTCTACCTGATGCTCTTCTACGACATCAAGCATCATCGCTTCGGATTGATCTACAAGCAGCTCCCTTCGCTCGAGGTCATGGGTAGCTTCATGTACCGCGCGGCTTGGCTGGGACTGGGTTTTCTCACCGTGGCCATGATTGGCGGTCTCGTCCTCCTGGTGAGAGTGTATGGAACGTACTGGAGCTGGGATCCCAAGCTCATGATCACCTTCGCGGTCTGGTTGATCTATGGGCTCGGTCTCTCCGCGAGCCGTTTGAAGGGGTGGTCGGCCAAGAGAGTGGCTTTCACCTCCATCGCCGGTTTCGCGGTGGTGCTCTTCTCTTTCGTGGTCGTCAACCTCGTTTTCAGCCGCTTTCACGTCTTCATTTGACATGGATCTCATCGTCGTCGGCCTCAACCACCGCACCGCACCCGTCGGGGTCCGAGAGCGAATCGCATTCTCGGAGGAAGAGGTTCGCTCGGTGCTCGGCCGAACGCGAACCGAGGACACGCTGACCGAAGCCATCCTGCTGTCGACCTGCAATCGTACTGAGCTCTACGGCCTGTCATCGGACAACGGCGCCGCCGAACTCTACATCCGCCGGCTCTTAGAAGAGAGCAAAAAGATCGATCTCAGCCAACACCCGGGTTATGCCTACACCTTGACCCGGCTCGAGTCGGTGCGCCACCTGCTTCGGGTGGCGGCAGGGCTGGACTCGCTCGTCCTGGGAGAGGCGCAAATCCTCGGGCAGGTTCGCCGTGCCTATGACCTCTCGTGCGAAGTGGGTGCTTGCGGGATCGTCCTGAGCCGCGTCCTGCAAGGCGCGGTGAATGTGGGACGGCGGGTTCGAAACGAAACCCGGATCGGCGCCGGTGCGGTATCGGTGGCGAGCGCGGCGTCTGAGCTCGCGGGAAAGATTTTCGAGGATCTGTCCTCGCGCTCCGTCCTCCTCATCGGGGTGGGCGAAATGGGTGCTCTCACTGCTCGGCATATGATCGAGCGGGGAGCTCGCAAGCTGGTGATCGCAAACCGCACTTTCCGGCGCGCCGAGGAGCTCGCCAACGAGCTCAACGGAACGCCCTTGCCACTCGACCGACTCGAGAGCGCACTCGCCTCGGCAGACATCGTGATCAGCTCGACGGGCGCCACCACGCCGATCGTGACTCGGGCGATGATGAAACCGATCCTGTATCAGCGGGGAGGCAAACCCATCTACATCATCGACATCGCGGTGCCACGTGATTTCGAAGGCTCGATCGGCGACCTGGACGGGATCTTCCTCCACGATATCGACGACATGAACGTTCTGGTAGACAGCAACTTGCAGAAGCGCAGGTCGGAGATTCCCAAGGCGGAAACGATCGTGGAACAGGAGCTCGAGAGCTTCCGGAGCTGGCGGAGCTCTCTCGCCGCTACCCCCGTCATCAAACGTTTGCGCGAGCGCGTAGAGGAGTTGAGAGCCCAGGAGCTCGCTCGCCATGCCAAGCGATTCTGCACCCACGACCGCGAGCAGGCCGAGCTTCTGACCGAGAGCCTGGTCAACAAGATTCTGCATCCGTTGATGGGCCAGGTTCGGGCGTGGAGCGAGGGAGACGCGTTGGGCGCGCTTCGGATCGACACGCTTTACGAGGCCTTCGAGCTCGATCGATCCGACGAGAGAAAAAAGAGCTGACCCAAAATCATGAGGCTTATCCGCATCGGAAGCCGGGGAAGTCGCCTCGCCATCCAGCAAACCCAGGCCATCGAGGAGGCTCTTCGAAAGCGCGACCCCTCGGCTCGAATCGCGGTGGAGGTGATCGAGACCCGGGGCGATCGCGTCACGGATCGCGCCATCGCCGGGCTCGGAGGATCTGGCCTGTTCATCAAGGAGATCGAACGGGCGCTACTCGACGACCGGATCGACCTGGCCGTCCATAGCATGAAGGATGTGCCCTCGGCCTTGCCCGAGGGGCTCGTCCTCGCCGCCACGACGGAGCGCGTCGACCCTTGTGACGCGCTGGTGAGCCGGAGAGCGCCCGATCTCGATTCGATTCCCACGGGGGCCACTGTCGGTACGGGAAGTCCGAGGCGACGCTCTCAACTTCTTGCGCAGAGGCCCGACCTCCGAGTCGTCGACCTGCGGGGGAACGTGCCGACTCGCCTCGAGAAGTTCGACCAATCGTCCTGGGAAGCGGTGGTGCTTGCTGCCGCTGGACTCGTGCGGCTGGGGCTTACGGCCCGCATCCGCTCACGACTCCCGGTCGACATAATGGTTCCGGCGGTCGGCCAAGGGGCCCTCGCGCTCCAGGCGAGAACGGACGATCATGCCATTCTCGAACGTGTCGAATTTCTGAACGACGACAAGACCGAGCGCGCCGTTGCAGCGGAGCGCGCGTTCCTCGGACGAGTGCAAGGTGGTTGCCAGATTCCCATGGGCGCTTATGCGGTGCTCGACGGGGATGAGCTCTTCCTGCGCGCCTACGTCGGCTCGGTCGATGGCGCACGCTGCGTTCGCCAACAGGCTCGGGGGCCGGCCGGGCGACCGAGAGACGTCGGCGTTGCTCTCGCCGAGGCCATGCTCGACGCCGGCGCAGCGGAGATCGTCTTGGAATTGGCCAAGCAACGATGACCCTGCCCCCGCTTTCGGGACGGTGCATCGTCGTGACGCGGCCGCGTCATCAGTCACGGCCTTTCACCGAGGCGCTTCGAACGCTCGGCGCGAAGGTCATCGAGGCCCCGGCGATTCGAATCGCGCCGCCTGCCGACTACCTCGCGTTCGACGAGGCGCTCGGTCGCCTCGCATCCTACGACTGGGTCGTTTTCACGAGCGCGAACGCCATCGAGACATTCTTCACTCGATTGTCTCCGCGTACTCCCCCTCGAAACGTATCGTTCGCGGCGATCGGACCCGCCACTCGGGACGCCCTTCATAGCAAGGGATACTCGGCGGCGGTGGTCCCGGAGCGCTTCGTGGCAGAAGAGGTGTTTCGCGCGCTTGCCGAGAAAGCCGCGGTTACTGGGAAGCGTTTTCTCCTGCCTCGCGCCGAGATCGCCCGTGAGGCACTGCCCCGTCTTCTCGAGGCGGCCGGAGCGGAGGTGGACGTCGTCACGGCTTATCGAACGGTTCCCTCACGTGAAGAGACGGCTTGCGCGCTCGAGCGCCTCAAACGGGGCGCGGTGGACGTCGTAACCTTCACCTCCCCTTCCACGGTGCGGAGTTTCTTCGACGGCATCCAGCTTTCCGATATCGAGGGAAAATTCATTTGCGCCAGCATCGGACCCATCACCAGCGCGGCACTTGGAGAGCTCGGCCTCGAGGTCGGGATCGAAGCCGAATCCTACACTTCCGCAGGGCTGGTCGAAGCCATCGTGCGCCATTACGAGAGGATGTGATGTGAGCAAGAGCCAAGCTTTGTTCGAGGAATCCAAGCGTTACATTCCGGGAGGGGTCAATTCCCCCGTGCGTGCCTTTCGGGGAATCGACCGTGCGCCGCGCTTCATGGCTTCGGGTAGAGGCCCGCATATCCGAGACGTGGACGGCGTCGAGTACGTCGACTACATCGCGGCATACGGCCCGCTGATCCTCGGTCACGCCCACCCTCGGGTACTCGATGCGCTGCGAGAGGCCCTTTTCGACGGAACGAGCTTCGGGACTCCGACCGCCCTCGAGCTCGAGATGGCGAAGAAGATTTCGGAGATGGTCCCCACGGTCGAGATGGTGCGCATGGTGAGCTCCGGCACCGAGGCGACTCTGTCCGCCATTCGACTCGCGCGTGCCGCTACCGGCCGAGACGCCATCATCAAATTCGAGGGGTGTTATCACGGACACGCGGACTCGTTCTTGATTCGGGCGGGCTCCGGGGCGCTGACGACCGGAGTTCCCGACAGCGCGGGTGTCCCACCCTCGGTCGCCTCACTGACGTACGTGGCGCGGTTCAACGACCTGACTTCCGTCGAGCGCGTCTTCGAGGATCGGCCCGATCGCATTGCCGCGGTGATCGTCGAGCCCGTTGCCGGAAACATGGGGGTGATCGCACCCCGAGACGGCTTTCTCCAAGGACTTCGACAGCTTTGTACCCAAAACGGTGCTCTGCTCGTTTTCGATGAGGTCATGACCGGTTTCCGCGTGAGCCGAGGCGGGGCCCAGGAGCTCTACGACGTGAGTCCGGACCTGACGACGCTCGGAAAGGTCATCGGCGGTGGCCTTCCCGTTGGCGCCTACGGAGGCCGTCGCGAGCTCATGGTGAAGATTTCTCCCTCGGGCCCCGTCTACCAGGCGGGGACGCTCTCGGGCAACCCCCTTGCCATGAGTGCGGGGCTCGCTCAGCTGGAGACCCTTGACGAGTCGAATGCCTGGGTAAGGCTCGAAGACGCCTCAGCCTATCTGGAGCGAGGGGCGCGAGAAATCGTCTCCGAGTCCAGCTTTCCCGTCACCTTGAATCGCGTAGGCTCGATGATGACGCTGTTCTTCTCGGATTCCGAGATAACCGACTTTCAGAGCGCGGCGGAAGCCGACACCACCCGCTACGCGCGCTTCTTCGTCGCCATGCTCGAGGCAGGTATCCATCTCCCGCCGTCCCAGTACGAAGCTTGGTTCGTGTCCCTGGCGCACACCACCGACGTTCTCGACCGGACACTCGAAGCGATTCGCAAGAGCCTGCGCGCCGCGTTCGCTTGAGCTGGCTCCTGCTTCGTCACCCCAAGTCGACTCAGAGCTCCACCCAAAGAGCACCGTCCTCGACGATGACCGGATAGGTACTGACTCGAGAAAGAGGATTCAGCGGAGAGCACCCCGTCCTCAGCTCGAACTGCCATTGGTGCCAGGGGCAATAGAGGACCCCGGATTGGATCGTCCCTTCGTGAAGCGGCCCGCCTCGGTGGGGACAGGTCTCGTCGAGTGCGAACCACTCACCTTCGTGTCGGAAAACCGCGACGCGCTTCTCACCGAGTTCGATGGCGATGGCGTTTCCCTCGGGGATGTCCTCGACCGACGCGAGCCGGTAGCGCATTCTGTTATCGCGCTCGGTCGCGAAGCAGCTCGAACGCCTCCGCGGTGAGCTCCTCGCAACCGAGCCGCTTGACCGAGTCGCCATCGAGACGGTGAAAATCCGACCCACCGGTTACCAGCACTCCAAGCGCCTTCGCCAGGCGTTCGTACTCGGCCGCTTTCTCCGGGGTGTGATCGTGGTGAAACGCTTCCAGGGCCCCGATCCCGTCGGTAACCATCTTCGGGATGAGCCTGTCGTCCCCGAGGAGCACCGGGTGAGCCAGCGACGCGATCCCTCCGGCACGACGGATGAGTCCGACCGCATCTTTCACGGTTACCTTCTCGTAGGCAACGTAGGCGGGACGGTCCGCCCCGAGATACCGGTCGAAGGCTTCGGCTAGGCTGGAAACGATGCCCCGCTCGACGAGGACCTCGGCCACGTGTGGCCTCCCCACGCTTCCATGGCTCGACCGGGCGAGGACCTCCTCGACCGTCACCTGGACGTTCTCGGCCGCCAACCGGCTCACGATCCGATGGACCCGCTCGACTCGGCGATGATGCGCTTCGGCAAACCACTCTCGAAGCCAGCTCTCGTGGTAGTCGATGAAGAGCCCGAGTACGTGGACCGGCACGTCTCCGAAAGTTGCGCTGACTTCGACTCCAGGAATCAGCTCGACTCCGAGAGTCTTCGCTTCGACCTCGGCTTCGGACAGACCGTCCACCGTGTCGTGATCGGTGACGGCGATTGCTCTGAGTCCAGCCGTCTTGGCAAGGCGCATGAGCTCGGACGGAGAAAGGGTGCCGTCCGAGGCAGTCGTGTGCGAGTGAAGGTCGTAAAGGGCTTTAGGCATCTTCGATGCGGACGAACCTTTTATACTAGGCTCTTTCGCCGACTTGGGCAAGACGCCTTGACACCCTTCCCCCGCCGTCGCTATACTCTGGTCGATGGTCACTCTGACGGAACTTGCAGCCACGAAAGTCCACGAATTTCTGGAACAGAATGGCCGGCCCGAGGCAGGGCTCAGGGTTCGGGTCGTGGGTGGCGGCTGTTCGGGTTTCCAGTATCAGCTCGCACTCGACGAGGCGGCATCGGAAGGAGACGAGGTTTTCGAGCAGAACGGAGTGCGACTGTTCGTCGACCCTAGAAGCTATCTTTACCTCGACGGCACCGAGATCGATTACGTCGAGGACATCATGGGCTCCGGCTTTCGGTTTTCCAATCCCAACGCCACGGGTTCCTGTGGCTGCGGCGAATCATTCCAGGTCTAGCGTCACCCTCAATTCCATCACCGAGCTCGTTCCCATCGAGGTCGAGGGGCGTTCCTTCGAAGTACCCAGCGGCGAGGTGCTGCTTTCGTGTGTACATTTCCTGGTGAGGGACGAGACGCCGGTCCTCGGGAGGTTCTGCTGGGCAAACGAGTGTGGAAACTGCGAGATGAGCGTGAAACGAAGGGGCTCCCTTTTCGCGACGCGGGAGCGCGGATGCCAGACCTTGGTAGAGCCGGGCATGGAGCTTTCCGGCCTGACTCCCGAGCTACGCTACTGGCTCCAACGCAAGCTCGTCTGACGCGACCATGATCGCGGAGGTCACGTCTCTTCTCGCCGGGCACCTTGCCGCTGGGTCTCTGTTGACCGTGGCGCTCCTTTCGCTCGAAAGCCGTCTGCCCCTCGGCTTCCTGCGGTTCTGCACGTCCGCGGCCGGCGGGGTTGCGGGTCTTGCCGCGCTACTCGGCTCCGGCATCGAGCGATGGCTCGGGGCAGTCGTTCTCGTGGCTTCTCTGCTGTGGTGGGGCGTCCTCCATTTGGAATACCGACCGAGGTGGATGCCGTTCGCCGCCGCAGGAGTCGCTCTCGCCGCTCTTGTTTCTTTGGGCGCGCGCGGGACCGGCTACGTTCACGGGTGGCTCGGCGCTTTCGGAAGCCTGACCGCGGGGCTGGTGCTCGGCACGGCCACGGTGACGATGATCTTGGGCCACTGGTATCTCGTCGACACGAGTCTCTCGATCGCCCCGCTGCGCTCGGGCGCGAGATGGTTCGGAATCGCCGTCGCTCTGCGATGGCTCTCCGTGGGCGCCGCGCTCCCGCTCGGAGGATGGGACGCGCTCAGCGTCCACCGCTTCGCCGACGTCGTATTCTCGACGACCGCACTCTTCTTTCTGTTCCGCAGCCTCACGGGGCTCGGGGCACCTCTCTTGCTCTCGACCCTCGTGTGGCAAACGGTCCGCATACGCTCGACGCAATCGGCGACGGGTCTTCTCTATGTCGCTGTGGTCCTGGTTCTGTTCGGCGAGCTAATCTCGCAATTTCTGCGCGTGACGACGGGCTTTCCCCTGTGAGTCGAGTCGGCTACTACTGCTCCCATTGTTCGCGGTACAACGAGTACCCACTGCCGGCGGGAGAGGGTGCCGGGACGTGCCAGCGCTGCGGAAATCGCGAACCTCCGGATCCGAGCCCGGCGTTGACGGCCGGCGGACCCGTCGATCGCTGCCCGCATTGCGGCAACCTCCATTTCTACACGCGAAAGGACTTTCCCCAGCAACTCGGATGCTTCGCCGTCGCCGCAACCATCTTGATATCGAGCCTTGCCTACGCAGCCTGGGATTTTCCTGCAGCGTTGGTCGTTCTCGTCGCCGCAAGCGCCGCCGATATCGTGCTCTACTACTTTCTTGGCGAAGTCACGGTGTGTTATCGCTGCCACACGGAGTTGAGAGGCTTTTTGGAGAACCCCGAGCACGAGGCTTTCGACATGCACCGAGCCGAGGAATACGAGCAGGGACGCTGAGAGGTTTAACTCGTTTCGATGACGACCGGGCCCGGTCTCTGGTGATTGGGCGCTTTCAGCATGTCGGCCATGGTGACGCTTCCGAGAAACTCGACCATCTGGCTCTGCGCCCGACTCCAGACGGAGAGCATCTCGCATCGATCCAGAATCGAGCAATCGTCATGTTGGCCCTCGACGCATTTGTTGAGTCGCAGCGGACCCTCGACAGACTCGATGACCTCCAGAAAGGTGATGGACTCGGCCGAACGGGCGAGCGCATACCCTCCATGCGCGCCCTGCTGCGATTTGACGACGCCCCGATTGGCGAGGATCGGAAGGATTTGCGCCAGGAATGCTTGGGGGATGTCCTTCGCCTTGGCGATCTCGCTGACGCGCCCGTATCGTTGGGGAGGAATCCGGGCGAGATAGATGACCGCTCGAAGCGCGTAGTCACTCTTGCGTGAAAGCTCTAGCACGAACCGGCCCTCTTTAATTATAACTCACGGGTGATGAAGCTGGTCATTTTCGACCTAGATGGAACGCTGATCGATTCCGGCGAGGACATAACCGCTTCAGTCAACGAGCTCCTCGAGGACGCGGGCCGCAATCCGCTGTCGATCGCTCAGGTCCGTGACTACGTCGGTAGCGGCGTGACGAAGCTCGTGGAAAGGGCTCTCCCGGGCTCTGCCACCGGCGAGCTCGACCGGGCCGTTTCTCGGTACCGTGAGATCTACCGGCGGCGGCTGCTCGAGCACACTGTTGCCTACCCTGGAGTGGCAGAAGCTCTCCGCGCACTCCGGCCGCGGTGCAAGAGCGCCGTTCTCACCAACAAGCCCCTTTTGGAAAGCCGGATGATTCTCGAGGGCCTCGAGCTCGACAAGTTCTTTTTCTCCGTATATGGCGGGGACTCCTTCGCTCGCATGAAGCCGGATCCCATAGGCGTCGAACGACTCCTTGCCGAGGGCGAGGCCGAACCCACGGAAGCGCTTCTCGTAGGAGACACCGAGGTCGATTTCGAGACGGCTCGGAACGCTCGCATCGCCTCTTGTCTCGTCGCCTATGGACCGACCCCCTACCGAACCCGTTCACTCGACGCCGACTACCGCGTGACAGACCTGCGAGAGCTCGTTGCTCTCATCTAGAGAGTGCTCAATGCCGTGGCGGGACCCGTAGTCGATCGTGCCGCCACGGCTCGGTCTTTGCGGCGCTTCGCGCCGATCTCGCAGCGGAAGTATTGGCCGCCGCTCGGCAGGCTGCGCTGTACTTTTTCATCAGCCTGACTAGAGAGTGCTCAATGCCGTGGCGGGACCCGTAGTCGATCGTGCCGCCACGGCTCGGTCTTTGCGGCGCTTCGCGCCGACCTCGCAGCGGAAGTATTGGCCGCCGCTCGGCAGGCTGGGCTGTACTTTTTCATCAGCCTGACTAGAGAGTGCTCAATGCCGTGGCGGGACCCGTAGTCGATCGAGCCGCCACGGCTCGGGCTGGTTACGGCGCGGCAGGCGCGTCGGGCTCGCTCCTCGCGCAGGGTGGGCTGAGTTTTTCATCACCCTGCTGGAGGCATATCCGTCTCGAGGTCGACACCGAGAGCGTCGGCGACCCGGTTGATGTGGTTGAAATACCCGATGATGTGAACGAGGACGAACAGGTCCTCGTCGGTGAGCCCGTGTGCTCGAAGGACTTCGAGGTCCTCGCGCTGCGCCCGCTCAGGGGCACGGGTCAGCTCGATGGCGAAATCCACCAGGGCTCGCTCGCGCGGCGGAAGTGGAGCTTCTGCGGGCTCCTTTTTGATCGACTCCACGAGCGAATCATTACCGAGAACGGAACGGAGATCCTCCCCGTGGGCCTCGGTTCAGTAGTGACAGTGATTGACTCTCGAGACGACCGTCGCGACCATCTCGCGCTCGGCACGCGTCAAGCCGGAAGGCCCGTGCATCAACTGCAGATAGAGGTTCAAGAAGGTGCGCATGACGTCGGGCCTTATGCTCTGGAGCTTGACGATTTGGTAGACCTTGCCCGCGCGTCGGATCGCCTCGTCGTACTGCCGTTTCAGCTCTCCGGACGCTTCGTTCTCCGGTATCGTGTGGATCCACGCCATATTGCTCTACCTCCTGGTCCCAACCGGTGGCATTCTACCCTCTGAACTGGCGCTTTGTTCTACCGTCCGGCCGTGTTACGCTTTCGGAGAAGTTCTCTTCCGATACATTCCGAAATTGTGAGCGTGGCTTCCATCCTCATTGTCGATGACGAGGTGACGGTTCAGGCGACGTTTCGCGACGTCCTGGCGCTTTCGGGATACGACGTTACGACGGTTTCTAGTATGACCGAGGCAATGCGACAGCTGGAGACTCGAACCTTCGACGTCCTGCTGACGGACTTGATGCTTCCAGGGGAGGACGGGATGTCGCTTTTGGGCTTCGCCACGAACAAAGATCCTGAGATCAGCGTGGTCATGGTGACCGGTCATCCCGATCTCGCAAGCGCGGTGACCGCCCTCAAGCAGGGTGCTTATGACTACATCACCAAGCCGATCACCCCCGAAGCCCTGGCTGCCGTGGTCGAGCGGGCCTGCGAGCGCCGAGCGCTCTTGAGCGAGAGAGGCCGCCTGCAGGCGGAGAATCAGGACTACCAGCGGTCCCTGGAAGTCAAAGTCCGCGAGCGGACGACCCGGCTGCGGGAGTCGGAGAAGCGCTTTCGTGAGCTGTTTCGGGAGACGCGACTCGCCTACGAGGAGCTCAAACGCACTCAGGAGAAACTCATCCGCTCGGAAAGACTTGCGGCCGTCGGGGAGCTGGCGGCCCAGATCGCGCACGAGATCCGCAACCCGCTCGCTGCGATCTCGAACTCCGTCGGCGTGCTGAGGCGCGACCTCGAGCTCCAGGGCGATGATCGCCGGCTGCTCGAGGTGGTGCACGAAGAGGCCCAGCGGCTCGGGCGTATCGTCGCCGATTTTCTCAAATTCGCCCGTCCGCGCCCGCTGCACCGTACTCCACTCAATCTGGTGGAAGTCCTCGATGACCTGCTGCTGCTCCTTTCCCAACAGCACGCCCTCGGACTCGCGCAGAGTCAGATACGAATCGAGAAGGATTATCAGAAAGACCTGCCGCCCGTGAGTCTCGACGCCGCCCAGACGCGAGAGGCTCTTTGGAACCTTCTCGTCAACGCGGTCGAAGCGATGCCCGGCGGAGGAACTCTCAGGGTCGTCGTGGCCGGCTCGACGAAAGGGGACGATTTCGTCGAAGTCACCGTTTCCGACACGGGCAAAGGAATACGCCCGGAGGACATGGACAGGATCTTTCAGCCCTTCCACACGACCAAGGCCGATGGAACCGGCCTCGGCCTTGCCATCGTCCAGCGCGTCGTGGAGGCACACGCCGGCGAAGTCCTGGTGGAGAGCAGGGCGGGCCAGGGAAGCTCGTTTCTTTTGCGATTCTCTTTGATATCCGATGAGCGCCAACCGATCGAGACCCATCGCTGAGGCCCGGGCAGAGCCCCACTCGGCGAAGATCTCCATCCTCGTCGTGGACGACCAACCCGCGATCCGCGAGTCCATGGTCATCACTTTCCGACGAGAGGGCTACGACGTGAGCGCGGCGGAAAGCGGAGAGCAGGCGCTCGATCTCCTGCAGCGTACCCCTTTCGATCTGGTGGTCACCGATCTGAGGCTCGGTGGGATCGACGGCATCGAAGTGCTTCGACGGTGCAAGGAGCTTTTCCCCGATACCGAAGTCGTGGTAATGACCGCCTACGGAACCGTGGAAAGTGCCGTCGAGGCGATCAAGGCGGGCGCTTACGACTATCTAACGAAGCCATTCCAGCCGGAGGAGCTCACTCTGGTGGCCGAGCGCGCCCTCGAGCGGAGGGGTCTCACCCAGCGCGTGCGGCTCCTGGAGCGTGCCGTCCGTGGCCACCATCCGTTCGAGAACATCGTTAGCGCGTCTCTGGCGATGAGCGAGGTCCTCAAGATGGTCGATCAGGTGGCGCGGCTCGACTCCACGGTACTCATCACCGGAGAGAGCGGGACTGGAAAGGAAGTCATCGCCCGAGCGATCCACGAGCTCTCACCCAGGAGAGATCGCTTGCTGGTCACCGTCAACTGCGGAGCCATTCCAGAGAATCTCCAGGAGAGCGAGCTGTTCGGCCATACCAAGGGCGCATTCACTGGCGCGCACGCGGATAAGCGCGGGCTATTCGACGAGGCACATGGAGGGACGGCTTTTCTCGACGAGGTCGGCGAACTCTCCCCGATGGCGCAGGTCAAGATGCTGAGGTTCCTTCAGAACGGTGAAGTGCGAAGAGTGGGAACGACCGCCAGCCGCAACCTCGACGTGCGCATCATCGCCGCCACGAACCGTAATCTGGAGAAGAGCGTCGAGGACGGTACCTTCCGGGAGGATCTCTTCTATCGTCTGAATGTCATTCCCATCGCGCTGCCGCCGTTGCGTGAGCGACGCGAGGACATCTCGCCGCTCGCCCACCATTTCGTGCGCCGAATCGCCGAGCGCATGGGCTTGAAGGAGCCGACGATCTCCCCGAGAGCGATGGATCTGCTCATGAAGCAATCCTGGCGAGGAAATGTGCGGGAGCTCGAGAACATCATCGAACGAGCGGCGGCACTCGACCGCGACGGAATCATTGGAATGGATGATCTCCCCTTCGGTGATTCGCCCCGAAACGAGGACCGGCTCATCGAGCATGCCCGCAAACGCGCCCTGACGCTCGCCGAGCTCGAGAAAGAGTACATCCTGGAGGTCCTGGCCGAATGCGGAGGAAGCCGCAAGAACACCGCCAGGAAGCTGGGAATCACGACCGCCACGCTTTGGCGAAAGCTCAAGCTCTACGAGCGCGACCGCTGACGACCGGCGCTTCTTATTCCGCGGGGGTCACTCCTGGATCGATGGCTCTCGCCTTCTCCATCGCCCGCTCCGCTCGCAGATGCAAGCCCACGGCACGGTAGAACCGAGCCAGCGACATCTGATATTCGGGTCTCCAGGGATCGAGATTGGCGGCGATACGGAGGTTCTTCTCGGCGTCCTGGCGCCACTTCGGGTTCTTCGAAAGGGCGACCCCCAGGAGATGGTAGGTCTCGGCGCTCTGAGGGTCGTGTTCGATTCCTTTCAGACAGAGCTGTATGCACTCCCAGAAGTCATCTCCTCGAAACGCGACCTTCGCTCTTAGAAGGAGGTCTTTGGCGGTGCCGGCGTCGAGGGCCGGTGCCGCGTTGCCGGGCTTCGCTGGCGTCGACCGATCGGGGGGGACGCTCGCCAGGTCTTTCTGGGCCAGAGCCTCGTAGCCCTCTCTTCGTTTCGAGCTCAACGTATCGTGAGCCTCGCTGATTCGGTGGAAGACGTAGGACAGCTTCTCCTGGAATTGCGGTTCGCTGACGGACCGAAAACGATCGGGGTGATAATGACGAGCGAGTCGGATGAACGCCTCTCGGACCGCTTCCGCGTCGGCGCGTTGATCGAGCCCAAGCACCTGCCAATGATCCTTGAACTGGAATTCTTCATAGAGTCGCTCGACCTCGGCTCTCTCGCGGTCCCGTTCGTGGCCTTTTGCCAGAGCCTTCGGTCGTTCGCCGTCACCGGTGGCAAGCTTCGCGTCCGGCGGCTTCTCTGCTTCGCCCTCGCCTTCGGGCTCGATCAGCTCGGCCTGGAGCAAGCCGATGAGCGTGCGGGCCGTTCGCTCCTCGGGAAGGGGGCTCACAGCGAATATGTCTTTTGCGGTTTGTGTACCGTCGATGCGGGACAAAACGAACGCTTCTTCGGGATTGAGGTTGACTTCCTGGAAGCGCTTCATCGGATCCCTGGGAAAGCCGAGTCGACGTCCGCTGTTCTTCAATGCTTCGAGTCGCTTTCCCAACTTGGGTGTCCGGCGGGCGGCTTCCATCAGGATGTCCGCAACCGATAGGGGCTGATCGAGAACGCCCTCGACCTCGCTGACCGGCGCAAAAGCAAGTTTCCGAGGGGGCGCAATGAGCTGCATGCAGACTATGTCGAGGAGCTGATGTCGCACGAAAGTCTCGATCTCTTCTGCGGTCACGATCTTCAACTCGACCAGAATCTCGCCGAGCCTCCGTCCGCTCTTGATGAAATGCGAGGCGTCCTCGAACTGTTGCCGGGTGATGCGTCCATGGCGCATCATGACCTCCCCGAGGCGGTCCTCGGCGAGCGTCGAACGTGCGCCGACGACGAAGCCGGAGTGGAACATGACCGCCCGACGAACCGACGACGCTTCGCAGGTGAGGACACCGGTTCGCTTACCGAAGTACAACTTCTTGAATGCCTCGGCTACTTTCTGGTTCATCGGAGGTGGACCGGGCGCACTCGTCGGGGACGCTCTTTTTTGTGTCGGAACACACCAATTGTACCAGGAGCGGGTCGAGATTGCGATGCGACAGACGTTTCACAATTGAATGCGGATCGGGTACGCAATATTTAAGTTTTGAAGCTCACAAGAGGATCCGAACCTGCGAGAATTCTCGCAAACCACTCTAAACAATGAACCTCAGAAAAAAAGTTCCACTGGTACGTGGTTTGCTTTGTGGAGTATACTGAGAACGCAAAATTGGCGTCGCTCCCCAATCTCGACGCCAGCCCCGGGAGGTGCCCCCCGCACCGCCTCCCGGGGAATTTGCTTTATCGGGACCCCAATGGTTCACCCACCTCGTTAGACTGCCGGAATACGAAGCTCGAGCCTTCCGCGTCGATCACGAGACGCTTCCCTTCTTCGATCTCCCCCGCGAGCAATCGTCGTGCAATCTCACTTTGGAGCGATCGTTGAATCGTTCGCTTGATGGGTCGCGCACCATAGACCGGGTCGTAACCCAGCTCGGCCAAGGTAGTCTTGGCGGCGTCCGTGACCTCGAGGTCGATGCGTTTGTCCGCAAGTCTGGCTTTCAGCCGCTCGAGCTGGATCTCGACGATACGCACGAGCTCCTCTCGCCCGAGCGCGTGGAAGACGACGGTCTCGTCCACCCGATTCAAGAACTCGGGACGGAAAGTCTGCTTGAGACGGCCGAGCACCTGGCGCTTCATGGTCTCGTAGCCATCCGAGCCGCTGCCGGCCTCGACGCTCAGAATCTCGGCACTCCCGATGTTCGACGTCATGATGAGCACCGTATTGCGAAAGTCGACCGTTCTCCCGTGCGCGTCGGTTAGCCGCCCCTCGTCCAGGATCTGCAAGAGCAAGTTGAACACCTCGGGGTGGGCCTTCTCGATCTCGTCGAACAGAACGACGGAGAAAGGCTTGCGGCGAACCGCTTCGGTCAACTGACCGCCCTCCTCGTATCCGACATAGCCCGGCGGCGCGCCGATGAGTCTTGCCACGGCGTGCTTTTCCATGTACTCGCTCATGTCGATTCGCACGAGCGCCTTCTCGTCGTTGAACAGGTACTGCGCCAGGGAGCGCGCGAGCTCGGTCTTGCCAACGCCGGTGGGGCCGAGGAAAACGAAGCTGCCAATGGGACGGTCGGGATCCTGTATGCCCGCGCGTGCGCGGAGAACGGCGTCGGCAACGGCATCTACGGCCTCGTCCTGTCCCACCACTCGACGGTGAAGCTCGGAGGAAAGGTTGAGCAGCTTCTCCACCTCCCCTTCGAGCAGCTTGGCTACGGGGATGCCTGTCCAGCGCGAGACGACCTGGGCGATGTCCTCGTCGTCCACTTCCTCCTTCAAGAGCATGTGCTTCGTCTGTGCCAAGCCCTGCTCGGCTTCCTTGAGGCGTGCATCCAGCTCGTTCAAGCGACCGTATCGCAGCTCGGCAACTTTGTTCAGCTCGTAGGCACGCTCGGCGCGCTCGATCTCCACTTTCGTCGCTTCGATCTCTTCGCGTAGCTTCCTGATTCGTGCAAGCTGTTCCTTCTCTTCTCGCCATTGGGTCCGGAGCACGTCGGCGAGACCCTTTTGATCCTGCAGGGTGCGCTCGAGCTCCCCGAGTCTCTCCTTCGAAGCCTTGTCCTTTTCATTCTTGAGAGCCTGCCGCTCGATCTCGAGCTGCAGGACGCGACGGTCGACCTCGTCGAGCTCGGTGGGAACGCTGTCTATCTCGGTCCGCAGGCGAGCCGCCGCCTCGTCG
This sequence comes from Vicinamibacteria bacterium, assembly GCA_035457705.1. Taxonomy (GTDB): domain Bacteria; phylum Acidobacteriota; class Vicinamibacteria; order Marinacidobacterales; family SMYC01; genus DASPGQ01. Next base: position 271,520 of record DATIBD010000103.1, read on the forward strand.
ACTAGATCGATGGCTTTGTCGGGAAGGTAGCGGTCGGAAATGTAGCGTTTCGAGAGTATCGCCGCCCCCACGAGAGCGGCGTCTTTTATCCGGACACCATGGTGCACTTCGTAGCGCTCCTTCAGCCCGCGCAGAATGGAGATGGTGTCCTCGACCGAAGGCTCGTCCACCAGAATCGTCTGGAAACGTCTTTCGAGAGCCGCGTCCTTCTCGATGTATTTCCGGTACTCGGACAGGGTCGTGGCGCCGATGCAATGAAGCTCACCGCGCGCCAGCATCGGCTTCAGCAGGTTCCCCGCATCCATGGGAGCCCCCTCGGCCTTCCCTGCGCCCACGACGTTGTGAAGCTCGTCGATAAAGAGGATGACCTGGCCAGCGGACTCTTCGACGGCCTTCAAAACCGCTTTGAGCCGCTCTTCGAACTCGCCGCGATACTTCGCCCCGGCGATGAGCGCGCCCATGTCGAGGGCCACGACCCGTTTGTCCTTTAGGCCCTCGGGAACGTCGCCTCGAACGATTCGCTGGGCGAGACCCTCGGCGATAGCGGTCTTTCCCACACCGGGCTCACCGATCAGAACCGGGTTGTTCTTGGTCCGGCGTGAAAGAATCTGGATGGTCCTTCGGATCTCGTCGTCCCGGCCAATCACCGGATCGAGCTTGCCGAGAGAAGCGAGCTTTGTGAGGTCCCGCCCATATTGCTCGAGAGGCTCGTAGATCGCTTCGGGGCTCTGAGAGGTCACCCGCTGGCTACCGCGCACATCTTTCAAAACCTCCAGTAGCCGCTCGCGAGTGATTCCGAGCTCGTGGAAGAGCTCACCGGAGAAGCCGTTGTCGCCGGCTACGGCAAGCAGCAAATGCTCGACGCTGACGAAGCTATCCTTGAGTTGAGAGGCTTCCTTCTGCGCGGCTTCGAGCAGTTTCCCGAGCCTCTCCGATAAGTACAGCTGTAAGGCTCCGCCGCCCTTGACAGCCGGAAGCGTCTCGAGTCGCCTCTCCAGCTTTCCCAAAAGGAAGCTCTTGTGATGGCCAAGACGTGACAGAATCCTTTCGGCCACACCGCCGTCCTGCTCGAGGAGCGCCTTCAAGACGTGCTCGACGTCGATTTGCTGGTGTGAATACTGGCTCGCCAGCGACTGTGCCCTTCCAACAGCCTCTTGGGCCTTCTCCGTAAGTTTACTGAAATCCATGGAGCCTCCTTGGAGTCTGAATGATAAACTATTAGTCGATTGATGTCAACTATATTGATTCTTGATTACTAATATTTCTTGCCAAATATCTCCGTGTGGCCTATACTTGCCCTGACGACAAAAATCGAGAGGAGCGACGAAGACAATGGGTAAACCAATTGGAATCGACCTTGGCACGACGAACTCGGTAGTCTCCGTTCTGGAGGGGGGCGAGCCCAAGGTCATCGTGAACTCGGAAGGGGATCGCATCACGCCAAGCGTGGTGGCGTTCAACAAGGACGGCCAACGACTGGTCGGCCAGGTCGCGAGACGCCAGGCGATCACGAACCCGGAGAACACCGTGTCCTCGATCAAGAGGTTCATCGGGCGACGCTACGACGAAGTCGAGCGTGAAGCGGCAAGAGCCACCTATTCCGTCAAGCGCGGCAAGAACGGTGACGTGCTCGTCACGGCCGGTGGAAAGGACTATTCCCCACCCGAGATTTCCGCCGTAATCCTGGCAAAGCTCAAGCAGGCCGCGGAAGACTATCTCGGAGAGAAAGTCACCGAAGCGGTGATTACCGTTCCCGCCTACTTCAACGACGCGGAGCGCCAGGCGACGAAAGACGCCGGGACCATCGCCGGGCTCGACGTGCTTCGCATCGTAAACGAGCCCACGGCGGCGGCGCTGGCCTACGGCCTCGAGAGGAAGAAAGAAGAGACCATCGCCGTATACGACTTCGGAGGCGGCACGTTCGATATCTCCATACTGGAGGTAGGAGACGGCGTCATCGAGGTCAAGGCGACCAACGGCGACACTCACTTGGGGGGCGATGACCTCGATCAGCGGATCATCGAGTGGATGATCAAAGAGTTCAAGAAGGACCAGGGAATCGATCTGTCGACGGACAAAATGGCCTTGCAGCGGCTGAAGGAGGCGGCGGAAAGAGCCAAGATCGAGCTCTCGACGTCGCTCGAGACCGAGATTCACCTTCCGTTCCTCTCGGCGGACGCTTCGGGCCCCAAGCACTTTCAAATGAAGCTCACGCGGTCTTCGTTCGAGAAGCTGGTCGACGATCTGATCGAGCGAACACTCGGACCCTGCCGCAACGCTCTCGCGGACGCGGGAGTCGAGCCCGAGAAGATCGATGAGGTGGTTCTCGTCGGAGGCTCGACCCGAATCCCCAAGGTGCAGCAAGCGGTGCAGGACCTTTTCGGTCGCGAACCTCACCGGGGCGTCAACCCCGATGAGGTGGTCGCAATCGGGGCGGCCATCCAGGCGGGAGTTCTCAAGGGCGACGTCAAGGACGTCTTGCTCCTGGACGTAACCCCGCTGTCGCTGGGCATCGAGACCCTGGGAGGTGTCTTTACCAAGCTCATCGAGCGCAACACGACCATCCCGGCAAAGAAGAGCGAGATTTTCTCGACGGCCGCCGACAACCAGACGAGCGTCGGGGTGCTGGTGTTACAGGGCGAGCGAGAGATGGCGAGGGACAACAGGTTGCTGGGGCAGTTTCAGCTCGTCGGGATCCCGCCGGCCCCTCGGGGTGTTCCGCAGATCGAAGTGACGTTCGACATCGACGCGAATGGAATCGTCAACGTCGGTGCCAAGGACCTCGCGACGGGCAAGGAACAAACCATCACCATCACCAGCTCGAGAGGCCTCAGCAAAGAGGAGATCGACCGAATGGTCAAAGATGCCGAGCGCAACCGCGAGGAGGATCAAAGGGCACGGCAGGAAGTCGAGACCAAGAATCAGCTCGGTCATGCGATATTCACCTCGGAGCGAAGCTTGGACGAGAACCGCTCGGTGCTCGACCCGGCCATCGTGAGCGAGATCGAAGACGCGCTCGAGAGCGCCAAGAAGGCCTACGAAGGTGATGACGCCGGTTCGATGAAGTCGGCGTCCGAACGGCTCACGCGAGCGACGCACCGCATGGCGGAGCAGCTCTATAGCAAGACCAAGCCCGAGGCTAAGGAAGATGACGTCGTGGACGCGGAATACGCCGAGGTCAACTAACCAAAACGGAGCGCGGCGTCAAATGACGCTGCGCTTCTTCCCGATCTTCGTGAATGCCTCGATGGCGCGGCCTACCTGATCGGAGCTGTGAGCTGCCGAGAGCTGGACTCGAATTCGCGCCTGGCCTTTCGGCACAACGGGAAAGCTGAATCCGACGACGTAGATTCCTTCTTCGAGGAGGTCGCTCGCCATCTCCTGCGCTAGCCGCGCGTCACCGAGTAGAATGGGAACGATGGGATGATTTCCTTCGACGATGCGGAACCCCCGCAACGACATCTCCCGGCGAAACTGCTCGGTGTTCTCCATGAGCCGTTTTCGATGCCCCGACGTGGTCTCCAGGATCTCCAGCACCTTGGTGGCGGCCGCCACGATCGGCGGGGCCAGGGAATTGGAGAACAGGTAGGGTCGAGAGCGCTGGCGCAGCAAATCGATGATCTCCTGGCGCCCCGAGGTGAATCCGCCGGCCGCTCCCCCGAGCGCCTTGCCGAGAGTCGAGGTGACGACGTCCACCCGATCCCGCACGCCGAATCGCTCCGGCGTCCCTCGGCCCGTTTCTCCGACGAAGCCCGTTGCATGGGAGTCGTCCACCATCACCATGGCGTCGTAACGCTCCGCCAGAGTGCAGATCTCGTCCAGAGGGGCATAGGTGCCGTCCATGCTGAAGACGCCATCGGTGGCGATTAGACGCAACCGAGACGTTCGCGCTTCCTCCAGCCGGTCTTCCAGATCCTTCATGTCTCTATTCGCATAGCGGAGGCGCTTCGCCTTGGAGAGCCGAATTCCATCGATGATGCTCGCATGGTTCAGCGAGTCGCTGATAACCGCATCGTCTTCGGAAAGAAGAGTCTCGAAGAGACCGCCGTTGGCATCGAAGCACGAGCTGTAGAGAATGGCATCGTCGGTGCCGAGAAAACTTGCGATCTTCTCCTCGAGCTCCTTGTGGATATCCTGGGTTCCACAAATGAATCGAACCGACGACAGACCGAATCCACGCGCGTCGAGGCCAGCATGCGCCGCGCGGACCACCTCGGCATCGCTGGATAGCCCCAGGTAGTTGTTCGCGCAGAAGTTCACCACCTCGCCGGTCTTGACCGAGATCGTGGCACCCTGGGAGGATTCGAGCACGCGCTCGTGCTTGTAGAGTCCGGCCTCTTCGATTTCTCTCAGGGCCGAGCGATAACGGTCGCGGGCTTCACCAAACATGTGCTAATTTCTTCAAACGACGGGGGAACGATGCCGCCGCCTCAAGTACGCGATGAGGTCGCCGGTGACCAGCAGGAAAACCTGGATGGGATCCTCTCCCTCGCGAAAACGGACGTCGCCCGTCTGATACTGCTTCAGGTCCTCGATGGCGGCAAGAAAAATTCTCTGCTGGGACTCCCTGACACCCGAGAACGACAGGAACTCATCCGGTCGAAATTCCGCGAGAAGGGCCTTCACCCTTGCCAGCTGCTCCGGCTTCCGTTCGGCTTCGAACGCCTTGACGCGATCGAAGAGATTCGCCAAACCGTCCAGGAGCTGGCCAATGTCGAGCACGTTCTCCAGATCCCGGCGGAAGAGCTTCTTTCGCGTGATCGAGGCGTCGAACAGAATCAACTGCTCCACGAGTACGGTACTCAGCGTCTCTCCGACTTCACGAATCCTCAAGCCGAGCTCATCGACGACCGCGTCGATGCGACCCACGATGAACTCCGAATCGATGTGAGCACCTGCCAACGCTCCACCGCCCAGAGGCACGAATCGGCGAACCCAGCGTCCCAGCTCTTGCCGCATGAACCGGACATCGCCGGCGAGGTCTCGAACGCGCTGGCCGTACAGCCCGCGAAGAGTTTCTCCACTTCCCGACATGGGGCAAGTAGCCATGAGGTGCTCGAGTTGGTGGAGGCGTCGGCCGAGCGCGAAGAAATGCTGACCGAGGCGCTCGACCCGCCGATCGTAGCTCACCCGGAGGTCGGCCATGGACATTTTACCGACGGCGTTCTGGGCTAGAAGTCTAAGATCCTTTCGGATGCTTTCGATGCCGGTGAAGGCCTCCGACGAAAGAAGCGAAGCGGCGACGAGAATCTGATCCAGAAGATAATCTACGATGTCCCCATCGGAGATTCGGGCGACACACCTTCCCAGAACATCGATCGAGCACTCTCGGAAAAGAAACTCGAGCGCCGCCTGATCGCGCCCGTCGTTCGACTCCGGCGCCGTCGGCTCGGCCGGCTTTCGTCCACGCAGCATCGCGTACAAGCTGCCCGTACGTGTCGACAAATATTCTGTGGGAAGGTGCGACAACACGACCCCTTCTGACTTTGGAGCGCCGAGACTATAGCAATGCCGATACGATGCTGTCAAAGCTTCGATGGCGACGAATCACGCCACCGCTGCCTCAAATGACCGAGCTGGCTTACGATCGTTTCTCTCAAACGGCGGAACTCGTGCAAATCTCCCCGCGCCAGAGCGAGGCGGCACTCGTCGAGCTTTTCGACGAGGTCCGACAGCTCGCGGTCGCGAAGAGCCGCGCGGGCCGCGCCGAGCTGGGCATCGATCGTGTCGATACAGCCCATCTCGAGGTTGTTCAAGGTGGCGATCACGTTGTCGAGTGAATCCACGGTGCCGCTATTGTAACCTGGTGCGGTGACCGATCCGTGGGTGCTGAGACAAGCCATCTTGGACCGAGGAATCGAGCTCGGCTTCTCTAAGATCGGTCTTGCTCCGGCCCGGCTCAAAGATGCCACGCCCAGGCTCCGGGAATGGCTCGAGCGAGGTTATGCGGGGGAGATGGCGTACATGGGACGGAGCCCGGACAGACGGACAGATGCCGGATCGAGCCTTCGCCGCGCCGAAACGGTTGTGTGTTGTGCTCTAAACTACTACCTCGGCGGAGCGAGACCGGCGCCCGCCAACCGGGGAGTGATTTCCGCCTATGCCCGGGGCGAGGACTACCATCGGGTGCTCGGGGAAAAGCTCGAGGCGCTCGCGCATTTCATCGAACGACGCGCTGAGGTGACGACTCGTCGTTACGTAGACACCGGCCCTCTCCTCGAAAAAGCCTACGCCGTGGCCGCGGGACTCGGGTGGCTCGGAAAGCACTCGAATCTCCTTTCACGCGATGGAAGCTCCTGGTTCTTTCTCGGCGAGATCCTCGTTCCGCTGGAGTTGCCCCTCGACACCCCGACACGGGATCACTGCGGCACCTGCTCCCGCTGCATCGATGCCTGCCCGACGCGGGCCATCGTGCAGCCTTACGTCGTCGACAGCCGTCTCTGCATCTCGTACTTGACGATCGAGCTGAGGGGCTACATCCCCCGTGAGCTCAGACCTCTCATGGGAACCCGCATCTACGGCTGCGACGATTGTCAGGACGTCTGCCCCTGGAACCGGTTCGCCAAGATAAGTGAAGAGGCCAGGTTCTTTCCGCGCGAGCCTCTATCGACCATGGACCTGGTCTCGATGCTGCGCTTGAGCCGTGAGGAGTTCCAGCAAGCGACGAGGGGAAGCGCGATGAGGCGAGCGCGATACGCGGGCTTCTTGCGGAACGTGGCCGTGGCGCTGGGAAACAGTGGGGCGACCGAGGCGGTTCCTGCGCTCGTCCAAGCCCTTTCTCACGAGGAGCCTCTGGTGCGCGGTCACGCGGCCTGGGCCCTGGGTGCCCTCGGGTTGGGCGAGGCCTCGTCTGGGCTTTTGGATGCTCTCGGGAGAGAAGTGGAGGCGCCAGTGCGCGAGGAGATCCAATGGGCGCTCGCGGCGCTAGCAGGGTGATGAAAAACATAGCGCACCCCTGCGCGAGCGAAGCGAGCCCGGCGTGCCTTGCCGCTCCGTAAGCAGGCCGAGCCGTGGCGGACGATCGATTACGCGTCCCGCCACGGCATGGAGCGCTGGATGAGATTAGAGCGGCTCGACCGCCACCGCGCGCAGCCAGTTCTTGATGCGCGCTTGAAGTGTTTTGTCCTTGTCGAGCGTCGAGGCCAGGAGTTCCTCGTTCGGGAGGGCGCGGACGTCTGCGGGAATCAGAACGTAGCGCTCGTCGGCCGTAAGGATCCGCTCGTCCTCCTCGTCGTCCTCGTTGTCGAGATAGGAAGAGAAAAAGTGGACCGCACCGGTCTCGCGGTCGAGATAGTAGCGGTGGTCTTTCGAGCCGTCGGCAAAAGCCTCTTTCAGCTCCTCCCAGTCGACGCGAATTCGCTTGGGTTCCAGCTGATTCACGGCTCGTAATCCAGCGTGCTAACGTCCCAGAAAGTATGATACGCGCCTTCGTCGTAGAGTTGAAGGAAGCGGGCCAGCTTCTGGCGAACGAGCGTACTGCGATGACCGGGAAGGGCCGCCGGGTGCTGATAGCCGTAGCTGAAATAGGCCCGGATGAGAAGGCTTCCGTCGCCATGGGGAAGCGCCCGCAGGTTGTCGACGAAAGCCGGAAAACTGCCCGAGCGGAGGAGATAGAACTCGACGTTGGAGAGGTAGAAAGCCGAGAGGACCTCACCCTGTCGGGCAACGATATTCCCGATGGCTCTCAGGGCCTTGTCACCCGCGAAGTCGCCAACGACGGGAATCAGCCGACCGTTCTTCGCAAGCGAGCGCACATACTCGTAGTCCCGGGGACGGGCGAGAAAGTGGCCAGGGCGGCCACTCCGCGCTCTCGATAGGAGGAGCTGGCGATAAGTCGGATGGTATGCCATGGGCGGCCGTCCGAAGCTCCGAAACCGCAGATGGAGCTGCTCCTCGAAGAACGAGGAGTAGATGGAATCGATCGCCTTTCGATCGTTCTCGTCGAGAGAGAATTTGAGTACCGTTTCGACGTGCAAGAACGCGGCTCGACGGTTGTCGGCGAATCGCCGTTCGTCGCGGGGCGCCGACTCGAAAGCGGCCACCATCTCCTCGAAGCCCTCGAAGATCGCTCCCTCCTCGCAGCGGCGGGAGAACAGCGTGCAGAGGTAATCGTATGGCGTTGGCGAAGAGACCAGCAGGTAGTTCAGCAAGAGATGATGGAGCATGTTGTCTCGACGAATGTCGATGATGAATGCCCAGGACGGCTTGAGCCGACCGATGTAGTGAAAATTTTGCTCCGGGCCTACTCCCAGATAGACCCCACCGGTCGGCTCGAGCCGGTCGACCACCTCGGCGTAGCTCGTCTCGTTCGAGATCAGATTGTCGGTATCGAAATAGCCCCCATCCTCCGAGAGCTCTTCGACGAGCGCGGAAAACTGCGGAATCGTTTCTGACGTCCGCTGGCAGGCGGCCGAGTCAAGGAGGGCGACAAGAAGGAGGAAGCGTTCGGGTCGCAGTGCCATCGTTCAATCGAGCGACCAGAGCCTAACGGCTGAGAGCCGCTTGCATCTCCTCGACCGAGGTGAATTTCAGCCGCGGCCGCTCGGTGCCGGCGGCTCGTTCGATCTCGAGAGCATCGAGCTTCTTCCAGTCGTCGTACGAAAAGAAGCTCGGCTTTCGCTCCTCGACGAGCCTTCTAGCCGCGTCCACCGACGGGAGCTCGGGGTCGAAATGCACGCCCTTCTCGAGATCTTCGAGCATGCATTTCACCGTCTCGAGGGCGTCGGGCTTGTTCGTTCCGATCACTCCCGATGGCCCGCGCTTGATCCAGCCGGCGCAGTACTGGCCGGCGAGGTGCTCCCCGGTTCCGGGCTCTACTACACGTCCCTTCTCGTTGGGGATCACGCCCCAGTCCTCTCGGAAGGGAACCCCAGGCAAGGCCACCCCGTAATATCCCACCGAGCGAAACACTAGGCCTACGGGAATCTCTTCGACCTCATCGGTCGCTCGCGGTCGTATCCCGCCCCTGGAATCTAGGTAGAGCTCGTTTTTCACGAGTCTGATGGCGCCGACGCCCCCGTCCTCGCCCGCGAGCAGATCCGTCGGGGAGACGCAGAATCTCAAGATGAGCTTCTTGGCTTTTCCCGATCGCTTCTCCGAGGCGTATTGCTGAAGGATCTCGACCTTGCGATCGACGGAGCTGTCGGGGTTCTGTGCTAGAAAAGTCTTCGTCGTCTCGTCGAGACAAGCGTCCTCTTCTGGCACCCAGATGTCGGCGATCTCCATCTCGCCGAGCTCCTTGATCTCCGGATTCGTGAAAGCGGCCTGAGCGGGTCCGCGGCGCCCTAGCATGTAGACGGTGTTCACCCGGGAAGCTGCAAGGGCGTCTAGGGCGTAGTCGGCGACATCGGTTTTCTCGAGCTCTTCTCTGCTCCGGCAGAGAATCCGACACACGTCGACGGCCACGTTTCCGACGCCGACTACGGCGACTGCCTCTTGCGAGAGATCGAACTCCCTATCGCGGTAATCGGGATGGCCGTTGTACCAGGCGACGAACTCCGTCGCCGCGTGGCTTCGCGACAAGTCTTCGCCGGGTATAGCCATGCTGCGGTCGATCTGCGCCCCGACGGTGAAGACTACCTGATGGTAATGCTTCCTCACGTCCTCGAGCGTCAAATCGGTGCCGAACTCAACGTAGCCGTAATATCGAAACCGCGGGTTGGCAGCGATTCGATCGTAGGCCTTGGTAACCGACTTGATCTTCTGGTGGTCGGGAGCGACCCCGCCACGGACGAGGCCGAACGGCGTGGGGAGCCGGTCGAACAAGTCGATCTCTACGACGAGATCTTTTTGTTTGAACAGGTGCTCGGCCGTGTAGAAGCCGGTGGGACCGGCACCGATAATCGCAACTCTGAGAGGAGTTGATTCCGTACCCGCAGAGCCTTCCGCCATGGTTGCAGTCTTCCCTCTTGGATTGGTTTTGGGTTGGGTTCTGACAACCTTTAATTATATATCGAGCGCAGCTCGTGGCCGTCACTTCCTCTGTTTTCGGCGGGCGTCGCGCTCGGCGAGCATGCGATCGAACCGCACCGTCTGCTCTTCCGTCAGAACGGCACGGATGTCGCGGCGGAACTGTTGGCGCAAGGTGTCGAAATCCTGGCGAGAAGCTTCCCAGAACTCACGCGCTATCTCGTGGTTCTTTGCGAGAACCACCTCGAGTGCCTCCCGCTGTTCGGGCGACAGATCGAGCACTTGCTGGAGATGCTCTCGGAACGGCCGAACGTGGTCGTCGTGCCGGCGGGGCGAGACATCCACCGAGTCGGAATGCACCGCCCGCTCCAGCACGACCCGATCGACGAAGATACCCAAGCCAACCCCGAGCGCGAGCGTCGCCGCGAGGGTGGCCCACATCCATCGGTTTGCTGGCCTCATGGCACCTCTCCGGGAAAAGGCTCGAGGGCGATGAGCAACACCGGCTCGGGCGTCGCCAGGGCGAACACCGTGTCGTTCCCGATCGCCTCTCGTTCCAGCACCGTCAAGTCGGGCTCCCGCTGCGCGGCGGCCCATACCACAATCAGCGCGGCGACGAGAGCTCCCACGGCGAACGGCAGGAGTCGCAGACCGACGCGGCGCCACTTCCACAGCGGCTCGTCTCGCCGTTCACGGAAACGGACGACGAAACCCGGGTCCGGCTCGACGTCGAGACGAAGCCCCTCTCGCAATGATTGAAAAGACGCCGCCAGCTCTCGGCAAGAAGAGCACCCTTCCACGTGGATTGCGACTTCATCGGCTTCCTCCCGCGAGAGCTCGCCGTCGATCCACACCGAGATCTTTTCATCTTCGCGGCAAAGCATCTTTTTCCTCCAGCAGTCCCCGCAGCTCGAGACGGCCCCGATGGACCCGCGCCTGAACCGTGCCCAAAGGCCAGCCGAGCGTTTCGGCGATTTCCCGATAGCCCAAACCCTCGACCTCTCTCAGCACGATGGCGATACGGTGCTCGGGCCTGAGTGAATCGAGAGCTCGCGCGGTGTCCCACCGCGCGTCCAGTCCCTCGTGAGTTCTCGCCGCGGGCTCGGGCCGGGGCCAGTCCGGCTCGAGCGCCACTTCGCGACGACGGCTCCGACGACGGAGCTCGTCCTGGGCTCGGTTGATCGCGATCCGAAAGAGCCAGCTACGGAACGTACCCGAACCTCGGAAGTTCCTCGCCCGGCGATACACGGCGAGAAACGTCTCCTGAGCGACGTCCTCGGCCAGCGAGGGGTCCCTGAGAAGGCGCATGACCAAGTTGCGCACCCGGGCTTCGTACCGGACGACCAGCTCCTCGAAAGCCCGCTCGTCGCCGTCGAGATAGCGTGAGAGGAGCTCCTCATCGGCGGCGCCCATCGGAGCCTCAGCATATCGCGAGTACCTCAAGATTAGAGACGGCGCCCGGGAGGGTTTTGTTACAAGCGCGTCAACTGTAGGTGTAGATTTGGTAATTCGAGGGCGGCTCAGGTCCTACGCCCGTTTCCCCCGCCGCAACGCAGCGCGAGCGTCTCCCCGAGCTTCCGAAGTTGAGGACGGAGAGCCTCCAGAAAATCGTCGAACTGTCGGTCGAGGTTTACGTCGAACTCCTGGGAGTCCAAAAGACACTTCAGGCGCTGCGTGTCGTGCGGTGAGACGCTTTCGAGCGCGATACCGCTGAACCCGCCCCCCGAACGCCCGTCGCCGTTCGACGCCCTCGGCCGCGTCCAGCGGACTCTCCCGCCCGCCTCGAAGGGACTCTCTTCGGCGAACTGAATGCGAAGCTGCACGTTCTGCCCCTTCGCCAGGATCCGATCCGATTCGATACGAGCGCCGTTCTGCGAGATATCGGTAACGATGCCGTAGGCAGGAGGGATATTGTAGCCCTGGTAGATGGCGAGAGATACGAGACCGCGGGGGCGCACTCGCGCACACATTCGCTTCTCGCTCGGCGTCGGTGCTGTCGCCAATGATCCCCCCCAGCTTACGTTATCTAATCTACGCGATTCAGCAGACATGTCAAGCACTTTGAGGATGTTCTGTGGGTCATTTCCCCCTAAATTGAAATCCAATCACGAGTCTTCCTTACTCGAAAGCTCGGCACGGATCCAGGCGCGGGCTCGCATCCAATTCCGCTGCGCGGTCCGGAGCGATACGCCGAGCGCCTGAGCCGTTTCTTCTTCGCTCAAACCCGCGAAGAATCGGCACTCCACGGTCCGCGCCAGGTTCTCGTCCCGCTCGCGAAGCACATCCAGCACCCGGTCGAGGTCGAGCAGATACTCCGCCTGCTCTTCGCTCGCAACGCGCTGTTCGTCCAGCGGGATCGGACGATCCCCCCCGCCACGTTTCGCGGCGAGGCGTGCGCGCGCACGGCTTATGATGATCTGTCGCATCGCTCGCGCGGCGATGGCGAGAAAATGCCCGCGGTCCTCGACACGCATCCCTTTCTGGCCAGCGAGCTTGAGATAAGCTTCGTGGACCAGCCCGGTCGTGTCGAGCGTTGCGCCCCGGTTGGTACGTCGCAGATGACTCCGGGCGATCCGGCGAAGCTCGTGGTAAACCATGGGAACGAGCTCGTCGAACGCTTTCCGGTCACCATCGGCATAGGCGTGCAGCAGTCTCGTGATGTCGCCCGGTTCGGTCATTGCGGGAATCGGCAGAATAACTGTTAACGGAGCGATGCCGCAAGCTGATAAGATCACGCCGTGATCGCGCTGACACTGTGCGCGCTCGTGCTCGTCGCGCAGCCTGACGCGAGGGCTCAAGCGGTTGCCGATCAATTGATGGGCGCGCTTGGGGGTGAAGAAGCTTGGTCCCGGGCGCGCTTCATTCGTTTCACATTCGCCCGCGAAGGCCGGAGACTGCACATCGCCTGGGACCGGTGGACTGGCCGCTATCGCCTCGAGGCCACCAACGATGCGGGCATCCCGTACTCGGTGGTGATGAACCTGAACACCCGACAGGGCAACGCCATCCTGGATGGCCGCCCGCTTCGAGACCGTGAGCTGTCGGATTATCTCAACCGCGCCACCCGAATCTGGGCGGGCGAGACCTACTGGCTTCTCATGCCCTACAAGCTACGGGATCCCGGCGTCGTGCTCGCGTTCGACGGAGAGGAAAGCATCGGCGGGAGGCTCTACGACCGACTGCACCTCCGCTTCGAGAACGTGGGTCTGACGCCCGGCGACGAGTTCTGGGTCTACGTCAACCGCGAAACCGGCCTCGTCGATCGCTGGCGGTTTCGCCTCGAGAGCGGATTCGAAGGCGACTATCGCTGGAGCGGGTGGCAGCGCTTCGGCGGCATCCTCCTCGCGACCGAGCGCCGGAACGAAGCCGGCGAGACGATCCGCTTCGAGGACATCGTCGTCTCGGACGTGGTGCCCGAAGACGTCTTTTCGCTCTCGGGCACGCCGAATCCCTAACCCTGGTACCGGGGGCGGGATTCGAACCCGCACGGGTTGCCCCAGGGGATTTTAAGTC
>DATIBD010000104.1:0-44947 GCA_035457705.1 Vicinamibacteria bacterium
CCGGCGCGCACGTCGTTTTCGACCAGGCGCAAGCGGAGCGTTACATCACGCGTAAGAGGCTTACCAAAACGGGAAGGAGTCGCCGGACCTCGATTTACCGACGGAGCCTGATTCTCTCTTCGGTGCCGGCGGGCATCGGAGGCAAGACCCCGGCCGGCTCTCCCTCTCTTCCTATCGATCGCGCGGGCTTGCTCCCGCTCCGAACGCACCCTAAGATTGGACGCCTCCCGCCATGAGGAGACTTTGCGCCCGCGCACGACCAAATAGACGACGAGCGGTCCTGGTCAGCCTCTCGGGCTTCCTGGCGATCTCTTGTGGCGCGCCCGAGGAAATCTCACTCGTCGATCGCGTTGTCGCGGAACCGGTGAGCGGCGTCGCGCCGGACCAGCTCGAGCTCGACGGTGCCCGTCTCCCTTCCCTCGTGATCGATTTTCCCGGACGGGTCGACTTTGACGTGACGCTTCCAGCCCATCCCGAGCTGACGTTCTCCTACGCGGTGGAGAGCGGGAGCCGAGCGCCGCGCGCCCGTGTCGAGTTCGCCGTGAGCGTGATTCACGACCGGTTCGCCGTGCCGTTGTTTCGACGAACGCTTCGGATGGACGATCAGAATCGCTGGCATCGAGCGAGGCTCGACCTTGCCGCTTGGGCGGGCGGGAAGGTGACGTTGCGATTGGAGAATCGGCCCGAGCGCAACCTGAACGACGTGCCCTGGGCCGATCGGATACGGGTTTCCTGGGGTGATCCCCGGATCGCCAGCGGGGCCCCTCCCCAGGCGCCGTCTTCGCCCTCCGTGATTCTCATCGTCGTCGACACGCTTCGCTACGACACCCTGGGCGTCAACGGATTCGATGGGCCCGTTTCCCCGAGCCTCGACTGGCTGGCTCTCGAGTCGGTTCGCTTCGATCGGGCCTTTGCCGCCGCCCCCTGGACGAAGCCCTCGATCGCATCCCTGCTGACGGGACTCTCTCCGTTGAGTCATGGAGTGCTGGAAAAGAATGGAATCACGCCGGGCGCCACGGGCACGTTGTCCGAGCAAGCGGTGACGCTCGCCGAGGTCCTGAGCGGACAGGGATTCGAGACCGTTGCGTTCATCTCGAACAGCTGGCTCGCAGCCGATTTCGGCTACGCGCAGGGCTTCGATCGCTACTCCATCGAAGCGAACGACGGTGTGGTCATCGAGCGGGCCCGCGAATTGCTGACGCTCCGTGATCCCGCGACGCCCTTCTTTCTCTATCTGCATTTCCTGGGCCCGCACGCACCTTACGTGGCCCCGGAGCGGGATTACCTCGAGTTGAAGACGAGCTCGAGCTTGGGGAAGGACCGCCCGATAACGGCGGCCGATCCGGGACGCCCTCGCCATCTCGATGCGACACCGTGGGCGAATCGGGAGGAGAACGCTCGACTCGTTTCTTGGAGGGCGAAGTACGCCGCGGCCGTCCGCCGTCTCGATCGACAGATCGGGGCGCTTCTCGACGAGCTCCGAAGCTCGGGTCGCCTCGACCGCAGCTGGGTCGTTCTCACTTCCGACCACGGAGAGGAGTTCCTCGAGCACGGAAGCTGGGAGCACGGACACAGCCTGTGCGACCATCAACTTCACGTTCCTCTCTGGATACGAAAGCCAGGAGCGGCATCGGCCGGCCGCCGGATTTCCGAGCTCGTGAGCCTCGAGGACGTCATGCCAACGGTCCTGAGCTTGCTGTCGCTGCCCATTCCCCCGGTGGTGCAGGGCCGTGACCGCTCGCCCTGGCTCGCGGACGACGATCCACTCCCTGAGGCCCCTGGGAAAGCCCTCCTCGCGAGCGGAGTCGTGAACGAGCCCGGATTGCTTTCTCTCCGAACGGATCGCCTCCACCTGATCTGGGACGAGGACAGCGGTCGGATCGAGCTCTACGATACGGTGGAAGATCCGGAGGAGACGGAGAACCAGGCCAAAGAGAGCCGCGACGAAGTAGGGGACCTGAAGCGCCTTCTCGCCGGGCACTTGGCCCGGATCTCTTCCCAGGGCAGACTGGATGGCGAGCGAGTGCCGATCCCCGACAGGTTGCGCGACCAGCTGAGGGCCCTCGGATACATCCAATGACGTTGGCGTCGAGAGCCCTCGCTCAGGGGAGCTGAAGCGACAGCGAGTGGACTGCCAGGACCGTATTTCGGTCCGGAAGGTTCGGGTCCAGCTGGCGCGGGGTTTGCGAGTATGTGAGCAAGAAATCGTTGAGCCCCGGCTTCAGCCGGCTCTTCGGTATCGAGAAGGCGTAGTCTCGCCAGCCGGAAACGAGCTCGAGCTCGCCGACCGAGGCACCGTTGACGGCAAGCTCGATCGTGACGTCGTCAGCCGTCATCTCCGCGCGACCCCGAATGATGGCTTCGAGGTCTGCGGGCTCGGCGATTGGCACACGCAGGCGGCAACGTTTCCCCCGCGAGCGGCGGAACTCAATGCCCCCCTCTTCCTCCGGCGCATACCAGCCCTCCTCGACCAGGACGTACGGCAACGGGGATGATCGTTGGCCGAGCACCCGCGGGCCAGCGTCACGCCATGACTCCTGGATGAATCTCACGCGTACGGGCTCGGGCTCGGCGGGCAGGTAATTGCGCTCGATGACCTCTCGCAGTTCCGCCGGCCCTTGCTCGAGGTGACGATCGAAGACCACGACCTTGGGCGCGATGGAGCCGCTCTCGAGGCCACGGATGAGCTCGCGCCAGTCATCGTCCCGAAGCATGGGGCGAATCTCGTCATGGAGGAAGAAGAAGAAGAACGCGTGCCGCCGAAACACACCGAGTCCGCTGAACCCGTCGAGCACCGTCTCATCGGGCCCCACATTGCGGAGGATCCACTCGATGGCTTGCAGCGTGCTCCAGTTCCTTCTTTCCCAAAAAACCCTCGATTGGTACAACGGATGCAGGCTGAGCGTTATCAGCAGGATGGCCGCGGCGCCGTGGCGGGAACCTCGTCGGAGAAGCACGAAGAACGCGGCGCCCCCGCCGAGCCAGAGCGCGGGATAGACCCAGGCTTGCTCGAAGCTCGGTCGGGAAACGACCAATGCCGCCGAGACGCCCAAAACGGCCAAGACGAGATAAACGCGATCCGAGCGGCTCGAGCCCGCGTCGACGATGTCCCAAAGGCCCATGGACGCGTAGACCGCGGCGAAGGGCAAGAAAGCAAGTGCGTAGTGACGGTGCGGTGCGGGAATGAGGAAAGCACCGAGAACCAGCGAGCTCGCCGCGAAAAGAGGCAGAGCCGTCGCTGATCGGGGAGGCCTCTGACGGCACAAGGCGACCGCCGCTTTCCCGAAGCCGACCGCGCCTAGCGAGACGAGGAACGGATTCTGAACCGTCAGCTCCTCGAAGAGCGGCCAGGCGGAGAGGCGGGCCTTCCAGCGCAGATTGATCAAGAAGCTCAGCTCGACGAAATCGGAGAGCGCGCCCTCGATTGCGAAGAACGACAGAGTTCCCAGGATTGGGAGCAGGAAACCGCCGGCGAGCGAGTACACGTCTCGTGACGCCTCATTGAGGCGACTCTTGCCCCCCTCCCAGAGGTGAAGCGCCAGCGCCGCGACAAAACCCGGCAGGACGAACAGCGCCTTCTGCGTAAACATGACCGCGGCGCCGAGCGCGAGGCCGCTCGAAGCGATACGCCAGCGAGCCCGGTGGGGCGGCGGAGCTCGCAGCGCCCCGCTGGAAAGAGCGACGGCGAGAACCAGGAGCGCGGACGCGGGGACGTCGGGTCGGATCTCGAGCGTCTTGCCGAGAAACATGAGGGTGTTGGAAAGGAGAAGGACGGCCAAGAGCCCAACGTCGACGCCTCGTTGCTGACGTCCGACCCAGAACGTCAACGCGAGGATCAGCCCTGTAGCCACCCACATGGCACGACGCGCCGAGAAAATGAGAGAAATCGCCTCTTCGGGATCGGTGGTCACGTCGAAGTACGAGAAGAGGACCGACAGGCCAAAATGCAGCCAGGGCGTGTGGTGGTCGAAGTAGTCTCGATAGGGTAGGAGTCCTTGCGAGATACACCAGGAGCTATGAAGGTGTTGGAGCTCGTCCGGGTTGAAACCACGTCTTTCCAGGAATCCGAGGCGAAGGAGGTAGGTGAGCAGGACGATCGCTAGAGCCGTAGCAAGAAACGCCGTCCGCCACGGTCGATTCGCTGGTGCTTCGCCCGAAACCATGAGGGCTTTTATACCCGAGTCTTGATCTCGATTCGGGGTCCGGTCCATCATACGTCGCGTGCTTGCGCGAAGCTTCGATTCGATGTCGCTTGGTCCCGCCTCTCGCGCGGTCATCGGTCCCGAAGGGACCAGGACCGAGCCAACTGACTTTCCATGGTGACCCCACCGACCCTGAGCATCGTGCTTCCGGTCTTCAACGAGGAGGCCGGTCTGATGGAGCTGCATCGCCGCCTCGTCGGCACCCTCGAAACGATGGGGGAAAGCTTCGAGCTTCTCTACGTCGATGACGGAAGCGCCGATCAAACGCTTCGTTTGCTTCGCGACGTGGCCTCCCAGGACAAACGAGTGGTGGTCCTGGCTTTGAGTCGCAACTTCGGCCACCAGATCGCCCTGACCGCGGGGCTGGACCACGGTCGAGGTGAAGCGATCGTCACGATGGACTCGGATCTCCAGGATCCTCCGGAGCTGCTGCCGGACCTCGTCGCCCGCTGGAGGGAGGGCTACGACGTGGTCTACGCGCGTCGGCGAGCCCGACCCGGGGAGACGGCTTTCAAGCGGGGGAGCGCCTTTCTCTTCTACCGCGCGCTGCGGATGCTCACCCGAATCGATATTCCGACCGATACCGGAGACTTTCGGCTCCTTTCTCGAAAGGCGGCAGAAGCGCTGCGAAGCCTTCCCGAGCAGCAGCGGTTTCTGCGAGGGCTCGTCGCCTGGATCGGCTTTCGACAGGTTAGCGTCGACTACGACCGCCCGGCGCGCAAGAGCGGCGAAAGCAAGTATCGGTTGCGCGACATGATGCGCCTGGCGAAAGCGGCGGCGTTCGGCTTCAGCAGCCTTCCCATCGGCTTGTTGGGCCTCGCTGGTGCTGTCGTGAGTGTGGGCGCTATCGTTGCCGTTTTACTCACCGATACGCCGGCGCTCGTGGGCTCGATCTTCTTCCTCGGCGGAGTCCAGCTCTTGGGCATGTGGGTAATCGGGGAGTACGTCGCCACGATCGCCTCGGAAGTGCGGCGACGACCTCTCTACGTCGTCCGCGAGGCGATGAACCTTCCGTCGATTCCCGCAAGCGACGCGTAGCCGCTCGATGACTCCCGGATCTCAATTCATGGAGACATTTGTGTGCCCAGTCCAGCCATGACGGAGCCCACCAGCAGTACGGCAGACGCTCCGATGTTGTAGAGAAAGAGTTTACCCGTGTCACTCCAGTGAGTCACCACAAAGATGAGGATCACGAATGGCACGAGCAACGAGCCGAGGCCCCAGAGAACGCTTTCCTTGAACGCTTGCACCAGAATCAGGATTCCTGTGACGAGTGCAGCAACACCTCCGACCGCGATGAGCGCCAATCCGACGATACTCATGGGTTTCCTCCTTGCGGGCGACTTCCCGCGGAGCCGTCGAGCTGTCTCGAGTTTTGAGCAGATTGAATTTCAGGGTAACACGGGAACGGCATTCGAGCGAAGGGGCAAGACGCCATTAATCCCCGCCATCCGTCGACCTGGCGGCCAGGTAATCAGCTGCCTGTCGCCAGGACGTCGCGAGTCGGGCCCGGTCTCTCTCGCTCGAACGCGAGGCGCTTTGCGAACTGCCAGTGCACGAGCCCCACGCTCAGCAGCGCTTGGAGCGTCACCGCAGTCGCCGAGGCGTACCAGACCTGCTCGATGCGGAAGCCGGGCCGGGCCGAAAGCCAGAGCACGGGACCCAGGAAAGTCACGATACGTGTAGCGGTGCTCGCGAGAGACGGCAGCGTGTTTCCCATGCCCTGAAACATCCCCGAGCAGGTGAATACGACCCCGGTCGGCACGAAATTCCACGAGATGATGGACAGGAACACCGACGCCACCGCGAGGACTTCCGGGTCGCTCGCGAAAGGGCCGACAAGGAGCGCCGGGCGCCACTTACACAATCCGGTGATGAGCGTCATGATTGCCGCGCTCATCAGCGCGGCGGTGCGGAAGGTGCCCCGAACCCGAGCGCCATCGCGAGCCCCGAAGTTCTGGCCGGCAATTGCTGGCACCGCGAAAGCAATCGACATCGCGGGCAGGAAGACCGATTGCATCACCCGCCCGCCCGCTCCGAAACCTGCCTGGGCGGAAGCTCCGAAGGGCCTGATGACGGTGTAGACGACGCCCATATAAACGAACATCAACGCGAACTCGCCGCCCGACGGCAGTCCTACCGCGAACATGCGTTTGAGCACGGAGAGGTTGGGGCGCCAGAGCGAGGGTTCGATGGCGACGTAGCGCTCCAGCTTGACGTAATAGAGCGTCATTAGAGTGAGCCCGATGAGCGCGGCGATCGAGCTCCCGAGCGCCGCCCCTACCACACCGAGCGGAACGCCAAAGCCCCATCCCGTGATCAAGATCGGCGTCAGGATGGTGTTCGCGACCACGGCAATCATCTGAACGATCATGTTCGGCTTGACGATACCGGTGCCCTGCAATGCCGCTCCCATGGCGGTGGTCCCGAACGAGAAGGCGATCGCCGGAAGGAACCAGCGAAGATAGGCGATGCCCGCGGCGATCGTGCCCTCGTCAGCGCCAATGGTTGCGACGTAGAGATCGGCGAGGCCGACGTAGCCGCCGAGAAGGACGAAGGCAGCGAGGACGAAGGCGGCGAACACCGCCTGGTTGAACACCAGGTTGGCCTCGGCCTGGTCTCTACGTCCCGTGGCGTGCGATACGAGCGCGATCGTGCCGACCGAAAGGGATTGCGTCAGAGCGAGGCCAAGAAAGAAGATGTTACCCGCCGCGCTCACGCCGGCGAGCACCGTGCCGCCCAGCCGGGACACGAAATAGAGGTCGACGAGGTAGTAGAGCGTTTGGACCACCATGCCCACCGCGATGGGTATCGCCATGGCGATGACGTGGCCGGTCAGAGGCCCACGGGTCAGGTCTCTCAAGGCATCTCCCGCCGTTCGTTCTCCGGTACGAAGAGGTCATTCGGCATGAATCAGCTCGACTTTGATTTTCGCAGAAAGCTCCTAGAGGTCCGTCCGCAGATCCTGCAGAGGACGGACGCTACCGACGTGTCGCTGCTGGTTGAGGCTTCCGAGATCGATCTCGCTGATGACCACTGTCTCGATGTTGGGCTCGGCCTCGGCTAGCTTGGCCTCGAGCGGAAACGAGAAGTCGCTCGGCGTGTAGATGCCGGCCTGGCCGTAGTTGAAGAGTATGCGCTTCGGCTCGTAATCAGCCTTGAGGTGGGCGGTCAGGGCGGAATCCTTCAATTTGCCCCTCTGAACGGCGGAGACACACTCCTCCGGAGTCATTTCCCCGGCATGGTCCTGGTAACCCGGAATGCGTCCGTAGGCGACCATGCGCTTGAGGTTGTAGGTTTTGAGGAGTTTCTTACGCGCTTTGTAGAGGGGTCCGGCGATCGCTCGCCCGCGGAAATCCGAGTGGACGGTGATGTCGGAGCCGTAGAGCGTGTCTCCGTCGGGATCGTGGGTGCTGAAGGTGTCCGAGCCGGTGATCTCGTTCCACGTGTACCAGCGCTCGTCGTCTTCGAGCTGCACGATGATGGAGGTGGCGTAGCCGACGATTCGGCCGCTGACCCGGCGAGAAATTGGCCCTCGGGGAAAGCCGAGAGCTGAAGCTCGTGAAGGCGCTTCCCAAAATGCGACTCCGCCGGAAAATCGGGATAGGCAGCTTTGTGGCATTCGATGATGCCGGGGATGTCCCGCTTGGTCCAGCGACGAACTCTCACGATCGGCTCCGAGCTCATCCCGGAAGTATATGGCATGGGCGGAGACGGCCTTCTGGTGCGATGAACCTGCCTCGTGAGTTGCACTCGGCAGCCTAATTGCACGAAATCCAGTTAGCGCTGGTGAGATAGTTGACGTTTGCTCCATCGCTCCTGTGGCTGCTTGGGGACGCCTCGCCATGGGCTACTCGGGGCAGAGCGCCTACGGACTGCTCGAGGATTCCTACGAGATCGTCTTCGTGAGCTTGTTCGTTCCCATGGTTTTCGCCGTCTATGGCTGGCGGTGCTCGGGGAAGGCTGCGGTGGCCTCCATGAGCTCCGGGATCCTGGTCTGGCTCGTCCACTGGTTGGCCGGCTGGCAGTACGTTGCCGAACCGTTAATCCCCGTTCCCTTCCCCGCTTCACTCGGCGCGACAGCCGCGAGCCTTTTGGCCTACCTCGCCTTCTGCCGAACAGCCGGGCGCGATTTATCGGGCTAACGGGACGCCTGTACGGGTCCGATCTCGCGGTGGATCCGTTCGAGCCGAAGTAGACCTAACGGGAACGCTCTTCAGTCGGCTCCTGCAAGCGACGCGTAGGCGCTCAAATACTCGCTGAACCTCGAGCAACCGAAAGCGATGAGCCCCACGGTAACGCAGGCGCAGGCTACCCTCCGGATGCGTCCGCCTTGCGCAAGACGGTGCAGGGCGAGTCCCGCCGTGGTCGCGACCAGCGGGCCGACGAAGAGAACCTCCTTGAGATCCTTGAACAGGTCGCCAAACAGGACTCTCATCGACGACAAGAGCGCGAACGCGAGGCCATAAGCGAGCATGACGGGGTAGCCATCGTGACGGTGGCAGCGCCGCAACACGAGGATGCCGGCGAGCGCCAACGGAGGAAACCCATAGCCATAGAAGAGCTCGAGTCTCGTCAAGGCCGAAGAGAAGCGCTCGGCCAGCGGCACCCCGGGTGCGCCCGTTCCTCTGGTCACGAGGCCCGGCAGAATCTCTCGCAAGAAAGTCGTAGCAAACGTGGCGTACAGCAGGAGGATGGTCGCGACCGCGGCGAGGCCCCATGTCAACCACACCGGTCTTCTCGCCCGCCTGTCGCCCAGGCCGAAGAAGGCGGCGAAGGCGCTGAGATTGAACAGGCTGGAGACATAAATGACAAACGAGGCGAACGTCAGCGCTCCGAAACGAATCCAACCGAGCGCTCGAGACGGCTCGCGGGCCGCGGAAGCGGCGGCGGCGATTGCGATCGTGTCCAGGAGATGTCCCGTGACGGTGGGCCACATCGCGAGAAACAGGCGACTGTAGGTGACGGGAAGAAACGCCGCGAGCAGGGCGGCGAGTACGCCTGGCCCAGGCCCAGCGACGCGCAGGGCAAGTGCGTAGACGGCGATCACTTCGAGCGCGGCCGCGGCCAGGGAGACCTGCTTGAGCGCCTCCTCGACGAGGGGTCGCTCTCGTGGCAGCCACGCGAATGGGACGAAGAATACCGGGGAGTAGGGAAAGACGAAGTCCTTGCCCGCTACCCGGCGGGGATAGGCGGTGCGAACGGTTTTCTGCGCTTCGATCCCGCGCTCCACGATTCCGCCCTCCGCCTGCGCGAAGGCGAAGATGTACCTCTGGTGGTTCCGCACGTCGGGATAGAAGTAGCTCGGGTGAAAGATGCCTGCCCCTTTGAGAGCGTATCCCGCAAGGAAGATCCAGACGAGCCAACGAGCCGAGCGGTCGCGCCGAGCCAGTCGAAGCCCGATGGCGACCATCGCGGTCAGCGCGAGCGCTGGCAAGGCAAGCTTCGACGTGACGTGGATCATTCCGAAAGGGTCGATGGCATAGAACGAGGCGAGGAGCACTGAAGCGATCCCGCCGGCGGCAAAGGCGGCGCCGACGCTGAATCCCGCGACGAGACTCGCGGCAAAAACACCCACCGGCCACGAGCGGGGCTCGATCGCGGAGAACGGAAGCTGCCAGCTCGCGTTCTCGAGGATGAGCCAGTCGATCGGAATTCCCAGGGCGTTCGCGTCGGGATCCTCCGTCCAAATCTCCAAGCTGCAGCGGCCTCCGGGGTGCCGCACGTCGAGGGTCTCCGTGCGAAACCTTCCCGACCTCGCCCGAAAGGATCCGGCTTGCCGGCTACCCAAGAAAATCCGCACGTTCGCGGAGCTGTCGAGAAATCGTGCATAGCGCAGGCGAAGCCTCAAGTCTTGCGGACCGGATTGAAGCGGCATCTCGATTCGCGCCCGAGGTCCGGTCCAGCGAAAGCTCAGCGGAGGGCGCTCTTCGCTTGCGGTGAACCCGGTGAGGTAGTCTCCGGTCGAGGGGCCGACGTCGAAGCGAACCGGACCACGCGCCAGAGAGCCCAAATGAAGGAGCGCTTCGGAGAGGACAAGGAGAGCTGCCGCGGCGCCCGCGATGCGCGCGAGTCTAGAGCGATGAATCCAGTGATGGGCGTGCTCCCCGTTCACGAAACGCGCGCGGAATGTCTCATGTTGGATTGACCATGCACGATACCTACGTGAGCCAGCGCCGACACTAAACGGGTTGCACCAACGACCTCAAAGAGCGCATTGTGGATCACATCGTGGCCACGTTGAAGACCCGAGTACCGATATGGATTTCCGGGGGAAGTCCTCGTCTAGCCACCCGCACACGACGCCCCTCGCCTGAGACGGATGGTTCGCCAACGCACCGACGTAGACGTATTGCTGTGTCATCTGAGATCCTTGTTTCCTAACACGGCGGAGCTCGTCTCGAGCCAATTCAAGAGTCGTGCCACCCTGGATTTCCTCAAATCCTATGGGAGCCTGCCGGAACCACGACGCCGCCCGAGGGACGAGTAAGACTTGCTCACCCCGACCGGCAACGTTTTCCGTCCGTCAGACCGTCAACCGTGAACGCGAGGCTAGCTGCCTGATCGCATATGCCACCACGAGAATCGTCAGGGCGACGATGACGCCGACGACGTAAGGAGCATGAGCTTCCAGAAGCGCGAGGGCATGCTCGCCGTAACGGACCGCGAGAACGGCTCCGAGCGAGTAACGGAGGACGCGCCCAATCGTGACGGCGAGCACGAAGCGATGGAGCTCCAAGCCGAGCGCGCCCGAAGAGACGACGAAGATCTTGAATGGACAGGGCGGCGGGAGCAGGGCCGGAACCACGAGCGTCCACACGCCATAACGGTGGTACATGCGGATTCCGGCACGGACGCTACGGCGATGCGAGAGTTTGGCGACGAGCTCCGGGCCTTTCCAGTACGCGAGACGATTGAGGAGCAGACAGCCGCTCACGGAACCGACGGTCGCGGCCAGCACGAAGAAAAACGCGTCCGCCGGGGACAGGGCGCTGAAGTAGAAGATGAGCGCGTCGTTGATCTCCGGCAGAGAGAGGAGCGAAGAGTCGAGTATCGCCGTCAAGAGCAAAGCGACGCTCTTGGCTCCCACCCCGAGCTCGGAGAAGATCTCCGAGAGCCAGTCCGCGACCGAGCTGACATCGCTCATCATCATCGCGAAATTTTGCAACCCGTGTGCCAATCGGCGTTCGTCGACGCCTACTCTCCCGTCGAGAATTTCTCGCGCTTAAGGTGCGCTCCCAACCTGTTGTCAGGGATCTACCTTATCGAGCAACGAAAGCACGGCGGGCTAGCCTGGATCCATCGAGCCCCAAGGAGTCTCCTGGCTTTGAAGGAGGCGAAGGTTTGGAATCAGCGACGAAACGGGGCGACGTCGAATCTGGAGCGCCGGATTCAGAAAGGTAGAACCATGACGACATACTGTGGTCACGAGCTTTGCCGGTGCAACGTCGATGGCAAGGAGTTCTGCAGCAGTTATTGCAAGGAGGCGGCCGCTAGGCAGATGGCCGCCGTGTCCGACGATATCTGCTTCTGCGGACATTCCTCCTGCTGGGCCGACGAAGAATGAAATCAGGTACTGCTCCTGCACCGAGAAGGGAAATCTTCATGCGCGAGTCTTTCGTCGGCTACTTGCCCTGATTGGAGATCGGCGTGGCCAAGACCCTCGGCGCGGTTCTGATCGTCGTCGGGATCCTGACCTTCGTGATTCAGGGGATCAGCTATACCACGCACGAGGAAGTGATCGATATCGGTCCGCTCAAGGTCACGACGGAGAACGAGAAGACGATCCCGCTTCCTCCGATTCTTGGCGGACTCGCGCTCGTGGGAGGAGTGGTCCTGGTCGCGCTCGGAACCCGGAGATCTTGACTCCAAAACGTTCGACCGCGCTCGATAGGCGTTGGGTCGCCTCGAACGCGTCGGGCGAGAGCGCCAGGAGCTCGACACACGAGGGAATCGATTTCGTCCATTCCTCCGTGCTTTCCGGTTGAGGGGCCATGTCCTTTCCCGAGAGAGCTCGGGAGACCGCGACGCCGAACGAGGGATCGTCCGCCTTTCCCGAGATCGTGATGGGAACGACCGTGCCCGCACCGTCGTCGGAGAACAACTGGTCGATCAACTTCAGCAGAAACGACTTGATTCCCGTGGTGGTCTCGGACAGCTTGGATTTCAGGTGCAACTCACCGTGAAAATCGATCTCCTCGCTCTGGAGTCTGTAGGTGCCGCGAAGCCTGACCGCGGCCCCGGGAACGTGGAAGGACATGTGAGAGACGCTCAGGACTCCGTTCTCGAGCCGGAACGAGCCCCGCATGTCGGAGAACACCCGCTCCTCTCGAAGGGGAGCGGCCGGGTCTCCCTCGTTGATGCCTCTTCCCGCATTGCTGAGCATGTCCACTTTTTCCTGCACTTCGCGCTCAGGAAACAGGGCGGAGTCGATGACGAACTCCCCGTCGAGGATCAGCTTCTGAGCCACGTCGACTTCACCGGGCGGGATCATGACCAGGGACCGGAAGCGAACATCGCCCGTCATGAACGGCTTCTCCGACTTCATCGCGAGGCGCAGAAAGTCCTCGATGCGTCCGCCCGTCCCCTCTGCGTCGACGCAAACAGTCTTGCCCTCCGTCCCCGGGCGCTCGCTTACGCCGCCCTCCGTCCGAAACCTCGACTTCTCGAGCGTTGCCTCCACGGGAACGAGGAAAGTATCGCCTTTGGTCCCGTCGACGATAGCCTGAAAAGCCGTCCTCAACGGCACTGGATTTCCCGCCGACTTCAGCCGAAAATCCGGGGTCTCAGTGAATCCCGTGACCTCGATTCTCCCGAGGACGCCGTCGAACCGGCCTTCCGAGCGAAGAATGCCAGAAATCCCGCGGAACACGCCGAGGTCGGCGTTCTCGAAGACATAGGTTCCGGAGACCGGACTCGCGCCGGGATCGGACAGCAGAAGCGGGCCGAAGTCTCCCTCGGTGTCGATGTCTCCCGGAGGCTTCGGGTTTGTCAGGAGCGCTTCGAAATGCATCGGCTCGCCCAGGCCCGCGGATGCGACCTCGAGCTGGTGAAGATCGAAATCGAGCGGCGCTTTGACCGGATCGTCGGGAAGAATACGCAGGAGTGTCCCATCCGCGACCAGCTTCTCGATCAGGAAAACCGGAAGCCTCTCGTCGCCGCTCTCCGATTCCGGACCGGCGCTGTCACCCTCGCGTTTCGGAGGGATCTGAATCTGCAGCTCGTCCAACTGGAGGCTCTTGATGCGGATCGGGTCTCGCACGAGGCCGAGAAGAGACAGCTCGACCGCAAAATCCGTGATCGTGACGAAGGGAGGCTCCATTTCGCGGCCGGGCAGGCTGATCGACAATCCCTCGCCCGCGGCCGAGAGCAGGGGGAGAATGCTGAACCCGGGGTGCATGCTGATCTCGAGCCTCTCGAGCTCGACGTGGTCGAAGCGCTTCTCGAGGAGCGCAACGGCTTTCTCCCTCGCCTTGTGGCGTAAGAGCCGAACGAAGACGAATGGGCCGAGGAGGCCCAGGAGCACCAGGGCTAAGGCGGCGATGGCGAGACCCTTCCAAATCGCCTTGTAGTCTCGAACCTTTTCGAACATGTCGTCTCCGTCTCCTTGCGTTCGAATCTTCCCACTCGAGTGTGCAAGCGCGATGCCACCGGGACCGGCTCTTCCCAAGGGGGTAAGCTCGCCTGAGTCGGAAAAAATTTCCGGCATTCAGGCAAGAATTCGACGGAAGACTCGATCCGCTTGCGGCTATCGGGATGGCGGCATCCGTCTTCGGTCAGAACGGCGGTCTTGCGAAGCGCGTGCCCGCTGGAAACCTGAGCCCGAAGTGGAGCTCCAGGATCTCGAGCAAATGCTCGGGATCCCGCACCGTCTCGGTTGTTTTGGTCTGGACGTGGCCGGCGAGCAGAAGCTCCCGATTGCGCAAGGTCGCTCTCTCACCGCGGCAATTGCGCTGAGCCGTCAAATTCTGCACGAAGGGAGATTCAGGATGCGTGCTCGTGAAGTAGTTTGCCATCTCGAAATCGACCGGATACTGGGGCTCGAGGGTGAAGGCATAGAGATCCATCCAGGACCGCTCCGAGGTTCCCTCGAGCACCCATATGTCGCTGTCTCGTCTCAATCGGTGATTTCCCGAGACGACTCCTGCTTCGAGGGGAAGCGCATGCGATGGTCCGTCCGTTCCGAAGCCGACGTCGGCGACGAACGAATCTCCGCGCGCATCCACGCGCAGGAGCATGTGGGTGCGCGCTAGAACCGACGTCGTGCCCACGCGAACTCGCGCCGCGAGCGGTGTCACACGAAAGCCGAGACTCTCCAGGACCGCCGAGAAGAGAGTGTTCTGTTCGAAGCAGTACCCGCCCCGCCTCTCGGCAACGAGCTTTCTCTGGAGCGTTTCTAGGTCGAGGAGAATGGCACGTCCGAGAAGGATGTCCAGGTTCTCGAAAGGAATAGCCGCGAGGTGCGCTTCGTGAAGGGCGCGCAGCACGTCGACAGTGCTCTCCGCCGGACCGTCATAACGGATCCGGTCGAAATAGGCAGCTAGATTCACGGGATTCACGCTCGAGCCCGGGCGACGATCTCCGGCATCTCGACGAACGCCCGGGAGCTCGACGGAATACAAATGAGAGTCGTCACGCCCGCTTCCCGCCATTCCTGGAGCCGGTCGAGGATGCGCTCTTTAGGCCCACACAAAGCGACCTCGTCCACCAGCTCGTCGGGAACGGCCGCGATGGCCTCTTTCTTCTTGCCGCTGAGATAGAGATCCTGGATATGCTCCGCCTCCCTCTCGTATCCGTAACGCCTGGCGATATCGTTGTAAAAGTTCCGGCCCTTGGCGCCCATCCCGCCAACGTAGAGGGCGAGGCTCGGCTTTACGGCGTCCAGGCACTCTCGAACGTTCTCACCGAGCGCAACGTGAACGGTCGGGGCGACGTCGAACGTGCGTTGGGGCATGTTGCCGAAGAGCCGAACGTTTTTGGGCGAGAAGAAAATGGGAAGCCAGCCGTCGGCGATCTCGGTGGCGAGGGCGACGTTTCTCGGTCCTATCGCGGCAAGATAGATGGGGACATCCGATCGAAGGGGAGGCATCATCAGTTTCAGCGGCTTCCCGAGACCCGTCCCGCCGTCGCAAGGAACACGATAAGCCTCTCCCGCATAAGTGAGCGGCTCCTTCCTTGCAAGTATCCGGCGAATGATCGCCACGGCGTCGCGCGTGCGGGCAAGAGGCTTTCCGTAAGCCGCGCCATGCCAGCCCTCGACGACCTGGGGCCCCGACACGCCGAGGCCTAAAAGGAGTCGCCCATTGCTCAGCCGGTCGAGCGTGGCCGCCGTCATCGCCGTCATGGCGGGCGAGCGCGCCGGGATTTGCAGGATGGCGGTCCCGAGCTCGATACGCTCGGTCGAGGCGCCGATCCAAGAGAGAAGGCTCACGGCGTCCGAGCCCCAGGCTTCGGCGACCCACACGGAATCGTAACCGAGCTTTTCGGCCTGGACGGCGAGCGGCACGAGGTCGAGGTTCGCTGACGTGAGAAAGCCGAGGCTCAGCCCGAGCTTCATGACGAACGCTTGCCCGAGCTGATTCGATCGCGGAGAGGCCGCCTCGGCCGGGGCGCGGGTTTCGGCTTCCGCGGAGCAACCCCGAGCTTCGGGCACAGCGATTCGACCACGCAGTTCTCGCAATCGGGGTTGCGGGCGAAACACACCCGACGACCGTGGTGGATGAGGATGTGCCCGAGATCGATCCAATGCTTTCGAGGGATGAGCTCCATCAGCTCTTTCTCGACCTGCTCGGGGGTCTTCCCCTCGGCGAGATTCAACCGATGGGAGAGACGAAACACGTGGGTATCGACCACGAATCCGTCGGCAACGCGGAATCCGGTTCCGAGGACGACGTTAGCGGTCTTTCGAGCCACGCCGGGGAGGCCGACGAGCTCTTCCATCGTCTTTGGGACCTCTCCGTCGAAATCCGATGTGATCTTCTGCGCCGCGCCGCGAATGGATTTGGCCTTGTTCCGAAAAAAGCCGGTCGAGCGGATCAGCTCTTCGAGCCCGGCAGGGTCCGCCTCGGCGAGGTCTCTTGCGCTCGGGTACCGAGCGAACAACTGCGGGGTGACTTGGTTGACCCGGGCGTCGGTGCACTGTGCCGAAAGAATGGTTGCGACGAGGAGCTGCAGAGGGTTTTCGTGGACGAGCGCGCATTGCGCCCCTGGATAGGCCTTCTCGAGCAGGCGAACGATCGTGCGGCTGCGACGCTTCTTCTCGGGCCAGCGCTCCTTGCCCTTCCTGCCGCTCAAGAGCGTCAGACCTCCACGAGAATGTCGTCGCCCTCTACCTTGACCGGAAACGTGGCGACCTCGACATCGGGGTCGAAGATCGACTTTCCGCTGCAGATGTCGAACTGCCAGGCGTGCCAGGGACAGGTAACGACAGTGCCCTCGAGAAGCCCCAGCCCGAGAGGACCTCCCTGATGGGCGCAGGTATTGTCGGTCGAGTAGAGCTTGCCTTCGACGTTGTAGATCACGATCTGCCTCCCCCGGACTTCCGCGGTCTTGAGCCGTCCGGATGGCAGCTCTTTTTTCGATCCGACCCGGATCCACTCGGACATTGTGGCGTCGTCTATCTTATCCCTTCGTGGCGATGGCAGCGTAATCTTGATCGCCGAAGAGGAGAGCGTTCAGCTTCTCGAAGTTTTGTTTGAGGGCGCGCTCGCCCTCGAGGACCGGTAACAGCTTCGCTCGCTCCGTAACGGGACTCGAGTAGCGGATTTCGACTTCCTGAAAACCCACCGCGCGCATCATGAAGTCGAGTGTCTCGGGATGGAGCGGTCTCTCATGAGTGAGATCACGGAAATAGGCCTCGAGCAGAGCGATGAGGCTGCGGGGGTTCACAGTCTCCACGATGATCCGTCCCCCTCGACGCAGCACACGATGGCTTTCGACGAGAAGCCGTTTCATGTCTTTCGGGGGAAGGTGCTCGATGAGCTGGGCGGCGAAGATTCCCCCTGCCGAGCCGGGTCTCGAATCGGCCAGGAACGAGAGCACGTGGCCGTGCGTTGCCTCGAGCCCCTTTCGCTCGCACACCTTCACCATGTCGACGTTGCTATCGACACCTCTCGCGTCGATTCCAGCTTCTCGAAGAAGGTCGAGAAACTCGCCCCTTCCGCAGCCCAGATCCAGGACGGGGGCTCGTTGGTCGAAGAAGGGCACGTAGTCGGCGAAACGTGACCGAAGCTCCTCGGAGCTTCCTCGATATCGTTCTTCGAAGGCCACGTAATGAGCTTCGTCGAGCCGCTCGCGCTCGATGCCGATGGGTCTGTCGACCGCTTGGATTTCGGAACGAGCAAGAGCGAGCTCAGAGCTCATACCCGCGAGTCGTTCCTGAGCCTTGGAGATGCCGAGACGCACACTCTGGAGCCTCTTGTCCATTGCGTCGAGGAGCAAATCCATACGACTGTTGCCGAGAGAGGCGTACAGCCGGTCCTTGGCGTCGGCTAGCCGGTCGATCCGCTGGGAGAATCGGACGAGCGTCGAGGCGAGCTCTGCTTGGCGGGCGGCGACGGCGTTCGAGCTATCGGCGAATCGATTCAGGAACTGGACCAGAGCCGAGTCGAAGGCGCGCTGGCGCGCCAGGGCCTGGTCCAGCCGGTCCAGCTCGGGTGCCAGGAGTCGGCGCGCGAGGCTCTGGAGCAGGCCTCTGAGGCCGAAAGCGCGAGGGGAACCGTCGACGGGAGCCAGAGACGTGGATTCGTTGAGAGCCTGGAGCAGGGATGGAATGTCGTGATCCCGCTCGTAGGGAGCTGGATTCTGAGCCAGTACGTCGAGCTCGGCGAGGAGCTCGCCGTAGATCCGTTCCTCCTCGCCAAGCTTTTGTTCGAGCTCCGAGAAGGCAGGGTCGGTCAGAGCCTCGCCCCTCTGGAAACGATTCCTTCCGTGGGACTCGAAGCGCTCGCGTAGCGCCGGCGGGGCATGCGCCCCGCCTCGTACGCCAGCAGGCCCGACTCGACCGCGAGCTTCATCGCTTCGGCCATCTGCACGGGATTCCTCGCCTCGGCGATTGCAGTGTTCATCAGAACACCATCCGCACCAAGCTCCATGGCGACGGTAGCGTCCGATGCCGTGCCCACGCCGGCATCCACGATCATGGGTATCGAGATGGCCTCCTTCATCAATACGAGATTTGCGGGGTTCTGGATGCCGAGGCCCGAGCCGATGGGCGCTCCGAGCGGCATGATCGCGGTCACGCCCGCATCCTCGAGCTTCTTGGCGACCACGACATCGTCATTCGTGTAGGGAAGAACGACGAACCCCTCGCGCACGAGCGTTCGCGCGGCCTCGACGAGTGCCGCGGTGTCGGGAAACAGGGTCTTCTCGTCGCCGATGACCTCGAGCTTGACCCAGTGTGACAAGCCCGCCTCTCGGCCGAGCCGAGCCGTGCGGACGGCGTCCTCGGCGGTGTAGCAGCCAGCGGTGTTGGGGAGCAGTGTGAATCGCTCCCGATCGATGTAATCGAGCAACGATTCCTTGGAGCGGTCCTTGAGATTGACCCGCCTGACCGCGACGGTGACCATCTCGGTGCCCGAAGCCTCGTGGCACCTCCGCATGAGCTGGAAGTCGTCGTACTTTCCGGTGCCGAGAATGAGCCGGGACCGGAACGTTCGTCCGGCCAGAACGAGCATGTCGCAAGCTTACCGCGAAAGGCCCTCAGCCGCCACCGACGAAGGTCACGATCTCCATTTCGTCGTTGTCCGAGAGTTTCACCGCGTCGTGCTCGGCGCGGCTCAGGATGCGGCGGTTCAGCTCGACTGCGACTCGGTCGCGGTCGAGCTGGAGCTCGTCGAGAAGCCCCGCCACCGAAATGGACTCGGGCAGTTCACGGTGCTCGCCGTTTAGCCGAATCCGCATCGCGCTGGCTAGGTTCCGTCCTTCTTGTTGGCGGCGAGATAATTGAGAATGACCTGATCGAGGCTCTGATCCGCTTGCGCCGTTTCGTCGCCGAGGAGGCCGTCTCTCGACTTGTCGTAGCGTCCCGCCTTGATGTCCCGAATGATGGACCGGTGCTGGTCTTCCATGACCTTGATGATCTTTGCCTCGTCGTAGCCGTTGTGCAGAAACAGTGAGTAGGCGGTGCGTTTGGCTCCGAGGATCTCCCCACCTTTGTAGATGAGCGACTCCACCAAGGGATTGTCCTTCCCTTTGTCCTCCGTTTGGACATGGTAGACTTCGCCGTTGTACGGAACGTCAGTGTTGAAACCGGTGATCATGGGTCGACGCGACGTAGGAGATACTCAGCATTGGACTTAAGGGTCCACTCCATATTTTCGGCTCGGCCGGACCGAGATGTCAAGTGTCCGCGGCGGCGCTCTCGACCTGGCTGGGCCCGTCACCTCGTTTCCAGCCCATTTCCCCTCCTTTGCTGAGCCTCCTGGTCTGGATCCCAGCTGCCGGCAGCGCCCTTGCGTTTCTGTCAGGCAAGCCCATCGGAAGAGGGTTTCGTTTCGCTGCCGCGGCGGCACCCATAGCGATCGCCGTACTGGGGCCGGCTCCGGTGACTCATCCGTGGATCCCTTCGATCGGCGCCTCTTACGAGCTCGCAGTCGACGGATTGAGCATCCTCCTATGCGTTCTGATCTCGCTGCTCGCTCTTCTCGCGCTCGCCCTCGAGCCCGTGGATCGAAGGAATGCGACCCTCGTCCTCTGGACGCAGTCGGCCCTGCTTGGGCTCCTCTGCTCCAGAGACGCCCTGCTGCTCATGGTCTTTCTCGGGGTCGCGATGACGTGCCTCATGGTTCGGGAAGGCCACCGTTTTTTTTCGATCCAATGGGTGGGATTCGCTTTGCTCTCGGGCTTCTTCGTCCTCTGTTATCAGCTCGCGGCGGCCCAAACCGGATTTCCGACGAGCTCTATCGATCGTTTCGAATCCCTCGTGGCCTTTCCGAATTTCGCTGGACGGGCTTTTCTCTTAGGGGCGGCGGGGCCGGTCATCATGATGTTCGGGAGCTGGACGAAGGGGTCCAACTTGTCTCTCGCGGGCTACTCGGTCGTCCCGGCCTACTTGCTCTTGCGGTTCGTTTCGTGTGTCTTCCCTATGGGAGCCTCCGAGCACGCCCCGCTGATGATCGCTCTCGGGCTCCTGGGCATCGCATCGGCGGCCCTTTCACCGCGAACCCGGTTGATCCACGGGTACTACGGTCTCCTGCTGCTAGGAATGTTCTCGTTCCGCTTTCAGGGAGTCGTTGCGGCCCAGATCGAAATGATTCACCTGGGTCTCGCGCTCGCGGCAGTGGCTTTGTGCTCGACGGCCAAGACCCGTCTCGAGGCCCTTCTGAGCGGCGTGGTGATGCTCGTCCCGCCCGGGGCTTCGGGGCTCATTCGGGCACTCCCTCGGGAGCTCCTGGTGGTGGCGGGCCTCGGATATGTGTGGTGGGTGCTTCGGTTCCTGCGATCTCGATCCCGACACTCCGAGATGCCATTCAGCGGACGGGCCCCGCTGATTATCCTCACGGGTCTCTGGGTGGCGCTCGTCGCGAGTCGGCCGGCTCTCTCGGTGATGCTGTCCGACTCCGCAGAAAAGATCACCCACGCGCGCGAGACATCGGAGGAGCCTTGATGCAGCGAATCCTTCCGATTGCGGCACTGGTCGGCGTGGTTTGGCTCTGGTGGCACGGGGAGCCCTCGAAGCATACGGGCACGCTCGACGGCGATCCGTTCAGCCTCTTTCTCACGGCACTCGTGCTCGCGGGCGCGAGCTTCCCGAAGGCATCGTCCAGGCTTTACCTCGCGGCCATCTTGATGGTCGTGGCCGTATCGACGCGTGACGTGCTCGTCTTCGTGATCGCGTTTTCCGGCGTGGGCCTCGCCATGACCCGTTGGGCGCTCATGGGCGCCTGCGTTGCGATCGCTTCCATACCCCTACTCGGCGGGACTGACCTGGCCGTTCTTTCGAGCTCCACTCCGGCGGGCTGGATCCTGCTCGGTGTGGGAACGGCGACGACGTGGCTCGCCGTGCAGCGAGCGGCCCTTCTGCAAAGCGAACGGGAGCTAACCGAAGGCGTCTTTATCTCCTTCGGCTCGCTTTCGGCCGTGGCGTCGCTCATGCTTCGGGTAACGGCGTGGCAGCCGGATCGGGTGGGCGTCGACGCGTTTCACTCCATACTCGCGATCTCGTCCCTCGCCGCAGGCGCTTGGGGCGTGTGGCGGTCGAGGAGCCGCCGCGATTTCGTCGCTTGGCTTGCCGTTTCCCAGCTCGGATACCTCGGTCTGTTCGTCCTCGGTGGGCCTCAGGGTCGCGAAGCCGTCTTGCTCCAGCTCGGCACTAGCGGTGTCGCGTTGTTCGCCGCCGCCCTCGCGCGCGATCGGGCTCTGCTCGGGCTCGGGGCCTTTGCCGCATTTTCTTTTCCGCCGTTTCCCGGCTTCGCCTTCAAGCTCGTGGCCGCCAGCAGCGTTCTCGCCGCGGGGCACGTGGTGAGCGCAGCCTGTGCGCTGGTTGCGACGACAGCTCTTGGTCTCGGCTGTGCGCGGTTCGTGCGCCGTGCGGAATTGCCCCCGTTCAGCCGATACTCCATTCCCCTCGGTATTTTGGCCATCGTGTTCCTCGGGGTCGCGCCGGAGCTAACGATCCGCCTGGCTTTCCGAGCCACCGCTGGGTTGTTCTAGACCTCTGAGCGCCTCTTCCAGGATGGCGTCCTCGACGGGCAGGAGGGTGCGCAGGTCGAAGAGCACTCGATCTTCGGATATGCGAGCGATGATCGGAGGGACATGACGGCGAAGCGTTTCGAGGATCGCGTCGGACGACGTCCCTGGCATTTGCAAGGACACGACGAAGGTTGGAATCTCGGCATTGGCGGCCGCCCCACCGCCGACGCGCGACGCCGACTCGTGAACGGCGAGTGACAGCGCGCTCACGTCCGCTAGCCGTTCGACGAGGGCGAAGGCCCGCTTGCGGACCAACTCGGCGGGAAGCGCGAGCATGTGTAAGATCGGAATCTCCTCGATTGCGTGCTCTCGCACGTGAGACGCGAGCGTCGCCTCGAGCGCAGCGTACACGAGTTTGTCCACGCGAAGAGCGCGTGCCATCGGGTTGCTGCGACAGGCGTCGACGCGGTCGGGATTTCCGACCAGAATTCCCGCTTGCGGCCCGCCGAGCAGCTTGTCGCCCGAGAAGATGGAGAGATCCACGCCGCTAGCGAGGCTGTCGGAGACGGTGGGCTCGTCAGGAAGTCCGTATGCCTCGAGCCGGAGGAGGTTTCCGCTGCCGAAGTCCTCGATGACCGGCAACCCGCGCTCTCGCCCGATCCGGACCAGCTCCGATGTCGGGGCGGACTCGGTGAATCCCACGATTCGAAAGTTCGATGGATGCACCCGTAGGATCGCACCCGTTTTGGGACCGATGGCTTTCACGTAGTCGGAAAGGCGGGTCTTGTTGGTCGTTCCCACCTCGCGCAATCGGGCGCCGCTTCTCTCGAGAATCTCGGGAATGCGAAACGAGCCGCCGATCTCGACGAGCTCCCCTCGCGAGATGATGACCTCTTTTCCCTGGGCGAAGGTATTCAGGCTCAGCAGGACCGCGGCTGCGGCATTGTTCACGACGATGGCTTTGGTTCCCGGGAAGAGTTGCGAGAGCAAGTGGGCCGCGTGCTCGTGTCGGCTGCCGCGGCCCCCGTCCCCGAGATTCAGCTCGAGGTTGCTGTAGCTCATGGCCACTTCGGCGATGGCCCGGCGAGCCGCCGCCGAGAGTGGCGCGCGACCGAGGTTCGTGTGGATCAAAACACCGGTCGCGTTCAATGCTCGACCGAGAGAAGGCCGGACGCTCCTCTCGAGCCGCTCGTCGACGTCGGCCTCGATGTCGCCCAAGGCATCCTCGAGCTCCTCTTCGGTCATTCCGTGTGCGACGTCTCGTCGCAGCGCTTCGAGCACTTCCCGCGTCGCGGCAACGACACCCGTCCGTCCGTAGAGTTCGATGAGTGCCGTGAATCCATCGCGCGCGAGAAGCTTTTCGACGCTCGGTATTCGACGGAGTTCCCCTGCTGGCATTTTTGTTGAATCGGGGCTAGCATTCTAGCATAAAGCATCGAACATGCCTGTGGAGCGAGCGCGCAATTACATCGAGCGCCTTCCCGAGATCATCGAGAGGGAGGAGCGGGATCTGTCCCACCTCGATCCCCAGATGATCGAGATTCTCTACCCCGAGCGCGCGCCGAAAGAGTTCACCGTGACCCTCGTTTTCGGACCGCCTGCGAATGGCGCTGCCGAAGGCTACGATTCGGCGGTCGTACTCGCCCAGAAGGCGCGTGGATACCGCACCGAGAACCGAGGCCGTTTTCTGCGACACTATGCCACGTTCGGCATCGATGAAGTGAGGTTGCTGCACGAGCTCTTCTCGCTAGTAGGCGACTACCCGAGCTGTGAAGTTCTCGTCAAGGGGAAGCGAGTCCCCTATGCGCGGGAGCTCTGGCTACCGTTTTTCTGGTTCTTCAAGAAAGACGAGGATTGAGGAGTTCGTTCGCGAATGAGCTTCCAGGACGACATGGCGATGTTCAACCGGTTGTTCAAGCTGCTCGAGCGTGAGTTCGAGCAGTGGTTCTCCGGTGCGCTCCGAAAACCACCCTGGGCCAGTCAGAAGCGGATCGCGAACATCGTGCGCAAGTACTCCGTGAATCCCCCGACGAACCTGACCGAACAGTCGATCTTTGCGATGAACCAGGCCAAGTTCAACACTTATATGGAAATGTGGAATCGCAGGGTGCGCATGAAGGAGGAGGGGCGGCTTCCTACGGGCCGTGAGATCCACACTCGCCACCGTGAGGGTCACCCCCCGGAGACCCACGAGCCGCTGCGCGAAGTTTTCGACAGCTACGTTAGCGCCAAGAGGAAGGCGGGTGAAGCTACTTCGAAGCTCGATTACGAGGCGTTTAGAAAGACACTGGAAAAACAAGCCGAGCACCTGCGCGAGAGCCGGGGGTTCAAGGAAGTCGACTTCGGCGTTGCCGTGAAGAACGGCAAGGTCTCTGTGGTCGCTCGGCCGAAAAAGTAGCATCCGTGTCGATCCCTGTCCCGCTGCGCTTGGGTTCCGCAGCGATTCTGCCGCTTCTCTTGGCGGGTTCTTCGGTGCCGGCCGACGCTTGGCCCGCCGAGGCCTACCGAAGCATGGTCTTCGACACCATGCGTTTGCTTCCACCGGCTCTCGGCCGGGTTCTCTGGCGGCGCAGCGACGCGGTTTCGGAAGGCGTTTCCTCTCTCGAAGGGACTACGGCTTCGAGCCTCGCCCGTGACGGTCGGGAGGGCACTCTTTCGGCCGAGCTCGCCGGGGACGTGGAGTCGCGCATCGACCGCATCGTGCACATGGTGGACGAGCACGACTCTTTCGACGAGATTGCTCGCGAGTTTGGAAAGCTACTTCGGATTGCCGCCGACCTTGCCGATCCCACCGTCGTGGGCGCGGGAAGGGACGATCTCCGCCGTGTCGCGCCCGAGTACGTGCGTTTCGTCGGCTTGAACCTCGATCGCGTTCCACTCGTGTTCGACAGAGGGCTTCCGTCGCCTCTCGATGGCGCCTCGGTTTCCGATCTCTTGTCGCGACTCCGTGACGCGACTCGCGCGTCGATCGAACCGCTCGGGACCGCGTTTTGGAAGGACGGACGAGTCCTGCCCGCCGAGAGCTTCGACTACCGGTCGATCCCCTACGGGGAGCTCTCTCTGAGCTACTCTCGAGGCGTCACCGCGGCTTCCTACCTCTGGCTGTCCGCCTGGAAGAACGCGAACGGTGATTTCACCGGCTATCGATTCTCGAAGAAATCACCATAACGTATTCAATGCCGTGGCGGGACCTGTGATCGATCGGCCGCCACGGCTCGGGCTGCTGACGGCGAGGCGCGCCGGGCTCGCTCCGCTCGCGCAGGGTGGGCTGAGTTCTCAGCACCCTGCTCGGGCTGGCCTGAGTCACACCCCAGTACCTACCCTCGACCCGTTCGCCACCAGGAGAACATCGGATCGGGGTTAGAATAGCGGCCAATGACCAGCACGAAGAGCGCCTTGCTTAGCGTGGCGAACAAGGATGGACTTCCGGAATTCGCGAGAGGTCTCGCCGAGCGTGGATATCGGATCGTATCGAGCGGAGGAACCGCGCGAGCGCTCGAGGGCGTGGGCATCGACGTCGTCAGGGTCTCGGAGGTCACCGGGTTTCCCGAGATTCTCGACGGAAGGGTCAAGACGCTCGATCCGAGAATCCACGGAGGAATCCTCGCCCGCCGCGACCTGGACACCCATATGGCCGAGCTGAATCGGCACGGCATCGGTCTCGTGGATATCGTTACGGTCAACTTCTACCCGTTCGACGAGAAGGTTGTCGAGGGATGCGGGATCGACGAGGTCATCGAGAACATCGATGTCGGTGGGCCCTCCATGTTGAGAGCGGCGGCGAAGAACTTTCGATACGTTCTCGCCGTCACCGACCCGAAGGACTATCCCACCGTGCTCGAACAGATCGACGAGGGCGTGGACATGGCCACGCGCGTCTATCTCGCCGTCAAGGCGTTCCGATCGAGCGCGCGTTACGAGGCGGCGATAGCATCTTACGTGGAGCGTCTTCGCGTCGAAGGAGATTCGGTTGCCCTCGACGCTCATGAAGATGCGTCCTTCCCTTCGAGACTCACCCTTACGTTCGAACGCGTCCAGCATCTTCGGTACGGCGAAAACCCGCATCAGGCGGCCGCGTTCTATCGGGACGCTCCCATCGGGATGGGCGGGGCGCAGCAGCTCCACGGAAAAGAGCTCTCGTACAACAATATCTTGGACCTCGACGCGGCGTTCCGCCTCGTGAGAGAGCTTCCCCGTGAGCGAGCTGCCGCTTGCGTCATCAAGCACACGAACCCTTGCGGGGCCGCGGTCGCCGACACTCTGGCCGTAGCCTATGTCCGGGCGCGGGAGGTGGATCCAATCTCGGCATTCGGCGGTATCGTCGGGCTCAACCGTCGCGTGGACGGGGCTACCGCCGATGAGCTCTCGGCGACGTTTCTCGAAGCGGTGATCGCTCCGGGATTCGACAGAGACGCGCTCGAAGCACTCAAAGGACGGAAGAACCTGAGGCTGTTGCAAGTCGAAGATGGCGCTTCCGCTTGGGCTGGCTCGAATCTCTTCCGGGTGGTTGGCGGTCTTCTCGTTCAGGACTGGGATCGCGAGGAGGAAGAGATCGCGCTCGAGGTGGTAAGCCAGCGGGAACCGACGGAGACCGAGCGCCGCGCACTCGAGTTTGCCTGGATCGTTGCCAAGCACGTCAAATCGAACGCGATCGTTCTGGCGGGAGAGGATGTTGTACTCGGCGTGGGCGCGGGTCAGATGAGCCGGGTCGACTCCTGTCGGCTCGCCGTCTCCAAGGCGCGCAGCTCCCTCGAAGGCGCGGTGGCCGCCTCGGACGCGTTCTTCCCTTTCCCCGACGGTGTCGAGGTCCTGGCCGACGCCGGAGTGAAAGCGGTCATTCAGCCGGGGGGCTCGGTTCGCGACGAAGACGTGATTCGGGTGGCCAACGAGCGCGGGCTAGCGATGGTGTTCACCGGCAGGCGTCATTTTCGCCACTGATGTCTGGGCTAATTGCGTTTCTCGGCCCGGATGTTCGCCAAAAGCTCCTGGGGAAGGACCACGGCCGTCCCCAGCTTGCCGACCACGATTCCGGCGGCGCGGTTCGCTAACTCCGCCGCACTCGCCAAGCTGGACCCGGCGGCGAGCGCGAGAGCGGCCGTGGCGATCACGGTGTCTCCCGCGCCGGTGACGTCGAACACCTCACGCGCCCGCGTGGGGATGTGCAGCACCTGAGCGTCGCGTTCGTACAGGGACATGCCCTGCTCCCCGCGTGTGATCAGTACCGCGTCGCATTCGAGCTCATCGAGCAGCGACTGGGCCGCTTGAGCGATGTCGGCTTCCGAATGAATGGCGATGCCCGTGAACCGTTCGGCCTCGCCGAGATTGGGGGTGACCAGTCGAATTCCCCGATAGCGGCGATAGCGTTTCAGCTTGGGATCGGCGAGGACGGGAATGCCTGCCCGCTTGGCGAGCTCGATCCCCTTGTCGATGACCGCCGGTGTCAGCGCACCTTTGGCATAATCGGAGAACACCATCGCTCGAGCTTTCGACGTCCGTCGCTCCAGCGCCTCGAGCATACTCGTCTCGACGCTCCCCCCGATGTCACCGGTCGACTCCCAATCCGCTCTAACGACTTGTTGGCTGTGAGCGATGATGCGGGTCTTCACCGTCGTGCGGCGCGAGGGGTCGGTGATCACGGTCTCGTCCGAGAGTCCGAGCTTCGCGAGGGCCAGCCGCAACTGACGAGCGGGCTCGTCGTCGCCGAGCACTCCGACGAGGAGCGGCTCCGCTTCGAGGCTCGCGAGATTCTTCGCCACGTTCGCCGCGCCGCCGACATGAAGGTCTTCGCGCTCGATCTCCACCACCGGTACGGGAGCCTCAGGGGAGATCCGCGACACCCGTCCCCACACGAAACGATCGAGCATCAGATCGCCGACCACGAGCACCTTGAGGCCGCGAGCCCGACGCAGAAACTCGGCAACTTCCATCAGCGGGCGGCTCTCTCCTCTCGCTCGAGGAAGAAAGGAATGGTCATGACGAACAGCAACAACATCTGGAACTCGGAATCTCCGAAGTTGTACTCGAAGAGGCCTGCCGAGAATGCCGCGACCATTACGCCGAGCGCGGCCGCGGCGAGAGAGCGCGCGATCTCGTCCTCGGGCTTCGCGCGGCGAAAGCCGCGGATGCTCGCGAGTAGAGCGAGTCCGAAGAACCACAGCCAAGAGAGTCCACAGATCAATCCGCGCTCGGCGGAGATATGAGCCAGGTTGTTGTGAAGGTGCAGATTCTCGCGCAAGGGCGCCTCTTCCACCATGTAGATCGGGTAAACGTCGGGTACCATGTCCGGCCCCACTCCGAGAAGAGGGTGATTGCCGATCATGCGGGCGCCCGCGCGTAGCATATAGATCCTGTCCCAGCCCGACACATCGGGCCTGAGGAACGAGTCCAGGCGATCCTCCACGTCCACGGGGAGAACGAGGATTGCCCCGATTCCCAGCACGGGCACGGCCAGAAGCAGGCGGCGATTCCTCATCCAGAGCAGGAGAATCGAAGCCGCGAGCGTCCCCACCCACGCGCTTCGAGTCAGAGTGAAGAGCAGCGCGAGTCCGATCACGGCAAGGCTACTCCCAAGAAACCACCGATGTTTGCGTCGGAACAGCAGGTGCGCGACCGCAAGCACCGAAGCACACATGAGGAGGCCCGAATAGGTCATGTAGTGCCCCATGAAGCCCCGGATTCGGTTATCGAGATCACCCAGATCGGAGACGGTGTACTGCCAAAGGCCGAGCAATGCGCTCACGTCGGCCACGGCAATGATGAGAAGAGACAGGCTTTCGAGAGTTTCCTTGCGACCGACTACGCTCACCAGCAGATAAGGCACGACCAGAAGAAGTAACTTCTTGCTGGCCAAGAGACTCGCGGGGGGAGCGAACGAGAAGAGGGCGGATGCGAGGCTTGCGCCCGCATAGATGGCGAATGGGCGATCCAGCGGAAGCCGGACGAAGGCGGTCTCCCGCCTCCTTAGGAGAACCAGCCAGGCGAAGACGATGACGGCGAGCACGATCTCCGCCGCGGCAATGGAGATCTGAACGAGCGCGAGCCAGACTGCCACTCCGTAGACAAAGGGGGATTCTCCGGGGAATGGGCCGGAAGTCGTCCGGGACACGGCAAGGGTCCGGGCTTCGACGATCATCGGTGTACGGTCGCCCGCGAACGATACCATAACGGCATCGGAGCCCTCGGCAACAAGCGTTATAATTCGAGGTGAGGCTTTCATTGAAGATAAACGCCGTCGCGGCTCTCGTCGGCGCGGTCCTGGCCGCCCGCGGGAGCGTCGTTCAAGCGCAACCGGCCGGGCCGGCCGAATCCAGGGCCGAGGCTTACTATCAGTTCTGCCTCGGCCGGATGTACGCCATGCAGATGCAGCTG
The DNA here is from genome assembly GCA_035457705.1 of Vicinamibacteria bacterium. Lineage (GTDB taxonomy): Bacteria > Acidobacteriota > Vicinamibacteria > Marinacidobacterales > SMYC01 > DASPGQ01. The sequence goes on from DATIBD010000104.1 coordinate 29,202, forward strand.
GATCGCGCCATTCCCCATTACGTGCGAGCCGCCGAGCTCGATCCCGAGGCGGCTTACCCGCTGGTGCAGCTCGCCGAGCTCTACCAGCGGCAGAGAGACATCGACAAGGCCATCGAGAGTGCGAAAAAAGCGGTCGAGCTGGATCCGAACGAGGCTGCCGCCCACCGTATCCTGGGAAAGCTCTACTTCGCGCTGCTGCGCGACAATGGAAGCCCCGACCTGGCGCCGCTTGCGCTCGATGCATTCGAGCAGGCGGTTCGCCTCGACCCCGGCGACGTGCAGAGCCGTACCGAGCTCAGCCGTCTGTTGCTGGCAAACGGCCGATCGTCGGATGCCGCCCGGCACCTCGAGGAGATCATTCGACAGGAGCCACGAGCGTACTACGAGATGTACCTTCTCGCGCAGGTGCGAAACGGAGAGGGTGACACCAGCGCGGCCATCAGGCTCCTGCAGCAATCGCTCGCTATAGAGTCCCGCCAGCCCGAAGCCCGCGAGCTTCTGGTACGGCTCTTGACCAAAGAAGAACGCTTCTCCGAGCTTTCGACGATTTACGGCGAGCTCGTCGATGCCGACCCCGAAGATGTCGAGTCGCGGATTCGTCTCGCGGATGCGCTCGCCAACGCCGGCGAGCTCGAACGAGCCCGGGAGGAGTTCGAGGCCGCGCTCGAGGGCGATCCCGAAAACGTCATCGCCACCGTGGGACTGGGCATGGTGCTCCGCGAGCTCAGAGACTTGGACCGGGCGGAGGAGTTATTGCAGCGGGCCATCTCGCTCGAGCCGAAACACGTGCTGGCAAGGTTCACCCTGGCCGGGATCTACGAAGAAAAACGAAGATACGACGAGGCGATCGTGGAGTGGCGGAGGCTTCTCGAGCTGCCCATCGAGCACATGGAGGAAAGTGAAAAGAAACTGCGTAAAGCCGAGTACTGGGCGCACATCGGTTTCGCAGAGGGTGAGCTGAATCGCCACGAGGAGTCCATTTCTGCATTCGTCGAAGCGAAGAAGCTTGCGGGAGGCGACGAGCGATTCGAGGCTTTTCACGTCCAGGCACTCCTGGCATCCGATCGGGCCGCCGAGGCGCGCGAGACTTTGGACGCCGCCATGTCGCGGGCGACACCGAGCCCTCGGCTCAGAATGCTCGATTTTCAAGTGGACGAGGCTCTCGGACATCCCGAAACGGCCATCCAGAAGGCGATCGCGCTATCCGAGGACGAGCCCGAGAACGAAATGCTCGGGCAGGCCCTCGTCGAGATCTATCAGCGACAGAAGCGCTACGATGATGCCGAAGCGTTTTTGCGCTCCCGGCTCGAGGCTCGGCCCGACAGCGTGGGTCTCTTGTTCCAGATGGGTGCCATCCAGGAGCGCTTGAAGAAGTTTGACGAGGCCGAGGCTCACTTCAGGAAGGTTCTAGAGCGGGATCCCGAGAGCGGCGCCGCCCTCAACTACCTCGGCTACATGCTCGCCGAACGCGACGTGCGGCTCGAAGAATCGTTAGGTTACATCAAGCGTGCGCTGGCCCAGGATCCTTATAACGGCGCCTACCTCGACAGCCTCGGTTGGGTCTATTTCAAGATGGGCAAGCTCGATCTGGCGGAGGAGAATTTGCTCAAGGCGATTGAGAGCCTGCGATTGACCGGAGTCGTCTACGATCATCTCGGCGACCTCTACTACGAGATGGGAAATCGGGAGAGGGCCGTCTCCTACTGGCGGCAGGCCCTCGCCGAAGAAGACGACGAGGTCGAGAAAGACACTGTAAGCCGCAAGATCGAGGAAGCCGCGCGGGACCGATGACCCGCCTTCGGGCCGTGCTCGCTGGCGCGGTCGTCGTCCTGGCGCTCTCGCTCGGGTGCGCCGGAAAACCCCTACCGCGACGCCCTCCCCCGGTGCCGATGAGTCGATCCGAGATCGAGGCGATCGTGGAGGCGCTCGAGCGGCAGGCCGAGAGCGTACGCCGCTATCAAGGGTTGGTCCGCGTCCGGGGCCGGGGACCGGAGGGCAGCTTCGACGCGCGGCTAGTCGTAGTCTTCGAACGACCCGACCGCATGCGTGTCGAGCTTCTCGGAGCGTTCGGAGCGACTCGATGGAGCGCGGTCGCCGACGAAGCGCAAATCGTGGCCTACTTTCCGGGAAGAAAACAGTACGTTCAGGAGAGCGACGTCGAGGCCGTCGTCGCGCTTCTTCTCGGGATCGAGCTCGACACGAGGGACGTGATGGCGATCCTGTCCGGCGTCGGGATCGCATTCGATCCGGCGACGCTTGTTTCGGGTGAGCGTGAAGGAGCGAGCGTGGTTTTGCGCTTCGATGGCGGTCGCGACCTCGTGGTGGACGATCAGGGACAGGTCGTGGAAGCCAGGGCGTCGGGCTACCGGGCGCGCTACGAGAGCCGATGGAAGAACGCCGGTCGGTATTTCCCCGACGCGGTCGTACTCGAGAACGACAGGGTCAGAGCGCGTATCGGGACCGAAGAAGTCGACGTGAACGTTCCTCTCGCCGAGGACGTGTTCGTACTGGAGATGGCCGAGGGAGCGACCCGCCTGCGCCCCGCTGAAGTCGACGGAGAAGCCGTTTTCGTCGTGACTCGTGAGCCACCCCTGTGAGCCAAGGACTCTCCGCACGCGCATTCGCCAAGATCAACCTCGGTCTCGAGGTCCTGGGTTTGAGACCGGACGGCTATCACGAGATCCGAACCATCCTGCAGACCATCGACCTCCATGACGAGCTGAGCTACTCCGCGGGCGAAGGAATCGATATCTCTTGCAATGACGGGGAGCTGCCCACCGGCAGCGAGAACCTCGTCCACAAAGCCGCCAAATTGTTGGCGGACGCCGCGGGAATCCCTCCGAATGTCTCCGTTTACATCCGAAAACGGATCCCGGCGGGCTCCGGTCTCGGAGGGGGAAGCGCGGATGCGGCCGTGACTCTCCTCGCCCTCGATCGGCTGTGGAAACTATCGACCCCGTTCGCGGACCTCCACCGTGTGGCGTGCCGTATCGGCATGGACGTTCCGTTTTTTCTGCGCGGCGGAACGGCCCTTGCGGTCGGCCGCGGCGACGAAGTCTATCCTCTGGCGTTCGAGCCCGACTTTGACATCGTGTTGATTCTGCCCGACTTCTCGATTTCGACAGCGACCGCCTACCGCAGTTTGCGGTTGACAAACAAAGGGTCGAGTCTTAAACTTGCCCACTTCGCTTGGGGCGATCCCACGTTCCTCGAAGGATTGGGAGAGCTGGTGAACGATCTTGAGGGGGCAGCGGGCGAGCATTCCGGCTCCATCCGTGAGTGCAAACAGATTCTGTGCGAGCAGGGTGCTGCCGTCTCCATGATGTCAGGCAGTGGGTCGTGTGTATTCGGCGTTTTCCGCGATGAAGCCCGAGCGCGCGAGGCCGCACGTTCTCTAGGCCACGAGGGCGTTCGAGTCGTGCTCACCAGAACACTCCGTGGTCAAATCTATCGAGAAAAGTTGCTCGCGGTCCCAGATTGAGGACTCGGTCAGCACGCGTTGGCCGGCCGACTCGGAAGGAGATCTTCGATGGAAATCACCGAGGTCCGGATTTTCCCCGTTGACGACGAGAAGCTGAAGGCGTTCGTCTCGATCATCCTCGATGACTGCTTCGTCATTAGCGACATCAAGATCATCCACGGGCCCAAAGGATTGTTCGTCTCGATGCCGAGCAAGAAGCGGAAGGACGGAACCTTCCGGGATATCGCTCACCCGTTGAACAGCGACACCCGTCGAAAGATGGAAGACCACATATTGAACCGCTACCGCGTCGAAGTCGATCAGGCCGAACGGCTCGAGCCCCGTGCGCTTCCCGGAGAGAGAATCGCCGTCCGCTCTTCTCCGAGCGCCCCGAGCCCCACCCGGCCGAGTGGAGTGAGCGAAGCCTAACGGGTGATGAACGTTTGATAACATGGTCGGCAGAGCCGACATAAACGGCAGGGATGGGGCGTGGCCAAGCGGTAAGGCGCCGGACTTTGGATCCGGTATTCGAAGGTTCGAATCCTTCCGCCCCAGCCAACCCGCGTCCCCAATCACTTAGAATATCGAAGACATGAAACGACCGCTCAAGCTGTTCGGCGGAACTTGCAACCCGAAGCTTGTCCAGGAAATCGCTGATAGCCTCGGCGTCGAGCTGAGAGGGGCTGAGCTCACGAGGTTCGCGGACAGCGAGGTCTCCTTCCAGATCACGGAGAACGTGCGGGGCGCAGACGTCTTCGTCGTTCAGCCCACGGGCCCGCCGGTAAACGAGCATCTCATGGAGCTGCTCGTCATGATCGACGCTTTCAAACGGGCTTCCGCGAGCCGGATCACCGCGGTCCTCCCTTACTATGGTTACGCCCGCCAGGACCGGAAGGAGCGGCCGCGGGTCCCCATCTCCGCGAAGCTCGTCGCCGATCTGATCTCGACCGCGGGCACCTCTCGAGTCATCACGATGGATCTCCACGCCGGTCAGATCCAGGGCTTCTTCAACATTCCTGTCGACCACCTGTTTTCGGCACCCGTAATGCTCGAAAGGGTTACTTCTCTCGGTCTCCAGAGACTCGTCATCGTTTCGCCCGATGCCGGAGGTGTGGAGCGGGCTCGAGCTTACGCGAAGCGGCTCCGCGTGGCCCTCGCGGTCATGGACAAACGCCGCGGCGGAAACAACGAGGTGGAGACCATCCATGTGATCGGCGATGTCGCCGGGAAGACCGCCCTGATCGTAGACGACATCGTGGACTCGGCCGGAACTCTGGTGAAGGCCGTCGAAGCCCTGGGCGAGGCAGGTGCCGACCGGGTTTTGGCCTGCTGCACCCACCCGGTATTATCCGGCCCCGCCGTGGAGCGCATCGAGGACTCCTCCATCGAGAAACTCATCGTTTCCAACACGATACCGCTGCGGCCGAACGCCCGGGCGTGCGAGAAGATCGAAGTTCTCTCCGTGGCCCGACTTCTTGGAGAGGCGATCCTGAGCGTTCACGACGAGACGTCCGTGAGCAAGCTCTTCGTCTAGCCTAGTGTGCTCGATGCCGTGGCGGGACCCGTGCTCGTTCGGCCGCCGCGGCTCGGGCTGCTTGCGGCGCGGCAATTATTCGCACTACGTGTTCACATCTGATACCCACGAAGGAGTCCGATGCGGACGATTGCGCCGGGCTCGCTCCGCTCGCGCAGGTGGGCTGAGTTTGTAACCACCCTGCCCAGCTATACCGAACTCGATTCTCCTGTTGTATAATTGTCGGCTGTTTCTCTCGAGGAGAAAGGAACCGAGTCCATGGCATCGTTGACGATGGAGGCAGAGCCGCGATCGGCGTTCGGCAAAGGGCCGAGCCGCCGCCTTCGCGCGGAGGGCAAGGTCCCGGCCGTCCTCTACGGGGGAGGCAAGGAGAGCGTGCCCCTGACGCTCGATCCACGGGCATTGACCGGCATCATCCGATCTCACGGCGGCATCAATACGATTTTCGAGCTGGCCGTCAAAGGAAGCAAAGGCAAAGAGAACGTAATGATCACCGACTATCAGATCGAGCCCGTGCAGCATCATCTGCTGCACGCCGATCTGATCCGCGTGGCCATGGACAAGGAGCTGACTCTGGACGTGGCCATCGAGCTCACGGGAGTCGCGATCGGGGTCAAGCAAGCGGGCGGCATGCTCGATTTCATCACCCGCACGGTGGAAGTCTCGTGCCTCCCGAAAGACATACCGGAGACGATCGTCGCGGATGTGTCCGCGCTCGATATGGGGGATTACCTGAGGGCGACCGATCTGAGTCTCCCGGATGGCGTCAAGCTCGTCTCCGAAGCGAACGTGGTAATCGCCCACGTCATTGCGCCCAAGGTGGAAATCGAAGAGAAGCCGCCGGAAGAAGCCCTGGCCGAAGCTCCCGCCGAGGGCGAGGGCGCCGAGGCGAGACCAGGAGCTCCTGCGGAGGGCGAAAGCGACAAGGATTGATGCCTCATCCGCGCTTCGACTCCTCGTCGGTCTCGGCAATCCTGGGAGTCGCTACGAAGGTACGCGGCACAACGTGGGATTCGAGGCCGTCGATCGACTACTGCGCGCGGCCGGCGGCCGCTGGAAGCGGGCGACTTCGACGGGCGTGTCTGCCGAGATCGTGTTAGAAGGCTGCCCATTGACGCTGCTGAAGCCGCTGACTTACATGAACTTGAGCGGAGGATCCGTCAGGGCGTGGGTCGATAGCCTCGCGATCGATCGTTCGGCGGTCCTCGTCTACGTGGACGACGTGGCGCTGCCGCTGGGGCGGTTGCGACTGCGGCCGGGCGGCAGTTCCGGAGGACACCGTGGGCTCCAATCGATAATCGACGCACTTCGCGGGGAGGATTTCCCTAGGATGCGTATCGGGATTCACCCGGAAGCGACCCTCGAGAGACTCGAGGACTTCGTGCTATCCCGGTTCAGCGACGACGAGACGAAGACCGTGAACCATGTCCTGGATCGTGTCGTGGCGGCCACGAGGACGGTCCTGACCGAGGGAATGGCCAAAGCCCAGTCTCTCTTCAACGCGGCGGTGGACTCACCGTCCGGTGCGGGCGGGCCGGAGCCATGATAGGGCCCTGCCGAGGCCATAGCAGGAGGCAGACTTGCGCACGTACGAGATGATGTACATTCTCGATCCCACGCTGGACGAGGATGGATCGACGGCACTGGTCGGGAAGATCGAGGAGCTGATCTCCAGGCAGGGTGTCGAGATCGACAGCACCGAGCCCTGGGGAAAGCGGCGACTCGCGTACCGTATCAAGGGTCATTGGGAGGGCAATTACATTCTGAGCTACTTGAAGGCCCCGCCCGCGGCGATCTCCGAGATCGAGCGACGTTTGCGGGTCACCGACGGGGTGTTGCGATTCTTGACGGTGCGCGTGGACGAAGAGCACGTGAAGCAGGAACGGCGCAAATCGCGGCGAACCGAGAAGGAGGCCGCCCGCCGGGACCGCCGGATCCGGCGGTCCCGGGACGCCCAGGCCGTGGAGGCTTCCCCTGAGGGTAGCCCGAAAGACGAATCGATGTCCGACGAGTCCGCTAAGGAGATTTGAGTCATGCAAAAGAAAACTGGCACGGCGGCGCGGAAGCCATCGGTTGGACCAACCGGCGGCAAGCGACGCTTCTTCTACCGCCGGGCCAAGGTCAACCCACTTCTCGACAAGATCGATTACATCGACTGGAAGGACGTCAAGCTGCTCCAGAACTTCATCCCTGAGAGAGCCAAGATTCTTCCACGACGGATTTCCCGGGCGGGAGCTCGATCGCAACGCATGCTAAAGATCGCGATCAAACGGGCCCGTTTCATGGCGCTCATACCCTACTCCTGATTCCGAACCTGGGGCGGAGGAGACGATGCGGCTGATTCTGCGTGAAGAAGTGGAGAATCTCGGGAAGCGGGGCGAGATCATCAACGTGGCGCGGGGCTACGCGAGGAACTACCTGCTTCCCCGGCGCCTGGCCGTCGAGGTGACGGACGATAACCTGCGTCTCATCGAGAAGGAAAAAAAGGTCTACGAGACCCGGCTTGCGAAGGAGAGAGAAGACGCGGAGAACCTTGCGAGCTCTCTGACCGGTCTGCGGCTGTCGTTCCGGCGCAAAGTGCACGGCGAAGGGCAGGAGCTCTACGGTTCGGTCTCGGTTACCGACGTCGCCGACGCCGTCGCCGCCAAAGGTTTCAAGATCGAGAAGCGGAAGATTCATCTCGATGAGCCGTTCAAGACCCTGGGAGAGTTCTCGGTGGTCGTGAAGCTCCATCCTCAAGTCGAGGTTTCGATCCCGGTCCTGGTCGAGAAGGAAGAGGAGTAAGAGCGCCGGCTGATAACGAACGGCCGAGAGAAAACGCTTTGGCGCAGGACAACGCCGTACTCGAGAGGACGCTTCCTCATAATCTGGAGGCGGAACGTACCGTCCTCGGCGCAATTCTGATCGAGAACGAGACGTTTCATCACGCCGCCGAGATTCTCACTCCGCGGGATTTCTACCGCGATGCTCACCGCAAGGTGTTTGCCAGGATGGCGGTTCTGTCGGAGCGCGGCCATGCCATCGATCTGGTAACGCTCAAAGAGGAAATGTCCCGCGCGGGAGAGCTCGACTCGGTCGGCGGGGTCGCCTATCTGGGCTCGCTTTTGGAGGGGGTTCCCCGAGCGACCAACGTTTCCTACTACTCCCGCATCGTGAAGGACAAGTCGGTGCTGAGAAGCTTGATCTCGGCGGCGAACCGGATCTCCCAGGCCTGCTTCGACAATGCCGACGAGTCCCAGGTCGTGCTCGACGAAGCAGAGAAGTCGATTTTCGAAATTTCCGAAGGCGCGATTCGAAGCGGCTTCGAGCCGGTATCGGAAATCGTCAAGGGCAGCTTCAAGACCATCGACGCCCTGTCGGAGAATCGAGAGCTGGTAACCGGCGTTCCCACGGGCTTCGTGGAGTTCGACGAGATGACCTCTGGGCTTCAACCCTCGGATCTCATCATCGTGGCCGCCCGCCCGGCGATGGGTAAGACCAGCTTCTGCATGAATATCGCCCAGCACGTGGGCCTCAAGACCGACGGCGTAGTGGGTGTTTTCAGCCTGGAGATGTCCAAGGAGCAGCTCGTGCTTCGCATGCTATGCGGAGAAGCCCGCGTCAACATGCACAAGCTCCGCTCCGGCTTTCTTTCGGAGAAGGACTGGACCAAGCTCGTGCAGGCGGTATCGGACTTGTCGCAGGGGAAGATCTTCATCGACGACACGCCCTCGATCTCAATCATGGAAATGCGGGCCAAGGCCCGGCGGCTCAAGCTTGAGCAGGGGCTCGATCTCCTCATCGTCGACTACCTCCAGTTGATGCAGGGTCGAGGTCGATTCGAGAACCGAACCCAGGAGATCGCGAACATCAGCCGCTCGCTCAAAGCGCTCGCCAAGGAGCTCGATATTCCGGTCGTGGCGCTCTCGCAGCTTTCCCGCGCTCCAGAAAGCCGCGGCGATCATCGTCCTCAGCTCTCCGACCTGCGCGAGTCCGGTGCCCTGGAGCAGGACGCCGACGTAGTCGTCTTCATCTACCGCGAGGAAGAGTACAACCAGACCCCGGACAACCGGGGAATATCGGAGCTCATCATCGGAAAACAGCGAAACGGACCGACGGGTACCGTGAAGATGGCCTTCATCAAGGAATATACCCGGTTCGAGAACCTCGAATGGCGTCATGACGACGCGCTGTGACAGGCTGACGAAAAAGTGCGACCCAGCCTGCCGAGCGGTGGCCAAAACGTCTGCCGCGACGTTAGCGCGAATCGCCCGCATCGGGCTACTTCGTGGTTATGAGATGTGAGCACGAAGTGCGAATAAGCGCCGCAAAGGCCGAGCCGTGGCGGCCGGTCGATCACGGGTCCCGCCACGGCATTGAGCACCAAAACGAGAAACGGTCGGGGCGAGAAAATCGAGCGAAGGTGTTATAATTCGGGCGTTAGCCTGTTCTTAATCGATTTCGTCGTGCCACTACGGGCCTCATCGCTTTGATGGCGAAGCTGAAGACCGCATTCGTCTGCCAGCAATGCGGAATGACCGCAACCAAATGGCTTGGCCGGTGCCCGGACTGCGAGGCCTGGAACAGCTTCGTCGAGGAGATCCCTGCGGCCGGCGACTCCGCTCCCGGTCCGAGCGGGGTTGGTCGGTCGGGAAGGGCGGTGACCTACGCCGAGGTCGTTACCGATGCGGACGTCCGCATCGGAAGTGGCCTCGAGGAGTTCGATCGCGTCCTCGGGGGCGGGATTGTCGAAGGCTCCCTCGTGCTGCTCGGCGGCGCGCCAGGAATCGGGAAGTCGACGCTGTTGCTCCAGGTGGCCGCCGCGCGCGCCCGCGATGGCAGCCGCGTCGTCTATGTGAGTGGCGAGGAGTCGGAGCGACAAATCAAGCTCCGCGGCGAACGGCTGGGAGTCGACGCCGAGAGCCTTCTCCTCTTCGCCGAGACCGGGCTCGAGCGAATCCTGGGCGAGCTTTCACGGCTACGACCTTCGCTCGTGATCCTGGATTCGGTGCAGACCGTCTATTCACCGAAGTTCTCCTCGACACCGGGGAGCATCAGCCAGGTGCGGGAAGTCACGGCAGAGCTGCTCTACTACGCGAAATCCTCCTCCACTCCGGTGTTCCTGATCGGCCACGTCAACAAGGAGGGGAACCTCGCCGGCCCGAAGGCGCTCGAGCACATGGTCGACACGGTCCTGTATTTCGAGGGCGAACAACACCAGACGCATCGCATCGTTCGGGCGGTCAAGAATCGGTTCGGCGCTGCGGGCGAGCTCGGCGTTTTCGAGATGACGGAAGCGGGGCTCGTGCCTGTGGAAAACCCGTCCGCGCTCTTCCTGTCGGAACGGGACTACAGCTCGCCGGGCTCCGCCGTCGTGTGCTCCCTAGAGGGGACGAGACCACTCCTTCTAGAGATTCAGAGCCTCGTGGCCCAGACCGGGCTCGGATACCCGCGCCGCGTGGCGGTTGGCTTCGAGGTGAACCGGGTCTCTCTCCTCATCGCCGTGCTCGAAAAGCACGTGGGCATGCCCTTTTCCACCCACGACGTCTATGTCAACGTGGCGGGAGGACTCTCGGTAACCGAGCCGGTCGCCGATCTCGGCCTGGTAGCCTCGGTGGCCTCGAGCCTTCGGGGCCAAGCCATTCCGACGGGCACGGCCTTTATCGGGGAGGTGGGATTGTCGGGCGAAGTGCGTGCCGCCCAGCAATTCGCAGTTCGGGTGAGGGAGATCGCGCGGATGGGTTTCCGCAAGACGTATGTGCCGAACGCCAATCTGCCCTTGTCCGAGGCGCCGGCAGCGCTCGAGCTGATCGGCGTTGCCGACGTATCTTCGCTCATGGGGAACGTTTTCTAGGACCATTCGTGTACCGAAAGTGACGATCATGTGGTTGTTGTCGATTCGCGGACTTCTGCTCGTCGGGCTCGTTGCGGCGGGAGCGGCGTTCAATCCCCTCCCGTTCGGTCTTCCCGCAAACCTTGCCCTCGGTCTCGTTGCTGGCGCAGCAGCGATCCTGCTCGAGACCCGCATTCGCGGAGTGACTCCGAAGCAAGTTGCCGGGGCGACTCTCGGTGCCGCCCTCGGCGTCGTCTTCGCCCTCCTCGTCAGCATCCCACTCGCCAAGATCCCGATGAGCCCCGGAAGCCAGGCGTTCTGGCTGGCTTTCGTGTTGCTGGTCTTTATCTATTTGGGGCTCGTTCTCGGCTGGACCCGCGGTGAGTGGTTCGATCCCCTCGCGGTGATCGCCTATTTCCGGGGAACGACCACCTCGAAGAATCTCAAGGTTCTGGATACGAGCGTCATCATCGACGGCCGCATCGCCGACATCTGCGAGACCGGATTCATCGACGGAAAGCTGGTCATTCCTCAGTTCGTCCTGAAAGAGCTGCAGCAGGTCGCGGACTCGGCCGATTCGCTCAAACGCAATCGAGGCCGCCGTGGGCTGGACATCCTGCAGAAAGTACGAAAGATGAGCGGCATCGAAGTCGATATCTCGGAGCTCGACTACCCTGACGTCAAGGAGGTCGATCTCAAGATCATCGAAATTGCGAAGGAGCTGGGCGCGAAGATCGTGACCAACGATTTCAACTTGAACAAGGTCGCACAGGTCCGGGGCGTTCAGGTGTTGAACATCAACGAGCTGGCGAATGCGCTCAAGCCGGTCGTCCTTCCGGGAGAGTTCATGCGGGTGTTCATCCTGAAGGAGGGCAAGGAATACAACCAGGGCGTCGCCTATCTGGACGACGGCACGATGGTCGTTGTGGACAACGCTCGAAAGCTCCTGGGGAAAAACGTCGATATCACCGTCACGAGCGTGTTGCAGACCACGGCGGGCAAGATGATCTTCGGGAAAACGCTCGATTCGCCGGCAACCGTCGCCGCACGCTAGTATTCTGTCCGCGTCACCCGGTTCTCTTGCCGGGGCCAGGGCTAGGGTGCTGTCATCGACTGGGCCAAGCTTCGAACGCTTTTCTGGTTCATACCGCTCGTGACCGTCTATACGATCGTCTGCGGCGCCCTGTCCTTCGCGCTGGCCCTCGTGTTTCGCTCCGGGGATCCGTCGCACCGCGTCGCCAGTATCTGGGCCCGCCTCATCCTGGAGACCTGCGGGGTGAGGGTGGAGGTGAAGGGCCTGGAAAACCTTCGGCCGGGCACGACTTATCTGTTCGCCTCGAATCACCAGAGCCTGTTCGACACGCCCATCGTGTTCGCGCATTTGCCAATTTCCTTTCGTATCCTCTACAAGAAATCGTTGAATCGGATGCCCTTTCTCGGCTGGCACCTCTTCATCAGTGGACACATCGGCGTCGAGCGCGAGAACGCCAAGAAGGCCCGCGCAAGCCTGGAGCACGCCGCGAGGAGAATCCGGGGTGGGACGTCCGTTGTCGTATTTCCCGAAGGGACGCGCAGCTTCGACGGGGTCCTGCGACCCTTCAAGAAAGGCAGCTTTCGTCTCGCACTGCGGGCGGGAATCCCGGTCGTGCCGATTACCATTGCCGATAGCTATCTCGTCATGAAGCGCAGCGAAGTGACGGTGCATCCGCGCCGGATCGGGCTCACGATCGATCGGCCGATACCGCTCGACAATCTCGACGAAGGACAGGCCGACGTTCTTGCCGAACGCGTCAGGGCGGTCGTGAGCAGGAATCTCGAGGCTGCCCGGTCGTGAGCTCGGCCGTCGCCGTCGTCGTCGCGGGGGGGCGGGGGAGCCGTTTCGGAGGTCCCGTACCCAAGCAGTTTCATTCCGTCTTGGGAAGACCCCTGCTGGCCTATTCCTTGGCAACCTTCGGCCGGTGCCGAACGATCGAGCGCACGGTGCTGGTGCTTCCGCACGCGGGCTTCGAGGAGGCGCGGCGGACCATCGCGCCTCACATCGAGGGAGCGGCGGTGGAAGTCGTTGCCGGGGGCGACACCAGGCAGGAGTCGGTTTGGGCCGGCGTTTCCAGGCTTGGAGAGGCCGAATCACGACTCGTTGCCGTCCACGACGGTGCCCGTCCGCTGGTGAGTCCGCAGCTGATCGAGTCTGTCGTCGAGGCTGCCTCGAGGCACGGAGGAGCGATCGCCGCGGTCCCGGTCGTCGAGACCTTGAAGGAGGTCTCCGAGGACGGCTTCGTACAGCGCACGGCCGACCGGAAGCGCTATTGGCGCGCGCAGACGCCTCAGTGCTTCGGTCTCGGTCTGCTTCGGCGCGCATTCGATGCCGCGCGGCGGGACGGCTTCGTGGGTACGGACGAAGCGTCCCTCGTCGAGCGCCTGCCCGCTCCCATCGTCATCGTGCCGGGGGAAGAGCAAAACCTGAAGGTAACGAGCCTTCACGACGTGGAGAGGATGGAGTATTACCTCGAACAGAATGCGAGCCGGTGACATGCGTATGGGTATCGGGTTCGACGCCCATCGTCTCGCCGAGGGGCGGGACTTGATACTGGGCGGTCATCGCCTCGAGCACAACAGAGGACTCGAAGGCCACTCCGATGGCGACGTGCTCCTGCACGCCTTGACCGATGCCATTTTGGGCGCTGTCGCCGCGCCCGACATCGGCGCCTTATTTCCGTCCGAGGACCCTCGGTGGCGGGGCGTCCAGAGCTCGGTGTTCCTGAGGCGCGCCCTCGAGATAGCGAAGCAAACGGGTTACGAAGTCTCGTCGGTCGACGCCGTCATCATCGCTCAGGAACCGAGGCTTTCCGAGCACATCGCCCCGATCCGACAGGCGGTGGCCCGGCTCGTGGGGATTCCCGAGAGCGCCGTGGGTCTCAAAGCGAAGACGACCGACGGAATGGGATTCATCGGCCGGGGTGAAGGGGTTGCCGTCCACGCTGTAGCGACCCTCGTACGCCTCGAACGAACGGTCTGAGTCGGTGCGGACGATTCAGGGTATCCACGCCGTTCGGGAGGCCCTCACCGGCGACCCCGCCCGAGTGAGGAAAGTCGTCCTCGTCGAAGGTCGGCTCGATGAGCGCCTCGCTCGTATCGCTTCGCTCGCTCGAGAGCGCGGTGTTCCCGTGTACCGCGAGCCGCGAGAACGGCTGCGTCGGCATGGTGGTCACCACCAGGGCGTCGTGGCCGAGCTCACCGACATGGGTTGGCTCGACCTCGAAACCCTGCTTGCCCACCTTCCGTCTCCGGCTTTGCTGCTCGTCCTCGACCAAGTCGAAGATCCGCGAAACCTCGGGGCGGTGGTTCGTGCCGCGGAGGGAGCGGGCGTCCATGGGATCGTGGTTCCGGCACGGCGCACGGCGCCGTTCTCGGAAGCCGCGTTCGCGGCATCCGCCGGGGCTCTCCATCACGTCGCCGTCGCCCGAGTCGGCAACCTCGCCGAAAGCCTGAGACGCCTCAAGGAGGCCGGCCTGTGGATCGTGGGCCTTGAGGCTAGCGCTCCTACGGCGTGGTACGACTTCGATTTCACCAGCCCCGTTGCTATCGTCGTTGGATCGGAAGGAAAGGGCCTGAGGCCTCGCGTGGCCGCGAGCTGTGATGCCCTGGTTTCTCTGCCCCAGCGTGGCAAGGTGGAGTCTCTCAACTTGTCCGTGGCCGCGGGGATCGTGCTCTATGAAGTTATTCGTCAGCGAATTTCGAGGAAATGAGACCGAAGTGCCCCTTGGCGCGCGGCGGCGACAGCGCTATACTGAGGCTTTCTCGGGAGATAGGGCCTTCCAGAGCAGGTCGAGGCAGGAGTGCCATTTTTGCCTTGCATGCTGCGGTTTGCGTCTGCTAGAATCGCGAGTTTGCAAGCTGGCGTAGCTCAGTTGGTAGAGCAGCTGATTTGTAATCAGCCGGTCGGGGGTTCAAATCCCTTCGCCAGCCCCACGATGGAATCATAAAGCGTGGCTACCCCCGACCTCGATCGATACGCTTCTCCAAGGGACGAAGCCAATCGTGCCTTGGACGCGTGGTGTCCTGTGTCGAGTGAGGGAGTGGTAGCGAAGCGGTCAAACGCAGCAGGCTGTAAACCTGCCGGCCTTGCGCCTTCGGAGGTTCGAATCCTCCCCGCTCCACCAGTTTGCCTTGATGTTAGGAGTTATGCGGGAGTAGCTCAGTTGGTAGAGCATCAGCCTTCCAAGCTGAGGGTCGCGGGTCCGAGTCCCGTCTCCCGCTCCACTGACTGCACACTGATCGTTTGGCGTCCGTGAGTTGGAATAGCCCACGTGGCTCAGTGGTAGAGCACTTCCTTGGTAAGGAAGGGGTCACCGGTTCAATCCCGGTCGTGGGCTCCACCCCATTGACTCGGAAGGAGAGCACGGCGCGGTTGCGGCGGGCCGCGGCGTGTTCACCATGCAATTTTCGCGTTACGAACCGCTGCCGGAGAGCCTGGAGAGTCAGCTCGTGTCCAGGGTCCGGGGCATTGCGTAGGCCTGGAGGACAGGATGTCGAAGCAGAAGTTTGAACGGACGAAGCCGCACGTGAACGTGGGGACGATCGGGCACGTGGATCATGGGAAGACGACGTTGACGGCGGCGATCACGGAGGTGTTGTCGAAGAAGGGTTTGGCGGAGTTCGTGCCGTTCGATCAGATCGACAAGGCGCCGGAGGAGAAGGCGCGGGGGATCACGATAGCGACGGCGCACGTGGAGTACCAGACGGAGAAGCGGCATTACGCGCACGTGGACTGTCCGGGACACGCGGACTATGTGAAGAACATGATCACCGGTGCGGCGCAGATGGACGGGGCGATCCTGGTGGTGAGCGCGGCGGACGGTCCGATGCCGCAGACGCGGGAGCACGTGCTGCTGGCGCGTCAGGTGAATGTGCCGTACATCGTGGTGTTCATGAACAAGTGC
>DATIBD010000105.1:0-18020 GCA_035457705.1 Vicinamibacteria bacterium
TTTCATCAGCCTGTTAGTACTCAATGCCGTGGCGGGACCCGCAATCGATCGAGCCACCACGGCTGGGCCTTTGGGGCGCTTCGCGCCGATCTCGCGGCAGACGTTTTGGCCGCCGCTCGGCAAGCTGATGGTCATTTCACCGGCCTAATGAGTTGACCATTTCATCTAGTTTTGACTAAATTACCTATTCGGAACTAGCTGCCATGACCCAAACTGACGAAAAAGAGGCCTTCGTGGAGCGCGTGGGCGAATTCTTCTCGCGCATCGGTCACCAAAGGGGCGCGGGGCGCACCGTCGGGTGGCTCCTCGTCTGCGATCCCCCGCACCAATCGGCCGACGAGCTCGTCCAGGCCACGGGACAGAGCAAAGCATCCGTCAGCATCCACCTCCGGCTCCTGACCGCATCGGGGCTCGTCGAGCGCATCGGCGTTTCCGGCGAGCGCAGAGCGTTCTATCGCATCCGACCCGCGGCCTGGAAAAACGACCTTTCGGCGAAGCTGGCCCAGATC
This sequence comes from Vicinamibacteria bacterium, assembly GCA_035457705.1. Classification (GTDB taxonomy): domain Bacteria; phylum Acidobacteriota; class Vicinamibacteria; order Marinacidobacterales; family SMYC01; genus DASPGQ01. Next base: position 510 of record DATIBD010000105.1, read on the forward strand.
ACCGAGCTCAAGCAGATTGCCGAGTCCGGCCTGGCAGCTCTCGCGGATTCGCCGCCGCACGTCCGCGATCGGCTCGAGCGCATGCGCGATTTCTACGGTTTCATGGAGCGCGAGCTCCCGGCCGTGATCGATAAATGGCTCTCAGAAAGGACGTGATGTCATGACGCGACTCTTACAAGACGTCCGCTTCGCCCTGCGCGATCTGCGAAAGGGCTTTCTCATCACCGCCCTCGCGGTCCTGTCGCTCGCCATCGCCATCGCCGGGAACACCACCGTCTTCGGCCTGGTGAACGCCTTCTTGTTTCGTCCCCTGCCCTATCCCGAAGCCGAGCGAATCGTGGTCTTGGGCGAGCGGGAGGAGAACTCACCGAGGACCCTCACCGCCTCCACGGCGAATCTCGTCGACTGGCGGGAGCGAAACCGCTCTTTCATCGACCTCGCGGGATTTCGAGCCCAACCGATGAGCCTCGGAGCGGGTGAGCGTCCCGAGCCGGTGCTCGCGGCGCAGGTCTCGCCCGGCTTCTACGAGCTTCTGGGCGCGACCCCGCTGCGAGGACGTTTGATCGAAAAACAGGACGGCTACGATGAGGAGAGTCGGGTCGTCGTTTTGAGCTATCGCTTCTTCGAGGAGCGCTTCGCGCCCTCCGAGGACCCGCTCGGTGGCACACTCGTATTGAATCGCAAGCCCTTCACCATCGTCGGGATTCTTCCCGACGATTTCGAGTTCTTCGACCCTCGGGTCCGGCTCTGGACTCCCCTGCCTTTGTCCGAAGGGACTCTTTCCCGCGACCGACGCGACACGATCGTCGTCGGAAGGCTCCGTCCGGGCGTCACCATGGAACAAGCGAAGGCGGACATGGCCGCGGTCCACGAGGAGCTGGTCCAGGAGTTCCCCGAGTCGAACCGCGGTTTCGTCGTCGACACGCTGAACTTGCGCTACGAGATACCCGATGAGCGCGGGCGGATGTTCTTCGCCCTTTTGCAGGGCGCGGTCGTTTTCGTGCTCCTCATCGCCTGCGTCAACATCGCGAATCTACTCCTTTCGCGCCAGCAAGGCCGCCGGCGAGAGATCGCGCTCCGATCGGCTCTCGGGGCGGGACGTCTTCGTATCGTGCGGCAACTTCTGACCGAGAGCGTCGTGATCGCTGCCGCGGGCGGTGCGCTCGGGCTGGTGCTGGGCGCCATTGGCCTTCGACTCTGCGCAGCCGCCTTTGCGAACGTCGTGGCGAAGCACTGGACGCCTACCTTGGATTTGACCGTCGTCGCCGTGACGCTCGGCCTCGCGGCGCTCTCCGGGGTGCTCTTCGGGCTCTCCCCTGCCATCATGAGCTTCAAGCTCAACTTGTCCCAGGTGCTGCGGGAAGGCGGCCGCGGAAGCGGCGGCGCGAGCCGGCGCTTTTTGAGCCGCGCTCTCGTGATCGCCGAGATCGCTCTATCGGTCGTGCTCCTGGGAGGAGGGAGCGTGCTCGTCCAGGCATTCGTCGAGCTGCGCCATAGTGATCCTGGTTTCGAAGCAGACGATCTTCTCGCGGTGGCCACTTCTCTCCCCGAGGGGGAGGATCGAGATCGAGTCGCGCTGACCGAGCGGCTGGTCGAACGCGCCGCGAGCGTCGCTGGCACCGTAAGCGTCGTGGCAGCGAGCTCGCTGCCCCAGAACTTCTATGTCACCACGACGTCCTTCATCGTCGACGACCAGCCACTCGGTCCAGGCGAGCCCAATCCACGAGCGGTCGTTCTCTCGACCGGTCCCGAGTATCTCGAGACGCTACGCTTCACCCTGCTCGGGGGACGTTTCTTCGAGACCCGGGACCGGCTCGAATCGGCGCCGGTGGCGGTTGTGAGCCAGTCGATCGCCGAGAGGCACTGGTCGGGCGCGAGCCCCATCGGAAACCGCATCACCATCCAGGAAACCTCACGCGAAATCGTGGGAGTGGTCGAGGACATCCGGCAGTCGATGTTCCAGCAAAGCGCGAGCTTCCAGGGTGCGATCTACCTGCCTCTCGCCCAGGCGCCGGTGCCCGCACCCTTCCTTTTGGTTCGATGCCGGATCGATCCGCATACGCTCGCCGGGACGCTTCGGAACGAGCTCTCAGCCGTCGACCCGATGCTCGCGATCGGCCAGATCGAGACGATGCAGGAGTTCGTCGATCAGTTCTTCGTGGGAGTGAACGTGTTCAACGCCATCCTCTCGGGCTTCGCCGTGCTGGCACTGATGCTGGCCGCACTCGGCACCTATGGGGTCCTCGCCTACAACGTGAGCCAGCGCTCGCAGGAGCTCGGCGTTCGCATGGCTCTCGGTGCGGCCCCCTCGCGCATACTCGGCATGGTTACCCGCCAGGGAGCGATTCTCTCGGGCGTGGGGCTTCTGCTGGGGACACCCGGCGTCCTGCTGTTGACGCGGGTTCTCGAGCGCGTGCTCGTCTACTCACCGCCGATCGAGCCACTCACCATCGTCGTCGTGTTCGGGGTCCTCCTGGCGTCCACGATGGCAGCGAGTTATGTGCCCGCCCGGCGCGCAGCTTCGGTGGACCCCGTCATCGTTTTGCGAAGCGAGTAGCCCAAGGGTGCGCGGGCCTAGAACCGATCCAGCCCTTCGGTCAGCTCGATGTACGTGCCCCATGGATCGGTGAAGAAGGCGAGCGAGATGCCGAGCTCGGGCCGCTCGGTGTAGGGCCGGTCGAACTTCACCCCTTTCGATTCGAGCTTCTCGCAGAGGGCCTTCAAATTCTCGACCTCGAACCCGATGTGGTCGAGGGCGCGGCCTCTGGTTCCGGTGACCGGGGAGGCGGCGGGAGAAAAGGTCAGGTTCACACCGGGAAGCTGTGCGGCTTCCATGCCGCCCCGCTGCCCCGGCTCCGCGCCGAGCATGTCGACGTACCATGTTTTCATGGCGTCGACATCGGGGGCGGCGAAATGGATGTGATGGTTGGCGATGCTGTGCGAGAGCTTCTTGTTCTCGAAAAGCTCGACTTTGGTTCCGTCGGGCGCCATGACGAATGCGATATGGGTGTCTTGGTTCTCGAGGTAGTGGACGTCTTTAGTGGCGCCCTCCACTTCTTCACGTGTCACGATGGGAACGCCCGAGGCGCGAAGCTTCTCGACGACCGATGCGACGTCGGGCATCTGGACGCCGATGTGGTTCACCGTCGTTCCTTTGGTGCCGCCGGCGGGCTTCTCCGGCGTGAAGAAGATCACTAGGTCGGGAAGCTTCATCACCTCTCGGTCGGGAAAGGCGACGGGAACGGCGCCGAGAAGCGTCCAGAAGTGCTTCGACGCCTCGACGTCGCTCACGTAAAGGTGATGGTGCCCCATGGCAACGGCGGAGCCCTTGGCTGACAGGAGCTGCGCTTCAGCGGCGGTGGAAGCGAGACAAAGAAAGAGAGCAACGAGCTTCATGGGTTCTCCTCCGGTTCGTCCGTTCAACGATCCTCAACGGGCCAGACTGAGAATCTCTTTCCGGATTTCGTCGGACCATTGTAATGGACGTCTCTGCGGACGGTGACGGCAAGGTTTGGGTCTGGGGCACGCGGTGCTGCGGGGACAGATCATGCTGGCCGGTCGGTTCATGGCGTCGGCAATCCATCGAACGTTGAGGATTCTCGACACGGCGGAGAGCTCGCCGGCCGCGTCCTCGGGGATGGGGGCTGCGCCTCCCTGACGTCGGCAGGCTTCCGCCACCTTCCCCGCCACGTCGCGCGCGTCGACCCCGCGAGATTCCAGCGCGGGGTTGAGGTCCAGACCGACGGACAACACGTGGGGATTGCCCGCGGCGTCCCGCGCTCTCAAACACAGGCAGCAATACAGGCGGACCCGCTCACGATCGATCAAGACCGAGATCTGTGCCAGGGGTTTCGCCGAGGCCCGCGACAGCATCTGGAATACCGCCCAGTTGGGGCACGGGTCGGTAACGAGACGCATGTTGCCCCAGGGTAACGGGATTCCGTTGCCGCGGTAAACCGCTCGCAGATAGCCCGGCGGATAGGCATCGAAGTAATGCCAGTCCCGATAGGGTGAGACGCTCGTCATCCGGCGCATGACGACCGCGGGATTGAGCCCGATCTCCGCTCCCGCCAGGGCGTCGTAGCCATGGCGGAGGAGAAAACGCCGAAACGGCTGCTTCGGGCAAAGCAGCGCGCCGGCAAAAAAACTGCACTCGAAGTCGCGCCACGCGAAGAGGATGTCCTGGGACTCCATCCATTGGGTCCGCTCTGCGTCGAATACAGGCCACTCGACAAAGCTCTCGCCCGTGGCATGTCTCATCTTCGGACCGTCTCCCCCGTGGAGAACTTTGTGCCCCAGATAGCTGGCGAGCTCGTACTTCACCCGAGCCGGTTGTCCTTCCAGTCGTCGATTGATGTAGACCGTGCGCGGCGCATCGAAAAAGGAGCGAACGAGGGTCTTCAGCTGTCGTCCGGCATCGTCAGTCACGGCAAAGGGTTTGCGCTCGAACCAGCGAATCTCCAGGTCGTTCTGACGGCAGAGCCCGAAGAGATCGTCGAGCTCCAAAGGGAAGCGTTTCCTTCCTATGTCTTCGGCGGCGCGCTCGAGATCCGGGAACTGGTTTTGATACCGCTCTTGATGGGATCGAATCAAGAGATGGGCGAACTGGCGGCCGCTCGTACCCGTCTGAGACAGCAGCTCTGGAATGACGCTCTGCAGCAAATCCTTTGAGAACAGGAACCCGGGCTCCAGCGCCATCCCTTCGATTCCGTACGCCGAAGAGTTTCGAGGGGCAGGTTCGGCCTCGAGGTTTTCATCCAAGAACCACCCCAGATCGCGCTGAAAGACCTCCGCCAGCAAACGCAGCACCTTCTCGGACGGAACGCGCTGACCCGTTTCGATCATGCTCAAATAGGATACGGAAGGCGCGGCGCCCGGATCGAGCTGGATGCATCGTACCGACAGATCCTCGAGTGTCAGCCCAGTCCGCCGGCGTTGCGAGCGGATCTTGGTTCCGAGAAAGTGAGTCTTTCGGAGGAGCCCCGCCGCCATCGGCTGTGAACTTTACTATGTAAAATTTTATTTGTCAAATTATGCAGTCACCTTGGGACCATCTCCCCTGTATCATTCGGGCATGAGAACGACGACAAATAACTCGCCAACTCTCGCCTCGGGGGTCGAGATCCTCGCGCCGAGCTCGCAGGAATTCTCGGAGATACTGAGTCGAGAGGCGCTCGATTTCGCGGCGAGCCTGCACCGCCGGTTCGACGGACGCCGCCTCGAGCTCCTGGAGAAGCGGCGCTGGCGACAGCAGGAGCTGGACGACGGATCCCTTCCTGACTTCCTGCCGGAGATGGCGGCGATCCGTGAGGCGAACTGGCGAGTCGCGCCCGTCCCAAGTGATCTCGAGGACCGACGCCTCGAGATCACCGGCCCCGTCGATCGCAAGATGATCATCAATGCCCTGAACTCCGGCGCCAAGGCCTTCATGGCCGATTTCGAAGACTCGTGCTCGCCCACGTGGCAGAACGTCGTTCGAGGGCAGATGAACCTCCGGGACGCCGTGTTACGGACGATCTCGTACACGCACCCGGACACCGGCAAGCGTTATGCGCTGAACGAGCGAACGGCCACGCTTCTCGTCCGGCCCCGGGGCTGGCATCTTCCCGAAAAGCACGTCCTGGTCGACGGCAGGCCGATCTCGGGGGCGATCTTCGATTTCGCGCTCTTCTTTTTCCACAACGTGGAAGCCCTGCGGCTCAGGGGTTCGGGCCCTTACTTCTATCTGCCCAAGCTCGAGAGCCACCTCGAGGCCAGGTTGTGGAACGACGTGTTCCTCGTGGCCCAGGACGCACTCGATATACCCCGCGGTGCCATCAAAGCCACGGTCCTGATCGAGACCATCCTCGCGGCCTTCGAGATGGACGAGATTCTCTACGAGCTCCGCGAGCACAGCGCGGGACTCAATTGCGGCCGCTGGGACTACATCTTCAGCTTCATCAAGAAATTCCGGAACCGCCCGGAGTGCTTGTTGCCCGATCGTGCCCAAGTCACGATGAGCCGACACTTTCTGAAGTCGTACGTCGACCTCCTGATCAAAACCTGCCATCGACGCGGCGCCCATGCCATGGGCGGCATGGCGGCTCAGATTCCGATTCGTCACGACGCCGAGAAGAATCGTGAGGCGTTGGAGAGGGTCCGTGAAGACAAGCTTCGCGAGGCGAAAGCGGGTCATGACGGCACCTGGATCGCACACCCTGGCCTCGCGGCGACGGCAGTCGAGCCTTTCGACAGAGTCATGACCGGACCGAATCAGCTCAACGTTTCCCGCGACGACGTCCGGGTGGGCCCGGATGACTTGCTCGCGGTGCCGGATGGCCAGATTACCGAAGAGGGCGTTCGGGGGAACATTCGGGTAGGCGTTCAGTACCTGGAGGCCTGGCTCGGCGGAAACGGGTGCGTTCCGCTCTACCATTTGATGGAAGACGCCGCCACGGCCGAGATATCCCGCGCGCAAATCTGGCAATGGATTCGCCACGGCGCGCGGTTATCGAACGGAGGTGCGGTCACGAGCGAGCTCTTCGACAGGCTCCTCGAGGAGGAGCTCGAAGTGATCGCCGGGGAGGTGGGGCCGGACCGGTTCGCCTCCGGCCATTTCGATCGTGCGGCTGGACTGTTTTCACGGATGACGAAGAACGAGGATTTCGACGACTTCCTGACGGTGCCCGCTTACGAATACATCTGACCACATCGCGACTCATTTGCTCCGGGGGGATAAGAGATGACCAGACAACAACAGATCGCACACCTCGAGGGAGACTGGAAGACCAATCCTAGGTGGAATGGAATCAAGCGCCCGTACACTGCGGAGGAAGTCGTCCGCCTGCGCGGCACCGTGAGGATCGAGCACACGCTGGCCAGCCGGGGTGCTACCAAGTTCTGGAAGCTTCTACACGAAGAGGGAGTGGTCTGTGCGCTGGGCGCGATGACCGGCAATCAAGCCGTCCAGGCCGTTCAGGCCGGCTTGAAAGCCATCTACTGCTCCGGCTGGCAGGTCGCTGGCGATGGCAACACCTCCGGCGAGATGTATCCGGATCAGAGTCTCTACCCCGTTGATTCCGTGCCCAGGATGGTCGAGCGCATCAACAACGCCCTGCTTCGTACCGACGAGATCCACGCCCTCAACGGTGACGAGTCGATCGATTGGTTGGCGCCCATCGTCGCCGATGCCGAAGCCGGTTTCGGCGGAAATCTCAATGCCTTCGAATTGATGAAACACATGGTGCGGGCGGGCGCCGCGGCGGTGCACTTCGAAGATCAGCTCTCTTCCGCGAAGAAGTGCGGTCACATGGGGGGGAAGGCGTTGGTCCCAACGCTCGAAGCCATCAACAAGCTGGTGGCCGCTCGACTCGCCGCCGATGTGATGGGAGTTCCGACCCTCCTGCTCGCCCGTACCGACGCGAACGCCGCCGGTCTGCTGACCTCTGATTTCGACGATCGCGACCGCAGATTCCTCACCGGTGACCGCTCTCCTGAGGGTTTTTTCCATGTGGAGGCCGGCCTCGACCAGGCCATCGATCGCGGACTCTCCTACGCGCCTTACGCCGATTTGCTGTGGTGCGAGACCGCCAGACCGAACCTCGACGAAGCGCGGCGATTCGCCGAGGCCATTCACGAGAAGTTTCCCGGGAAGCTACTGGCCTACAATTGCTCGCCTTCGTTCAACTGGCAGGCGAATCTGGATCAGCGAACCATGGGCCGGTTTCGAGAGGAGCTCGCCGCCATGGGGTATAGATTTCAGTTCGTCACGCTCGCCGGGTGGCACTCCTTGAACCTGGGCATGTTCGAGCTGAGCAGGGAGTACAAGGAGCGAGGCATGCTGGCCTACTCGGAGCTGCAGCAACGTGAGCTGGCCCACGAGGCGAACGGGTTCCGCGCGGCGAAGCACCAGGCCTTTGTCGGAACCGGCTACTTCGACGCCGTCCAGAGCACGATCACGGGCGGCGAAGCATCGATCACCGCCATGCAAGGCAGCACCGAAGAAGATCAGTTCTCCCTGCGAGAGGTCGGCTAGCAGGGTGATAAGAACTCAACCCACCCGGCATCCGCTCGGGTAACCAGAAACAACGGAGATAGCGACCAGGCGCGCCTGCGCGGCCTCATGTGGTCTGGGCGAAAGGCAGAGTGGCTACCGGGAGAGCTGGTGGCGCCACTCTCGGTGAGGTCCGCGCTGAAGCAACGATAGACGCGGAACATCACGAGGACATCAACACCGCGTGAACTTTCGGTTACTCGCTCACTTCGGTCCTTCTGCCTGGTAAGGGATCGAACGCGGTTGTCCTAGCTCACCAAACGCGAGCCATTCGCACGAAGTTTTCCGGATTGCGGTAGCCGTTCGCATCCGTGGGGCGGTATCGTTAGCGGGCAAATACGCTTTTCACGGAGAGTCCCATGTCGAGCATCAAGTTGAGCCGCCGCCAAATTCTCGGTAGCGCCATCGCCCTGGGCGTGCCACCGGTGAGGTTCTCGGCTCTCGCTCAAGTCCAGCTGTCGGGAAGCGGTCTTCCGAGCGGATTGGACTATCCCATTCGATCCAAGCCGTTCACGGAAGTGACGATGAAGGATGGCTTCTGGGCCCCCAGGATCGAGCGCAACGCCGCGGTCACCATCCCTTGTGTCATCGAAAGGTTCGCCGAGCATGGCCTCCCGATGAACAACAACGTCTTACAGGCGGCGATCTATTCGCTCCACCATCATCCCGACTCGGAGCTCCAAGCCCAAGTGGATGCTCGAATCCGGAAAATCGAGCTCGAGAATCGAGACGAGGTCGAGCGACGCAACGACTTGTTCGAGGCCGCCGCCGCCCATCACTCCATCACCGGGAGCAGAACGCTCCTCGATATCGCGCTACGCTCCGCCGAAGCCCTCTATGACATGCATGCCGCGGAGGCGCTTCCCTTCTCCGGAGGTGAGCGAGATGCCCTCAACTGCATCGAGCTCTACCGGGTGACCGGGGAAAAGAAACACCTCGCGCTGGCCAAGTACTATCTGGACATACGCGGGCTCGAGAACTCGGTCAACCGCAGCCGGCACAATCAATCCCACAAGCCCGTGCTCGAGCAGACCGAAGCCGTGGGTCACGCCGTCAACGGCGCGACCTTGATGCTCTCGCTACTCGATGTCGCGGCGCTCACGGGCATTCGGGACTATTTTCTCGCCGCAAGCCGCATCTGGCGCGATGCGGTGAGCAAGAAGCTCTACATCACCGGTGGCATCGGCTCGACGGGAAACGAAGGCTTTGGCGAGCCCTATTCGCTGCCCAACATCTCCGCTTACGCCGAGACCTGTGCGGGCCTCATGTTCGCCACCTTCAATCACCGGATGTTCCTCATGACCGGGGACAGTCAGTACATCGACGTGATGGAGCGCTCGATGTACAACAACGCAATCGACGGCGTGTCCGTCTCAGGGGATCGCTTCTTCTACGTCAATCGCCTGGCGAGTACCGGAGACGGCCGCGATACCCGATGGCTCTGGGCTTCCTTGCCTTGCTGCCCACCAAACCTCGTCAGGTTTCTCGCCTCGATGCCTGGTTACGTCTATGCGCAGGGAAGAGGCGGCGAGGTCTACGTGAATCTGTACGCGTCGAGTGAAGCGGTGTTCAAAATCGGCGGGAACGATTTACATCTTACGGTCGAAAGTGACATGCCGTGGGGAGGCACGTCCGTGGTCCGGGTCGGGTCCGATGGTCCAGTCGACGGGACGCTCAAGCTGCGAATTCCGGGGTGGGCGAGAAACCAACCGGTCCCGGGCGGCTTGTACGCCTACGTTGATCATCGTGCCGGAAGAACCCGGATTGCCGTGAACGGTCGCGACCTCCCGGACCAGGTCGACGAGCGCGGGTACGTGAGCGTCTCTCGACGCTTCTCTCCGGGAGATGTCATCGAGATCGTTCTCCCTCTCGAAGTGCGTAGAGTGGTCGCGAAGCAGGAAGTGCGCGCGACCCGCGGCAGAGTGGCGGTGGAGCGAGGCCCGATCGTTTATTGCGCGGAGTGGCCGGACTACGAGGGCGGGCGGGTGCTGGACCTTCGCCTCGATGACGGGAGCGCGATCGAACCGAGGCTCGACGCCGAGCTTTACGGAGGCGTGACGACCCTCCACGGAAGCGCGAGTCGCTCGAGCGATCCACAGTCTCCGCCGAAGCCGGTTCGGCTGATCCCTTATCATCTATGGGCCAACCGCGGCGCCGGGCAGATGACCGTATGGATTTCGCGGGAAGAGTACGTGCTCGGCGACATCGGACCGGCAGGGGGCTTCATCTTTTACATCAATCCAAACTACCGAGCCGATGGATGGCGATACCTGGAGGCGGCTCCCAATGACCAAAGTGCCGGCGCCAAATGGGGGTGCTTTCGCGAGGAGATCCGAGGCGCTCGCGGCGGCGCAATCGGTGACGGCCGCAAGAATACGTTCGACATGGTCGCCGCCTGTGTGACGCATGGCACCGCCGCGGAGCTATGCGCCAGCTACAGCTTGAACGGTTTTTCCGATTGGTTCCTGCCCTCCATTGGCGAGCTTGCCCTCATGTATCGCAACTTGAGGGCCAGGGCTGTCTGCGATTTCGGCGACGCGGGTTACGTGGATAACTACACGTACTGGTCCTCGACCCAGGTCTCCGCGGATATGGCGCGGCTAATAGACTTTCCCGACAACGGCCGCGAGCACTACGACGATAAGGATTTCCCGCGGCGGGTTCGCGCCGTGCGCTCATTTTGACTGTGGAGAACTGTTCCAGCTTGATTCGGTTATCAGGATCCATTTCACATTTCCCCTCCAAGACTTTATAAACAGGCTGGGTTGCTGGGTTCGGAAAAAGGTCCACCCGCTTTTCGACAGGGACGGTCGAGACCTTAGTAAGTCGTGGATTGAAAGCGCTGCGACCGCCGCGCGTTTTTCGCTGCGGATTCTCACGTCATTCCGCAACGATGCAGCGGTTCTACTCCGACTCCTCGAACTCCATCACCCACACGTCGGACTCGAACTCAGTGAGGGTGAAATAGAAGGTCTCCCCGTCGCTCGACCATTCGGGGAAGTACGGTTGCCGCGTGGGGTCGTCGAAGACGACGCACAGCTGGGGATCGCCCCCTGACAGCGAGACCGACCAGATTCCCGCGCGCTCGCTCGGCGGTGCCTCACGAAAGTAGATGGTTCGGCTGTCCTTCGACCACATGGGTCGGTTCCCGAAGTTCGTAATCCGACGAGGCGTCCCCCCTTCAGCCGGGATCACCGACACCCCTTCGCTGAAATATGCGATATGACGGCCGTCCGGAGACCAGCGCGGGGACGTTGCTCCGGCACCAAATGTCAGCTGGACAGGTATTTCTCCCGCGGGCTCTCCCATCTCCTTCGAAACAACGTACACGTCATTGCTGTGATCATTCCGGGTGGAGTGAAAGACTACTTTGGTTCCGTCGGGAGACCAGTGCGGGTAGAACTCCTGAGCCCTATCGTTCGTAAGCTGACGCACGGGTCCTCCGTCGGCTCCGACAATGAAAATGTCTCGGTTGTCCGTCCGCATCGCATGAAACGCAATCTCGATCGCGTCGGGAGACCAGGTTGGATAGAAATCCATCGGTCCTCTGGTGACCTGCACCGACTCGCTACTCCCGACGCGCAGCTTGTACAGGGATACGTTCCCACCTAAGTTCAAATCGTAAACGAGCCACTTCCCGTCGGGCGAGACTCCGACCGCCTCGATGACCTGGTTTCCGGTCGTGACCGGCATCGCTTGCTTCACCGAGACGGGACCTTTTTCTGGAACCGGCATCGACCACAGGTTCTGTCGAAGGCGAGCGATCGAATAGGCGAGTGTTCGGCCGTCCCCGGACGCAGAGATCGTGAACACGTCGAGCCCCGTAGTGAGTCGCTCGGGCTCGCCGGAGGGTCGTCCCGAGTCGCTGATGGAGACGCGGTAGACGTCTCGCACCCCCCCGCGGTCAGAGACGTAGAGAAGACTCCTTCCGTCAGGAAGCCAAATAGGACTGACGTTCTGGTGCGACTGGTCAGTCACGGGAATCGTTTCGCCGGTCGCGACGTCGACTACTACGATGGAAGATGGAGCGACGTTGAGATTCAGCCTGTAACCCGGGTTGCCCGAGGTGAACGCGATTCGTTTTCCGTCGGGGGACCAGCTGATTGACCAAGGCTCATCGCGCACGTCGACGAGCTTTCTCGCTTCGCTCCCGTCGTCGGAACCGACGTAGATCGCTTCCCACGCGGCGTAAGCGACTCGCCGGCCATCAGGCGACCAGGCAAGCTCTAGGGTCTCCTCAGGTATCGGGTGTCGACGGGCAGCCCCCCCAAGCGCTGGGACGATATAGATCTCCCATCCTTGGGACGAGAGCCGGCGAAACGAGAGCTGAGAACCGTCAGGAGACCAGCGCGGCCAGCGGTGCCTTCCGTCGAGGTCTACGGTCAGCGGCACGGATCGACCCCCCGCAACTTGCTTTACGAAAATCTTCGTGTCAAACAAAGGTCCGGCCGCGTAGGCCACGAGCTTTCCGTCCGGTGAGATGCTGGCATCGAGCTCGAGGCCCGGATCTCGCGTCACCTGGATCGTCCGCCCCACCCGGGGCGCGTACTCCCCGGGAGCGCTAGGCCAGAACATGACACCGAGGGCCGCAAGGATGAGCGCAGCAGCAACGATGCTCCAGAGGACTCGCCCTCGTGCGGGCTTCGCCACCACCCTCCGCACACCGCTCTCGGCGTCCCGCTTGATGCGGCGAATATCCGCGAGAAGATCCTTCGTCGTCTGGTAGCGTTCCTCCGGGTCTTTCGCGAGACACCGATTCATCACATGCTGCAGCTCCTCCGCGTGCTCGACTCCCGAAAGCCGCGGCGTCGGGTCCCGCAGAATCGCGCTAAGGATGTCCGTACCGCTCTTTCCCTTGAACGGAACCGAGCCCGTGAGCATCTCGTAGAAAACGATCCCGAAGCTAAAGAGGTCGGAGCGGTGGTCCACCGCTTCCCCTCGCGCCTGCTCTGGCGACATGTACGAGACCGTGCCGAGAATCTGTCCCGGGTGCGTCTCCCCCCGATATCCCGTCTCCGCCTCGCTCTCTCCCGAAACCAGCGGTCGCACTGACTCGAGTAGCTTCGCGAGACCAAAGTCGATGATCTTGATGTGGCCGTCCTCGGTCAACATGACGTTGGCCGGCTTCAGATCGCGGTGCACCACCCGCTTCTCGTGCGCTTTCGAGAGTCCCTCGGCGAGCTCCGTCACAAGCTCGAGCGTTCGCGAAACCGGAAGGCGCTCCCTCGCGAGAACGTCCGAGAGCTTCTCCCCCGAGATGAACTCCATCACCAGGAAGTGAACGCCGTCGGCTTCGTCGATCTCGTGAATGGTGGCAACGTGTGGATTGTGGATCGCCGCCGCGGCTTTCGCCTCCTGAACGAACCGGAGACGCCTCATCTCGTCGGCCATTAGATCGAAAGGCAGGACCTTGATCGCAACATCGCGGTCGAGCTTCGTGTCACGGGCCCGATATACTGCACCCATCCCTCCCCGGCCGATCTCGTCCAGGATGCGGTAATGAGACAGCGTGCGCCCGATCACGATCTAGTTTCGCCGAACCGACCCCAGGTACTTGTCGAGCCAGTCGAGGCTCTCGCGGATGTCCTCGGCGGGCGGCCCACCCTCGTGCCCGCCGTCGAAAATGACGTGCTTCTTGTCCTTTGCAGGAGTTCCGAGCAGGTGGAAAAGCGGGAGCTGTGACGAGTCGAGGGGGAAAATTTCGTCGTAGCGGCCGTTCATCATCAAGACAGGGGTTCGGACTCGCGGTGCAAAGTTCAGCATGTCCGCCTCGGGGAGGAAGTTCCAGTGCACGAAGCCTCCACTACTCAGAATCGCGGCCTGGAATCGCTCGTCCACCGCGAGAAAAATCGGCCCGCGCCAGGCGCCAAAGCTGAAGCCTACATACGCCCTCCTTGCACTGTCGATGTCCTCTCGCGTCTCGAGGTAGTCGAGCGTGCGACCCAAGTCCTTCGACCACAGGATCATGTGGTCGCGGATGGAACCGGCCGGCGCATACGGGACAAACCCGTCCCGTCGCTCGTACGTGCCCTTGTAGATCGGCCACACGAAAGCGCGCCCGCTCTTCACGTAGAAGTCGACACCCCAGTTCTCAATGTTGGTTGGCACGAACCTCTCATTGAACAGAGCGCCAGCGCTGGGAAAGAACACTACGGCCTGAAACGGCGGCGCGCCGGTTGTCGGGAGAAACAGATGTGCGACCACGCGTTCATTTCCGTAGGCGGCGTCGAAGCTCACTTCCTCCCACGTCCAATTCTCGGTGGTCTCGGTCTTCTCCACGCGCGCGCGCAGCTCCGCCTTGTCGTACTGGTAGAGTCCGCGATAGGCCTGGAAAACCTCGTCCGAGACCGGCTTTTCCTTCCAATAGTCGCGGAACACCGGTTCGAGTTTCGCCGTCGCAGCCGGGTTGGGGGGCGTGTCGAGCTTCACGCACCGAAAGCCGTAGTTCGGTCGGCGATCCCAAGGGAGCTGCGCATCTGTAAATACGAACATGTAGTGGGGATCTCCGAAGCCTCCTCCCAAAAGGTACCGTTTCCCGTCTCGCTGTTCGTTCCACACCCACTCTTTCACGTTTCCCGCCATGTCCGACGTGCCGAAGCCGCCGAGTGCCTCAGGGCTTCCGACCTCGCGAGTTTCGTCGGCTCGAAAGTTCCCGCCGGAAGCGAGCTGTGCGGGAAGGTAGTCCGACTGGGAAGCCCTTTTCCAGTGGTAGGCGGTGGGAAGACTCTTCCCGACAAACGCTGCGTATGCCGCCGCCTCGTACCAGCTCACCCCGGCGACGGGATGCTTCCCCATGCCCTTGGGGTATCCGCCCACCTCCCATGTGGCGGGACCGCGGCGGCTCGTCGCATCAACGAAGACCGACATCGCCTCTTCCCATGTAATCTCTCGGCCGTCTCTCAGAAATGGTTGCTTCCAGAACTCGCGCTTTTCGTACCCCCCCGCGTCGACGAACTTCTGATAATCCTCGTTCGTCACCTCGTGCTGATCGATGAGGTAGTCCTCGAGCTCGACATTGGGGACGTATCCGCCCGAATACCCGATAGTCGTTTCCCCTCCCGTGACGGCGACCATGTCGGGCGGTACGCTACCCTCCGGCCGAAGCTTCACCCTCCTGGAGACGAACCAACCGTCGATAAAGAAAGACGGTTCGAAACCGGGTTTGGCAATTCGAAAGACGAATTCGCCTTTGAGAATGCGCACTTTGTCCAGCGGGGTTTCGCCGAGAGTCTCCCAGGCGTCCGCGTCTCCCGGATAGGGGCGGATCGAGACCTCGGCTCCGGGAGGCTCGGACTCGATTGACGCTTCCCCCGTCATCTGGAGCCACAGCTTCTCGAGCGTCCGATCGTCCGGAAGAACCGCGCGCGCCTCTCTCATCAAAGGCGCCGCCTTCTGGTACTCGTCCGCATCGACAAGACGAGCGATCTCGGGTGCGGCCGTCTCGAGCACCCATCTTACCCGGGAGGCGCGATGCCAGAACCACCCGGCGGCAACGCTAACGACCACAACGGCGGCGACCAAGCTCTTGAGTGGAATTGCGGTTCGCTTCGTCTCTCCAATACGTTCCAGGTCGGCGCGAACTTCGGAGGCGCTTGGATAACGGGCGGCCCTATCCTTCTCGAGACACTTCAGAACGATTTGCTGAAACTTCGGTGAAATCTCCGGCGCCGGCGCTGGTTTCTGGCTCAACAGCCCGTTGAAGATCTCTGCCGCCGTGTTCCCCGCGAACGGAAGACGCCCCGTCGACATCTCGTACAACATCACCCCGAGAGAGAAGAGATCGCTCCGGGCGTCCACCTCCTGACCTCGTGCCTGCTCCGGAGACATGTACGCCACCGTCCCGAGCGTCATTCCCGGGCTCGTCAGGTTCTTCTCCTGGGCCGCTGTCTCCACCTCCGAGCCGAGCAGCTGCTTCTCCGAGCCCGTCAGTTTCGCGAGACCAAAATCCAGGATCTTCGCCTCCTCGCGCTCCGTCACGAACACATTCGCCGGCTTCAGGTCTCGGTGCACGATCCCCGCGCCGTGCGCCGCATCGAGCCCGTCCGCGATCTGCAAACCCAGCTTCACCACCTGCTCGATCGGCATCGGTCCCCGGGCGAGAGCCTCCTTCAGGCTCTCACCCTTCATCCGCTCCATCGCGATGAAGGGCTTCCCCTCATGCTCGCCCAGGTCGTGCACGACGCAGATGTGCGGATGATTGAGCGCCGAGGCTGCGCGCGCCTCTCTCTTGAAGCGCTCGAGTACTTCGGGGCTTTCCAAGGAATTGGGAAGGAACTTGAGGGCCACTTTGCGGTTGAGGTTGAGGTCCTCGGCCTCGTAAACGACCCCCATACCTCCCCCGCCGAGCTTTCCTAGTATGCGGTAGTGGGAGACGGTCTCGCCGATCACTGGCGTACCTCGCTTTGTGAGGAGCGCCGGACCGGACCCAGGTACTTGTCCAGCCAGTCGAGGATCTCGCGGACGAATTCCTTGCGAGGAAAGTCTTCGTGCCCGGCTTCGTAGATGACGTGCTTCTTGTCGACGGCAGAAGCTCCCAGGAGGTGAAACATCGGGAGCTGTGACGACTCGAGGGGAAAGAGTTCGTCGTACCGGCCGTTCAGCATCAAGACAGGTATTCTTACCCTCGGCGCAAAATTGAGCTGATATACCTCGGGAAGCGCATCACTCAAGTAAAAGCCGCCCGAGCTCAGGATCGCTGTCTTGAACCGGTTCTCTACAGCGAGCAAGACCGTCGCCATGGCTCCGCCCCAGCTGTGACCAACGTAGGCCAGCTTCGCGCTGTCGATGTCCCCGCGCGTCTCGATGTAATCGAGAGTCCGTCCGAGGTCTTTCGACCACTGAAATACGTGGTCGCGGTAAACACCCAGCGGTTTGCCACCCGGCTCGAAACCGTCCCGTCGCTCGAGAGTGCTCTTGTAAATGGGCCAGATCAAGGCTCGGCCACTCTTCAAAAAAACCTTGTCGTCGGCCCAGGATGGAACGAACGTGTCCAGGAACAGAGCGTCCCCGCCCGGGAAATACACGACCGTCTGGAACGGAGCGGAAGCGTTCGAAGGCAGGTAGACGTGAACGATCATCCGCTCGTTCCCGTAGGCTGCGTCGAAGCTCACCTTCTCCCTCGTCCACGTTTCCGTCTTCTCGGTCTCCTCGACGCGCGCATTCAGATCGGTGGCATCGTAGGCGTAGAGTCCGCGGTACGCCTCGAAAACCTCGTCCGAGACTGGCATCTCCTTCCAGAAGTCGCGCAGCGTGGGCTCGACTCTGGCAACTGCGGTCGGGCTAGCGGGGGCATCGAGCTTCACGCATCGAAATCCATAGTTCGACCGCCGGTCCCACGGGGAGAGAGCATCCCAATCACGGAACATGTAAGTCGACTCGCCGAACCCTCCGCCCAGGAGGAACCGCTTTCCATCCCCCGCTTCGTTCCAGCACCACTCCTTCACGTTTCCCGCCATGTCCGTCGTTGCGAAGCCGCTGAG
>DATIBD010000106.1:0-5898 GCA_035457705.1 Vicinamibacteria bacterium
CTCGCAGCGGTCTTCGGGTTCTCGCCGTCGAGCAGGCGCGCTACGGCACCGACACGCTTTCGACGCATGCCCTCATGAGGGGGGGCGTCCTTCAACTCCATCGATGGGGTGTCTTGCCACGCATCGAGGCGGTGGGCACTCCCAGGATCACAAGCACGTCTTTTCATTATGGAGAAGAGGAGATCGCGATCGCGATCAAGCCGCGCTACGGAATCCAGGGCCTCTATGCGCCGCGCCGAAAAGTCCTCGACGCCATTCTCGTGGATGCCGCCCGGGAGGCCGGAGTCGAGGTTGTGCACGGCGTGCGGGTGATCGATCTGATGCGCTCGGAGGACGGCCGGGTCGTGGGAGCGGTCCTCGAGGAGCCGGGAGCCGGAACGGTTTCCGTCGGCGCCGAGCTCGTCATCGGAGCCGACGGCTTGCGCTCCAAAGTGGCCGAGCTCGTTGGGGCCCCGAAATACCGGGTCGGAAGGAATACCTCGACGTTTCTCTATGGATACTGGTCCGGGCTCGACCTCGAGGAGAACCATTGGTACTACCGCCCCGGGGTCATGGGGGGGGCGATTCCGACGAACGGAGGCGAGGTGCTGGTCTGCGCCGGCGCCCCGGGCTCGCGATTCTGGAACGAGATCCGCTTCGATCTCGAAGGCGGCTTTCACCGCGTGCTGAGAGAGGTGGCGCCGGAGCTTTCGGACGCCCTCGCCGGAGCGAGCCGCTCCGGCCCCGTCCGCGGCTTCCCCGGAGAGCCGGGCTTCTTTCGCCGGAGCGCCGGTCCGGGCTGGGCGCTCGTGGGGGACGCGGGGTACTTTCGCGACCCTTCCACAGCCCACGGAATAACGGACGCGTTCCGAGACGCAGAGCTTCTGGCTAGGGCCGCCGTTCAGGGCACTGATCGTGCGCTCGAGGAATATGAACGACTTCGCGACTCGATGGCGGTCGGGCTCTTCGAGGCGAGCGACATCATTGCCGGCCACGACCGGGGCATGGACGAGATCAAGAAAGTGCACCTCTTCATGAGCGATGAGATGAACCGGGAGGTCGCCTACCTGAATGGGCTGGACTCTGAGCAACCCGAGGCCCTAACGCGACGGACGGCTTGAGCTCCATCCGGGATCGGGCGTCCAGGTGTCCGATTCTGGACGCCCGTCTCCGTCCAAGCTCCCGATTGCCCTTTTGTACCTCGGACTTTCGCACACGTGTTACTTGGCACGAATTTCGCTCACCAGCTGGCATGACCCACCTACCCCAGCAACTCCGCTTCGCGTTTCGAACTTTGCGCAAGAACTCGGCGTTCACGAGCGTCGTGGTGATCACGCTCGCTCTCGGGATTGGCGCGAACACCGCGATCTTCGGGCTCATCGACCAGCTGCTCATCCGCTCGCTCCCCGTACTGGAGCCCGAGCGGCTGGTGGTCATCGACGCGCCGGGGCCGTTCTCGGGCTCGAGCCACCAGAACAGCGACGTCTTCACCGTCATCTCTCAACCCATGTTCGAGGCCCTTAGGGACCGCAACACGGTGTTCGAGTCCGTTCTCGCGCACTACAACACCTCCGTCCACGTGTCCGCGGGAGGCGAAACGGAAGACGTTCGCGGCGAGCTGGTATCCGGCACGTTCTTTCCCGGGCTCGGCGTGAGGCCCGCGATCGGAAGGCTCTTCACCGCGGAGGATGACCTCATTCCCGGGGGCCATCCAGTCGTCGTCCTCGGACACGGCTATTGGCGGCGGCGCTTCGCCGAGTCACCCGACGTGGTCGGAAGCGCCATCAGCATCAACGGTCACCCGATGACGGTCGTCGGGGTTTCGGAAGCGGGTTTTCACGGAGTCGAGGTTGGCGTCTCCGTCGACCTCTACGTACCGATCATGATGCAGGCCCAGGTGATCCCGACCTGGACGCGCGGTATCGGCGACTGGAGGGCACGTTGGCTCACACCAATGGCGCGTCTCGCCGAGGGGGTCTCGCTCGAAGAGGCGCAGGCGGGCATCAACGTGCTCTATAGTCAGCTCTTGCAGGAAGACTTCGCTACCATCCAGACCCGATCCGAGAGCTTTCGAGAACGATTCCTGAAAAAGGAGCTCGTGCTCGTTCCGGGCGGACGAGGGACTTCGGAGCTGCGCTTCCAGTCGAGGACTCCTCTGCTCGTGCTCTCGGGCATGGTGGCCTTCGTGCTCCTCATCGCCTGTGCCAACGTCGCGAACTTGCTGCTCGCTCGTTCGCTGTCGCGGCGGAGAGAGATGGCGCTGCGTGTCGCGATCGGTGCGAGTCGCTCGCGGCTGGTTCGGCAGTTGCTGCTCGAGAGCAGCCTCCTCGCCCTGTCGGGTGGCGTGCTCGGCATCCTCGTCGCTAGCTGGACCGGTGACGCGCTCATCCGGGCGTTGCCGTTCGACGGAATCTCCGAAGCTTTCACGAGCTCGCCAGACTTGCGGGTCGTTCTTTTCACGTTCGTTCTGTCGCTCGGGACAGGTCTCGCCTTCGGGATCCTCCCATCGCTCTCGGCAACGGCCCAGGCGATCGCCCCCACACTCGAGGCCGACTCCGTTCGCTCGCCGGGCCGGTCGTCGTCACGCTTTCGTCGCGCACTCGTCGTGGTCCAGATCGCTCTTTCGCTGTTGTTGCTCATCGGCGCGGGCCTGTTCGTGCGCAGTTTATTGAACCTTCACGCGATCGACCCCGGGTTCGAGCCCGATCGACTCATCGCCTTCTCCGTCGACCCGTCGCTCAACGGCTACGATCTCGGACGGCGGCGGAGCGTGCTGCGACAGATTCGGGACGAAGTGGCGAGCGAGCCGGGCGTACGATCGGTATCGCTGGCCGAGGTTGCCCTCATGACCAACAGCAACTCGAGCAGCACCGTGAACGTCGAGGGCTACCAGAGAGCCGAAGGCGAGGACGTGAACCCCAATACGAACGGCGTTGCACCCGGGTTCTTCACGACGCTCGGGATCCCGCTCGTTTCCGGTCGCGATTTCACCGACGCGGATGACGCATCTTCCACCAAGGTCGCGGTAGTGAACGAGACCTTCGTAAGCTATTTCTTCAAGGACGAGGACCCTCTCGGAAGACGCATCGGCTTCGGGCGCGACGCTCTGGATATCACGATCGTGGGTGTCGTCAGGGACGGGAAGAGCACCAACATTCGCGAGGAGCCT
Source organism: Vicinamibacteria bacterium (assembly GCA_035457705.1). Taxonomy (GTDB): domain Bacteria; phylum Acidobacteriota; class Vicinamibacteria; order Marinacidobacterales; family SMYC01; genus DASPGQ01. The sequence goes on from DATIBD010000106.1 coordinate 3,149, forward strand.
CGGCGGTTCGTCTATCTGCCTTACGTGCAGTCGACGGATCTGGGCTCGGTCACTCTCTACATCCGAGCTCAGGCGGCGGCGGAGGCCCTCGGGCGGCGTCTTCGAGAAGCGGTGGCTCGCGTCGATCCGACCCTACCGGTGACGGACTTGAAGACGATGAGAGAGCAGATCCGCGAATCACTCTTCGTGGAGCGGCTCGTCGCTGCCCTCTCAATCACGTTCGGCGTGCTGGCGACGCTTCTCGCGGCGCTCGGTCTGTACGGTCTGATTAGCTATGCGGTTTCCTCCCGCACCCGAGAGATCGGCATCCGCATGGCTCTCGGTGCGAGGCGCCGCGGGGTTTTGCTTCTCGTGTTTAAGGAGGTGGTCGTCCTCTTGGTCCTCGGGGTCATCGTCGGGCTTCCGAGCGGCTACGCACTTGGACGACTCGTGGAGACTCAGCTCTACGGGCTAGGTGGAGCCGATCCCACTGCCATGGCGGTTGCGGCCGCTGTCCTGGTCCTGACGTCCCTGCTTGCCAGTTGTCTTCCCGCGATGCGCGCGAGCCGGGTGCAGCCGGTCGTGGCGCTCCGCTACGAGTGAGGCTGAGCGAGCCGAAGCGATCAGGTTCCGGGTCAGCGCTCCTCTTCCGGCTCGTACCAGTCGTCGATCAAGATCTCGCAGGCGTCCTTGACGGCGTTTCCGAGCGAGCGCGTCGATCCGCTGGCGATGGCGTCGCCGTCCGCGTTGTACAACGCGAACTTGTTGTCCTTGCGAACGAAGACTTTTCCCCCTTCGTGCTCGAGCACGAGTACGTAGTCCGCACTCTCTTCCTTTCGTGTCACGACCACGCCGGGGCACCGCTCGTTGACCGTCTTCACGATCTCGGCGGTCTGCGGCTTGGCGCCACCCTGTATATTGGTCCCTTCGGAAAAATCAGGAATCCCGAGCTCACCACCGATGGACCAGGACTCGCTCTGGGTCACGAAGACGCGAGGTCGTTTGTCCTCTCTGGAGTCCGCGCCCAGGACCAGGGTGGTCGAGAGCGTCGTAACGGTGAGCATCAGACTCTTCAGCAACATGAGTGCCCCTCCTTGGCAACGGGCGCCCGGGTGGCACCCGTCGGCCTGATTGCAAGGCGTGTACCGCCTTCGGAACCCCTATGGACGGGAGGAGCGGTGAAGGGCCGTCCCAAAACGGGGACAAGCCCGGCCCTCGAGGTAGACATCTTAGGATTCACTATAATTCCCGATTGGAGGGTATTTTCTGATGGTGACGAGCCTCCTTTTTCTCGTAGGACTTTCGGTGCCTCGGGCGTCCTTCGAGGTGGCCACGACGCAACGTTTTAGCTTCTACAGCGACCCACGGATCAACCTCCACGACCAATTGAACCATCTGACCCGGACCGACTCGGAGCTCGAGCCTGAGGCGGCGGCATGCCTCGAAGCGCTTTCGCAGCCGGTTCGCGATGGGTGGTCCGAGGCCGTCGCCTTCTATGGCGGGCGCTTGTCGGAGCTCTTCATCCGCGGTGACGAGATGTCGGCCGTGCGGGCGCGCATCCTCGATGGGCCGTCTATCGCCGGAGGCGTGCTCGTCGACGCGATTTTCTATCACCTCGAGCGGGCAGGACCCGCGTACGATGCCTGCCTCTGGAGGGAACAAGATCGTCGAAACCGCGCATGGATCGCGAGCGTGGCGCCTCGCGGGCGCGCGCACGAGGCGGCGCTCACGGCACGGCTGTCGAAGCTCTTTCAGCACGAGTGGCCCGAGGCGAGATTGCCTGTCGACGTGGTCGCCTGGGTGAGCCCATCGGGCGCCAACACGATCGACCTTCCCGCCCACGTCATGATCTCGAGCGTCGACCCGGGCTATCGCGACGATGCGGGACTCGAGATGATTTTTCACGAGTCCGCGCACCTCCTTATTGGCCCGCGCTATGGGAGAGTCGCCGAAGAGATTGCCCGGGCCAACGGCGATCGTATGCTGCCGAGACGCGATCTGTGGCACACGATCTTGTTCTACACCGCGGGCCAGGCCACGAAAGAGCGCCTCGCCGAGACCGGCACTGCGGGGTACGTCCCGTACCTCTATGCCCAGGGACTGATCGAGCGGGGTTGGCGCGTCTACCGGGAGCCGCTCGAGACCCACTGGCAATCCTACATGGACGGAGCCGTCGACCTGCCGACCGCCGCCGATCGCCTCATCGGCGCGATCCACGCAGCCCAGGCCACAGTAGCGGGCCCACGGCCTTTTCGGGGACAAAACTACTCGACCGAATATCCCAGCGCCTCGGCGTTGTCCCGGACCAAGGCTATCTCGGGTCACCATCGTGACGAGCTGAGGAGGTTCGCCGAGCAGCTCCGCGCTGGCAAGGTGGACAACAATAGCCCTGGCTGGACGACGCGACCGGGTAGCTGGAGCTCTACGCTTCGCCATGGTCACGATCGATCAGTTTCGCTGCGGTCTCGGGAGGAAGCTGAAAAGTGGGCCAGTCTTCGAGGGGATCCCCTGCGTCGATCGGCGGACGAATCACACCCGCAGCGACGAGTTTATCGAGTCCGCTTCGGTGTCCCATCTCGGACCCTGTGCCAGGCGGGACGAGCTCGGCGACCACTCGGCCGTGCACGGTGATGGGGATCCGCTCGCCCGCCTCGATCCGGCGGATGTAACGACTGAGGGTATCTTTCAGCTCGCGAGTGCCAGCGGCCCTGCAAAAGTATCGCCACATGTAGCCACAATCGCAATTCCGCTCCAAGTTCCATTAACGGCGG
>DATIBD010000107.1:0-88325 GCA_035457705.1 Vicinamibacteria bacterium
AGGCAATAGCTCTCGAGCGCGAGCTCGGCAACCTCTTCCCAGTCCACCGCACCGACGTCGAGGCGGAGGGCGACCCACCCTTTGGGTCCGGTGTAGCCGGGAACGTAAAAACGCGCAGGATCCATGGCCGCGAGCTCTTCGTTCTCGCCGACCGCAACCTTACAGCTGAACGACACGATCCCGTCCCCGTGGTGATCGTCGAGATAGTAGCCAAAGGTCTTCTCACGGACATGGAAGCGAGCGTGCTGCCCGTTGTACCACCTCGAGGCTTCTGGGAGCGCCAGACAAATCGTGCTTACCCGCACGAGACGCCGGTCCTCTGCGGGAGAGTCTTTCATGCCGCCCTCGAATTAATCCTACACCCGTCTCAACGCGGCGTCGTTCGGCCGGTCCAACCGGTCCAAGCTGATGTTTCCGGGATTGTCGATGTCCGAAATCCGCGAGCGCTGCGCGTCCCGCCGTGAGATGATTCCCTCTATGGAGACACTCGATCTCGACGCGTCTTATCGCGCTCTTCAGACCCGAGATGCGAGATTCGACGGCCGTCTGTTCGTGGCCGTGACGTCGACTGGGGTGTACTGCCGACCCATCTGCCCCGCTCGCACACCGAAGCGCGAGAATTGCCGGTTCTTCGCTTCCGCGGCGGCGGCACAGGAGGCAGGCTTCCGGCCTTGTCTTCGTTGCCGTCCGGAGACCGCACCGGATCTCGCTTCCTGGCGCGGCTCATCCAACAGCGTGTCCCGCGCCCTCGCTCTCATCGCCGACGGCTGTCTCGACGGCGGAGAAGCGGGCGTCGACGAGCTTGCCGAGCGGGTGGGGATGAGCGGCCGCCAGCTCCGCCGCCTGTTCCACCAGCACCTGGGGGCGTCTCCCGTCGCCGTCGCTCAGACCCGACGGGTGCTCTTCGCCAAGCAGCTCGTCCAGGAGACGCGGATGCCGTTGTCTGAGGTAGCACTCGCGGCGGGTTTCGGGAGTCTCCGGAGATTCAACGAAACGTTCCGCGAGCTTTTCCGGCGTCCGCCGAGCGCGTTGCGTCGCAAGAGCACGACGGAAGCTCCGCGGGGCTCGGTGGCCGAGGCCGGGGTAACGCTCCGTCTCCGGTACCGGCCGCCCTACGACTGGAGAGCGGTGCTCGACTATCTCGAGGCCCGGGCAATCGAGGGTGTCGAGGCCGTTTCCAACGGAGTCTATCGACGCACGGTGTCTCACGAGGGACAACTGGGAACGGTCGCCGTTCGTCACGAGCCGGCGCACGATTACCTCGCGGCCACGATTCGCTTCCCCTCGGTGAGGGCTCTTCCGACGATTCTCGCTCGCGTGCGCCGGGTCTTCGACGTCGGCGCCGACATCGAGACCATCGACGCGCATCTTTCTCAGGATCCCCTGCTGGCACCGCTCGTCGCGCTCCGGCCGGGCTTGCGGGCGCCAGGGGCTTGGGACGGCTTCGAGCTGGCGGTGCGCGCGATCCTCGGCCAGCAGGTATCGGTGCAGGCGGCTCGACGGCTCGCGGGCCAGTTGGTGGCGCTGTGTGGCGAGACGCTACCCGAATCGGATGGATTATCGCTCGCTTTCCCCACGCCCGAGCGTGTGTTGTCAACCTCCCTCGGGACGCTTGGAATGCCCTCTGCGCGGCGGGCGGCGCTCCACGCGCTCGCAGAAGCAGCCGTCGCGGACCCTCACCTCTTTCGAACGTTCGCGACGATCGACGAGGCCGTCGCGCGCCTCCGCGCCATCCGCGGAGTCGGAGAGTGGACCGCGCAGTACATCGCACTCCGCGCGCTTCGAGAACCGGACGCCTTTCCCGCTTCGGACGTCGGACTGCTGCGCGGAGCCGCCCTAGCGGGCCCCCGCCCCAGCCCAGCGGAGCTTTTGGAGCGCGCCGAGCCCTGGCGTCCGTGGCGGGCTTACGCGGCGCAACACCTCTGGGCCGCGGATGCGAGACCGAGCTCGCGGGCGCGAGGGCTTCCGACCAGCTGAGTCCTTCGCTTCGTCGATTCGCACGATTCCTATCGGTACGGGCTCGCGGCTCACTTCTACTACAATCACCACATGGCAACCGTACTCGCATCCCTTCGAAACGGCACGGTGGCGACGATCCATGCCCGGCATTTTTCTTGGAGAGCGGACGAGCCAGTGTCGGCCGGTGGTACGGATGCGGGCCCCACCCCCTACGAGATCCTCCTCGGGAGCCTCGCGGCCTGCACGACCATCACACTCAGGCTCTATGCCGACCACAAAGGCATCGCCCTCGAAGGGGTCGACGTCGAGCTCCGGTTCGACCGCGTACATGCCGATGATTGCGCCGATTGCGACGAGCGCGCCGACGGCTTCATCGAGCGAATCGAGTCCCGCGTGACGTTTCATGGTAGTTTCGACGACGCTCAAAAGAAGCGCCTCGGCCAGGTGGCGGCGCGATGTCCGGTTCACAAGACCCTGAATCAGGGCGTACACATTTCGGATTCAGTCGCTTTCGAATGAGAACGCGAAGTAGGCCAACCAGGGTGACGAATTGAGGGAGAGCACCCCGGGCGCTTCCATCGTTCTCTTCGGGCTCACGATCCTGTCCGCTGGCTGCGTCTCGAGTCAGCAGACGTCGGACGAGACGCGCGACTACCCGATAACCCCGGTGCCTTTTACCGACGTCCGGCTCGACGAGGGCTTTTGGGCACGGCGCGTGGAAACGAACCGACGCGTCACCATCCCCTTTGCCCTCGACCAGAACGACACGACCGGGAGGGTCGACAACTTTCTCAAGGCCGCCGGACTCAAGGAAGGCTCTTACGAAGGCGAGCGCTACAACGACACCGACGTCTACAAGGTCCTCGAGGGGGCTTCCTATTCGCTCGCGCTCCATCCCGACCCCGAGCTCGAGGCGCGTCTCGACCGGGTGATCGAAGCCATCGCGGCCGCCCAGGAGGACGATGGTTACTTGTTCACTCCTCGAACGGCCCCCTCGGAGATTCTCCCCATCGGTATCGGCGAGACCCGATGGTCGAACTTGGCCGTGAGCCACGAGCTCTATAACGCCGGCCACCTCTACGAGGCTGCCGTCGCTCATTTCCACGCCACGGGGAAGCGCAGCCTTCTGGATATCGCCATCAGGAACGCGAATCTCGTCGCCGATACTTTCGGATCCGACAAGCTCCGGGCCGCGCCCGGCCATCAGGTGATTGAGATGGGGCTCGTGAAGCTCTATCGGGTGACCGGCGACGAGCGATACTTGAACCTCGCCCGATACTTTCTCGACCAGCGCGGCAAAGACCTCGAGCTCCGGCAGTACCCCGCGGGCCACCGGTTCGCCATCTACAACGACCCCGTTCAGATCCAGGCCCATGCGCCCGTGGTCGAGCAGAAAGACGCCGTGGGGCACGCCGTCCGCGCCATGTACCTCTACTCCGGCATGGCCGACGTCGCCGCCATCACCGGCGACCCCGCGTACCTCGCGGCGATGGACGCGTTGTGGGAAGACGTGGTCGCCCGCAAGATGTACCTGACGGGAGGCGTCGGCTCGCGGCATGGAACGGAAGGCTTCGGCGAGCGGTACGAGCTTCCCAACGACACCGGCTACGCCGAGACCTGCGCGTCCATCGGTCTCGTCTTCTGGAGCTGGCGCTTGTTCCTCTGGCACGGCGAGGCGCGCTATCTCGACGTTCTCGAGAGGGTGCTCTATAACGGCCTTTTGGCAGGCGTATCGATCGAAGGCGACCGCTTCTTCTATCCCAATCCGCTCGAATCCGATGGAAAGACCGAATTCAATCAGGGTGCGGCCACCAGAAAGCCGTGGTTTGGCACGGCGTGCTGTCCGGGTAACGTGGCGCGATTTCTCCCCGCGCTTCCCGGCTACGTCTATGCCCAGCGCGACGACGCGATCTACGTCGCGAACTTCATCCCGAGCAAGACGACGATGCGGATCCGCGATACGCCAGTGACGGTGAGTCAAGCGACGAACTATCCATGGGAGGGCCGGGTCCGGATCGCGGTGGATCCCGTGCGCGACCTCACGATGTCTCTCAGAGTCCGGATACCTGGCTGGTCACGGAACCGGCCGGTCCCGAGCGAGCTCTATGAATACGCGGAGAGCATCGAGGACGAGCCCAGTTTGCGGGTCAACGGCGAGGTGGCGACGTTCGAGCTCGCCGGCGGGTTCGCCGTCATCGAAAGATCCTGGATGACGGGTGACGTCGTCGAGCTCGACCTCCCCATGCCCGTCCACCGGGTGCTCAGCCATCCCGACGTCACTGCGAATCGAGGCCGAGTCGCCCTGGAGAGGGGTCCTCTCGTCTATTGCGTCGAGGGTGCCGATAACGGAGGCCGCGCTCTCGACGTCGTGCTCCGGCGTGACGGCCAGCCGAGCGTCGAGCCGAGCGACTGGATCGATGAGATTCTGACGATACGCGCTGCCGCCGACGGCGTTCCCGGCGACGACCACGTGACCGCCATTCCCTATTTCGCGTGGTCACATCGTGGTCCGAACGAGATGGCGGTGTGGCTGCATGCAACCCCGTAGCGCGCACCGATGACGGACGGGGTGCGGTTCCACTGCCCCGTTGAGTGCTCCCTAGGGTAAAGAGACTAACGAATAAATGTTCGGAAAGGAGTGCAGGGAGTGACGATCAACAAAGATGCCAAAGGGCGGGCATGCCCTGGGAAGCCACCTATGACTACGCCCAAGCTGTAAAGGTCGGCGACTCGATCTACGTTTCCGGCCAACTCAGCCATGATGACAAAGGGAACTTCGTGGGGGCCGCTCCGCTGGACGATCGCGGTGGCATAACCGATCACCGCAACATGGAAATCCAGATGCGGCAAACCTACGCGAATGCGAAGAAAATCCTGGGACAGTGCGGGGCGACTCTGGACAACGTCGTCGAGGAAGTCCTGTACGTCAGCGACATGGAGACTGCCTTTGCCGCTGCCGGGCCCGTCAGAAAAGATGCCTACGGGTCGAACAAACCGGACGTTGCCAGCACGATTCTGGTGAGTCCGCGATTGGCGCTGCCTCAGCAGCTCATCGAGATCAAGCTCATCGCCAAGGTGTAGTCTGGTCGGCGGCGCGTGCCGGGAAGATGATGACTGCGGCGCCGACCAACCCAGAGTATGGTAGTATGGTAGTAGTATGGCCACTCGAAAGGTCACATTCACCCTCGACGTCGAGACCGTCGCCCGCCTGCGCCGTGCGTCGGAACGACTGTCGAAGCCGCAGAGCGCGGTGGTGCGAGAGGCGGTCCGCGACTACAGCGAACGGATCGGCAGGCTGAGCGAGGCGGAGCGATTGGCGCTCCTCGAACGCTTCGACGAGCTCGTACCTCGCATCCCACGCCGTCCGCTCAGAGAGGTGGAAAAAGAGCTGGACGAGCTTCGGGAGGCGCGCCGGACGGGAGGCCGTCGGACGGTGGAAAAACGCCGACGATGATCCTCCTCGACACCTCCGTCTTGATCGATAGTCTGACCGGTCCCCGCCGCTCGGCTCCCGCCCTTCGCCGAGCGATCGAGGCGGGCGAGCGGATACTTCTTCCGGCGCTCGTGCTCTACGAATGGTTGAGAGGACCTCGAAAGCGGCAGGAGCTCACGGCTCAGGAAGCCATCTTTCCGCGAGAGACGGCGGTCCCCTTTGGCTCGTCCGAGGCCGCCGTCGCAGCCATGCTCTACACGAAGGTGACGCGGCCACGCGGCCGAGAGCTCGATCTCGCGATCGCGGCCTGCGCGCTGACCCACGACGCTCGCCTGTGGACTCTGAACCAGGAGGACTTCGACGACGTCCCCGGTCTCGAGCTCCTCTCGACGTTCTGACGTTCGTTCCCGACGTTGAGCGTCGGTCGCGCACCCGGGCGAGTCCGCCCGGGTGGACTTGCTGGTCGCCTTCTCTTTATTCCGTGCGCAAAGTCTCGATGGGATCGATGGCGGCGGCGGCGCGTGCCGGGAAGAAGTTGGCGGCGGCCGCGACGACGACGAGCAGGAGCGGGAAGCCAACGAAGCTCACCGGGTCGAGCCGGTCCACACCGAAGAGAAAGCTTTCGATCGACTTAGACAGAACGAGCGCCGCTCCCAGCCCCAGGACGACTCCAGCGGCGACGGGCCTCATTCCGCGTCGCCAAATCATCGCCAAAACGTCTCCCGCACGAGCGCCGAGCGCCATCCGGAGCCCGATCTCCTGCCGGCGCTGACGCACGGAGCTCGAGATCACGCCGTGGATCCCGACCGCCGCGAGCGCCAGAGCGAGCGCCGCGAACGCCGAAAGGAGGACGGCGTGGAAACGGGGCGGGCCAAGAGCTTTGTCGAGGTGATCCCGAAGCGTTCCGAACTGAGCCACGGGCTGGCGAGGGTCCTGCGCGGCGAATGCCGAACGAACCGGTCCCACTAGATCGAGAGGGAACTGGACGGTTCGCACCAGAAGCACCATCGTCGGTACCGGCGCGACGGAATAAGGGAGATACATCGCCGCCTCCGGCTCTTCGTCGAGCGCCGACTCGCGTGCGTTTCCGACGATGCCGATGACCTCGAGCCAGGGGCCTTGCGGGGACGGACCGATGCGGCTTCCGAGCGCACCACCACGCGGCCAGAGTGATGCCGCCATCGCTTCGTTCACGACCACGACACCACCCCTCTCCCAGGTCTCGACGGGATCGAAGCTTCGCCCCGAAAGGAGCGTCATCCCGAGTGCCTCGAAATAGTCGCCTCCCACCGCGCGGTAGTTGAACGCGGGAAAGCGGTTTCCGCTCGGTGGGGGACGTCCCTCGACGTACGCCGGATATGAAGAGTTGCCCCCGTCGAGCGGAAGTCGATGGACCGCGGCCGCGGAGCGAACACCGGGAAGCGCTTCGAGACGCCTGAGGGCCTCCCGGTAGAGGGCCATGCGGTCCGCCGGCTCTGGATACATGGCTTCGACGGGCGTCACTTCCATCGTCAGAACGCTCTCGGGATCGAATCCGAGCTCCACTCGAGAGATCGCACCGAGCGTTCGCAGGAGCAAGCCCGCGGTGACGAGTAGCATGACGGCGAGCCCGACTTCCACGGTCACGAGAAGGGACCGCACGCGGGCGCCTCCCGAGAAAGTTTTCAACGAACGAACGAGTGAGCTCCTCGACCCCACGAGCGCCGGCCAGGCGCCGACCGCTGCCCCGGTCAGAGCCGAGAGAAGGAATCCGAATGCGAACAGGTGCGCGTCGAGAGAGATCTCCGCCTGGCGCGGAAGACTCTCCGGAAGGATCGAAGGCGCCCCCGAAATGACGCCCCAGGCGAGTACGAGCCCTCCGAGACCACCGAGCAAGGCGAGAAAAACATGCTCGGCGACGAGCTGTCCCGCGAGCCTCCCGCGGCTCGCACCGAGGGCGGAACGGAGGCCGAGCTCCCGGCTTCGACTGAAGGCGCGAGTGAGAGCGAGGTTCGCGACGTTCACGCAGGCGATGAGAAAAACGAAAAGGACGGCGATGGACAGCACGCGGAGTCCACCGCGAACCCCCTCCACCATCGCCTCATGGAGCGGCCGGATGGCAACCGTCCATCCCTCGTTCGATTCCGGGAACTCGCGCGCCATCCGCTCGGCGAGCGTCGCGAGCTCGGCACCCGCCTCCTCCACGAGTACGCCAGGCCGGAGCCTTCCGAGCACCCGAAGGAAATGCGCGGCGCGGTCGGGAGCCGAGGCGTCGAACGCGAATGGGACGAGGAGCTCGACCTCCGGCCGCTGAGGGAAGACGAAATCCGGGGGCAGGATCCCGACGATGGTATGTGGCTCGCCGGAGACGACGAGCGTCCGCCCGAGAGCCGAAGGGTCCCCACCCATGGCGCTCGACCACATACCATGCGTGAGCAGCACGACGCGATCGTTCCCGGGACGGTCCTCCTGGTCGAGAAAGTTGCGGCCGCGAAAAGGCTCCACGCCGAGCACGGGCAGTAAGCTCGCCGTCACTCTCGCTCCGGGGACGCGTACGGGATCGCCATCGATAAGGAGATTGAAGCCGTCCTCCCGATAAGCTCCGAGCTCTTCGAACTGGCGTGCCTCCGAGCGCCACGTGAGGAAATTTCCCACCGAGACCGAGAAGAAAGGCACGGTCTCGTGACGATCCCAGAGGCGGACCAGCCGATCGGGCGAAGGATACGGAAGCGGTTTCAGGAGGACGGCGTGGAGAACGCTGTACACCGACACGACGGCACCGATCCCGAGTGTCAGGGTCGCGACAATGGCAAGCGCGAATGCGCGGTGGGATCGAAGCCCGCGCAACGCGAAAGCCAGATCCCGATCGATCGTCGCGGCGCCCATTCGGAGCTCCAGCTTACGGTTTCGCCTCGTCAGGCTTCCGGCCCATGAGCGCGGCAAGCTCACGACGAGATCGCGCCACGGGAATCCGGCGCGCCCCGCCTCCCGTTCCGCCCGATAGGCCTCCAGCATCTCTTGGCCGAAGCGTTCTCGAAAGCGCGGGGGATAGAGGTACAGGGCCAGCCGGTAGAGTCGTTCTCCCGCAGACGAGCCCGCTCTCTCGTTCAAGCTTCCCCCAGACGCTCGCGTGCCGTCCGAACGACGTCGTCCAACCTCTCGACCTCCGCCGCCAGGAGATGGCGTCCCCTTGCCGTGAGCGCGTAGTACCGCCTCTGCGGGTGCTCGACGTCGCCTCGCTTCCGCGACACCTCGCGGATGAAGCCGCGGTCCAGAAGCCGGGCGATGGTCTCGTAGAGCGTTCCCGGTCCGAGCTGCACCGCGCCCGCGCTTTTGGCCGAGACTTCTTGCTTTATGGCGTAACCGTGACGCTCTCCGGCAGCGAGCGCCACGAGAACGTGGAGCTCATGAGGCCTCAGGGGTCGACGAGAGCTCTTCGATCCACTCATCGCGGGAATTCTAACATATCGGAACCCGATATGTTTAGACTTCGTGATGGCTAGCCGACAGTCCACGCCCCGGTCGATGAGATTTCGGCTGGAGGCCTTGCGCCTACTCGCTCGACGTCTGCGGTACTTCGTTCCCGGCGATCCGTACGGACTCGATGCTTCTCATGTTCTCGATGTCGTCGAGCGGATTCTCGCCGAGCACGATGAAGTCGGCCCACTTCCCGGGCACGAGGGTCCCGATATCGTCGAAGCCGAGGCAGCGGGCGGCGTCCCCGGTCGCCGACATGAGAATCTGCTTCGGCGTCAGGCCCGCGTCGGCCATCAAGCCGAGCTCCATGTGCTCGAAATAACCCTGGAAACGGGCGGCGGGTCCCGTATCGGTACCAAAAGCGATGGTGCCACCGCCGTCCGAGACCTTCTTCAGGTTGGTCATCGCCACCTCGAGAGCTTTTTTGTAGGCCTGAGTGCTCTCGCTATCGGCGATACCCCGCATTCGCTCGGGATCTCGGAGCTGTTCGAGTACCTTGGGGTCCGCATCCCGGAGGAAGAAAGGGTCCTCGAAGAAATCGGGTACGGATTCGTAAACGTAAGTCGAGACCTCGCGGGTGAGAGTGGGGCAGTAACACACGCCGGAGTCCGAGAGCGCCTGAACCAGCTCCTCGTCGACCTCCTGGTCGCGCACGCTGTGCGCCACGAAATCCGTGCCGGCTTCGAGAAGGCCCTTGGCGTCATCCAAGTAGAACAGGTGACTGGCGACCCGCAAGCTCTTCTCGTGAGCACGCTCGATGACGGCGCGATAGAGCTCGGGTGGCATCTTCGTCGAGCTTCCGAGATTGTCGTCGACGCGAATCTTGATGAAATCGACGCCCATCGCCGCGTTTCTGTCGACCGCCGCCTGGACCTCCTCGACGGTCTCGCCGGTCACGACCTCCCCGGCCACCGTGATGCGGGCACGTTCGAGCGTTTCGTCTTCGGAATCGCGAAGCCGGGTCGCTTCCTCACCGTCCCCACCGAGCGAGTTGACGGCGGTGACGCCGTAGCGCGCGTAGAGAGCGAGCTGGCGCCGCAAGTTCGCCTCGTCGTAATGCCCCGACTCGAGGCCGAGGACATCGTTGACGTGGCCATGCGCGTTGATAAGCCCCGGGACGATGGTCTTTCCCGTGAGATCGATGCGCTCCGCGCCGTCGGGGATCGCCACGACGTTCGCCGTGCCAGCCGCTTCGACGCGACCATTACGGACGACGAGCACGGCATTCTCGATGGCGTCCGCCCCGCTCCCATCGAAGAGCCTCATGCCGACGAAAGCCTGGCTCCCGTCGGGTGTGACGGCGACGTCCCCCGTCTCACCGCAGGACAGGAGAGCGGAGGCGATTGCAAGCATGGAGACGATGACCACCAATGGCTTCATAAGGCTCCTCCCGAAAGCGTGACTCTAACCCAGGTGGCGCTCGCATGCCTACACCTGCCGATAAGAGGCTCACACCTCAGTGATATCGGAACAGGAGCATCTCGCGAAGGTTCGCGAGGCCGATCACGCACATATAGGCGAAGGCCGCCCACGCTGCCACCTTGCCAAAACGCCCTCGGTCGAGCGCGCGAGAAAGGTACCGCCCAGACAGAAGCGCCAGAATCGGTAGTGCCTGGAGCCAGTAACGGATCCCGATCGGGGTCACGAGCTCGATGACGAGAAATACTCCCGTGACGGCGAGCCAGCTCGTCGCCGCCGTGTGAAACGGGCTTTCGCGGAAACGGCGAACGACCGGGAAGGCGCCGAGAACCGACGTCAGGCAGAAGACCCATCCGAGCTGCTCACCCACGAGAGCAAGATCGTAGGCTCCCGTGGAAGCTTCCCCCTCGACGCTCCGACCCCACTGGCTCGAGACGAGCTCCCAGTATCCGAGGTAATAAATCCCAGCCAGGACGAAGCCGAGCAGGACCGCGAGTCGGACACGCGCCGAAGCTCCCAGTAGCCAGAGAGGCCACAGCAGGAGCCCCTCGATGAGCATCCCGAAATGGGCCGTGAGAGCTGCGAACGTCGTGAGGCCCGTCGCTGCCACGAAACGGGAGTCTTCCCGCACGCTCGCGAGCAGGAGGAAGAGAAAGCTCATCGCCAGCATCGATGCCGCGAAGAGGTTCGTCCAGTTACCGGCCGAGAACGCGGAGACGTTCATGGGTACGAGTTGATAGAGAACCGCGGCGAACGCACCGGCGGGAACGTCGTCGAAAAAGAGCCAGGCAAGAATGACCAGAGCCACCGACACCAAGACGTCGAAGAGAGCCGTCGTGAACTCGAGCGCGGTGACCCGGTCGAGGCCGACACCGACGAGAGGCGCCGCGGCCACGTAGAGCGACACCGGATAGGGAATTCGGAATGGCGCGTCGTGCTGGGTAACCGAAGTCGGATGCCAGTTGCCGCGAAGGAGCTCGCTCATCCGGTTTCCTTGGAAATCGGCGTCCGAGCTCAGCCTCAACGGATAACACACCCCGATCGCCTCGACGGCGACAAGCGCCGCCACGAGGGCCACGACGCGAGCCCGCTCCACGGGTTGGAGCCACGTCAAACGGTCGGCTACGAATCGTGCCGCCTTCGAGACCACGACGGCGACGACCGCGATTCCCGCCAACTGGAGTGGAAAGCTCGTGAAGGCCGCCGGACCCTGGGCAAGCAAATAGAGACATCCGGCGCAAAGGACCAGGGCCGCCAGGCTCGACCCCAGGGCGAGGGTGAAACCAAAGGCCGCTAGGAACATGGTGAGCGCCGGCATCGTCCACGTGGGCCGCTCTGCCGGCTTCAAGGTGACGCCGAGCACCTGGACACCGAGGATTCGGCCGCCCGAAGCCTCGAACGTGTCCGACTCGATCCCGAGGCGAAGCGTCGGCGTGGCCGACGGTAGCTCGAAATGGTAAGTGACCGATCCAGGAAGAGCCCTGGCTCGATGGACGGTGATGCCGTTCGCGGTGAAGCGCAGCTCCGGAAGAGCCTCTCCCACGGGGCGGATGGTTTTCAGTCGAGCTTCGACGGCGATGAGACCACGCGGCGGAAGGTTGCGAAAGACGACGAACGAGCTTCCGTCGGTCCATCGAAAGTACTTGCCTTCGGCTCGCTCCCGCGGATGAAACCCATCGACGAAGCCCCCCTCGTAGCCCCGCTCGAAGTCGACCTCGACGCTTCGACGACCGGCGTAGACGGCGACGGTCGCCGCCGCGACGAGCGCGGCTACTCCGAGTCGAGCGACCATATCTCGATCCGAGGACCCTTGAAATGGAGAGCAGAGCTCGGTGCCCAGTCCTCGTTGTCCAGGTAGGGCGTCTCCCAGCCCGGATCCACCCGGTGCCGGAGGAGGGTGCCGTGCTCGCGTACCCGCTTGAAGAGCGACGCGACCTCGGGAGGTGGAGGCCTTGCTGGCTCCCGCAGCACGACATAGCTCACTTCGAGCTTCTTCAGAGGTTCCAGCCCGTCGAGGAGGGCCTCGTACGGGATGTAGATCCGGTCGAGCTCGTCACCCCGGCCGAAGAAGAAGAGCTGGTAGGACTCGTACCGGCGCTCGGCGAGCGCGAGCAGACTCGCGTATTTCCCCTGTTTTTCGATCTCACCGACCGCATCGTTCGCCTCGAGACTAAGGCGGTAGCTCTCCTCGGACTGAGGGAGCGGGACAGAGTACGACTGGAGCGCGATGGCGGTGCCCGCGGCAACATTGTCCAAGATCCAGTCCCGAGCCAGGGTGCGCGTGTCCGGGGCAGCGAAGAGCCGATCAACGTGCACGGATCGATAAAGAGGTTGAAGACAGGCAAGCCCCAACACGAGCCACGCGGCCGCGCCAACGCGCCTCTCGATGCCCGCGACGGCGACTCCGGTCGCCGCCGCGAAGCACGGAAGAACGGGATTCAAGTAACGCCCGGCGAAGAAGGTATAGGAAAGGAACACCAAGAAGATCGCCGGGAAGGTGCCCCACAGGGCGAACCTCCCCCGCATCATTACGAAGCCGGCGCAAATCAGGGCGAGGAGAGCGTACCCGAGACCCTGTTCGAGCAGGAACTCCACGTAGAGCCCCAGGCTCGGCAAAAAAGCGTTGCCCGACGAGAGGCTCCGGTCCACGACGACATCTCGATTCGCCGCCATGTGCTCGAGCGCCGTTCCGGCACGAAGGACGACATAAGGCGAAAGCAGACAGAAGGTGACGAACGAGGTTGCTCCGGAGGCGAGCACCCAGGCCAGGGGGCGAAGCCGCGTCACGACCAGAAGAACCGGCGCGAGGAAGACGAGATAATAATGGGTGGCAAAGCCAACCCCGAGCGTCACACCGGCGAGAAGATAACTCGCGAGCGTCCGTCGCTCTCGAGCACGGTCGATGGCGGTCAGCGTGAGAACGACGAGTAGACCAGCGGGTACGTCGTGTTTCACGTAGTGGGCATCTCGCACGTGGAAGTAGCAGAAGGCGACCACTACTGCGGCCGCTCGTGCCGCGCTACGGCCGAAATGCCTGTCGACGAGCCGATAGGTGAGCACCAGGGTGGCGAGGGCAGACAGGACGCCCACGAGACGGCCGGCGAGGTAGAAGTCCGTCGGATCTTCGAAGAATCGACTCTGAAACTCCGGGAGACCTTCGTAGCGGCCGATGAGCCACCCGGAAACGAAGAGTGCTCCCATGACAAAGAACAGGACATAAAAGAAGAAGCTCGGGTACAAGTAGTATCCAGGGTCGGGCCCTCGTGCCAGGGAGAGCGACCGGGCCACGATGTTCGCCTCGTCGGGGTTGTAGATGAAAGGAAGCCCGTGATCGATTCCCCACAGCCGCAGCGCCGCTGCCGCAAGAACGACCAGCCAGAGGAACGGGTCGCGGAGCGCCGACATCAGCTCGTGCGTAAATGCTCGATGACGCGCTCTAGAATGCGATCCAACTCAATGGTGGGCTCGTAGCCGATGAGCCTTCCGACCTTGCTAATGTCGGGAACGCGACGGGGCATGTCCTCGAAGCCTTCCTCGTAGGCTTCGCTGTAGGGAACGAAAACGACCTCGGATTGGCTCCCCGTCATTGCCTTGATTTTCCCGGCGAGCTCCAGAATCGTGACCTCGTGCCCCGAGCCGATGTTGAACACCTCACCGAGGGCTCCGGGGTGCTCCATCAAGGCGATGAGGGCCCTCACGACGTCGCTCACGTCGGTAAAACAGCGGCTCTGGCTTCCGTCGCCGTACACGGTGATGGGCTCACCCGCGAGCGCCTGACGCACGAAATTCGGGATCACCATTCCGTAACGGCCCGTCTGGCGCGGACCCACGGTATTGAAGAGCCGTGCGATGATGACGGGGAGCTTCTTCTCCTTGTGGTAGGCAAGTGCGAGAAACTCGTCGATCGCCTTCGAGCAGGCGTAGCTCCACCGCCCTTTCGTCGTCGGGCCCATCACGAGGTCGTCGTTCTCCTGGAACGGAACTTTCGCGCTCTTTCCGTAAACTTCTGACGTCGACGCCACCAGGACACGCTTCTTCTTCTTGTTGGCCAGCTTCAGAATCGTCTCGGTACCATGAACGTTCGTCTCGATGGTGTGCACCGGGCTATCGATGATGAGACGGACTCCGACGGCGGCAGCGAGATGCACCACGACATCGACCCGGTCGACATGCTCGGCGGTAACCGGCTCGTTCATCACGGTGTCAATCGTGTAGTGGAATCCCTCGATGCCTTTGAGCGGCTCGATGTTCTCGATGCTTCCCGTCGACAGGTCGTCGAGGACGAAGACTACGTGCCCCTGGCTCAAGAGCGCCTCGGCAAGATGCGAGCCGATGAAACCAGCCCCGCCGGTGATGAGCACTCTCACGTGAGGAGGCCTCCGTTCGCCGGACCTCGTCTTCCCGCCTTCATCAAGACCTCGGCCACGCGGTGGGCGCCGCGGGCATCGACGAGCCGAGCGCCGGCCTCGCTCATCGTTCGACGCCGCTCCGGGGCCAGCAGGAGCTCGCGCGTCTTCTCGGCGATGGTCGCCTCCGACACATCGGTACCGAGTCCCAGATGAAGGATCGTCCCGTAGCGCTCGAAGCTCTCCATCCTCTTCCTCTCGCGCGCGTTCTGGCAGAGCACGACTCCGGGCCGGCCGAGGGCAGCAATCTCGAACACCGTCATCCCTCCCGAGCAGATGACGAGGTCGGACTCGAACAAGATATCCGCCATGTGCTCGACGTTTCGAAGAAGCGTCGGCGGACGACCAAGCCTCGGAAGGAGCCCCTCGAGATCGGGGTGATAACCGAAGGCGGGACCCAGCACGGCAGTCACCTGCACATCTTCGAGCCGGTCGAGTGCTGCGAGTGTCTTCAGCGTGAGCCCCTGGGGATCGCTTCCGCCGAAACTGACGACCACCCGGCTACCGCGGCCATCGATCGATGTCGACTCTCGGTTCTGAAACGAATCACGGAGGATGGCGAACGCCGGTCCGGAGTAGTAGTCGTCGAGCTCGGCTTCGGCTTCCTGCATGGTGGCGATGATGACCGAAGCGATCTCTTTGGGCCGTTCGATGTCCTCGATAGAGTCCACGAGGTTGATGGTGGATGCTCCCAGGGTTGCCAGGGCTCGCAGGTACTCGCCGTCGAGAAACGGTCGATCGTTGACGATGATGTTGGGCGAGTAGTCACGCACGGCTTCGATCTCCGGGCCGGCGAGAACCCGGACCTGGTGGCCGGCACGGGAAACGTGCTGGACGCCCTCGGGATGGTCCGCGCTCATGAGAAAGCAGATGTCCGCGTGCGAAACGCTCCTCAAGGCGTCGGCGACGGCCAGGCTCCGGTAGACGTGCCCCATCCCGATTCGTCCGCCACCGTCGACGCGGATGAGAACACGAGGAAGGTGCGCGAGTTTTTCGGCGAGCCAGAAGTCGTAGATGTCGTGAACCGTGATCGAGGAGAGCTTGTCCATGAGAACGTGGCCGACCCGTGAGCCGAGACGCGTCGTTCCCTCGAGAACATCACGGCGGAGCACCCGGATCGCGCCATCTTCCTGGTACAGCGGCTCTTGATCCTCTCGGCGGCCCGCTTGCTGGAAGAGGGGCTCGAGCCTCCCTTTCGGCATGCGCCAGGTGAGCGTGCGCACCTCGTTGAGCGATATCACCGCGTCGAGATCTCCCGCGACGAGGGTATCGATCGCCTCGTCGATCTGCCGGCCGGTCCGAAACGGGGACGTCGCCTGAAGCGTAACCACGATTCCGAATCGCTTGCCTTCCTCTTTCTCTATGACACGAACCGCGTGTCTAATGACGGCATTGATCTGCGGTAGATCCCCCGAGAGCTCTTTGGGCCGGCGGAAGGGAACCTCGGCTCCGTACTCGACCGCTACTCGGGCCACCTGGTCGTCGTCGGTGGAAACGACCAAACGGTCTATATAGCGGCTCTTTCTCGCTTCCAGAAGCGTGTGCGCGACGAGAGGCAGCGGCCCCAGCTTCTTGATATTGAGGTAAGGCACTTCGCTGTCGCCCCCGCGAGCCGGGACCACCGCGAGCACTCGCTCGTTTCCTTTCATCTCACAGCATCGACCACTCGAGGACGGTATCCTCGGGTATCGTCACCTTCGCCACGCGTCCCACGATCACGTCGGAGAATTTCGGATAGATTCCCGTTCCCGGACGCTTGAAAGTGAGCATGTCGCGGGTTATCTCGGTTCCGGCGGAAATCTCCCTCACCGAGACGATGCTCCGGCGCGCGAACCGGTAGGCGGCGGCCTCGGCTTCGACGGGCCCCTTCTCGTATCGTCCCATTGCCTTCTCGATCGTCCGTATGGCCTGCATCATCCGCTCCAGCTCGGGTGGATCGACAGAGAGATGGTGGTCGGGGCTGCCGGGAAGCGTCTTGTCCACCGTATAGTGCTTTTCGACCGCGACCGCCCCCAAAGCCACCGCGGCCTGGGGTACGGCAATACCGAGCGTGTGATCCGAAAGTCCCACCGGTATCTCGGGAAAAGACGCTTTCATATGCAGCATCATTCTCAAGTTGGCGTTCTCCGCCTCGCAGGGGTACTGGAGCGTACAGTGAAGGAGAATGATCTGATCGTTGCCATTTTTTCGCAGCACTTCCACCGCTTCGCCGATCTCGGCAATGGTCGCGAGGCCGGTCGACAGAATGACAGGCTTGTTCTTGGACGCTACCTTCTCGAGGAGTGGGTGATCGGTGAGATCGGCCGATGCGATCTTGAATCCGGGTGCCCCGAGCTCATCGAGCATGTCGACGGCCTCGTCGTCGAATGGAGCCGAGAAGCAGAGTAGCCCCTGCGACTTCGCGTAGCTGAAAAGGGCCTCGTGCTCTTCACGCCCGAAGCTGTCCAGCTTTCTGAACGTATCGAACTGGCTTCCCTGCGGATCGTCCGGCTCCACCCAGTAACGCGGTGCGGTTCGCGTCGAGATCTTTCCTGCCTTGTAGCTCTGGAACTTAATCGCGTCCGCTCCCGCTCGCTTCGCCTCCCGGATGAGCCTCTTGCCGAGCTCGAGATCTCCGTTGTGATTGACCCCGGCCTCGGCGATGACGAACGCGGGATGGCCCTCGCCGATGAGCCGCCCGCCGAAATCTACTGGTTTCATGACTCTCCCCGGGCGCTTCCGTCAAGCGCGACGGAGCGGACATTCGCGGCACTATGCCTGATGTGCTCGTTGATGGCTCGTAGACCGGGCTCCTCGTCGAGCAAACGAATGGCCGCTTCCGTCGCGAGCACCTGGCCCGGACGGTAGAGTCTATCGAAGATGCGCTCCATGAGCACGAGGTCCTCGGGCTCGTCTACCGTCAAGCGGTATTCCGGCCGATAGAGGGATTCTGGGACAGTTTCCCGGACGATGCGGAACTTCTCCGGATTCTCCTTTATATATAAGGTCACGAGCTCGGAGCGATGACGAGGCTCGCCGTCGCCGTGGCTCGCTTCGAGGGCTCGGCGCGAGATCACTTCCGAAAGGATTCCCATGAGAAGAGCGTCGCCAGGCACATAAGTGTAGTCGGCGTCTTCTTGAACGTGGCGGGCAACGAGCCGCTCGATGAGAGGAAGGTCGGTCAGAGGGTTGTCGCCTGTGACCCGAACCACGTGCTGCGCGTGCCAAAGGCGCGCGACCTCCACATACCTCCCGAGGACATCCTCCTCGTCGCCCCGATAGGTACCGATTTCGAGCCTCCCCGCGAGCTCCGCCAGGAGATCGTTGTCCTTCGATCGCGACGTCGCGAGAATGACGCGATCAGTCCCGAAGACCGAGCTCAGTCGCAGCAAGAGGTGCTCCAGGAGAGGCTTTCCCGCGAGGGGTGCGAGGGCCTTCCCCGGACAACGGGTCGAGCGCATCCGCGCCGACACGACGATGGGTACGTTACTCGAAGAGATCATCGGTCAACGGCTCCCAGGCGGGGATGTCGCGCTTCGGCTTTCTTCCGATGAGGCGTGGACTATCGCTCGGGGCGATACCGGTCTCGTTCCTTACGAACGCGAGCCCGTCGCGGGTCAAGGGCTCCCCCTTGGCCAACAGCTTCCGGCTCAGGACCGCTCGGCGCATGAGCCGATGGTAGGCTTCCGAGCTGGCGCCGGCGGGAAGCGTTTGCCGTCCCACCGCCTTTTCCGCCTCCCGGATGAGCTCCACCATGGTCTTGAAAGTGTCCTCCTCGAGCGCCGACTCGAAATCGAACCCTCGGGCGCTCCGGTCGAGTGTAATGTGCTTCTCCACCAGATCGGCGCCGAATGCGACCGCGAGCATCGGAAGGACCGTGGCCATCGGTGAGCCGCCATCCACGTGGTCGAGAAACCCAACGGGGAGGCCGAAGGTGCGTTTCAGCGTTCCGATGTACGCAAGATGGGAGTCCTCGACCCGGGTGGGGAAATTCTGGACACCATGGAGAAGCATGACGTTGAGATTGCCTTCTCTTCCCGCGGCGGCGAGCGCCTTTTCCACGGCTCCGAGCCCGAGACCTCCCGTGGCGATGAGTAGCGCACGTCCGGTGGCAGAGACCTCCCGGATGAACTCGGGATTCTCGACATCGGTCGAGTGAATCTTGTACGCCGCCACGGCGTGCTGTTCGGCAAGGACGAGGCTTTCGCGATCGAACACTTCCACGAGCATCGCGAGTCCCGACGCTTCGGTCTCGGCCAGCACGGAGTCCCATTCGCCGTCGGACAGCTCGATCTGCCGAAACGTCGAAAAGCGGGGATCGTTGGGAGCGATGAGCTCCCCGGCCCGGAACATTTGGAACTTGACTCCGTCGGCGCCTGCCTGAAGGGCGCTTCGCGCAAGCTTCGGAGCGAGCCGTGCCTCACCCTGATGAGCGGAGGCCACTTCGGCAAGGATGAAGGCGGGGGCTCCCTCTCCGACTGGGCTGTCACCGATCCTCATGGGTCATCTCCATCGAAGAACTCTGGCATTACCCGATGATTCTACCCCTTGCCGTTTCGAGGATGGCGGCTACGATGCGGTCGGTGGATCGCCCGTCGGCCCCATAGGCGAAGTCCTGGATGTACGTCCTACGGCCAAGCTCGAGCTTCTGTCTCGTCTCAGGATCGAAGAGAAACAACCGGAGAGTCGACTCGATGGGCTCTCCTCTTCGAACGCCGAGGGCTACGCCCCGGTCGACGAGCGCGCTCAGGTTGCTGGGGAGGTTGACGACGAGGACCGGCCGACCCAGAACCAGCGCCTCGGAGGATGCGAGCGAGTCGACGGTGACGAGCCCGTTCGAGGCGACGAGAAGCTCGATGAGGCCCGCTGTCTGCGGAACGAGTCGGGTGCGCTTGGCTTCGCGACGCGAGAGTGCTTTTTCGTACGACTCGGCCGACTCGGCCTGGTGGGGCTTTACCAGGAGCTCGACGTCGCGCAGGAGCTCGAAGGCCTCCACCAGCTCGTCGAACACGGGCGCGATCGCGGTCCAACGCGTGGCGAGCACGAGAAACCGCGTCCCCTCCGGAACGCCCAGGGTCTTGCGGGTCGCCGCGGCATCGTAGCGCTCGGCAGCCTTCGACAGCGCGTCGAATTTGGGGCTTCCAGTGACCAGGATCCTTTCCTCGGGATAGCCTCCCCTTTCGATGAGAAGCGCTTTCGCCAGGTTTCCGAAGACGGCGGTTCGCGTCGGGATGGGCACGGCGTCGTCGCCTTCGAGCTCGTCCGGCCGGTGCTCGTGAGAGTAGTACCTCGGGTACATGATCCCGTGCTGGATGGCGAAGGTCGCTACGCCGCGGGCTTCCGCCGCCGCTACCGCGACGCGACCGAGACCGCTCGACTCGGCGTAGAGGACGACGACGTCCGGACGTTCCGCCTCCAGCACGCTTTCCACCTCGGCGTAGGATCGGATCGCCCAGGGAAACTGTCGCAGAAACGTGTCCCGAAAACACGCCATCGCCGTGGAACCGAGCGATATGTCACGACACGAAAGGCCTCGCGAGCTCGATCGAAACTCGGCAAACAGGCGCCAACAGCGGCAGAAGTCGGGCACGAGCCGAAGCGTGCGAGAAAGAGTGAGGTATTCGCGCGCGGGACGGTAAGGCCGAGCGGCGCTTGGTATCTCGAATAGGTCCCGAAGCCATTCGCGGAGAGTCCTTTTCCGAAACGGCACCGGAGGCCCGAAGGCAACGACGATGGCTCCTTCGGTCTCGCGTGAGACCGCCGGTAGAATTCGGTCGAAGTAGATCTCGCGGCCGTCCCGCCACATGGAGGCATGGGTGAGAAAAAAGACTCGCGGCGCTCCCGGAAACCGGGGCGGTCGACGCCTCACTACCGATTTGATTCCGGTGCCGAGCATCTTCACCAGATCCATGGCATGCAAAAACGTCGTACTCCACCCGAATCGACGGAGCTCTGCGCGGCCACTTCGGTACACCCGAACGTCGAGCACGAAGCGTCGTGCGGCCGCCTCCAGTTGTCGTGGAGGCTCGATGAGCACGACTCGTTCCGGTCTTCGCTTGTCCACCAAACGCGCGAGCGCTTCGATATCTCGTACCAAGAGCCTCAACGGCGTCTGGTGGTAGAGATAGATCTCGGCCCACCACCAGAGCGCGAGCGGTCCGAGCCGGAACCTGTGTCGAAAATGACTCCTTCCAAAATCCTTGAGCCAGGTGATGACCGCGTCCTCCACCTCGGAGTCTTCCCGCTCTCCTAGGACCTGGGCTAGGGACTGGCACGGAATCCCCGCTCTCGTCAGCGTCTGCGTGATCTCGGGGGTGGGGAAACGGTCCTGGACGATGCGGGTGTGCTGCCAGGCGACAATCGTGTGGCCTTCGGCATGGAGCCGGCGTACCCGATTCAGAGCGCTCGCATCGAGGCGGGCGTCTCCGACGATGGCGAATGTCCGGAACGATTCAGTGAGTGACAGTCTTTGCGAACCTTTTCAACCGTCCTGGATCGAAGCTCAGAACCGGGTCGACGTGAGTGCCACACCCGCGCGGGCGAAGACCTCGAGGAAACGCTTTTCGGTCAATCGAGCTTCGTCCCGGCGTTGCATCCGGAGACACTGCATCGAGCCAAACAGGAACCATCCGTTCTCCGGCAATATCACGGACCTACCTCCTGAAACCGAGAGCGGAGCATCATAAAACATTCTCGCGCCCGATCGCGATCCGGGAACCTGCCCTTCGCGGGAACCAACCCTCACCGAATGACGTTTCGTATTTGTCGAGCAGGATCCGGCTTTGGACTCATCTCGACATCCACTCGGGGCAGAACGTCCTTAGAGACTGGGTCCCGAGAGGGTCCGCACGGGGTAGGGGAGCTTTAAATAATTGAGTTATAATCACTTGCTGTGACAGCGGCCATTGGGCAAGCCACCGCCGGGATTAGGGCCCGGCGCCCCGTAGGACTTCCTCAGGGGTATTAAGAGGAGGGTGGCATAGGAAGCCTACCAGCGATCGGGTTGTCTGGCAAATGCCAATCGGAAGGGGCTGGAAGCGATGGTTTTGCGAAATAGCTTGCGGCTTTGGGTCAAGGAGTCAACCTTCGTCGTGGTCACGGTTGTGATTCTCGCCTTCGGAATCGGTGCGGTGACGTCGGTCTTCAGTGTCGTGGAGAGTGTCGTGCTTCGACCGCTGCCGTTCGATGAGCCCTCGCGTCTCGTCATCGTGTGGGAGACCGAGTCAGACGATCTCGAAGCTAACGTTTCGGGTGCCAACCTCCTCGACTGGCAGTCACAGAGCCAGATCTTCGAAGGTCTCGCGGCATTCGCCCCGACTATTCTGACTCGTACCGGTATCGAGCGAACCGAACGCTTGCCGGGAGTCGAAGTCACCGCCAATTTCTTCCCGGTGCTCGGGGTCGATACGCACCTTGGCCGCGCGTTCTCCGAGCACTCCGACGATGCGAAAGCCGTCGTTCTCGCGCACGACTATTGGGAGCGCTCGTTCGCCTCGGATCCTTCCGTCGTGGGCGAAAGCATCGTCCTCAACGGATCGCCCTACGTGGTCATCGGCGTGGCTGCCCGCGATTTCGAGTTCTCTTTCGAAGAGGCCGATGTGTGGACGAGAGCACCCGATCGCATACCGCGGCCCCCGGTCGACTTCGGTGTGGCGCCCGAGGAGCTTCGTGGACTTCATTGGCTCCGGGTCATCGGACGCCTGCGCGAGGATGTCGAGCTAGCCAGCGCCCAGGCAGAGATGGACCTCATCGCCTCTCGGCTCGCCCAGGCGCATCCAGACGATAACGCCGGGCGCGGGGTGAACCTTGTGCCGCTTCACGAGCAGATCGTGGGCGACGTGCGTCGTCCTCTCGCCATCCTTCTCGCTGCCGTCGGCTCCGTGCTACTCGTCATCTGCGCCAACTTGGCCGGCCTCTTTCTCTCGCGCGCGGTGCGCCGGGAAAGGGATGTGGCGATACGCTCTGCCCTCGGGGCAAGCCGCAATCGAATTCTCGCCGAGCACCTTGCAGAATCGTTGTCACTGGGTCTCGCCGGAGGAGCCCTGGGTGTCGGAATTTCTTTCGCGCTGACTCGGCTCATCGTGTTCTTTGGTCCGGCCGACATCTTCCGCCTGGATCGCGCGAGCGCGAATCTCGAGGTACTTGGCTTCGCTTTGGCTCTCTCCATCGGAACGGGGGTCGTTTTCGGCATCCTGCCCGCCCTCTTCGGTTCGCGGTCCAACCCGAGCGCTTCGTTAAGAAACTCTACTCGCTCATCCGCCGGGATTTCACGCGCCCGGTTGCGATCGGCTCTCGTCGTGGCCGAAATAGCTCTTGCGCTGGTCCTTCTCGTCGATGCTGGCCTGCTCGTGCGAAGCTTCCATTTACTGAGGAATGTTCCTCCGGGCTTCGACGCGGAGCACGTGCTGACGCTTCGACTCTGGCTCCCAGATACCGTGTACGACGACGACGCAAGCATTACCGCCGCCTATCGCGAGATTCTGGAGAGCCTCTCCCGTCTGCCGGGCGTGGAGGACGCGAGCGCCGTTCTCGGCGTACCGCTGTCCGGTACGAGCGCCAACTTTGGCGTCGTGATCGAGGGAAGGCCGGCGCCCGAGCCCGGCGAGGAGCTGGAAGCCGGCCTTCAGCCCGTCGCTCCGGGATACTTCCGTGCGATGGGCATCCCTCTCCTGCTGGGTCGGGACGTGGCCTTGTCGGATGACAAGGACCATCGGAGGGTCGCCGTCGTGAGCGCAACCGCGGCCGCGCGTTTCTTCCCGGGGGAGGATCCCGTCGGCCACCGGTTTTCGAACGATGGCGAAGAATGGATCGAGGTCGTTGGCGTCGTTGGCGACGTCCTGCACGTCGGCCTCGACCGGGCCCCGCGCGCGGAAGTCTATGTCCCGTTCCAGCAAGTCGTCTTTCCTTTCATGACCGTCGTTTTGAAAACGCGTGGAGAGCCCGCGCTCCTGAAGACGGTGGCCGAGCGGGAGATCCAAGCGGTGGCGTCCGACGTGCCCGTCTATCGGGTTCTGCCCATGGATGATGTCGTTTCACGCTCCATCGCGACTCCTCGATTTCACACCCTGCTGCTCGGTAGCTTCGCCGCGACGGCGCTCCTGTTGGCGGCGGTCGGGATCTACGGCCTCCTCGGCTACAACGTCAGTCAGAGGAAGAGAGAGATCGGAATTCGGATGACGCTGGGGGCCAACGATCGTGACATCCTCGGGCTATTCGTTTCCGAAGGAGCTCGGCTGGTGGCCATGGGACTCGGAATCGGTCTTCTGGGAGCCGTCGTGGTAACCCGAGCGATCGAGTCGCTTCTTTTCGGTCTATCAGCGAGCGATCCGACCACGTACTTGCTCGTGTCCACTCTCCTCGTCGTCGTCACCCTCGTGTCGACCTACCTCCCCGCGCGACGCGCCGCCGCGCTCCAGCCCCTGTCGGTCCTGAGACAGGACTGAAGGGGTTTCGGTAAGATGGCGACGTGATTTGGAACGAGCTGAAGAAGCTCGCCTCACACAGTGCGATCTATGGGGTCGCCGACGTCATTCCCTACTTCGTCAACTTCTTGCTGCTTCCCGTCTTTACGGCCTATCTCGGGCCGAACGAATACGGGGCGCTGGGAATCCTTCTTCTGTTCGGGGTTCTCACCAAGATCTTCTTCCGCCTGGGCCTAGATGCCGGGTTCTTTCGCGTCTACTACGAGCAGACCACGGAGCGCGATCGCAAGCTCCTCGCGACCACGCTGTTCCTGTTCTCCCTCGCCACAAGCCTCGTGCTGTTCATCGCCGCGAGTGCGGCCGCTCGCCCGATCTCGCGAGCGCTGCTCGGGGAATCAGCCGTATCCGCCTGGATCGTTCTCGTGGCGCTCGACACTCTGCTGAACACGTTCGCCTTCGTGCCCATCAACTTGTTTCGAATCGAGGGGCGACCGCGGGCTTTCACGCTGGTGACGCTGGTACGAAGCACCCTGAGCATCGGACTGAAGCTCGCGCTCGTCGTGGGAGGTTTCGGCGTGTCGGGAGTGCTCTGGGCAGACGTCTTGTCGTCGGCCGCCTTCGTGGCCGTCTTGTCGCCCACGCTCGCCCGAAACCTCACCGTCGGGTGGTCCTGGCCGTTGCTTAAGCAGGCCGCGGCGTTCGGCCTGCCCAAAGTCCCTCACGGCCTGGCCCATCAGGTGTTGAACCTGTCCGACCGCAAGCTCCTGGAGGTCTTCGCCAGCTTGTCGGCCTCCGGCCTGTACCACGTCGGGTACATGCTGGGCACCGGCGTGAAGTTCTTCCTCGCTGCCTTCGAGCTCGCTTGGGGACCCTTCGTCTACGCGCAGCTTGCGAAGCCGGATGCGCCGCGTATCCTGGGTCGGATCGCCACGTACCCTTTCGCCGCTCTGGTCGGGTTTGGGCTCGTCAATGCCATCTTCGGCCGCGAACTTCTGTTCCTCATGGCGGAGCCGCGATTTCACGACGCCCACTCCGTCGTACCCGTCGTCGTTCTTGCCTACGTGCTGCAGGGGGTGTTTGCCCTGACATCGATTGGAATCGGCATCAGCAAGAATACGCGCGTCCTGCCCGCGATCACTTTCGGCGCCGCCTCGGTGAACGTCATCCTCAATATCCTATGGATTCCTCGACTCGGGATACTCGGAGCGGCGTGGGCAACCGTCGCCGGGTACTTTTTCATGGCTTTACTCGGGTTCTATTTCGGGAATCGTTTCTACCCGATACCGTTCGAGCTCGGCCGTCTCACGAAGGTCGGCGCCGCCGCCGGAGTGGCTTTCTGGATTTCTCTCGCGGCACCTGCCGATTGGACGCGTGCTCTATTGGTCAAGGGTGCCGCCGTGCTCGCGTTCCCCTTGTTGCTCTACGCCGTCGGCTTTTTTCGCCCCGATGAGCTCGCCGTGGTCAGGACCAAGCTGCTCGGACGCTGCGAGCGATATTTTCTCAGCGCTCGACATTGACTTCTCACGACTAGCCTAGCCAGCGTCCCGACCCTGGTCGGCCGCAACATAGCCTTCACGGCTGCGTCGCACTTCGGCGAGGGTGCGCTCCCGGTCGTCGTCGCCCAACGAGCCTCCGGCTCGCAGGAGAATCTGACGGGTGAGCCCACTCGCAACGTCCCCTGCCTCCACCGAGACGTTCCCGGCGACGTCCACTTCCACGGCGACGACGACCGCCGTCGGCCCGTGCCGAAACGGAACCTCCCACAAGAGCCTTCCCAAAAACAAGTTCTCCTCGACTCGCTCGCTGGTTCCTTGAAGGATGTTGAGCTCCAGCCGTGAGTCAGTCGTCTCGAAAGAGCACGTCGCTCTGCTGGGCACCCCGGAATGTCGGGAGAGTATCGGCGTGATGCGTCCCGGCGGCCCCTCCACCGCCACGTGGTGCCGACTCACATCCATCAAGACACGGTCCACCCGATCCCCTTCGAGCATCGCCGCGCGCACGGCGGCGCCGAGAGCGGGTGCGTCGTCGGGATGAAGGCCGGGCGTGGGGTCCTTCTCGAAGACCCCGCTCAACATTTCGTTGACTTTTGGAATTCGGGAAGACCCGCCGAACAGCAGAACGACGTCGATCTTCTGTTTCGTGAGTCCCGCGCCTTGAAGTGCTTTCTTGCACGGCGAGGCAATCCATTCGAGCTGGGGGGCCAGCTGGGACTCGAGCTCGGTACGCCGGAGCGTCGGGGTCCAGAGCCTATCGCCGCCGAGGGGGACCTCGACTCTCACCTCGGCGAGGACCGACAGGCGCCGCTTCGCGCTCTCGGCGGCTTCTTTGAAGTGGACCAGGGCCAGCGGATCCCGAGAAGCATCCAGCCGCTCTTCTTTTCCGAGCCGTTCCAGAAGATAGCGGACGAGGAGCTGGTCGAAATCCTCACCGCCGACGAATCGTTCCCATTCCGTGGAGAGGACGGTGCACACCTGCCCGTCGTCCTCCACGAGGCTCACCGAAAAGCTCCCTCCACCCAGGTCGCACAAAGCGATCCGTTTGGCCGAGTCCGTGGCGTTTCGAGGCGCGAGCGCCGCAAGCGTGGTGGATGGCTGTATCAGGACCCACTCGAACCCGGCGAGTCGGCTCGCGTCGCGAACGAGCTGTTCTTGACCGAGATGGAACATCGGTGGGACGGCGATCACCGCTCCACCGACTGGCACCCTCAGTGCCATCTCGGCGTCCCGCTTGAGCGCCGCCAGAAGAATCGCGACCAGGGTCGCCGGATGAAGAGCCGTCCCCTGTGCCTGCAACCGGGCGTAGCCGTCCTGGCCTTCGACTACCTCGAACGGCGCGAGAGTGGAGATGGAACGCACCGCCGGAGAGTCGAACCTCTCGCCGAGCAACCGTAAAAAATCCCAGAAGGTTCCCCGCGGATTCGTGACCGCTTGACGCTTCGCCGCTTGCCCCGACCACCACTCACCACTCTTCGAGAGCGCGACGATTGCGGGCGTTCTCCGCGCACCCTCCCGATTGGGAAGGATGACCGGCTTGCCGTCACGAAACGCGGCCACCGAGGCATAGCTCGTTCCGAGGTCCACGCCGATGGTGACCATCATTCATCATCGCACATTCAGGCAGAACTGAACGGCTTGGAGAACTTGCTCCACGCCAACCGAGGCGATGCACTCGGGCGCGGGAGCCTGGGCACATTCCCCGGGGGGCCGACGGATCATATTGCAGGGCGAGCAGTAAAGCGGCTGTCGTACGACACGCCGAAGAGGATGCTCCGTTTCCGGCCCGTAGCGAACCGGGTCCGAGGGGCCGAAGATTGCGACATTACGGGTCCCAACAGCGTGGGACAGATGCATGGGCCCAGTGTCGCCGGTGACGAACACGTCGAAACGCTCGATGACGGCGGCAAATGTCATAAGAGGCATCCCGAGCAGAACCCGCGGGGGCTTCCTGGTCTTGGCCGCAATCCCTCGCACGAGCGCTTCGTCTCCCGACGAACCGGTGAGAACGATCTCTGCCGTCTCGGCGAGGCGGTCGATGAGGGCGACGAACTTTGGCTCCTCCCACTGCTTGAGCCTTCGACCCGCGCTCGGGTGGATGCCGATCAAAGGATGGGCCCCAGTGTCGAGCACACCCCTCGCGGTCTCACGATCGACCTCCGAGAGGAAAGCGAAGGGGCGGGCGGGCGGCTCGAAATCCGTTTCGGGGAACAGAGTGCGCAGCAACTCTAGGTTCTGCCAATACCAACTTCTAGATTCGTCCCAGCACGCCCGGTGGGTGAGGAGGTGCGCGCCGCCCGTCTCGCCATAGCCAGCGCGAAGCCTGGCCCCGGCGAGTGCCATCAGGAGGATGACACGAACGTCGCCTTGGAAGTCGAGCGCCAAATCCCAATCGCTTCCCAGGGCGCGTCTTGTGTCGCCGAAGCTCGTTCGCTTCTCCCACGACGCCCAGGGTGCGTCCACCACACGGACGGCGTCCACGAACGGTAGCCTCCGTGCGATCGGCTCGTTCCAGCTTCCAACACCCAGCTCGATGTGGGCCTCCGGGGCAGCCGCGCGCAAACACTCGAGTGCGGGCAGCGTGGTGACGAAATCCCCGATCCGATCCAGCCGGAGCGCGAGAATGCGCCGCGCACGAGACGGCTCGCCAACGGGTCGAGCGGGTCGAAGACCCGCGATGGGCGAAGCCACCCGCAAGAAGGCGTCGAACAGCCCGAGCAGAGCGCGCTCTCTCGGGTCGTAGATGCGGTGACCGCCCTCGCGGCGCCTACGGGCAGCGAGCTTGCGTGACGGAGCGAAGAACATCTTCGTAGCGATCCCCAGCCAACTTCCAGGAAAAGTGTGCGCAGGCGCGTTCCCGCGCCGAGGAACCGAGCTTCAAGCGGAGCTCCCGCGAGGCGAGCAGGCGCGCGAGCGCGCCCGCAAGCGCTTCGACGTCCTTTTCCGGAACGAGAAGAGCCTCCTCGCCGTCACGCACCGCTTGAGGTATACCGGCCACTTTCGTTGCGGCGATGGCCTTTCCCGATGCCATCGCTTCCAGCAGCACATTCGGAAGACCATCCACGTTCCCCGCGGCGTCCCGTACCGAGGGGACGGCCACGACGTCGGCCGAGTCGAAAAGGGCGGGCAGATCGGCACGCTCGACGTTGCCGAGAAACTTTACCTGTTCGACGATTCCGCGCTCGGTAGCCCGCTCGGCCAACTCACCTTCCAGGTCCCCGCGTCCGGCGAGCATCAGTCGGACCGGAACGCCACGGCCTCGTAGCAGCGCCGCGGCATCAATGAGATACTCGAACCCTTTCTTCGGCACCAATCGGCCGACGGCGAGAACGACGCCCTGGTCGTTCCCGCTGACATGCCTCGGCCGAAACAGCCTCGTATCGACTCCATAGGGGATCACCAGAGGCGGCGGGGCTCCCAGTGCGAGACTTCGCTGGGCGAGATCTTCGCTACAAGCCGTGACGGAAGCCGCACGTGCGAACGCGCGGGCGGCGAACCGACGGACCATACGGCTTTTCTCCGAAAGGAACACGTCGGATCCGTGCAGGCTCACCACCAGCGGGGTGCCTCGAATCGAGAGGGCCAGCCAAGCCATGACGCCACTGGGTACGACCCAATGCGCGTGCACGACGTCGTAAGGCTCGCTCCGAAACTCCGATACGAGCGCGTACACGCCGGATAAGACTGCCCCCGGCGTGACCATCATGGCCGTCCCCCGAAGGGCGCGGTCGCTCTCGAGCGACTGGGCGTATCCGAAGACCTCGAGCGCGCGGCTGGGGACATAGCGGTAGGGCCGAAACCGCACCCCTTCGATATCCACCGGAGCGAGGTCGGACCGAGCGGGGAGCACGACCGTGAGCCGGTGGCCCCGGGCCGCGAGCTCTCGCGTAATCGCCTCGATGAATGGCGCCGTCGTGTCCCCCTGGAACTTCGGATAAGACGACGTGATGGTGAGAACTCGCAACGGCGTTTCCGCGATTATAGCTTCTGCCGTCCTCGTATGTGTCTCGATATGCTATGCTTCCACTTGGCGGCTTCCTCCGCGCGCCCTTCGAGGAGTCGAGTCGTATGAACAACGTGCTGTTTCGGCACTGTACGGAGCGCGTCGTCGAGGCGGTGAACATCGGCTCGATGGAGCTCGTGAACCTCCGGCAGAACGAGCTGACGCCTGAGTTCATCTTGCTCGGCCTTCTCGAACAGGACAACTCCGAGACGCTGCGCCTCGTCGACGAGCTCGGACACCCTCAGGCCGAGACGAAGAAGTCCATCATCGACCTCATCCTCGCGGCACAACGGAACAAGCTCAAACTGCGCCGGGAGGGCTCGCTCCAGATCCTCGTCTCCCCACAGACGGCGGAGACGCTTCGACTCGCAAAGGAAGAGGCCGACCAGATGGGCGACCGCTTCGTCGGCGTCGGCGCCATGTTACTCGCGCTGCACCGGGAGCCGGCAGGGCTGTCGGCTCGAATTTTGCGCGACCTCGGCTTTCGTTACGAGCGAACCAAAGACGCGTACTTGAAGCAGCGCGGAAACCGCACCGTCGACGACAAGCGCGGGGACACCAACTACGAAACTCTCTCGAAGTACACGACGGATGTTACCGAGCTCGCCCGAAAGGGGGAGCTCGACCCCGTCATCGGGCGAGAAGAAGAGATCAGTCGACTCATCCAGATTCTGCTGAGGCGGAAGAAGAACAACCCCGTTCTCATCGGTGAGCCCGGCGTGGGGAAGACCGTCATCGTCGAGGGCCTCGCCCAGCGTATCGCCGACGCAGAAGTCCCGGACACACTCGCCAGTAAGCGCGTGCTCCTTCTCGAGATGAGCGAGGTGGTGTCGGGATCCAAGTTCCGCGGTGAGTTCGAGGAGCGGCTCAAGACCATCAAGGAGGAGGTGCTCGCCGCTCAGGGACAGGTGATCCTCTTCATCGACGAGCTTCACACCGTGGTCGGCGCGGGAAACGTCGAGGGCGGACTCGACGCATCCAACATGCTCAAGAGCGCTCTCGCTCGCGGACAGTTGCGTTGCATCGGAGCCACTACGCTCGAGGACTACAAGCGGCACATCGAGAAGGACAAGGCGCTCGAACGGCGTTTTCAAAGCATCTTGGTCAAGGAGGCATCGGTCGAGGACACGCGTCGAATTCTCAAGGGCTTGAAGCGCAGCTACGAGCTGCATCACAACGTGGTTTTCACCGACGACGCCATCGAAGCCGCGGCGAAGTTCTCGGAGCGCTACATCAATGACCGCTTCCTGCCCGACAAAGCGCTCGATCTGCTCGACGAGGCGGGATCGCGCAAGCACCTCGACCTGGTCTACGCCCCTCCGGAGATCCGCCGCGCCAAGCGGGAGCGGGAGAAGCTCGTGGGCGAACAACGCGCCGCCTACCAGGCTCAGGATTACGAGCGAGCGGCGTTGTGCCAGCAGAACATCATGCGGTGCGAGTCGGAGTTGCGACGGATGATGCACCGATGGCGCGAGAGGAGAGTGCCGGAGGACTCGGCCGTAGGCAGCGAGGACATTGCCCGAGTCGTCCAGGGCTGGGCCGGCATTCCCGTCACCCGCATCCTCGAGTCCGAGGCTCAGAAGTTGACTCGCATGGAGGACAATATCCACCAGCGCATCGTGGGCCAAGAGAATGCCGTGCGCGCGGTCTCCGACGCGATACGGCGCAACCGGGCGGGTCTCAAGGGACGGAAGCGGCCGATCGGCTCCTTCATCTTTCTCGGTCCGACGGGAGTCGGCAAGACCGAGCTCGCCAAGGCGTTGGCGGAGTTCCTGCTCGATGACGAGGAAAGACTCATCCGTCTCGACATGAGCGAGTACATGGAGCGGCACTCGGTTTCGAAGATGATCGGCTCACCACCCGGCTACATCGGCTACGGTGAGGGAGGCCAGCTCACCGAGAAGGTTCGGCGAAACCCCTATAGCGTTCTGCTCCTGGACGAGATCGAGAAGGCTCATCCTGACGTCTACCACATGCTGCTCCAGATCCTCGAGGAAGGACGGTTGACCGACGCCCAGGGTAGGGCGGTGAGCTTCCACAACACCATCATCATCGCGACTTCCAATATCGGCAGTGAAGACATCACTCTCGAGTGCGGTGGTATCGGTTTTTCCAACCCCGTCTCGTCGAGACGGTACGAGGAGATCAAGACCCGCGTGATGCGCCAAGTGAAGAAGGTCTTCAAGCCAGAGCTTCTGAACCGGATCGACGATCTCATCGTGTTCCATCAGTTGGAGAAAGAGCACATCCGACAAATCGTCGACCTCGTCTTGCACGACCTCTCCGAACGGCTTGCGGAGCAGAGCCTCACGATCCAGGTGAGCGACGCGGTAAAGGAAAAGCTCGCTTCCGACGGATACGATCCCATCTATGGCGCGAGGCCTCTTCGACGCGAAGTGGAGTCTCAGCTCGAGAACGTCCTCGCCCGCGACCTCATCAGCGGCCGCATGAAGAAGGGCGCACGGGTCCGGATATCCTTACAGGACAATCAGATCGTCTGCACATCCGTCCAAGGTCCCTCGCTCGCACCTCAACCCGTCCCCGCCCCGGGCGCACGGGGCACCCTGCGTTGACCGACAGGCTACGGGCGCACCCGATTCTCATTCGGCGCGAAGCGCCGATGAAGCCTCGCCCCGCGTAGCCCAACGAGCGGGGATCGCGCAGGCAGCGAGCCCCGCAGTCAGGACGACTGTCACGACGGATGCGAAGGTGGCGAAATCGAGCGGCTCGACCTCGAACAAGAAGCTCGACAGAGCCCGCACCGCGAAGACGGCCGCGAGAATCCCTCCTGCAATTCCCGCGAGAACCGGCCGCATTCCGCGGCCAACGACCAGTCCGACGACGGAAGCCCCACGGGCTCCGAGCGCCATTCGGATCCCGATCTCCCGCACCCGCCGCGTAGTCGAATAGAGGACGACGCCGAAGATTCCGATGCTCTGAAGCGCGAGTGCGAGAGCCGCCGCTGCCGCCAAGAGCGAGAGCAAGAACCGCTCCCGGGCCATCGAGTCTGTCACCACGGCCTCGAGCGTCGTGATGTCGAAAAGCGGGACGACGGGGTCGATCGCGTGCACGGTCTCGCGGACGGATTCGACCAAGGCGAGGGGCCCCCGGTGGGCTCGTACGAGAACGTGAATCGCCCGCGTCGTGTCTTGGAGAACCGGAGCGTAGAAACTCGGCTCCTCCTCGACGCTCAGGGCCTCGCGGCGAACGTTCCCCACCACTCCGACGATGGTCCGCCAGACGGAACCCTCGTCGGGAGTGCGGTCGAAGCAGACCCGCTTTCCAAGAGGATCCTCGGCGGCGAAGTATTTATCGGCCAGCGCCTGATTGATGATGACGACGGGAGGGGCCCCGAAGTCGTCGCTGAGATCGAAATCTCGACCGTGGAGGAGCGGGACCCCCAAGGTGCGAAAGAGTCCGGGCGTGACCTCGTCGTGTCGTACCCCGATGCCATATCGGTCCGTCGGCCACCCCTCGGTCGTGAAGTCACTCGACCAGCGCGGGTTCCCGAAAGGAAGCCGACTGCTCAAGGCGGCAGAGTCGGCACCGGCCGTATCGCCGACCGCCTCGATGAGCTGGCGGTAGAATGCGGCGACCCGGGCGTCGTCACGATACCGATCGCCCGGAAGGGAAACGCGCGCCACGAGCACGTTGTCCGTAACGAATCCCGGATCGACGTCGGTGAGATGCCACAGAGTACGGGCCATCAGGCCCGCGCCGACGACGAGGGGCAGAGTGAGCGCCACCTCCGCTCCGACGAGAAACGCCGTGGCACGGTTCGTTCTTCTCGCCCGAGTGGCGCCTCGGGCGCCGGAAACGAGAGCGGCGCTCGCGCCCCGCCACGAGGGGAGGCTTCCGCACAGAAGTGCGCTCGCGAGAGTGACTCCTGCAGCGAATAAAACGACGGTCGGGTCGACGCCGATCTCCTCCATTCGCGGAAGAGCTTCCGGACTCAGGGCGAGAAGCGGACGGATCGCCAGAATTCCCAGGGCGAGCCCAAGCGTTCCGGAGAAGCCGGCGAGCACCAGGCTTTCTCCGAGACCTTCGAATAGAAGCCGCGTTCTCCCACCCCCGAGGGCGCTCTTGATCCGGATCTCGTGCTCGCGACCGGCGCCCCGGGCCAGCATCATATTCGCGACATTCGCGCAGGCGATCAAGAGGAGCAGCCCCACCGCCGTCATCAAGATGTGAAGGGGCAGGGACGTATCGCCTACGATCCACTTCTGAAGCGGAGTGATGCCGGTTCCCATCAACCGGTTCGTCTCGGGATACTCGACGCCGAGGCGAGAGGCAATCGCGGCGAGCTCCGATTCGGCCGCCTCGAGAGAGACGGCGTCCTGAAGACGGCCCAAGACCCTCATACCGTGCGCACGACGAAACCAGACTTGGTCACGATTTTCGGGATCCCACGCGACGGGAACCCAAACGTCAGCGTCGGCGAAGGGGTAGGCGAAACCCCGGGGCATGACCCCAAGAATGCGGTGGTCCTTGTCATCGAGCCGAATGGTTCGACCGATCGCCGTCTCGTCGCCTCCGAGCTCGCGCTGCCAGAAGCCGTGGGTGAGGAGGACTGCCGCTTCGTCGGTCGCCCAGGTGTGCGAATCGTCGAACCCCCTCCCGATGGCGGGAGCGATTCCGAGCAGGTCGAAAAAACTTCCCGTGACCTCGCTTGCGTTCACGACGGATGGCTTGCCCTCGATCAGGAGCACCTTCTCGTCCAGCCAGTCGTTGTAGGCGGCCATGTCGGTGAAGCTTCGTGCGGAAGCGCGCCAGTCGAGGTAGTTCGCCGCCGCAACCTGCGCCTGGTACCAACCCCGTTCGGGATTCTTCTCCCAGACGGATACGAGTCGGTCGGGCTCGTGAAACGGAAGCGGGCGCAACAGGACCGCGTGGAACACCGTGAATATCGCCACGCTCGCGCCGATGCCGAGTGCGAGCGCGAGAACGGCGACAACGGTGAACACGGGTTGCCGTAAGAAACTCCGCGCCGAGAGGCGAATGTGGTGAGCGAGCTCTCTCATCGTGGTTCCTCCGCGTCGTTCTTTGGGACTTCCGGGGCGCAAACGCACCTCCCCGAGCCGCATCTTCAGGCCCGCGGCAAGAATTCCGACGCACTCTCGGGCCGCCAGCACCGGCCCCGAGCGACGATCCCGTGCCATGCGCTCCGCCGCAGTCTCTACGATCTCGCTCCCGTAGCGCCTTCGTGCCCAGGGAGGATGAGCGAGGAGGAGTAGCCGCAGCAATCGCCTCAATGACGTCACCCTTTTTCACGCCTAAAGAGACCTTCGAGCTGGCGCGATCCTACGAGCTTCTTTCCGTAGGCCACACCGACGAGAGTCGCGAGCCGCCTCGTCTCAGCGACCGCGACCTCGCGTCCGAGAGTCGTCAGGCGGTAGTACCGGCGGCGAGAGTGCTCCGGCGGCGCCTCCTCGATCAGCCCCTCATGATGGAGCCGCTCGATGGCGAGATAGAGAGTCCCGGTGCTCGACTTCAGAGGCTCTCCCGTCGTGTTCTCGATCTCCTTGATGATCCCGTAGCCGTGCCGCGGGCCATCGGCGAGAGCGACGAGGATCTGGTAGGAAAGCGGCGTGAGGGGGAGCTTCAGGTGGTGGGTCATAACTTGACGGACACTATATTGACGGTCAAGCTAACTCTTGTCAAGGGCACTTTCACGCCGTGCGGACGGAAGTCCTTGAGTCCTGGGCGTCGTCGAATCTCCCCAATAGCCCTGTCGCCGGGGAGTCGCTATGATCCGTTTCGATGTCCACGAGGCGACTCGCCAGAGTCCTGAGCACCGCCGGCCTCTTCGCATCTCTTGTCGGGGGAGCGTTTTGCACCAGACCAAACGAGACCACCCCTCCCAACGTTCTCCTCGTTACCATCGAGACGCTCCGCGCGGATCATGTCAGTTCCTACGGTTACTCGCGGCTCACCACTCCCAACTTGGACCGACTCGCTTCTCAAGGCGCTCGGTTCACGACCGTCATCGCCCAAGCGCCGTTTACGCTTCCTTCCATCGCGTCTCTCATGACGGGGCGCACGCCGCCGACTCATGGTGTGCGGAATCACCCCGCTACTCTTTCGCCAAATATCGAGACGGTCGCCGAGCGGTTTCGGCTCGCCGGCTACGAAACAGCAGCTATGACTCGACATACGTGGCTTCGGAATCGCTCGGGCCTCGACCAGGGCTTCGAGCACTATTTCAACAACAAATTTCAGGCCGGCCTCGATGCCCGCAGCCTTTCGCTCGCCGCCGTCGACTGGCTGACGAGACGCAACGCCCAAAAACCGTTTTTCCTTTGGCTGCATTTCCTCGACCCCCATCTGCCTTATACGCCGAACTACCCGTATTCGGTGATCTTTGGAGGCTCGCGGGATGACGAGCCGCAAGTGAAGCAACTTCGCTCCCTGGTCGGACTCGACCGGGAGGGCTTTCGGCCGACGCCTTACGCGGATCTCGCGGGCGGACCGTACTACGACCTGGTCCTCCCGGCGTACCCCGATAACGAGGTGTTGCTCGACCTTGCGTTCTGGAGACGTTCGCGCGGCAGCATTTTTTTTGGCAAAAAGCGATATTCCCGCGAGACGGTCCAGGAGGTCGTGGACTTGTACGACGGGGCTATCCTATACACCGACGACAACCTCGGGCGCATCCTCGAGGCCCTCTCGGATCTCGGCCTCGAGAAGACGACCGTGGTGGCGGTAACATCCGATCACGGCGAGGCCTTCGGGGAGCACGGTGTGTATTTCACCCACGATTTCACCCTGTACGATGAAGTTCTCCGCGTCCCGCTCGTCATCCGATATCCGGGAAACGTTCCCGCCGATTCACAGATCCCGCAGCAAGTGCGCCTGATGGACGTCGCTCCCACGCTGCTCGAGCTCGCGGGAGTCGCACCCTTGGAGGCAATCGAGGCAAAGAGCCTCGTCCCGCTGCTCACGGGCGGCAGCCTTCCGTTCCTCGAGGCTTTCGCCGAGAGTGCGCCCCTGCGTCCGCAATTCCCCGAGCAGGACCGGGTGTACTTTTCTGGCAACCGAGGCAAGTGGCGCATGGTCCGCACCGAGCGCTGGAAACTCATCCGCATTCCGCACCCCGAGGGCGACCGGCACGAGCTGTACGATCTAGAGCGCGACCCCTTCGAG
The DNA here is from genome assembly GCA_035457705.1 of Vicinamibacteria bacterium. GTDB lineage: Bacteria > Acidobacteriota > Vicinamibacteria > Marinacidobacterales > SMYC01 > DASPGQ01. Next base: position 36,714 of record DATIBD010000107.1, read on the forward strand.
ACGAGAAACCTCTTCCAGGACCTCCCCGGAGAGGCTGGCCGCATCGCTCCTTCCCTGGATGCCTGGATGGCAGTCGACGCCTCGAGAAACTCGGAAACGCAGGAGGAGACGGCAGAAGAGCTCGACCCGGCCTCGCTGGACCAGCTGCGGGCTCTCGGGTACCTGGAGGCGGAACGCCCTGCTGAACGCTGATCGCCGACGACCCTATGTGAGCCTCCGCGCTTCCGTCGCCATCGCGTGCGTCATTCTGACTGCAGCGGTCAGCTTTGGGGTGCGCTCACTCACATGGGACGACGCTATCCGCAGCGACCGCGTCTACTTCTACGGAACGGACGGCTGGTATCACATGAGGCGCATCGTCCACGCCGTCGACAACGAACTCCGCCTCACCGACTTCCCGAAGCCGGATCCCTATTTGAACTACCCCGATGGTGGCGAAAGCTACTGGGGTCCTTTGTTCGATCTCTCGATCGCAGCGGGTCTGGTCATTTTCGGCGTCGAGGAGCGACCCGAGCAGGAGGTCATCGCGGCCGTCATTCCCGCCTGTCTCGGCGCCCTTTGCTCGGTCGGGATGTTTCTGGCTGGGTGGTCCACCTTCGGGTGGGGCACGGGTCTCGTCGCCGCCGCCCTGCTCGCGATTCTTCCGGGGCACATCACCTACTCTCAGCTCGGGCACCTCGACCACCACGTTCTGGAGTCTCTCCTGTTCGTCCTTCTCCTCGCATCGTTTATGGGTCTGCTCAGTGCGCCCAGCAGGACCCTCGTGGTTGTCGGCTCCGCGCTCACGCTCTGTCTTTTTCTGACCACGCCGATTACATCCATCGTCCACGTGATGGTCTTGACCGCCTATGCCATCGTGGAGATTCGCTCGCGGGGCGTTTCCGCTCGGTATCTCTCGGTCTCGCTCGCTCTCGCGGCCATTCTCCTCCTTCCCCTCTGCCTCTACTGGATCGCGACGCCAACTACGGGCCTACGCACCTGGGGCGGCCTGCCCCCTTGGCTCCTCTTCGAGCGTCTTTCGCTACTGCAACCCTTGGTGCTCTTGCTGGCCGCGGTGGCGACCTCGATCGCCGAACGGATCTCGGTACGGCTCGCTTCGGCCGGGACCGCTCTTGCGGCGATACTGCTCTGGCCCCTCCTCGCTGGCCTCGGCGTCCTCTTAAGGCAGAGCCCCGACGTCGCCTATACGTCGGAAATGCAGTCGATTCTCCACGTTCCGGGACAAGCGGGCTCGAGTGTCGGGCCGGGGATCGAGTTGTTCGGTCTGTTTTTCCCCTTTGTCGGCCTCATCGCTGGCTACCGCGTGTGGCGAGAGCCCGAGCACCGAGGCATCTGGGCGGCGACGCTCGTCGGCTTCAGCCTCGTGCTGATTCAGGTTCGTTTCGTCTACACGTTCTCGTTCTTCATGGTCCTTCTTCTCGCGCGCATGCCAACAATACTGCCGCGCCACCGCTGGCTCGGGGCCGTCGCCCTTGCCATAAGCCTCTTTCCCTGCATCAACTGGATCGACGCCCTCGCTCATCAGAAACACTACCGCTCGATCACCCCAGCGATGTACGACGCCTTGCGCTGGTTACGCGAGGTGTCGCCTTCCGGGACCAACTATTCGGTGCTGGCCTCCTGGGATTTGGGGCACGCGATCGTCTATCTCGCGGAACGGCCCGTCGTCGCCGATCCGTTCAACCACGGGTTCGAGGCCATGGCGCGGTACTTCACGTCGGTCGAGCCCGACGAAGCGCAGGCGATCCTGGAAGAAAAGCGCGTCGGCTACGTGATCCCGACGAATCTCGGACACCCTTATCTTCGCGACATGTTTCTCGCCTACGCGCGGCGTCCGGCGGGGTTCCCGGTTTCTCGAGAAGTGCTCGGGCGGGGCCCCCTCGAGCTCGAGCGCCTGTACGAGTCACCGGACGGCTCCGTCCTGATCTTGGAAGGCGCCGGCCTCTACGGCGAGCGCGCACCAGCGGAAGCCGGGAGACGCTAACAGTCAGAGCTGCTCCCTTACCAGTGGTCGCCCGTCTCACCGGAGCCCCGGTCAACGCATCACCGACGCGATGACGTGATCGATTTGACGCGTCTCGAGGCTGGGATAGAGCGGCAGGGAGACGACCGCCGCAGAGGCGGATTCAGCGACAGGGCAAGCTCCCGGACCCTGGCCGAGATATCGGTAGGCCGGCTGAAGGTGAACGGGCACCGGGTAGTGCACGAGGGCTTGGATGCGTTCGGCTCTCAATCGGTCGATGAGCTGTTCCCGCTCTTGGGTCCGTACGACGTAGAGATGGCGTGCCGGCAAACACTCGGGTCGGGCCCGCACCGCAATTCGGGAGAGCTCGCCGTCGTATCGGGCGGCGTGCGCGCGGCGCTTGTCGTTCCAGGCCTGAAGGTAGGGGAGCTTAGCCCTCAGAATCGCCGCCTGCAGCTCGTCGAGGCGGCTGTTGAGACCGACCTCCTCGTGGACGTAGCGGCTCGACTGCCCCCCGTTTCGCAAACGTCGCACCTTCTCGGCCACCGCTGGGTCGGACGAGATCACCAGACCTCCGTCCCCGAATCCGCCAAGGTTCTTCGTCGGGTAGAAGCTGAACGCTCCCGCGTGTCCGATGCCTCCGAGCGGCCTTCCACGGTACCGCGCGCCGTGCGCTTGGCATGCGTCTTCCACGACGGCGAGTCCGTTTCTCTCCGCTACGGCCATCAGGCCATCCATGTCACACGCGTTCCCGTATAGATGCACGGGGACCAGGGCTTTCGTTCGTCTCGTGATGCTCGCCTCGACGCTCGCGGGCGCAAGGGTCAGGGCGCCGTCCTCGACGTCAGCGAGTACGGGAACGGCTCCCAGCCTGCTGATCGCGAGAGCGGTGAACGCAGCGGTGAGCGGGCTCGTCACGACTTCGTCGCCACGCCCCACACCGAGCGCCGCGAGCGCCAGGGTGATCGCGTCCGTGCCCGAGGCCACGCCCACGGCGTGGGGAAATCCGAACGCCGCGGCATACTCGCGCTCGAATGCCTCGACCTCCGGTCCGAGGATGAACCAGGACGAGGCGACCACTCGATCGATGGCGCGAGCAACGTCGCGCGCGAGCGAGGGCTCGGCGAGCCGGAGATCGTTGAAGGGAACTCGGGGCTCGCCCAATTTCAAGAAAGGTAGCGCTCGATGTGAGCACGATAATAAGCCACAGTGGTGGCAAGGCCCTGCTCGAGCTCCACCTTCGGGTACCAACCCAGCGTTCTCTCGATCTTGCCGTAGTCGGTGTAGAAATCGCCGATATCGATTCGGCGCCGTTCGTCTGGGAAAGGGACGAGGCGATAGTTGGGCGCGACTCCGGCAACCTGGTAGAGCGTCTCGACGTACTGGAGAAGCGACATGGGGGGCTTCGCCCCGAGGTTGAAGACCTCGCCCAGCGCACTCTGGTGCGACGCCGCAAGCAACAAAGCTTCGACGACGTCGTCCACGTAGTTGAAGTCCCGTTTTTGTTTGCCGTCTCCGAAGATCAAGATCTCCTCTCCCAACACGACGCGTCTTATGAACCAGCCAATAAAACCCTGGCGGTTGTGCTTGACGAGCTGACGCGGTCCGTAGGTGTTGGTCAGTCGGAGGGATGTGGTCTTCAAGCCGTGCACTCGACCGTAAATCTGATGATACATCTCGCCCGCCGCCTTGTTGATACCGTTCACGTCCGTGGGGCGGATGGGATGGGACTCGTCGGCTGGAAGCTTGGCGGCCTTTCCATAGATCTGTCTCGTGCTGGCATACACGATTCGGATTCCGGGATTCACCCGTCGACAGGCCTCGAGGATCGAGAGCTGACTGGTGCAGTTGATCTCGAGATCCGTCCTCGGGTCCTCCATGCTGTCGATATGGCTGACCTGGCCGGCGAGGTTGAACAGGATGTCCTGCCCTCCAACGAGGTACCGCATTCCGTTGCTGTCGCGGACGTCCGCGATGTTGACCCGGACGTGGTCCTCGACGCCGTGGAGGTTGAATATGTTCCCGCCGTAGTCCGGGATTAGGGAGTCGACCAGCAGCACGCGGCCCCCGAGGTGCACCAGGGTACGGGCGAGGTTGCTTCCGATGAATCCGAGTCCTCCCGTGATGAGAACCTTTCGACTCTCGAACGACTCCCGATACTTCTCATATCGCTCTTGATTCATCTCTCTCGTGCTCAGTGCCGTGGCGGGGACCCGTGCCGAGCTCCCGCCTGCGCCTTCGGGCTCCGGCGCGGTTTCCGCTCCGCTCGCGCAGGATGGGCTGAGTCTTCATCACCCTGCCAGAACGAGGGCCTGAGGGCCCTAGGTCAGCGCACGACCGTCTCGGTTCCCCGGCTCGACTGCGATGGCTCCGCGATGGGCCGTCTCATATGAGTCTTCCGTACGACGAGGTCGATCCACATCTTGGCGAGGTCGACGAGCGTTCTTGCGACCCGCCTGAAGTTGAAGAACTGGCTCTTTCCGTAGGCCCGGTGAAAGTGGTGCACCGGGACCTCCTGGATGCGGAATCCCCCGTCCTGCACTTTCTTCATGAGCTCGACACAAATGACACCGCTGTTCTTTGTCAGCTCGACCTCGTCGAGGATACTTCGGCGGAACAATCGAAAGTCGCAATCGACGTCCCGGAGCTCGAGACCGAATGCGATGCGCACCGCCCAGTGGTAGAGCCTTCCGATGACAACGCGATGGAACGGGTCGGAGCGGCCGATCTTGTACCCATTGACAAAGTCGCTCGATTCCTCCCAGACCTGGAACAGGCGGCCCATCTCGCGCGGATCGTACTGGGCGTCGCCATCGGTATAGAAGATGAGCCCCTTGGACGCCGCCCCGAATCCCGTCCGGAGCGCCCCGCCGTATCCACGGTTCCTGGAATGGTGGATCACGCGGAGCTCGGGAAAGACGAGCTCGAGCTCGGCGAGAACCTCGGCGGTGTGGTCCCGGCTGCCGTCGTTGACGACCACGATTTCGTAGTCGTTCGTCAGGCTTCGGGCCGCAAGCCTCGCTCCGATAACCATGCTGGGGATGGTGCCCGCGTCGTTGTAAGCGGGAAAGACGACAGTCAGCCCCTCGGACGCTCGACCCGCTTTGCTTGCGTGCATCAATCCAGTCCTGCTCGACTTCTTCGACTCGATTTCAGACAGCCGCCAAAGCTACCATAGCCCACGCACGCGGGCAATCCTGCTACCATGACGGGCCGATGTCCGGCATCTTGTTCGTCGTCTCCACTCCGATCGGTAATCTCGGAGACGTGAGCGAACGGGCGCTCGAAGTTCTACGCTCCGTCGCCGTCGTAGCCTGCGAGGACACCCGCGTAACGGGCAAGCTCCTGCAGCGGTTCGGGGTTGCCACGCGCGTAACGAGCTATCACGAGCACAATGAGGCGCGGCGCGCGGCCCAACTGGTGGAGCGGCTTCGATCGGGCGACGACGTCGCTCTCGTCTCGGATGCGGGAACGCCTCTCGTGTCCGATCCGGGCTACCGTCTGGTGCGGTCGGCCCGAGAGAACGGGGTTCCCATTCGAGCCGTCCCCGGGCCGAGCGCGGCAATCGCGGCGTTGGCAATCTCCGGACTCCCGCCGACCCCGTTCACTTTCCTGGGTTTCATTCCCCCCCGAGGCCAGGCGAGAGGTCGTGCTATCGACTCGCTGCGAAACGTTGCGCACACGATCGTGCTATTCGAGGCTCCGAGCCGTATCGGTCGGCTGCTCAGCGAGCTCGCGACGGTCCTCGGCGATCGTCAGGCAGTACTCTTACGAGAGCTCACCAAGCTCCACGAGGAGCACTGGTGGGGAAGCCTCGGTGAGCTCGCCTTGAAGGCCAAACGCCAGAGCCTCAAGGGAGAGTTGACGCTCGTGGTTTCAGGTGGATCGTCCGAACAAACCATCCCGCTCGAAACCCTCGCCCCGCGCTTCGCGGAGCTCCGGCACTCCGGGCTCACGGCGCGGGATGCGGCCCGAGTACTCGCCCGTGAGCACGGCCTGTCCGCCCGCGCGATCTACCAGGCTTTCGCTGTGTCCGGATCCGAACAATCGGAGCCTCCCTGAGAATCGGTCCCTCCGACCTGGTTCCCGTCGTGGTTGACCGCTCGTCTCGCCACGACTTATAATCGATGCTCCCAACCTCTCTGTTGATTCGTTGGCAATTCAAATCCGATTCGGACCTCAGGCTCCGAATCGGGCTCCCTGCCGGAAGTAGGAGGTCTCATGCCACAAAAGAAACGCTCAAAAGCGAGTGTCCGGAGCAAGCGGGCCGGGCGTGGGTCGGCGGAGCTCGAAAACTACCAGAAGGCTCTCGACGGCCTGGAGCGCGCATTGAGATCCCTCTACAAGGACGAGGTCGAGAAGGCCAAAGAGCAGCTCGAGCGCCTGCGCGATAGCTTCGGCTCCGAGCAGGAGCTGATGGACCGAGTGCAATCCTACCTCGTCGTTTGCGAGCGGAAGATGGCTCCCCCGGCTCGTCCCAAGAGTAGCGAAGAGCTGGTTACCCAGGGCGTGTTCGAGCTCAACGGAGGCAACACACAGGAAGCCATCAAATGCTTCACCAAGGGGCTCGAACAACTCCCTGACGACCCGTATATCCGTTACTGCCTCGGTGCGGCCTACGCTCGCGCGGGCGATGCTGCGGAAGCGGCGAAGCACTTGAGACTCGCGATTCAGCGTGATCCGACATCACGGATACACGCCAAGAGCGACCGTGATTTCGCAAGCGTTCTCGGGTCGGAAGAGATCGCTGCGGCGCTGTCCACCTAATCCCCCTACAGTACGTTTGGCGTTCCATGATCTACGGGCTGAGAGTTTTTGCCATCGGCGGCGGGACGGGACTCTCCACGCTTCTCGCGGGCTTGCGACGATACGTCGAGCCACCGCAACCTTCCACGAACGAGTCGGTTTACATCGCGGACATCGCCGCCATGGTGACGGTCACGGACGACGGCGGCAGCTCAGGACGGTTGCGAGACGAGTTTCAGATGGTGCCGCCCGGAGACATTCGAAACTGCCTCGTGGCGCTGTCGGAAGACGAGTCGCTCCTGTCCTCTCTGTTTCAGTATCGATTCGCCGGAAACGGTGACCTCGGCGGACACAACTTTGGCAACCTTTTTCTGACGGCGCTGACGGCGGTCACGGGTGATTTCTCCGAAGCCCTGCGCGCGGCGGGCCACGTCCTTGCGGTTCGCGGGCGCATCTTTCCCTCCACCACCGCGTGCGTGTCCCTCGTCGCGGAGCTCGAGGACGGACGCAGACTTCGCGGTGAGACGAACATCGTTCAGGCCGATGCCCGGGTTCGTCGCGTCTTTCTCGATCCCCCGGACTGCGCTCCGCCCGAGGACGCTCTCGTGGCCCTGCGGCAAGCGGACCTGGTCCTTCTTGGACCCGGCTCCCTGTACACCAGCCTTTTGCCGAACCTTCTCGTTCCCGGCGTCTGCGACGCGCTCGCCTCGTCCAATTCGATGGTGGTGCACGTTTCGAACGTCATGACGCAGCCGGGTGAGACTACGGGCTACTCGCTGACCGACCACGTTCGCGCTCTCACCCATCATTGCCCCGGGCTCCGACTGTCGCACATTCTCGCCAACGGTACGCCGATTCCGGCGGAAACACTCGCGCGATACCAAGACGAGGGTTCTTTGCCCGTGACGCTCGATGCCAGCGATGACCTGCCCTGCCCCGTCGCCGTGGAGGATTTGCTTCTGCCAGGCCCCTTTGTCCGCCACGACGGTGTTCGCACAGCCAAAGCACTTCTCGAGCTGTTCCATCGCGCACGGGTATCTGTCGGGGGACAGCGGGTTCGGGGATGACGACGCTGGCGTTGTGGGCGAAAACCAACACCTACGCTTCCGCGGACCTGCTCGGCATGCCGGTCTGGAGGAGAACCCTTGAGGCCGCCAGCAGCCTCGGCGTTGGGCGGGTCGTCTGGATATCACCGCAGGCTCCCCCGGGAATCGAGCGTTGCAGCCCTGTCGGTCTCGGCCGGCTGAGAGGTCCCGTTCTCGTGATGCCGGCCGAGCTACCGCTCTTGACCGGAGCCTCGCTGCGACGCCTCGCGAAACGCGGGCGCAACGGGGGCGCCCGAACTCTCGCCGGAAGCGGAGTCGTTTACGCGCCCTCCGCGGGAGCTCTCGGAGCCTTGGGTCAAGGCCTGAACGGGTTGTCGCACCGTCTCGACGCCACCCCCGTTTTCCCCGATCATGACGACGAGATTCTGCGGATTTCCGACGCCGGCACTTTCGCGAAGGCCGTTTCCATCCTCCGCCGGCGGAAGGTGACCGCCCTGATGGCTAAGGGCGTCGTGATCGGAGACCCGACCGGCGTTCTCGTGGATCCCGAAGTCGTGGTGAGCCGAGGCGCTGTGATCCACCCTTTCGTCGTTCTGGAAGGCAACACGCGCATCGGTTCGAGGTGCGTGGTTTCGAGCTTCTCTCACATCGTGGATTCGTCGATCGGCGCCGGAACGGTCGTGCTCGATCATAGTTTCATACGCTCGAGCCGCATTGGACGGGAGGCCTCGATTGGCCCGTTCGCCCACTTGAGACCCGATTCCGACGTTTCAGACCTGGCGAAGGTCGGAAATTTCGTGGAGCTCAAGAGCACCCGACTGGGTAAAGGCGCCAAGGCACCCCACCTCAGCTACCTCGGCGACGCCACTATCGGCCGGGGCTCCAACATCGGCGCCGGGACGATCACTTGCAACTACGACGGGGTGCAGAAACATCGAACCATCGTGGAAGACGGCGCCTTCATAGGCAGCGACGTTCAACTCGTGGCGCCGGTGCGGGTCGGAAAAGGCGCGTATGTTGCGGCGGGCTCGTGCATCGTCGAGGACGTCCCCGCCGGTGCACTGGCTCTGGCCAGGAGCCGCCAGCTCGTGAAGCGCGGCTGGGCAAAGAATAAGAAGAAGAAAAAGAGCGGTCACAGCAAAACGAAAGGCTAACATCATGTGCGGCATCATTGGATACGTGGGCGAGCGCTCGACCACAGAGACACTTCTCGCGGGTCTTCGGTCCCTCGAGTACCGCGGTTACGATTCCGCGGGGATCGCCGTCGCGAATGGAAGCGAGCTCAAGGTGCTTCGCTCTGTAGGGAAACTGCACAATCTGACAAGCCAGGTGAGACCGGGCACCATGAACGGCTCGTACGGGATCGGCCACACGCGCTGGGCCACGCACGGGCGACCAAACGAGGAGAACGCCCACCCGCATCGAGACTGTACGGGCACGATCGTCGTCGTCCACAACGGAATCGTCGAAAACTACCTCGACCTGAAGCCGCGGCTTGCCCGGGAAGGCCATCGCTTCGTCACGGAAACCGACACCGAGGTCATTGCCCACACGATCGAAAAGCATTTTCAGGGCGACCTCTTGCTCGCCGTCAGGCAATCTCTTCATGAGCTGGAGGGTGCGTTCACCTTCGTTGTTCTGTCGACCGCGGTTCCGGGCCTTCTGGTGGGGGCGCGCAATGGCCCTCCGCTCGTCGTCGGCTTGGGCGATGGCGAGTCGTTTCTGGCATCCGACGTTCCCGCGTTTTTGAGCTACACGCGTTCGGTAATCTTCCTCGATGACGGAGACGTGGCCACCGTCCGACGCGACGGCGTGAGCGTCGTCGACCGCGACGGCCAGACGCTCGAACGGCCGGCACAGCGGATCGATTGGGACCCGGTGCAGGTGGAGAAGCGCGGATTCAAGCACTTCATGCTGAAAGAGATATTCGAGCAGCCTCGAGCCGTGCGCGACACGCTCCTCGGCCGCTATTCACTCGACGCCGGGCGCTTGCACTTGAGCACTAACGGTCTCGACGCCGACTTCCTTCGCAAGGCGAGGCGAATCGTGGTCGTCGCCTGCGGGACGAGCTGGCTCGCGGCGCAGGTCGGAAAGTTCTACCTCGAAGAGCTCACCGGCATTCCCGTGGACATCGACGTGGCGTCCGAGTTCCGTTACCGGCCTCCCCTGCTGGGAAGCCGGGACCTCGTCGTGGGGGTCACCCAATCGGGCGAAACGGCTGACACTCTGGCAGCCCTCAAGCGGGCCAAGGAGTCTGGGGCCCACACACTCGCCATTTCGAACGTAGTGGGCTCCATGGTCTCCCGATTGTGCCACGAGACGCTTTATACCCACGCTGGCCCTGAGATCGGGGTTGCGGCCACGAAGACATTTACTTCGCAGGTCCTCGTCCTCTATCTGCTGGCGTTGGAGCTCGCTCAGAAACTCTCCCGCCTTTCGCCCGAGAATGCCCGGGGAAGGCTCGACGATTTGGCTCGGGCACCGCATCTGATGGAGCTGGCGCTCGAGCTCGCACCCGAGATCGAGGCCCTGGCCCGCGATTTCTACCTTGCCGAGAACTTCCTCTTTCTGGGACGGGGACTCCTGTTTCCGATTGCCCTCGAAGGGGCGTTGAAGCTGAAGGAGCTCTCTTACATCCACGCCGAAGGCTACCCCGCGGGCGAGATGAAGCACGGTCCCATCGCGCTCATCGACGAACGCATGCCCGTAGTAGTGCTCGCGCCGGCGAACTCGCTGTTCGAGAAAATCGTGAACAACATTCAGGAGGCCAAGGCGCGCGGTGCTCGCATCCTCGCGGTGACGACCGAGGGCGAGGACCGGCTCGACCAAATACTGGACGCGGATCGTGACCGGTTGGTGAAGCTGCCGCGACATCCTGAATCCGTGTCGCCGCTCATCTGTGTCATCCCACTCCAGCTGCTGGCATACTACATCGCACTCATCCGCGGCTGCGACGTGGATCAGCCGAGGAATCTGGCGAAATCGGTCACCGTCGAGTGATACTCTAGGCGGGTTGCCGAGCGCACTCGAAGGACTGAACGACCAGCAACGGGCCGCCGTTACCGCCCCCGAGGGTCCGACTCTGGTGCTGGCCGGCGCCGGATCGGGGAAAACCCGAGTCATCGTCCACCGGATCGCCCACCTCATTCTCGACTGCGGGGTGATGTCCGACACCGTCCTCGCGGTGACTTTCACCAATAAGGCTGCCGACGAGGTGAGGCGAAGGGTTCGGGAGATGTTGGGCGAGGCCGCGGAACGTCTGTGGCTACATACGTTCCACGCGCTTTGCCTGAGGCTGTTGCGCCGGTTTGGCGAAGACGTCGGCCTGGCCCCCGGCTTCACCGTGTGTGGAGAGGACGACCGGCGGGCTTTACTGCGAGGTATTCTGAGGGAGTCGAACGTGTCCGACCGGGAATACCCGGTCGGGCGGGTCGCGGCGGCCATCTCTGCCTTCAAACATCGCGTGCTCGCGGCGGGCTCGCAGCGAGACGAGACAATCGACGCGGTCATCGCGAGGGTCGCGGGTCGTTATGAGACGCGGATGGAGGAACGAGGCAGTGTGGACTTCGACGACCTGCTCCTGAGGGGAGTGGAGCTTCTCGAGTGCTCCACCCGTGCACAGGAATTCTGCTCGCGTCACTTTCGCCACGTCCTCGTCGACGAGTACCAGGACACCAATCGGACCCAGTACCGCCTTCTGCGATTGCTCGCTCCCCATCAGAACGTTTTCGTCGTAGGAGACGAGGACCAGTCGATCTACAAGTTTCGCGGCGCCGACCTACGAAACATCCTGGATTTCGAGCGGGACTTTCCCGAGGCACGGGTCGTATCGCTCGAGACGAACTACCGATCCGCGGGAGCCATCTTGAGGGCGGCGGATGCAGTCATCCGTCACAATCGAGAGCGGAAGGGCAAGCGCCTGATCGCTTGGCTCGACGAGGGCGAGAAGCCCGTTCTCCACGCCGCTGAAGAGGAGCGCGACGAAGCCCAATTCGTCGCTCAGATGCTCGAGGACACTCGTTTGGCGAATCCGGGGGCGCGCTCGGCGATCCTTCTCCGCACCCACGCTCAGAGCCGTCCGTTCGAGGAGGAGCTCGTCGCCCGAGGCATTCCCCATCAAATCGTGGGCGGGCTTCGCTTCTACGAGCGGCGCGAGATCAAAGACGTCATCGCCTACGCACGACTCTTGTCGAACCTCGACGATGACGCGAGCTTCTCCCGCGTCGTCAACGTCCCTCCCCGCGGTATCGGCGCCCATACGATCTCCCTGGTCGGCGCGCGCGCGGAATCGACGCGGTCGTCGTTGTTCGTCGCCGCCTCGGCGCTGGTGGATGACGACATTCTTTCCGGGCGGGCACGCTCGGGACTGCGCTCGTTTCTCGAGCTCGTGACGCGTCTGAGGCACGGGCTCGAGTCCAAGCGACCGAGCCGCACGCTGCGCACTATCGTGACCGAGACGGGCCTTTTGGCCTCGGTCGAGGGAGAGGGACAAAAAGCGGCTGTCGAGAGAAAGGACAACCTCGAGCAGCTCTTCGCTGCTGCCGCGGAGTACGAGGCCTCGGAGTCCCTGGCGTCCCTCGAAGGGTTTCTCGACCGCGTGAGCCTTCTTACCGACGCCGATACGGCATCCGGGCCGGCGCGGTGTCTCGTAATGACGCTGCACGCATCGAAAGGGCTGGAGTTCGACACCGTTTTTCTCGTGGGCCTCGAAGAAGGACTCTTTCCCCACGTTCACGCGATGAGTGACACGAGAAAGATCGAGGAGGAGCGCCGGCTGTTCTACGTAGGTATGACCCGTGCCAAGAGAAAGCTAGTTCTCTCCTATGCACGCCGGCGACGCTTTTCGCATGCCGAGACCGACCGCGTGCCGAGTCGTTTCGTTACCGAGGTGGAGGCGGCGTTGCTGAGCCCCACTTCGAGCGAGGCGCGCCCTCCGAGAACGAAAGCCACTCGGATAACCAGACTGCGCGCGGGGGCTCTCGTCCGTCATGCGGTATTCGGCGAAGGGCGTGTCGTGGATTCCTCTGGCTCCGGTCGGGATTGTCGCGTGACCGTCGTCTTCCACAAGGCGGGAAGAAAGCGGCTTGTCGCCGAATACGCCAAGCTGGACGTCGTCGGCTAGGGCCCTTAGTTTCATGACTCGGGAACGATTTCGGTGATGATCCAGCGAGCAGGGACGACGGCGTCGAACTGATTTCGTAGCTCATATCGAGTAAGGGTTACCCAGTAGGATCGGTCTCGATCGCCCGTCGAAACGCGCACGCGCGCCCGCTTCTGGACCGTCTCGCCGACCAGGTACTCCGGGGAAGATTCCCGCTGCAGCGATTTGGTTACCCGCCGGAACGCTCCCTCCAGCTCCTGCTCCGCCCGATGCAGCCTTGCCACGATCTCCTTCCGCTCCTCGCGGTAGTTGTCCCACGCCGTCTGGAGCTCACCGAGTCGGCCGGAAAACGCGTACTCGGGATTCTGCCGCAACTGCCGTTGAATACGCGCGAGATCGTCGTAGTTCTCCTGCCGGAACGCTCCGAATTCCTTGAATTGGGCGTCGCGAGCGTCCTCCGCCTCCTCGACTGCCCTGCGTAGCTCGGGAATCTCGTAAGGGCTCTTCTGGGCCGGGCCGATTCCGAGAACGCGCCACTCGTTGAGCTCCCCGGGAAACGCCACCATGGATAATGCTGCCACGGTCTCGTTGTCTCCTCTTTGCGAAGCGGCGAAGAATCGGTCGATCAACTCCTGCTCGGTGCTTCGACAGCTCACGACCAGCAGGGCCGGAAGGATTGCCGACCAGCTCGAGCGATTCCGTGCTCGCTTCACGCTTTCATCGCCCCGGAGGCAGGGGAGGTTCGGCTGAAGCTATGAACGGATCCCATCGACCTTGATTCGTGCCGAACCCAACCCTCCGGACCAGAGTAGCGACGGGAACGGCACTGGTGAGGCCGAGTCTAATACGCGACGGGGCAAGCAGGCCAACCTGCCAATCACGCGCCCTCGTCGGCCTCTTCCTTCTCGGCAAGCTTCGCGACCGCGACAACGTAGTCCGGCTCCTCGAGCTGGATGAGACGGACTCCCTGCGTGGCGCGCCCCAGGATCGCGAAGTCCTGTACTCGAAGCCTCATGATCATACCGTGCGCGGTGATGACCATCACTTCGTCTTCATCCCGCACGAAGGGCACGGCCACGACCCGTCCATTCTTCGTCGTCGTCTTGACATTGATGATCCCCTTGCCTCCTCGGGTCTGAACGCGGTAGTCGTCGACCCGGCTTCGCTTCCCGAAACCGCGATCGGTCACGGTGAAGAGCGTTCCGTCCTCCTCGACCACCGCCATGCTGGCAATGATGTCGTCCCCCCTCAGCTCGATCCCCTTGACTCCACGGGCGGTTCGGCCCATGGGCCGAACATCGGTCTCGCTGAACCGGATGGCTTTGCCGTTTCGCGACGCGAGCACCGCCTCGCTCGCCCCGTCCGTGATCGTGGCGGCGATGAGCTCGTCCTCGTCGTCGATGGAGATGGCGATGATTCCCGTCGACTTCGGATTGCCGTAGGCCGAGAGAGGCGTCTTCTTGATGATTCCTTTCCTCGTCGCCATGAGGACGAAGCGGTCTTCGGGAAACTCCTTGACCGAGCAGACGTCCGCAAGTTTCTCTGTCCGACCCATGGTGACGAGGTTTACGATCGCCTTGCCTTTTCCGGCGGCGCTGACGCTGGGAATCTCGTGCACCTTGAGCCAATAGACTCTCCCACGGTCGGTGAAGATTAAGATGTACGAATGGGTCGAGGCGACGAAGAGCCGGTCGACGAAGTCTTCCTCTCGGGTCGTCATCCCGATGCGGCCTTTGCCCCCTCGCTTCTGCTTGCGGTACACGCTCAGGGCGCTGCGCTTGATGTAACCGGAGTGGGATACGGTGATGACCATATCCTCCTCCGCGATCATATCTTCTACGCTGATTTCCTGGGTCTTAGCGACGATCTCGGTCCGCCGATCGTCTCCGAATCGCTCTTTGGTCTCTTCGAGCTCCTCCCTAACGATGGCGTCGATGCGAGCCTCGCTTGCGAGGATCGCTTTGAGCTCGGCGATCTTTTCCTTGATTTCTTCGTACTCGGTTGCGATCTTCTCGCGCTCGAGGCCCGTGAGTCGCTGAAGCTGCATATCCAGAATCGCCTGCGCTTGAACCTCGGTGAGGTCGAAGCTACCCATCAAGCCCTCGCGCGCTTCTGCGGGGGACGCCGAGCCCCGAATCAGGGCGATGACCTCGTCGAGGTGGTCGAGCGCAACCACGAATCCCTCGAGGATGTGGGCCCTTTCTTCCGCCTTCGAAAGCTCGAAGGCCGTCCGCCGGCGTACCACGTCCCGGCGGAAGTCGATGAAGAGCCGTAGAAGCTCGAGAAGCGAGAGGACTTTGGGGCGGCTGTCGGCGATCGCTAGCAGGATGATTCCGAAGCCGGTCTGCAGGGCCGTATGTTTGTACAGGTTGTTCAGGACGACCTGGGCGACCTCCCCGCGCTTCAAGTCGATGACGATGCGCATTCCGTTGCGGTCCGACTCGTCGCGAATATCGGCGATTCCCTCGACCTTGCGCTCTCGCGCGAGCTCTCCGATCTTCTCCACCAGCTTGGCCTTGTTCACCTGGTACGGTATCTCGGTAACGACGATGGCCTCGCGGTCCTTGCCCACCTCTTCGATGGTGGCGCGCGCCCGGAGCTGGATCGACCCGCGCCCCGTGCGGTAGGCCTGCTCGATTCCTCGGCGGCCGTGCACGAATGCCGCCGTGGGGAAGTCGGGCCCGTGTACGATGCCGAGTAGAGCATCCGTCAGCTCCGCGTCGGTATGGCTCGGGCTCGACAGGACATGCAGGATTCCGTCCACGACCTCGCGCAGGTTGTGGGGCGGTATGTTCGTGGCCATCCCAACAGCGATTCCCGCCGCCCCGTTGACCAGCAGGTTGGGGAAGGCCGCCGGGAGCACCACCGGTTCGCTGGTATTGCCGTCGAAGTTCGGCACGTAGTCGACGGTGTCCTTGTCGAGGTCGCGCATCATGCTCTCGGCTAGAGCTGTGAGCCGAGCCTCGGTATACCGGTAGGCCGCCGGCGGGTCGCCGTCCACCGAGCCAAAGTTGCCCTGCCCATCGATCAGGGGCATTCGGAGGTTGAAGTCCTGAGCCATGCGCACGAGCGTGTCGTAGACAGCGGCGTCTCCATGAGGATGGTATTTCTTCAACACCTCGCCGACGATGCCCGCACATTTCGAGTAGGCTCGGTTGGGCAAGAGCCCTTCGCGGAACATGGCGTAGAGAACCCGCCGGTGCGCAGGTTTGAGTCCGTCCCGGACGTCGGGCAGCGCCCGCCCGATGATGACGGACATGGCGTAGTCCATATAGGACCGCCGCATCTCGTCTTCGATGTTTACCGGAACACGCTCAGCCGCAATGGCCATCGTGGTCTACTCCTGTATTCCCGCCATCGGTTCGCGGAACTCGGGCGTCAAATGTCGAGATTGGAAACCTCGAGGGCGTTCTCTTCGATGAAGTGCCGGCGGGGCTCGACCGCATCGCCCATGAGAACCGTAAAGATCTCGTCGGCGTCAACCTCGTCGTCGATCTTTACCCCGAGGAGGACGCGCTTTTCCGGATCCATGGTCGTCTCCCAGAGTTGGGACGGGTTCATCTCACCGAGACCCTTGTATCGCTGGATTTGTAGCCCCTTCTTCCCCGCGGCCAGGAGGTGATCGATCAATGCGTTGCGAGACCCGAGCTCGAGCCGTTCTTCCCCGCCCGCGGCCTCTCCCTCTCCCGAAGGTACGGCAGCCACGATCAGCGGCGGGCTCTCGAAGGGCTCCACTTCCTTGTACAGGTCGAGCAGCGTCCGGTATTCCGCCGCGGCCATGAAATCGCGGCCGATCGAACGTACCCAGCGTTGGCCGTTGGCACTCGGTCCAGGAACGATCTTGAAGAGGTTGTTTTCCTCGTCAGGAAGCACGTTGGCCCGAAGGCCCAGCTCACGGAAGGGCTCGAGGGCTTCCTCCAACCACTGTCGGTTCGAGAGCATGGTCTCGTCGGCCCCGACCCGCAGGAACTCCGCGAGAACGACGGAGGGGTAGCCCCGCTGGGAAAGGCGATCCATATGCTTGCTGAATGCGACCATTTTCTCCAAACGACGTTCGAGCTCCTCGCCCTCGAACTCCCGGCCAATGGCGGGAACGATGACGCGTCGATTCTCCACGGCGCGTTGGAGCAGGAACCGATCGAGCTCACGATCGTCCTTGAAGTAGGTTTCCTTCTTGCCTCGTTTGACTTTGTAAAGCGGCGGCTGAGCGATGTAGAGGTGGCCTGCCTCGATGATCTGGGGCATCTTCCTGAAGAAGAAGGTGAGAAGCAGCGTGCGAATGTGACTTCCGTCCACGTCTGCGTCTGTCATGATGATGACGCGGTGGTAGCGCAGCTTGGCGAGCTGGAAGTCTTCCTCGATGCCCGTGCCGAGGGCGGCGATCATAATTTTGATCTCTTCGTTCTCGAGCATCTTGTCCAGACGCGCCTTCTCGACATTGAGAATCTTCCCCTTGAGGGGCAGGATGGCTTGAAAGTGTCGGTCGCGTCCCTGTTTCGCCGAACCGCCGGCGGACTCGCCCTCCACGATGAACAGCTCCGAGAGCGCCGGGTCGCGCTCTTGACAGTCGGCGAGCTTCCCGGGCAGCGAAGTGGTCTCGAGTGCGCCTTTCCGGCGAGCGAGGTCGCGCGCCTTGCGCGCCGCCTCCCGGGCGCGGGCGGAATCCACGACTTTGGCGACGATTCGACGTGCTTCATTCGGATGCTCTTCGAGGAATCGGGTCAGCTCCGAGTTCACCAGTGTTTCCACGAATCCCTTGACCTCGGTGTTCCCCAGCTTCGTCTTGGTCTGGCCCTCGAATTGTGGCGACGGGACCTTTACGCTGATCACCGCGGTCAGACCCTCGCGCACATCCTCGCCCTCGATGCCCCCAACAAGAGCCTTCGTCAGCTGGTTCGTGGTGGCATAGTGATTCAGAGATCGAGTCAACGATGCTCGGAACCCGGATAGATGCGTTCCCCCCTCGTGGGTATTTACGGTGTTGGCAAAGGAAAAGACGGACTCTTGGTATGTGTCATTCCACTGGAGCGCGATCTCGCACTCCATTCCCTCGGCGACTCCACGGAGGTAGATGGGAGTGGGGTGGAGGGTATTTCGATTCTTGTTCAAATGCTCGACGAAGGAAACGATACCTCCCTCGAAGCGGAACTCTTTTTCCTTTGCCTGTCGCTCGTCGCTTAGCGTGATGGTTATGCCCGCATTGAGGAACGCGAGCTCGCGGAACCGCTGCGAGAGGGAGTCGTAGCTGAAATCGATGGTTTCGAATATCGAGTTATCGGGGAGAAAGGTGATGGTCGTTCCGCTCTTGTCGGTGGCCCCGACGACCTCCAACGTACCCGCCGGCTTTCCCTTCACGTAGCTCTGACGATATACCTTCCCATCACGGCGAATTTCCAGCTCGAGTCGTTCCGAAAGTGCGTTGACGACCGACACCCCTACGCCATGCAGCCCCGCCGAGAACTTGTAGCTATCGCTGTCGAACTTTCCGCCAGCGTGTAGCTGCGTCATCACGACCTCGGCCGCCGGTTTTCCCGTCTTCTTCTCTACGTCAACCGGAATTCCCCGTCCGTTGTCGGCGACGGTGACGCTATTGTCCACGTGGATCGTCACATCGACTTCGGTACAAAAACCCGACGATGCTTCGTCGACGCTGTTGTCGACCACCTCGAAGACGAGGTGATTCAGCCCAGCTGGTCCGGTCGAGCCGATGTACATCGCGGGGCGCATCCGGACTCCTTCGAGTCCCTCGAGGACGCGTATGCGATCAGCGGTATAGTCGTTGCGCCGCTTTGGCGCGATTTGATCCAGCGGTTCTTCCATTAGTTCTAGCGATCTCTCTCTGCCGCGCGAAGGACTCAGGGTCTCACACGAGCGAGCACGCTCCTCGCACGGCCAAAGGGTCGTCGGGAATCGGCTTTCAGAGCCTCATCGGCATGACGACGTAACAGTAATCCCCTTCGTTTTCGCCGGATGGGCGAAGCAACCCTTGAGAGGCATCGTCCTTCAACTCGAAGCGGATCTCCGGGGACGAGGCCGCACTCAAGAAATCGAGCAGATATTGCCCGTTGAAACCGATCTGCAAAGGTTCACCGTCATAGCCAGCCTCCACCGTTTCGCTCGCCTCACCGATTTCGGGGTTTTGCGAAGAAACCTCCACACGGCCGGCATTAATAGCGAATCGCACCGCGCGGGACCGTTCGTTAGCCAACAGAGACACGCGACGGATAGCCCCCGCAAGCTCCTCTCGAGCACAGGAGACTCTCTTCTCGTTGCTCTGCGGGATGACTTTGTCGTAGGCCGGAAATTGATCGTCCACTCGCTTCGACACCAATAAGCGTGCGCCTATTTTGAAAAATAAGTGATTGTCGCTTTGGGCGAACTCGACCGGTCCATCCTGCTCGGCAAGAATCTTCACGAGCTCCAGAAGCGTCTTCTTGGGAACGATGACGCTGACGTTCATCGCCCCGCTGGGATCCCTCCGCTCTTTGGCGATGAACGCGAGACGATGTCCATCGGTGGCAATCATGCGCAATTGCTTTTCGGTTAGCTCGAGTTTCGCGCCGTTGAGAAAATAACGATTGTCGTCCGAAGTGATTGCAAAACTGGTCTTGCTAATCAGCTCTCCCAACACATCTCCCGGTATCGCAGTGAAACCCGATGACGGAGGGTCGGGCAAGGAGGGAAACTCCGTTTTGGCGAGACCCACCATCTTAAAGTAAGCGCGCCCCGAAGAGATGGAGGCCCAGTTGTTTTCCATCGACTCGACCTTGACGACAGAATCGGAAACGGCGCGGACGATCTCGTACAGCTTTTTGGCCGACAAGGTGAGTGCACCAGACTTGATAACGTCGCCGTCGAGACGGCAGCGCAGGCCGACATCGAGATCCGTGGCAGCCAGAGTCAGACCCGTGGATTCGACCTCGATGAGGACGTTGGCCAATATCGGAATCGTGTTCTTTCGCTCGACGATGCCTTGAATGAGCGCCAGCTCTCGGGCCAAGTCCTCTTTCCTGGCGGTGAACTCCATGAGCGTTCCTTTCAATCAATACTTCTTCTTATATAGATGAAGAAATATCTTTAGTAATTATATCAAGAAGGGACTGTTGAGAAAAGGAAAGGAGGAGTGTAAATCATTGATAGATAGAAAGTTAAACTGGTGTATTTGTTGTTGATAAGGGCGTTGGTGCGGTGTGAGCCGAAGTTGAAAAACAAGGCACCCGCGTGGTGAACCGAGTTGGCGAATGCTTGTCAACAGGAGATTGCGGTCTAAATGTGGAAGGTCGTGTTCCCAAAGCAAGATTCAGCGGAACGAATCGAGCAGGCTTTGAACCACACGGTCGAACTCGGGGTCCGTGTTTCGAAGGAGGTTGACCTTCCGGACCGAGTGGATGACGGTCGAATGGTGCTTGCCGCCGAATGCTTTGCCTATATCGGGAAGGCTGAACTTGGTGAGGGATTTGGCAAGATACATGGCGACCTGGCGGGGAAGAGCGACGGATTTAGCGTTGTTGCGGGCTTTGAGGTCCGCGATTCTGAGGTGGTAGTGGTGGGCGACCACCTTTTGAATGGAGTCGAGGCTGACATGCCGCTCGTCGCCGGGGAGGAGGTCGCGCAAGACCTCGCGAGTCAGGGAGATGTCAATGGAGCCTCCGGTGAGAGACGAGTAAGCGATGAGACGAATCAAAGAGCCTTCGAGCTCCCGGATGTTGGATTTGATTCGGGAAGCGATGAAGATTGCAACGTCGTCAGGAAGGAAGATTCCCTCGGCGTCCGCTTTCTTTCGGAGAATGGCGATCTTGGTCTCCAGATCTGGGGGCTGGATATCGGCGGCGAGCCCCCACTCGAAGCGGGAACGGAGTCTTTCTTCGAGGGTGGGGATCTCTCGCGGAGGCGCGTCGCTACTGAGGACGATTTGCTTTTGCGAGTCGTAGAGCGCGTTGAACGTGTGGAAGAACTCTTCTTGGGTTCGCTCTTTTCCGGCGATGAACTGGATGTCGTCGACGAGGAGCACGTCGTAGGACCTGTGTCTCTCGCGAAAGTCGAGGATGCGGTCGTAGCGGATCGCGTTGATGAGCTCGTTCATGAACTTGTCGGCGGAGATGTAGAGGAGCTCGAGTGATGGGTTTTGGTCGATAATGCGGTGACCGATGGCGTGTAACAGGTGGGTCTTTCCTAGACCCACACCGCCGTAAATGAACAGGGGGTTGTAGGCGCGGGAGGGCGTTTCCGCAACCGCCTGAGCGGCGGCGTTGGCAAACTGGTTGCTGTTGCCGACGACGTAAGTATCGAAACGATACTTTGGGTTGAGAGGTGGAGGTGCGCTCGGTGAAGCGGAATCCGGAGATCGGCGCGGGACGGAAGACCCGTCTTTGGATTCCTGAGGCTCCGGTGATTCGGTCTCGAAGACGACTTCGAGGTCAGGTCGGTGAAGCTCGTTGAGGGACTCGTGGATGACGCCGACGTAGTGCTTGTTGAGCCATTCACGGAATTGGTTGTTCGGAACTTGGACGTTGACCGTGCTTCCGGTCTCGAGGAGGAGCTTCGTCGGACGGAACCAGGTGTTGAAGCTGTGGCGGTTGACTTTGGACTCGATTCGCTGCAGGACTTCTTCCCAGAGGTTCATCGGTAAAGGAATGTAAGTAATTCGTGGGTAAAGGGTTGAACGGATTGTACCCGGAGGCTGCGGAAAACCAACGAGAAGGCTTTCCACAGAGTTTTCAACAGTTGTGGAAAAAAGGTCATACGAGGGACCCCATCCCCGTTTTGAATTGAATCCGAGTTATTTTATCGACCGGACGAGGGCGGTAATCTAGCACAAGGTCTGGGGACGGACAAGAGAAAATAACCTAGGGTGACGGAAAACTTGGCGGTTGACAGTGCAGAGAGCTGCCGCTAAGATCGCACGTTTCCCCGTGTAAGGGGACCTGGGAGTAGGTAGGGGGCGGGAGAGCCCGAATGAAGAGAACGTTTCAGCCAAATAGACGCCGCAGAAAGAAGACTCACGGTTTCCGTGTACGAATGCGCTCGAGTGGTGGGCGGTCGGTCCTTTCGCGACGTCGGCGCAAGGGCCGCCGGCGCCTTGCTGTGTGAAGCCAGAGGAGGGGCGAGAGCGCAAGCGACTGAATCGACGGGAGGATTTCGAGCAGGCCTATCGCGAGGGAAGGCGCGTGGTGAGTCCTTTCTTCGTGGCCTTCGTTCGAGCCACAGGGCTCGGGTGCTTGCGAGTGGGTGTGGTGGCAAGCCGACGGGTAGGTGGCTCGGTGGCACGAAATCGAGCCAAACGACTTCTGCGTGAGGCATTCCGGAGGAGTAATCGAACAGCGAGCGTGTCGGCCGACGTGGTTCTCGTCGCACGACAGGCAATTGGCGAGGCACACTGCGCGGAGGTGGAACGGGCGTGCTCTCGGGGATTGGGGCACATTTTGGAGAGACTGGCGCGGTCGAATGAAACGGCGGGGGGACGTTCGTGACACTTTGGGAACGGATCGATCGGAATTGGGTAGCGAGCTTCGTTGTAGCGGGTATTCGGGTGTATCAGGTTTGCCTGGCGTGGTTGTTTCGCGGAGCTTGCCGATTCCATCCATCCTGTTCCGAGTACGCTGTTGAAGCTGTGGGAAAGCACGGAGCGTGGAAGGGTGCGCGGCTCGCATCGGCACGACTCCTGCGCTGCCACCCCTTCAGCCCCGGGGGCGTGGATCCCGTACCCTGAGGATAAGTCGTTCGAATGGAAAAGCGCCTGCTTCTTTTCTTCGCTCTAACGTTTCTCATTGTATCCCTCTGGTACCGAGTCTTCCCGCCGGATGCCCCACGAGAAGTCGTTGGGCCGGCGCCGGCTGTGGCCTCCGAGTCGACGGAGGCAGATTTGGGCTCGAGCGAGGCGAGGCGCGACGTCTCTCGGTCTGAGGAAGAGGTGACGTCGGACGATGATGTGGCACACGAGGTTTCCGCGGAGGTCGAGGAGAGCATCTTCGTGGAGACCGACGTGCTTCAACTCGAGTTCTCGAATCGGGGCGGCCATCTAGTCAGCGCGAGACTTCGGCAGTACGAGGATGGCGAGGGGGAAGCTCACGAGCTCGTGGCCGTCGAGGCCGCGGAGCAAAGTGGGCTCTATCCGCTTGACGTTCGCCTCGACGACGCGCGTCGGACCGACGAGGCCCACCGGGGTCTTTATCATATCGAAGGGCCGCGGAGAATCGAGCTTCGGGGCGAGGAAAGCGCCGAGGTGAGCTTCGAGTGGGCCGACGGGAGGGGGTTTGGCGTTCGGAAGGCGATTCGTGTTTCGGGCGATCGGTACGATCTGGATGTGACGGTATCCGTCACCGAGCGCGGCGAGCCGGTACCGAAGGAAGTTCTGTTTGGCCCGGGCTTGGGCCGGCAGGCGAACCACAGCCGTTACATGGACGTCGAGAAGGGTGTCGTGGCGTCGCGTAACGAGGTGGCTCTGTTTGCCGCGGGCGATATCGAGGAGGGGGAGGGCCGCGGCGTGAGCGTTTCTGCCGTGGGTGTCGCGTCCCACTACTTCGTGGCGCTGATGTTGCCGAACGACGACGGGCTGTACGGGTCCCGGCTCGAGAAGAGGAACGTCCCGTTTGGTGAGGACGCGGAACGCACGGTAATTACGGCGGCTCTCGAGGCGCCGCGGGGTCCGGCATCGTTCCAGCTCTTTCTCGGTCCGAAGAAGTTGGAGCTGCTCGAGGCCCTGCGACCGGGACTGTCAGACGTCATCGAGTTTGGCTGGATGCGGTACCCGGCGTTGCTGTTGCGAACCGGGTTGATGAAGATCTACGAGATCGTCGGGAACTACGGTTGGGCAATCGTGCTTCTGACCGTGGTCATCAATGTCGTCCTCGTGCCGCTCAAGCACTACAGCTTTGTGTCGATGCGGCGGATGCAAAAGCTGGCGCCTCAGATTCAGCGCATTCGGGACCGCTACCGAAAAGTGAAGCCTACCGACCCGCGTTATCAGCAAATGAATCAAGAAATCATGGGTCTGTACAAGGAGCACAAGGTGAATCCGGTCTCTGGATGCCTTCCGATGATCTTGATGATCCCGTTCTTTTTCGCCTTCTACGGTCTTTTAAGGGTGTCCATCGAGCTCCGACACGCTCCGTTCGCCGGGTGGATTCAAGATTTGTCCGTGCATGATCCTTTGTTCGTTCTGCCCATTTTGATGGGCGTGAGCCAGGTGGCGATCCAGAAAATGACCCCGCAAACGACCGCGGACCCGATGCAAGCGAAAATCATGTCGTTCATGCCCATCATGTTCACATTCATACTTGCTTGGGCTCCTGCCGGGCTCGTTCTTTATTGGTTCTCGAACAACCTGGTTTCGATGGGGCAGCAAGTCCTCACGAACCGCTATCTCCAGAGCAGGGACACGGACGGGGACTCGATGCGAGGCTCGCGCAAACGTAAGGCGAAGAAGGAGTAGCCGTGTCGACGGAAGCTTCGGGTAGCGACGAGAGAAGTTCTTTGGCGGGGGCGGTCGAGGAGTTCACGTCGCGAATGGTCGCATGTCTCGCCTGGGACCTCGCGGTCTCCGTGGGGGAGGGGGACGACGACACGGTGCACGTGGAGCTTTCCGGAGAGGATCGGGAGCTCGTGGTTCGGAACCGGGCCGAGATTTTGGAAGTCATTCAGTATCTTCTCAATCGAATCTTCGCCCGCGAGCTCGGAGAGGGCCGCGTCGTCGTGGATTGCGATGGCTTCCGGGCGCGCAAAGAGGCCGAGTTGATAGAGATTGCCAACCGAGTCTGCGAGCGAGTTCGCCTCACGGGAAGAAAGGAAGAGCTCGGGTTGATGAACCCTTACGAACGTCGCATCGTTCACCTTGCGGTCGCGAAGAAGCAAGGGGTTCGCACGGAGAGCGCGGGTGATGGGCTTATGAAGCGCGTCGTCATTCACCCGGCGTA
The DNA here is from genome assembly GCA_035457705.1 of Vicinamibacteria bacterium. Taxonomy (GTDB): domain Bacteria; phylum Acidobacteriota; class Vicinamibacteria; order Marinacidobacterales; family SMYC01; genus DASPGQ01. The sequence goes on from DATIBD010000107.1 coordinate 61,482, forward strand.
GCGGCTTGCCAGCTGGATCCGGGTGACGCTGAAAGCGAAGTTAGACCGGTGGTTGGGAGAGGCTGGTACGGAAGGATTCCCGCCGGGATGGTTCGAGCGTGTCGAGGCCCTCGATGACCTGTTAGAGAAATGGTCGGGCCGCATCTCGCTGAGCGGTCTGAGCGGGGAAGAGCAAAGAGGGCAACGGTATTTCGCCGAGGCCTTGGCGGCCAAGAAATACGTTCCGCTGAGGGGGACTGCGCTCGATATTGGCACGGGGGCCGGAAGCCCAGCGCTTCCCCTGGCAATCGTTACACCGGGGCTAGAATGGGTTCTGCTAGAGTCGAGAAGGCTGAAGGCTGGTTTCCTTCGGGAGGCGGTCCGGACGCTTTGCCTAGAGAACGTTCGTGTGGAGACGCGGCGTTTCGACGATTCTTGGGGAGGTGCGGGCTACGGCGTAGTGACGACACGGGGGATCAAGCTGAGGGGAGAGATATTGGAGAACGTCGAGTCGCGGCTCGCGGATGGGGGAAGACACCTTTGGTTCAGCAGCGAAAGTATCCTGAAAGACGCGGCGCGCCGGTTGGGCGAGCGAGCGGCGCTGCGGGTCGAGGGCCCCATGCGACTTCTCGCGGCTGCAAATGTCAAGAGCGGCTGGCTACTGGTGTGTGAGCGGGTCCGGGAGACAGGGTGTTTCACGTGAAACATCCCTTCCTGTGGTATGCTCTGCGCCTTCGCGCCCCGATCTAACACGGAAACATGGCCCACACGGTCGCGATCGCCAATCAAAAAGGCGGTGTCGGCAAGACGACCACCGCAATCAGTGTGAGCGCAGCGGTAGCCGTCGCGGAAAAAAGGGCCCTCGTGGTCGATATGGATCCGCAGGCGAATCTGACGTCGGGGCTCGGTACGGAGCCGGCGGCGAGTCGGCCGACCGTGTATCGTGGACTCATCCAAGGGACTCCCGCCCAGGAGATTATTCGGGACACGCAGCTCGACAGGCTGAAGTTGATGCCTTCTGAGAGGAACCTTACCGGCGCGGAGATCGAGCTCGTCGACCAGCCCCGGAGGGAGTACCGCCTCAAGGAGCTTCTCGCTCCGATCGCGCCCGCATTCGACTATGTGTTCATCGACTGTCCGCCCTCGCTCGGCCTCCTGACTCTCAACGCCCTAGTGGCGGCAGACGCCGTGCTGATACCGCTACAATGTGAGTTCTTTGCTCTCACCGGTGTCACCGAGCTCTTGTCCACTGTGGAGCGTGTCCGTTCGGCCTTCAATCCGGAGCTACGCATCGAGGGCATCGTCTTCACGATGGTGGACGAGCGGACGAATCTGACGAATCAAGTCATGGAGGACGTACGGGACAATTTCCCGGGAGTGGTCTTCACGACCGTGATTCCGCGAAATATCCGTCTTGCCGAGGCGCCTTCTTTCGGCAAACCGATCCTGCTCTATGACATCCGCTCGAAGGGCGCCGAGGCCTATCTGTCTTTGACCCGGGAGATCCTTTCGCATGAAGCGCAAAGCGTTGGGTAAGGGTCTGGCCGCGCTCTTACCGGACACTGCCTCCCCAGGCGATGGCGGGCAGCTCGCACAGGTTGCCCTCGAGCTCATCGACGCCAATCCAAACCAGCCACGCCAGCACATCGATGCGCAGAAGCTCGAAGAGCTTGCGCACTCGATGACTCAGCAAGGAGTGGTTCAGCCTCTCGTGGTTCGGCGCACCGGCGCCCGATTCCAAATCATCGCGGGCGAGAGACGGTGGCGGGCCGCCCAGAAAGCGGGCCTGGCGACGTTGCCGGTGCTCGTCCGGGACGTCTCCGACGCCGAGGCCCTCGAGGTCGCCCTGGTCGAGAACATCCAGCGAGAAGAGCTCAATCCGATCGAGGAAGCGTCGGCTTACCGCCGCTTGATCTCCGAGCTCGGTTACTCTCAGGAGCAGGTCGCGACCCGCGTGGGGAAGGATCGGTCGACAGTGGCCAATCTGTTGCGCCTCCTACGCCTTCCCCGAGAGATTCGATTACTGATCGCCGAGCAAAAACTGTCGCCGGGCCACGCGCGTCCTCTTCTTGCGCTCGCGTCTCCGGACACTCAAGTAGCCATCGCCAGGGATATCGCCGATCGCGGACTCAGCGTTCGTGACGTGGAGCGCCGAGTCAGCGCCGCCAGCAAGGCGACGAGTGGCACTGGGGAACGCGGGCGGAGCCCGGATGCCAACACCCGGGACGCGGAGAAGCGGCTCGAGCAGGCACTCGGCACCAAAGTGCGAATCGTCCGCAAGGGCAAGCGCGGGCGAGTCGAGATAGACTTTCACACAGAGGACCAGCTTCAGCGCCTGTACGACGGGCTGCTCGTGGCGGCGCGCTCGGCGCGGACCGGCCGCGGCAGCAAGGGCTGAGCCGAGTCCTCGGGGGAAACGGCAAAAGAAAGGACCCAAGCCAGCGTGAAACGAAAAGGCGAGCCAGGAGGGGACTTGTCGGGGTTCCTCGACAAAGGTACGGAGTTCCACGGCGATGTCATTTTTCAAGACACTCTCACCATCTACGGAAAGTTCGAAGGGACCATTCGGTCGGTCGGGCTCCTCGTCGTGGGCGAGTCGGCGGAGGTCAACGCTCAGATCGAGGTGGCGAGAATCTCGGTCAGCGGCCGGCTCAAGGGCAGTGTCCGGGCGACCGAGCGGGTCGAGCTTCACGAGCCGGCGCGATGCGAGTGCAGCTTCGACACGAAAGTTCTCGTGGTCAGCGAAGGGGCGCAGTTCGACGGACAGTGCACCATGGAGGGTTCCCGAAGCGCTCCTCGGGACGTGGCATCTGACAAAGTGAAGCGGTTTGCCCCTTCAGAATGACGCGGAAAGGGGTCCGCTTCGCTTCGGAACGGGTTGACACGTTGACGGATCTTCGAATCGCGTGATATATTTTAGAGCTTCGTGCGTATCCATCCGATTTCTAGAGCAATCCATTGATTTCCGTCGACGCGACCGCATTCGTCATCCTTGCGCTCGTGCTCGCGCTGGTATTCGTCCTGAAGAATCAGTTCTTCGAACCGCTCGCCCGCGCGATGGAAGAGCGCGAAACGCGCCTCTCGCGCGCGGCAACAGCATGGGACGACGCCGAACGTACGATCGGACAGGCGCGCTCGCGCGTCGCCGCGGCCGTGCAAGAGGCGCGAACCGAAGGTTACGGCCTCCTCGAGCGCGAACGCCGAGCTGCCCAGGAGAAAGCGCGGGCTGAGCTCGACGCGGGAAGGGCGCAGGCGGGCGGGCAGATTGAAGACGCCCGCCGTCGGCTGGAGTCGGAGACCGAACGAGCCGTTCAGCAGCTCGAGCGTGATGCCGAAGCCTTGGCGCGCCAGATAGCAGGGCGAATCCTCGGAAGAGAGATCGCGTGAGACTTGCGCTCGCTGTGGCCGTAGCGGTTCTCGTACCGGTGAGCCCGCTCTGGGCGGCAGAGGGCGGCGAGCTCCCGCGCATCGTCAACTTCACCATCCTGGCCGTGATCCTCGCGCTCGTGCTCCGCAAGCCAATCGCCGGCTTCCTCGAGGCGAAGACCGAACAGATCCGCTCCTCGCTCGAGGAAGCGAAGGTAAAGCAGAAGCGTGCCGACAGCGAGCGTCTGAAGGCAGACGAGCTCCTCGCCCGACTCGAGGCAGAGGTCGAGAGAGCCAAGGAAGAAGCGCGCCAGGCGGCTCTCGCCGAGCGCCAGCGCATCCTCGACGCCGCGTCGCGAGAGGCCGCGCGTATCGGAGAGCTGGCGCGAAAGGAAATCGAGGCTGCGGTGGAGGCGGGGCGCCGGAAGCTTCTGGCAAAGGCCGCCGACTTATCCGTTGATCTGGCGCACCGAAAGCTCGAGGCGGCGATGACGGAGGCGGATCACGCTCAGCTGATCGAAAAGAACATCGCGATGCTGGAGAAGACTCGATGAGGCGAAGTACGGGAGCCTTCGTTCTCGCGGGGCGCTACGCGAGCGCTCTCCTTGCGGTCGCCGTGGAGAAGAAAGCGGACGAAGATCGAATCGCCTCAGAGCTCGACGGGGTGGCGGCTTTTTTTTCCCGACACAGGCAACTAGCGGAGGTGCTCGCCTCCCCCAGAATTCTCCCTGCGAAGCGCGTTCGCGTCCTCGAGGAGCTGTTGAGCAACGAGAAGCTCACCACCTACACGCTGAACGTCCTCAGGCTCCTGACCCTCAAGGACCGCCTCCCCATTCTGGAGGAAGTCTCCCGGCAGTTCACGCGCCTCGTCATGGAGCACAAAGGGATCCAGAGTGGAGAAGTCGTCTCGGCACATCCCCTCACGCGAGATCAGCAAACCCGGCTCGCCAAAAGCCTGGGGAAGGCCCTGGACAAGAAAATGCAGCTGAGCTTCCGAACGGACTCGGAGCTCGTGGGAGGCCTGGTCGTTCGCATCGGTAACCGTATCTTCGATGCCAGTGTCGCGGCCGAGCTCCGCCAATTCAGACAAAGAGCCCTGTCAGGGTTCTGAAGACCCAACGCCCGAGCTCCATCGCCCCCGTTGGCGGTCGAACGAGCGGCAGAATCGAGAAACATGGAAATAAGAGCGGACGAGATAACGAAGATTCTCAGGGAACAGATCGGCGATTACGAGTCCCGAGTCGAAGTTGCCGAGGTCGGTACGGTGGTTTCGGCGGGCGACGGTATCGCGCGCGTGCACGGTCTCGAAGGCGTCATGTATGGCGAGCTGGTCGAGCTCCCCAACGAAATCTTCGGGCTCGCCCTGAACCTGGAAGAGGAGGCCGTAGGCCTCGTTTTGTTCGGCAATACGACCTACATCAAAGAGGGTGACGAGGCGAGGAGAACGCGCAAGATTCTCCAGGTTCCCGTGGGCGACGGTCTCGTCGGCCGGGTCGTCGATGCGCTCGGGCGCCCCCTCGACGGCAAGGGTCCCATCCATTCCAAGAACTTCAATCCCGTCGAGCGTATTGCTCCGGGTATCGTCGACCGCCAACCCGTCAAGGAGCCCCTTCAAACGGGAGTAAAGGCGGTCGACGCCATGATCCCCATCGGGCGCGGCCAACGGGAGCTCATCATCGGCGACCGCCAGACGGGGAAGACGGCGATTGCCGTCGATAGCATCTTGAACCAGAAGGGGAAAAACGTTATCTGCGTGTACATCGCCATCGGGCAAAAGCTGTCCACCGTTGCCCAAGTGGTGAAGACCCTCGAAGAATCGGACGCGATGAGTCACACCATCGTCGTCAATGCGGCAGCATCCGATCCCGCCCCTTTGCAGTATCTGGCCCCATACTCGGGCTGCGCCATGGGGGAGTACTTCCGAGACAGCGGGGGCCACGCACTTTGCATCTACGACGATCTGTCGAAGCACGCAGCCGCCTACCGGGAAATTTCCCTGTTGCTGCGAAGGCCACCTGGCCGTGAGGCGTTTCCCGGCGACGTGTTCTACCTCCATTCCCGTCTTCTCGAAAGGGCGGCGAAGCTCTCCGAGGCCATGGGAGGAGGCTCACTCACGGCGTTTCCGTTCATCGAGACCCAGGCGGGCGATCTCTCCGCCTACGTTCCGACGAATGTCATTTCGATCACCGACGGTCAGATCTATCTCGAGAGCGACCTATTCAATGCCGGCATCCGCCCGGCCATCAACGTCGGTAACTCCGTCAGCCGCGTGGGAGGCTCCGCCCAGATCAAGGCGATGCGCCAGGTGGCAGGGACGATGAGGCTCGAGCTCGCGCAGTATCGGGAGATGGCCGCATTCGCCCAGTTCGGCTCCGACCTCGACAAGGCCACCCAGGCGCAGCTCGCCAAAGGCGAGCGCCTCGTGCAGATATTGAAGCAGGACCAATACGAGCCCGTCCCCGTGGAAAAGCAGGTTGCCGTCATCTACGCGGCCAATAACGGCTATCTCGACGATCTGCCAGTATCGGAGTGTCGCAGATTCGAGTCCCGGCTCTACGATTACCTGGATGAGCGCCACCCCGGTGTCCTCGAGGCCATCCGAGAGAAGAAGAACTTGGAAGACGACCTCAAAGAGAAGCTCGAACGAGCGCTGGACGAGTTCAAGGAAAGGTTCAAGAGCGAGGCGCCGGAGTCTTCGGCGGCGTAAGATGGCCAGCCTTCGCGATTTGAGGCGACGCACCCGCAGCGTCAAGAACACCCAGCAGATCACCAAGGCCATGAAGATGGTCGCTGCGGCAAAGCTGAGGCGCGCTCAGGACGCCATCCTGTCCGCCCGGCCCTTCGCGAAGAAGATGCTCGAGGTCCTCAATAGCCTCGCGACCCGTGCCGATCCCGAGAGCCATCCCCTGCTCCGCGTCCGTGAGCCGAACCATGTCGACGTCGTCGTCATCACCGCGGACAAAGGTCTCTGCGGCTCGTTCAACGCCAACATTCTCAAGTCGGCCGAGCAGTTCCTTCGAGGTATCACCTGCGAGCGCCTCGAGCTTCAAGTCGTCGGAAAAAAAGCGCGGGACTACTTTCGAAGGCGCGCCCACTCGATTCGACAGGAGTATCCCGATGTGTTCCGCGAGCTGTCCTACGACACCGCGGGGAGTATCGCGAGGCCGCTCATCGATCGCTACTCTAAGGACGACCCCGACGCGGAGGACCGAGTCGACGCGGTCTTTCTCATCTACAATGAGTTCAAGAGCGTCATTCAGCAGGACGTCGTGGTCGAACGGCTTCTCCCGCTCGAGAAGCTCCACTTCGAGAGCGTTGCCGAGGAGCTCGACTATATCTACGAGCCGACCGCGGCCGAGATCTACGACGCGATCATTCCCCGCCATGTGGAGTATCAGGTGTGGCACGCGCTTCTCGAATCCGCTGCCGCCGAGCATGCGGCAAGGATGACGGCGATGGAGAACGCCACGCGGAACGCTACCGAGCTCATCGAAAAGCTGACGCTGACGATGAACAAGGTCCGTCAGGCGAGCATCACCACCGAGATCCTCGAAGTCGTTTCCGGTGCCGAGGCGATACGTTAGTCAGGAGAGAACCGAGATCATGTCGCAGTCGAAACAAAGCAACCTGGGCCGAGTGGTTCAAGTGATCGGAAACGTCGTGGACGTGGAGTTCGCGAGCGGTCAGCTACCGGCCATATACAATGCGCTAACGATCAAGGATGACAAGAAGCTTTCCACCGAGGAGATCGAGATCGTCGTCGAGGTGCAGCAGCACCTCGGGGAGAATCGCGTTCGAACCCTAGCCATGCAGCCCACCGACGGCCTGGTTCGCGGAATGACGGTGACCGATACCGGACAGCCCATCACCGTGCCCGTCGGCCCGAGTACCCTCGGTCGTGTCATGAACGTCCTCGGGGAGCCCGTGGACCGACTAGGTCCAATCGAGAGCGAGACGCGCTATCCGATTCACCGTGAGGCGCCCGCGTTTACCGAGCAGAGCACGAAGCTCGAGATGTTCGAGACGGGAATCAAGGTCATCGACCTACTCGAGCCATACGTACGCGGTGGCAAGGTCGGATTGTTCGGCGGAGCCGGAGTGGGTAAGACAGTGATCATCATGGAGCTCATCCACAACATCGCCACGCAACACGGGGGTTTCTCCGTCTTCGCGGGGGTGGGGGAGCGCACGCGCGAGGGAAACGATTTGTGGCTCGAGATGAAGGAGTCTGGCGTCATCGAAAAGGCAGCCCTCATTTATGGTCAGATGAACGAGCCGCCCGGTGTGCGCCTCCGCGTGGGACTCACGGGTCTCACAGTGGCGGAATACTTCCGCGACGAGGGGCAGGACGTTCTCCTCTTCATCGACAATATCTACCGCTATACCCTCGCGGGGATGGAAGTCTCGGCACTCTTGGGGCGCATGCCTTCGGCGGTTGGCTATCAGCCGACACTCGCCTCCGAGATGGGCGACCTCGAGGAGCGCATCACCTCGACCGACAAGGGCTCGATCACGTCGATCCAGGCCATCTACGTTCCCGCGGACGACTACACCGACCCGGGTGTGGCCACCACGTTCTCCCACCTCGACGCAACGACGCAGCTCTCCCGTCAGATCGCCGAGCTCGGTATCTACCCCGCCGTGGATCCGCTCGCGTCCACCTCGCGCATCCTCGATCCGCGCGTCATCGGGGAGGAACACTATCGCGTAGCCTTCGCAGTAAAGGAGATTCTTCAGCGGTACAAAGACCTCCAGGACATCATTGCGATCCTGGGTATCGATGAGCTCTCCGAAGAAGACAAGGTCACGGTGGCGCGGGCGCGCAAAATCCAGAGGTTTTTCTCTCAGCCGTTCCAAGTTGCCGAACAGTTCACCGGCAGGCCCGGTCGCTACGTCCCGCTGGAGGAGACGGTGAAATCGTTCAGCCGACTGGTTCAGGGCGAGTACGATCATATTCCCGAGCAAGCGTTCTACATGGCGGGCCGGATCGAGGAGGTCGAGCAGAACGCAGAACGCATGGCGGCGGCTTAGCAATGGATTCCAGTAATGGCCGAGCCGTGGCGGCCCATCAATTGCGGGTCCCGCCACGGCATTGGAGCACTAACAGGCTGATGGGTAGAGTACAGGCCAGCCTGCCGAGCGGCGGCCGAGGCGTCTGCCGCGAGACCGGCGCGAAGCGCCGCAAAGGCCGAGCCGTGGCGGCCCATCAATTGCGGGTCCCGCCACGGCATTGAGCAGTAGATGGACGATAAGCGCATCGAGCTAGAGATCGTCACGCCGGCAGGAGTCGTACTGCGGGAGTCGGTCGACGAGGTCGAAGCGCCGGGCGTCGAAGGCCATTTCGGGGTCCTCCCGGGCCACCGTCCGTTCCTGACCCAGCTGCGCGCCGGGGAGCTACGGTATCGAATCGGGCGGCAAAACCAGTTCGTGGCCGTCCACTGGGGCTTTGCCGAAATCCTTCCCCACAGAGTCACCGTGTTGGTGGAGACAGCGGAGCTCGCCGGAGACATCGACCTCGAACGGGCCGAGACCGCGAAAAAGCGAGCCCTGGAGCGCTTGCAGCAGTTTGGGACGGCGTACGACCTGGAACGAGCCAGAAAAGCCTATGACCGGGCGACCGCGAGGCTCGCTGCCGCCCAGCTTGGCCGGAGCCAAGGGGGGAAGAGCACGCCCTAGCCCAGCGTTCACAAGTTACGCAGTCAACCGTCAGACCCGCCGCGCTCGGCCATCGGGAGCTCGTTGGTTTCGTCGAGATGTGCACCCGTGTAGCGGGGCTCGACACCTCACCCGTCGACTCCCGGTGTTGATGAGAGCGGCCTCCGACGGTATAATCGTCTGGACGCGGGGCGGCTGGCCTGCCCTCCGCGACTGTGGCCCGTATCCCCCCAAAGCCGGCGCTCACGGATTCTAGAACGGCATTCATGTACTTCGACGCCTCGAGCCCGACGAGCCCCTCCGTTCCCGGCTCCGCATATGGGGGGAGTCGATTCGCGCTCTCCGCTCGGGCCGCCTTGGTCCTCTCTGCTGCACTAGCTGCCGGGGCTTTCGTGGGCTCCGCCATCGTCTCCGCGAGCCTTCTCGTCGTCTTCTTTCTCATCGGTTCGGTCGTCGTGCTTCTCATCGCCGGAAGGCCGGTGTGGGCCCTTTCGCTCCTGGTCGTGCTCATGCCCTTCAACGGCACGGATCCGTTTCGAGTCAATCTGGCGGGCTTTCCCGGCACGAAGCTTCTCAACTTGCTCACCGTCATGGTTCTCTTCGTCTCGGCCGTCAACTGGAAAAAAGGCACGAAGCTGCCCACCTACGCGACTGGGCTGATTTTCGCCTGGACGGCGGTCTTCTCGGTGGCGGTATTCCGCTCCCTCGCGAACTTGGAAACCCTCAATTACTACCTGGTCGAGCCCTTGAGCCCATCCGAGCACATCCTGACCCACCTCGTGAAACCGTTGGTCTACTTTCTGCCGCTGGTCGTCATCGCCCGGTTCGTGAAAACGCGTAAAGACATCGACTTCTTGACGACCGCCTTGACGTTGGCGGTGGGCGCCATGGGGGCCCTCGTCCTCTACGTTTATTTCTTCTTGGCCGGGCCCGGCGCCGAGGCAAAAGTCATCAACGATAATTACATGTCGACACTCGGGCTGCACCGCAACGAGCTCGTGACTTTCCCGATTATCGGGATTCCGATAATCCTGGCGCGATGGTTCCGGAAGCGGGACACGCTGAGCGCGGTCTGCTTCGTTCTCGGCATCGCCTCCGTAGGGACACTTCTGTCTCGCACGGGATATCTGGCGGTTCCGATCGGAGTCGTCGGTTACCTCGCCCTTTCGAAAAGGGTCAGATACCTCCCCCTCATCACCGCCGCCATCGCCGTCGTCACGTTTTTTGCCTGGTCGCAGATCGCAGAACGCCTCAACTATCGCCTCGAATCGGGAGATCGAAATGCCGTCTCCGCGGGACGGATCGACACCCTATGGATTCCTTTGCTAGAAGAGGCGGCCGCCGATCCGGAAAAGCTCTTCCTGGGTAATGGGCGGTTCGCTACCGGGGCATCCCAGATGGCGGAGCGCGGCGCGATTCTGGAAGTCCGTCACCCCCACAACATGTTCGTGGAGTTGCTCCTCGACGCGGGCGTCGTTGGCTTCACGATTCTCATTTCCTTTCTCCTCGTCGTTCTCTGGAAGCTGAAGCAGAGTCTTCAGATCTCGACCGACCCGGCGATGACCGAGCATCTCCGGGGGGTGCTGGTGGCGCTTGGGTCGTATCTCGTCGCGGGTTTGACCGGAAGAAGCTTGTTTCCTCAGGCGGGGAACGGCTTCTTCTGGATCGTCCTCGGCCTCGCAATTGCTCTCATCGGACTCGTCGTCGCGGAAAGGCGCACTTCTCCCGAGCCCGAGGCGCACAAGCCCGGTAGCTTGGGAGCTCGCTAGGAGCGAGACGCGAGCCAAACACCTTACGGGGTTCAACCGAGCTCGTCTCGTGAATCGGCTCGAGCTCCGGTGCCTGGGGGGGCCCGCGCTTCGAGAGAGACCGGCAAAGGAAACAGCGAGAGGTCGAAAGGCTCGACGTTGCTCAGCAGGAACGGGGACTCATCGAATGGCGCCGCGAGTCCAGCCAGGCGCGGACTGGAGGCGGTGTTGCCACGCTTGGGAACCCGCTCTCCAGATGCCGAACGGTCTAGCCATCCTCCCATTCACGCGGGACGGTACACCGAGAGCTTGGGGGCCGGGGTCGACCACTCTCACGCAAGGAGACACACGCCTGTGAGAACGCTGGCAAGGGTCTTACTGTCCATTACCCTGCTTTTGGGGATTGCATGGCTTCCGGCGACCTCGCCGAGCGGCACCCGTTCGACCGGATTGGGACCCTCCATCGCATCGACCCGAATGAATCAGGCGCCCGTTGTGTCCGCAGGTCCCGACTCGACTCTGAGCCTTCCGGAAACGGCAACCCTGGCTGGGATCGTCTCGGACGACGGAGAACCGCTTCCGATAGAGGTCCTCTGGAGTTTGTCGAGTGGACCAGCGGATGTCGCCTTAAAGGACTCCGGCTTGGCCCGTACGACCGCTATGTTCTCGATGCCGGGAACCTATACTCTTGAGCTCACTGCGACCGACAGTGAGCGTGTCTCTTCGGATCGGACGACGATCGTCGTTCATGCTCCCGAGCTCGGCCCGATCGTCCGCGTTCCACAAGACCGCGCGACGATTCAAGAAGCCATCGACGCCGCGAGAGACGGCGATACGGTCCTCGTATCCCCCGGCAGGTACGACGAGACCCTCGTTCTAGCCGGCAAGACCATCACGTTGGCATCACAATTTCTCACCACCGGGGATTCGTCGCTCATCGAGCGGACGATATTGGATGGCGGAGGCTCCACGATCATCGATGTCAGGGATTCGGTAGGCCCTGCAACCCAGATCATTGGCTTCACCATTCGAAATGGAGACGACGGTGTCAGCGCCAGGGCAAGACTTCAGATGTACAACAACCGCTTCTTGGGCAACAAGGATGCGATCGATTACGAGAGGGGTGGAGGGGTTTGTCGCGGCAATCTCTTCGAGGGTAATACCGATGACGGCATCGATCTCGACGGACCGACGGCCGCCATCATCGAGCACAACATCATTCTGAACAACCGCGACGACGGAATCGAGATTCGGCTCCATCCCTATGAAGGGCCAACCCTGGACATCGTCATTCGGGACAACATCATCTCCGGCAATGGAGAGGACGGAATCCAGATCATCGACTATCCCGATCGTTCCGATCGCGCTCTCGTGATCGAGCGCAACTTCATCGAGGCGAATGCCATGGCGGGACTCGGATTGATGGACAACGGTCGCACCAAGGAGGATTTCCGCGCTGCCAGCGTGGTGGAATCGATCCTTCTCGTCCACAACACGTTCCTCGACAACGATCACGGCGTCACCGGGGGGGATAATCTCGTCGCCCTCAACAACCTCTTCGTCGGCTCGTCGAGTATCGCCCTCAAGGGGGCCGATGGGGCTTCGATAGCCGCGCACAACCTGTTCTGGAACAACGGCACCGACGTCCATGAGAGCCACGTCGTCGAGAAGACCAGCATGTTCTCCGACCCGAAGCTCGACGCTCGCGGTAGGCCTCGAAGCGGGAGCCCGGCAATCGACGCCGGAGCGGTGTCGTTCGAAAGTAGCGGCGCGAGATTGCTCCAAGCGAACGAAAAGGCCTTCTCGGGCACTGGCCCGGACATCGGCGCGGTCGAGACGAACTTCACCGCACGCGCCCCTTCCCGGCGTTAACCGGGGCGAGGCCATTTTGATTCGCCGTCGGACAATGCGATATACTTTGACGTCCGCCCCCCAAACCAGTCGGTTCAGCGAATGATATGGCCTTGCGCGGTCAACCGCATTTCCCCGATCTCCGATGCGAACCCGTTGTCACCGGGGATCGCCTCGATGGGGACAGGATGTGCCCGTTACCAGCTCGAGCGATGCTCGCAATCTACGGCTAAGCCGCGGCCGCGCTCACGAGGAGGAAGCCTATGCAGCCCAGTGCGCCGCTGACGTTTCAGGATTTCCTTGCGACGACGAGTGTCCAGATTCCCGTATTCTCGTTCGTCACCAACCTTCTCATCGCCGCCGCTCTATCGTTTCTGCTGGGGCGGATCTATGTGAAGTACGCCGATACCCTCGCCAACCGTAGCGCGTTCGCGCGCAACTTCATGCTGATTACGATGACCACGATGCTCATCATTTCCATCGTGAAGTCGTCTCTGGCCCTATCCCTGGGGCTGGTCGGGGCGCTCTCCATAGTCCGGTTCCGGGCCGCCATCAAGGACCCGGAAGAGCTCGCCTACCTGTTTCTCGCAATTGGCATCGGACTCGGTCTGGGCGCGGATCAGACGACGATTACCCTGGTGGCCGTCGCCCTGATCTCCGCGATATTGATTCTCCGCAAGAGCGTCGCGCGCCGGTCTCGCCCGGGCCAGAATGTTCAGTTGACGGTCCACAGCCACAACCCTCAGAAAGTCGAGCTGAAGCAAGTCATCGACACGCTCACGCGTTACTGCTCCTCGGTCAACCTCAAGCGCTTCGACGAGACCAGGGAGGCCCTGCAGGCTTGCTTCTTCGTCGAGTTCCTCGATTACGACCAGCTCAACGAGGCGAAGCAAGCGCTGCAAAGCTTGGGAGACTCGGTCAACGTCAGCTTTCTCGACAACAAGGGAATGGTCTGAGATGGGCGTGCTCACCCGGGCTCGCAAGCGCAATCCCGAGGCGATCCGTGGCGAGTGAGCGAACGAACGCGAAAGGCTACCGTTTCGAGCGTAAGTTCTTCATCAGAGATCTCTCGAAGGAGGAAGTCGAGTCGGTCGTTCGCTTGCATCCGGCATTTTTCTCCGAGATTTTCGAGGAGCGCCACGTCAACAATATCTACTTCGACTCCGTGAGAATGAACAACTATTCCGACAACGTCGAAGGGTCGCGGGACCGCAGGAAGCACCGCATTCGATGGTACGGAGCACTTATGGGTCGCGTGGCGAAACCGGCTCTGGAGATCAAGACCAAGAAAGGCCTCTTGGGACGCAAGGAGACCTATTCGATGGAAGCGATGGAGGTCGGCCCGAGCTGGTGCGAGCCCCTCCTCAGCCGGGTCCTTGCCGATCGCAACGTTCCCGATGCGGTCAAGAGCGAAATGATGGGGCTCGAGGCGGTGCTCGTCAATCGCTATCGCCGGCGATACTTTCGCTCCGCCGACGCGAGGTACCGAATCACGCTCGATACCGAATTCTGCTTCTACCGGATGGAAGGACTTTCCACGCCTTGGATGGCACCCTTGACCGACGAGACCAGCGTCATCCTCGAGTTGAAGTACGAGCCCGAGGACGACGACACCGCGAGCACGGTCACGAATCAATTTCCCTTCCGCATGACCAAGAGCTCCAAATACGCCGACGGAGTCGCGAGGTTGTACGGCTGGTAGGTTTTCGCCGGCGGCGGGCGGGGAGGGAAGACGCGCACGTGATCGTCGAATTCGTCGGGCTGCCGGGTGCGGGCAAGAGTACGCTACGGGACGCCGCGAGGACCATTTTGCGCGAGCTCGGTCTGTCGGCGATGCTCGCGCGCGAAGCCCGAATCCACTGCTTCGGGCGAAGCCATCCGGGGCGCCTCATCGGGATCGCGAGCCCTTCTGCGAAGCGGGAACGCCTCCTGGATGCGGCCGTGCGTCGTTTGCTCAAGTTGTACCGTGTCCCGTTTTGTCTCCATAACCGGGCTCTCACGAGGCACGTCTTTTCCGAGCTCTGGCGACGCCCCCTGTCGACCCGGGATAGGCGCAAGGTTCTCAGGTTCTTCCTTCGCGATGGAGCCTTTCATCACTATTTCGGAAACCATCTGTCGCCGGAGGAGGCCCTCGTTCTTTCCGAGGGCCTCGTCCACCGCGCCACGAGCATTCACACGTCGGCCAGCCAGGAGCCGGATGACCCCTGGATCGCGAAGTACTCCAGGCTGTTGCCCAGATCCGACTTGGTGATATCGGTTCGTGCGCCGGTGGCGGTGTGTGCGAAGCGTGTCGTCGCGAGAGGTGTCTACCGGCGTTACATCGGTGACGACCTGTATCGCTTCCTTCTCAACTCGGCAAGGACGATTGACGTGGCAGTCGACACGATCCGCAAGTCGGGCTGGGACGTCGTCGAGGTTCGTAACGAGGGATCTCCGCAGGACGGGATACGGGCCCTTCGCTCGATATTGGAGCACCGATACGGGTCTCCAATCATCGCCGGGCGCACCGCCGAGCGAATGAAAGCGTAGAAGCGAAACGCCGCTCGCGTGGCAGGAGGAGTTTTTTCGAGTAGCGCCCACTTTTTTTCTTTACACAGCTAGCGAAAACTGGCGAAGTCTGCTACGCTTGCGCCGCCCCCAGCAACGCACAAGCCGCGTTCATGTTCCATCAGGGGAGGATGGAGCGGCTAGACAACGAAGCATCAGCATCTAGCGCAGCCTGTCGGTGTGTGCCGATACGGTCATCAGGGAGGTCGAGATGCGTCCGTCCTCAATGTCAATCTTCTCTTACGGCGTCGTTGTCGCCGGCCTAGTCGCGTTCTTCTTCGTGCCGTGCTCGACCGATGCCTCGGAGGCGGCCGTCGACCGGCGCAAGAACATGAGCTTCGAGGGAGCGTCGCCGACGTCCGTTCAACTCGACCGAGTCGCGGCACTGCGTGAGTCGTTGGACGGCTCCCTCGTGGCGGCGTTCGATCCCGCCACCGGAGTGACGCGAAGCTTGATGAATCCGACGGGCAAACTGACGAAACCGTCATCGGGAGCGCCGCTCGAGGTCGCGGTCGACTTCGCTCGCGCCAACTCCGACGTGCTCGGGCTGAGGCCAACGGACTTGAACGAGATCGACGTCTGCGACCAGGTCTACTCCCGGCTTACCGACACGACGCACATCTACTTCTGCCAGGAGTTCTACGGCGTTCGCATCTTAAACGCACAGCTCCAGGTGCACGTCGGCGGGGACGGGGCGATCATTGGCATCAGCAATGCCTTCGTTCCGGGTCTCGAGGACCTGGTGAGAACCGATCGAGCGTCGCGAGTCGCCCGGGAAGCCAAGGCCGTGGGCCTCGACGACTTCGGCTCTCCCGCACCGGCGATCGACGCGGTATCCGCCCTCGCGGCTGCCGGACGCCATTTGGGCGCTGGCTCGAGACGGCGGGCTCGGGTGACGAAGGGTCCTTCCGGCGCCAATCTCGCAACGACGCTTCGGGCCAACGAGATCTCGGGCGAGCCTGTCGAGGCCGAGCTCCTGTGGCTTCCCATGGGACGCGGGCTCACCCTCGTGTGGAACCTCCGAGTCCACACGAACGACTCGCGACACGTTCACGACATCAACGTCGACGCGACCGGAGACCTAGAGGCGGACGACTCGGCACGCGTGATCACGCGGTTCGATCTCGTTTTAGACTCGCAGTACCAGGTTTATCCCTTGCCGGTCGAAAGCCCGAACCACACGTCTCCTCCCCCTCCCCAGGACGCCCGGATCCTCGTGGCCGACGAGGCAGACACCATTGCCTCTCCGCTGGGTTGGCATGACAACGGCGCGCAAACGTTCGCCACGATGCGTGGCAACAACGTCCATGCCTACGAGGACGCGAACGACGATAACGCTCCGCCCGCGAGCGAGCCGATCTGTTCCGGAGGCAACTGCAGCTTTCCGTTGGATCTGAGCGCCGATCCCACGACCTACACGAGCGCCGCCATCGCCAACGTCTTCTACTGGGCGAACCGAATTCACGACGTTCAGTATCGATATGGATTCGACGAGGCCGCGGGAAACTTCCAGGTCAACAATTTCGGGCTCGGGGGCGCGGGAAACGACGACCTTCGCGCCGAAGTGCAGGACGGCGGGGGTCTGAACAACGCCAACTTCTTGACGCTGTCCGACGGAACGAGACCTCGGATGCAGATGTTCCTCTGGAACCAAACCAACCCGCGGAGGGATGGCTCACTGGACGCGGGAATCATCGTGCACGAGTACGGCCACGGCATCTCCACCCGTCAAGTAGGAGGTCCTTCGAACGTCTTGTGCCTGTTCAACGCTCAGCAGCCAGGCGAAGGCTTGAGCGACTGGTGGGCGCTCGTCTACACCGCGAAGCCGGGCGACACGCCGGAAATGCCCCGCGGCATCGCCACGTACGTGCTGGGCGACCCCATCGATGGAGAAGGGATTCGGACCCAGCGCTATAGCACGGACGAAGCGGTCAACGACCACACCTACGAGAGCATCAACGGAATGGCCGTTCCTCACGGAGTCGGTGAGGTCTGGGCGCAGGCTGCGTGGGAAGTGTATTGGAGGCTCGTGGAGCAGTACGGCTTCGACCCCGACCTCGCGAACGCGACCGGGGGAGCGGGCAATCAAAGGATGATGTTGTACGTCAACGAGGGCCTGAAGTTCACGGCCTGCTCGCCGACGTTCACGGACGTCAGAGACGGCATCATCCAAGCCGCGGTGAATCTTCACGGAGGCGAAGACGTCTGCACGCTCTGGCAGGGTTTCGCCGACTTCGGTCTCGGCGTGGATGCCGTGAGCGGCGGGTCGTCGAGCACGACTCCCACGAACGGCTTCGACCTTCCCGCGAACTGCCTGCCCGGTCCCCGCATGCTCGAGCCCGAGCCGCACTCTACCCTTGAGGGAAGCGACGTCACCTTCGCCTGGGAGTCGAACGGCGTCCCGGTCGAAGAGTACGAGCTCTGGGTGGGGACTACGCTTGGCGCCAAGGATCTCTTCGAGAGCGGCTCTCTCGGAACTAGCCTGACGGTCCAGGCGGTCGATCTTCCCGAGAATGGAAGCACGCTTTACGTGAGGCTTCGGTATCGCGTCGGCGGCACCTGGAATTTCAAGGACTTTCCCTACCGGGCGCCAGTGAGCGATCCGGCGATGGTCAGCCCAGCACCGGGAACCGAGCTTCCGGGTGCGGATGTCACCTTCGAATGGGCCTCGAACGGCACGAATGTCTCGAGCTATTGGCTCTTCGTGGGAACCTCGGTCGGAGGAAGTCAGCTCTTCAACAGCGGTACGATGAGCGCAGCCACGACGTCGAAGGCCGTTAGCGGGCTTCCCGCGGATGGAAGCCCGATCCACGTTCGCCTCTGGTGGCTCCTGGGAGGGTCTTGGAAGAAGATCGACTACAGCTACACGGCTTGGGAGCCGGCGCGGCCGGCCCTCGTCGAGCCGGTACCCGGCTCCAAGCTTCCCGGAGCCGACGTAACCTTCTCCTGGGTGAGTGACGGACTGCCGGTGACGCGGTGGGAGCTCTGGGTCTCAAGCACTCCGGGAGGCCAGGAGCTCTTCTCGAGCGGCGTCACGACCACTTTGTCGATGGGAGTCAGCGGGCTTCCCCGGGACGGGAGAACGATTTACGCGCGCCTGCGATTTCAGCTCGATGGAGCCTGGGATTTCGAGGACTTTCAATACACGGCCGATTTGGGTGCGCCCACGATCACATCCCCGCCCCCCGGCTCGGAGCTTTCGGGCGCGAGCGTTCTTTTCGAATGGACCGCGGACGGGGCTCCGGTGAGCGCGTGGTGGCTCTACGTCGGCTCGAGCCTCGGCGGGCGGGACATCCACGACAGCGGCAATCTCGAAGCGGCCCTTTCTCGCAGCGTTACCGGCCTACCCACGGATGGACGCGACCTATACGTCAGGCTGTGGCATCGGATGGGTCTCAATTGGACGTTCACCGATTTCCAATACACCGCATCGACCGACGGTGGGGGAGGTGGAGGGATTCCGACGTTGACGAGTCCGTCACCGGGAACGGCGCTGCCCGGCCCGACGGTCACTTTCCAGTGGAACGCGAACGGAGCAGCGGTCACGAACTGGTGGGTCTATATCGGCACGACGGCCGGATCCAACAACGTTTTCAACAGCGGCAATCTCGGATCGGCCACCACTTCCATTCAAGTAACAGGGCTTCCCACGAACGGTCGAGAGCTGCATCTGAAGCTCTTCTATTTCTTGAATGGAGCGTGGCAGTCTTCTCTGTTTCTCTTCACGACTCAAAATCTCGCGCCAGCCATCACGAGTCCGGCTCCCGGAACAACCCTTCCCGGCACGAACGTCACGTTCAACTGGCAATCGCACCCCGATGGGGCAGCAGTGATCGACTGGTGGCTGTACGTGGGGACGGCACAGGGCAGCACCAATCTCTTCAACAGCGGCCCTCTAGGGGCTGGAGCCACCTCGAAGAGCGTGAGCGGAATTCCCACCGACGGAAGAACGATCTACGTGCGGCTGAACTACAAAATGGGCGGGACGTGGAGCTTCGTCGACTTCATCTTCACGGCCGCCAGTATCGGCAGGCCCACCATCACGTCGCCCACGCCCGGAAGTGTTCTCCCTGGCGCCAGCGTCAACTTCAACTGGTCCCCTGCACCGACCGGCCAGTCACCAGCCGCGTGGTGGCTGCAGGTCGGATCGAGTCCGGGGGCCAAGAACTACCTCGATTCCGGGAACCTGGGAACCACTCGGTCGCTGACGGTATCGGGCCTTCCGCTGAATGGAAGCACCATCTATGTGAGACTCTGGTACCTCGTCAATTCCAAATGGGAGTTCTCGGATTTCGTCTTCACAGCTGCGGGACCGTAATCGACGCCTTCATGCCCGATGGGAGGGGTGCAAACCCCTCCCGCTCCTTTCCCTGCTAGCTTCTTATCTGGATTTTGGCGTTTCCTGCGATGACCGTCTTGCCGTTTCGCTCGAGCCTCAAATAGACAGTGTACGTCCCCGGGTAGCGGTATTGATGACTTGCGCTGAAGTGTTTTTGGAGCTCGACGCCCTCGGTATACGGGTCGCAGTCGGGCGCGTACTCCGATTCGGTATCGTCGTCCCAGTCCCACACCTCGGCCAGGCAATAGTACGTTTCGAGGTCCTCGGCCTTGTCCAGGTCTTCTAGCTCAGCGGTAACGCGTATGGTGACCGTCGGTCTTTGAGGCTCGTTGGGCATTCGCGGCCGCATGAAAGTCATTCGAGGCGACTTGACCTTGAGCGTTGGACCGTCTGCAAGGCTGGACGTCTCCGCCAAGCCGATTCCGAAGAGCATCACGGCGAGAATCAGGACTGTGGTCGTTTTCGTCATGTCGATTTCATTCTAGCACTCGCAGAGAGGAGATGACTTCATCCAGCGAGTCAGTGGGTGCCCGACACCTGTAGGCCGAGCAGAGGTAGAACCGCGGCCTCCGAGGGTCAGGCCCGGCCGACTTGCCTTCGGTCACCGGAAGGTGGAGCTCCGCAGATTGCGGGTCGACGCGCACGATGGAGACGTTGGGCGCGTAGATATGCCAGAGAGCGCGCAAAGCGGCATCGGCTTCGTGGCCCACGACGACGATCTCGCGCTTCGGGGACAGGTGGAAGTCGAGAGCGAGCAGCATGTGCGCGAAAGCGCTCGGCGAGCGCTCCATCAGAGCATGAAACGCGCGAAGCGTCTGAGCACCGAGCGCTTCGTGCTCGCGCGAGCCCGTATACTCGGACAGCCTCAAGAAGTAGGTTGCCGCGAGAGCATTGCCTGACGGGATCGCCCCGTCATACGCGGTCTTGGGTCGCGCGATGAGCTTCTCGTGGTCCGAGCCCGTGAAGAAGAAACCGCCGTGCGCCTCGTCGTGAAAGAGGCGCTCCAATTCCGACGCCAGGCGGCTTGCCGACGCTAGCCATCGCCCGTCGAAGTCGCACTCGAACAGCTCGACGAAGCCACCGAGGAGAAACGCGTAGTCGTCCAAATATGCCTTGAGTTTCGCGCGGCCGATCCGATAGCTCGCAAGGAGACGATCCTCCTCGAACATGCGCTCGAGGATGAAGGTTCCGGCCCGACGGGCGGAGCTCAAGAAGCGCTCGTCACCGAGCACCCGGTACCCGCGAGCCATCGCGATGATGGTGAGAGCGTTCCAGCTCGTAAGAACCTTGTCGTCCCGGTTGGGGTGAACGCGTCCCTCTCGGGCTTCGAAGAGGATCCGGCGCGATTGGTCGTGCTCCTCGGTAAGCGGGCCCGTACGGTTCAGGATGTTGCTCGCCTCCCAGTTGCCGTCCGGTGTGACGTCGTAGGCACCACAAAAATTCTTTGCGTCGGCTCCGAGCAGCCGTTGCACTTCCTCGTAGGACCAGACGTAGAACTTCCCTTCCACGCCCTCGCTATCCGCGTCCTGGCTGCTGTAATAGCCTCCTTCTTCGTCTTGCATCTCCCGCAAAATCCAGTCGAGACACTCCCGGGCGATGTGTGCGTAGTCTTCGTTCCCAGTCAGCTGGTAGCCCTCGAGGTAAGCTCTTGCCAGAAGCGCGTTGTCGTAGAGCATCTTCTCGAAGTGGGGAATCAGCCACCGGCTGTCGGTTGCGTAACGGTGAAAACCACCCCCGAGATGATCGTACAGGCCTCCCGCAGCCATCTTGTCCAGGGTGAGCGTAACCATGAAGAGGGCGTCGCGATCGCCGGTCGCGTTGTGGTGTCGCATGAGAAGTGAGAGCGAACCCGCCGGGGGGAACTTGGGCGCTGGCGAAAAGCCACCGTACCGGGGATCGAAACGCGAGGCGAGGTCCCGGGTAGCTCCTCCGATGAGCTGGCGCGAGAGGATTTCTCGAGTCTCGGGCGTGGCGGCGAGGCCCTGGAGCCTCTCGGTCAGACGCGTCGCGCTCTCGAATACCCGGTGGCGCTCGTCGCGGTAAACCCGAGCAATCTGCTCGAGGACGGTCTTGAAAGACGGGAGATTGAATCGATCCTCGGGAGGAAAGTAGGTGCCTCCGTAGAAAGGCTCGAGCGCTGGCGTGAGGAAGACGGTCAAGGGCCATCCGCCCGATCCCGTCATCATCTGGACGGCGCTCATGTAGATCTCGTCGATGTCCGGGCGCTCTTCGCGGTCGACTTTGATACAGACGAAGCTCCCGTTCATCAGGGCGGCGGTCTCCTCGTCCTCGAACGACTCGCGCTCCATGACGTGGCACCAGTGGCACGCCGAATAGCCAATCGAGAGCAAGATGGGCTTGTCCTCGCGACGCGATCTTTGAAGGGCCTCCTCTCCCCAGGGATACCAGTCGACGGGGTTGTGCGCGTGCTGGAGGAGATAGGGGCTCGTCTCGGCACCGAGGCGATTCGGGGCCAATTTCAGCGCTCGCCGTTCGTGCGAAGGCCGCTCCAGCGCAAAAGCGACGCTCCTGAGGTGAATCCTGCCCCAACCGAGCTGAAGAGGACGAGGTCGCCTTCGCGGAGCCTCTGATCTTCAACGACGTCGTATAGCGCAAGGGGAATGGTCGCGGCGGTCGTGTTCCCGAGCTTGTCGATGTTCTTGACGACTTTCTCCGGGGGAAGTCCGAGCCGCTCGGCGGTCGCATCCAGGATTCGGACGTTGGCCTGGTGGGCAATGAGAAGCGAGATATCGTCGGCGGTCAGGCCATGCATTGCTAGAAGGCTGGTCGTCGTTTCGTACGTCTTTCGCACGGCATATTTGAACACCTGACGGCCGTCCTGGTGGACGAAATGCAGGTTCTGGTCGACCGTTTCGTGGCTGGCGGGCTTCGCGCTACCCCCGGCGGGCATGTAGAGAAATTGACCGCCGCTTCCTTCCACCCGATGCTGGAAACCGAGAAACCCTTCGTCTTTTCCCGATGCGGGCTCGAGGAGAATGGCTCCTGCGCCGTCTCCGAAGATGACACAGGTGGCGCGGTCCTTGTAATTGATGATGCTGCTCATGACGTCCGCGCCGATGACCAGGACCCGCTCATGCGCTCCCGTCTCGATGAACTGGGCCGCCACCGAGACCGAGTACAGGAAGCCACAGCAGGCCGCCGAGAGGTCGAATCCCCACGCGTGGCGGGCGCCGAGCTTGTCCTGTACGAGGCAGGCGGTCGAAGGGAACAACATGTCAGGGGTGATGGTCCCGACGATGATGAGCTCCACGTCATCCGCGGCAATACCGCGACGATCGAGCGCCTCTTGAGCGGCGGCCGCTGCGAGCTCCGAAGTGCCGGTTCCGCTATCGACGAGTCGACGCTCTCGGATCCCCGTACGGTCGATGATCCACTGGTCCGAGGTATCCACCATCTCTTCGAGGTCGCGGTTCGAGAGAATCCGGTCGGGGAGGAACCGGCCTACCGAGGTGATCGTGGCGCGTCGTTTCATGGTCGCCCATCCTACGCTCAGCCTCGGGTGCCGATCAATCGGGTCTCATTGTTGAGGGCCCGGCCGCGACGGCGTAATATCTAGGGCTCCACCCAACCGGTTGAAAGGAGGTAGGATAGCAATCTTGGCCAAGGCGGCAGCCTTCTACGATCTCGACGGTACGCTCATTCGTACGAACTTGGTGCATGCGTTTGCCTTCTATGCCCGGAACGATCAGGGGATCCTGAGAAGCGTCGTCCAGACGGCCAAGACCGTGCTGGGAATCCCCGTGTTTGTCGCCGCTGAGGTCTACAGCCGGAAGGTGTTCAACGACATTTTCTTCAAGTGGTACAGTGGGCAATCCGAGGACCGACTGCGATTCCTCGCCGAAGACCTTTTCGACGAAGTCATCCGCCCCGGGATTTATCCCGGGGCCCTCGAGCTTCTCGCAAAGTCGCGGGAAATGGGTCTTCGGCAGGTCGTCGTAACCGGCGCGCTCGACCTGAGCATCGCTCCCCTGCTGGAGTACCTGGGTATCGCCGATTATGTGGCCAACCGCCTCGAGTTCGAGAACGGTCGGGCAACGGGTCGCCTGAAGCCCCCGGTGATGGCCAGCGCAACCAAGGCTTCATGGATCCGCCGCTACGCGGAGCGTGAGGGCTTGTCGTTGAACGACTGCTACGCCTACGCCGACAGCATGAGCGACCTGCCCATGCTTTCCGTCGTCGGACATCCGACGGCGACCAACCCCGACGTGCGTCTTCGAAGCACAGCTCTTCGTCACGACTGGCCGATCGTGAGCCTGAGGTAGTCAAGGAGGAACCGAATCCGATGCCTGTTCTTAGGCGAAAACTCGACCCGGCGACGGTCATCATCGACACCGATTCGGCACCGCGGGTCATCCACTTTGGCGAGGATTTCTGGGAGGAGGATCTCCCCGCCGGCACCCGGGTCATTTATCCCAAGCCGCCCATTCAAGGCCTCCCCAACCCGAGAGGCGCTATCCGATACGCCATCAACCACCCGTTGGGCACGGATCCCCTTCACGCACAACTTCGCCCGGGGATGCGGGTCACGATCGCGCTCGACGACATCAGTCTTCCACTTCCGCCGATGGCGCCCCCGGACATCCGTCAGACCGCGCTTCAGGTCGTGCTCGAGATGCTATCCGATCACGGCATCGAGGACATCCACATCGTCGTGGCGAACTCGCTTCACCGGAAGATGTCGGAGACCGAGATGCGTCGCATGGTGGGGAGCGACATCCACGAGGCGTTCTACCCGGACCGCTACTACTGCCACGACGCCGAGGACCCCAATGGGCTGACGAGCCTGGGGCAAACGGCGCACCACGAGCATTTGCGCGTCAACCGGCGCGCCGCGGAGAGCGAGCTCGTCATCTATATCAATATCAATCTCGTGCCGATGGACGGAGGACATAAGTCGGTTACGGTGGGACTGTGCGATTATCGGAGTCTGACGTACCACCACGAGCCGCAGACGATCATCGACTCCGACGGCTACATGGACCCGGAACGCTCCGAGCTCAACCGCAAATGCGTGCGGATGGGCAGGCTCGTCGACGAGCACCTGAACGTCTTTCACATCGAGACCGTTCTCAACAACCGAATGTACCGGGACGAGCTGGATTTTCTCGGGAAGAACGAAGACGATTTCACCGAGCTCGATCGCCTCAAGCTGCGAGCGACGCGCTTCACGACCGAGAAGCTGCCCCGGGAGGCCAAGCGCGCCTTCTTCCACCGGATTCCCGCCGCCTACGAGCTCATCGGCTGCTACGCGGGGAAGACCGATCCAGTTCACGAGAAGACGCTGGACCGCTCGTTCGAGCAGTACGCGGTCAAGGTGAAGGGACAGTGCGACATCCTCATCGTGGGCGTTCCTTACATCTCGCCCTACAACGTCAATTCCATCTTGAACCCGCTTCTCGTCCAGGTGATGGGGCCAGGTTACTTCTTCAACCTCTATCGGGGGAAGCCTCTGGTCCGCAAGGGCGGGGTCTTGATTCTGTGTCATCCCTGTTACGACGATTTCGACCCGGAGCGCCATCCGAGCTACATCGAGTTCTTCCATCGCCTGTTGCCAGAGACCCGGGACGCATTCGAGCTGCGCGAGAAGTACGAGGAAGAGTTCGCGATGAACCCAAGCTACATCGCGATGTACCGCCGAGGGACGGCCTATCATGGGGCCCACCCGTTCTTCATGTGGTACTGGGGGGAGAACGGGCGGCGTCATGTCAGCAAGATCATCGCCGCGGGGGCCGAGAACCAGCACGTTCCCGAGCTACTCGGCTGGGAGCGGGCCGACAGCCTGCCCGAGGCCATCGCCAACGCCCGGAGTCATTTGGGCAGAAGTGCCGAGATCACGATGTTGCATCTTCCTCCCATCGTGATTCCCCAGGTGGAGTAGCGCGGTGGACCCTTTGGACCCCAAGAAGATCCTCGAGGACCGCCGGATCTTCCTTCTTGGCGGGACGGGCTTTCTCGGAAAGGTCTGCCTGAGTCTGCTGCTCGACCGCTTTCCTGGCATCGGGAGGATCTATCTCATGGTGCGCGCGAGCTCCGAAGCAGAGAGCGAGGCCCGCTTCTGGGAGACCATCGTGCCTTCTCCGGCTTTCGAACCGTTGAGGGAGCGCTATAAAGACGAGTTGATGGACTTCCTCCGGGCCAAGATCGTCGTTGTCGGAGGCGACATCACACACGACAACCTGGGGCTCGGCGCGGCCCGAGCCCAGGCGGTGGCCGAGGATATCGATCTTCTCCTCAACTCCTCGGGGCGGGTCACGTTCAACCCACCCCTCGAAGCCGCGCTCAAGACGAATGTCACGGGAACGCTCAATACCCTGGCCTTTGCCAAACGAATGCACCGCCCCGCTCTCGTTCACGTGAGCACGTGTTTCGTGGCGGGGAATCGATCGGGTGAAGTTTGGGAGAACGAGCCACTCGTCGGCTACTTCCCCCGCAAGACCGAGGAGACGACCGACTTCTCGGTCGACAAGGAGATCGACGATTGCGAGCGGCTCGCCGCCCGAGTCAGGGACGAGTCCCGCGACAAATCGCTCGCCGACCGATTTCGCGAGCTCGCCCGGAAGCGGTTCCTCGAGGAGGGACGGGATCCCGGCGACGCCCAATCGCTCGCGCTCGCCATCGCCCGCGAGCGCAAGAACTGGATCCGCTCTCGGTTGACCGAGCTCGGGATCCAAAAGGCCCAGGATTGGGGATGGCCCAACATCTATACCTACACGAAGAGCCTCGGCGAGCAGCTCGTCGCCGCGGAAGAGGGCGTCCGGCGCGCCATCATCCGGCCCTCGATCGTCGAGAGCGCCATCGAGTACCCCTTCGCCGGATGGAACGAGGGATTCACCACCACAGCGCCTCTGGTGCGCATGGCGATGCGCGGCCAGAACCTCTTCCCAGTCAAAACCGACGTGATCTTGGACGTGATCCCGGTCGACATGGCCGCCGCCGCGGTAATCGGGGTGAGCGCGCTCGCAATGGTCGAAGAGCCCGAGCTCGTTTATCAGGTCTCGTCAGGGGACTGCAATCCTTCGAGGCTCGGCCGCCTCGTCGATCTTCTGGGCCTGTACAAGCGCCGACACTTTCAGCAGAAGACGTCGGGGAGCGGACTGCTGAACCGGATCGCCTCCCGAATGGAGGCTCAGGCGGTAAAACCCGAGAGCTTCGAGAAATACTCGCTGCCCCTCCTCCACAAGGCGACCAAGAGACTTTCCCGCTCGCTCGCGAGGGTTTCGTCGCGCCAGGTGGGTCCGCTCGCGCCCCTTCTCGAGCAGGCGAAAGAAGCGATCGACGGGTTCGAGGCGTTTACTCGCGAGGGGAAAGAGCACTATCAAACTTTCCGGCCCTTTATCG
>DATIBD010000108.1:0-15259 GCA_035457705.1 Vicinamibacteria bacterium
CTTGACAACAATGAGTCGCGGTGCTATAAGATGCGACTCGTTTTTCATGGCCGAGCTTTCGAGCTGGTGCCGTTTCCCTGGATTCACCGATTGAGGCTGTTTTCGCGTGAGTGAACTGTTCTGGCTCATTCCGCTCGTCCCCGGCGTCGGCGCCCTGATAAACGGGCTCTTCGGCAAGCGGCTTCCCAAGTCCTTCGTCGGACTCCTTGCCTGCGGCGTGGTCGCGCTGTCGTTTCTCATCGCCGTCGGATGTTTCTTCGGGACGTTCATGGCCGAAGGTCCCGATGCCGTGCTGGAACAAACGCTCTTCACCTGGGTTCCGGGGCTCTCGGCCGCCCAGGCCGACGGCACCACGAAGGAGTTCGTCGCCAACTGGGCGTACCGGCTCGACTCGCTGTCGATGGTCATGGTGCTCGTCGTATCGGGCATCGGATTCCTCATCCATGTCTATTCGATCGGCTACATGAGCCACGACCCGGGCTACGCGCGCTACTTCTGCTATCTCAACCTGTTCACGTTCTTCATGCTGAACCTGGTGCTCGGGGCGAACTTCCTACTCGCCTTCATCGGCTGGGAGGGGGTGGGGCTCTGCTCGTACCTCCTCATCGGCTTCTGGTTCACCCGCGACTCCGCCGCGAACGCGGGAAAGAAGGCCTTCATCGTCAACCGCATCGGCGACGCGGGGTTCCTCCTCGCGATCATGCTCATCTTCTTCCAGTTCGGAAGCGTCGATTTCTACGAGGTGATGCAGGCGGTAGGCGAGCGGTACGATTCTCCAGAGCTCGGCCTCGGCGTGCTCGCCGCGATCGGCATTCTCTTGTTCGTCGGGGCGACGGGAAAATCGGCGCAGATTCCGCTCTACGTGTGGCTTCCCGACGCGATGGAAGGTCCGACTCCGGTCTCCGCCCTCATCCACGCCGCGACCATGGTGACGGCGGGCGTCTACATGGTGGCGCGCTGCGGCGTGCTCTACTCGCACGCTCCCGCGGCGCTCGATCTCGTGGCCGTCGTGGGTGTCGCGACCGCTCTCTTCGCCGCCTCGATCGGTCTGTTCCAGAACGACATCAAGCGGGTGCTCGCCTACTCGACCGTCTCCCAGCTCGGCTACATGTTCCTTGGCGCCGGCGTCGGGGCCTTCGCCGCGGCGATCTTTCATCTGATGACCCATGCCTTCTTCAAGGCGTGTCTCTTCCTCGGCTCGGGCTCGGTCATCCACTCGATGGAGCACGCCGAGCACGCCTCGGGCGGGCACCGCGATTACACCGCGATGCAGGACATGAGGAACATGGGAGGCCTCTTCGCCCACATGCCCTGGACGGCGCGCACGTTCATCGTGGCGATGATCGCCATCGCCGGTATCCCGCCTCTCGCCGGCTTCGTTAGCAAGGACGAGATTCTTTGGCGGGCGACCGGCGGGGGGCACGTCACGATCGTCTGGCTCGTCGGAGCCGTCGCCGCGGGGATGACGGCTTTCTACATGACGCGTCAGGTCATCCTCACGTTCTTCGGAAAGTTCCGGGGCGGTGAGGCGATGGAGTCGCACTTGCACGAAGCGCCCAAGGTCATGTGGGTGCCTCTAGTGGTGCTCGCGGTCGGCTCGATCTTCGCCGGCTTCGTGGGATGGCCGCATTTTCTCGGCGGTCACAACCGGATCGAGGCGTTCCTCGAGCCCGCCATCCTGGCGGGAACCGAGTCCGTCGCCGAAGTGCACGAGGCGAGCGCCGCCGCCGAGTGGACGTTCATGCTCATTTCGGTGGCGATTGCCGCGGCCGGAATCTTCTTCGCCTACCGGATGTACTGGAACAAGCCAGAGGGCGACGAGGTTTGCTCCCGCGATTGGCCGAGGCTCTATCGCCTGCTCTACAACAAGTACTACGTCGACGAGATCTACGATGCGACCGTGGTGAGCGGAACGCTCTCGGGAGCCCGCGGCTTCAACGCCTTCGACGCCGAGGTCGTGGACGGCCTGGTCAACGGAACGGCGGGCGCGACGGTGGGCACGGCGGATCTTTCGAATCTGGCCGATGAGACCCTGGTGGACGGCGCGGTGAACGCGGTGTGGCGCGTGCTCGCGAGCGTCTCCGCCGTATTTCGCCGAGTCCAGACGGGCGTGGTGCAGAACTACGCCCTGATGATGCTCTGCGGGGTCGGAATTCTGTTCGGCTTCTTCTATTTCTATTTCTGGTCGTAGAGGACGGCAACGGGTATGCTCGAGAACAATCCCTTAGGCTTCAACATACTCTCTCTCGTGGTGTGGTTTCCTGCCGTCGGGGCCCTCGCCATCCTCTTCTTCTTCAAAAAGACCCAGGAGAACCAGATCAAGTGGGCCGCGAACATCATCACGTTCATCGGCTTCTTGATCTCGCTGCCTCTGTGGACGCACTTCGACTCGAGCGGTCCGCAGTTCCATTACGTCGAAAAGTACGAATGGATCCCCACGATCGGCGTCCAGTACTACTTCGGCATGGACGGCATCAGTCTGCTGCTCGTCCTGATGACGACCCTTCTCGGCTTCATCGCCTGCCTGTCCTCCTGGAACGCCATCACCGACCGGGTCAAGCAGTACTACATCTTCCTGCTGTTGCTCCAGACCGGCATGCTCGGGGTCTTCGTCTCGCTAGACTTCTTCCTCTTCTACGTGTTCTGGGAGGTCATGCTCGTCCCGATGTACTTCCTCATCGGGGTCTGGGGGGGGCCGAGAAAGCTCTACGCCGCGATCAAGTTCTTCCTCTATACGCTCGTGGGAAGCGTCCTGATGCTCCTCGGCATCCTCGCGCTCTATTTCGCCTATTACGACGCGACCGGGGTCTACACGTTCGACCTTACGCAGCTCTGGACGATCGATTACTCGGCGGGGCTCCAGTACTGGGTGTTCCTCGCCTTCTTCGTGGGATTCGCCATCAAGGTGCCGATGTTTCCCTTCCATACGTGGCTTCCCGACGCCCACGTCGAGGCCCCCACCGCGGGCTCGGTGATCCTCGCGGGCGTGCTCCTGAAGATGGGGACCTACGGATTCGTGCGCTTCTCGCTTCCGCTCCTTCCCGACGCGAGCCGCGAGGCGGTCTGGTGGGTGCTCGCGCTCGCCATCATCGGCATCATCTATGGCGCTCTCGTGGCGCTGGTGCAGAGTGACTGGAAGAAGCTCGTCGCCTACAGCTCGGTGAGCCATCTCGGATTCGTGATGCTGGGCATCTTCGCTCTCACCGAGCTCGGCATCCAGGGCGGAATCCTCCAGATGATCAACCACGGGCTTTCGACCGGCGGGCTCTTCTTGATCGTCGGCATCATGTACGAGCAGACGCATCGGCGGGAGATCGCCTCCTACGGCGGCATCGCCAAGGTGGTGCCCGTCTTCGCCGCGCTCTTTCTCATCATCGCTCTCGCCTCGATGGGCCTTCCCATGTTGAACGGATTCATCGGCGAGTTCATGATCCTGCAGGGAACCTTCGCGAGCGCCTACGCCGGCTGGCCCTACGCTCTCTTCGCCGTCTCGGGCATCGTGCTCGGCGCCGCCTATCTCCTCTGGCTCTACCAGAGGCTCATGTTCGGCACGATCGACAAGCCCGAGAACGAGAAGTTGAAGGACGTGGACTGGCGCGAGCAGGCGACGCTTCTGCCCATCGTCGCGCTTTGCGTCTGGATCGGCGTCTATCCCAAGCCCTTTCTCGAGCCGCTGCGCGTTCCCGTCCGGCAGATCGTGGAGCGCATCGAGCCCACGAGAGCGGTCGAAATCGAGCCGATCGAGAGCGAGATCGCGGAGCCAGCCGAGACGCAGACGAACGCGAACGCGGGCAACTAGCACGTTATTGCCTCGAAAGGGCCCCTCGCGTCGTGCGCGCTGGGCTCTCCTTACGAGCCTCGGCATCATGTTCCCCGTCTCCATCACCCTCGGGGGAGCGGTGGGTTACGTAATAGACAAGCGGTTCGGAACGCTCCCAATCTTCTCCGCGATCTTTCTCGTCCTGGGCATCGTGGCCGCCTTCGTCAACTTGTTCCGGACGCTCGCGCAGTTCGAAAAGCTGGACGAAGACGAAGGCGACGTCGATGACGAGTAGCGCCCTCTCACCGGAGCGCCGCCTTCTGCGAAACGCCTGGGGCATCGTCGCCGCGATGAGCCTCGCCGGCCTCGCCTGGGGGCCGTCCATCGCCGCGTCGGTCGCCGCGGGCGGGCTCCTCTCCGCTCTGAACGTCGAGGGGATGGCGCGCCTCGTAGGCGCCCTCACGACGCGCGCGGCCCGCCGGGGCACCTGGCTCGGGGTTTTCTGGTTGCTTTTTCGCTACCTCTTGTTGGCTATCGCCTTGTTTGTTATATTTAGCGTTTGGCATGCCAACGTAATCGCCGTCGCCATCGGGCTTTCCGCTCCGGTGGCGGCCATAATCCTGGAGTGGGGCTTTTATAGCGCAAAAGACACGGAGAGCTAGCGCCGCCGCGCCTTCAGAATCCCCACTTCGATATCCCGTCGCTTACAGAATATGGAGCAGTTCGAGCATCATTCGGCCCTCGGGACGATTCTGGAGTCCGTCTTCCACATCCACGTTCCCGACCACGTCGTAATGGCGGTCTTCGTCGCCCTCCTGTTGAGCGCGTTCGCCGTCTGGTTCCGCAGGAGAATCAGCGTGGAGAGTCCCGGAAGGATCCAGTTGTTGCTCGAGGCGGCCGTCGGGGGCCTCCTCGGCATGCTCGAAGAGACCGTCGGCCACAAGGGCCGGGAGTTTCTCGGGCTCGTGGGAACGCTCGGCCTTTTCATCTTGGTGAGCAACCTCCTCGGGCTCGTTCCGTTCTTCTCTTCGCCCACCGTGTCACTCAATATGCCGGTCGGCTGCGCGCTCGTCGCGTTCATCTACTACAACTACCAGGGTATTCGCGCTCACGGAGTCGCAGCCTACTTCAAGCACTTTCTCGGGCCAGTGCTTCCGCTCGCCATCATCATGTTTCCCATCGAGATCATCAGCCACTTGAGCCGGATTCTCTCGCTGTCCATCCGTCTGTTCGGGAACATCTTCGGCGAGGAGCTCGTGGTGCTGGTGCTCGGAAGCCTCATACCCTTCGTGATCCCCGTGCCGATGATGCTCTTCGGCGTGTTCGGGAGCCTGTTGCAAGCGTTCGTGTTCGTCATGTTGACGATGATCTATCTCGGTGGCGCCGTCGCCGCGGAGGAGCATTGATCCTTAGGAGGAAAATTGGTGACTAGAAAAGTTCTGACGACTGCCTTCGTGTGGAGCGGTTTCCTGTTCCTGGCGGCTCCGCTGTTCGCCCAGGGCTCCGACGTCTGGACGCCCGAAGTCTACAAGTGGGCGATGATCGCGGGCGGCGGCGCTCTCGCGATCGCGGCAGCGATGGGCGCGATCGGTCAGAGCCGCGCGGTGGCGGCGGCCTGTGACGGCATCGCGAGAAATCCCGGGGCCTCTGCCCAGATTCGTTTCGCCCTCCTGCTGGGCCTCGTTCTGATCGAGTCTCTGGTCATCTATGTGTTCGTCATCTCGCTGAGCATCTTCTTCGTGAAGTGGGGTGCTGCCTGAGATCCGCCCTCAGCGCTCCTTCTTCCGCCCGAGCCACACGTACGTGAGGCTCGCGTAGGCGGGGAAATACTGCGCGAAGCCGAGCCAGAAGCTGTAGCTCCCCTCATCCATCGCCAGATAGGTGAGGGGAGCGGTGGCGGTGAAAACGAGCCAGCCGCGGTTGCGTGAGTAGGCCGCGAGGTAGCCGATCGCGACGAACCACCACGGCAGCACGAACGGCGCCAGGAACAAGAAGGCACCCACGGCGACGATCGCTTTTTCTGGAAGCCTGGAGTGATCGTCCTTCAGACTCATCGCCGCCCAGATCGCAACGATCAAGAAACCCACCAGGGCAACTCCGAGCGCGAACGAAGGGTCGCGCGTCACGAGAAATCGCGAGACGGTGACGAGGCTCGGAGCGAGGCTCGCCCCGGTGTAATCGCCCAGAGCCGGAGGCCAGCCCTTGAGCCACCAGAGCCCGGCGCCCAGCGCGAGAGAAACGACGGCGCGAAAACCGAGCGCTCGCCCCATGAGAGGAATCGTGGCCAGCACGGGAAGCGGTCCCCCGAGACTGCCCCCGTAAACGAGCGCCGCGAGCCACTCCTGTCCGTTTTGCAGAAGCGCGAACGCCGAGACGAGTCCCAGGAGGGCGAGAGCCTCCAGGCGAGCCTCGGCGCCGAGCTCGGTGACGACGAGCGGGTTCCACCCGTGGACGAGCACGAGCCCGAGCGGAAGCTTCGCCCGCCGCAACAACGCGAGCCCCACGAGGAGGGCAAGGACATCGGCTCCGGCGACTCCCGCCTTCGGAAGGTCCAGCGGTCGCTCGAAGAGGAACGAGCCCGCCCGGAACGCAGCCGAAGTAATAAGGATGAAACCGACCGAGAGTGACCCGCGGGCCCGCGAGCTTGCCTGGACCCCGAGCGCGTAGAAGAAGAGTAGCGCCGCCCAGATCGCCCAGAGCTCCATGGTTTCCCAGCCCAGCTCGCGCTCGGCAACGAGCCAGTAGAGCGCCCCCGTGGGGAGGGAAAGCAAGACCAGGCGCAATAACACGGAGGGTAGTGTAGCGGGGTGTCACACGACGAGGTTTATTCGACCGTGTAAGGTGGCGGAAAGATCGTGTCCAAGTCCTGGACCATCACCGCGCTCATCCGATCGCCCATCTTCGTGGACACGAAGCACTGCGTGGGACCGACGGGATTGACCGAGATCCACTCCGACATCGTCATGACGCTGTTCATCAGCACGTCCGAGCGGTACAACACGTTCCCGGGCCCAATGCCGTACGTAACGTCCTGCATCTCGTCGAGGCCTCCCACGGTGACGGGCAAATCGAGGTAGATCTGGGCGCTGTCGCAGGTGGTGTTGGTGAAGAACACCCGGGCCTGGGACGCGAACTCCGTCTTTCCGACGCGGAGCAACACCTTGTTGCTGCCTTCGGTCAAGACGACGTAGGGCTTATTGTTGTCCACGCCGACGACTCCCCCGACCACGCCGTCCGTCGAGTCCCGGATCACCATCGCCGGTATCGAGATCGCACCGGAATCGTTGATTTGTGCCCGCAACGAGGGAGAAAGAAGCGCCAAGACGAGAGCCGTCATAACCAACCCGAAAACGATCGAGATGCGGACTGCAGAGCGAGCATTCACCACGAAGGACCTCCTGGGTTTATGCAAATGGGTTCGAGAGCTCGGATTGTACTTCACGCGTCGCAGCGACGTCTTCGTCCAAGTTACGCGAGCGGTTCGTGTGATCTTCTTTCGTCTCGGTGCCACTTGTCAGGACCGGCGGTTTCCGGATAGGGTACGGAAAGATCGTCGCGCGCTGCGCGGGCTCGACCGGAGCGACTCGTAACGCACACGTCCTTCCGACTCCCCGCCGTGCGTCAGGCAGCGGTCGCGAGCGGTCGAGTCGCGCGAAAAGTCCGAAGGGGTCCATGGGAGTTCGAGAGCTCGGTCACGTCGTGCTCTACGTGCGCGAACTGGAGATAGCGCGCGCGTTCTACCGCGACGTGCTGGGCTTTCGCGAGATCTTCGCCGTGCCGGCTCGGGCGGCGGGCTTTTCGAGCGGAAGAACGCACCACGAGCTCCTGCTCTTCGCCGTCGGCCAGGAGGCCCGTCCCATCCCCCAGGGAACGCGGGTCGGCCTGTATCACTTCGGCCTCAAGGTGGGTGACAGCGACGACGACCTGCGCGCGTTACTCCCGAAGCTCCGGGACGCCGGCATCACCCTCGTGGGCTCGAGCGACCACATCGTCACCCACAGCCTCTACGTTCTCGACCCCGACGGAAACGAGGTCGAGCTTTACATCGACGTACCCGGCGTCGACTGGAGATCGGATCCATCCATCTTGATGGCCCCGCCCCGCCCCCTGCGCCTGTGACTCGTTAGTCAGATTAAAAATAGCATTTTTAAATTTGTCATCTATATTTAGAATCAATAATATAGACTGTGTTCGTCAGGCACCTCGAGAACGAGCTTCGGGCCGCCGCGGCTCGCATGCCGATCGTCGTGCTCAGCGGTCCACGACAGTCCGGCAAAACGACTCTCGTTCGAAAC
Source organism: Vicinamibacteria bacterium (assembly GCA_035457705.1). Lineage (GTDB taxonomy): Bacteria > Acidobacteriota > Vicinamibacteria > Marinacidobacterales > SMYC01 > DASPGQ01. The sequence continues at coordinate 8,056 of DATIBD010000108.1, forward strand.
GTTTTTCCCGAACATGCCTACGCCTCGCTCGAGAGGCCGGACATCCGTGGTCGGGCGCTCGAGGACCCGGTCGGCTTTCTCGGCCAGTTCGATTCCTCGGTCATCCTGGACGAAGTCCAGCGGGTCCCGATTTGCTGTCCTATATCCAGGTGGCCGTCGATGAAATAGCAACGCCAGGGCGGTTCATTCTTACCGGCTCCCAGAACCTGCTTCTCATGGAGAGTGTGTCGCAGTCTTTGGCCGGAAGGACGGCCGTCCTCCAACTACGTCCTCTTTGTCTGGCCGAACGACTCGACCGAGCCCGTCTGGAGCCCGCCCGGATCGACGAGGGTGTTTGGGCCAAGGTCGAACCTCCCGAAGTCGGTCTTTGGCCCACGCTCTCGGCCGGGTTCTATCCCCGCATCCACGACCGAAAGCTTCCGCGATCGGTGGCTGGCCGATTACACCCGAACGTATATCGAGCGGGATTTGCGAGAGGTGCTTCGAGTGCTCGATCTCGATGCCTTCGAGCGTTTCTTGAGGCTCGCCGCCGCTCGCACGGGCCAGGAGCTCAACCTCTCGGCGTTGGCCTCGGACGCCGGTATCACGCAACCCACGGCCCGGCACTGGTTGACGGCGCTGCGGATCGGTTTTCTGGTGACGCTTCTTCCGCCGCATCACGTGAGCTTCCGGAAGCGACTAAGGAAAGCCCCGAAGCTCCATTTTCTGGACACGGGGCTCGCTTGCTACCTTCTCGGTATCCACGACCCGACGACGCTCCAGAATCACCCCCTGCGCGGCCCGCTCTTCGAGAGCTTCGTGGTGAGCGAGCTCGTCAAGGCTTTCGCGAATGAAGGGCGTGACGCGCCGCTCTTCTTCTGGAAGGACTCGAGAGGACGCGAGATCGATATCATCATCGACCTGGGCAATCGCCTCGTTCCCCTGGAGGTCAAGTCCGGTCTCACTGTCGCTTCCGACGCGATGGACGGCCTCCGATGGTGGCTCGACCTTCCCGCGAATCCCAACCGCCACGGCGTCCTCGTACACGGAGGGGTGGAGAGCTACCGTTCCCGGAACATCACCGTGCTGCCGTGGTTCTTCTCCGCGGGTCAGTCCTCGAGCTCCTCGAGCCGAACACCGTGACCTTTCCGGAGGGCTTCCCGTGCCTCGGCGATGCGGCGAAGGAACTCAGGGTGATGCTCGAGCCGGTAGTCGAACCAGTCCTCTTCCGACTCGAAGCCGATGAGCACTCCGGCAGGCTGTCCGTGTCGCGTGATGAGGATCTCCTCATCGGCCGCCAGGCGTAGATACTTCGAGAGATCGTCCTTAAGCTTCGCCAGTGCCACCGCCCGTCGCGGACGTCCCTTCTCGTTCGAGCCACGCTTGCGCCGCGTCTTTGCTGACGACGGCGAGGACCTCAACCCTTTCTTCTGTGACGTCATAGAACACCCGAATCTCGTCCACTTTCAACCGATACTGGGGCCGGTTGAGACCCCGGAGCCGCTTGATGCGACTCTTGCTCAACTTTGTCGGCTCATACCGCAGGTGGCGCTCGAGAGCATCTCGTAGCCGACCTCGGACGTGTGCCGGGAGGCTGCGCATCGCCTTGGCCGCCCCAGGCGCCAAGACGATCTGATACATTCTGGCTAGATTCTAGCCAGAACTATAAGAAGGCGCAACTCGTTGGCATCCCGACGTCCGCGGTTCTGGCGCTTGCAGTTGGGCGACAAATAGGATGTTCGAGGTTCGTAGTATGCGCACCGCCTTGCCGGGGGAGCCCGTTGTGGCCAATATTAGTGCTATGTCGAAGCTCAGTGTTCTAGCCGTCACGCTCTCACTGGCGGCGACTTCCGCAGCGGCGGCCTCGCGCGACGTGGACGTTGACGCCCTTTTCCACGAATGGGATCGCAAGGATACGCCGGGCTGTGCGCTCGGCGTGATCCAGAACGGCGAGCTCGTCACCTCGCGCGCCTACGGCATGGCGAATCTCGAGCACGACGTTCCTCTGTCGACGCGATCCGTCTTCCGGACCGGCTCGCTGGGAAAGCAGTTCACCGCCTTCGCCATACTCTTGGCCGAACAGCAGGGAAAGCTCTCGGTCGACGACGACGTGCGCAAGTACCTCCCCGAGCTTCCCGAAACCGAGCGTCCCATCACGATCCGTCATCTGATCCACCACACGAGCGGGCTCCGGGACTACTTGACCCTGATGGAACTTGCCGGCTTCCGCGACGAGGACTTCTACACCGAGCAAGATATCCTCGATCGCCTGAGCCGCCAGGAGAACCTCAACTTCGAGCCGGGAAGCGAGTACCTCTACAGCAACACCGGCTACTTTCTTCTATCGCAGATCCTGCCCCGCGCCACCGGATTGACGCTCGCCGAGTTCGCCGCGCGCTATCTATTCGAGCCCCTGGGGATGCGGGACACGCATTTTCACGACAATTTCCGCAAAATTGTGCGGGGGCGCGCAACCGGCTACCGGCCGCGGGAATCGGGGGACGGCTTCGAGATCGACATGACCACGCTCAACATGGTGGGGGACGGAGGCGTTTTCACGACCGTCGAGGACCTGGTTCACTGGGACCGCAACTTCTACTCCGGCGAAGTGGGCGGCGCGGAGCTCGCTCGAAAACGTCTCGAGACCGGCCGTCTCGACGACGGCACGGCACAGACCTACGCGTACGGACTCCAGATCGGAGCTCACCGCGGCCATCGGACGGTCTCTCACGGCGGGGCGTTCGTCGGCTTTCGAAGCGCCATGATCCAGTTCCCCGACGATCGGTTCTCTGTCTACGTGCTCTGCAATCTCGCCACGACCGAACCGACGACGCTCGCCGAGCAGGTCGCGGACATCTTTCTCGAGCTCGAGCCGGAGCCCGAGCCTGCGGAATTTCCGGTCGAGGCCTCGGGCATCGAGCCCTGGACCGGCGTCTATTTCGACGAGTCGACGGGCGATCTCGCGGAGATCGTGCTGAAGGACGGTGCGCTCTACTGGCAGGAGGCGGAACGGAAGCTGATCGCCGTCGCGCCCCCGAGATTTCGGCTCGCGAGCACGGAGCTGACGTTCGACGAGTCGCAGATGAGGGTCGAGCGCGCCGGGCAACGGCCCTTCGTCTATCGCCGCGTCGAGACCGTTACCCCTGACATCGCCGCCCTCGCGCGCTACGTCGGTCTCTACCGCTGCCGGGAGCTCGATCTCGTGTACCGGATCGAGCTCGACGACTCTAATCAGCTCGTTCTCGACGGGCGGTCGTTTCGATCCCCCATGACGCCCGTTTTCCACGACGGCTTCCGCTGGGATCAGGGAACCCTCGTCTTCTCGCGAGACGCGGAGAAACGGCTGCACTCGTTCGAGCTTTTCGCCGGCCGCGCGAGAAACTTCGTTTTCGAGCGGCAGTAGCTTACACGGGCCGGTATGCTACATCCGGATGCGGACATTCTCGAGGTCGACGTCGTGACCGGCCGCAAGACGGCCCTGGCTCGCGTCGTAACGAAGGCGTTGAAAGCCCTCGAGAAAGCCAAAATCCCTCACGCGGTCATTGGAGCGACCGCCCTGGGCGTTCGCGGACTGCCCAGGATGACCCGTGACCTGGACGTTGTCGTTTTGACTGAAGATGCGTACGCGGCGCTCGACGCTCTGGTTGGCGCCGGATTCCGATCGGCCGCACCCATCCGGCGCTCGGAAGAGCCGGAGCCGATGTACGTCCTCGAAAGCAAAGGCGGTATCGACGTGGATCTCTTAGTCGCCGCCGGAGAGCCGGAAAGCACCGTCGTGGCCGAGGCCTCCGAGGCGTCCGTCTTTGGAACCAGCGCTCCCGTTGCCACGCTCGAGCATCTATTACTGATGTACTTCTACTCGAACGAGCCGCGCCATCTGGGCGACTTCGCCCGGGTCGTAACGGAGAGCGAAGTCAACCTGGAAGAGGTGACGGGCTACCTGTCCGAGGTCCATCCGGAGATGCTTCCCGTCTTCCAGGAACGCGTGAGACAGGCGCTCCATCCGCCACCGCCCCCGCCGCGCCCCAGAAAGCGGCGGCGTTCCTAGCCGGGAACGACGCCTTCGCGATCCAGCCGCCGAATCAAGCTCGGGCGGCGCTCAAGCTCCAATGATCTCATTTAGCCCCTCGACGACTTGAGCCATTTCCTCCGGGCGAGCAATGAAACCCGCACCCATGGGGGGCGGGCTAGCAACCGCGATTCGCCGCCCGAGCCTTCGTGGGGACTTCAGCTGGTTGAGGGAAACACAACTTCGGGTTGCCCTCGCGTTCTATGAGCTCTACCCGGAAGAGATCGACGTGCGACTCGAGCGCGAGCGCTCCTGGACTCCTGAACGCCTGCGCAAAGAGCTACCGTTCACGACGTCTCTGAAGGGATAACTCCCGTCTCGAGGAGCGGTAATCGTAGCGCGTAACCGGTACAATACGCGCCCATGAAGAATCAGGAATCGGTACAACGGCTCGCCGAGATGATCGGCGGCATCGTCGTTTCCCAAGCGGTGTTCGCCGCCGCCGAGCTCGGCATCGCCGATCACCTGGCCAGCGGCCCCCGCTCGGCGTCCGAGCTGGCCCAGGCGACGGGCACGCACCCGGAGGCGCTCTATCGGCTTCTCCGTTATCTCGCGGGTCACGGCGTCTTCGAAGAGGGGGAGGACGGTCGTTTCACCTTGACGCGGGTGGGGCACTTCCTCAGGAGCGGCGTCGAGGGAACGCAGCGGGATGCGGCGCGCATGATGCGTCGCTTCGGGCCCGGCTGGAACGAGATCCTGCACAGCGTGACCACGTCCGAGAGCGGATTCACGAAGGCCTTCGGCAGACCAGTCTTCGAGCACATGAGCGAAAACCCGGAGGACGCCGCCATCTTCGACGCGGCGATGGTCGGCTTTCACGGCGGTGAGACGAACGCCGTTCTCGACGCCTACGACTACTCGGGCATCGAGGCGCTGGCGGATATCGGCGGCGGAAACGGCTCCGTGCTCTCGGCCACCCTCGAGCGCTACCCCGATCTTCGCGGCATCTGGTTCGATCTGCCGCACGTCGAGGAGCGGGCGAAGGCGGCGCTCGCCTCCGCTTCTCTCGACCATCGTTGCGACTTCGCCACCGGCAATTTCTTCGAGTTGGTTCCCGAAGGCGCCGATGCCTACCAGATGAGGCACATCATCCACGACTGGTACGATCCTCAGGCGGTGCAGATCCTCGAGAACGTCCGGCGGGTCATCCCATCGCACGGCCGGCTCCTCCTCATCGAGGCGGTCATCAGTCCCGGCAACGAACCGTCGTTCGGAAAGTTCGCCGATATCATCATGCTCCTCATCCCCGGGGGCATGGAGCGCACCGAGGAACAATTCCGCACGATCTACGAGAAGGCCGGTTTCGAGCTGACTTCGATCACCCCGACGGCGTCCGCCGTGTGCGTGATCGAGGGACGTCCGGTCTAGGCTCCGGGAATCTGAAGACGGGTATTTCCCACCCAGGCTGATGAAGTCGAAGTCCGCACTGCAATGCAGTACAATGCATGCAGGAGGATGTGATGGCGTCGCAGGTGACCGTCCGATTACCTGAGGATTTGATGAAATCTCTCGAGGCGGCATCGGAGCAAATGAACGTAAAGGCATCCGAAATCGTGCGGATGGCGCTTCGAGAGTTCCTGAGAGCGCCGGGCCGCCCGGGGCGGCGAGTCGCGGATCGTGTGCGCGGTCTCATCGGCTCTCTCGAATCCGGCCTACCCGATCTGGCGGAGAAACATCGAAAGTATATTCTCGAGTCGCTGAAGAATGGCGGGTGAGCTGCTGCTCGACACGGGCGCGCTCGTATGCCTCCTCGACCGGAGCCAAAATCGCCACGAAGAGTTCGTCCGTTTCTTCGACGACTGGGCCGGAGAGGTAGTCAGCAGCGAAGCCGTCTTGACTGAGGCCACACACCTGCTGGGCAGGCTTCCGGGAGGCACCAAGGCTTGTCTCGACTTCTTTCTCTCCGGCGGAGCCCTTCTCGTGCCGACGACGCCTGCTTCCCTGCGACGGTCTCGGGATCTCATCGAGGCCTACGATGACCTTCCCATGGATTTTGCCGACTCGACTCTAGTTGCGCTCGCCGAGGAGCTGGACACGAACCGAGTCTTCACCACCGACCGCAAGGATTTCTCGCTGTACAGAATTCGTGGACGCGGACAATTCTCCATCGTGCCGTGAGACCCCCAGCTGCCAGCGATGAGTGGGACTGGGCGCCCATAGCCCGCGGAGCCACGCTGCCGCTTTGGCGCGGTCAGGTGATCGGACTGCTGTGGCTGAGGTCCCCGCTGTCGGAGAAGACCGATTGGGTTGCCGAAATCTCGAACTGTTCGTATCCGATGGTATGATCCCGCAAGGATGAACGCACTCGAGACTCGCCTCCGAGAGGCCCTCGAGGGGCTGCCGAACGTGGAGCTCGCTGTGCTCTTCGGCTCGCGTGCCCGCGCCAACGCCCGTTCGGTAAGTGACGTCGACCTTGGCGTGCGGCTCTCGGACGGTTCGATCGAACAACGGCGGATGGTAGAGCTCGTCCTAGGGCGTGCCGTCGGGTGTCGTGTGGACGTCGTGGACCTCGACCAATCTCCACCCCTCTTGCGGTTCGAGATCGCTCGCGAAGGCAAGGTGCTTGTCGAGCGCCACGCCCATGCCTGGGCGGATTTTCGAGCTCGGGCCATGCTCGATTGGTGGGACTGGGCGCCCATAGCCCGCAGGATCCACGCCGCGGCCGTGGCCCGATTGCGTGACAGGACCGCTCGTGGTCCGACGTGACGTCACAGCGAGAAAAGTCTCTCGCGCGATAGCATGGCTGAACGACGCGGAAGCGCTTCTCTCCCCTTCTTTCGACAGCCTTCACCGAGACCGATCGCGCCTCGACCTCGCGGCTTTCTACCTGCTTCTGGCGATTCAGGAGTGTATCGACCTGGCCGCACACTGGGTGGCCGACGACGGCCTGGCGCCACCTGACGACGCTGCGTCGACGTTCGACGTCCTTTGCGAAAAAGGGCGCATCAAACAGGAGACCGCGGACGCGCTTCGAGGCGCGACCGGGCTTCGAAACCGAATTGCCCACGGGTACGCCGACCTCGACCACGAGCGCGTCTATCTCGAAGCGACAAATGGAATCCCTCGGATCAAGGACTTTCTGATGAGCGTCTCCGAGGCCGCTGGACTGTAGAACGAATCTCGCCCGTCTCTTTTCATCGCCTCGAAGCGAGCCCG
>DATIBD010000109.1:0-7624 GCA_035457705.1 Vicinamibacteria bacterium
TCACGTCCCGGTTGTACTCGGGACTCCACAGGTATTGGATAGGATCGGCAACCAGTGGGCTCGTCGACACCAACGCGGGCGAGCGCAGCTCGCGCCGCCACTGGTAATCGAAGTTCGCGTTCAGGAAGAAGTTCTGGCTGAAGCGCCTGTCCAATGCGAACTGGATCGTGTCGTAGTCGCCATCCGAGTCGGGGGCTTGCGCGATCCGGAGGTCGTCGACGGGAACACCCGGGGGAAGGGTCCGCAGATGAAGCGTGCTGCCTTCGAAGCCCGCCGGGCAATCGGGGCAGGCAACGTCGAAGTTCTGGGTGAGCCTTTCGGTCGTCCGGGCAAGATTCACCGTGTAGTAGTACGGAGCCTGCATGTGGGCCCAGCTGTCCCGGATCTGTTTTCGCACGTAGGAGAAACGAAGACCGGTATCCGCCTTGAGCTCGTGCTCGACGGAGAACGAGAACTCGTCCACGTACATAGGCTTCAAATCCGGATCGATGACCTGGCCGGCAGCGCCGCCACCTCCGCCCACGAAGTCACCGAGCTCCTGCTGTCCGTCATAGATGCCGTTTCCGTTCGGGTCGAGGAACTGATAACCGAGAAATGAATTGCCCACCGGATTGATTCCGGAGCTGAGCGTCGTGGCGTTGGAGTAGTAGCGGCCGAAATACGCCTTGAGAACGCTCTTCCCCCGTCCGGTGAGGTCGACGGTCGCACCCACCCGGGGAGCGATCGTGTTGAAGTCCTTGGCCGTCTCGCCGGTGACCGAGAAAGGCTCGAAGAAGTCCGTGAGGAGCGGTTCCGACGAATCGTCCAGGTAATACATGTGCTGGCGCCCGTAACGCACACCGAGTGTCAACGTGAGACGACTATTCGGAGACCAGACGTCCTGGACATAAAGATCCGTGTGAGCGTTCCGGTCGTCCGGCGACGTCGGCACGTTGTAGAAACGGATTTGGTTCACCCTTCCGAGCTGACCGGTAGCGCAGGGGCTGCAAGGCCCGAGCGCGCTCGAATCCCGGTACCAGATGGGGCCCGAGTTCGTATTGGCACCGAAGCGGTAGCTGTCAATCACGTACTCATACCCGAACTTGAAGTCGTGGCTTCCCCCGGCGGAGGGCACGTAGTAGTTGAACTGGCCCGTGCTCTGAGGCTTCCAGCGCTGAGAGTTGAAGGGCTGCCAGCCGGCACCTCGTCTCTGGTTCGTCGTGGTATCGACGCGCGGCGGATTGGTTGACGGGTCCACTGCGGGAGTCATTGGCCAGATCAGCCCGAAGTGGCCAACGAGGATGTTGCTGAACAGGCGATCGGACCAAACTCTCTGCCACTCCGCCTTGTGGATGTAGCTCCAGCTGTCCTGTGCGAGGATGGATTCAGCGGGAATCGTCGAGGAAAGCGAGCGATAGGGTTTCTCCTTTCGACTCCAGTGGCTGAATCCTATGAACTGGTCTTTCTGGGAGACCTGCCAGTTGATCTTCGCCGTGTATTCGTTGAAGAGGCCGATGTCGGTGGCGATGGAGGGGTCCCGACCAGAGATGATCTTATCGATCTTGAAGTAGTTATACGCCCCATAGAACCAGAACTTGTCCCTCACCACCGGTCCACCGAGGTCGGTGTGGAACTCATGAAAACCCCTCACCGGAGCCGAGCTCCCGGCGCGGTCCGTGAGCGCCTGGTCGATGTTGTCGGTTACCATGCCCTCGGTCTCGAAATCGAAGTGCGTTAGGCTCGAGAAGTCGTTGCCTCCGCTCTTCCACGTCGCCACCACGTGAGAGCCGGGGCTCGACATCTCCACGTCGGCCCCTTGGGCGCTCACCCGATACTCGTCGATGGCGTAGAAGTCATAGTATCCACCCGTCCAGCCGCCGCCTTCGGTGTTGTTGACGCCTTCGTTGCGGATGATGTTCTGGCCGATGATTCCGAAGCTGTCGTAGTTGAGTTGCTGGCTCTTGTGGGAGCCTCCGACATCGTACGACGACATTTTGATGCCCGGCGTCTGCCCCAGCACGGCCCACATGTCGGTGGCGCTCGGAACTTCCTGGAGCTCTTTTGTATCGAACGTCGCCGAGACACCAGTCTGCTTGACGTCGACGACAGGAGACTCACCGGTGACGGTGATGGTCTCCGCCACCGTTGCGATCTGAAGGTTCGCATCGATGGTAAATGTCACACCGCTCGCGACGACGATGCCCTCACGGCGGAACGACTGGAACCCCGAGAGCTCGAAGGTGAGCTCGTACGAGCCCGGGGGCAATGCGAGAAAACGGTAGCTTCCGTCGACGTCCGTGGTCGCCGCGCGCTGGCCCATCACGGCCGCCCCCGTCAGCGTGACGGTGGCGCCGGGAAGCACGAGCCCTTGCGCATCTCTGACCACTCCCTGGAGCCGGCCCGTTCCCGATTGAGGAAAGGCGAGTGCGGCTGCAAGGAGGACCCCTACGGTGAAAACGGCAATTTGTCGCCTCATTTGGTCAAAGCCTCCTTGAAAATGAATCACCAGAGTGCACAAATCCAACGTAAAGCAAGATGTGCAATGGGTGTGCCAGCGCTGGTGAAGCGCGTGTTCAGAACAAAATGATTGTTTTGTGTGAGTTAGTGAGCATATCTCTGGATAGATCGCAAGCAGAATTCAGATTTTTGTATCGTTGCTACGGTCGATTGGAGAGACTCTCCGAGCCACTCTGGCTCCGCGGAAGCGGCGACGGGATGGCTGAGGCTCGGCGCCTGTCAGCTGAGCGTCGTGGTATCCTTCGGCTCTAGCAGGGTGATGACAAACTCAGCCCACCCTGCGCGAGCGGAGCGAGCCCGGTGCGCTTGCCGCGCCGTAAGCAGCCCGAGCCGTGGCGGCCGATCGATTACGGGTCCCGCCACGGCATTGAGTACTCTGGAGAAATCGTGCGGCGTGTATTTCGGTTCCTGCTTTTGAGCCTGGCTTCCGCATACTATCCCGCTCTCGCTTTCGCGGAGGGCCAGAAAGATCTCCCCGAAGCGGATCGTGCATGGCTCGAAGAAGAAGTCGTCTACATCATCACCCAAGTGGAACGAGAAGCCTTTCTGTCATTGCAGACAGAGGCAGAGCGTCAGGCATTCGTCGAAGCGTTCTGGCGAAAGCGAGACCCGAACCCGAGCACGCCGGAGAACGAGTACAAGACGGAACACTACGAGAGGCTCTCTTATGTGAACGAGTTCTTCGGTCGCGATACGTTCCGTCGAGGCTGGCAGACCGACCGGGGACGTTACTACATTCTCCTCGGCAAGCCCAACACCCGGCGTCCGCTAGAGGCGAGCGATGCCATCTACCCGTCGGAGCTCTGGTTCTACAACGACCCGCAGCTCAAGTACGTCGGGCTCCCTCCCTTTTTCCACCTGCTCTTCTTCCGGCGGCAGGGCCTGGGTGAGCTCGAGCTCTACAGCCCTCTTTCGGACGGTCCCAAGGCCTTGCTCACGGGCTTTCAGGCGCCAGTGAGCGACTTTCGAGACGACGTCGAACAAGCCTACAACAAGCTCATGGCCATCGACGCCGAGCTGGCCCAGGCCTCCCTCTCCTTTCGCACCGACGAGGGTGATCAGGCGCAGTTCCAGAACCCCGCCTTCGGGACGCTCGAGCTTCTCGACGACATCGCCAACGTTCCCTTTTTCCAGCTCGACACCAGCTATGCCGAAAGACTGGACTTCGAGCGCGGCAACGTCGAGAGCGATTATCTCTTCACCTACGTGCCGAGCTTCGGCCTCGCTCACGTCCTGCCCGGACCCGGGCGTGCCCACTTTCTGCACTGGGTCGTCGAGCTCGACGCCGAGAGCGTGGGCTTCGTCCACGACGAAGACCAGGGTATCTTCAGCGCGGTGTTCGTCGCCTCGCTCGAGGTTGTGCCGCTCAACGACGAGAACCAGCTCGTCCTCGACCAGCGCACGGAATCCTTCGTGACTCTCAACGAAGGCGAGGCGACAATGAGTCTCAAGTTGCCATCCGCCCATTCGGGCATGACGCCGTTGGTACCGGGTTCGTACCGGGCGAGAGTCATCTTACGCAATCGCGCCTGTCCGAGCCGGCAGGAGACGGACTGCTTTAAGAGCTACACCCTATTCGAGTCGAATCTGAACGTTCCCGATTGGCAGGATGAGCGCCCTGAGCTCTCCGAGCTGGTCCTCGCCTACGGCTCCGAGATCCGGAACGAGCCTCTCTACCGTCCGTTCCGTTTCGGCCAAGTGGAGATCTTTCCCAATCCACGGGGCGTGTACGCCATCGGAGACGATCTCGTCTTGGCGATCGAGCCGCGGAACGCTCCTCCCGGCTCCCGCGTTCATTTCGTAGTCGAAGGAGGAGAGCCAGCTAGAAAGACCTGGGTCGAAAAGACAGTGAGCGCCGCGGCGTGGGCGACCGGGCCCATGGTTCAGACTCTTTCCCTCGCTGGAATCGAAGGGGGGCGGTTCGATCTCGTAGCGACACTTGTCGACGCCAACCAGGTGGAGCTCGGCCGAAAAGTGGCGCCGTTCATCGTTTCCCCTCGCACTTCGATTACGCGTCCCGGCGTTCGCGGCTCGATCGCGCCCCCCCGGCCAGAGGTTCCCGGCCTAGTTGCGATGATTCTCGGTGAGCAGTACGCGAGGCTTGACGACGAGGAGAACGCGCGCCTCCAGCTCGAGCTCGCCATCCGCGAAAACTCTCGGCTCGGCCCGGCTCGTGAGCTTCTAGCGGATTTGCTTCTGGAGCGCGACGAGCTCGATGGCGTTCTTGCCGTGCTCGAGCCGTTGGTTGGCAACGCACCCGACCGGTTCGAAGTCCTGGCGATTCTGGGCGAGGCTCATTTCCGCCGGAAGCAGTACAAGGATTGTGCGGAGCTTCTCGAGAAAGCCATCACAATGAGGCGGCCCGAACCTCGCCTTTTGAACATGCTGGCCATGGCGCACGACGAGCTGGGAAACGGTGCTAGGGCGCTCGAGATTTTGGAACGATCTCTTTCTCTCGACCCCGAGCAACCATCGATGCAGGATCTGCTCGAGAAGCTGAAGGGTGGAGGGAGCGGCACTCTCCCTCGTCCGTGAAGCTTGCGTCTCGGAGAGTGGCTTAGCGCTCGCAGTGGTAAACGATGGCGGGCGGCGCGTTACGCCAGATGACCCCGCTTCTCGTTACGCGGCGAAAGCGCTGCTCCAGCTTCGCGCGGAACCTGCGCCCGGACGGAAGGGGCAGTCCATGCATGTAGGCGAAGGTGGCGAACTGCCCGTGGGGAGCCATGACGTCGAACATGGCGTCGAGGATCTGGTTCTGTACGACTTCGGGAAAATTGGCCCAGGGGAGGCTGCTGATGACGCAGTCCACCTGGGTGACACCGTGGGCGGCTGCGATCTCGACGATGCTCGCGGCCGAGCCGAGATAGACCGGCAGCAAGGGGAACCGACGCCGGAGGGCATGGGTGTATGGCTCGTTGACCTCGATGACGAAGAAATCCCTGCCGTCGGCCTTGCGAAGTATCTCTGACGTGACCGCACCGAGCCCCGGGCCATATTCGACGACGACGTCCACCCGAGCCCAGTCGACTCTTTCGACCATCTCGCGTGCTAGGGTCTCGGAGCTCGGGACGATGGCGCCTATCTCGTGGGGTCGGGCTACGAACTGCTTCAGAAAGTTGACCGCTTCATCCGTCACGGCGTAAGAGGATATGGACACAAGGATGGTTTGTAAAGGAAAGCTTTCGGGAAAGTTTGGAGAAGGCCACCCCCGGGTAGGCGCGAGGGCGGCCTCTCCCGACTATCAGGTCCCTAGCTCGGCCCGGAGCTCGTGCTCCGCCTGGAACCAATCGGCCGTCGGGTCGCTTGGATTGCGGCCCTCACGGAAGATCTTGTACGCCCGCTGACGGATTTGGTCGTCGGACAGCGCGGCATTTAGGCTCTTGGCGATGACGTTCCGCTTGGCTCTCGTGCGTCGCGTCGAGTTGGGGGATGCATTGGATTCAGACTTCTTGATCACTTTCTTGGGCATGGTTGGTTCTACCCGTCCTCCTGAATGAAGGGGCCACCTCCGGAGATAGCCCTCCCGCGTCTCGCTCCTTCTTTGAAAGGAAAACTAACGAATTTTAGCAAAGCGGCCTCCTCGGTCGCAAGGCTTGAGACGCGCTAGGAGCCTCGATGGACTTCTACTGCAATCCACCGCGGATCGAGGTAATCCGGTTGGTGTTGAAGCCCAGCCAATGCATGCGTCCGATGTAGCGGGCGTGCTCGACCTTGATACAGCGGTCCATCACCACCGACAATCCGCCGCTCTCGGCGATCTCGGCCGCTCGGGGGCTTATCACCGTGAACTGACACCAGAGGTTCTTGGCGCCAATGGCGGCCGCTTCTTCCGCGATCGCGGGAACGGCTTCGGGTGCACGAAAGACGTTGACGACGTCGACGGAGACGGTAACGGCGGTCAGACTCGGGAAGCTCTCCTCACCGAGGATCTCCGACTCTTTCGGGTTGACGGGTATGACGCGATAGCCGTGACGCTTGAGATAGTAGCCGACGAAGTAGCTGGCGCGAAGGACATTGGCCGAAAGGCCCACCACCGCGACCGTCTTGGCGTTGTACAGCACCCGCTGGATCGTCTCCGGGTCCTGGAAGCGCGCCAGATCGAAGCTCATGCGCGCACCGCCTCGACATCTTTCGCGCGTCTCGCGGCCGCGAAGCCTTGCTCGAGGTCCCAGATGAGATCTTCGACGTCCTCGATGCCCACGGAGAGGCGTATGGTGCCGGGGCGGACGCCCGCGGCTTCGAGCTCGGCCTCGCTGAGCTGGCGGTGCGTGGTGCTCGCCGGATGAATGATTAGGCTCTTGGCGTCTCCTACGTTGGCGAGGTGCGACCAGAGATCGACACCTCCAATGAAAGCTTGGCCCGCCTCGCGGCCGCCCTTCACATCGAATGAGAACACGGCACCCGCACCCTTCGGCAGATAGCGTTCGACGAGGGGACGGTAGCGGCTTCGAGATAGTCCCGGGTACGTCACCCGCTCGGCCATCGGGTGGGCGTCGAGGAATCGAGCGACCGATACCGAATTCGATACGTGCCGCTCCATCCGGAGCGACAGCGTCTCGAGACCCTGAAGGAAGAGGAACGCGTTGAACGGGCTCATCGCCGCTCCGAGATCGCGAAGTGTCTCGGCACGCAGTTTCATAAGGTACCCGTAGGTTCCGAAGGTCTCGTGGAATGCGAGTCCATGGTAGGCGGGGGAGGGGTCCGCCACCACGGGAAACCGTCCGTTCGACCAGTCGAAGAGGCCCGACTCGACCACGACTCCGCCGATGCTGGTGCCGTGACCGCCGATGAATTTCGTCGCCGAGTGCACCACGATGTCACACCCCCACTCGATCGGCCGGCAGAGGTAAGGTGTCGCGAACGTGTTGTCGATCATGAGCGGCGTCCGGTGGTCGTGTGCGAGACGAGCGACGGCTTCGACGTCGAGCACGTTCCCGCCGGGGTTTCCAATCGTCTCCGCGAAGACGAGCTTGGTGTTCTCGCGGAGCGCCCCTTTCCACGCGTCGAGGTCATCCGGATCCACGAAGGTGAGATCGACGGACAGCTTGCGGAAATAGTGCTTGAGCTGGTTCACCGATCCGCCGTATAGGGCGCTCGACGAGACGACGTGATCGCCGGGTTGCAGCAG
>DATIBD010000110.1:0-9644 GCA_035457705.1 Vicinamibacteria bacterium
GTCGACCCTATTCAGCGTCATGCTCGTGCTCGGATCGAAGGCGATGGGACGGAGCCGCCAGCGCGTGGCGAACGCGGCCATCCGCATCGTGTCGTCGTCGAGAAACTCCACGATGGTATGCACCGAATGGGTGAGCTGCGGAATATTTCTAACCGTCAGCGGAATGGGGGTCTTCGAGAAATCGATTTCCATGTTTCCGTTGATGAGCTGCGCGGAGCCGGACTCGGCGTCCTCGAAGCGAAACTCGCACCGGCCGTCGTGAAAGAATCGAAAGACGAGCAGCACATTGCCGGTTTCCCCAGACCAGACGCCGAACAAGTTCTCCGGACGAGGTGCGTTAACGCAGGAGTTAACCGATACGACGCAGAGCAAAAGAGCCAGGGCCCTCTGCACGAATTTCATGCCTCATTTCTAAACTAGGTGACGCCTCGAGGCGTTGTCAACGGCAGAAACGAGGAAGCGCCGCCGAAAGCGATTGTGCCGACCGGAAAGCTTGGCTAGAATCTTTGGACAGAGCATCCTCCCCCCGGTGATCTCTGGTGTCGGCCTCGCCCCGACGCCGGCGAAATCAAAGCGAAACGTATCGAGCCTGACCAGAGAAAGGGACATCATCCATGGATCGCGTCCACGAAGCGACGGCCAGCGATGGAACGAAGCAAGCATTCGTTTCTCGGGCTTCGCGCAGGATCCGGAGGGCGCCCCATCGTCTGTTGCTTCTGTCGCTCCTCGGAGTCGGGCTGACGTGCGGAGGTCCGAGCGCGGGCCCCATCGCGGAAGAGCGTCGCTGGATGGCCGAAGGACCGATCCTCGAAGAGGAGATGCCGTCCGATCTCACCGTGGCCTTTCTCGCCGACCAGGGGCTCAACAAATGGTCGGAAAAAGTGCTGAGCCTCGTCAAGTCGGAGGGGGCGCAAGCAGTAATCCACCAAGGTGACTTCGACTACGAGGACGACCCCAAAGCCTGGGAGCAGCAGATCGACCAGGCGCTCGGTCCCGACTATCCCTACTTCGCTTCCGTCGGCAACCACGACAAGGATCGCTTCTACGACCGGGGAGGTTATCAGGAACGGCTCGCCCGCCGTCTCCTGCGGCTGGGAATTCCCTGGGAGGGGGAAGTCGGGGTGAAATGCGTGATCGGCTGGCGCGGGCTGACGATGGTTTTCACCGGTCCGGACATCCTCGGAGAAGGTCACGATCTCTTCATCCGCGAATCACTGGCCAAGTCGCGCTCGCCCTGGAGAATCTCGAGCTGGCACAAGAACATGACCTCGATGCAGCTCGGAGAGAAGGACGATGACACCGGCTGGGGCGTCTACGAAGAGTCTCGGCGCGGGGGTGCCATCGTGGCCACGGGGCACGAGCACTCCTACTCCCGCACGTTTCTGATGTCTCGTTACGACCAGCCGACGATCGCGAGCAGCGAGGAGCCCTTCCAGCTGGTGGTCGATGATCCCGCAACGCTCGAGGACGAAGGGCGTAACTTCGCCTTCGTCAGCGGGCTCGGCGGCTACAGCGTACGCGATCAGAACCGCGACGGCTTTTGGTGGGCTTTTCGTTACACGTCCGACCAGGGCGCCAAGCCGGGGGCTCTATTCGCCACCTTCGCCTATCGGGGGGACCCCACGCTCGCCCGCTTCTACTTCAAGAACGTCGACGGTGAGATCGTGGACGAGTTCTTCGTCCGAGGTTTGGACCCGAGCTCGACGGTGACGGCGAGCCAATAGCCCGACGCAAACTGCGTCGTCAGGGGTTCGCGACCGTCTCCGCAATCTCGAATCGGGAAAGGCTGCCACCATCGCGCTGGTTCGCGGTCCAGACGAAGCGACCCCCGTTCGATTTCTTGAGACCTTCGGGGCGCGCTCCTCCGTTGGGGCTAACTACCTTGCGCGCGAGGAAAGCCGGCTTGGCTCCCTCGTCCAGCACGCCGTCCATGTCGACGAAGAGCACCGAGCCCGACTGTCTTCGCTCGTTCGCAGCCCGCTCGATGTTGATCGCGGCGATGATCCGCCCCCCGCGCTCCACGATCACGGTGTTGTTGGGATCCACCCGGGGGATGCTGTCGTGATAGGCCGGTGGGGGCCTTCCCTTTTCCGCGCGGCATGCGTCGGCCGCACCGATCCCCGTGCCATCGAGGAGGCTCGGGTCGATGTCGAAGATGCAGAACGTGAGGGGCTCGGGGACTCGGGAGGCGCCATTCCGCAAATCGATGACGGAGATACCTTGCAGGGTGTGGGTGCTCGCCTCGTTGGCCGTGACCGCGAACGTCCCATCCGGGCTTACGCTGAGCCCGTCGGGCTCCACACCGATCAGTCTCCCGCGGTCGTTCTTGAAGCCGAAAGGCAAGTGTACGACGCCTTCCAGAGAGAGTGCCCCGACATCCTCCGGGGCTTGCGTGGAGCCGCCTTCGCGTGTACGTGCGCCGATCACTTTTTCGAGGCTGACTAGGGCGACGGAGGACTGTTCTTGGAGGGAGACGAGGGCGAGCCGCCCGTCCGCGCTGAAGGCCACGGACTCGGGCTCGATGTCATCCCTTTCGAGCCGGGCTTCCTCACTGTCGAAGTAGGGAAGCATCGCCTTTCTGTCGACGACCGCGGCTAAGACGATGCTTCGAGCGGCCTCCGAGGTGTCGTAGATCTCGATGGCGGCCCCTTTCTCGACCGCAACCACGAGCAGCCGGTCGTCCGGCGAAAGGCCAATCCCGTCGGCACGCGCCTTGAGGTCGATCTTCTGTCCGACCTGTCCGTCTCGCAGCACGAGGAGGCAATTGATGCGATTCACATCGTCTTCGCGAATGTTGACGATGGAAAAGGACCCGTCGGAAGCCACCGCCACGTCGGTGATCTCTCCACCACCCAGATCCGTCGCGCTCGATTCGACGAAGAGCGTTTCCGATTCGGTGTCGTGACGGACGACCGCGACGCTCGAAACGAAGGCGTCGCCCGTTCCTCGCGGGACGTCCACGGGGCAGGCGATGTGCACGAACCGGCCGTCGGGCGTCGCGTCGAGGGTCGTGCACTCGGCTGGGCTCACGACGAATCGCGCCGCATCGCCGATGGCTATGCCTTCGAGCACGACTTCGGTTGCCGAACTCCCCGATTCCGGAGGGGCCGTGCTGCAGGCGAACCATCCCAAGCAGGCTGCCACCATCGTCCGGAACCTGCCGTCTCGACTTCTTTCCATATCCCTTCTCTCTACTCTCTCGCGAGCTACAAGGAAAACAGCCCGTTCGGTCTCGACGTGTCGGGGGAACACGTCGTGGGTCACGACCCGCATCGGGGGCGTCGCGTAACGTATCCTCTCCACGCCTCGGCCGCCTCGGACACGCTCATCCGAGGCACATTCTCATGGTAGCGCGGCTACCGCTTCTCCCCATGGGGAGACCGAAGCTACATCGGATTTTACGCCCCCGTTACGTGCTCGTTTCTTTCCGGTAACCACGCGCGCACCCGATTTTGAAATTATCGTTTCGCGATGCGTCGGTCTCGAGAAATGTCCATCGGGAAATGCAAGTGGGGGTATTCGCCTTGGGAAATCATAGAGACGGTCACACGCACGATCAAGAGCAAAGCGCAAGCGACGGTCATTCGTGGCAAAAGCCCAACAGTTTCTCTGTCGTCACTCCCCTACGTTCTCTAGGAGCCGGTGGCTCGAAGTGCATGAGAGAACGACATTCCTCTTGTCAAAACGAGGGTCGCGGATTACACTTGACGTTCCTCAACCTGGCCCAACCTCGTCTCGAGGTAGCGTATCCTGGGGGGCATATGCAGCGCCGGATTTATTTTTCTGTCTTCGTACCTCTTGCCTTCTTCTTGACGTTCGTTACTCAAGCGCTCGCACAATCTGGCGAGGAGCCCGAGGAGCCGACCGCCGAGGAGGCATCCCAGCAGGAAGAAGAGGAAGAGCCCCTCGAGCGACCCTCGCTCGGTGTCGGTTTCATCGCCAGAGAAGACGTCCAGCTGGACGGAGTGCTTTCCGAGCCTGCCTGGGCGCAGGCGGGGGCGAGCGAGAATCTGGTCGTCGTCGAGCCCGTGGAAGGGGGTGAGCCAGCAGGTGAGACCATCATCAAGGTGTTGGGCAATCCCGACGAGCTAATCATCGGCGTCGCCTGCCACGATCCGAATCCGGCGGGTATCGTCGCCTTCTCGAAGGCGAGGGACGACGAGCTCGACAACGAGGATCACATCACCATCGTCCTCGATACGTTTCTCGACAACCGCACCGGCTACGTGTTTGCCGTCAATCCCAATGCCGCGCGTTTCGACGGTTTGGTGATCTCCCAGGGTGAAGACGTGAACAGCGACTGGGATGCTGTCTGGGAAGCGAAGACTTCCCGGGACGAGGAAGGATGGACGGCGGAGATCCGCATTCCCATCAAGAGCATCGGTTACCGGAAAGGACTCGCCAACTGGGGCTTCAACCTCGAAAGGCGAGTCCAGCGCTTGCAGGAGACCAGCCGGTGGTCCGGCGCCAGCCAGGATTACGAGGTCGCTCAGACGAGCCGTGCCGGACTCCTGACCGAGCTTCCGAATTTCGACTTTGGCCTGGGGTTGAGCATTCGTCCAGCAATCACCACGGGCGCGGTCAAGGAATCTCCCGATGCGGATCGGGAATTCACCGGCGATCCGAGCCTCGACGTGACTCAAAGGCTCGGTCCCAATCTTCTGTCGTCGGTAACGATCAACACGGACTTCGCCGAGACCGAGGTGGATGCCCGTCAAACCAACTTGACACGATTCGAGATTGAGTTCCCGGAGAAGCGAACGTTCTTTCTCGAGGGGTCGGACATCTTTCAGTTCGGCTGGGGCCTGGACGAAACCCTGGTTCCCTTCTACAGCCGCCGCATCGGCCTCTTGTTCGAAGAGGGAGAAGGTGGGGGAGACGGCCTCCAGATCCCGATCGACGTCGGCGGCAAAGTGAACGGCCGCGTGGGCAACACCAACGTCGGGGCCCTCGTGGTGCGGACCCGCAACGTCTCGGGGCTCGATCTTGGCGAAGCGACCATGGGCACGGTGCGCATCCGGCAGAACATCCTGGCGGAATCTTCCGTGGGTATGATCGCCACGTCGGGCGATCAAATCGGCCGGAGCGGGAGCTGGTTGACCGGTGCGGATTTCCGTTACCAGACCTCCGAGTTCCGCGGCGAGAAGAACCTCATCGCCAGCTTTTTCGGGGCGACGACCAACCGCGAGGACTTCGACGAGCGGAAGAACGCCTACGGTTTTTCCGTCGACTATCCCAACGACTTGCTGGATATGTCGATCACCTCCACCCGTCTCGACGACGGCTTCGACCCCTCGCTCGGCTTCGTGCCCCGAAGCGGTGTGCATATCTGGGAAGGCGGCGTGGATTACGCTCCCCGGCCGAACTGGGCACTCGTGCGGCAGATGTTCCACGAGGCATCGTTCTATCTCGTGAACGATCTGGAAAACCAGTGGGAGAGCTACCACTTGGGTTTCGTTCCGGTGAACTGGCTCCTCGAGAGCGGCGACAGCTTCGAGGTCGGATGGTCGCCCGAGGGAGACCGGCCAGACGAGGAGTTCGAGCTCTTCGAAAGCGAGGAAAAAGTCGTGACGGTGGAAGCGGGCTCCTACACCTGGAATCGTTACCACGTTGCCGGCGCTCTCGCCGACAAGCGCCGGGTGAGCGGTGAGCTCCGATACGAGATCGGTCAATACTACGGCGGGGATCTGGACACGATCGAAGGGGTGCTCGCTCTGAACTGGCCTCTCATCTCCGTGGAGCTCGGAGCCGAGCGCAACATCGGCTCGATGCCGGAGGGCGACTTCACGCAAAACCTGTACAGCGGCCGGTTCGAAGTCAAGGTCTCTGCCGACCTGAATTTCAGCAGCTTCCTCCAATACGACAACGAGAGCGAGTCGCTGGGAACGAACACGCGGATGCGCTGGACGTTCAACCCCCTCGGGGACCTGTTCGTCGTCTACAACCACAACCTCCAGCGATCCCTCAGCGATATGATGACCCGAGTGTGGGAATACGATTCCAACGAGCTGCTGGTGAAGCTCCAGTACACCTGGCGGAACTAGATCCGAGCTCCATCCAGATTCGGGAAACGTTTAAGAGGGGCGACCAGTCTCCAGTGGCGGTAACAACAAATCTCGGCCCACGGTTCGGCTGGGTCTTTTTGTTCCTGAGCGTTTGCGTCTCGGCCAACGACGAAGCCCCGGATTCGACTCCGACTCTCGGTGCTCCAGCGACGACCGCGAGCGCACAGGACACGGCTCCGGAACGCCCCGAGCCCTCACCCAGCTTCTTGCGTCAGATCGGAAGGGACTTCGGGGACGTCTTTACGACCAAGGACAATCTTTTCATACTGGCCGGGGGCGGGGGCGCGAGCCTCGCCGCCAGTACCCTCGACGATGAGATTGCGAATGGCAGCTTCAACTCCGAAATCAATGGAGGGACGGGGCTCGACAACGCCTTCGAGGCGGGAGAAATTTTGGGAGGAGCACTCGTTCAGGTTGGCGGCGCGGTCGCAACCTGGGGCGTGGGAAAGCTCGCGTCGAGCCCGGAGGCCGAAACGCTCGGCCGCGAGCTCGTGCGCGCGCAGATCGTCACGCAGTCGCTCACGTTCGGCCTCAAAGTGGCCGCATCACGCGAGCGGCCCGACGGATCCAATCAGCGGTCGTTTCCGTCGGGCCACGCGTCCGGGACTTTCGCGACAGCGACGGTGCTCCAGCGACGCTACGGATGGAAAGTCGGCGTTCCCGCGTATGCGGTGGCGGGCTACGTGGGCGCTTCCCGCCTGAACGAGGGGGCTCATTTCCTTAGTGACGTCGTCTTCGGGGCGACGATCGGGATCCTGGTCGGTCGGTCGTTGTCGCTCGAGATCGGCGATTCGCAAATCGAGATCGGCCCGATGGCGACTCCCGGCGGTTTTGGGGTCCAGGCGCGGCTAGTTCGCTGATAGTGATAGGTCGCTAGCCCGGGACCTTCTCCGAGACTTCCTCCCAGTCCTTCTCGAGCGCCGCGAGCTCCCGTTTGAGTTTTTCGTGGGTCGAGACGATGGGCTCCGAGGCGATCGGATCGTCGTAGAAACCGGGAACGCTCATACGAGCCTCGAGGCTCTCGATCCCGAGCTCGGTCTCGGCGATGCGCTTCTCGAGCTCCTCCACTCGCTCCTGGAGCTCCCGGGCCTTGTTTTTCGACAGCATCCCCGCGGGGAGATTCGCCTGTGCCGAATCGACCGGCTCATCCTCTTCTTCGATCTCGAAGCGGGGAAGCTCGGGTGGCGGTTCGGGCTCGAGCGCGCGCGTCTTGGCACGCAGAAAGTCCGTGTATCCGCCCCAGTGAAGCGCGATCCTCCCGTTGCCTACTTCGGCGACTTTGGTGGCGAGCTGGTCGAGGAAGTATCGATCGTGCGAGACGAAGACGAGCGTGCCCTGGTAAGCCCTGAGGGCGTCGAGGAGGATTTCCTTGGAATCGAGGTCGAGATGGTTGGTCGGCTCGTCGAGAAGCAGGACGTTCGCGGGCCTGAGCAGGAGCCGAGCGAGCGCGAGCCGACTCTTCTCGCCACCCGAGAGCACCTTGACCCGCTTGTCGACGTCGTCGCCCTGGAAGAGAAACGCACCCAGGATGTTCCGAAGCTTGGGCACCATGTCGATGGGCGCGCCCTCGGCCAGGTTCTCGAGGACCGTTCGGGTCGGGTCGAGATCGTATCGATCCTGGCTGAAATGAGCGCGCTCGACGTTGTGTCCGGGCTTCACCGTCCCAGAATCCGGCGGCTCCACTCCCGAGAGAAGCCTCATGAGCGTGGACTTGCCCACGCCGTTGGGGCCCACGAGCGCGAGCCGCTCTCCGCGCTCGACGACGAGTGACGCGTCCGCGAAGACGCGGTTGTCTCCGTAGCTCTTGAAGATGTTCTCGAGCTCGATCACGACCCGGCCCGAGCGCGGCGGCTCCGGCAGCCGGAGTCGCATGAGCTTGCGCTCGGGTGGAACCTCGATGAGAGTGATCTTCTCGAGCATCTTCACCCGACTCTGGACCTGTTTCGCCTTGGTAGCCTTCGCCCGGAAGCGGTCGATGAACCGCTTCATGCGCTCGATCTCTTCCCGCTGGCGCGAAGCTTTGGCGCGAAGCTCGGCGAGGTTGCTTGCCCGTACCTGGAGGTACTTGGTGTAGTTTCCCGTGTAATCGACGAGCTTGCGCCGATCGATCTCGGTAATTCGGTTGATGACCTGGTCGAGAAAGTAGCGGTCGTGGGAGACCATCACGACGGCGTGCGGGTAGTCGGCGAGGAACGCCTCGAGCCAGTTCCGCGCCTCGAGATCCAGATGATTCGTGGGCTCGTCGAGGAGGAGCACATCGGGCCGCGACAGCAGGAGCTTCGCGAGGGCGATGCGCATCTGCCAGCCGCCGCTGAAGCTCTCCGTCGGCGCCTCGAGATCGCTCGAGGTGAAGCCGAGCCCGAGAAGGACTTCTTCCGATTGCGACTCGATGGTGAACCCGCCCCGGCGGTCCCACTCCTCGCGGCATTCGCCGTAGCGCTCGAGCACGCGATGGTGCTCGTCGCTCGAAGGGTCGATCGTCTCCATCCGCTCCTCGAGCGCCTTCATCTCCTCCCCGATAGAGAGAACGTCATCGAACGCCGATAGCGCCTCTTCCCGGAGCGTCTTGCCGGAATGGCTCAGCCCGTCCTGCGGCAAATACCCGACCGTGGTCCCCCTCGGCATGGTGACCTTGCCGTCGTCGGGGTGCTCCGCCCGCACGACGAGCCGAAGAAGTGTCGTCTTCCCCGAGCCGTTCGGTCCGCTCAGCCCGACGCGTTCGCCATCCGATACACTCCAGGTGACTCGATCGAAAATGACCCTTCCGGCGAAGCCCTTCGTAAGCTCTTGAATCTGAAACATATCGACACGCAAAAACGGCTCCGACTCTCGCGAGTCGGAACCGGTCTATCTATAATAGCTTGTTTCGCACAAGGTTGCCCCAACATGAAAATATACTTCCCCCTTTTGGCACTTCTCCTCGTGAGCCAGCCCGATGACTCGAGCCGGCACGCCAACCGCGGTGTCGCGCTCCTCGAGCAGTTCCGCTTCGCCGAGGCAGCCGCCGAGTTCGAGCAGGTGGTGGCGCTCGACCCCGGCTCCGTTTCCGGCTACGTCAACCTCGGCATCGCCTACTTCAACGAAAGGGATTTCGCGAGCTCGCGGGTGGCCCTCGAAAAGGCGCTCGCCCTCGCGCCCGAGAATCCGTACGTTCACTACAACCTGGGGCTCATCGACAAGCTCCAGGGCGAGACCGAACGGGCGCTTTCGTATTTCGAGAAGGTAAGGTCCATCGATCCGATGGACTCGATGACCCACTATTACCTCGGGTCCCTCTACGCAAACCTGGGACGGCTCGAGGAAGCCGAAGCGAGCCTGAGGCGAACCATCGAGCTCCAGCCGTCGAACGAGTCCGCGCATTTCAGCCTCGGAAACGTTCTCATCCGCCAGGGACGCCGCGAGGAAGGTCAGAGTGAGCTCACGCTCTTTCGAGAGCTCAAGGAGAGCTTCCCCGCGGATGCCGCCTCTGCCGGGCTGCAGTACACGGAGCTCGGTCCATACGCCGAGGCGATCGAGGCGCGCGGCGAGCCACTCCAGCCCCTTGCCACCGAGTCGGTGCGGGCGAACGGCCTGAGCTAC
>DATIBD010000111.1:0-83548 GCA_035457705.1 Vicinamibacteria bacterium
TCGTCGAGCCCCGACCTCCATCGATAAGAGACGACGCTCGGAATGAGCTCGCCGCGTCCCCTGGGAATCACGTGCGGCCCATCATCGTAGACCATCGCGGCGGCGGAGTTCGTCGTTCCCAAATCGATTCCGATGTGTGCACCCACGGTTCGTGACCTCGTCATTCGCGATCGCGGCCTCTCCGGACGACCACGTCCGCGGGTTTGAATCGGCGACCCGCGCAGGTGACGCCCCGAGACAGAACTTTCACGACAAAGAGCTCTCCGGTCCTGGAAGCGGCCAATTCCTCGATGGCTCGGTGTCTCCGGGGGTCGAAGACCTCGCCCACGGCGCCATCGAGCCCAATCCCGCTGTCTTCGAGCCGCTCCATGGTCTGGCGGAGGGTGAGCCGCAGCGCGTCCTTTCCGTCCGCCCCCTCGAGAACCGACGTTTCAAGCAGACCCTGAATGTGCTCGGTAGACTCGACGAAGGACACCGAGACGCTCTCGAGAGCACGCCAGATACTGTCGAGCTCCTTCTCCAGCGCTCTTCGCCGAGACGTTTGCGCGCGCATCAGCTCGCGGGCGAGCTCCAGCGCGTCGGTTGGCTTTTCTAGCACTGGTGCGACGCCTCCTCCGCCAGTACTTCTAGAAACTCGAGCCACTCCCGCTCGGATGGATAGGGTTCTCCGCTGCCGACCCACACCAGGGCATCGAGGACGCTTCTGAGCTCGTTCTTCCGAAGGATCCAGAAAGGAGCCAAGCGATCTCGAAGCTCCTGGCGATGGAACAGGGCGCGCACGGCGCTCAGTTCCCTCATCCTGCCCTCTTTGAGGGCCAGCGGAGCGATCTTCCCGAGTCCCTCGTTCAGGGCCCAGATCGGAGTTCCGAGAGCGACAACGGGATCGGGCGTCCGCAGGAGATCCGCCACCGTATCCGCGCGGCCTCGTATCGACCGCTCCAAAAGGGACCAGACGGACTCGGGATCGCCACCGGATCTCGATATCGATTCGAGCCGGTACTGCAGTCCACGCGATCCGGGCGTCTGGGACCGCTGGAGATGGATCCGAGCGCTCACGGTGTTGCCGAATAATGTGAACAGGCTCGCGTTGAGAACCGCGTCGTCGAGGAAGGCGAACCAGAATGCGGGAGGCCGCGCGTCGCCCAGTAACGCCACCAACCGTTGCTCGATGGCTTCGAGGTCGAACCGCACGATGTCCTGGAGGCGCCGGGCGACGGGCTCCTGCCAGGGATTCCAGGTCGCATCGGCGAGGCGAGCGAGAGACGCCGAGAGAACGGACATTTGCTCGGCGCCGATGGCACCGCGGCCCCAGGTAGGGAGATGTCGGGCGCAGTCAGCCGTCTCCTCTGCCGCGTTCGTCAGAGCGCAGCGAAAGGCAGTCGTCATGATGGCTGCCAGGAAGAAAACCGCTCCCCCCTCGTGACGCTCTTGAACCGCACTTCGGAATGCCGCCGCTAAGGGAACGCAGTCGTTGGGACGAAGCTTGGCCGTCACCGCAGGAACGAGGTAGGGCACGGTTTCGGGAGTGAACCTCTTTTCCTCGATGGCCGCTCGCATGACGAGAAGCGAGCACCATCGTTTCGTCGAGGGCTTCGCCGATGGACCATCGGGGAACCACGCCGGAAGGAGCTCGACTGCTCTCCGGTAACCCGCGGCGGAAGCGACCGCGAGCGCAACGCACTTCCTGGAATTCTCGGGCCCGTCGGCAAGGTCGTCGCGATCGAGGGCCCGACGACCCACCCACCTCAGGGCGCCGTACCACGTCATCCGCGAGGCCTCGCCGAAGCTCGGGCGGCGCTTTAGGTGGCGGACGCGAAGCGCATCCGCGCAGGGATGGGATGACCAGGCGAAGCGACGAGGCACTCGACCTTCGTTGGCGGAGCACAGCACGCGATAGAGTGATTCGTGCGACTCGGTGAGAACTCCCGGCGCGAGGCCGACCAGTATCCTCTGGCTCTCCTTCCTGTCGGGCTCGCTTAGAAACATTAGCGCTCGAGACTCGAGAGAGCCGGGGGAGAAGAAGGTCGGGAAAAGCTGGTGCCGAGTTAGCCGGTATAAAGCCGCGAGCCCTGCCCGCACCCAGATCGAGCCGGGCGGTTTCCCTGGCCGGAGCACGGCCCGCCGCGCTTCGGCCACAGGCACCGACGTCGCTCTCGCCCGCTCGAGCCCGACTCTCCGTGCGTTCCGCGCACCCGGGATCGACACCGGCATGACTCGGGCTCGTGGCAGGAGCGGACGACGGATTCGAAACGCCTTGGGGGTCGTCGACCCGACAGTCCTCCAGAGCCAATCACTCATTCGGCCGCCTCTTCAGATTCGGCACGCTCTTCGAGCGCCTGGCGGACCCGGAGGAAGGGCTCGTCCAGGCCAAGGGGAGAAAAATGCTTGCCTGCTGCCTGCAGGATGCTCTGGATGCGCTCCTCCTCGCCTCGTTGCGCGAACCAGAACCGCCCGCGGTGCCGCACATCTGACAATGGGGTTCGAACCCAGCGGCCTCCGTTCGGAGTGTTTCCCGGCGCCAGCACGGCGAGTGGGACATGGAGACGGACGTTTCGCGCCAGCAAGGAAGGCTCGTCCAGACATAGCACATCCGGCCCCCGCGCCAGTACCTTGACGAGTCCTTCCGCGAACGTCTTGCTGACGAGTGTGCTGGCGAGCCGGTCCCCGAAGAGCGGACGAACGATCGCCGAAACCTCCACCGATTCTGTCCAGGCGAAGTCCACGGGATCTCCCTCGATGTCGACCACGAGTAGCCCGCCCCAGTGCTTGTCTCCTCGGGAGACGTGGCCCAGATAACCAATCTCCACCGCGGACCACTCGGTCGGCGATGTGACCGGCTCGTCCATTCAACGCCTCGACGAGCGCTGCTCATGCCCGCCGGCCCGCTGCGGTGATAAGACCAGCCTTTCGAGGAAATCCGCAATCGGCAGGTGAAGCTGGCCAGGAACGAAATGGGAACGCTCGGACTGGTCCAGGATAGCCTGGGCCTCGTCACGGATTTGGCGTCGCAGGTGCTCCGGCTCCAACACATCGGCGTCGGAGCCGAAGCTTAGGATCCAGCGCCGGAGCTCGAGGGTGTCCGCTACCCGCATCGTCAGGACGATGCTTCCATCCTGCTCGGTCGAAATCTCCTGAGTTTCGTGCCACTGGCGCTCGGCGACGAACGGAGCGGCCGACGGCCGGAATCGAATCCGCGCCTCGATCTCCCTTCCCCGGAAGATGCCGAGAGCACTCTTCATGTGCCGTTCGAAGTCGAAGTCCTCGGGGAGTGGGAACGTTTCCTCGGTCAGCGTCCACCGCTGAATCCGCTCGAGAGCGAAGATTCGAATCTCGTTGCGAAGATGGTCGAACCCGATGACATAGAGCCCGCCCTGGAAGTAGAAGAGGCGGTACGGGTCGATCCGCCGCTCGGTCACGACACCCCGAGAAAACGTGTGGTACGTGACATCGAGACTCTTGCGATAGCGGGCCGCCTCGGTCACCACTTCGATGAGCTTTCGCTGGCGACTGTAGTCCTTGAACGGCCCCGGTCGTGCGGCGAGCACGGAATCGTACTCGTCGATGAGGGCACGGCTCTCTCGCGGCAGGAGGCCCGCAATCTTGGCGTGCGCCGATTCCAGCGAGGCGTAAAAGGGGGTGTCGCGGAGCACACGGGATAGCCTCCTCGCAAAGTAGAGCGCGAGAAGCTCGGTCACGGTAAAGGGAGGAGGCACGCGGGACTTGAACCCGTCCACGAACTTCCAGAGCTTTTCTCGGCCCTCGCGCTCGTCGTAGATGGGAAGCCCTGCGTCCTGAAGGCCCCTCAGATCGCGAATCACGGTACGGCTGCTGCAGCCGAGCTCATCCGCGAGCTCGGAGAGCGTCCGCCCTCGCGGGCTATCGAGCAGACGGACGAGCCGCCAGGTGCGGCTCACGAGCTGGCCTCGGCCCATGGACGTCATGCTAGAAACGATGTCGAAAATGGGGTGTCTTTCAGTGTCACACGAGCGAGAAGGGCGATCAACCGGGGGCGACATCGAGCTACCGCAGAATCGACGTCGACCGGAACCGCTCGAGCTCATCTGCGCACCATTCCTGGAGCTCCTTCGCGATGCCCGGAGGAATGCCCTCGATGTTCACGCGTCCGGCCCGCGCGAAGATCCGCGGATGCCCGACGATGTCCTCGCGCCCGTCCACATACCGCCTGACCGATACGGCGAGCTTCTCCGCGAGAGCGTGTTGGCGTAGGTTCGCAAGCAGGTAGACGTGGCGCATCGTTTTTCTCCTTGGTTCGACCCAATTGGAGAATACCCGCTTCCTGTGACAACCACGGTTCCTGCATCCGAGAGCTCTTGACCGTCGATTGGAGGGGCGAGATTGTCGCGGTGAGTCGATCGTTCAATCCCGGCGCTTCTTCAGAAGCTCCTTCAAGAAATCGCTCGCGAGATTCGATTCTTCCTGTGCCCGCGCTTCTCGATTCGTGTAGCCCCAAAAACTATCCCTGGCACGCCCGAAGTCCTCGCGGTCGCGAACCGCAATCGTGATCTGGAGCGGTCTCGCAAGATCTAGGTTCTTCTGCTCGATCCCGTCGAGAATCGTTTCCAGGGAAGTCTCGACGGAGAGCCCACCGACCCCGGCGCCAAAAAGAGGAAGCGCTAGACTCTTCACCTCATCGGTGGCTGCCTGCGCCAGGATGTTTTTCATCGCGGTGGCCACGTCGGAAGCCGACGTTCCCTTGCTCACGTCGTAATCGATGACGACCGCGTGGTACACGAAACGAGCGGAAAGCCTTCCCGCGTGCGTCCGAACGACCGTCCCGAGCGCGGCGGGAGCGTGCCGAATCGCCTCCTGATGGATCTCGATTCCACCGCGCGAACGAAGCGCCGCCGCCACACCCCCTCCCATGTGGAGCTGAGTGTTCGCCGCGTTCACCAGAACGTCGGCGCAAACCGTGGCGATGTCACCCTGCACGAGGCGCACGGAAACTCGCCCGAACTGTCGGTCTGACGCTCGCATGAGGCTCTCCCGTTATTCATCGAGGACCCCGACGACCAGGGTGGCGTCGTCGAGGAGAAATCGGGGCTTCTCCAACAGTCGCACCGGAACCTCGGCGATAGGCCCGCGAAGAGCGAGGCTCAGGATCTCCCGGACCATCTTATGGGCGCCGCCGAGCGCGGCCCAGGCGCCGTCCGTCGCAGCCACAACGACGTCATGCCTTTGTGGACGCAGAAAAGCACCAATTGGATCGACGGAGCCGGTTCCCAGAAAGTCTTTGCCGGACGGTGAAACGAAGCGGACCTCCCCCTCCCTCGAGACGTGGAGAAGCTTTGCGTCCCCGATCACGAGGCCGGAGACGATCCAGCCGCTTTCTCCGCGAACGAAACGAAACCCTGCAAACGTGCTCCTCCCGATGCCCACCAGAAAGGAGTCGAGAAGCTTCGCGAGGTGAGCCCAGTCCGGAAGGCTCACCGGGAGACGATTCCGCAAGAGGCGTTCGAATTGAGATGCCCCACGCTTCGCCGCTTGACTGGCTCGTCCGGCGCCGTCGAAAACCACGCCACAGGACGCCTCGTGGAACAATCGAAAGGCGTCCTCGTTCGCAATCGAATCGGTGCCCTTGCGGCTCGCGCCGGCGAGCCGGACTCCCCTACCGAAGAACGCCATCAACAACCAGAATAGGGCGCGAAAACGACAAGCACGGTCAGGGATTGTTCGCGCCTGACGTTAGATCGGAGCCCCAGGCTCGTCAAAGTCCGCCTGGTCGCCGAGCACGATTCGGCTTGCGATCGGATCCTCGAGGCTTTAAGAGGCTCGAGCGATGAGCCCCCGTCGAGCTACCAACGGAGCGCGACGCCGACCAGGAAGCGATTGATATCGGGCTCCGAGCTGATACGGGTGTTGCCGATCGGAATCACGAGGCTCGGGTCGTCCACATCGGTCTGGATGGCGAAGCGACGGTAGTCGATGCGCAAACCGACGTTGTCGCTGAAATAGACCTTCAAGCCGAGCCCATAGTTGAATGCCCCATAGGTTCCGAGAAAATCCGACCCCGCGAGGTCTCCCGATGCGTTCGCGAAAAGGGCTCCGTAACCAACGGTGCCGTAAGGAACGAAGGCCTGGATCGGCGCTTGAGCGACTACGTTGCCCGTGAGGTTCAGCACCGAGGCGCCGAGATTCACTCCCGGCACGGTGAACGACGAGGTGGGCATGTAATCGACGCCCAGCTCGAAGCCCACGAAGGTACTGAATGCACCGATGGTGGCGCCGAAGCTCGTCTGGTCTTCGAGCTTGAGCGCTCCGACAAAAGAGCGACCGAGCATGAACGACGCTTCACCGGAGGCCTCGGCGCGCTTCGGGGCGGCCAGGCTCGAGACAAGGAGAAGGGCGATCGGTAGGATGTTGTTCCTTGCGCTCATTAACTTCCTTTCGATGTCACACGCCCAGAGCAAAAGGCGTTCCAATCTCTTGGAATCGTCGCAAGTGATACCGTGGAGGGAGTTAACTCGGCGAACCTCGCAGGGCGAACGACCTCGCGCTGCCTCGGAATGTTTACTGAAACGTGTAAACTTTACGCCACGGGCATTCGGAGCATCCTTGTGCGGCGGCGGCAAAAATGCGATACACACCGAGCCTCATGTCACCCAAGATTTCGCTCACGTTACTCTTGGTCGCCACCGCGATCACTCTTTCAACCGCGCAGGAAACTGACCGGACTGCGGGAACCGCCGCGGTGAACGGCGCAACCCTCGCTTACGACCTATCGGGAGACGGCCCCCCGATCGTTCTCATCAGCGGGGGCGGAACGCTCGATCGCCGCATGTGGGACGACCAAGTCGCGGCGCTGACCCCGCGTTACCGGGTCCTCCGGTATGACGTCCGCGGCATCGGAGGCTCATCGCGCCCCGACAGTGCTTTCTCTCACAGCGAGGATCTGGCTGCATTGCTGCAATCGTTGGATCTCGAGCCCGCCTTCGTCGTGGGCCTTTCTTTCGCTGCTGGCATTGCCATCGACCTGGCGCTCGAACGGCCATCCAGGGTGAGAGGTCTCGTCCTCGCGGCTCCAGGCATTAGCAGCGACAAGGAGGACAACCTTCGCGACGCGCTAGCGGCCGCGGAGCTGGCCCGAAAGATCGGTCTCCCTTCCCTCGTCGATGCCATCGTGACCAACCGTGCCGTTCTCACCTCCGCCAACGATACCGTGCGGGAACGCGTGCGGGCGATCTACCTGGACAACGCCGACGTGTTCGAGTCGGACTTCGCGCTGGTCCGTCTTTGGCGCCCGGCGGATCCGCCTGCTGAAGAACGGCTGTCGGCGATTCGCGTGCCGACGCTCATCCTCGTCGGTGACCAGGACTCCGAGCCGACTCGCGGGACGGCCGACGAGCTTCTGGCCCGCATCCCTGGCGCCCAAAAGATCGTCTTGCGCGACGCCGGCCACCTGCTGAACCTCGATGCCCCCGACCGATTCAACGAAGCCGTGCTGGATTTCCTCGGAAGATCGCGCTGACCGGAGCTCCGTCGACCCCGCCCCTCCCGGAAAGCCAAACGCCGTAAAATCTGGTCTCTTTCTATGCATCATGCATAATGTGTGCATGGCAACGAAGACCATCTCCTTGAAGCTCGAGGCTTACGAGCGTCTCAAAGCGGCGAAACGGTACGAGGGCGAGTCTTTTAGCGAGGTGGTTTTGCGCGCGACCTGGCCCGAGTACACGGTGCGGTCGGCAGATTGGTTGCGCCTGTGCCGTGAGCGCGGCCCGACATTCGCGAGCGACGGGCTCGATCGCATCGATGAGCTGAAGCGGTCGGACGAGGCTCCCGAGGACAAGTGGGCGAAGCGCTGATTCTCGAGACGACCTTCCTCGTCGATCTCGAACGCGAGCTGGCTCGCGGCGCTTCGGGTCCTGCACAGGAGCTCCTCGAGTCGCGCGAAAACGCCAGTCTCCATATCACCTATACGATCGCCGGAGAGCTTGCCGCGGGAGCTTCCCTCTCTGAGCGCGATCTCTGGCGGAACTTCGTGTCGCCCTTTCGGATCTTGCCTTTCAATGAGGACGTTGAGTGGCAGTACGGTCAGAGCTACCGATACCTCAAGGAACATGGACTTCTGATCGGATCGAACGACCTCTGGACCGCTGCCACCGCGCTCGCCTATGACATGCCGCTCGTGACCCGAAACCGGAGTCATTTCCGCCGCGTGCCCGGCTTGAAGATCGCGAGCTATGGCACCGCGGCTGAAGGTTCTCCGCAGAGGCCTCCATTCACACCGTGATGACGACTTTCCCCCGCGCGTGTCCCTCTTCGAGATAGCGTAAAGCTTCGGCAACTTCGCTCAACGGGTAGCGTCGATCGATCACGGGCTTGACTTTGCCGGAATCGATCAGCTCTCTCAAGAAGAGCAAGTCCTCTTTGGTGATCTTCGCCATCATGAAGCTCATCTTCTTGCCGGTCGTCAACGAGACCCACGGTCCCAGAAACATCACGTGGAATACCTGGCCGACGGACCCTCCGACCATCACATAGATCCCGTCGGCGCTCAATACGCGCTTGTACTGGGACACCGAACGATAGGCCGCAGCGTCGAGGATCAGGTCATAACGCTGCCCGCTTTGGGTGAAGTCTCCCCGGGTGTAATCGATGACGTGGTCCGCTCCCAGGGAGCGCACCAGGCCCACGTTCCTCGTGCTGCACACGCCGGTGACTTCGGCCTCGAACGCTTTAGCGATCTGCACCGCGAAAGTCCCGACACCGCCCGAGGCACCATTGATCAACACCTTCTGACCGGGTCTAATGTTTCCACGGTCGCGAAGGCCCTGGAGCGCCGTGATGGCGGCAACCGGTACCGCCGCGGCTTGCTCGAACGTGATTCCGGCCGGCTTCGACACCAGCCGGTCTTCCCGGGCACAGGCATATTCAGCGAAGCCGCCCCACCTGCAAGTCCCGAATACTTCATCCCCCCGTTGAAATTGCTTTACGCTTCTGCCTACCGCTTCGACCCTCCCGGCTATGTCGATTCCGAGTATCGTGTGCTTCGGTCTCAAAAGCCCATCGCCCATGAAGCGGATAAAGAACGGGTCGGCTCTCATGGAGTGCCAGTCCGCGGGATTGGTCGACGCCGCCTGAACTTTGACCAGAACTTCGTCATTGCCAGCGGTCGGCTGTTGAACCTCCTCGTACTCGAGGACGTCGGGAGAGCCAAATCTGTAGTGGACGATGGCTTTCATTTTCCTCGCGGTCAGGTGCTCGGAAGAGACAGCCGGAACGCAGCCATCTCCTCGCCGTTGCGAACCAGCAGGACATCGCCGACCAGCACCGGCTGATTCCAGGTCTTGCCCTCGATCGCCGGGAACCGGGCGAGCTCGGTGAACTGGTCGGGGGTCGCTGCGACCAGCGCCAGCTCACCGTCCTCCGACACCACCAGCAACAGGTCCTGGTCGGGCAACAGCAGGAGCTGGCCGCTGCCGTAGCGTCCGCCCTTCCACTTACGCTCGCCGTCCTCGACGTCGATGCACGAGAGCAAGCGGCCATCGAAGCCGTAGGCGTGGCCCTGGTGAACGACCAGGGGGCTGAAGGAGGGCTTCAGCCGGACCGACGTCCAGCGCTCCTCGGCGATCCAGCCGCCGGATCGGTGCTCGACCGCGAGGCGGCGGGTGCCGAGCGGAGTCGCCGTCGTGTCGACCTGGCTCACCAGGACGTCGCCCTCCGCGGTCAGCGCGGGCTGCAGGATTCCGATGCCCGGCCACGAGTGGTGCCAGAGCAGCGCGCCGTCGGCCGGCGCGACGCTGGTCGCACCTCCATCGCCCAGCAGCAGGATCTGCGGGACGCCGTCGATCGTCAGCAGATGCGGGGAGCTGTAGGTCTCGCTGGCGGGGCCGAACCAGCGGGGATCGCCGGTTTTGAGGTCGTAGGCGGCGAGCGCACCGGCGTGGACGATGACCATTTCGTCGACCACGAGCGGCGAGCTCGTGAAGCCGAAGCTCGGGAGCTTCGCGCCGGTGTCGGAGGGCACGTTGCGTGACCACACCAGGGTGCCGTCGCGGGCATCGAGCGCGTTCAGGATTCCGGTCGCACCGAGTGCGTAGACGCGACCACCGCCTAAGGCCGGCGTCGCGCGCGGACCGGCGCCGACATGCGAGTCCCAGAACCGGGTCGTGTCCCGGTGCATCCACACCGGCTCGCCACTGGTCGCGTCGTAACAGGCGACGATCTCGTCCTCACCGCGCTGCTCCTGGGTATAGAGGAGGCCGCTTTGGACCGCGAAGGAGGAGACGCCCGGTCCGATCGGCCGGCGCCACAGCTCGACCGGCGGCGATCGGGACCAGTTGGTCTCGATCCGTACGCCTGGGAGGATGCCGTCGCGATGGGGCCCGCGGAACCCGGGCCATTCGGCCGCCGCCGCTGGGGCACCCGCAGGCGGCAGGATGTCTACTTCCTCGACGGGCGGGGCGGTCGGCGCCTCGTCGGACACCTCCTCGTCCGAGACCGGCGGCGGCGCCGCTGGGTCCGCGCTCGCATCGTCCCGCGGCGTCTCCTCGGGGGTCTCCTCCTCGGTCGGGGTCGGGGGAATCGCCATCGGCTCGTCGGTGACCCGAGCCAGCAGCTGCTCCTCGGGAGTCTCCGAAAACCGCCAGGCGAACTCCGGCATGCCATTGCCCTTGAGGCCCTTGCTCCGCACGAGTGTCAAGGATCCACAGGCGAGCAGAATGGTCACGACCATCGCCGCGCGCCGGAGTCCGTTCGGCAGGCGGCGGGTGGCGACCGCCCAGGCAACGAACGCGGGGATCAAGAGCGGGATGACGAGCAAGAACTGGAACCCCATGTTCCCCTGCGCAACCGATTCGTGGAGAAGGAGCCGTGTCGCGGCCAGCGCGGCGATCATCAGCGCGAGGGCACCGATGCGCTCGGACCAGGGGGCCCGACTGAAGAACAACCACCACACGACGATCGCCGCCGGGCCGCCCACGAGTCCGCCGATCACACCGTAGATCGCAGCCTCGGGCAAAACGACGGGCACCACGAGAAAGCCCAGCCACTGCAAGATGACGATGACCACGCCGGGCCACAACCGAATCGGCTTCTGAGTCACGGCTTAATCCTCCCGGAGAGCCTGCACGGGATCGATCTCCGACGCCCGCCAGGCGGGAACCGCGGAAGCGACCAGCGCAACCACGGTGAGCAAGAAAGCCACGCCGACGCCGAGCATTCCGATGTGGGTCGGGGTTACCCCGTGGAGCATTCCCGACATCAGCCGGGCGAAGAACAACGAGGATGCGAGCCCGGCGGCGAGACCGAGAAGCGCCAGCTGCGCACCTTCTCTCAGGACGACCTGCATCAGGCAGGACCGATCGGCGCCAAACGCAGCGCGGATTCCGAACTCATGCGTGCGCTGACTGACCCCGAACGCGAGCACGCCGCCGACGCCCACCGCCGCCACGCTGAGAGCCAGGAGCGCAAACGCACCAACCAGCGTCGCGTTCAACCGCTGAGGCGAGATCGATTCCGAACGTATCTGCTCGAGCGTCGCAACGTCAACGATCGGCTGCTCCGGGTCGAGCTCGTGAATCAGATCGGTGAGCGGGCCCACGACGGCGTCCGGATGCGCGGTGCGAACGAACAAAGAGCCCGCGAGGGGCACCTCGGTAAACGGATTGAAGGCCACACAGGGCACGCCCTCGGCCACACCGTATTCCTTGGCATCGGAGACCACACCCACGATCGTCCGGTATTCCTCGGTCAAGCCCATGAAGTGCAGCGTGTCGCCCCTCCAGCCGATACGTCGTCCCACCGCCTTCCCAGCGGGAAAGTAGCGATCGACCAAAGCCTGATTGACGACCACGACCTTGGCCGCGTCGCCCGTGTCCGTCGATTGGAACGTACGGCCCTCGACCAGAGTCATGCCGAGCGTGCGAAAGTAGTCGCCGCTCACGATGCGAAAGTCGGCTCGCGGCGGTGGTGCGCCAGGGTCGGTCGGTTGTCCTTCGATCTCGAACTCGAGCGCGGCAAGCGGGGCCAAAACCCCCGTCGGGGCTTCTTTCAGGGGAATCATGCTCCCGAGCGCCGCGGAGTGAACGCCGGGTAGAGCGCTGGCCCGTTCCGCGATCGTCCCTCTTTGAGCATAGAGCTCCTCGGCGGTCTGTGCACCGTAGTTGACCGGGATTCCCAGAGTCAGCACTTCCTCCAGGGCGACACCGCCGTCGTCCTTCTGAAGGTTTCTCAAAGTTTCGAGCAGCAGAGCGGCGCCAACGAGCAGCACGAAGCTCACGCCGACCTGCATCACCACCAGAAGCCTTTGGGTTCGGCGACCGGAGACTCCAACGGTCGAGCGTGCGCCCGACAGCCACCCCCAGCCCTGGGAAACGGTTCCCGGCAATCGCGGCAGAAACGCAAAGAGAGACGCCGCTGCCACGGCAACGGCAAGCGCCACTCCGAGAACGGTCGTATCGACCGTGACCTCGGAGGCCCGCGCGGAGTAACGCGAGATGTAGGCGGCAAGCAGCTCCACACCGGAGATCGCGAGCAGTACGCCCAGCACGCCACCCAAGAGCGAGGGGATCAGGTTCTCGACGAGCAGCTGGCGCCGGAGCACCCGGGGTCTCGCCCCGAGCGACACGCGAAGCGCCCATTCGTCGTGACGGCGAATGACCCGCGCGAGCGTCAGGTTGGCGACGTTCGCGCAGGCGATGATCAGGACGAAGGCGGCCACTCCCAGAAGCATCAGGAGCGTGGGCCGCGCGGTGGAGGCGAGCTGATCGCGCAAAAGCAAGAGAGAGACGTCGTAGCCATGGGTGGCGTCGTAGACTTCGGGATAGGCCTGGTGCAGCCGGCGGCTGATTTCTTCGATCTCCACGCGCGCGGTTTCAAGGGTGGCTTCCGGCGCAAGGCGCCCGAAGACCTCGGTCATGCGGTGGGTGCGGTCATCGACCATGCTCGCGCTCAAATGGTGCGGGCTCGCGACCAGATTGACGTAGAGATCCGTTCGCTCGGGATAAGGGGGGGCGGGCTCCGCGACACCGACGATCGCGACGCTCCGGTCGTTCATCGTGACCGTGCGACCAACGACGTCGGGATCCCCGCCAAACTGGCGCAGCCAGTAGTCGTAGGTGAGGACCGCGACCGCCGGGACGGACTCGCCATCGTCCCGGCTCGAGATCAAACGGCCGAGACGAGCGCCGAGTCCCATCACTTCGAAATAGTTGCCCGTCACGATGCCGGCGCGAACGAGCTTCGGCTCGTCGAGCCCGATCATGTTGAACGTCATCGCCGAGAACTCCGTGATTTCTTCGAAGCTGCCACTCTGCTCGCGGTAATCGCGGATCTCGGAGACGGAGAAGAGCACGTTATCGATCCCCGCGAGTGTGGCGGCGTGACGAAGGTAGACGAGGCGATCGTCGTCGCGATAAGGAAGCGGCTGGAGCCAGACGCCGTGCACCACGCTGAAGATCGCGGTGTTGGCGCCAATGCCCAGTCCGAGCGTCAGTACGAAAGCGAGCGTGTAAGCCCGGCTCTTCGAGAGAAATCGTATCCCCAGACGGACGTCGGTGATCCATTGCCATCGATTCCAGTCCATCCCGATCTGAAGGCTTCGCAGGACGCGCCGCCACGCGGGAATGCTTGCCTCTGGATCGATGAAGATCGGCGCTTCGAGAGCACCGTAAGCCCGAGCCACGCGCGAGGGCGTTCCGAACCGGGAAAGGGCCTTGGCGGTCGCGCCTTCGAGGGCGGCGCCGTCCTCGAGCAGCTCCGCGATCACTTCCTCGAGATGTGCCTCGGCCTCTTCGAGGATGCGCTCGATACCGGGGTGGCTCGGCTCGACACGAAACTGGGCGGCGAGCTCCTTTCTCAGCGCGCGTAGGAACGCGTGCAGCGTTCGGGAATTTCCGAGGGCCGGGCTCATACCGTATCCAGAACCGACTCGACAGCTTGGGCGAAGCTTCCCCACGCCAGACGCTCCTGAGCCAGCGCTTCTTTCCCCGCTTCCGTCAGGCTGTAGACGCGGCGGCGGCGCCCGCTGACCTCCGCCCAGGAGCTCTCCAGAAGCCCTTTGGATTCCAGCCGGTGAAGGGCCGGGTACAGGGTTCCCTCGGGAAGCTCCAAAGCGTTACCACTCGCCCGCGCAAGTCGACGAGCGATTTGGTAGCCGTGGGATGCGCCGGTGCTAACTACCGCCAGGAGAAGAAGATCCAGATGGCCTTTCAGCGTTTCTCTTTTCATCCCTAGGGATCCTACCCTTTGTGATACGAGGTATTCAAGAAAAAGGTTCACTCTGCCGGAGGGACTGGGTTCCCTGTCGAGGGTCGAATGCCCTCGGACGGCATGCTACGATCCCCCCGGGTCGTCGCCTCGGATCCCGAGCATGAAACCCGAGATTGCAGTCCATAGAAGGTCCTCGATGAGTGCGAGTCGAAAGCCGGCGCTCGCTCGCGCTTTGCGGCCGGTACCAACGTTCGAGCGGGCGGTGCGAGAAGTCTCGAAGATGTTCGCCGAGGCCGGTGTCCGCCATGCGCTGGTCGGTGCGCTCGGTGCGAACGCCTACCGCAAGCGACCCCGGACAACGGAGGACATCGATTTTCTGGTCGGGAACGAAGCGTTCGAGAATCATCCCGAGGGCTTCGTGACCTTGCGCGTCCCCGTCGTCGAGTTCGACGGGATCGATATCGATCAGATCCCGCTGACCGACGCACTCCGGGTCATCGAGGACGGATTCGATCGCGCGACGGTGAGCGACGGTGTTCCCATCGCTCCGGCCGACACCATCGTGATCCTGAAGCTCCTCGCCGGACGTACGCAAGACCTGGCGGACGTGGAAGCCATGGTCGAGTCGGGAGCCGACCGCGAGCTCCTCCGCGCGGCCGTCCGGAAAGCGGCACCGGACTACCTCAACACCCTCGAGGGGCTGTTCGGCAACGTCGACCGCAGGCGCTGAGAAGACTTGGAGCGATAAACACCCTTCCGCTTTGGTTTTCCCGCGAGTCTCGCTAATATCGCTCAGGTCTCCGGGGTGCATGCTTCCACTCGACGTCCTCTATCTCGAAAACCGGCCGGGCAGCGGGCGAAGCACGGCCCGCCGCTTGAAGCAAAGAGGCATTGACGTCCGCACCGCCCCTCTCGCGTTGGTTTCTGCGGAAATCCAGTCGCGCGTCCCGGACGTCGTGATTTGCGAGCTCGAGGCCGCGTCGGATCGCACGGCGCTCGAAAGGCTGGCGGGTGTCGCCTCTGGAATTCCGCTTCTGGTGGTGGCGGGACCCGAAGCGGTCGCCCTCGCTCGAGATGCGGCGAAGCTGGGAGTCCGTCGCTTCTTGACTCGGCCGGTGCGCGCCACCGAGCTGGAGCTCGCGCTTCACCAGGCCCTCCAGCAACCAGGGAGGCGTGACCTCGAACGGCTCGAGTTCGCGAACCGTCAGCTCGCCGCGCTCAACGATGTCAGCAACCGGTTCTCCCGTATCCGCGACGAGCAGGAGCTCCTCGATGCGGTCCCCCGTTTCCTGACGGAGAGCCTCGAGTTCGACCGAGGCATCTT
The DNA here is from genome assembly GCA_035457705.1 of Vicinamibacteria bacterium. GTDB lineage: Bacteria > Acidobacteriota > Vicinamibacteria > Marinacidobacterales > SMYC01 > DASPGQ01. Next base: position 15,494 of record DATIBD010000111.1, read on the forward strand.
CCTGCTTCATCAGGACGGTTCGTTCTCGGTCCGCTCGATTTGCTTTCCCCGGGATCCACCGGAGTTCTCCGAGAGCTTCCTCTCGCGCATACGCTCGGGCGAGCTCCCGCTCCCGCCGCCTTTCAACGAGAGCTTCGAGAAGAACGAACCAATCTTCATCGCTGACCCCAACACGCATCCCCGGTGGCCGAAAGCTCCGGGCGAGGTGATTCGTACCCGATCCATCGTCATCGCGCCGATTCGCTCGCAGACCCGGCCCATCGGCATCCTCGTCGGGAACATGCAACACCACGAACGGGCGATGGACGCGCAGGACGTCGCGCGAATGGAGATGTTCGCCAACATGGTAGGTCTCGCGCTCGACAACATTCGTGCGTACCAGGGGCTCGAACGGACCGTCCAGGAGCGAACGGAGTCCCTCCGCAAAGCCAATGAGGAGCTTCAGGCGGTTCTCGACTCGTCGCACTCGGCCATCGTGATGGTGGATCAGAAGGGTCGGATCCTAGCGAGAAACCGACGCGTGGAAGAGCTCTTCGGCTCCGGAGCGGCTTCCCTCGGGGAAATCGACGAGCTCAATCTTTTGCTGCGCGCCTCGTCCGTAGACCCTGGGAGATTCGATGAGGTCATACGTGCGCGGGTGGACGGATCTCCGATCGAGGAATACGGCCTGGGACACTACGGTAACGCCGTTCGGCTGCGGGAGCCCGTGCCGCGGGACGTGACGATCGACGCCTCGCCCGTCCAGGCGGGAAGCGTTTGGGTCTACACCGACGTTACCCATCTCAAGCAGGCAGACGAGCAACTTCATCTCATCTTCGACGCCGCCCCGATTCCGCTCATGGTGAGCCGCGTTTCCGACGGCAAAATCCTCTACGCGAACGACCGGCAGGCGGTTTTGGTCGGCTTGACGCGCGAAGAGGTCATGAGACGCCGCTCGATCGATTTCTATGCCGATCCCGGCGAACGGCCTGATCTCGTCACCCGGTTGAAACGCGAGGGTCGCATCGACGACCTGGAGGTCAGGATCCGTCGCGCCGACGGCGCCGTCGTCTTCGCGGTGTTCTCCCTGGTGGCGACCGAGCTCCGGGGCGAGCCGGTGATCGTCGCCGGCTGCTACGACGTCACTCATCGCAAACAGGCCGAAGAGGCCCTCGAGAAGGAGCGAAACTTCGTCTCCGCAGTTCTCGACACCGCGGCCGCCCTGGTCGTGGTGCTCGATCCCGAAGGACGGGTCGTGCGGTTCAACCGGGCCTGCGAGCGAATCACCGGCTACGGCTTCGAAGAGATCCGCGGGGAAGCCTTTCCCGAGACGTTTCTTCTTCCCGAGGAGCGCTCGGACGTGGAGAGGGATTTCCGGAGGCTCCTCGAAGGGGAGTCTCGGCTGGAGCGCCGCAACTACTGGATCACCCGCACCGGCGAGCGAAGGCTCATCGAGTGGTCGAACACCACGCTCACGGGCCCCGACGACCGCGTCGAGTACGTCGTCGCCACCGGCATCGACATCACCGAACGCTACCAGGCGCGGCAGAAGCTGAAGCTCTATCGTCAGATCTTCGACCGCTCCCACGACGGAATCGTGGTCCTCGATGCCAATGGCGTCTTCGTAGAACGGAACCCCATCCACCGCGTGCTGAGCGGGTTCCCCGACGAGGACCTCATTGGCCGTTCGGCCGCGGAGTTCTTCGGAGAAGACGTGGTGGACTCCGTCATTCGCAACGTCCGCCAGTCCGGCATGTTTCGTGGGGAGCTGCTTGCTCCCAAGGCCGACGGCACGAAGACGCCGATCGAAGTCTTGATCTTCTCCATTCTCAACGACTCTGGCGAGATCCAGTACTACGTGGCCATCGGGCGGGACATCGCCGAGCGGAAGCGGGCCGAGGAGGAGCTCAAGCGTGCTCACGACGATCTCGAGGAACGCGTGAAAGCGAGGACGGCGGAGCTCGCGCGGCTGAACGAGACGCTGGTGAGCGAGGTAGCCGAGCGCAAGCAGGCGGAAGAAGCCCTGCGGCGCAGCCACGAGCTGCTTTCGAAGCAGAACGTGGTTCTCGCCGATTTCTCGAAGCGCTTGAGCCCGGAGCGTGGGAACCTGGAGAGCTTGATGGGAGAGCTCACTCGGACCGCCTCGGCGACCCTCGACGTCACCCGGGTGAGCGTCTGGATGTACCGCGACGATGGATCCGCCATCGAGTGCCTGGATCTCTACGACGCGAGCTCCGATCGCCACGATCGCGGACAACGTCTCGCGAAGTCTGACTTCCCTTCTTATTTCGCGGCGCTCGGCGAGCATCGCGCGATCGCAGCGCACGATGCTCATGGCGATCCCCGCACACACGAGTTCTCGGATACCTATCTCGCTCCCCTCGGCATCACCTCGATGCTCGACGCTCCGATCTGGCTCGAAGGACGTATGGTGGGCGTTCTGTGCCACGAGCACGTGGGGGCTCCGCGTACCTGGACGCCCGAGGAAGAACGCTTCGCCGCGTCCGTCGCGGACTTCGCTTCGCTCACCCTGGAGGCGCATCAGCGGTTCCGGGCCGAGGAGGATCTGAGACAAGCCCATGACGAGCTCGAGACCCGCGTGGAACAGAGGACGGCTCAGCTCGCGCGAATGAACGTCGCCTACCGGGACGAGATCCACGAGAGACGCCTCGCCCAGGAAGCGCTCGCGGTACGCCTTCGCTACGAAGAGGGGCTTGCAGCCTGTTCGAAGACTCTGCTGACGGAAACTGATTCTTCGAGAGCTCTCCCCGAAGCCCTTCGGCACCTTCTCGAGCCAACCGAGGCCTCGGGCGTCTACCTCTTCGAGAACTTCGAGGACGCGAACGCCGGGCTGTCGATGAGGCCCTTGTGCGAAATCATGGCGGAGGGGATCGAGCGCAACGCGGGAGGGTACTCGGGCACGTCCGCGATCCCGTACAGCCGACTAGAACGGTGGCGCCGCGAACTTTCCGCCGACAACTTCGTGGGGGGCGTGGTGGCCTCGCTACCCGAAAACGAACAGGCGCTTCTCTCTAGCCTCAATGTGAAATCGTTCCTGGCGCTCCCGCTATTCGTCGACGGCACCTGGCACGGGTTTCTCGGCTTTCTCGACCTGGAACGGGAACGCGAGTGGAGCAAGGCCGACATCCGCTCTCTAGAAACCGCCGCGGAGATGGTAGGCGTGTACCTCGGCAGGAAACGCGCCGCCGAGGCGCTCGGCCTCAGCGAGGAGCGATTCCGCTCGCTGGTCGAGAACGCGAACGACGTCATCTTCTCGATGGCGGTCGACGGTCGTCTGACGTACCTTTCTCCCAAGTTCACCGACGCCACTGGGTACCCCGTCGAGGAAGTTCTCGGGAGCACGCTTTTCCCCATGATGCACGACGAGGACATCGAGCGGGCGCAGTATTGGCTCGATCATGGTCTCGAGGGTGGAGAGCGGTTTTCGGGATACGAGTACCGCTTCCGGCACCGGGACGGAACGTGGCACTGGTGGGTGGCGACCGCGTCCGTGCTTCGTGACGGCGACGGCCGGCCCCGCGAGATCGTGGGCGTCGCGCACGACTTCACCCGGATGAAAGAAGTCCTCGAGGACCTGGCGCGGGCGAACCGGGAGCTGCGTGAGACCCAGTCGCAGCTCGTGCAGTCGGAAAAAATGGCCTCCCTGGGCTCGCTCGTCGCCGGAATCGCTCATGAGATTAACACCCCCGTCGGAGCCATCAGCAGCATGCACGACACCCTGGTTCGCGCGCTGCGAAAGCTCGAGGCAACGCTCAACGAGGATCATCCTGGCATCGTGGACTCGAGCCCGTCGCTCCAGTCGGCGCTGAAGCTCGTCCAGGAGGCGAACCGCGTGATCGATAGCGGCACACAGCGGGTCACCGAGATCGTGCGGCGCCTGCGGAGCTTCGCCCGGCTCGACCAAGCCGAGCTGAAGAAGGCCGACATTCACGAAGGGCTCGAAGACACTCTCGCACTCATCCACCACGAGCTGAAGCACAATATCGTCGTCAAGCGCGACTACGGGGATGTTCCTCCGATTTCCTGCTATCCCGGAAGGCTGAACCAGGTCTTCCTCAATCTCCTGAACAACGCGCGCCAGGCGATCCATGGAAAAGGAGAGATTAGAATTCAGACGTTCGTTCGCGACGCGCGGGTGCACATCGTGGTGAGCGACACCGGCTGGGGGATTTCCTCGGAGCACCTCAGAAAGATCTTCGATCCCGGTTTCACCACCAAGGGGGTCGGGGTGGGAACCGGGTTGGGACTATCGATCTGCTATCAGATCGTCCAGGACCACCGGGGCGAGATCCTGGTCGAGAGCGAGCCGGGCAAAGGGTCGACGTTCACCGTGGTGTTGCCGATGGATCTCGACGAATGGAGCCCGCTCGTCGGAACCAGCACCGCCGACGAGGTGCGCTGACCAGGGATCGTCCGCCGTCTACGACGTCAGGGTCCCGATAACTCGTAGCGCTAGCGTACCCCTTCCAGAAGCTCCGCCGCCTGGTTGTGGATCTCCACGTGGTCGCCCTTGCGCCGCAAGAGGACGAGGTTCGCCTCACGCGGCATCGCCTGCGCGGCAGCGCGGTTGTGCGCCGTGCAAATGAACTGAGTCTTGGGGAATACCTCTGACAGAAAAGTCATCAGGTTGCGCTGCCAGCGCTGGTGCAGATGGAGGTCGATCTCGTCGACGCACACCACGGCCGGGCTCCCGAGCGGATTGGCGCTTCTCGGGTTCTGCACGTAGAGGCGACGGGCGAGGTCGACGACCCACGCAATGAGGGTACGGTAGCCCATGCTGAGACCGTGCAGCGGGACCCATCCGTAATGGGTCTTGAACTCGACGACCGCGCGGCCCTGTCGAGACGCGATCCGAATGTCGTTCACGTCGAGCAAGACGCGCTTTAGCAAATCTCGCACCTTGTTCGCGGCGCGCGCCTCCCGGAGCTGTCGTCGTGCTGGACCGAAGTGGCTCATCTGAACGAACCATTCTTCGGCGTTCAGGAGATCCGCATCTTCGACGAAGAGGCTCTCGTCGCCCGATGATTCGAGCGGCTTGCGTCCCGAGTCCGCCGTGTTCCCGTAGCGCCGCGACGCCCCGTAGCCGAAATAGTTGAGCGACCCGTCGCGGTTGAAATCCCAGCGAGGTGGCGGGCTCTGGCGACGCCGTTCTGGTGCATAGCGCACCGAGAACTGGGCCACCTCCCGCGGCCGGAGAAGCACGGCGGCGCTCACGACCGTCGTCTTGTTCGTCCGGCGCTGGGGCCACCAGTTGTAACGAATGAACGACGGGACCTCCTTGCGATCCTGGAGCGTCGAGGCAATGCCGCAGACCGCCTGGAGGAGCGTGGTCTTTCCCGAGCCGTTATCTCCGAAGACGACGGTCCAGGGATAGGGGTTCTTTCCGTCCGAGAGCCGCAGGGTCTGCGAAGGTCCGAAACATCGAATGTTCTCGAGATCCACCGACAAGAGATAGACGGGTATGCCGGACGACTTTTGCTTCGACCCGCGTTTCCTCGCCCTCGCCGCTCTTGCACCGCGAGCCAGCGGGCGCCTGGTCTTGCCGGATTTCTTGACGGTGCGTTTCGGGTTGCCGCGCGCCTGCGCCTTTCGGCGTCCGGCCTTTCGAGCCCTGGCGGGCGCGCGGCCGGAGGATTTTCGTTTCGAGATCGCGGGCTTCTTCCTTCTGACTTTGCGCCTCGAAGTCGCCTTCGATCGACGAGATACGGCCGTCTTTCTTGTGTTGGGCATTGCCCGTTCTACCACATTTGCTTATCGAGCACGAAAGACGTTTGATCCCACACAACGAGCTGACCTATCGTGATCGGCGTTTTTCGACGGTCGGGAGGCATTCATGCTCTTTGTGGGTTCGAGACCAGAAAGCCACTTCAGCGTTTACGCGCTGGTTGCGATCGGAAGTGTCGTATTCGGGAGCTCCACGGCGAAAGGAGCGCTCCACGCCGATCGCGTGCTGGTGAACGGTAACATCATTACCGTCGACGCTCACGATTCGGTGGTCGAGGCGCTCGCCATCCGCGGGGGCCGCATCGTGGCGGTGGGAACCAACGACGAGATCGAAGCGCTTATTGGGCCCGATACCGAGCGAATCGACCTCGAAGGACTCACCGCCACGCCCGGGCTTCTCGACATGCACTGCCATTTCGCCAGTGGAGGATTGTCGTCGCTCTACGAGCTGGACTTGAGCTATCCGAATATCGAAAGCGTCGAGGGGGCGGCCGAGAAAGTCAGAGAGCAGGTGGAGGCGGTCGGCGCCGGGCAATGGGTCGAAGGGCGCGGATGGGACGAGGGAAAGCTCCTCGAGAGGCGCTACATCTTCGCCCGCGACCTCGATCCCGTCTCACCCGACAACCCGGTTTTTCTCACCCATACAATGGGCCACTACGCCGTGGCCAATTCGGTGGCGCTCGGAATGGCCAATATCAGCCGGGACACGCCCGACCCCTTCGGCGGCACGATCGACCGGGACGACGACGGCGAGCCGACGGGTGTTCTCAAAGAGACGGCACAGTCGCTGGTGAGCTCGTTGATCCCCGACGCAACCTTCGAGCAAAGAAAAAAGGGCATCGCTTACATCGCGAAGGAGTTCAACAAGGAGGGGATGACGGGCCTCAAGGATCCCGGGATCGGCCTCGAAACCTGGAAGGCCTATCAAGAGTTGCTCGCAGAGGGCGAGCTTCCCGTGCGGGTATTCGTCTTGTGGCGCTCGGGCCCCGACATCGAGTCGGCCGAGGCGCTCATCGACCGTGTCGCTCCTTTCACGAAACCGTATATCAGCACCGGCGACGACCATCTCATCTCCGGCGGGATCAAGCTCATGATCGATGGAAGCGGCGGTGCGCGCACGGCATGGCTTCACGACGACTGGAACAAGAACGCGACCGGGGTCGATACCGGCAACCGCGGCTACCCCGTAACGGACCCTGACGTCCTGCGTCGACAAGTCCGTATGTACCACGACGCCGGGCTCCATGTGAGCATCCACTCGATCGGGGACCGGGCCATCGACTGGACCATGGACTCGTACGCCGAGGCGCTCGAGGCGAACCCGGTTCGCGGTCTTCGTCACGGGATCATTCACGCGAACATCCCGACGGATCGGGCCATCGACTTGATGGCTGAGCTCGAAGAGAAGTACGACGCCGCCTACCCCGAGCCCTCGGCCACCTTCATGTGGTGGATCGGCGACACCTACGCGGGGAACTTCGGCCCGAAGCGCGCCCTGCGTTTGAATCCGTTCAAGACCTTCCTGTCCAAGGGCATTCCCTGGGCGAACGGGTCCGATTTCAGCGTGACACCATTCCCGGCTCGTTACGGGCTCTGGGCCTCCGTCGCTCGGGAGACCCTTCTCGGCGTCTACGGCAAGAATCCTTACGGGACCGAGGAAGCCGTCGGCATTCGTGAGGCGCTGCGCTCCCACACCCGCTGGGCCGCGCGTCAGATGTTCCTCGAGGACGAGATCGGCTCGCTCGAAGTCGACAAATATGCCGACATCGCGGTCTGGGACAAGGACCTGTATAACGTTCCGACGGAAGAGCTCGAGACGTTGAAGTGCCAGATGACGATTTTCGAGGGCGAGGTCGTCTTTCGCCGCTAGTTTGTTCTCCGCTATCGCGGAAGAGCGAACGCGATGAGCTTCGCGTCCTCGCCCCGGCTCGTAGAGGTCGCGATGACGACCATTTGCCGGCCCGAAGGCGACAGGTAGGTCATCGGGCTTCCGAATCCGCCTCCCCCGTCGAGCTCCGTCTTCCAGAGAAGCTCGCCCGTCGACTTGTCGAAGGCGTAGAGATGGGGGCTCGAGCCGCTGATGAGCAGCAGTCCACCTGCGGTAACCAGAGGTCCCGACTGCCCGTGCTGCGGCGGGGCTTCACCGGTCGGCGGAACCTCCACACCTTCGAGGAGCGGATGCTCATGAAGAGCGGGCATGTCTCCCAGCGGGATCTGCCAGGCGTGCTCACCGCGGTTCAAGTCGATGGCGGTGAGCGTCGCGTACGGTGGCTTGTGGATCGGAAGTCCCTCCACTTCGAGCGGTGGAACCCCGGCGATGACGTAGTCCGCGTCCGCGGTTTCCGGCTCGGGTGCTCCGAGCTTGAAGATGAACGGCCAGTCGATGCTCCTCACGTAGAGCAGACCGGTATCCGGATCGAAGGCCGCGCCGCCCCAGTTCGCCCCGCCCCAGACGCCAGGGAGAATGACCGAGCCTTCGAGCGAGGGCGGATCGAACATCGCCCCGAGCCGATAGCCTTCCACCGCCTTCAACGCCTTCGCTTTGATCTCGGGCGTGAAGTCGATGAGATCGTCCTCGGTGAACGCCTGTCGCGCGAAAGGCGGCGGCTTGGTCGGGTACGGTTGCGTCCTGGATAGCCGCTCACCCGGGACCTCGCTTCCGGGAACGGGACGCTCCTCGATCGGCCAGACCGGCTCTCCCGTGACGCGGTCGAACACGTAGGTAAAGCCAGTCTTCGCGACGACCGCTACGGCATCGATTCGTCTTCCTTCGATCGAGAGCGTCACGAGATTCGGCGGGGAGGCAAGGTCGTAGTCCCATACGCCGTGGTGCACGATCTGGAAGTGCCAGACGCGCTTTCCCGTCCGGGCGTCGAGGCAGACGATCGACTCGGCGTATAAGTTGTCGCCCTTGCGGTGACCGCCGTAGAAATCATTATTGGGCGTTCCCACCGGGAGGTACACGAGTCCCCGCTCGGCGTCGATGGAAAAAGGTGCCCAGACGTTGGTCGAGCCGGTAAAGGACCAGGATTCACCTTCCCATGTCTCGTTTCCGGGCTCTCCTTCCTGGGGGATCGTATGAAAGCTCCAGACGCGCGCGCCGGTGCGAACGTCGAAAGCCTGGATGTCTCCCGGCGGGTTCTGATGATAGATGCGATTGTCTGGCATCCCGCTCCCGATGATGACGAGGTTCTGCCACACGAGGGGCGGTGACGTGTGGGTGTAGTGGAGCCGGTTGACTTCCCAGATCAATCCTTCGGTGACATCTACTTCGCCCTTATGGCCGAACGAGGCGGCGGGCTCTCCGGTCAGTCCATCGAGGGCGATGAGACGCCAGCGCGTGTTGATGAACACGCGGACTTCTCGGCCGTCGGTCCAGACCGCGACTCCCCGATGACAGAAGCCGCATCCCCGGGGAAGCGGCCCCCAGTCGTAGGCGCGAGGATCGAATCTCCACTTTTCCGCGCCCGTCTCCGCGTCGAGCGCGGCCACCTGGGTATAGGACGTCGAGATGTAGAGCGTATCTCCGAGGAGGACCGGCGTTCCCTGAAACTTTCCGGGAGTGAGGGTGCGATCGCTGAAAACCGCACGCGTCGCCGGGATGGGTTTCTCCCCCGTCTCCCACGTCCAGGCGACCGCCAACCGGGAGACGTTGTCCCGATCGATCTGCGACAGAGGCGAGTGCTTCGAAGCTCCCAGATCTCCGTCGTGAGAAGGCCAGCCCTGGGCTCGAGCCGGCGAGGGCGACCCCAGCCCGAAGAGCACGAGGAGCGCCAGAAACGAATACGTCGAGCGCTTCATGGCGCCGAGCATTCTAGCAGGCTGCTGCTCCCCTCTCCTGGCCGAACGCGCGGCTCAGGGCAAAGCCATCGCCGCCAGGCCGTCCGCTAGCTGGACGAGCACGTACTGCTTGCCCTTGTGCATCCAGCTCGACATGCCGTAGCTCGTCGCATCAGGAATCTCGACGGCTCCCAATCGTTTACCCGTCCGTTTGTCGATAGCGAAGAGGTTCCAGGTCCCGTCACTGACTTGCCCGGCGGTGATGAGCAAAGTGGGTGTAACGACCATTACCGGAAATCCTCGGCGTCCGGGGTTGGTCGGTACCCCGTCCACCCCCTGGAGCATCGGGTGATTCCGGATGGCCTCCTGCTCTTCCTCCGGCGCATCGCCGTGGGGGATGGTCCAGAGAATCTCACCCGTGTTCATATCGTAGGCGGTGATGCGGCCAACGGGCCCTTTCCAGATGGAAAGCCCGTCGATGTTGGCCCGATCGGGCCGATCCGGTCCGCCGCGGCGTCGGTCGAAACCCGGTCCTGCTGCCCGAGACCACTCGGATGGTGTGGTGCCCGTCTGCTTCTCTTCGTTGAGCGGAGATTCCGCGCCGGGCATGAGCTCATAGGTCGAGCAGCCGCTGCTCGACGCGACGTATAGGACACCGGCGGTCGGATCGGCAACCGCTGGGCTGTAGATGTTGGCACCGCCTCCGCCCCCGGGGCAGGCCATGCCGGCTCCAGGCCAGTTCGCCTCCGGACTATCGGCGACGACAGGCGGATTGAACAACGGGAAGAAGAGGTTGTTCTCACGCGCGTATTGAAGCACCTTCTCCTTGATCTCGGGCGTGTAGTCGATCAGATCTTCCTCAGTCCGTCCCTGCAGATCGAACGGGGGCGGCTTCGTCGGGAAGGGTTGCGTGGGCGATAGCTTCTCTCCCGGGACGGTCGACGATGGAACGGAACGCTCCTCCATCGGCCAGATCGGCTGACCCGTCTCGCGATTGAGCGCGTACACGAACGCCTGCTTGGTGGCCTGGAAGATCCCTTTGATCGTCTTGCCTCCGACTTTGACGTCCATCAACACGGGAGCCGTCGGTGTGTCGTAGTTCCAGATGTCGTGGTGCACCATCTGAAAGTGCCATTTTCGCTCGCCGGTTCGGACGTCGAGGGCGATCAAACTCGTGCTGAACAGAGTGTCACCCGGACGGAAGCCGCCATAGTAGTCGATGGTCGCGCCGTTGGTCGGAATGTAGACGAGACCGAGCTCCGGGTCCGCCGACATCGGAGCCCAAGACGAGACGTCCCCGGTCCACTTCCAGGCGTCGCTCTCCCAGGTCTCGTGTCCGACCTCTCCGGGACGCGGAATGACGTGGAACTTCCATTTGAACTCACCGGTGCGGGCGTCATAGGCGAGGATGTCTCCGGGGACCATCTCTTTTCGCGTCTGCTCATATCCCTGCTCGGCGGAGTTCCCCACGACCACGACGTCGTTGACCACGATCGGCGGCGAGGAGCTGGTGATGTAGCCGAGCTCGAGAGGAATCCCCTGATAGGGGTCGTAGGGCTTCTTCCACTCCTGCCACCGTCCCCAGTCCTGGATTAGATCCCAGACCAAATCAACCGTACCCGATTTCGGGAAGCCGGGGATATCTACGGGCTTGCCCCAATTCTCGAGTGGCCGCCCGGTCTCGGCGTCCAGCGCGTGGAGAAAGAATGCCGGCGTCGTGATGTACACCACCCCGCGCCCGTCGAGCTCGGCGTAGGCGACGCCCTTTCCGTAGCCCTTCCGCATCGAGTACTCGTGGCGAAACGTGTTGGGCTCGGTGAAGCTCCACAGCAGCTCACCTGTGGCGGGGTCGAGGGCGATGACGTGCCGGCGCTCGCCGGTCACCGTGATGAGCTTTCCACCCACGTAGCTGGGAGTCGCCCTGGGCGTGCTGGCGCCAAAGCTCCCAGCATCGAATCGCCACGCCACCTTCAGATCTCCGAAGTTGGACGCGTTGATTTGATCCGCCGGCGTGTATCGCGTGTGCCAAGCGTCGCCACCCAGGTAGGTCCACTGACCATCTTGGACACCTGGCCCTTGGGCTCCGGCCGTCATGGACAGAAAAAGCAGCCCGAGGGTTAGCGTAAGAGGACGCAAGCTTGGCAGGCGCGAATACTGCCCGCGCTCGTGGTTACTCATTTTCGTCTTCCTCCACTGACGAGTTCGACCGGTCCATGTGCCACCCCACGGACGCAGAGCGGCACCGCCGTGCCCGGCATACTATATCGCTAAAAGCCTCTTGTGTATCGTATTTGTAACAACTCATCGCCAACCGACTTGATTCTGCCCGTCTACATCTGTAACGATCCAGGCGGCGGTTCTCTAGGAGGCGTGTATTTTCGGGAACGGTCGCGCATCATGAAGAGACTCGCTGCCGGCGCCGTATTCGTTGGCGTCTGCCTCGCAGCAGGGACCACCGTTGCCCGTGGCGAAGCGACCGGGCGGAGCGAGTCGACCCCACCGGCGGCGGGGCTCAACGCGGTCATCGAACAGTACTGCGTCGGATGTCACAACGATTACACGCTGCTCGGAAACCTCTCGCTCGAAGCCTTCGACGTCGCAGCCGCCGATCAACACGCCGAAACCGCGGAGAAGATGATCGTGAAGCTGCGCGCGGGCATGATGCCCCCGCCCGATGCCGACCGTCCCGGTGCCGACGTGCTTCTCGCGCTCGTCGATACCCTGGAAACGGTGGTAGACCGGTCATGGGCATCGCATCCAAACCCGGGTACACGCCGGTTCCAAAGGCTCAACCGAGCGGAATACGAGCGAGTGGTCGAAGATCTCCTCGCACTCGAAATCGATGCGAGTCGCTGGCTTCCCGCCGACACCTTCCTCGGCAACTTCGACAACATGTCGGCCGCCCAACGCCTTTCGACGACGCTTCTCGAAGCCTATCTGAGAGCCGCGAGCGAGGTCAGCCGCCTCGCCATCGGCAACGCCGGAGCGCGCTCCCAGACGGCCAAGTACACGAATCCGATCGAGCTCTCCCAGCACGCTTGGGACCACGTCGAGGGAGCTCCCTACGGAACGCGCGGCGGCATCGTCGTAACTCACGATTTCCCAGCGGACGGCGAGTACGTCTTCACGATCGAGACGCTATTCGGTGAGGGCACGGGTTTCGAGGACGTCGACATCTCGATCGACAACGGAGGCGTGGCGCTTCTCGCGCTCGAGCACGGCGGCGCGAAGACCGTTCCCATCCGGACGAAGCCCGTTTTCGTGCGGGCGGGCCAGCGGCGAGTCGCAGCTGCCTTCGTGCGGAAAATCGAGGGTCCCTACGAAGATCGATTGAGCCCGCACGAATGGTCGTTCGTCGGCGGTGAGGACTCCCAGGACTGGGCGAACTACGGCATCACGGCATTGCCGCATTTGAGCGAGCTTCTGATCACGGGGCCTCTCAGCTCCGCGGGGCTCTCGGCCACGAGAAGCCGCGAGAAGGTTTTTTCCTGCCATCCCCAGTCCCCCAGCGCGGAACGGTCCTGCGCGGAGACGATCGTCTCGCGCTTGGCGCGCGCGGCCTATCGCCGTCCCGTCACCGACGAGGATCTGGCCGGCCCGATGTCCTTCTATGACCGGGCGAGCCGCGAGGAAGGTTTCGAAGTGGGCGTCCGAACCGCACTCCAGGCGATCCTGGCGAGCCCCCATTTCATCTTCCGCCTCGAGGAGCAGCCCGAGGACGTTCGCCCGGGCGCAAGCTATCGGTTGAGCGAGGCCGATTTCGCCTCTCGGCTGTCGTTTTTTCTGTGGGGTGCGAATCCCGACGATACGCTCCTCGAGCTCGCTTCCGAGAACCGGCTGTTCGATCCCCTCGTTCTGGAGGAGCAGGTTCACCGGATGCTCGAAGACCCACGGTCGGAGGCGCTCTCAACGCGCTTCGCTTCCCAATGGCTCAGGCTTCAGGACACTGAGGACAATCAGCCCGAGCCGTACCTCTATCCAGACTTCACCGGCCAGCTGCGCCACGACATGGTGCGGGAGACCGAGCTCCTATTCGATCACCTCGTACGGGAAGATCGGGGCCTCCTCGACCTGTTCACTGCGGACTATACGTTTCTCAACGAGCGCCTGGCGCGCCATTACGGGATCACGGGCGTTGCAGGCGACTGGTTTCGCCGAATCACGTACCCGGACGACGCCCGCCGCGGGGTGCTCGGCCACGGAAGTGTTCTTCTCCTGACCTCGATGTCTGCCCGGACGTCCCCGGTGCTGCGGGGCAAATGGGTCATGGAGGTGCTCATGGGCACTCCCCCACCGCCGCCACCTCCCAACATTCCGGCGTTCGAAGATACGGCGAGCGCTTCCGGGGGCCGGCGTCTGACCACACGCGAGCGCCTCGAGCAGCACACGGCCAATCCGACGTGTCATGCTTGCCACCGTTTCATGGACCCCATCGGCCTGGCACTCGACAACTACGATGTGACGGGTCGGGTGCGCACCCGCGAGAACGGAGTGCCGCTCGACACCCGCGGGACTTTCTACGACGGCACCGAGGTGAGCACGCCTCGTGAGCTCGTCGACGTGCTTCTCGAGCGACCCATTCCTCTGGTGAGAAATTTCACGGCGAACGTGCTCGCCTATGCGATCGGGCGGCCTGTGGAGTATTACGATCAGCCCGAGATTCGGGCCATCGTGGCGGAAGCCGAGGCGAAGGGTTACCGCATGTCATCGTTCATCCTGGGTGTCGCGAAGAGCGGCCCCTTCCAAATGGCTCGAGCCGTCCCGTTGAAGGAAGACTCGACGACCGGACAGGAGAAGTAGAGCCATGGGCTTCATTACCGGAAAGCATCTCTCTCGGCGAACGTTCCTTCGGGGTGCGGGGGTGAGCGTCGCACTACCCCTCCTCGACGCCATGCTGCCCGCGGGACGCGCCCGAGCCTCGACGGGCGAAACGAAATTCACCCGCCTCGTGTGCATCGAAGAGTCCATGGGAGCAGCGGGATCGAGCGACTGGGGCGACGCCGAACACCTCTTCGCTCCTGCAGGCATCGGACGTGACTTCGAGCTCGTCGCCAACAGCCAATTGAGACCGCTCGAGTCGTTTCGTGACCGCATGACGATCGTGAGCAACACCGACTGCCGTTCGGCGGAGGCGTTTCGCGCCGAGGAGATCGGCGGCGATCACGACCGGACGACGGCGGTGTTTCTGACTCAAGCCCACCCCACGCAGACCCAGGGCTCCGACATCCATATCGGGATCTCGATCGACCAGATCCACGCGCAGCGTTTCGGCAGGGAGACGGCGCTTCCGTCGCTCGAGCTCTGTATCGAGGGCATCGATCGCGGTGGGGGCTGCGCCTACAACTACCACTGCGCGTACACGACGTCGCTCGCCTGGGCATCGGCCAACCAGCCGCTTCCGGCGATTCGCGAGCCCCGGGTGGTCTTCGAGCAATTGTTCGGTGCGGGCGACACTCCCGAGGATCGGGCAGCCCGGCGCCGGACCAATCGAAGCTTGATCGACTGGATCGCGACCGAGGTCGCGCGGTTGAAGCGATCGTTGGGAGCCGCGGATCGCGCGGCACTCGACGAGTACACCGAGCACATCCGCGAGATCGAGCGGAGAATCGAGCTCGTCGAATCCCGCAATTCGAGCGGGGAGGAGCGGGAGATGCCCGAGGCACCGTCCGGGGTTCCCGACTCCTTCGAGGAGCACATGCGGCTGATGTTCGATCTCCAGGTGCTCGCGCTGCAGGCGGACTTGACGCGGGTCATCACGTTCAAGACCGGATTCGATCAATCGAATCGGACGTTCCCCGAGTGTGGGACGACGAAATCGATCCACGGCGCGTCGCACCATGGGAACGTTCCCGCCGACATCCTGGATTTCAACAAGATCAACACGTACCGCCTCGGCCAGCTCGCGCATTTTCTGAAGAAGATGGGAGACACCTTCGACGGCGACGGCCCGTTGCTCGACAAGACGGCGATCGTCTGGGGCTCGGCGATGGCCGACGGAAACCTTCACAACCACCGCCGGGCGCCGCTTCTGCTCTTCGGCCACGCCAACGGCGCTCTCGACGGAGGCCTCCACCTGAGGGCCCCCGAGGGCACGCCGATGGCGAACGTTTTCGTGAGCCTGATGCAGAAGATCGGACACGAGGAGATGACGGCATTCGGCGACAGCACGGGAGCCTTCTCCTTGGATGGCGTGTCATGACCATCGGGACGCTGGCGGTATTTCTGACGATCGGCGCGGCCGCGGCTCCCCCGCCCGATCTGATCGACGCCGCGCGCCGGGGAGACTTCGAAGCCGTGCGGTCGCTCCTCGACCGGGGCGCCGACGTGAACGCCGCCAAGGGTGACGGCATGACCGCTCTGCATTGGGCGGCGGAGCACGACCACCCCGAAGTCGTCGCGCTTCTGCTCGCCGCTTCCGCCGATCCGACCGCGACCACGCGCATCGGAGGCTACACACCGTTGCACCTTGCGAGCCGGCTCGGGTCCGCCGGTATCGTAAAGATGTTGCTCGAGGCGGGCGGCAATCCCGACGCAGTTACCACGACGACCGGCGTTACGCCGCTGCACCTCGCCGCGGCGGCGGTCGGAGGCGCAGATGCCGTGACGGCCCTCATCGCTCGCGGGGCGAATGTCGACGCCCGCGAGAGTACGGCAGGACAAACACCGTTGATGTTCGCGGCCGCATCCAATCGCGCCGCCGCCATTAGAGAGCTCCTGGCGCACGGTGCGAGCCCCGGAACAACCACGAAGGTTGTGGATGTGCTTCCGAGTCTCGCGCTCGATCGCGAGGCCACGAAACGTTTGGAGGAGATGCTTTCCAAAGAAGATGGGGCTGAGGCGGAGCCCGACGTCGACGCCGACACCCCGTACGCTCGCCCGAAACGGCCCGAGGTGGAGCTGAGCCCCGCCGAGGTTCAGGCTGCGATCCGCGCGCAGCGCGAGTTCCTCCTCTCCGGCTACGACGTGGGAGACGTCGACGCCACCTCGCTCGCGCAGGTGCGACCGGACTACCCCGGAGGCCCGGACGTCGTACGCCCTCCCTATCGGGAGGTCCTCGTGGGAAAGACGGGCGGCATGACGGCGCTCCTGCACGCGGCACGCGAGGGAAACATCGAGGCGGCGGTCGCCCTTCTCGAGGGCGATGCGGACGTCAACCAGGTGAGCGCGGATGGAACGAGCCCACTCCTCATCGCGGCGCTCAACGGCCAGTTCGATCTCGCGCTCGTACTCCTCGAGCGCGGCGCGGACCCCAACCTAGCGGCTCTCACCGACGGCATCGCGCCGCTCTTCGCCGTCCTCGAGACGCAGTGGGCGCCCAAGTCGAACTACCCACAACCCCGAGCGCAGGACGAACAGCGAGCTCCGTACATGGACGTGCTGCAGGCTCTCCTCGCGGCCGGGGCGAACCCGAACGTTCGTCTGAGAACACATCTGTGGTACTGGGAATACGGGCTGACCAAGATGGGCATCGACCTCACGGGGGCGACGCCTTTCTGGCGCGCCGCCTTCGCTCAGGACATCGGAGCCATGAAGCTGCTCGCGGCGCACGGAGCGGATCCGAACATCCCGACGAAGTGGCCGGAGGTCGGGATGAGGGAGCGGCGGCAGCAGGATGGACGGCAGCAGGAGGACTCGGCACTGCCCTACATCCCCGAGGGGGCGCCGAACGCCTATCCGATCCACGTTGCCGCGGGCGGCGGTTACCTCGGGCTCGGAGCCTTCAGCGTTCGAAACGTGCCGGATCAGTTTCTGCCGGCGGTGAAGTATCTCGTCGAGGAGCACGGGGCCGATGTGAACCTGTCGGACTCCTGGGGCTACCGCCCGCTGCACTACGCGGCGTCTCGAGGTGATAACGAGCTCATCGAGTACCTCGTCTCAAAGGGCGCGGACGTCACGACGATCACGCGCCTCGGGCAGTCGACCGCCGACATGGCGCGTGGCGGCCGTGCCGGCTTCTTCACCCGCGTGGCCTATCCGGAAACGGTCAAGCTCCTCACGAGTCTCGGCTCGTCGCTCCGGTGCCTCCACACACATTTCCTCGACACCGGCGATTTCTGTGAGGGGGCCGGAGTCGACGACCCCTGGGCGCCGGCCTCGGGCGGTCACCCGTCACGCTCCGACACTCCGAAAGAGAAGCGTCGTTAGCATCGGGCTCCGCGCTTCACCTCGTAAGGCGTGGCCCGGCCCGGCGCCAATCGGCACGCTCGCTTTTGCCAAGCGGTCACTTCGGGTTCGCGAAGAACGTTTGCGAACAAGGGCTGACCGGGAACGGACAGTGTCGCCTCAGGTAGGCTAGAAAGAACGGCATTTTTTCCGGCACATCCTTTGCTCTATCAGGGTGATGAAAAACGCGGCCCACCCTGCGCGAGCGGAGCGAGCCCGGCGCGGTGGCCGCGCCGTAAGCAGCCCGAGCGGTGGCGGCACGATCGATTACGGGTCCCGCCACGGCATTGGGTACTGGAGTGTTGTTTCATGCATCGCCTTCGACAGGACCTCCTCTTCGCCCTTCGCGCGTTTGCGCGCAAACCCTCCTTCACGCTCCTCGCCGCGGCGATGCTTTCGCTAGGCATCGGGACGACCACCGCGATCTTCAGCGTGGTGAACGCCGTCGTTCTCCGCCCTCTGGCGTACGACGACCCCGAGGAGCTGTTCATCATCGGTGCCCTTCGGGACGGAAAGATCCAAGCGTTTTCGGCTCCGGAGTTCGTACGACTTCGAGAAGAATCCCGGGGCTTCGAACGTGTTGCCACCGCGATCGAGACCAGCCTCAACCTGGTGGGCGAAGACGATCCGGTTCGGGTCGAAGGAGCGCGCATCAGCGCGGATCTGCTTCCCGTTTTAGGAGTGGAGCCGATTCTCGGGCGCAACCTCCAGCCGTCCGAGGAACGGAGCGGCTCGGACCACGTGGTCCTCCTGAGCCATGCCTCGTGGGAGCGCAGGTTCGGTGGTGATCCCGGAATCCTGGGCCATCAAGTGACGCTCAATGGGCGCTCTCATACCGTGATCGCCGTGCTGCCAGAAGGATTCTCCTATCCTTCGAAGGAGGTCGATCTCTACGTGCCCGTCGCGTTCAGCGAGGATGAGCTATCGAGCCCGGGAGGGCATTTTCTCGGGGCCGTCGGCCGGCTCGCTCCGGGGGTCGACGCGGACTCAGCGATTGCCGAGGCGGACGCCATCGTCCACCGGGCGGTCGCCTCCTTCACCGAGCACCGCGCACCTCACGGGGCGACGGCGCTGCCTCTGCAGGCCTGGATTTTGAGAACCCATCGCTCCGGGCTCCTGATTCTCGCGGCTTCCGTCGGCTTGGTGCTCATGATCGCTTGCGCAAACGTCGCGAACCTGCTGCTCGTCAGGGCGGCGGAGCGACGGCGAGAGATTGCGGTGCGCACCGCGCTCGGCGCCGGCCGGCTCCGGCTCGTCCGCCAGCTCCTTACCGAGAGTCTGCTCCTTGCGGTCGTCGGCGGGGTCGGCGGGCTCCTGATCGCCCTCTGGGGCGTCGATCTCGTCGTCCGGCTCAGTCCCCCGGACGTTCCCCGGATCGAGACCGTTGCCGTCGACTGGACGGTTCTCGCGTTCGCCTCCGCGATCTCGCTTACCGCCGGAGTCCTCTTCGGTCTCTTTCCTTCTCTCCAGGCCTCGCGTTCGCGCGTGGAGAGTGCGCTCCACAACGCATCGCGGGGTGAGGTCGGTGGCCGGGATGCCCGGTCCCGCAGATGGCTCGTGGCCTTCGAGGTCGCCTTGGCGCTCATGCTCCTCGTAGGGGCGGGACTGACGCTTCGCAGCTTCTGGATCCTCGGCCAGGAAGACCCGGGGTTCGATCCCGACCGCGTCCTGACGGCGCGGATGGTCCTCCCCGACAGCCGCTACGCCGAGGGCCCGGCGCAGGTGGAGTTCGCGGACCGCCTGCTGGAAGAGGTCCGTGCACTTCCGGGAGTTCGATCGGCGAGTTTTGTCTCCCCCATGCCCATGACGTCGGTCCTGTATCGCATTTCGATCCGCGTTCCCGGACGCGAGCCCCCCGCCGAGGCGCAGCCGCTCGCCTCCAACTGGCGTGCGGTGTCGCTGGGCTACTTCTCCACCATGGGGATCCCGCTCCTCGCCGGACGAGACTTCGAGGAGGGCGATTGGAAGCCCGCCACGGAAGGCCGCTCGGTCATCGTGGTCAACGAAACCTTTGCCCGGAATGTTTTTCGGGGCGAGGACGCTCTGGGAAAGCTGGTCCAGATCGGATACAACGAAATCGTCTGCGAGGTGGTGGGAGTCGTGGGAGACGTCCGACACGCCGATCTCGCCACGGAAGCCGGCGAAGAGGTGTATACGCTTTTTGCGGCGACTCCGCTATCCGAGATCAACCTTGCCGTCGCGGCCATCCGGGACGGCGATCCGCTCTCGCTCGCGCCTTTGCTGCGAGAGGCAGTATGGCGCGTCGACCCCGATCAGCCAATCTTCGGAGTCCAGGCGATGCCGGAGTTGGTCCGCGCCTCAGTAGCCTCACGGCGCTTCGTCATGATCCTGATCGGGGCGTTCGCTCTCGTGGCACTCGTCCTCGCCGCGCTCGGGATCTATGGCGTTGTGTCTTATTCCGTAGTCCAGAGGACTCGCGAGATCGGCGTGCGCGTCGCGCTCGGTGCGCGCGGAGGCGAAGTGTTGAAGCTGGTCCTCGGCCAGGGCCTCGCGACGGCGGCGCTCGGAGCCACGGGCGGACTCGCGGGGGCCCTTCTCATGAGCCGGTTCCTCGAAAGCCAGCTCTATGGGATCTCCGCGACGGACGTGCGCACCTACGCGGCTACGGCGGCGGTCCTCCTGCTCGTGGCTGCTGCCGCGACTGCGTTTCCCGCTTTCCGAGCTTCGCGGCTCGACCCCATCACCGCGCTGCGGCACGAGTGATTCCGGCCTCGCGGCCAGGTCACGTCGTATGCAGTCACGCGCGCGGGGAGCAAAGCTCTACTGCTTGAGCGTGATCCACAGGAGCTCGATCGGCCCATCCCCGGTGTTGCCGGATTCATGGTCCTGGCTCAGCGTGACCTCGTCCATCCAGCCCACCGAGCCGTCCTCCGCGACCGACGTCTCCTTCTTGTCTCCATAACGTACGGTCCACTCGCCGCCCTTGAGGTGCACGTAGAGCTGGTTTCCGGAGTGGGTATGGACGCCTTCCCATTGACCTGGCTCGACGACGTATCGCTGCACCACCACGCGGTCGTTCTCGAAAATGACTTCTCCGGGAATGTTCGGGTAGTGCTGGTAGAAGCTCTGCTGGGTGGCAACGGGGCTCGATAGGAGCACCAACAAACCGACAAGCAAGAATGCGTTCCGACGAGTCATGAAAGCCTCCTCTCGTTCAGGGGAACTACTCCACACTCAAATCGTAACGACGGTAATGCTGGGGGTATCTCTTCTGGGATCGGTGCCGAAGCCGCGTACCAGGAGGACCTTCTGCCCTTCCTCGCCGAAGCCAAACTTGAGCGCGAGCGTCCGCGTGAGCTTTTGCGGGTGCTCGAGCTCCGCCTCGCCCACCAGCTCGGGAATAACACCCCAGAGAAGGCCGGCGCGACGGCACGTTCCCGGGTCGGAGGAGGTCGCCACGATGGGGGCAGCCGGCCTCGATGAGCTCATGACCGCGGTCGTGCGGCCGCTTCGGGAGATTACGTGAATCGCCCGCACCCGGAGGTCCCGCGAAAGCTGCGACATCGCCCGCGCCATGGCATCCTCCACCTTTCCCTCGAGCAACGATTCTGTTCGTCCGTCCACGGGGCTCGAGAGCAAGCGAAAGGCTCCCCGGTGAAAGAGGTAGGCCTCGCTCTTCCTCGCCACGGTGTCCATCATCGTGACCGCCTCGACGGGAAACTTCCCTATCGCCGACTCGGCCGAAAGCATCACGGCATCGGCGCCGCTTCGTACCGCGAGGGCCACGTCCGAGACCTCGGCCCGGGTTGGACGCGAATGGGACACCATCGATTCGAGCATCTGGGTGGCGACGATGACCGGCTTCGCCTTCGTGCGGGCCAGGTCGGTGAGCTGAATTTGAATGAAGGGTACGGACTGCGGCGGAAGCTCGACCCCGAGGTCTCCTCGCGCCACCATGATCCCGTCGGTAGCATCCAGAATGGCATCGATATCGGAGAGCGCTTCCGGCCGCTCGATCTTGGCGATGATCGGGACATGGCCCCCGGCGTCGCTCATCAGCGCTCGCAGTTCCTCGACGTCCGCCGCGCGGCGGACGAACGACAGCGCGACAAGATCGCAACCGAGCTCGAGGGCGAAGCGTGCGTCGTCACGGTCTTTCGAAGTCAGAGACGGAATCGAGAGCGCCACTCCGGGAAGGTTCATCCCTTTGTGGTCGGTCAGCTCCCCGCCTGCTCGAACCACGCAAACGACGTCCGTTTCCGCGGTGCGGACGACCTCGAGCTCGAGGGTTCCGTCGTCGAGGAGAATCCGATCTCCGGGCTTCACGTCGCGTGCGAGAGCACCGTATTGGGACGGGATGAGACCGTCTCGTCCGCGAACGTCTCGAGTGGTCACGGTGACCTCGCCGCCCCGGGCGAGGCTGATTCTCCCTCCCTCGAAGGTCCCCACGCGCATCTTGGGCCCGCTCAAATCGACGAGGACGCCCACGGTTCTTTGCCGAGCGTCCGCGGCGCGCCGGACGCGCTCAAAGGCCACCCGGTGAGTCTCGTGCGTGCCGTGCGACATATTCAGGCGGAAGACATCCACACCCGCGTCGACGAGAGCGGTGAGAACATCTGGCTCGGTCGAGCTCGGCCCGAGTGTGGCGACGATCTTGGTCCGCCGATACTTCAGCGGAAGGACATCGGTCTCGATGGGCATTGAGGTGGTTCCATCCCTTGATTGATCTTGCGGCGATCGAAAGGACCGGGCGAAACGACGCTAGCGATCCGGGGGTCCGGAATCCCGGCGCTCATCCATTTGTTTGCGAACGCTGAGAGGTCGCATGTCGGTCCAAACGCGCGCGATGTGGTCGAGACACTCCTCTTTGGATCCCGTCTTGCCTTCATCCCTCCACCCGAGTGGATTATCTCGCCCTAGCGGCCAGATCGAATATTGCTCCTCATGATTGAGCACGACTTTGTAGAGCAGGCAGTCCTCTCGTTCCTTGGCGCTCATGTAATCCTCCCGTGCCGCGTGGAAAGGTAGCTCAGGTCGCTACGTAGGGCAATCGAGCTTCTCTCGCTCATCGTTGACTTGCCCCAGTTGGTAACCTATTCTCTCGATCACGAGTGATGGTGGTTACCACCGATGGATCAGCGCCATATCGCGCACTACGAAATCGCCGAGGAAATCGCGCGCGGGGGCATGGGTATCGTCTACCGTGCTCGCGACACCAAGCTCGGGCGCGACGTAGCGCTCAAAGTCCTTCCCCTCGAGCTGACCCGTGACGAAGATCGGAAGCGTCGATTCGTGCTCGAGGCCCGCACCACCGCGGCTCTAGAGCATCCGCACATCGCCGTCGTCCACGATTTCGGTGAGGCCGGCGGCCAGAGCTATCTGGTGATGGAGCTGATACGGGGAGAGCCCCTCTGGAGCTTCATCGATCGGGAGAGACTCAGTCCGCTTCGGGCGCTCGAGCTCTCGATCGAGATCGCCGAGGGCCTCCGCTGCGCTCACGGCCGTGACATCCTTCATCGCGATCTCAAGCCCGCGAACATCATGGTGTCCGAGGATGGTCATGCGAAGATCATCGATTTCGGTCTCGCGAAGCTCCTCGAGCCGTCGCGCGGGGACGGCAACGAAGACGATACGGCCATCCGAGGTGAGACGGAACCTGGAGTGGTGGTCGGAACGCATTTCTACATGTCACCCGAGCAGGTGCGAGGTCATTCCCTCGACTCGCGCAGCGATCTGTTCAGCTTCGGCGTCTGTATGTACGAGATGCTTTCCGGCTCGCGACCGTTCTCGGGACGCACGGGTGCCGATCTAACGAGCGCCATCCTCCGCGATCCGGTGCCACCGCTTTCAGAGCTTCACCTCGATATTCCTCCCGGAGCGCTTTCTGAGCTCCAGCGGATCCTCGACAAGTGCCTCGCTAAGGATCCCGATGATCGCTACCAGAGCGCGAAGGATCTCATCGTCGATCTCAAGAGAACGCGCCGTCTCATCGAGCCCGGCGTCGTTTCCGATTCGTCGGTTCCTTCGCCTTCGCCGCGACCTCTCCCCCGAATCTGGCTCCTCGCCGGCCTGGTCGGTGTCGTGCTCGTTGCCGGTCTCTTCGGCCGATCGTTTCTCATGCGGGAGAGCGGCCCGGAAGCCGATCGCACGGATCTCGTCCTGCCATCGGTTGCGGTTCTCGGTTTCAAGAACCTGTCGGGACGCCCCGAGACGGAATGGTTGTCGACCGCACTCTCCGAAATGCTGGGCACCGAGCTCGCCACTGCGTCCGGGCTTCGGGTGCTTTCCGGCGAGGACGTAGCTCGGATGAAAGCCGAGTTGGCCCTCGTGGATGCGGACAGCTTCGCCAAAGATACCCTGACCAGAATTCGCTCGAACCTCGGCACGGACTTCGTCGTGCTCGGCTCGTACACCGCCCTCTTCGCCGATGGTGGCTCACGGATACGTCTCGATTTGCGGCTTCAGGACGCGTCCGCGGGAGAGACCCTCGCCTCGATGGCAGAATCGGGCACCGAGGAGGAGCTGTTCGAGCTCGTCGAACGGGCAGGCGTCGCCCTTCGGCAGCAATTGGGAGTCGAGTCTCATCGGGTCGCGACTGACGTCTCTGCCGCTCGGGCGATATCTTCCAGCAATCCGCGAGCGATGCGTTTCTACGCCGATGGTCTGTCGAAGCTCCGCCGGCACGACGCCGTCGGCGCGCGCGTCCTTCTCGAGCAGGCCGTCGAGCACGACCCCGACTACGCGCTCGCCCACGCGGCCTTGAGCCGCACCTGGACCGAGCTCGGCTACGATCGCAACGCCGCAGAGAGCGCCAAGAGGGCGTTCGATCTGGCCGCCGGTCTGCCCCGCGAGCAGTTTCTCGTCATCGAAGCCCTGCACCACGAGACGTCCCGGGAATGGAACGAAGCGGTGGAGACCTATAATCTTCTCTGGACGTTCGTTCCCGACAGCGTCGAGTACGGAATCCGGCTGGCCGGCGCACAACGCCAGGCTGGCCTGGTCCAGGCCGCGCTCGAGACGATACGAGGTCTGAAAGAGCTGCCCCCACCTCTCGGCGAGGACCCTCGCATCGATCTCGAGGAAGCCGAGGCGGCCCACACCATGTCCGATTACGGTCGAGCCGTAGAGGCCACACGCAGAGCAATCGAAAAGGCGCGGGCACAGGAAGCCTGGACACTCGTGGCCGATGGGCTTCTGGTTCAGGGCCCGTCTCTGATCTCTCTCGGGCGCAGCGAGGAGGCCCAGGAGGCCCTCGCGGAATCGCGACGCCTCTTCCTCCAGACCGGCGATCGCGGGAAGGCGGCTAGCGCTCTCAACATCGGAGCGATCGTCCTGAAGGAACGAGGAGAGATCGCAGCGGCCGAGGCCCTCTATCGGGAGGCCCTCTCGATCCACCGAGACACGGGGAACCTGCAGTGGGTATCCCGTACCATGAATCACATCTCGCTCGGGGTGCTCGAACGCGGCGATCTCGGAGCTTCCCAATCGCTGCTCGAGCAGGCTCTCGAGATCGATCGTGAGATCCGCGACCCCCATCAGGAAGCCCTGCATCTGGCGAACCTCGTCTGGATACTCTTTGAAGAGGCGAGCCTGCCACGCGCCCGAGCAGAGAACGAGAAGGTGTGCGTGCTATACGAGACTCTTCAGACGCCCGGGGGACAGGCGGAGTGCTATTTCCTGCGCGGCCGCCTGGCGCTCGCCGAGGGCTCTCTCGAAGAAGCCGAGCGCGAGTTCGAGCGAACGCTTCTCATGTGGGAGGACATGGAGGACCGGAGCAATATCGCGTTCGCGCACCATGCACTCGGCGAAGCGCGCTGGGCCCGCGGTGATCTCGAAGCCGCCGCGTCGAGCTTCGCTGAAGCCTTGCGCATTCGGCAAGAGCTCCAGCAGAGCTCCTGGATCGTCAGGACCCATATCTCCCAGTCGTTGCTCTCGACCGACCGCGGTGAGCCGGGAGAAGCCGAGACCATCGCCCGAAAGGCACTGGAAGCCTTCGATGGTGTGGACTCCGACGACGAGCTGATGGCAGCGGTAGCCCTCGCCGAAGCCTTGCTTGCGCGAGGCGATGTCGACGGAGCCACCCGGAGCCTCGGCGCCGTCGAGAAGCGGGCCGGGTCGAGCCAGCGCCCCATGGTACGGCTTTTGGTCCAGAAGACTGCCGCGCGCATTCTGGGGGCGGGCGGAGACGTCGGATCCGCTCGAGCGAAGCTGGGGCAGATCCGCTCCGAAGCCGAAACGATCGGTCTCGTGCTCGTTGGACTCGACGCCCGTTTGTCGATTGCCGCGCTCGACCCGAAAGGAAACCAGAATCTCGTCGAGCTTGCCGCCGATGCGGAGCGACTGGGCTTCGGGGTCGTCGCGTCGAAGGCCCGTGCCCTGTCGCGCGAGCGCTAGCGCGACGAGCTCAGAACGCCGCTCAGACTTCGTTGCTCGGCATCGAGGGTCGTGACGTCCGCGCCGCCGAATAGCTCGAAAGTCGCCTCCAGCGGCTCGGATCGATTAAATCCCTGGAGGTCCGAGGTGGGTAACACTGGAAGCGGGCAACTCCCCTTCTGGCACGGCACCCCCAAGTTGGCGAGTGTTCGTCCGTTCTGCGACAGATTGGTCTGCAGAAGATAACTCCCCCTCTCTCGAACCTCGATCGCCACGTCCATCTTCAAATCGTACTGACCTTCACTCACAGAAGAGGGCATCCATTCGTAGTGGATGCTGTCGATAAGGGCACTGGACTCGCCAAAGTCCACGAAAGCGAAGGCAGGGGTCGACACCACGAGAGGCTCGGAGTCTCCGGACTCGAAGTGCGCGTGGAGCTCATAGGGCCCGTTCACACCGCTGCGGAAGACCTGTTCGCCCGAAAAATCAATCTCCACGCGATGTTTTCCCGGACGACCGAACACGGTGCCGCTGGACTTGTTAACCGACCACCAGTCGGGCTTCGAAGCAACGACCTTGCCGTCTTTCACGAGGCGTCCGTACACGGTGTACGTCCCGGCCACCAGAATCTCGATCTCGACCTCGGCGCGAAGGGTATCGTAGATGTCGGGAAAGTCGGAATCCGCCTTTTCGAAACTCGCATCTCCAGTGAACGCCACTTCGCGCTCGCCCTGAGCTCCACCGGGAGTGGTGAGCGCCATGAGTCCCGTCGGATAATTGTAATAGGTCCAACCCCCGTACTGCGATTCCTCGTAGAACATCACCGCCGGGTTGTCGAAGAAGATCGTTTCGTGCATGCGCTCTTTGCCGGCCTGAGCCTTGATGTTCATCCCGATCGCGTCGCCCGGCGCAGCATAGGTGCGGTTGAAGGTCGAGTCGAAGTACGTCCCGTTCCGCCACAAGAGACTGTGGGAACCGAAGACATAGCTGGGACAACTTGCCTGGCCGCCCCGGCAGCTCACGTTACCGGTGAAAGCGGAATCCAGCGATTGAGCCGACGGGGGTGTGGCGAACCCTTGCCCATCCATGCCGTCGATATTGCACTCCGCGCATCCGATTAGCCCGCCGATACCCAGAGTCGCCGCCATGTGCTGCAGCACGTCGCTGAAGACGTAGCAGTCCGCGAAGTTGCACGTCGATTGAGAGCTCACCAGCTGGCGCCACGAGCACTTGCAACCCGCCGACCAGCAATAGATCGGCTCCTCCACGCCCTCGACCCGGTACTGGACGGCCCCTTGCGGGAAGGCATAGCTGCCCTTCGTGTCGAGCTTCTTGGCGTAGCCGTATCGCCAGTGATCCTGCCCGTAGCGGTAGAGTCCTCCGAGCAGGCTTTCGAGAACGTCGCTCTCGGCTGCATCCGCTTCGAACCCTCCACCCCAGCACGCGGCTCTTTCGTACCAGTCCACTTGCGGGGGAGAGACCAGGAACAGCGGCTCGCGAAGCGTCGTGTAGAGGCGGCGTTTGATCGATTCGTGCGTCGTGGTTCCATCCGACGACTCGACGTCGCACGCGAGAGTCAACGCATAGATGCCGGTCTTCTGCGGAAGACGAAGCACGACCTCTCCGCGTTCCCCATCGAACTGCCCTTCGCCCTCGATGCGATCCAAGTCGAACGAACGACAGCTTGGATCGCTCGGCAAATCGGTTTCGATCGTCCAGGAACAGGTTGACCTGGGGGAATCTTCCGGACCCGAGGGGCAACTCGCGACGGCGACCTCCAATACGAGCTCTCCCCCGGCTACGCCCGAGACCGGGAACGCTTCGGACCGCGTCACACCGGGCACACGGTCGACTCGCTCGCAGCGGCTGTTGAACGGTCGTGAAAGCACGATTCCGTCGCGAACGCCGCTGACGTCGTTCGCACCTTTCGAGACAGCAATCCGCTGGACGACGTAGCCCTGTGACTCCGCCGAGGCCGCTCCGCCGGTGATACCCAGGAGCCCCCAGGCGAAGACGATGAGCTTCATGTCACGTCGATAGGTCTCATCGGGCATGTTGCGCTTTTAGGCCCAAAGCGGCCCTTATGTCAAGATGGGCCGAGCTCCGACAGCCGGCGCAGACAGGCGACAAAGCTCGTCGCGAGTCGATCGATCGTCGTCCGCCGATGCACGTTGCGGCTGAAGACCCAGTGCATCCAGAGCTTGCCGTCCGACACCCCGGCGTCGACCTCGATCAAGTAACGCCTTTCCCCGGAGACTGCGTGCGGTGTTCCGACGTCCTCGTCGACTTGGGCGAACAGCCCAGAAGTCGACGAGCCCGCATCCAGCTGACCATGGTAGTTGAAACAGAGCTCGCGCTCCCGGGCGCCACGAAGGCCCCGAGCGTCTTCTTCGTTCCTCATGTACCTAAGGATCCCGAAGCCTACGCCACGTCGAGGCAGCTCGCGAAGACGCTCTCGGACCGCGGCGACGTCGGCGGCGTCCCGGCTCTCGAGCGCGAACGGGAACACCGACGTGAACCAACCCACCGTGCGCGAAACGTCGACGTCGTCGAACAGATCCTCTCTCCCGTGACCTTCGAGATCGACGACCAGGCTTTCTCGCCCGGTCCATTGGAACAGGGCCCGCGCGAGCGACGCCAGCAGGAGCTCGTAGATGCGCACGCTCCCGACCGCGTGGTCGGAAACCACCAGCCTCATCGTCGTCTCCGCGTCGAGAACTCTGACGACGGACTCCGCGGAGGCGTAGGTGTTATCGCCCTCACCATCTCGAGGAACTTCGACAACGCCGCTCACGACACGGGTCCAATAGGGAATCTCCGCGCCGAGCTCGCGGCTTCCGGCGTAACGCGCGATCGCCTCGGCCCACACGGGAAACGATGAGGTCTTTCTCGGGAGGCGCACGTTCTCACCCGCCTCGCGCTGGCGATAGGCGGTCTCGATATCTTCCAGCAGGATCGGCCACGACACGCGGTCGACGACGAGGTGATGGATGATGATAAGAAACCGTCCGGCTCGGCCCGGCCCCGGGTCGAAGAGCACAGCTTGGATCAAAGGCCCTCGCTCCAGATCCAGCTCCGCCTGGCTCGATGCACCCAATCGTGCGACCGTTTTCTCGAGCTCGCCATCGACAAACTGAGAGGGCTCCACGACGGTGAACCGATAGCTTTCCTGCGATGAGCCGTAAGCCTGGATCCATACTCCGGCCTTGCGCCGATAACGAAGTCGGAGCGTCTCATGATGAGAAACCACGTCGGAAAGCGCGGCCTCGAGCCGTTTTCGATCGAGCCGTCTACTCGGCTCGAGAACGGCGAACTGGTTGAAATACGAAGGCTCGGGAAATCGGCACTCGAAGAACCACTTCTGTATGGGAGGGAGGGGGACGATGTCGAGCACGGGGATCGGGCGGGGCTCCTCGGCGGACGGCGTGATCCGGACGGCATCCGCCAGCTCTGATACGGTCTGATGCTCGAGAAGCATCCGTGGCGTCAGGAAGAGCCCCGACTGGCTTGCCTTCGCAACGATCTGGAGGCTCACGATGGAGTCACCACCGAGAGCGAAGAAGTTGTCGTGGATCCCGACCCGGTCGATCCGGAGCACGGCTTGCCAGATCCGACAGAGCTCGCTCTGAACGTCCGTCGTCGGGGTGGCGCGACCGTCATCCTCGGCGATGCCGCCCCCAGATGCCGCGGCCAGCGCGGTTGGATCAATCTTGCCACCGGGAGAACGCGGAAAACCGTCGAGCCAAACGTAACGTGTCGGCCACATGTAACTTGGAAGACGGTAGCGCATGTCGGACCGAACGGCGGATTCCTCCTCGGATGTTCTCTTCCGGGCGCCGGTCTCGAGAAAAGCCACGATTTGGGTCGATTCGCTTCCTTCCGTCCTTTGTACGGCCACGAAAGCGTCCGAGACACCGGGCTGTCGCCGCAGCCAGAACTCGATCTCTTCCGGCTCGACCCGGAATCCGCGGACTTTGGCCTGGCGGTCGAAACGGCCGAGAAATTCGATCTGCCCGTCGGCGAGAAAGCGAGCACGGTCGCCCGTTCGGTACATCCGGGCTCCGGGCGCGGAAGAGAATGGGTCGGGAACGAACCGGGCCGCGGTCTCGGCAGGTTCCCCGAGATAACCGCGCGCCACACCGAGTCCCCCGATGTAGATTTCCCCGCTCACGCCGGGCGGCACCAGTTCTGAACGGTCGTTGAGAATGTAGACGGAAGCGCCTTCGATCGGACGACCGATAGGGATGCGGTTGGAGGCGAGATCTCTATCGCTTCCAAGATCGCAACGGGTGGTCACGATCGTGGCCTCCGTCGGTCCATAGCTGTTGACCAGCCTAGCTTTTCCTCGAACGACTTCGTTCCAATCCTTCAGGCGCTCTGCGAAGGCGCGCTCGCCGCCGATTATGATGAGACGCACGCTCGCAGGCACCGCGAGCGAGCTGGCCTTCATCTCCGACGCGAGCAGATGCCAGAACGCAGTCGGCAGATCGAGGACAGTGACCCCGAGAGCTTCCACGCCTCGTAGAAATCGAGGGACGGAGTCGAGCATGTCAACGCTGCGCAGTACGAGGGAGGCACCCCGAGTGAGGGCGGGGAGAATCTCCTCGAGACTCGTGTCGAAGCTCAGAGACGCGAACTGGAGAACGCGGTCGGAGCTGCGGATGGCGTATTCCCGCGCGGCGCTCGCCGTGTGATTCCCCAACGCGCGGTGCTCGACCATGACTCCCTTGGGTCGTCCGCTCGACCCGGATGTATACAGGACATAGGCGAGGTTCTCCGGTCGAGGCTTTCCCCTCGTCGCGACGTGGCGTCTGCCGCCGAGCGAACGGGCCCTGACGCGGTCTTCCCCGCAGGTTAGGAGCACCGAGGCGCAGGCCCGCCTCGCCATGGAGCGTAGTCGGTCGAGAGAGGCACTCGAATCTAGAGGGAGATAGACACCACCGGCCGCGAGTACGGCGAGAAGCGCGACCAACGACTCGAGTGAGCGTTCCATCGCGACGGCGACGACGCGCTCGGGGCCCACACCCATCCCGGCCAGCTCGCGAGCGAGCTCCCGGGACCGTGAGGCGAGCTCGCCGTAGCTCGTCTCCACGCCATCGGACACGACCGCCACGGCGTTCGGATCCCTTGTCGCCTGGCTTTCGAACAGCTCGTAGAGGCCCGCGGAGTCGTCCAGCGACTCCGGGCCACGACCCCACTCCATCAGCACTCGATCTCTCAGCGCCGATGGGAGCCGAGTCAGCTCGGAAAGGCGTCGTCGGGGATCGGTGGCCACCCGGTCGAGAAACCGCTGGTAATCGGCCACGAACGATTCGATGGTCTCTCGTTCGAACAGCGCGCTATCGAATACGAGCTCGCCTCTGACACGGTCGCCGTCCTCATAGAGGTCGAGCTCGAGCTCGAAAGGCGTGTTCCGCGTGGGAAGCTCGATCCGCGCCACCGTGAGTCCCGCTAGCTTGTGGTGGGCCCTCGGCTGGTTGTGCCAGGCGAAGCTCACCTGGAACAGCGGGTGACGGGACGGTGTCCGTTCCGGGCTCACCTCCTCGACCAGCTGCGTGAACGGAAGGGCCTGGTGAGTGAAGGCCTCGAGTGCCACTTCGCGGATCCTCGTGAGAAGCTCCTCGAACGTCGGGTCGCCCGACAGATCGCCTCGAAGGACGATCGAGTTGACGAAAAAGCCCACCACGTCCTCGAGCTCACTCCGGCTTCGGTTCGCGACAGGAGAGCCCACCGCGACGTCTTCTCGCCCCGAGTAGCGGTGAAGCACGGCCAGAAACGCCGCGAGGAACGTCACATAGGGTGTAACACCCGAGCGCAGACCGAGCTGCCGGATGGCTCGGAGACACGTCTCGTGAATCTCGACGGGCAGCACCTCACCGCGGGCCCGCGCCGTGCTCCCAATCGGTTCTCGCCGGGGAAGCTCGAGGGGCTCCAGGCCCTCGAGCTTCTTTCGCCAGTAAGCCATATCGGCGGCGAGCTCGTCGGAGCGCATCCTGCGTTTCTCCCAAACGGCGAAATCCACCGCCTGGATCGAAAGCCCCGGTAGGCGCCCTCGGTCGCCTCGAAGATATCCCTCGTAGAGCTTCGCGAGATCCCTCCAGAGAACGTGGTCCGACCAGCCGTCCGAGATGATGTGGGAAAGACTCCAGAACAGCACGTGCTCCGTGGCGGTCAGACGCACGAGGAGGACCCGAAAGAGCGGCCCATGCTCCAGATCGAACGGTCGATGGGCCTCGACCGTGCACCGGCCTAGCATCTCTTCCTTGCGTCGGTCGGGATGAAGCGCTTGGAGATCGACGACCGTCCTCGGTACCTGGTACGGTGGAAGCACCTGCTGGCGTGGGCGCCCATCGCTCGATGGGAACACCGTTCTCAACGCCTCGTGTCTCTCGACCAGGGCATCGAAAGCCCACCAGAGAGCGTCGGTTGCGAGTGAGCCCTCGAAACCGTACGCGTCGACCATGCTGTAAGAGGTGTCGCCGGAGTCGAGCTGATGCAAGTACCAGAGCCCTCGCTGTCCCGAAGAGAGAGGCAATACATCCTCGCGCGACACGCGCTCGAGCGGAACGGTCTTTCCGATAGCAATCGTCATTCCCGCTTCGTGGATCGCTCGGGAAAGGGTCTCGATCGTCGGGTGGTCGAACAGTGCTCGGAGCGGCAGATCGAGACCCGTCGTGTCCGCGACCCGCGCGACCACCCTGGCGGCGAGAAGCGAGTGCCCGCCGAGCTCGAAGAAGTCATCTTGCACGCCAACCCCGTCGATACCGAGGAGGTCCTCCCAGATGCTCGCGAGCGTCTTCTGGAGCCCGCCTTCAGGACCCACTCGATCGCGACGATGAAGAGACGTCCCCGGATCCGCCCTCGCGAGCGCGGCACGATCGACCTTGCCGTTCGGCAGAAGCGGCAGCTCGGCAACGAAGTGGAAAGACGAAGGCACCATGACCGAGGGCAGCCGTCGTGCGAGCTCTTCGCGAAGCCTCCTCGCGGTGACCGACTGGCCCTCGCCGAGGACCACGTGGGCGACGAGACTTCGATCGTCGGCTGACAGTTCACGGCTAACAACCGCCGCGTCGCGGACCCAGGCGAGACTTCTGAGGGCCGCCTCGATTTCAGCGGGCTCGATCCGTACCCCTCGAATCTTCACCTGCTCGTCGCGCCGCCCGATGAATTGAAGGCGGCCGTCGACGCCGTGACTTGCGAGATCGCCGCTTCGATAGAGCCGGCTACCGGGAAAAGGTGAGAAAGGATTTGGCACGAAACGTTCCGCGGTCAACCGCGGCGCGTTCACGTAGCCGCGCGCGAGACCCGGCCCACCGATGGCGATCTCTCCGATCCCTCCCATGGGCACGGGGCTCAGGGATGCGTCGAGAAGATAGATCTCGGCGTTGTCGATGGGACGACCGATATCGATCGCCATGCCGTTTCTTATCCCGCGGTAGACGGCGGCGCTGGCGTGAATGGTCGCCTCGGTGGGACCGTACAAGTTGACGAGCTCGGCGTCGAGCCCGAGAGCGAAGAATCGCTCGGCGAGATCTCGGCTGAGGAGTGCGCCCCCGCAGCACAGGCGCCTCAGGGTGTGGCACGACCCGAGATCGGACCCGTCGAGCAGCGCCCTCAAGAGCAACGGCACGACTTGAAGCACGGTGACGCCGTGTGCGCGAATCAACTCGACCAGGTAGCTCGGGTCGCGATGGCCGTCGGGCCGCGCCAGAATCACCCTTCCGCCGGTAAGAAGCGGCGCCCAGAACTCCCATACCGAAGCGTCGAAGCCAAAGGGGGTCTTCTGGATGACGCGATCGTCCTCGTCGAGCGGAAGAACCGACTGCATCCACAGCATATGATGAACGAGGGCGCGATGGGATACGCCGACTCCTTTGGGGGCGCCCGTGCTGCCCGACGTGTACAGGATGTAGGCGAGACTCTCGGGGCTCATGTCGATGACGGGGCCCTCATCGGTCGCTTCCGACAATCCGTCATCTGCGAGCAGCACGAATCCATCGAACGAGGAGAAGCGATTCTGAAGCACCTTGTTGGTGATCACGACGCGCACGCGCGAGTCGGCCAGCATGTATAGGAGCCGCTCGTCGGGGTATTCGGGCTCGAGGGGGAGATAAGCTCCCCCGGACTTGAGCACGGCGAGCTGCGCCACGACGAGCGGGATTCCGCGCGGAAGGCAGATGCCGACCGCGGCGTCTTCTACGACACCCGCCCGGCGCAACCGATGGGCGATTGCGTTCGCCAGCCGATCGAGACTTAGGTAGCTGAGCTCGA
The DNA here is from genome assembly GCA_035457705.1 of Vicinamibacteria bacterium. GTDB lineage: Bacteria > Acidobacteriota > Vicinamibacteria > Marinacidobacterales > SMYC01 > DASPGQ01. Next base: position 49,766 of record DATIBD010000111.1, read on the forward strand.
GATCCTCGAAAGCCACCGCGATCGACTGAGGTCGGCTTCTCGCACACGCCTCGACATAACGGTGAAGAGGCGTCTCGGTCGGATGGGCGATTTTTCGACCTTGCCATTCAACCAGGAGCCGCTGCCTCTCCGTCGGTTCGAGGGTATCGATCTCGGAAAGGCGGCGGCGCGGCTCCGCCGCAGCCTCCGCGAGAGCTCTCTCCAGCGAGCGCAGAATTCGAATCGCCAGCTCCTCGTCGAACAGATCGACGGCATAGGTAAGCTCGGCCAGAATTCCGTTCGCAGACTCCAAACAATGAAGGGTCAGATCGAATGGCGACATCGTCACGACGTCGCCAAGAGGCTCGACCACGACGCCTTCGAGCTCGAGGTTGGCGCTTCCGGTCGTCAGGTTGAAAGTCACCTGGAAAAGCGGATTTCGACTTCCATCGCGCTCGGGCCTGGCCTGCGCCACGAGCTTTTCGAAAGGCGCGTCCTGATGCGCGAAGGCCTCGAGCACCGTATTTCGGACCTGCGAGAGGAAATCGGCAAAGCTCGGATCCGAGGCCAGGCTTTCCCGAAGAACTACGGTGTTTGCGAAAAGACCCACGAGCTCCTCGAGCTCGGGCCGAGGTCGGTAGGCCACCGCTGTCCCCACGGCGATGTCGTCCTGGCCGCTATACCGATGTAGGACGAGGAAGAATCCCGCGAGGATCGTCATGAACAGCGAGCATCCCTGCGCGACGCTTAGCCGGCGGAGCCGAACGACCAGCTCCTCTGGGATCGCGATGGACACCTCCGCCCCCCGGTAGCTCGATATTGCCGGGCGCGGCCGCGCCATCGGCATCTCGAGGGCGGTAAGACCGGACAGGCGCTTTCTCCAGTACTCCATCTGGGCTGTGAAAGCCCCTTCTTCGAACCGCTCTTTCTGCCACGCCGCGTAATCCGCGTACTGGATGGGTAAAGCCGCCGGACGAGACCGGCGTCCGCCTCGTAGCACCCGATAGACGGAGCCGAGCTCACGATGGAGGATCTGCTGCGAGGACGCGTCGGAAACGATGTGGTGCACGATAAGAAGGAGAACGTGGTCCTCTTCATCGATCTTCACGAGCGTTCTTCGGAGAAGAGACTCTCGCGCGAGGTCGAAGGTGCGTTCCGCCTCGGCCTCGGCCAGATCGTTCGCCTCGGCACGCCGCGCTTCGGCCGGCAAGCTCGTGAGGTCGATGATGGGCAAGGGCGCCTTCTCAGGGGGCCCCAGGGTCATCCTAGGGCGACCCATTTTTTCGACGAACCGCGAGCGCAGCACGTCGTGACGCCTCTCGATCTCGACGAAAGCCTCTCCGAGTGCTTGGACGTCGAGAGGGCCCGTCAGTCGGAATGCTTCCGCGATGTTGTACGCCGCGCTTGCTGGCTGGAGCCGATCCAGAAACCACAAGCGTTCCTGCGCGAAGGACAGCGCCAGGTCGTCGCCACGCGTCGCGGACACGAGAGGGGGAAGAGTTGGAACTCCGGCCCTGGCGCGCACGCTGTCCTCGAGCGCTTCGGCAAGCGTCGAGACCGTCGGGTGGTCGAAGAGCTCCCGCAACGCCAGAGAGACTCCGAATGCGTCCTGAAGACGCGACGTCACCCGCGCGGCGAGGAGCGAATGTCCGCCGTGCTCGAAGAAGTTGTCGTGGGGTCCGATCCGATCGATCTGCAGAACATCGCACCAGATGCTGGCGACCGTCGCTTCCGACTGAGTCGCGAAGCCGCCGCCCTCAGGGCTGTAGCCTGTCGTCGGCGGTGGCGGAAGCGCGCGGCGATCGACCTTGCCGCTCGGCGTGAGCGGCCAGCTAGAAAGCGGCACGAGGGCGGAAGGCACCATGTACGGCGGCAGAGCGAGGCCGAGCCGACGTCGGATTGCCCGTGTCGGTGCGGCTCTGGCCGGCTCGACAAGAACGTAGGCCACCAGGCGACGCGACGCGCCCTCCCCGCAAGCGACGACGACGGCGTCGCGCACCCCTTCCTCGCGCTCGAGCGCGGCCTCTATCTCGCCGGGCTCGATGCGGTATCCGCGTATCTTGACCTGCTCGTCGCCGCGACCGAGAAAGTCCAGGTTTCCGTCGGGCAACAAACGGACGCGATCGCCGGTTCGATAGAGACGCTCACCGGTTCCGCGACGCGCGAAGGGGTGGGGAACGAAGGCTTCCGCGGTTCGCTCCGGCATGCCCAGGTAGCCCCGCGCGAGACCCACGCCCCCGATATAGAGGTCGCCCGGTACGCCAACGGGAACGGGCTCCTGGTGCTGGTCGAAAACGTAGCTCTCGACCCCTTCGATCGGCCGGCCTATGGGTGGATCGCGGTCCGAAGGCGTATCGGCCAACGCTTCCCAGCGGTGGGAGACCATGCTGCCCTCGGTCTGTCCATAGGTATTGAACACCCGGCAATGAGGAGCCCCCGCGAGCCATCGGGCGAGGGCGTTTCGCGTTACCTTCTCGCCGCCCACGCTGAGGAGCCGAAGCGTGGCGGGAACGCTCGCACCCTTCGCGACGTGCACGGAGACCTCCTGGAAGAACGAGGTCGGTAGGGTGGCCAGCGTGATGCGTTCTTCTTCGAGACGCGCGAGAAAATGCGACGGATCGAGCATCGATTCATCGCAGAGGATCAGCGTCGCCCCCGCCACGAGACTCGGGTAGATCTCCTCCCCGCAGGTGTCGAAGCTCAGCGGGGCGAATTGAAGCAGGCGATCATCGAGAGTTACGCCGAAAGCTTTCATGGCGCTCAACGTATGGTTGGTGAGAGAGCGGTGCTCGATAAGGGCACCTTTGGGCGTCCCGCTGGAGCCGGACGTATAGATGAGGTAGGCCGCGTTGTGCGGCGTCGTCACCGCGGGCAGCTCATTCTTGGGCTGGTGGCGAAGCCACTCCCAGTCTCGGTCCACTTGCAGTACGTCGAGGGCGCTTTTTTGAAAACGTTCAGCCGAGCGCGCGTCGGCCAGGAGCCAGCCAGCCGCCGAGCCCTCGAGCATGCGCCCGAGGCGCTCGAACGGATAACTCGGGTCGAGAGCGAGATAAGCGGCTCCCGCTTTGAGGATGCCGACCAGCGACACGATGGTCTCGACGCTTCGATCCATCGAGAGGGCTACCAGCGTTTCCCGACCGGCTCCCCTCCGGCGAAGGAGATGCGCTACTTGATTCGAGCGCTCGTCGAGCTCGCGGAAGCTCAGCGCCTTCCCCGTGGAAGCTTCGGCGACCGCGATCGTCTCGGGGGCAATCCTGGCCCGCGCGGCGATCAGTCTGTCGACCGGCTCCTCCGAGAAAACGACACCTCCGGTGCTCCACTGGACCAGAAGCGTTCGGCGCTCCGAAGGCGTCAGGAGCGACAGCTCCGAAAGCCGTCTCTCGGGTGCCTCCACGATTGCCTCCAACAGGCGGCGCATATGGCCGAGCATGCGCTTCGCGGTATCCGGCTCGTAGAGATCCGTGTCCACCTCGAGAGCCAGGGACAGTGAAGCCTTGTCGAGCCAAACGGTCAACGTCAGGTCGAACATCGCTCCCTGGGTATGGCTCTCGATGGGCGTAACCAGGAGCTCGTGCAGACGCGGGACCTGTGGTTCCGCATCCTGGAAGTCGAACATGACCTGAAAGAGAGGGTGACGGGCGGAAGCGCGCTCGGGGCGCATCGCTTCGACGAGCTTTTCGAACGGGAGCTCTTGATGCGCGAAACCCCCGAGGGACACGTCGCGCACAGCCGCCAGCAGCTCGGTGAAGGTGGCCTTTGAGCGTACCCTCGTCCTGAGGACGATCGTGTTCACGAAGAGACCTACGCTCTCCTCGATCTCTTCCCGTCCCCGGTTCGCTACCGGGGCACCGACCGCAACGTCCTCTTGATTCGCGTAACGCTGAAGCAGCGCGACGAACGCGGCAAGAACGGTCATGTAGAGCGAAACGCCTCGACGTCGGCTCAGCTTCGCGAGCTCCTCACCGAGTTTGGACGGGAGTCGGTCACGTACGATCGTGCCTCTCCCGCTTCGCGTCTTCGGCCGCGGCCGATCGGTCGGAAGGTCCAGGCTCTCGAGACCGTCGAGCTTGGCCACCCAGTACTCGAGTTGCTCCTGGAGCCGGCCTTTCTCCACCTGATCGCGTTGCCAAAGCGCGTAGTCTGGGTATTGAACCCCGTTGATTGGCCCGAGGGGCGGTCCCGCTCCGACGAATGACTCATACAGCCGCGACAGCTCGCGATAGAGAACGCCGTGCGACCAGCCATCGGAGACGAGATGGTGGGTCGTGAAAACCAGCACGTGCTCACCCGTGGCGACGCGAAGTAGGACGAGGTGCGTCGGGGGTCTCCCTTCGAGGTCGAACGGTCGCGAGGCCTCGGACTCGATAACGCTTCGAGCTTGCTCCCATCGTTCCTCGCCAGGAAGGTGCGTGAGATCGACACGCCGCATGAGGACTTCGAGCTGGTCCTTTCGGAGAACCCGCTGTAACGTCTCGTCTTTGGATCTCTCAAATGTCGTACGCAAGGCCTCGTGCCGCTCGAAGAGCGCCCGGAACGATCGCTCGAGCGCGTCCACATCGAGATCGCCTTCGATGCGGAACGCGTCGGAAATGTTGTACGCCGAGCTCGGCCCCTCTAGCCCATCGAGAAAGAGAAGGCGCTCCTGGGCAAACGACACGGGAACGGTCACGGTTCGCTCCAGCGCTCCGATGTGTTCGATCTCGGTTGGTTGTCGACCGTCCGCCTCTGAGATACGACGCGCCAGACCGCGGGCGGTCGGTTCGTCGAAGAGCTCTGATAGGGACGGCTCCCGTCCGAAGCGCCGGCGCACCCTGGCGAGGAGCTGCACCGCGGCCAGCGAATGTCCGCCGAGCTCGAAGAAGTCGTCCAGAGCTCCCACCGACTGGATCCCGAGAAGCTCCGCCAGAAGCTCGCAGAGCGTCTCTTCGACCGGCGTACCCGGAGGGACATACGGTTGTTGGAGCTCGGGGCGCTCGACATCGGGCGCAGGCAGACGACTCCGATCGATCTTTCCGCTGGTCCCCCGAGGAAGCGCATCCAGAACGAAGAAGGATGAAGGGATCATGTAGCGGGGCAGTCGTCGCTCGAGCATGGTACGAAGCTCCCGCACCAGATCTCGTGACCGCGCCTCACGCAAAGGATCGTTCGTCCTTCGCGAAGGCGAAGCCTGTGGCGGAAAGCCCGGGCGCGAGCGTCGTACATGTCCGGCCTCCTCGTTGCGAAAGAAAAAGGCATCGAAGCGGCCTAGCCTTCCGCCACCCGCCCAGCTCAATTCAACCGCATAGCCATGCGAAGCGGCCAGCACCTCGAGATCGCCAGGCTCGAGACCCTCTAGCGACGTACTCTCCATGCCGTTGCGAAGCTCGGAGAGGGTGGCGCTCTCGTCGAGACACCCAAGGAGCTCGACGAGTCGCGTCTCTCGCGCAAGGCGTGCATTGGGAATCGACGCGACGCCCAAGGAGCCGGAGCATCCGTTCAGCAAGCGCCCGAATTCGTCGCAATCCATCCCCTCACGCCAGGTAACCCACGGGATCTCCCTCCCCCGGTCGTCGCCGTCGAGCTCGAGCACGACGTCGTATCGGAACTGCGTGAGCTCGTTTCGAGCGCGTCCCGACTTGACCAGGATCCGTATGTTGGTCACCCGCGAAAAGAAGTGCGGAAGCTCGGAGAAAAACGCGGGATCGACGAGGAGCTCTGGCTCGAAGTCCAGACGCCGCCGGATGCGCCGCCGAAGCGAGGTCAGCGGCAACGTCGGGGCGGCCTTCGCCAGCTTCACGGCGCTTACGAACTCCTCGTGAAGCGCCAGATTGCGAACGTCACCCACAAAGATGCTTCCCCCGTTGGCGACGACGTCGATCGCCCCCGCGAGAACCCGCATCAGGTAATCGCTGCTCGGAAAGTACTGGACGATGGAGTTGAGTACGACCGCATCGATCGCACCGGGCTCCACCCCCGAAAAATCCGTGGCGTTCCGGAGCAAAAGCCGAACCTGATCGAGCTCAGGACGTCGTCCTAGATGGGAACGAAGCCTCGCGATGGACCTTGCGGAGAAGTCGGTCCCGATGTACTCGGACATTTCCCCGGCGAGCCGCTGCAAGAGAAGTCCCGTTCCGCAACCGATCTCGAGGATCCTCCGGGCCCCGAGGGAGCGGATGCGCTCCACCGTCGCGTCGACCCATTGACGCATCTCGTCCGCGGGGATCGGCTCGTCCGTGAAGCTGCTGTTCCAGCCCACGGTATCGAACGCGGGATCGTCGCAAGGAGTTTTCCCCGCGTAGAGCTCTTCGTAGAGCGCGAGATTCCGTTCGAGATGCGCGGTCTCATCATGCCCGAACGAAGGCGCGCCGACGATGTAGGCCGTAAGGCGCGTCCCATTGGGGGTCGCGTCGACACGAACGGCGGCGTCGCGGACGGCTTCGTGCTCCCGCACCGCGGACTCGATCTCACCGAGCTCGACACGGAAACCCGAGAGCTTGACCTGATCGTCGCCTCGGCCAAGGAACTCGATGTTCCCGTCCCCTCCGACACGCACCCTGTCCCCGGTGCGGTAGAGTCTTTCTCCGGGAGCTCGCGAGTACGGATTGGGTACGAACCGTTCCGCCGTGGCGCGCGGGTCGTTGCGATAGCCGCGTGCGAGCCCGGCGCCCGACAGGTGGAGCTCTCCCACCTCGCCGTCGCCAATGCTTTCGAGATCGGCGCCGAGCACGAAAGCCTCGACGCCCGAGATCGGCCGGCCGATCGGCACCACCGCCCCAGCGCTCCCATTGGACTCCCAGCGGGTCGCAACAATGGTCGCTTCGGTCGGGCCGTAGCTATTGACGAGCCGAGCCGCGACGCCCGCTCGGTGCCAGCGCTCGAGCCTTTCGCTGATCGCTTTCTCCCCGCCAATGACGACGAGGCGCACCCCCGCGAGATCGTGGAGCTCCTCGGCCGTGAGCTCTTGACAGATCGTGTGCCAGTAGGCCGTTGGCAGGTTCAAGACGGTGATGCGCCCGAGGGCGACCGCGTGCAGAAAACGGGAAACCGACTCCATCATCTCCTCGGTCCGGAGCACCAAAGTGGCGCCCCTCACCAGACATGGGTAGATCTCCTCGGCGCTCGTATCGAACGCGAGCGACGCGGTTTGAAGGCAACGGTCCGAAGGTTTGACGTCATAGGCCGCAGCCGCGTCCCAAGTATGGTTCGCGAGTGCGCCGTGCGGGACGACGACTCCTTTCGGAGGGCCCGTCGATCCCGAGGTGTAGATGACGTAGGCGGCATTTTGAGGCCGAAGGGCTCGCAGCCGCAGCCGGAGCTCCTCCCCCCGAGAATCCCGACACGGATCGAAGCGGTCGAGATACAGCTTGTGCTTGGCTTCGAAGCGGGGCGCGAGGCGTTCCTCGGTGAGAAGCACCTCGACGCCGGCGTCTTTCAACATGAAAGCCGAGCGTTCCGGCGCCTCGTCGGGATCCAGCGGAAGGTAACACCCACCGCTCTTGAGAACGCCGAGGAGGGCGACGATCGCATCTGGCGACCGACGGAGGGCGATGCCGACGGTCTGCTCGAGGTCGACACCGAGCTGGCTCAGAGTCGACGCCACATTCTCGGCGCGCTCGCGCAGCTGGCGGTAGGTGAGCTCGCGCTCCTCCTGGACGACCGCGAGCGCATCCGGCGTCCTCGCCGCTTGTGCTTCGAAGGCGTCGATGATCGAGCTCGCGATTGGGTCGCGCACTGGAATGTCAGGGCAATCGGCCCCTTCTTCACGGCGGCCGAGCGATTCCTTCTACCGGAATCCCTGGGGCGAAGCAAGCGGCAATGCGTGCAAGAACGTAAGCTGGATCCAGCGGCGCCACGTCGAAGAGCATTCCGCGAAGAAGGCGTTCGGCCTGAAAAGGCCTCGGATGCCGAGCGCGTCGACCCGCTGCCACCGAATATTACTTCTTGGGAAGCTCGGTGAGGGCGGTCGCCGTCTGGATGGCGGTGGCGACCTCGGGAACGATGCCCTTTTCCACGTAGATCGGGAGCACCTGCTCCCGAAGCGAGGGAATCTTTCGGAAGAAGGCCGCGGCCGACCCGAGGCATCCGATACCACCCAGGAGCACCGTGGTCGGCGCTCCGATCCCATTTGCCAGAGCGCCGGCGAGGAGGCTACCGACGGGAGTGACTCCGAGAAAGGCGACTGCATACAAACTCATGACGCGCCCGCGCTTGTCATCCTCGACGATCGTCTGCAGCACCGTGTTGGAGGAGGCGGTCAGGACGAGAATCCCGAATCCCGCGAGCGCCATTAGCGGCAATGAGAGCCAGATCGCCCGCGATTGCGAGAAGGCGGCAAGAGATACACCGGACAGGGCGCCCATCGCCGCGATGAGTCGACCGAGACCTCGGACCGTTTTCCGAGATGCGAGATAGAAGGCGCCCAGAAGCGCCCCGACACCGGAAGCCGCCATCAGGAATCCGAGGGTGGACGGACCTCCGGCAAGCACGTCCCGGGCGAAGACCGGCATCAGTACCGCGTGAGGCATGGCCAGGAGACTCACCACGGCGATGAGGATCAGGATCGAGCGGATGGGGGCGAATCCAAACGCATAGGAGATTCCTTCCTGAACGCCGCGGAGCACGGCCGCAGTCGTCGCTCTTCCCACCGGAGGCTGAACGCGGATGGCGAGCAGCGAAGCGACGACGGCAAGGTAGCTGAATCCGTCGATGAGAAAGCAGTAGCCCTCGCCCACCGAAGCGATGAGGATGCCTCCGATTGCCGGTCCCACCAGGCGGGCGGCATTGAACATCGAGGAGTTCAAGGCGATCGCGTTGGGAAGGTCTTCGTTTCCTTCGACGAGGTCGATGACGTAGCTCTGCCTCGCCGGTACGTCGAGAGCATTCAGCAATCCCTGAAAAACGCTCAAGATTACGACGTGGGTGACGGTGATCACCTGGGTGAGCGCGAGAACGGCGAGAGTGAACGACTGCAGCATGGAAAGGACCTGGGTGGCGATCAGAATGCGGCGGCGGTCCCAGCGATCGACGAGGGCACCACCGAGGGGCGCCAGGAAGAACATCGGAATCTGGCCGGCGAAGCCCAGAACGCCGAGAAGGAGTGCCGAGTCCGTCAGACGATAGACCAGCCAGCTCGTGGCGGCTCGGCTCAGCCACGTGCCGACGAGGGAAATCCCCTGTCCGACGAAGAACAGGCGGTAGTTCCGGTGCCTTAGGGCGCGAAGAAGCGGCGAGCTCAAGCCAGGCCTTGCCGCCGGCAGGCGTGCATCGTCCATCGACAAAGCCTAACCGCTCCCCGGCGTGCTTCTCCACTGTACTCAATGCCGTGGCGGGACCCGCGATCGACCGGCCGCCACGGCTCGGCCTTCGCGGCGCTTCGCGCCGATCTCGCGGCAGACGTTTTGGCCACCGCTCGGCAGGCTGGGTCGTACTTTTTCATCAGCCTGCTGAGCGACTCCTGACGACTCCGGACAGACGTTAGAATCGCCGGGATGCGTACTTCTGCTCCGCTGATTACAATGCTTGCTTCAGCAATCGCTCCCTCTCTTATGACGACTGCGTTTTCCCGACAAAACCCCAGAAACCACAACGACGATCTGGCGCTCGTGGGAGGAACGATCTACGTCAGTCCCGCCGAAGAGCCCATCTCCGACGGTACCGTGCTCATCCAAAGCGGCAAGGTCGTCGAAGTAGGTCGTCGCGCCTCCGTGCAGCTCCCACCGACGACTCCGACGCTCGACTGTTCTGGCCTCGTCGTTACCGCAGGGTTCTGGAACAGCCACGTGCACCTGTTCGAAAGAAAGTGGGCGGCTGCCGCGACCATGCCCGCGGCGGAGCTCGAACGACAGCTTTCGGACACGTTCGTGCGCTACGGGTTCACCAGCGTCTTCGACATCGGATCCATGTGGGAGAACACGCGGCGACTCCGCGATCGCATCGAGTCGGGAGAAGTAGCGGGACCGCGAATTCGCTCGACCGGCGAGGCCTTGGTGGCGCCCGGCGCCATCCCAGCAGAGAGAATCCTCAGCATCCTGGGCTTCATGGCGTTTCCCGCTCCGGAGATCGTCGACGCCGCCCAGGCCGCGACGGCGGCGAGAAGACTTCTCGACGAGGGCGTCGATGCGATCAAAGTTCATCTCCAGACTCCTCCACCTCCCAATGCGCCATTTCCCGAGAGCGCCATCGAGGCCGCGGTTCGCGAAGCGCATCGTGCGGGCAAGCCCGTCTTCGTTCATCCAAACACCGGCGCGGATATTCTCGCCTCCGTTCGAGCCGGCGCCGACGTCGTCGCTCACACCACACCCCGTTCCGGTCCGTGGGAGGAGACGACGGTCGAGGCGATGAAAGCGCGCCTGGTGGCGCTCACGCCGACTCTTACCCTTTGGAAGTCCGCAATGCGCCACGACCGCATCTCGGTTCAGGAACAGCTCGTCGAAACGGCCCTCGGCCAGGTGCGCGCATGGCTCGCCAAGGGAGGGACGGTTCTGTTCGGAACCGATCTGGGCGCCGTGGATCCCGATCCCGTCGAGGAATACGTCTTGATGGCTGAAGCGGGAATGAGCTTTCGCCAGATTCTTGCTTCTCAGACGACGACACCAGCGGAGCGATTCGGCGCCGGGCAAGGGGGGCGCATCGCCCGAGGCCAGGACGCGGATCTCGTCGTCCTCGAGGGCGATCCTTCCGAGGACATTCGAACGCTCGCGGCCGTCCGATACACGATCCGGGCCGGAAGGCTCATCTACCGCGTGAACGAGTGAGGTTCCGGCTCGCGTCGACGACGATACCCGAAAAGACAACAAAAAACCCCCGGGGTTGCCCCGGGGGTTTTCATGTTCTTTCGAGAGTCCGCTCTGGTTTTAGAACTCCCAGCGGACGCCGAACCGCACGATCCGCGGATCGAGAAGTGCGATCACTTCGTGATAGCGGCTTCCCGAGCGGTTGCGAGCGTTCGTGACGACACCCGAGTTGGTCAGGTTGAAGACGTCCACCATGCCGGTCACCCGTCCCGGCGCTCCGAGAGCAAACGATTTCTCGAAGCGGAGATCGAGGATCCCCACGTTAGGCGCCCGATTCGCATTGAACGCCTCGGCGGGAATCAACTCCGCCCCAGCATTCGGAAGGTTCACGCTGAGCTCGCGGGCGTAGTTATAGCCACTCTGGAGCTTGAAGGACGCGCTCACACCAACCTCGTAGGGGAATATGTAACGTCCCACGAGCTTGTAGTTCCAGAACGTCGTTTCCCCCTGCCCGAGGTAGCGCTGGTTCGGCCGCCAGAGCCAGGTAGTGAGCGTCGGTCTCAGCGATCTGAGGACTCCGAGACCGCTGGTCGAGCTAGCGGCCCGCAGCCAGTCGGTGAGCCAGCTGTGCTCGTAAGACGTCAGGAGGAGCCATTTCTCACTGAATCGCTTGTTGACCCCGATCTCGAACGTGTGGTAGTTGCCCGAGTTGTCCGGCATTCCCTCGATGTTTCCCGGATTCGTCAGGGTTCGGTCGCTGCCGATGCCGGCCGGGCGATCGAGGAGCTCGATGACTTGATCGTCTGCCGTCCCACGAATGTTGTCGGCGCCGGCGTCGTTGTAGTTGAAGGGGATCGAGTACTCATTGTAGCGAGCGAGGTCCACCTCGCCCCAGCCGTTTCGACGGTTCTTGTACACGTACGAGCCTCGAACCGAAAAATTCTCGCGAAGCTCGTGCTCGACGTGGAAGGAAGCCTCGTCCCCGAACGCATTCTCGAGGGCGCGGTCGACCCGCACGAACCCCGCTCCGCCTCGCGTTCGCAGAAGAGCTCCGAGCTCGGGCGAGCTCGCGAGAGAGCCATCGGGCCCGGGATCGAGAAGGAGGTTCCCGTTCAGATCCGTGAACCGGTACTGGCGCTCCGCCTCACCCACCGGGTTCTCGAGAGAGCCGATGTCGGTGGAGGGGTTGAAGTAGAACCGGCCCCAGAATCCCTTCACCACCGTCTTTCCCTGCCCGGTCAAATCGTAGGCGAACCCGAGGCGAGGCCCGATCGAGGTGAGCGTCGCCACATCGGTCGATGGCGTCGTGACCGGCGCGAAGAAGTCGCCCTGCTCCGGCGTGAAGCTCTGCTCCGGCCAGCTAATCGAATAGCGGTCGAAACGCACACCGAGGTTCAGAGTGAGCCGGCTATTGAACGTCCAAGAGTCCTGGGCGTAGAACGCCGTTCCGAACGTATCGTTGATCCCCTCGTTAGGCGTGTTGTAGATCCAAACCTCTTCGGGGAGACCGTTGCGGTCGCGGTACCAGATGTTCTCCGGCTGGAACCGGAGGAACTTCCGTTGTTCCCTCTGGATCTCTGTACCGAACTTGAAACTATGGCTTCCGCCCCAGTCGTCCTTGAAGTACGACACGCTTCCAGAGAACTGCGGTTTGAGCGTCGTGCGGTCGTGGTAATAGGACTGCGCGCCGGAATGCTGCTCGGTCGCGAGATCCACCCGCCCGACGGGAACGCCCTCGGTCGACAAACTCTGCGTCGAGCTCGGGAACAGTGGGAAGTAGTTGCCCCAATAAGCATACTGGAAATCCAGGAAAATCTGCTCGTTGGGTACGCTGGTCCACTCCACCTTCATCGGGCGGTTTTTGGAGCTCTGAAACCAGGCGGTCTCCGTGGGAACGGCAAGCGACAGCTCCCGTAGGGGCTGGAGCTTCGTCCTCTGGTTGAAAAAGCCGATGATCTGGTTTCGCGCGTCGATCTGGTACGTGCCCTTCACCGTATAGTTTTTCAGCTGGCTCTGGGCCTCCTCGTTGGGAAGTCCGGTGATCACCTTGTACTGGTTGTTGTCTCGGTAGCCGGCGAAGAACCACGCTTTGCCTTTGACGATCGGACCGCCGCCATTGACGTTGAAGTCGTACTGCTTGGTGATCTGATTTCCGCGGGTGATGCCGTCGGGAGGCGAGACGTAGCCGTCCTGAACTCCGCCACCTCCCGCGAGCTCGGGAGGCACGTTGTTCGAGATCGTGCTATCCCCCTCGTAGTCGTAGTAGACGTTCGCGGAGAAGCTGTCCCCGCCCGATTTCACCGTCAGGTTCAAGAAAGCCCCGGGGCCGGTCTGTTCGCCCATGTTCCCCGCGCCTCCGATGGAGAACTCCTCGAAGCTTCCGAAGTCGAAGTAGCCCGCGTTCGCGTCCTGTCCCTCGGTGACGTTGATGCCCTCGAGGAGCGTCTTGTTCTGGCCCTCGAATCCGTAAGTGGAGTAACCCGTCTGGGTTCCGGTGTGCGACCCTCCGACGTCATAAGAGTTCATGTGGAATCCCGGCGCCTGAGCCATCGCCGCCCAGATGTCGCGGGCGTTGGGAATGTCCTGCATGAGCTCCTTGGTGAAGCTCGTCCCGATGTTGGTGTTCTTCACATCCACGACCGGAGATTCCCCGGTGATGGTCAAGGTCTCTTCGACCCCGGCGAGAGGCATCTGAATGTTGATGGTTACGGTCGTGGCCAGACCGACCCGGATTTCCTCGCGCCGAACGGTCTGAAAACCAGGAAGCTCGTAAACCAGCGTGTACAGGCCGGTGGGAAGAGCCGGGAACCGATAGCTGCCGTCAGATCCGGTCACCGCGACCTGTGGCTGAATGAGAGCGGGACCCGAGACGGTAACGGTGACGCCGGGGAGGACCCCTCCCGTGTTGTCCGTCACCACTCCGTCGATACGGCCGCGCAGCTCCTGAGCGGTAGCCGCGCCTGCGACGACCGCGAGTACGACCAACAGGCAAGTCAAGAACCTGCCAGACATCTTCATATTGGCATCCCTCCTGGGTAAGAGCTGACATATCAGAAGTAGCAATTGTCATGCCTCAATTTTTCAAAAAAGCCAACCTTCCCATTGAAAGACTAAGTCCTTATTTTACCTATTGTTATAGACAAGACCCACGAATGAGGTCAGCGAATCCATTCGGCGTGCCGGATCGAGAATCCATCCAGTTGGAGGAACCGGATCGATTGCATACGGTACGCAATACCTTTGGGCGGTGCTGATTTGCCTTTGCTTATACTTGGAAAGATAAATTAGCGAAATGAAGGAACGCAATAGGGTCGCCCTCGTCACCGGTGCGGGGACGGGAATCGGTCGGGCTACGGCGCTGGCATTGCTGCGAGAGGGATATCGCGTCGTGCTCGCGGGGCGCCGCGCATCACCTCTGGAAAACGTCGTGGCCGACGCGGGCGAACGCGGTCGCGACGCGCTCCCCATCTGCAGCGACGTACGGGACCCGGTCTCTGTTGCTGAGCTTTTCCGCAGGACGTTCGAGACCTACGGCCGGCTCGACCTCCTTTTCAACAATGCCGGGATTAACGTCCCTTCGGTTCCTCTCGAGGAGCTTGGCTTCGACGAGTGGCAGGCCGTTGTGGCGACGAACCTCACCGGTGTGTTTCTCTGCACGCAGCAGGCGTTCAGGCTCATGAAGAGCCAGAGTCCTCGAGGGGGGCGCATCATCAATAACGGCTCCATCTCGGCGTACGTCCCGCGGCCAGACTCGGCCGCCTACACCGCGACCAAGCACGCCGTCACGGGTCTCACCCGGTCCACGTCGCTCGATGGGCGGAAGTACGACATCGCCTGTGGTCAGATCGACGTGGGGAACGCGAGAACGGAGCTTGCCGAGCGAATGGCGAGGGGAGTGCCTCAAGCGGACGGAAGCATCATGACCGAGCCCATGATCGACGTGGAAGAGATCGCAAAGGCCGTCCTCTACATGGCGAGCCTTCCCCTCGAAGCCAACGTGCAGTTCATGACGGTAATGGCGACGAAAATGCCCTTCATCGGAAGAGGATGAAAAGAGTCGGCCGCGAAGCCAGATGAACGACGAGCGAGCCGCGGTGATTCTGCTGAGCGGAGGCCTCGATTCCGCGACCGCGCTTGCCGTCGCGAAGTCCGAGGGCTACCGGCGATTCGCCCTGAGCCTTCGCTACGGACAGCGAAACCAGTACGAGCTCGAAGCTGCGGGGCGCGTGGCGGGCGATATCGGCGTCGATCTGCACCTGGTCGTCGACGTCGACCTGGCAAAATTTGGTGGCTCCGCTCTGACCTCTGACATTCCCGTACCCAAACGGCGTCCGGCCTCCGACATCGGCCGAGGGATTCCCGTGACGTATGTTCCCGCGCGGAATACGGTCTTTCTTTCCCTGGCTCTCGCCTGGGCGGAGGCTCTCGGAGCTTTCGACATCTTTATCGGAGTCAACGCGCTCGATTACAGCGGGTATCCCGACTGCCGGCCCGAGTACATCGAGGCGTTCGAGCGCATGGCCAATCTGGCGACGAAGGCCGGCGTGGAGAAGCGGGGGCAATTCCGAATCCGTACTCCCCTCCTCCGCCTCTCGAAATCGGAAATCATTCGTCTCGGCACGAGCTTGGGCGTCGACTACTCCCTTACGAGCTCCTGTTACGACCCTTCGGCCCAGGGACAGCCGTGCGGGGAGTGCGATGCCTGCCGACTCCGGCGAGAGGGTTTTCGGCAAGCCGGCCTCCGAGAGCCTCTAACGCGTGTTTAGCAGGGTGATGGAAGACTCAGCCCACCCTGCGCGAGCGGAGCGAGCCCGGCGCGCCTGCCGCGTCGTAAGCAGCCCGAGCCGTGGCGGCTCGATCGACCAGGGGGCCCGCCACGGCACTGAGTAGTAGATGCTCGAAATCGGTATACTGTGCTGTCCGAAAGGCAAACTCACCTTTTCCGACAACATACAAGGAGCAAGCTCATGGCTACCGCGAAAACACCAATCGATAACGGGGTCAACGTCCAGGCTCTACTCGACGCGCGCGAAGCGCTGAAGAAAGCCCCGGAAGCTGCCCAGTTCCAATGGCGGGCGACCTGCAAGTGGATCTACGGGACTCACAGCCGTTCCACCATCAAGACTTTCTTCGGTCTCGGCGACGAGCAGAAGCACAAATCGGAGTTCACGTTCGACGCCGACCATCCCGAGGTTTTCGCATCCGAAGACCACGGAGCCACCCCCGTCGAGCTCGTCCTCGCCGGCCTCGCGAGCTGCCTCACGGCGGGCGTCGCATCGGTCGCGCAAATGCGAGAGATTCAGCTGCGTTCGGTCTCGGCGACGCTCGAGGCCGGGATGGACATACAGGGCATCCTCGGCATCGACAGCGATGTCCGCAATGGCTTCGACGGCATCAAGGTAACCTACGAAATCGACGCCGACGCGACACCCGACGAGATCCGGGCCATCGTCGCCCAGTCGCAAAAGCGCTCGGCCGTCTATGACATCGTCACCAACCCGACGAACGTAACCGTCGAGGTCAGCTGAGAATCTGCGAATCACCACGGTCATCATAGGGGCGGGCCACGCCGGGCTGGCCATGAGCCGGTGCCTCAGCGAGCGCTCGATCGATCACGTCGTCCTCGAGCGCGGCGAGGTGGCGAACTCGTGGAAGACCGAGCGTTGGGATTCCCTGAGGCTCCTCACGCCCAACTGGCAGAGCCGGCTACCCGGCCACGGCTACGAGGGCGACGACCCCGACGGCTACCGCACTGTGCCAGAGACGGTTGTGTTCATCGAGCGCTATGCGGACGTGATCGCGGCCCCGCTTCACAGCCACACCGAGGTGATTTCGGTGCGCAGCAACGGCGACGGTTACCAGGTGGCCACCACTCAGGGAAACTGGCAGTGCCGGACCGTCGTGCTGGCAACCGGGGCGTGCAACCTTTCGAACGTTCCCGCCCTCGCCGACGCGGTGCCCCGCGCGATCGATACGCTTACACCCTTGCAGTACCGCAACCCGAGCCAGCTCGAGGAAGGTGGCGTTCTCGTCGTCGGTGCCTCGGCCACCGGCACCCAGATTGCCGAGGAGATTCAGCTCTCTGGCCGGCCGGTGACGCTCGCGGTGGGCGAGCACGTTCGCGCTCCTCGCGTCTACCGGGGACGGGACATCGAGTGGTGGATGGACGCAGCCGGTGTGCTCGACGATCGCTACGACGAAGTCGATGACATCGTGCGCGCCCGAAACGTTCCGTCGATGCAGCTCGCGGGCACCCCTGAGCGTCGATCGGTCGATCTCAACTCGCTGAGCCGGGTCGGCGTCAAGCTCGTCGGGCGACTCGCCGGCATCAACAACGGCAAGGCGCAGTTATCGGGATCCTTGCGAAATCAATGCGCCCTCGCGGACCTCAAGATGAACCGGCTGCTCGATCGGATCGATCAATGGGCTGAGCAAACCGGACTCGACGACGAGTCCAATCCACCGCACCGTTTCGAGCCGACCGCAGTCGAAGCCTCTCCACCCCTGGACCTCGACCTTGGGGGCGGCTCGATCCGGACCATCATCTGGGCGACCGGATTTCGCCCCGACACATCGTGGCTCGAGGTGCCGGTCTTCGATCGCAAAGGCCGCATCCGTCACGACGGGGGTGTCGTCGAAGCTCCTGGAATGTACCTGATGGGCATGCCGTTTCTCCGACGCCGCAAGTCGAGTCTCATCGATGGGGCGGGCGACGATGCGCGCGATCTGAGCGCCCACCTGGCGTCCTATCTCGGATGAAAAAGTACAGTGCAGCCTGCGCGAGCGGAGCGAGCCCGGCGCAATCGTCCGCATCGGGCTGCTTCGTGGGTATGAGATGTGAGCACAAGGTGCGAATAATTGCCGCGCCGTAAGCAGCCCGAGCCGTGGCGGCACGATCAATCGCGGGTCCCGCCACCGCACTGAGCACTTTAGACTATTCAGTGCCCCGTCGAGAGTCGAAAACGGCACGCGACGTCTTGGAGCGACTGCGCGCGGTCGGTTATAGTCAGAGGTGATTGTGTCGCGCCCCACATCCGCAAATCAGAAGACCCGGTTCTGCACGACCCGAGATGGAGTGCGCATCGCCTACGCCGCGGTCGGACAGGGCCCGACGGTGGTGAAGACCGCCAACTGGCTCAACCATCTGGAGTTCGACTGGGAGAGCCCGGTGTGGCGAGGCTTGCTCGGGGCGCTGTCTGCAAACCATCGTCTGGTTCGCTACGACGAGCGCGGCACCGGGCTTTCCGACTGGGACGTCGAAGACATCTCCTTCGAGGCGTTCGTCAGCGATCTGGAGTCGGTGGTGGATGCGATGGGGCTCGAGCGATTCGCACTCCTCGGCATCTCACAGGGTTGCGCGGTCTCGATCGCCTATGCGGTTCGAAATCCGGAGCGCGTGAGCCATCTCGTTCTCCATGGCGGCTACGCCGAAGGCTGGGCCAAGCGCGGTGGAGGCGAAGAGAAAGAGCGCGGCACGGCGCTTCAGACGCTCATGCGTCAGGGCTGGGGCAAGGAAAACCCGGCGTTCCGACAGGTCTTCACCTCGCTCTTCGTGCCCGAGGCAACGGAGGAGCAGGCTCAGTGGTTCAACGACCTTCAGCGAATCACGACTTCGCCGGAAAACGCCGTTCGGATCCGAGAGGCGACGGGAGCGATCGACATCACTTCCCTCTTGCCAAAAGTCCAGGCACCGACGCTCGTCCTCCACTGTCGGCACGACGAGGTCGTTCCGTACCGCGAGGGTCAGCGGCTCGCGGCCGAAATCCCGAACGCCCGCTTCGTCGTTCTGGAAAGCCGGAATCATGTCGTTCTGGAACAAGAGGCAGCCTGGCAGCCGTTCGTTGCCAACGTGCTGGCGTTCCTCGAACCGGGATCGGTCCAACGGGACCGCTGGGCCGCGGTCGATGCCATTCTCGATGAAGCTCTCGATCGCCCGACCGAGGACCGGGTCGAGTGGCTGCGCCAGGCTTGTCGCGGCGACGAGGATCTCGAACAGGAAGTGCGAAAGCTGCTCCGACTGGCCGAGGGCGAAGACGACGTGCTGCGGCCGGAGGGGGCAATGACCGGGCCTCTCTGGGAGGACGTCGCCGGTGCTCTGGGACTCGCCGCTTCCGAGGTGTTCAGCGCCGGAGACCGGGTGGGTCCCTACACGATCGTCAGCTCGCTCGGCACCGGAGGCATGGGTCACGTCTACGTCGCCGAGGACACCAAGCTCGGACGCAGCGTGGCTTTCAAGGTGCTGCCTCCGGAGATGGACTCGGCCGAGCACCGAAAACGGTTCGAGCGCGAGGCGAAAGCCATCGCCGCTCTCAACCACCCCAACATCGTCCATCTCTATTCCTTCGAGGAGACGCAGGGCGTCCACTTCATCACTATGGAGCTGGTTCGCGGAAAGACCCTGGGGGAGCTTATTCCGAAAGGCGGCATGGTCCTGAACAAGCTCCTGGAGATCGCCGTCGCGATCGCCGACGCGCTTGCAGCGGCCCACGACCAGGGTATCGTTCACCGGGATCTAAAGCCGGGCAACGTCATGATCGGAGAGGACGGCCGGGTGAAAGTGCTCGACTTCGGTCTGGCGAAACTGAAGCCTTCGGAGCTGACGACCACCTCCAAGGAGACGGCGACGCACGCCGGACTCATCGTGGGAACGGTTTCCCATATGTCACCGGAGCAGGCGGAAGGACGCGAGATCGATCACCGCACCGATCTCTTCTCCCTCGGGGTGATTCTCTACGAGATGGCCACGGCGCGCCTGCCTTTTCGTGGCGATTCGCCGGCTTCGATGATCTCGTCGATCTTGAGAGACAACCCGACCGACGTCACCGAGCTGAACCATCGAATTCCCCGCGAGCTCTCGCGGATCATCAAGCGCTGCCTCGCCAAGGACGCCAAGCGGCGCTACCAGACCGCCATCGACCTTCGAACCGAGCTCGAGGAGCTCCAGTACGAGCTCGACTCCCGGCGGCTGTTCGGCGTGGCCGCCGCGCCCCGGGAGCGCTCGTTTCTGCCCATTGCCGCTGCCGCGGGACTTGCTGCACTGCTCTTCATCGTGGGCTATTTCACTCTTCGAGCCCGAGAGTCTCCGCCGGTGCGGCAACCATCGTTTACGCAGCTCACTTCGAGCCCCGGCGAGGAGACGTTTCCCTCGATCTCCCCCGACGGTCGCTTCCTCGCCTACGCCAGCCCCGCGTCGGGCAACTGGGATATTTATCTTCTCCGGGCCGAGGGCCAGCGCCCCATCAACTTGACCGAAGATTCTCCCGACGACGAGACGCAACCCGCGTTCTCACCCGACGGCGAGTCCCTTGCCTTCTGCTCGACCCGCGACGGCGGCGGTATCTTCCTCATGGGGGCGACGGGAGAGTTCGTTCGGAGGTTGACGGACTTCGGGTGGAACCCGGCATGGTCGCACGACGGAACAGCGATCGTTTTTGCCACCGAGCCGATTTCGCGCCATCCGTTCGACCGGCCGACGACGAGCGAGCTGTGGATCGTTGAGCTTGCGAATGGCAAAACACGACAACTCGGCACCGGGGACGCGGTCCAACCAAGCTGGTCCGCGGACGGAAAGCGCATCGCCTACTGGGGCCTCGTCGAAGGGACCGGACGGCGAGATCTCTGGACGGTCCCCGCAGCGGGTGGCGAGCCCCGCACCCTGACAGAAGACGCCGCCGTCGACTGGAATCCCGTCTTTTCGCCTATTTCAAACCAGCTCTATTTCGCCAGCGACCGCGGCGGGAGCATGAACCTGTGGCGCGTGCCGATCGATTCCTCGTCGGGCGAGCGCAGAGGCGACTTCGAGCCGCTCACTACCCCAGCCTCATTCGCTAGCCACATCTCCATATCGGAGAGCGGGCGGCGAATGGCGTTCGCGTCCTCGTCGATCGAGCATCGGATGTTCGCGGTCGATCTCGACCCGAAGACGCTGGTTCCCGTGAGCGACCCACGCCCCGTCTATCGTGATCTCCGTCAAATCGATGCGCCGTCGCCATCCCCCGATGGCGCATCGATCGTCTTCACCAGAAGCGGCTCTCAGCAAGAGGACCTCCTCCTTGGTAACAAAGACGGGAGCTCTTGGCGTCAGCTAACCGACGATCCTCATCGTGACCGGCAGGCGCGCTTTTCTCCCGACGGTTCTCGAATCGCGTTCTATTCAAACCGGGGGGGAAGCTACGAGATCTGGACGATCCGAGCCGACGGGACGGATCTTCGGCAGATCACCGACATTCCAGGACAGAACCTTCGATACCCATTCTGGTCGCCGGACGGCAAGCGCATAGGTTTCAGCTACCCGTCGACCTCGGGATTCATCGTCGACGTCGACAAGGAGTGGGACGAACAAGAACCCGAGGAGCTGCCGCCGTACTCGGAGACGGGCAACAAGTTCGTCCCAATGGATTGGTCCCCCGACGGAGAGCGCATCGCCGGTCACATCTTCACCAGCGCCGGCCTTCGCGCCGGCATTGCCACCTGGGAGCTAGCGACGGGCGAGTACGAGAGGCTCACGGACTTCGGATGGTTTCCCGTATGGGCCGCCGACGGCAGGCACCTCCTGTTCATGGGACAGAGCCCTTCCACCGAAAAGCAACGCTATCTGCAAGACCACAAGATCTTCGTCGTGGACCGAATCAGTCGAGAGCACCGCGAGGTGCTGAGCCTCCCGGCTGGCTCGGCGGAAATGCCTGCCCTCTCGAAAGACAATCGAACCCTCTACTACGTGATGACGACCACGGAGTCGGACGTCTGGCTCATCTCCTTCGAGCCGTCCGGCGAGACCCAGTAAGCAACCGCGGCTCGCTTCAATTCCTCGCGGGGGAGGCTTCCGTGTCCCTCATGGACGAGGCTCGAGCCGCGCCGTATGATGGCCGGAACATGCTCGGCGAGACGATTGGGCATTACCGAGTGAAGGACGAGCTCGGTGCGGGCTCGATGGGTGTCGTATATCTCGCGGAAGATACGCGCCTGCACCGGCCCGTCGCACTGAAGATGCTGCGCGCGGGCACCGATGAGGACGAGGCGGCAGCGGCTCGGCTCGTTCGTGAGGCGCGGGTGGCTTCCTCCCTCACCCATCCCAATATCGCGGTCGTTTACGAGATTGGCGAGATCGAGCGAGAAGGCCTCCGCCGTGGCTTCATCGCCATGGAGTACGTCCCGGGGCGGACTCTCGCGGAGCTGTCCTCCGAGCGGCCGCTCGACATCTTGGAGATTCTGGGCATCGTCCGCCAGATCGCCGAAGCGCTCGCCGAGGCGCACGGGCGGGGGATCGTGCACCGCGACATCAAACCGGGAAACGTCATGTTGACCGACCGCGGTTTCGTGAAGGTGCTCGACTTCGGTCTCGCGAGGTACCAGCCCTTGGGAGGCGAGGATACCGCCACCTGGAGCGGGCCTCACCACCTGCTGAAAGAGCCGGGCGCCGTGATGGGAACCCTCGCCTACATGTCGCCGGAGCAGCTGCGAGGCGGAACGTTGGATGCGCGAAGCGACGTCTTCTCCCTCGGAGTCTTGCTGTACGAGCTCCTGGAAGGATGCCGGCCCTTCGAGGGACGAAACGCCGTGGAGTTGATGGAAGCGATTTTGCGCGATGCTCCCCCTCCCCTCCTTCGCCTCGAGGGTCCCCTGGCCCGCGAGCTTGGCCGGGTCGTGCTCCGCATGCTGGAGAAGGAACGAGGCAAACGCCACCCGGACATGGGCGCGGTGTCGCATGACCTGAGCGCTCTTCTTGCCGGGCGCGAGGCCACGGCCCCGGCCGATACGCCGAGCATCGCCGTCACCACCTTCACCAACATCACCGGAAAACGCGAGGACGACTGGCTGGGGACGGGAATCGCCGAATCCCTGACTGCCGGACTCTCGAGCGTGGGCGGACTCTCCGTCGTGTCGCGAGGCCGCGTCGTCGAGATCCTTCGCAAGATCGGCGCTCCCGAGGGAAACGAGGAGGCCTTCGCCGCCCGAATCGGACGCGAGCTGGGAATCGAGCTCGTCGTGAGTGGTGGCTACCAGCGAATGGATGAACGGGTGCGCGTGACGGCGCGGGTCAGCGAGATCTCGACCGAGACTTCCGTCCAGAGCCTCATGGTCGACGGGCGAATGGCCGAGATCTTCGAGCTTCAGGACCGTTTGGTGGGAGAGCTCTCCGCCGGTCTCAAGCTCCGTTTCCCCGGAAGCTCCGAGAAAGTGCGCGACCTGTACGAGACCCATTCCGTCGAGGCCTATGAGGCCTTCTCCAAAGGGCTCATCAACCTGCGCGCCGAGAGTCTCGACGCCCTGGATCGCGCCATTCTGTACTTCGAGCGCGCCGTCGCCCTCGACCCCGACTACGCCAGCGCCCACGCCCAGCAAGGCGTGGCCTACGACCTCAAGGCGGAGTATCTCAGCATGCCGGATCTCTCTGGGCGCGCTCTCTCGAGCCTGGATCGCGCTCTAGCGCTACGCCCCACGTTCGTTCAGGCCCATCGCGCCCGCGCCGCCGTTCTCCTCTCGCTTTGTCGTGAGGACGAGGCGGTGGCGGCTGTCGAGCGCGCGCTCGCGCTGGATCCCTCGGCGGCTTCCGCTTATCAGACGCTCGGCCGCATCCACTTCATCGGCCGCGGCGACTTCACCCGAGCCGCCGAGTTTTTCGAGAAGGCGCTCCATATGGACCCGCAATCCGGGTGGGCTGCGCTCCAGCTCGCACACTGTACGGCGCTTCTCGGCGACACCACTCGGGCCGAGGCGGCGGCGTGGCGGGCCGTCGTCCTGCAGGAAGAGTTTCTGTCGGGGCGGGAAGGCCAGGTCATCGTTGGCGCGTACATGCGGCTCGGGCAGGTCTTCGCACTACAGGGCCGTTACCCGGAAGCCGTTCACCAGTTCGATAAGGAGCGCGACTTTCTCACCCGAATGAACCACGCCCTCCGGGGGCGCGTGTTCATCGAGCTCCATCAGCGAATCGGAGAGGCATACCTCCGCTCGGGAGACGTCCCTTCCGGGCGTGCCGCCCTCGATCTGGCGACCGAGGCCTTCGAGCGTCGAGTTCGGACGGGCGCTGACGATCCATTCACACGATACTACGCCGCCTGCGCCTACGCGCTTCGCGGGGACGTCGATAACGCCCTCGAGTCTCTCGAAAAGGCAGCCGCATCACGGCCGAGCCTCACCGTCGCGCGGGCCCGCGTCGAGCCCGCATTGGAGAGCCTGCGAGACGAGGAGCGTTTCCGAGTATTGATTCAGCGGGAAGACCAGAAAGTAGAATAGACAATGGAATTCACTCCGGCCTATCTCGAATGCCACGCAAGCGGCGAGCTCCGCCGTCGTGTCGAGCGGGGCCTGGAGATGCTGAAATCCTGCCGCGTGTGTCCGCGCGACTGCGACGTCGACCGCCTCTCAGAGGAAAGGGCGGTTTGCCGGACCGGCCGCTACGCCATCGTCGCGAGTCACTTTCCGCATTTCGGGGAGGAGGATTGCCTGCGCGGCTTCCGCGGGTCGGGCACCATCTTCTTCGCCGACTGCAACCTCAAGTGCGTTTTCTGCCAGAACTACGACATCAGCCAGAAGCCCGCGGGCAAGGAAGTCCGCCCCGAAGAGCTGGCGGCGATGATGCTCGAGCTGCAGCTGGTGGGCTGTCACAACATCAACTTCGTCACGCCCGAGCACGTGGTGCCCCAGATCGTCGAGGCGCTTCCTTTCGCCATCGATGGGGGCCTGAGGCTCCCCATCGTATACAATACGAGCGGATACGATTCGCTCGAGAGCCTTCGCCTCCTGGACGGCATCGTCGATATCTACATGCCGGATTTCAAATATTGGGATCCGGAGATGGCGAAGCGTTACTCGAAGGCCGACAACTACCCCGACGCCGTGCGCGAAGGGCTGAGGGAGATGCACCGCCAGGTGGGCGATCTCGTCTTCGATGATCTCGGTCTAGCCAAACGCGGGGTCCTCGTTCGTCATCTGGTGATGCCTGGGGGCGTTGCCGGGACCCGCGACGTGATGCGCTTCCTGGTACGTGAAATCTCGGCCGATATCTACGTGAACTTGATGGACCAGTACTACCCAGCGTACAAGACGGACCGCTACCCCGAGATCCACCGCCGCATCACTGAAGAGGAGTATCACGCGGCCTACGAGATGGCCCTCGATGAGGGAGTTCGAAGGCTCGATGCGCGGGCACCGTTGAAGCACGCGCTGGTGTGACGTTCGCTTGGCAGGCTGATGAAAAAGGTACGACCCAGCCTGCCGAGCGGTGGCCAAAACGTCTGCCGCGAGATCGGCGCGCAGCGCTGCAACGGCCGAGCCGTGGCGGCTGGTCGATCACGGGTACCGCCACGGCATTGAACACTAGAGTGGCCGCCGAGGTTCGTCGCGTTCGGCTCCATTCCGAGCGATATAGGGAGGCGCGATGACGTCGCTCTTCAAAAAGGAGCATGGTGAGTCGATGGCCAAGGAATCGGTTGGGATGGGTCGACGGACCGGGCGGCGACGCAGGCGCGGCCGCGCTCGAGTGGACGGTCACGGCACAAGAAAGCCACCCCGATCCCCGCGGCGAAGGGACGTTCCCTCTTCGGCGATCGAGCGAGCGGCACACCGCCTCGGCATCGAAGTACTGAGGCCGCAGCAAACTCGCATCATCGAGCACGTCTTGAAACACAAGGATGCGCTCGCCGTTCTGCCGACGGGATTCGGGAAGTCGGCATGCTACCAGGTCCCGTCGATGCTCCTGAAGGCGCCCGTGGTGGTCGTATCTCCCCTGCTGGCCCTCCTCCAAGACCAGTACGAGAAGCTAATCGCCCGCGAGATCCCCACGGTTCGACTCGACAGCACCGTTCGCGGCAAAGCTCGCCGAGAGGCGCTCGAACGCCTCAGCCGCGGTGGCTCGCTGCTCGTGATGACCACGCCGGAAACTCTTGCTTCGGATGAAGTGAGTAAGGCACTGAAGGGCGGCATCTCGCTGGTGGCCGTGGACGAAGCCCACGCCTCCTCGGAGTGGGGACACGATTTTCGTCCCGCCTATCTCCGACTCGGTGAAGTCCTCGGCCGCTATGGCGCGACCGCGACGCTTGGGCTTACGGCCACGGCGACCGAAGCGGTTCGCAAGGATCTCGTTCGCATCTTGAATCTGAAAGATCCGCTGATCGTCGCCGAGAGTCCCGATCGACCCAACCTGCGGTTCGACGTGATCCCATGCAGCGGTGCCGCCCGACTCCGGGCGCTGGGCCGTCTGGTGCTCCGTCTCGGACGACCCGGCATCATCTATTGCTCGACGACCCGGGACGTCGATGCTGTCTATGGAGCGCTCGGCAAGCTGCGCATTCCAGTGCAGCGATACCACGGGAAGATGACCGGTAAGCAGCGGCGGGAGCAACAAGAGCTCTTCATGCGTCGCGGCCGTCGGGTGATCATGGTGGCGACGAGCGCCTTCGGCCTCGGCATCGATAAGCCCGACATTCGCTACATCATGCATTATCAGACACCCGCCTCGCTGGAACAGTACGTTCAGGAGGCGGGACGGGCGGGCCGCGATGGCAACTCTGCCCATTGCGTGCTTCTCTACGATCCGGAGGACCGGCAGATCCACGAGTTCCTGCTCTCGAGGAGCCGCATCCGTCCCGATCAGCTCGTCCGGCTCGCCGCCACCTTGACCTCGTGGATCGAGGAGGGCCGCGAGCCGAGCCTATCCGATCTGGCGGGAACGGCGGGCCTAGCGCGACGCGTCGCCCAGGCGCTCGTTGCGGTGTTCGAGGACGCCGGCCTCGTCTCGATGACGAGCGCGGGCATCGTAGAGACGCTGGTCGCAGCCGAGGCTCTCGAGCGCGACAGCCGACTCCTCATCCAGCGGCTCACGCACCTCCGCGATCGCGACGCGAATCGGCTCGATTCGGTAGCACACTACGCCACCACCGAGCGCTGCCGCGCGCAGCTGCTGCGTGAGTACTTCGGGGTCCCGGCCGGGCACGTCTGCGGCAGTTGCGACATCTGCCAGGGAGGCTCGAGACGCCCGGATTCTTTCTTCAAGCCGCTCCAACCGCTGAAGAAGACGGTGCGAGGCCGCAATCGGCGACGCGGACGCAGACGACGCCGCGGGGCCGCTCGTCCGCCAACCCAAAACGCACCACCGCGAGTAGCCTCCGGTAATACTCGCTCCCCCGTCGGTTCTTTGCCGACGGACGATTAGCCGGTTCTCTTCTCGAGTGACTCTCGAGTATCCGGTTGATTTTCTCGCGGCGGTTCGGCAGGATGGAGCTTGCCCCCCCCACTAATGACGGCGGTCCGGCCGTCCAAGAGTCACGAGAGTGAGCAAACACGTGTCTTCGCGAAGAAATCCGTCTGTGATCGCTTTTTGTCTCTTCATCACGGCCCTCACCGGAGTCTATGCCTTCGTGGGTGACAGGACTTTCTGGGGCGCCTGGCTTTCCATTGCTCCCTCGGCCATTTGGGCCCTGTTCCTTCTGCCCACCGTGGCCCTCCTCCGGAGCCGGATGGCGTTCCTGTTTCTCCTGGGCTTCACGCTGGCTACGACGGACTGGCCCGGCCACGTGGGTGCAAGGGCTTCGTCCCCCGCGGACACGATTCGCGTCGTCTCGTGGAACATCGGAGCGGAAAACGTGGGGTGGGCGGATGCGGTACGATCCTTGAAGCCAGACATCGTGCTAGTCCAGGAAAGCTCCAAGCCCCTGCTCGTGTGGAAAGGGTTCGACTGGTATGGGACGCCGGATCCGGGAACGCTCACCCGCTTTCCCGCAGAGATCCTGCCGACCGAAAAAGTGGGCCCCTGGTCCGCGCCGCAGCTCCTTCTCGTGGAGGTGCGGGGCAGGAAAATACTCGTGGCGAACGTCCACCTGATGCTTCCAGCCGCCGTCCTCCAGCTCGTCGACCCGCTCGAGGCGAACCCGCTCGAGAACTATCGATTACGAGTCGGACAATTCGGTCGGCTCGCCTCGCTCATCCGGTCCGCCGCCGAGACCACGGGCGCCGAAGGCATCATCCTCGCAGGCGACTTCAACACGCCCGCTCGGATGCCGTCCCTCGATCCGCTGCGCGTCTTTCTCACCGACGCCTGGACCACTCGCGGTTCCGGATGGAGCGCCACCATGCCCGCGTTTTTGCCCCTGGAGCGGATCGATCACATCTGGGTATCGCCCGGAGTCGAGCCGATCTCGGTACGCGTCGTACCGCTCGACGGCTCCGATCACCGGGCCGTCGTTGCCGACCTGCGTGTCGATTAAAGCGGGGTGACGACAAAATCCGTCCACTCCGCGCGAGCGGGCCAACGATTGCAACGCATCGTGCTTCGTTTCGCGCTCTACGGCGGAGCTTTGATCGTCGGTGTTCCACTGGCCTTGGCCTACGCCATGACGAGCACCCTCCGAGCACCCATTTCCACGACGCCGACCGAGGGCTACGAGACCGTCTCCTTCGTCTCAGAGGGTCTCCGTCTTCGGGGGTGGCTCCGAAAAGGAGCTCACGACCAAGCGGCATTCGTGATCGTTCACGGTCTCGGCGACACGCTCGAGAGCTATCAGGAGCACGCTCGGCCGCTCGTCGACCGGGGCCACACCGTGCTACTTTTCGATCTTCGGGCCCACGGCGGAAGCGAGGGATCCCGTACGACCTTGGGAGGTCACGAAAGTGAGGACGTGCGCGCCGCCATGCGATACCTGCGGGAGGCCGAGCTCGGCGGCGCCGGCTACGTTCTGATGGGCCACTCCATGGGCGCCGTCGCCGTTCTCCTGGCGGCGGCGGACGAGAGCGACGTCCGTGCCGTCATCGCGGAAGCGCCCTACGACACCTACCGCAACACGGTGACCCATCACGCCCGCATCTTTTTCGGCCTTCCGTCCTGGATGCCTTGGATCCCCCTTTCGATTGGATTCGCCGAGCTCATAGCCGGTTTCGACGCCGACGCCATCGACTGCGTCTCCGCGGCCGAACGCATTCACGCTCCCCTTCTCGCGATCGTCGACGGCGAAGATTCGCGCATGCCCGAGCCGGTCGTGCGGCGCATCTTCGACGCCCATTCCGGCCCCAAGGAGTTATGGATCGCCGCCGGTGTGGATCACGTCGGCGCGATCCTGAACCCGGATTGGAAGGAAAGAATCATCGAATTCTTGGACGACCAGGGGCTCTGACCTCCGTGAATGTCGTACGCTGAGGGCCAACCAGTCTCCTCGCCGGTGTGTCTCCAGTAGAGAGCGCAAGAAGCGCCGCCGGTCGACGCTCGAGTCATCGCAACCTACCGCGTGCCGTTTTGACAACAAGACCTTATGTGGTCACAATATGGTCATGAAGCACGTCAAAGTTTCCGAGCTGAAGGCGCGGCTGAGCGCCTACCTGAGGGAGGTCAGGAGCGGGGAAACCATCGTGGTGATGGACCGGCTTACTCCGATCGCGAGACTCGTCTCCTTGGAGCTAGATAGTGAAGACCTCTCGGTCATCGAGCCGCGTCGCGATGCGAGCGAGCTGAGAAAACTCAAACCTGTCCGGCCACGAAAAAGGGTGAATGTCGTCGAGCTTCTTCGCGAGAGCCGCGACCAGAGATGAACATTTACTTGGACACGAGCACAGTGCTTCGCGTCCTGTTTGGAGAGCCAGGGCAGCTCGAAACGTGGGGACGATGGAGCTCGGCCTTTTCCAGCGAGCTCCTTCGTGTAGAGGCGCGGCGGGCGATCGACCGACTCAGGCTTTTGACCGCTTTAAACGATGAGGACGTCGCTGCGGCCCACGACCAGCTCCGGCGCATCGAGGAGAGCTTGGCGTTCATTCGGCTCACGCCTGCGGTGCTTCATCGAGCGAGCCTTCCCATGGCGACCGCGGTGAGAACCTTGGACGCGCTGCACCTTGCGAGCAGTCTCCTCTACCAGGAGCGCCGCCGTGACCGCCTCCTCTTCGGGACCCACGACCGCTCTCAAGCCACCGCGGCACGGGCGCTTGGATTCCAGGTGGTCGGGGTGTGAGCAGGTGGTGCCAGCCCTATGGACGGACGGAACCCGAATGTCGCCTCATCTCCAAGAGCGCTTCTACTCGTTCGCCGCGGCTACCCCCAGCGCCTTGAGGCGCGCCGCCACGTCGGCGCCCGCGGTTCCGGTTTTCACTTCCTTGTCGATGTAGAGGATTTTACCGTCGCCGCCGATGTAGAACGTCCAGCGGTACGGAACCTCGCGCTCCGCCGTCACCACGCCATAGGCCTCGGCAACGGATTTCTCTGGGTCGCTCAGGAGAGGATAATCGAGCGAGAGCGACTGGGCGAACTCTTTGTTCGTCGCTGTCGTATCGCAGCTCGCGGCGAAGTAGGTGACGTCGAAAGACCGGATCTCGTCGCCGCTCTCACGGAGCGACTTGCATTCGGCCGTTCAGCCAGAGGTGAAGGCTTTGGGGAACCAGGCGAGCACGACCGTCTGCCCCTTCAGCTCGGACAGACGATGAGTTTTTCCATCCGTGCCCTCGAGTGCGAAGTCGGGAGCGGCATCGCCAATGGTGAGCTCGGCGGCCCCCAGGCCGCCCGCGAAGAGCAGAAGGCAAATCGTCCACAGAGCGAATCTCTTCATCGAATTCTCCTTCTTCGAAGCCCAGAGACGACGGGAGTCTAGCCCGGCACGTCGCCGACGGCAAACCAACCGGAGTGACTTGGATCGGTGGGACCCATCTCTCATACTTGGCACAAATGAGCCCCGATACCCGAGCTCTCGAGGACCGCGCGATCGGTTGCCTTCTCGGAGCCGCCGTTGGCGATGCGGCCGGCGGGACGCTCGAGTTCCGACCTCCACCTACTCTCGGACGGGTCGACCACGCGATGACCATGCCCGGTGGCGGCGCCCTGCGCCTCGCTCCCGGCCAGGTGACCGACGACACGGAGCTCGCCCTGTGTTTGGCCGACGCACTGGCGAACTCCGACGCCTTCGATATCGAGACGGTGGCTCGTGCCTACGCGCGATGGATCGACTCGTCACCGTTCGACATCGGGAGGACGACATGGCAGTCGCTCGGCTCCTTTCGAGACGCCGATTGGAGCGGCGTTTGCGAGAGGGACGGCTATGCTTCGTGCATGAAGCAAGCGGCCGAGCTCAAGTGCTCCGGCTCGAAGGCCAACGGCAGTCTCATGAGGAGCGCACCTCTCGGCATCTGGGGCTATAACCTTCAGGATGACGCACTCGCTCGTCTCGCCATCGAGGACTCGAGCCTGTCTCATCCAAACCCGAGCTGCTGTCAGGCGGTGGCCTGTTACGTCATCGCGATATCGAGCCTTCTGGATCGACCCGACGATCGTTCCCGCGCTTTCGAGCGCGCGGTGAGCTGGGCGGAAACGCACGCGAACGAGGAAGTGCGCGTCTGGCTCCGAGACGCCAGAGAGAACGCTTCGGTGGATTTCCTTTCGCAGATCGGGTTCGTCCGCATCGCCTTCACCAACGCTTTCCAGCACCTCTTGATGGAGTCGAGCTACGAGGAGACGATACGGCGAACGCTCCTCCGGGGCGGCGACACGGATACCAACGCGTGCATCGCCGGCGGCCTCATCGGCGTCGCCTGCGGCGCCGAGGCCATTCCCGAAACGATGAAGGCCCCAGTTCTGGAATGCGATACCGGTCGCGGTCGACCGAGACCGGATTTCCTTCATCCACGGCGTGCGCCCGAGCTCGCCCGTCGTCTTTTGCGACGCGGAGCCGGCTCATGAGCCGGAGAGTCGGCGCGTAGTTATGGAAACAGAGAGGCCACCTCGATCACGACGTCCGGCCACATTTGGGGCGCGACTCGAGCGCTCGGCTCGAGCGCGAAACGCACTCGATAAGTCCCGTCCTGTGGCTCCCGGAAGACCTCGAGAACCCGGCTCACCAGGTTGACGACCCAATATTCGGGAATTCCGGCCTCCGCGTAGAGCGCCGCTTTCTCGCCCAGGTCATACCGCACCGACGCTTCCGCGACTTCCACCACGAGCAACGGCCGCGTGGCCTCCGTCCCGTAGGCTTCGACATCGGGATTCGATTGGACCAGCACGTCCGGCTCAGGCTCCGAATCCAGTGTGCTCAGCCGAAGCGGATCCTCTTTGTACACGCTGGCGCGACCCGCGAGTGCTTCGACGAACCGATCGTAGAGACGTTTCGTGACAATCACATGAGACCGTTTCTTGGGGCTCATCTCGCGAATGACACCCCGAATCAGTTCGACGCGCTCGTCGGGAGACAAGATTCCGGACTCGGCCATCCGGTGGTACTCCTCGACGGTGAAGCATCGTTGAGCCACGGTCTCCCTCGTCTCAACCATAAGAGCATTCTACCTTCCTTCGTCCTATACAGACGAAATGGAAGGAGCCTTCCCTCCTTGTTTCCGAGGGTCATTGCTGTCAACGGCATCGAGGAGCTTGCGGTACTGCATGACCTCGCGCTGAACGCTGCTGACTCGCCGGCCTTGCCGCAGGAAGTCCAGAATCAATCCCGGCCGACCGCGAAGCGCCGCAGCCATCGTCCAGCGCCCCACCTTTCCCACTGGGAGAAGCTCGTACGGATTCACGTCGTACTCGGTCTCGCGAAACATGTGCTCGGAAAGACCGGGCACCTCGGGCACCCTGCGCAATACGACGGGCACGACCGGGTTCATCGAACCGGGCTTGCCGCGGTCCTCGCCGTAGCGGAACCTGGGAAGGGCATCGACGTCGCGCTGACGCCAGTAGCGCTCGAGAGCGCTGTCCGTACCGAGACGCACGGCCGCCGCGAGGTGCTTCGCCTGGACCAGCGCCTCGCTGATTCCCCATCCGATGAGCGGATCCTTGTGGTGGCCGGCATCGCCTACGAGTGCCCAGCCTGGTCCGGCGGACTGTCGAAAGAAAAACCGCTCCTTCAGGGTGCCGACGACCTTGCTCGCGATCGTCCCGTCGGCCACGAGGGGCTCGAACACCGGGTCCGAGCGGAGATCCTCCTCGTACATCTTCTCGTGGTCCGTCCGCCATCGCTCGCGATCGTCGGCCCGCGGCATCGTTCCGAGCAGAATCTCTCCCTCATCGGTCGTGAAGATGAGCCGGCGGTGGCTCCCGACGAATCGCAGCAGAAAATCGTAGGGATATTCGTCGCCGTTCCAGGCCGGTGGCGGTTCCCAATAAGCCCAGTAGCCCAATCGTGGCCAGTCGTAGCCGAGGTACTCCTTGGCGCCCGCGAGCTTCGCAATCGTCGAATGGCGCCCATCGGCGCCGACCGTCAATCGCCCACGAAACTCCTCTTGCTTCCCCGAACGCTCCGCCCGCACGCCCAGTACACGGCCCCCCTCGCGGATCAATTCGGTCACGCGTGTCTGGTCGTTGAGCTCCGCGCCAGCGGCCACGGCCGCATCCTGAAGGAGACCGTCGAGGCGATGTCGACGCGGACAGCATTCGTCCCGACCCGTCGGCGGAACGACATCCACGTGGGCATCGTCGATCTGCAACCTGAGTCTACGCGCCGGTGGGGACGTTTTCCGTACGTCGTCGCCCACTCCGAGCTCGTCGAGCACATCCAT
Source organism: Vicinamibacteria bacterium (assembly GCA_035457705.1). Lineage (GTDB taxonomy): Bacteria > Acidobacteriota > Vicinamibacteria > Marinacidobacterales > SMYC01 > DASPGQ01. The sequence goes on from DATIBD010000111.1 coordinate 82,912, forward strand.
TCCCGGCGGATGGATGGTGTGTGTCGAGAGAACCCGATCGGTGCCGCGCCGATCGGCGTCGAGGAGCATGACCGAACCGCCGTCCCGCGCGAGGTAGGCCGCAAGCGCCGCGCCGGCGCAACGCCCTCCGACGATGACACAATCGTACGTGCGTTCTGCCAAACGCCTCACCTCCCGCGCAGGAATCGTATCGCGCCGCCGAGTTGGCCGAAACGTTGGGTTCTATCGGACGATCTCCATCCGCAATCCCCGCGAATCGCGTAGGGGCTCCGGTGGGAGGCGGATGGCGGTTCCCGCAAGGACCCGACCCGCGGTCCAGCAGGCCGCCATCGCGTCCACGATATCGTCTCGCGCGACGGTCGAGCGTCGATGCGCCTCGACCATTTCCTTCAGCTTGCACTCCCAGGCGCGTTCCAGGAGTCCCAACCGAAGCTCGAGACCATCCCGCGACTTCTTCCTCGCGGCAAGCGGTTCGGCGTGGTTCAACTCGTAGAAAGCCAGCTCGGGATGGACTTCGAGGACTCTTTCCTGCAGCGACGGCGTCATCAGGGAGTCCACCTCCTTTATCTTGGGGAGGATTCCGTAGCACTGGCGGCTGATTCCGGGCGCGCCCGCCGCCGACGCGCGATTCAGTCGG
>DATIBD010000112.1:0-53093 GCA_035457705.1 Vicinamibacteria bacterium
ACGCCGATAGTTTTACCCCGCGAGTACGCCTTCGAGACTGGCCTCGCTGCGCCGAAACGCATCGAGGGCGGTCCAGGCAACGAAAGCCCAACCGCCGAGCGCGAGTGCCGCCAGCCCCATGGGAATCGATGGCTCGAGCACCGGACGGCCCGAGAAGCTCTGCCACGCGATTCCTGCGCCAACGACGAACCACAAGAGTCCCGCCGCGTGAACGGCGCGCTTCGCTCTCGATTCTTCCACCTTCGCCCACACCATCCCGAGCGCTACCAGAGGAACCGCTTGCAGCCCATGGAACCCCGTGGCATGGAGAGGGAGAAGATTTCCCTCGTCGCCGAAGCGGGGAGCACCTACGACGGACATGACGATTCCCACCACGAAGGCGCCGATCGCGGCCACCGCTCCATAGCGGAGCGCGAGCACGACGGGCTCCGGCGGGCGAAAGAAGAAACGGAGCGTCAATACGAGAAAGCAAACGAAGATGCCGAGTGCCGAGAGGAAGAACAGGCCGCCGAAAACCTGGTCCAACGGTGTCGACACGCGACTGAAGCGTGGATCGAAGCCCCGGGAAATCTGAATGGTCTCGACGCTGTAGCCGTAAAGCGTGAGCCCGATGATCGTCCACCGCCATATCGACCACCCGGTTCGAGAAAATCCGGCAACGCGGGTGATAAGGGCCAGCGTGAGGTGAAAGATCCCGACCGCGATATTGAAGCTCGCCGCTTTGTACAGGTTCCCCTCAGGCTCGACGATGACTCCGTGAAACAACATGCCCGCGAAGCACACGAGTCCGAGACCAAGTCCCAAAAGGCCGGTGACGAACAGCGGCCGCTCGTGGGCGTACAATCTCCAGATGGTGTTCAGCACTGCCACGAGGACAAATCCTAGCGGCGATAGCCGCCTCGCTTCAACCTTTTATGAATGAATCGATCCTGGCCATCGCAGTTCTCGCCTTTGCCGTCTTCATGCTGCTCTGGATGCTTTTGCGTCGCCTGGGAAACGAGTCGGCCGTTCGCAAGGATGCCCTTCGAAGAAGTCAGGCAGCGGTCGCGGGAAGAGCGACCGAGCAGCTCGCCGCGTATCTTCCCGAGTTTCCGTTCGACCCCCGGGACGCGCGATTCCTCGGATCACCCATCGATTTCGTCGTCTTCGACGGACTGAGCGACGGCGAGCTCGACCAGATCGTGTTCGTCGAGATCAAGACCGGCGCCGAGGCCCACTTGTCGGTCCGCGAGAGACGCATCCGGGAGGCCGTGCGCGAAGGGCGCGTGCGTTTCGAAGAAATTCGCTTGCCAGCTCCGGACCACGACGACTGAGACTCACTCGTTTCGAAGGACGATCGCCGGGTCGATGGACGATGCCCGGCGGGCGGGGACGTAGGACGCAGCCACCCCGCTCAATCCCAGAACGAAAAACGCGCAGGCAAACGCGACCCCATCGAGAGTGCCGACTCCGATGAGTAGGTGCGCCACGAACCGCGTGAGCACGATCGACGCGGCCATGCCCGCAGCCAATCCCGCGAGCACGGGCCAAGTTCCCTTCCGCAGCACGAACCCGCGTATGTGTCGAGCCCCCGCGCCGAGAGCGATCCGAACTCCCAGCTCCGCCCGGCGACTTGCGAGCACGCCGGCGGTGATTCCGTAGGTGCCGGCGACGCTCAGAACCAGCGCGACGAGGCCAGCCAAGGTGAAGAGCAGACCGAGGGAGCGCTGACTCGCGAGAAGTACTTTGCGCTCTTCGGAAAGGAGGCGCGCGTCGAAGAGCGGCAGATCGTCATCGAGCACACGGATCGCCTCGCGCACCGCAGGAAGAACAGCGAGAGGCGGTCCGTCGGTGTACACGTGAAGGTTCATGTACTGAAAAAACCGCTGGGCGAGGGGAAAATAAATGTACGGCCGGGGCTCGTCCCAAAGGTTTCGATACATCGCATCCCGTACTACGCCCACGATCTCGTAATGGTCGTGCGGGATTCCTGTTCGCCGCCAAACTCGGATCTTCTCACCCACGGCATCCCTGCCCGGCCAATAAGTTCGCGCCATCGTCTCGTTCACCAGGACCACTCCCGGCGAGTCGGCGTCGTCCCTTTCGGTGAAGTCCCGCCCCGCCGCGAGCGGAATGCCCATCGTCTCGAGGAAGCCCGGGGTCACGATGTCGGCATCGGATTGAATCCAGTCCGGCTCCTCGACCCCGGCGTCTTCTTCCAGCACGAACATCGTGAGGATGGTCATACGGCCGAAGGGAATATCGGCGGACCATGCCGCGGAACGCACCCGGGGGATGGAAGATATTCGCTCCAGGGCGCGTCGATAGAAGTCTTGCGCCCTCGGCTGGTCGTAGCGGAACTCCAGCGATTGCAGATCCACCGAGACGAACAAGACATCGTCGAGGCGGTAACCCGGATCCACAGAATCGACCTGATGGATCGTTCGCACGAGAAGCCCCGCGCCGACGAGTAGCGCACAAGCGAGAGCGACTTGAACGACGACGAGCGCACCTCGCAGTCGGGCGAGCGGCGGCCCATTGGCGAGCGATGGCGCACGGCCCGGAAGCGATGCGCGACGGACGAAGAGGATGGGCGCGAGGCTTGCGAGCACCGCTGCCGCAGCGGTCAAACCGACGGCGCCGGCAAATATCCGAAGGTCGATCGAGGGCTCGAGCTCCCCCACCGACATGGACAGGATCTCGACCCGACCGAAGCCCCACAGGGCGACGCGCGCTACCAGGAGGCTCCCCGCGAGCGAAAGTGCGTAAACCAGGCCGCTTTCGACGAGGACCAGGCGAGCCAGACGAGTGTGTGCCGCCCCCAGCGCGCGGCGCATCCCGAACTCCGCGCCTCGCGAAGAGAGATCGGCGAGCCTCAGGCCAGCGACGTTGGCGCTGGCAATCAGGAGCACGACCAAAGCGACACCAAGAAGAACACCCAGATACGACACCACCCGCGCTCTTTCGGAAAGTCGCGTTTCGCCGAAGGGAACGACTTCGGCCGTCGTACCCTGGTTGGTATCCGGATGGGCTCGCTCGAGAGCGCCGGCGAGCGCCTTCATCCCCGCGTCGGCCTGGGCGCGGCTCGTGGCCTCTCGGAGACGTCCGACGACGTTCACACCGGGCTGATCCCGCTTCTCGAAAAACTCGATAACCCGCGGCCAGAGCGAATCGATCATGGATAGAGGTATCCAGAGGTCGATCTGCCGCGGGAGCGTGATGCCGCGGAAGCCCTCGGGAGCGATGCCGACCACGCTCAGCTCCTGACCGTTGACCCGGATCGTCTTGCCGAGAACGCTCTCGTCCTCGCCGAACCGGCGGCGAAAGAGCCGCTGGCTGATCACCACAACGGGACTCGGCGCCTCATCTTCCTCGCGAGAGAATCCGCGTCCTGGCCGAGGAGTGACGCCGAGCACGTCGAAGTACGTCGCGGACACGAGCTCTCCGTGGAGGCGCTCGGTCTGCTCGTGGGTGCGCACGCTGAACGTGAAGTCGGCGAAAGCGGCCAGATCCTGGAACGCTTCCTGCGCGTCCCTCATGTCCCGATAATCCGGCGCCGAGACGGGGCGAACGCCGTCAGTGGTGCGCGAGCGGACCGCCATCAGATCGTGCGGCTCGGCGATGCGAAACGGACGAAACAAGAGCGCGTCGGCGACGCTGAAGACGGCCACGTTGGCGCCGATGCCGAGCGCGAGACTCACTACTGAGATGCAAGCGAGGCCCGGCCGCTTCCTCATCCAGCGATACGCGGATCGGAAATCCTGTAGGATGTCCGCCATCACGCGATCTTCTCGCCAACCCATGTCGGACCGCAAGCGCTGGGAACGAAGGCACGGGGACTTCGATGCCCCCGCTGAGCCGTCGCCCTTTTTGCGGAAGGTGCTCCCCATGCTTCGCCGCGGCCGAGCCCTGGACGTGGCCTGCGGGTCGGGAGCCAATGCTCGGCTTCTCGCGGAGAGCGGCTTCGTCGTGGACGCCCTCGACTGGAGTGTCGGAGCGCTATCGAAGCTGAGCCATCCGGCCGTCCGGAGGCTCGCGTGCGACGTCACCCGCTTTCCCCTGCCCCCTCACCGCTACGACGCCGTCGTCTGCGTCCGCTTTCTCGACCGATCCATCTGGCCGGCCATGGTGGAGGCTCTGCGGCCGGGTGGGGCCATGGTCCTCGAGACGTTCACCCGGCGTTATCTCGAGCGACGGCCGGACTTCCGGGGTGCCTTCTGCCTCGAGGAGGGCGAGCTCCTCCGGGCATTCGCCTCGAGTCTGCGAATCGCACTTTACGAGGAGCTCCCGTCGTCGACTACTGCGTGCCTTCTGGGATTCCGATGACGGCCGCGCGCAGCACACCCCCGGCGCTGAATCGAGTCTCACAGGCAAAGGGAGGTTTGGCCGACGCTTTCTCGTCTTGTCTCAGAAGAGAGCTATACGAACGAATGGTGTGTTGCACCTAACGCGTCGCCATCGGATTAATTCGGATCGGGGTTCCGAGACTGGCCTCGCCACTCGATCCAGCGATTATCTCGACTGGACGCGATAAGGAAACGACGAGCTGAATGGACTTCAAGCTCTATGGGAAGATCACCGACGTGGAGCTGCCGGATGGCAGCGTGGGTCGCGCGAGTTGCACTGGTACGAGGCTCATGGTATTGGGCGTCGGGACACGAAGATCAAATACCTGCTGGATTGATATGGGAAACAAAGGCAACCGGTTTGCAATCTGTATCAAGAACGAGGGATACCAGGCCTCATTGGAGCCACGGAAAATCTATCGCGTCGTCACGGATGTCGAGGCGGAGGGCAAAGGCATGCTCCGTGTCGTCGACGAATCAGGAGAAGATTATCTGTTCCCGGCTGAGCTCTTCGTCCCTATCGAGGTGCCCGCAGATGCGAGCATCGCTTTTGCTGAGCACTGAAGCGGGCCCGCGGTCGATGCCAAGGATGTTTTTGGGGCTACGGCCCTTCACTGGGCGGCCATCAAGGACATAGGACGAGGCGGACCTCTTGCCCGCGCGTGGCGCGAGCCTGGTTATCCGAGACGCGCTTCCATATCCCCGCAGAATGGGCGAAGGAGGGAGGGCACCTGGATCTCGCCGAACGGTTGAGCCCAATGTAAGAGACCGACAGACCCTCGTTCGTCCCGCTTCTGGCTTGACGACCAAGTTCGATTAGACTAGTATCTAATCGATGACTGACAAATCGCCGGACTCCATCGAATCAGCCGTAACCCTGCTGAAGGCGCTCGCCGACGCGACCCGCCTCCGTATGGTGGGTCTGATGGTGGACCGCGGCCGCTCGGGCCAGGAGCTCGCGAGCATCCTCGGCGTTTCTCCCCCGACCATCTCGCACCACCTGCAGGTGCTCCGCAGAGCGGGGCTGCTCAAGGAGGAGCGCGACTCACCGTACACCTTCTACACCGTCGAGCTGTCGACGCTGCAGCGTGGCATTCGGCAGGTCACCGACAAGAAGCGCGTGCGACGCTTCGCCGAACGGGCTGGCTTGCCGGAAGACAAGCGCCGGGTGCTGGGCACTTTCTTCCACGGCTCGCGCCTGGTGCAGATCCCGGCGCAGCGGCGCAAGCAGGAGATCGTTCTCGAGGAGATTTTGCGCCGACTGCCCCGCCGCAACGTCTACGAGGAGCGACAACTCAGCCGATGGCTCGAAGCGATTCACGAGGACTACGCCTCGCTGCGGCGCGGTTTCATCGACGGTCGCTACATGGAGCGCAGCCGGGGGCAGTACACCCTGACCGACCGCGGCCGCGCCGCCCTCGCCGAGGGCTAAGCTCTCGGTGAATGGGCAACGTGCTGAAACCGGGAGTCGAGGTCCTGGAAGAAGACCTCGGAAGCGGGGCGAAAGTCGAGAAACGCAAGTTCTACCGGTTTCGTATCCGCATGTGGCTCAGTCGTGGCGATCCCGTCCGCTGGTCACGACCTTGGGGCCTCATAGATCGTGCTCGAATCGACGACGAGGGAACGACTCTTGTCACGGACCTTCGTGTCGACCGTGAGTTCATGTTCTCGGGTTTGTTTTACGGCGTTCAGGGTATGTTCGTCGGAGGCACTCGAAAGCTTCGAGTAGCACCTCACCTCGCTTACGGGGAAAAGGGAGTTCCCGGTTCGATTCCCCCCAACGCGCTACTCACGATCGAAGTTCACGTTTTTTTAACAACGATACGACACCGATCATGATTGAAGTAAATTAGGGACGGACCCGGCGCCATTGCGGGTTCACGAAGTTGCCTGCGGAGGACGGTGCGGATGGACGCTGCCCAGTTGAGGGAGTTTGCGAAACGATACACCGCGGCTTGGTGCAGCCAGGATCCGGTGAGCGTTGCGGGATTCTTTGCGGAAGGCGGTTCCCTGAAGATCAATGACGGCGACTTTTCCGTGGGCCGGACCGCGATCGCCGAGGCCGCACGGAGCTTCATGACTACCTTCCCCGATATGGTCGTCACGATGAACGACGCGAGCATCCAGGGGAATCAAGCGGTCTATCGCTGGACCTTGACCGGCACCAACACCGGCCCGGGAGGCACGGGAAACGCCGTGCGTATCAGCGGGTATGAGGAATGGGCGATCGGCCCCGATGGGCTGATCCTCGAGTCTAAGGGGCACTTCGATGAAGCCGATTATCGGCGCCAGTTGAACGGCAGCATTGAGGAAAGGTGACCGTGTCACAAGAACGGAGGTGACAACGTGGGGACGCCGCCAACCTGTAGGTAGCTGCAGCACTATGGTGATGGACGGCTCACAAGTGACCCTATTCGCAAGGGTGTCTGACGGAGAGGCCGGCCACGCCATCGTTCTTCATGAGCTGCACGGTCTCGGCGATCTCAGTGTCATGGGGATCGATTTGGCGCCACCGGGAGAATACGAAACCGCCTGCGGGAAGGGTTATTGGGCTTGCGCCCCGGACGAGCCTGAGGTGCTAATACTCGAGATCCCGGCCATCGATTATTTTGCCGCCGAAGGTGGGAATTCGTTCTTCGTCTGGGACGTCGATAGCGGCTCGTTCAGGAGGATATGGATCAGCGATTGAACCGACTCGTGAAGCTGCTCCCAAAGCGAGAGGGTAGTCATCGGCGGGGATTCGAAGGGCTCTCCTCTTTCGGCTTATCGAAATCCTTGCAGGGCGATGGCCAGCTCTCGCAGGGGCCCACGTCACGTATTCTCGTATAGCGCAAGCTGCTAGCGCTTTCACCCTCCGCGTCCGTAATCGTGATCTCGATCTCCAGACTTCGACCGTCGGCGCTCAAGGAAAAGATCTCTCGTACCCTGGCTGGACTCGCTGATTCTCCCGACGAAGGCTCTCGCGAGCCTTCGCTCACGAGTGACCTTCCTTCCCACCGGGAGGTCATCGTGATGCTTCCCGCCTGCCCGACGAACACGGGGGTCGTGGTCTCACGATCGGGGTCGTAGATGCGCGCGTGGCTCTCGTTGATCTGACTCTCGATGACGAGCGTGCCATTGGCCGGTTGAGTGATGTGGAGCGTCTCCGGCGCGCCGGCTCCGATGAGGCCTGCCATCACGGCCGCGGGAGTGACGTGACTGCGGTCCGGGTCCAGTCTCCAGGTGCCCGAGAAGTCCGGCGGCTGGGCGAGCAACCAAGAGGCTCCAGCTAGGATCGCTAGCGTCAGCGCACCGGAGGCTGTGAACTTTATTATTTTACTCCCAGATCGAGCGCGACGATCTTCTCCCGGTCGCGAGCGTAGAGAGTCGTCCCCACGAGGGACGGTGAGCTCCAGGACGTGGTGTCGAACACCTTGGCCCGGGAGAGGATCGTTACGCCTTCCGGAGAAAGCCGCGCGAGAGCGAGATCCCCGCCTTCGTCCAGGATAAGGGCCTTGCCGTCGGCATAGATCAGGCTTGCGCGCCCGAAGCCGCGATGCTGCCACGAGGCTTGACCCGTTTTGACGTCGAGTGCGGTGAGAAAGGCCGGACCGAAATCACCCGCGGTACCGTAGATCGTATCGCCCAGCCGGAGAGCGCTCAAAAACATGAACCGCACGCGATTCGTGAACCAAAGCTCCTCCGCAAGCGTGACGTCGCCCTTCGGGGTGAGGCGAATGGCCCGGCTTCCGGCCTTGTACGCCGATGACACGACGAGGACATTGTCCGGGCCCCATAGCGGCGTGCTGCAGTTGAGGTCGTTTCCCGGATCGTGGGGAATCGACCAGAGCACTTCTCCCGAGGCCGGATCCATTCCGTTGACCGTGCCCCCTCCGAAGACGACGAGCTGAGGCGCTCCCTCGACCTCGATCAATATGGGCGGCGCCTCCGAGGTCAAGAAGTCGCCGCCCTTCCAAACCACCGCGCCATCGCGCTGCCGAAAGGCCATCACCGATTGTCCCGGCCCGCCGACGCTGCAGATGACGTTGTCCTCGAAGGCGATCGGACTGCAGCCGTAGCCCGCTTTGACCACCGGCCGGATGAGAAGCGACGGTGAGTCGAATTCCTCGACGAGGTCGTGCGACCAGAGAACCTCGCCGCTTCGCGTGTCGAGCGCGTACATTTGCTTGTTGGTCCCGATGGTAAAAAGACGATCGCCGACGATGAGAGGGGTCGCATGCGGGCCGGCGCCGAAGTTGAAGTCCTCGAGCTTCGACGGATACTTGTGCTCCCAGATCGTCTCCCCGGTCTTCCTGTCGAGCGCGACGACTCTCTCTTCGCGGTCCCACGGTCCACCGCGCTCGCGGCCGTTGCCCACCCGGTACATGGTGTACAGTCGCGACCCGTCCGCGACGATCGACGAGTGACCCGTGCCCAGCGGACGACTCCAAACCACGGGAGGCCCAGCATCGGGCCACGCCTCGGCGAGCCCCGACGTCTCCACGATGAAGTTGCGGTTCGGACCGCCCCATTGCGGCCACGTTTCCGGCTCCGACGAGCGCTGGGGCGTCACCGTGCCGGGAGACAGAAGCACAGCGGTCGACAGGGCAAGACGCACGATTCGCGGCCTCGGCAGCCCGAGAATCACGTCCCAGGCCTCCCGCCGCTTCGACCAAAGCGCGTCATCTACGACTTGGCCTTCTCCGGACGACTCGAAGACGCCATTCCCATCAAGCTGGCGATCACCCAGAGCGGTCCGGCGAGCAGCTGCCGGAGATTGGCAAAGAAGGCAGGGGATTTCTTTTCGAAGACGTAATGTCCTCCGAACTGCAGAACCCACCCGATAACGAACCCCGCCCAGAGAACGCCCCAGGAGAGGCCTGGTGCCGCCAGAAACGATAGCGCCAGGAAGAGCGCGAACCCCAGCGTGAGCGGCGGGCTCAAGGTGAGCTGATAGAGCGTAACCGCCACGAAGACCGCAAGGGCCATCCCGAGATCGACTTTCGCGAGTAGGCCCACGACGGTGAAGGCGATGAGCGGAATGCCGAAATAGTGACATAGCTTGTTCATCGGATGCGCGTGGTAGCGCGCATAGTCGTCGAACAACGCCGAAAGCCTGGCGCTTTCCATGGCTCGGCATACTCGCACGAGCGCGGGGCGAGCCGCAAGCCCGTGGTATGATTGTGCGCTGGAAGGGAGCTCGGGACGAAAGGGAGGTTGATTTCATGGCAAAGGATTCGGAGGCCGCCCAGAAGAACGACGTTCACATTCCGGGCATCGATTACGACCCGGGTCAGGAAGGCCCGGCCTCCTATTCCATGATCGAGCCGCGCCTGAAGGCGATTTACGCTCAGTTCTACAAAGAGACCTACTACACCGAGCGAAAATCGCTCGACTCCAAGACCCAGGAGCTCATCGCGCTGGCCTGCTCGCTGGTCGCAAAGTGTGACGGCTGCATCGAAGGACACATCAAGAAAGCGCTCAAAGAGGGAGCGACGAAAGAGCAGATCAGCGAAGCCATCGTCATAGCCATCGGCGTCAACGCTGCCGCCATTGTCGACATGACCGACAAGGCCGCCGAGAAGCTCGGGCTCAATCACTTTCCTGCCAAGGCAAGCCGAAAAATCTAGCTCCAACTACGCAACGGCATAGCTGTCTGGAACAGTCCAAAAGGAGGCGACCCAGTGAGCTCACTCGACCGTCGCACTTTCTTGAAGACGACCGCCGCGAGCCTGGCCGTGGTACCGGCGGCCCGGGGGCTCCTGCCCTCATCGGATGACGATCCGCTGGGCGTTCGCGCCGACTTCCCCGTCACCGAGACCCACACGTATCTGAACACCGCGAGCGTGGGACCACTGCCGAAACAGGTTCGGGACGCCGGCGTCGCCTATCTCGACGAGAACATGCGCGAGCCGTTCGCCGCCCGACGCGCCGATACTCGGGATGAGGCTCGGACCCGCTTCGCCGCACTCTTCGGCGCCAAGCCTGAGGAGGTCGCGATGCTCTACTCCACGAGCGACGGAGAGAACATCGTCGCGAACGCCCTCGACCTCCGCTCGGGAGACAACGTCGTCATCGACGAGCTCCATTTCACGACCACGTTCGTTCTCTATCGGGCCCTCGAGAAGCAGAAGGGCATCGAGCTTCGGATCGTCGCGCAGAAGAACGGTCGCGCCGACATCGAGGATTTCGACGCCCGGATCGATGGGAGAACGAAGCTCGTCTCGGTGGCCTGGGTCTCCAACCGAAACGGCTATCTCGAGAATGTGCGAGGGCTGGCGGAGCTCGCGCATGCCAAGGGAACCCTTCTCTTCGCCGACGGGGTTCAGGCTCTCGGACACTTCCCCACGAGCTTGCGCGAGGAGGGGGTCGATTTCGTCTCTTGCAACTCCTATAAGTGGCTCTTCTCCAGCTTCGGCGCCGCCCCGTTCTTCGTGCGCGAGGAGCACCTCGACCGCGTGCGCCCGGACCGCTACGGCCACGGGACAGCGGCCGAGGACCTCCCCCACTATCAATTCGAGATGCACGAGACGGCAAGAAAATACGAATACGCGAGCGCCGCCTTCGGCACCGTCTATCAGCTGAACGCCGCGCTAGAGTATTTGAGGAGCGTTGGCCTCGATCGCATACGAAATCACACGGTGGCGCTCGCCCAGGAGCTCCGTCAGGGCCTCGTGGGGCTGGGTTTCGATACCTGGACTCCGGCGAAGAACGACTCTCCCATCGTGAGCTTCGCGCACGGCCGCGATCCTCGCGAGGTGCGCGCGCTCCTGGACGAAGAGGGAATCGTCGTGACGTTCCGTGAGGACGGAGAATCGGTGATTCGGGTCGGAGTCGCGCTCTTCAACAACCGCGCCGACGTCCAGAAGCTTCTGAAGACGCTCGCGCGAGTCGCTTGAAGTAGGCTCGGCCTCGAGCCTCGCCGATTCTGCCGAGAGTTAGACGTTCTTCAGCGCTTGGGCCATGTTGTCGAGCGCGAGCTCGATGAGCTTGCGGGAAGTGCCCAGGTTCATCCGCATGTGGTCTTCTCCCCCGGTTCCGTAGGACGATCCGGGATTCAACTGGACCTTCGCGTTCTCGACGAACCATTTCTCTACGATCATCGTGGGTGTCACCGGCTCATCCGAAGTCTTGCTGGCTTCCGCGGCCTTCTCCTTGGCGCCGATCCGATCCATGACCTGGCCGACGTCCAGCCAGGCAAGATACGTACCTTCGGCCTTCGTATATCGGACCAGCGGTATCTTCTCTTTGATGTAGCTTTCGGCGAAGGAATGATTGCCATCGATATAGGCCAACAGCTGATCGAGCCAGCTCTCGCCTTCGGTCAAAGCCGCCTGGTTGGCAACGAGGCCGAGCGTATTGACGTCCGCTCGATGATTGGCTTTCACCCGGGCGAGATAGTCGGGGTTGGTCGAAAAGAACCAGGCGCTCTTCATGGCTGCAAGGCTGAACGTCTTGCTGGCGGCCTTGAACGTGAGGCTGTTGTCGACGATCTCCTTGTCGGGAAGACTGGCGAACGGCGTGTACTTCTGTCCCTTGTTGACGAAATCGCAGTGGATCTCGTCGGCGAGGACGACGACCCGACGCTTGAGGCACAACTCTCCGAGCTTCATCAGATCCTCGGCGGACCAGCAATTGCCCGTGGGATTCTGCGGGTTGCAGAGAATCAAGGTGTGGGTGTCGTGGCTGATGCGCGACTCGAGATCGTCGAAATCGATGGAGTATCGGCCGTCGACGAGCTTCATCGGGCTGTCTTCCGGCAGGACGTTGCAATAGGTCAGGTCCGAGTAGAAGCCGTTATAGGTGGGCGTCGTCAGCAGGACCTTGCTTCCCGGAGGCGAGAACGTGTGCAGAGCGGCGATGAGTGCCGGATGAACGCCGTTGGACAGAACAATGGTGTCGGGATCGATATCGAGGCCATAGCGCCTCTTGTTCCAGGCGACGATGGACTCGATGTAAGAGTCCGGGATCGCGAGGTAACCCCAGTTCTCGTGATGGCACCGCTCGGCCAGAGCTCGGGTGATGCAGGGCGCCGCTTGGAAATCCATGTCGGCGATGCCCATTCCCACCATGATTTTGTCCTTGCCGAACTTCTCGATCTGGCGGTCCCATTTGATGCAGTGGGTTCCGACTCGGCTGTAAGGCGTGTCGAAGTCGAAAAGCTCATCGGCCGGCGCTTCCCACAGAGCACCTCGGGCCATGGCCCTCGAGGAAGTGCCGGTGACGGCTCCCACGAGTGCCGTCATTCCGGCGCTCTTCAGAAACGTTCTGCGACTATTTCGATTCGGTGTCATGTGGTTTGCTCCCTCATTCTCCGTACCGTGTCCACAAGTAACGGATGCCTCCCAGGATCGGAAAAGGATAGGAAAAAGACGGGGCTCATGCAAGCGGAAGGTCGAAAGTCTCGAGCCACTCGGCTACTGCGTCGCGGCAACGCGAGGGGATCGTGCTGCACGGACGATCTAACGCATTTCGTGTCTAAGGCCGCGGCCGGGCCGAGCCCCGGTCACCTCTCCGTCGGCGATGACTGGGACTCCATTGACGAGGACGTGTCGGGCACCCGTAGCGTACTGGTGAGGCTCTCCGAACACTGCCGGATCGCGGATCCGCTCCCGATCGAGCACCGCGATGTCGGCGTAAGCGCCTTCACGCAGGACTCCACGATCCCGAAGCCCCAGCCGTTCCGCAGGCAGCCTCGACATCTTCCGAATGGCCTCCTCGAAAGTGAGCAGCTCCTGGTCTCGGCTGTAGTATCCGAGCACGCGTGCGAACGTTCCGTAGTTGCGCGGATGGGGCACGCCTTCTCCCGGAGCGACGATCCCGCCATCGGAAGCGATCATCGTCTGCGGGTGCTGCAGGATGCGCCTCACGTCCTCTTCCGCCATGGCGTGAAAGACACCGGAGAATCCGCCCTTCTCTTCGAGCTCGAGCGCAAGCTCGGCGGCCTCTTCGATGGTGACCGCCCGGCCCCGTTCCCGAAGGATGTCGGCGAGGCTCTTGCCGTTCAGCGAGGGGTCCCAGGAGCATTGCGAGACGACGACGTTCTTCGGATCGCCCCCACCTCGATCCTCGACGAGGTTGTCGATGATCGCCTTCTTGATCTTCTCCCGCTGCTGCGGGTCTCTCAAACGTGCCACGCGGTCGTCTTCGCTCCCCTCGAGACTCCACGCGGGGAAGAGAATCGAGAGAGAGGTGCTCGACGCGGTGTACGGATACTGATCGATGGTGACGTCGACCCCTCGCGCCCTGGCTTCGTCGACGAGGGCGAGGCTCTCGGTGCTCGCCCCCCACATGGGAGCGCCAACGACTTTGTGATGCGTGAGCTGGGTCGGCAGACCTCCCTCCTCGCCGATGCGGATCGTCTCCCGCACGGCGTCGAGCAGCTTCAGGCCTTCTTCGCGCATGTGGCTGACATGAATCCCGCCGAAATACCCGGCTACGCGCGCGAGCTCGATCACTTCCTCCGTCTCCGCATAGGCACCGGGCACGTATTTCAGGCCGGTCGACAAGCCGAAAGCGCCCTCGCGCATGGCGCGAGCCACCATCCTCTTCATTCTCTCGAGCTCCTCCGGCGTTGGCGCACGGTCCTCGTTTCCGATGACCTCCCTACGGATCGTTCCGTGACCGACCATGAGAGCGAAATTGATGGCCGGTGGAGCCGCATCGACGTGGGCCAGGAACTCCGCGATGGGGTAGGGCGAGCTTCCGTCGGGACCACCGACCGCCGTGGTCACTCCCTGGCGGATATAGTTCTCGGCGATCGGATGCCGAAAGACACCCCGAACCGCGTGGCTGTGAATGTCGATGAACCCGGGCACGACGGACAGGCCCTGGGCGTCGAGCCTCTGGCCCGCCGAGCGACCGCTGAGATCGCCAATCGCCACGATCCGATCTCCCCGGATCCCGATGTCGGCCGTTTGCGGAGGCCCGCCGAGCCCGTCGTGGACCTCACCACCCGCGATGATGAGGGTCAGGACTTCGGCGTCCTGGCCCACCCCGGAGCCGACTCCGAGAATGAACGCCAGGAGCGACGCATTCAGAGTCTTCATGCGCGGGCCTCCTTAGAAATGACGATCAAGGTTTGCCGATGGCTGCCGCGAGGCGATCGGCGTCGCTCGTGCCGAGAAGAAAACGACGGGTGCTGGTGATACAGACCCGCCGCGGCTCGGAGAGCTCGAGGAGCACGCCCCGATTCCCCTCGAGCGAGTACACACCGGTCCGCTCCCCTTCCAATTTCCCGGTTCGAATGCCCCAGCCGCCGAACTGGAGGATAGGGCGGTAGGATACCGACCGAGCGCGGGTGATGGACGCGAGCGGTACACGCTGAGCGGGCCATCCCAGAAAACCGAACTCGGCCGTAACGGACTCTTCGTCCACGCGAAACCGAAGACGCCCGAAGATAGCGATGAGAAGAACCAGACCCGCGATGGCAACGAGACCCACCGGTGGTTCGGATCGCATGGGAACTACCCCGGCGATGACGAACAGCCCGACGATCGTGAACTGGAGGATCGGGTGAAACGTCGTCCACCCTTCGTAGCGGTAGGCCATCGTGGTTCGAAAGAGTAGGGTCGCACCAGAGCGCTGTCAAGCATCCTCCTTGAACCGTTCCGCGAACGGAGTTAACTTCTCGCCATGAAGGTTCGCAAGATCCTCTTCCCCACCGACCTGTCTCCGGAGAGCGAGGCCGCCAAGAATTTCGCCAAGGTTCTGGCCAAGAAACATGGTGCCGAGCTCCTGCTTCTGCACGAGGTCCTTACCCATGCCCACGACTTTCGTCAGCTGGGTGACCTCCTGACGGACTTTCTCGACAAACTCGAGGCTGACGCGAGGGCCCGGCTCGAAGAAGAATGCAAGGGCCTGAAGAACGCGGGACTCGTCGCGAGCTGCATCGTCGAGAGAAATCCCTCCGCCTATGAAGCGATCAAGGACAAGATCGAGGAATGGGAGCCCGACGTGGTCGTCATGGGAACCCACGGTCGCTCGGGCGTGGATCGGTGGATTGTCGGGAGCGTGGCGGAGAAGATCGTCCGTCATGCGCCTGTTCCCGTTGTGACGGTGAGATCCGATGCGAAGCCGGTGAGCAAGATCGACAAGATCCTGGTGCCGGTGGACTTCTCGGATAACTCCAGGCGCGCGGTCGCTGCGGCCGCTCAGTTGAAAGGTACGAAGGGCTCGCTCGGTCTCCTCCACGTCGTTTTGAATCCGGCGTTCGCTGGCCTGCATCCCGAAGAATACATCCGGGTTTTCGGAGTCGATCCGAGTCTTCCCGATCGGTTGCGCGATCGGATGAAGGACTGGATGGAAGGACAGCCTTTCGAGGCCGACGTTCGCGAGGCGGACGACGTGGCGGATTGCATCCTCCAAGCGACCCGGGAGAAGAAGCCCGACCTCGTCGTGATGGGAACGAGGGGCCTCACCGGCTTGGACTACTTTCTCATGGGGAGCGTAGCCGAGAAAGTCGTGCGCTTCTCACCGGTGGCAGTTCTCTGCGTGAAATAGCCTGCCGATCTTGGTGGGCTTGTCACTACACGAGCTCGCAGCCATTCCCTTTGGAGCTCTGAGGGTCCGCGCTGGCCCCGCGCGACGCACCCATGGGACAAACCCGACCAACGAGGCCCTCACCTGAAAAACGCTCGCCACACGGTGTTCACGAGCGCATGTACCAAGGCCGACGCGAAGATCGCGCCGGTCCAACGGTAAGCAAGTCCGTAGAACAAGCCGGCGAGCGTAGCCATCAGAGCGTAGCTCCAGTTCGGCACGTCGCCGTTGTTCAGGTGTGCGGCGCCAAAGATCACGGCGGCTACGACGAGGGCCAGCAGGTCGCGCTTCCACATTCTCTCCAGGAAATTCTGGATGAGACCGCGAAACAGAAGCTCCTCGGGGACGGCGATGAAGATCAGGATCGCCACGAAGGAGCCCAGAATACCCAGAAGATCGAATGGACGCGCGATGTACTCGATAAACTCGATAGCGAGCCCGAGGGGAATGGCCAGCGCGGAGAAAACGAGAAAGCAACCCAAGACGATTGCCGAATCGCGCAGCCCGAGTCGGAACCGATAGCCGACCCCAGGAGTCGCTCGGTAGGCAACGAAGAGCACGAGCGCCAGATCGACGGCGAGCACCACGGAGAGCCCGTAAGAAGCTCTTCCTTCCGGCCAAGACCAGATGCCGTCGAGGAGGCGAAAGTCGAAAGGAAGCCAGATCGCGGCCACCGCAAGGACGTCCCCCAGCGCTGGCGCCGGGCGGCGACGTGCGAGCAGAACGAGCGCGGTGGGAACACTCATGAAGGCGACGAGCCCGACCAGGGAAGTCAGGCGGTATTCGGACGTTCCCGCGAAGTAAATGAGGCAAGGCAGGGCCAATGCGACGAGCACCAGTGCCAGCGAGGCCGGTCGTGCAAGAGAGCCGCGAAGGAAGTCGCTCAGCCCGAAGAGGAAGAACGGGACGAGGAGAGCGAAAAGGGCGCCGAGCGAGGCGATCAGAGCCCGGTCGATCTCGTTGACGCCGATATTGAGTCCCGCGGCGAGGCTCAGAAGGATCGAGAGCAGGACGGCGATTACGATGCTCGGGCGGTTCATAGCTCCCAGTAAGAAGGACCGACCCGCATCGACGTCAGCCAGACAGACGGGACGAGGTGATGGCTGACCACGAGGGCAGCGGCCGCGTGGGCAAGTGAGAGCGCAAAGAGGTTTCGGAACCGGCCGAAGAGACTCAACCAGGCGAGCTCGGCCACACCCCCGAGCAACATGAGCCCGGGGTTGGGAGCGTGCGCGACCACGAACACGAGTGCCGCCGCGGCGGCCACGGCCACCTCGCGAGAGAAAGATGCGACTTCTTCCACGGACAGCCCCATGGCTCGCCGAAAAGGGAGCCAGAAAGCGCCGATCGCAACGAACTGCTGGAACAATGCCCAGAGGAAGTAACGGGGAAGCTCACCTAGCGGAAACGGCAACCCGGCACCGGTTCGCGTCCCGATCAACGCGGGAGCGGTCAGACCTGCGGTCACGGCGAGAAACACGCCACACGCCGGAAGGAGGTTGTCGACCCGAACCCCGAGCGGTGCCAGCGCCGCACTCACGAAGTGATCTCGCGCTGGCCGCGCCGTGAGCGGCCCGAGCCGCGGCGGACGATTGACGACCGGTCCCAACACGGCGTCGAACACGGGCAGGGTGAAGAAAAACTCAACCCACCCTGCGCGAGCGGAGCGAGCCCGGCGCGCTTGCCGCGCCGTAAGCAGCCCGAGCCGTGGCGGACGATCGGACGCGGGTCCCGCCACGGCACTGAGCTGCGAAATGATGATGGTCGCGCACCCAATCCCCCCGATGATTGCCTGGATCAAGACGGTGAGCTCCGGCCAGAGAGGTGCTACCCAGGTAGCCAGGACGAGGAGAAGCAAGACGAACCCGGGAAGAGCCACGCGGTGAGTATAGAGAGTCCTAGGTTCTCAGGGCATGAACCGACCACCGTTGACGTGCACCGTCTGCCCGGTGACGTAGACGTCGCGGGGATCGCAGAAGGCAATGACGGCACGAGCGACGTCCTCGCTCGTGCCAAGCGGCATCCCTCTTTCGCTCTCCTCGACGGTCGGGTCGGACTGGCCGGGTCTCCGCTCGGTTCGGATGAGGCCCGGGACGACGGCGTTCGCTCGGATGCGGCCGCGGCCCTCTACCGCGAGCGCCCGGGTGAGGCCGATCAGGCCGCTCTTCGCCGCGATGACGTGGGCCCGGTCCCGGGCGGGTCGATGGGCGCTCATGCCGCCGAGGTTGACGATCGCGCCTCTTCGCCCGTCGGGCAAGCGGCGGAAGAGCTCGCGCGACATAAGGAAGGCTCCCGTGAGAATTACGTCGATCACCTCCGTCCATGCCTTGCGACTCATCTCCACGAAAGGCTCGTGAGGCCTGGAGGCTGCACCGTTTACCAGAACCGACGGGGGATCGAAGCGCCTTTCGAGCCGATCGTAGAGGTCGATGACCGCCCGTTCGTCGGCCACGTCGACCAGCGCACCCATGGCGCAGTGCCCCTTCGGGTCGAGTCGACCGAGTGCTTCGGCCAGAGCCTCTTCATCCGAGCGGGTGACGATGCAGACCCGGGCGCCGGCGCTTCTGAGGGCTTCGGCGATCGCGAGGCCGATGTTCCGGCTGCCTCCGGTGACTACCGCGGTCTCGCCGCGGAGATCGACGTCCCAACTCATGATCGGGTTGGCGTTCGCGTCATGGGGCCAACAGACGGGTGAGCTCCCGAACGGACTCGACGCGCTCGAGGTCGCGAACCTTCTCGACGAGGAGCTCGGCGCGAGAAACCTCCCACCCCGCGAATCGCGAGCACGAAAGAAACTTCTCCGCGACTTCTCCGTAGCTCATCGGATCGAAAGGACTGCCTTTTGCAAAATCGGCTCGGCCTGACACCGTGCGTCCATCTCTGAGACGGATGTCGATGAACGTCGTCATCTTGTCGTATCCCGCCGCCTCCGCCTCGGGATGAACGCCGAAGTGGACCTTGCGGATCATCTGCTGCACGTCAGGACGGTTCACGACCTCGTCGAGGAACTCGGACAGCTCGGCCCGCCGCTCGATGAGCAGAATCGCCATGCAGAATTCCATCGAGAACTTCGCCTGGAGTCCGTTCGTCGGGCGATGGTGGATGAGAGCATTGGGCATGTTGTGGTTGGTGCCGACCTCGACGCGCTCGACGTCGCCGGGCGCGATGTCGTTCTCCCTGATCAACTCCAGCATCTTCGTCATGCCCGGATGAGTCAGCGAGCCGGACGGATGAGGCTTGATGGAAACGCCGGGGTCGAGGAAGGTCCATGGATCTCCGAGCTTTCCCTGGATTGCCTCGAGCGCGTATCCGCCGCCAAAGGCCTGGAAGAATCCCCGGGGCGACTCGAGAATTCGATCCGTCGCCGTGAATCCATGTCGGGCAAGGTCGGTGGCGAGCAGCCCCGACTCGGCCGCCCGCCCGGCATGGAACGGCTTCGTCATCGTGCCAAAATTCTCTCTCAGCCCCGCCGACTGACTCGCGGCGATGGCAATCGCGCGAACCGTGGATTCGAGGTCGAGCCGGTGCAGTCTCGATGTTGCCACGGCGGATGCCAGGGCTCCGCAGGTCGCCGTGGAGTGAAAGCCGTGCTGATAGTGCCGCGGAGACATCGCCTCCGAGACCTTGGTCTCGACTTCCACGCCGAGATGGTAGGCCAGGCTCAGGTCTCGACCCGACAGCCCATTTTGCTCCGCCACCGCCAGCGCGGCGGGAAGACAGGGCGCGGTCGGATGAGTGAGAAGACCGTACACTCGATCCGCGCCGACCGCGAGCTGGGTGTCATCGTAATCGTCGGCGTGCATGCCGATTCCGTTCGCGAAGGCGGCGAATCGTGGCGGCACGGTGAGCGCCGTTCCGATGACGGTGGCTTCGCCCGTGAGCTTCTGCGAGACCAGATATCGCTGGACGATCCGGCCGCTCTCCGCAACCGAACCAGATAGCGCGAGCCCGAGTCCATCGAGAATCGACTTCCGACCGAGCTCGAGAAGCTTCGGTGGCAGGGACTCGAAATCGGTCTCCGTCACGAAACGGCCGACCTCACGGGTGAGACCCTCGCCACGACGAGAATCGGTATCGGGTGTGAAAGCCTTCGACACGTCCACCACCTTCTAGCTCGAGACAGCCCCGCGCCGGAGCGCGCGGACTGCGGACGTCAGGATACTCCCGAGGGCCAGCGCGAAGAAAACGAGAGCTACCGGGCGCGTCGAGAAACGCGTCCATTGATTATCGAAGAGGATCATGGACTGCGCGAGCGATGTCTCCACCAATCCCCCGAGGACCAGCCCCATGATGATCGGCGCGGGGCCGAAGCCATGCCGCTTGAGGACGAAGCCCAGAAATCCCGCGGCGAGCATCACCCACACGTCGACCATCGACTGTTCCACACCGTACGCCCCGACCATGGAGAGTACGAACACCATCGGCCACAGGAGCGTTCCGGGAACGAGACTGATTCGGGCGAAGAGCTTGGCGCCGGCGATGCCTACGACGAGAAACAAAAGGTTCGCGAGAAGCATGGAGAAGAAGATTCCGTAGAGAAGTCCGGGCTGCTCCTCGAACAGATAGGGCCCGGGCCGAAGGCCGTGCACCTGGAGACCCCCCATGATGACCGCTGCGGTCGCGCTGCCGGGAATTCCGAGGGCGAGCGTGGGCACCATGGAGCCTCCCGTGGCCGCGTTGTTCGCGGCCTCGGGTCCGGCAATGCCTTCGATCGCCCCCTTTCCGAATTTCTCCGGCTCCTTCGACCAGCGTTTGGCTTCGTTGTAACCGATCATTGCCGCCATGGTGCTGCCCTCGGCGGGAAGGATCCCGACGAAGGTCCCGATGCAGCAAGAGCGAAAGATCGTGCCTCTTACCCTCCGAAGGTCGTCTCGCGTCGGTAACTTCGTTGCCGAAAGACCGAGGCTGACGCGTGGGAGTCCGGTCCGCCCCGCCTGAGTCAGCATTTCCGTAACCGCAAAAAGGCCGATGAGCACGGGAATGAAATCGATTCCGTCGTAGAGCTCGGGCACACCGAAAACGAAGCGCTCCACGCCCGTCGTGAGATCCACGCCGACCGTCGCGACCAACAAGCCGAGGCACCCGCCGATGAGGTTCTTCAGCGGAGACTCCCCACCGATCGACGAGAGCATCGAGAGTCCGAGAACGGCGAGGGCAAAGTACTCAGGAGGGCCGAAACCATAGGCGAGGCGCGCGAGTAGCGGAGCGGCGAAGAGCAGCACGATCACGCTGAAGATGCCGCCGATCGTCGATGCGAAAGCCGCCATACCCAACGCTCTGCCCGCCTCCCCTTGGCGCGCCATGGGATAACCGTCGAACGCCGTCGCTACGGCCGGTGGCGCACCGGGCGCGTTGATCAGAATCGCCGTGATCGACCCTCCGTAGGTTCCCGCGCAATAGAGGGCTGAGAGGAGCGCCATCGCGGGAACCGGCTCGAGATAGAGCGAGAACGGAAGCAGCAGGGCCACTGCCATCGACGAGGACAGGCCGGGCAGGGCCCCGACGAGGACCCCTACGAGCGTTCCCGCGATGACCAGGCCGACGACCAGCGGATCCGTCACCAGCGCCACCGCGAGCTCCAGTTCAGGCATCGTGGTATCGCGCGACGTCGCCGGCGCGGTTCGAGGTCACCCTCCCCACGCGTCCCAGAAGGCGCCCCTCGGAAAACGCAGGCCCAGGCCGAGAACGAAGACGACGTGAATGGCGAGAGCCAGTCCGAAGGCGAGCCCGACGATTCTTAGCGGATGCCGCTCTCCCCAGCTGAACGGAAGCGCCATTGCGAGTAGTACAACGGTGACGAGCATTCCCACGCGTGGCACGAGCAGCGTGGCGGCAACGAGCAGGAGCGCGGTCAGGAAAACTCTCGGTCGAATGTTGTCTCGGCGTGGCCTGCCACGTCTCGGCGCAGTAACCATCAGGGTGAGGCTCAAGGCGATGATGACGTAGAGAATCAACCTCGGGAAGAACGTCGGCGGCACGTTCTGCGAGAGCATGGCCGGAACCTCGCGAAACGTCGTCGTGCTCCCGAGCGCGGCGGCGCAAGCGGCTATCAGAACGAGGCCGGCGACGACGTCCGGGTGAGCCAGCTTGCTTTCGGATGAGGGCTTGTCTCCTTCCACGCCGTTCGCCGGATTCAGTTGGGGACGATCCCCAGCCGTACCATCGCCGTTCGCGCCTGTTGGTACATGCGGCCGATCTGAGCGTCCCAGACCTCGCGTCCGGCGACCGAGCCGGAGTCGAGGCCTGCGCCTTTCAGATAGGTCTGGTAGGCGGGGTGGGACAGCCCCTTCAACAAGGCGTGCTCGAGGGCTTCGATTCGCTCAGGGGGCGTTCCCGCGAGGACGACGTAGCCCCGAACGGTGGAGAACTGGGCGTCGTAGCCGAGCTCGACCGTGGTGGGCACCTCCGCGATCGCCTCCATGCGATGCTCCGCCATGACCGCAAGGGCACGAAAATCCCCGCGCCGGATTTGATCCAAACCCTCGGTCAGGTTCAGTCCCGCGGCGTCGATGATGCCGCCCATGAGATTGGTCACGATCTCGCCTCCCCCTCCGAACGGAACGACGCTGAGCTGGGTTCTCGCGGTCTCGGCGAGCATCGCCCCGGCGACATGATCGACGCCTCCGATCTGAGTCGCGCCCCACTTGATGGGACGCCGTCGCCCCAGAGCGAGAAGATCCTCCAGGGTCTCGAAGTCGCTCTCGGCGCGCACCATGACGACGATGGGATCGTCCGCCGCTCGCGCGACGCCTACCAGGTCGTCGATCTTCAACGGTCCTTGTCCCCGTGCGATGGCATACAGGTGCGTGGGCGTTATTCCCATGACCGTGTAGCCGTCACGCGGCTGGGACGAGACGTAGCTCATGGCAACGAGGCCGCCGCCTCCGACCTTGGGCACCACGGCCATGCTCACGCCGAGCGCATCCCGAGCCCCGATGAGCATCGTACGCGCCGTCATATCCGTCCCGCCTCCGGGCGAGGCGTGGGTCACGATGTCCACCGGTCGCGAGGGAAAGGTGTTCTGCGCGGCCTCTCCCCTGCCCGAGGCCGCGATGAGCCAGCCAATCAGCCCCCACGCGAACGGCAACGTCGATTGGAACACCCGACCTCCTCGCGACCGCGCTCGATCGGAATCGACGAGCCCAGATTGGTTCCTTCTTCGTCAAGCTCCGCGAACGGGCGAACAGGATACCACGCGGCTTCGAGGCACTCGAAAGGAACGCCCTACGGTGGCGCTACTGACTTCTCTAGCGAGAACGCTCAGCGCTGTGCGGGACCCGCAATCGGCCCGGCCGCCACGGCTCGGCCTTCGCGGCGCTTATTCGCACTGACGTCGCGGCAGACGTCTTGGCCGCTGCTCGGCCGGCTGCGCTGTATTCTCATCTGCCTGCTAGGCCCCTAGGAGAGCAGCTTGTCCATCAGCGCCTCGAACTGTGGAAATCGCAGCGACTGAGGGCCATCGCTCAGCGCCTTTTCCGGCTCTGGGTGAATCTCGACCATGATGGCATGTGCCCCGACGCTCTTTCCCGCGAGCGCGAGCGGCTCCACCAGGTCCCGCATGCCTGCGGCGTGAGATGGGTCGACGATGACCGGCAAATGGGTACGGCTCCGAAGAACCGGAACAGCGCTCACATCGAGGGTGTTTCTCGTTGCCGTCTCGAACGTCCGAATTCCGCGCTCGCACAGGAACACCTGCTGGTTGCCCCCGGCGAGAATGTACTCGGCAGCCTGGAGGAGCTCCTCGAGCGATGAGCTCATGCCCCGTTTGAGCATCACCGGACGTCGCGCTCGCCCGGCCTCGGAAAGGAGCGTGAAGTTCTGCATGTTGCGTGCCCCGATCTGGAGAATGTCTGCTTTCTCCGCCACGCGCGCCACGTCCTCGGGTGACAGCACCTCGGTTACGATAGGAAGGCCAAACTTCTTGCCGGCTTCGACGAGCATGTCGAGGCCATCGTAACCGAGCCCCTGAAAACTGTAGGGGGACGTGCGCGGTTTGAAGCATCCGCCTCGCAGGATCTGTCCGCCATTCTGCTTCACCTCGCGAGCGCAAGCCATGATCTGGTCGAGAGACTCAACGGCGCAGGGTCCGGCGATGACGACAAGATCCTGTCCTCCGATGCGCGCACCCTTGACTTCGATGACGGTATCATCTTCTTTGTAGTCCCGGCTGGCCAACCGATAGCCGTTCGGCTTCGGCCTGTCCTTCGATGGAACCGACCTCCGCGGAGGCGCGCTCTCACCCGCCGCACTCGAGCTCGGCTGCCGGAGCTTCACTTCGCGAGCGGGCAGATCCTGTGAGGGAAAGCAGCCGAGAACCTTGATGAAGCGAGCGGTCCTGGTCACGTCGTCGACCGCTTGACGCACGTTTTCATCTTCCAGATTTCCTTCGAAATCCAGATAGAACATCTCCTCCCATGGGTTCTCGATGATGGGGCGCGACTCCAGCTTCGTCAGATTGATCTCATGATCGCGGAAGACCATCAACGTCTCGAGAAGCGAGCCCGGTTGCTGTCCCGTCATCATGACGATGGAAGTCTTGCATGGGATACGCGGATCGACCCGGATGGTTTTTCTCGACGCCACGATGAAACGCGTGTAATTCTCCTCCTGATTCGCAATCTTTCTCTCGAGCACCGAGAGCCCGAATATCCGGGCCGCCTCTTCGCTCGCAATCGCCGCGTGGGTCGGCCGCCCTTCCTCCTTGATTTTCCTGCCCGAAAGGGCGGTGTCGGCGAAGTATTCGATGCGGGCGTTGGGAAACCTGGATATGAAGTTGCTGCACTGAATCACCGTCTGCGGGTGGCAGTAGATTCTCTCGATGTCGTCGATTCTGGCGTCGGGAAGGCCCAGGAGGCAGTGATCGACCTTGAGCTTGATCTCGCCCACGATCGCCACCTGAGCGTGCAGCAGGAGATCGTAGACCTCGTTGATTCCGCCGGAGGTCGTGTTCTCGATCGGCAAGACCGCCAGGGTGGCGGTACCTTTCTCGACGGCATCGACGACTTCTTTGAAACTGTGGCAGCCGAGATAAGTGGCGCTTCCGCCCTTGCGAGCGAAGTGCTTCAAGGCCGCGAGATGGCTGTAGGAGCCCTCGATTCCCTGAAAGGCCACGCGAACCGGTGAGCGCTCCTCGTTCGCCCGCTTCTGGAAATACTCCTGCTGCTGCCACAGGGAATCCTCGAGGATCTCCGCGAACAGCGTCGTCACGAGATGCGAATCGAGCCCGTAGGCCTTTCCCTCCTGAATGCGGTCCGCGAGGAGCTCGGCCTCCCGAGCCCGGTCACGAAACCAATCCGGCTCCTTCTCCTTGGCGCGCGCGGCCTCGACGCTCTTCTTCCGACGCTCTCCCAGTAATTTCAGAATGTCCCGGTCGAGCGCGTCGATCTGATGCCGAACGGATGTGATGTCCTTCATTTCGGAAAACCTTTCGAAAAAGGGCAAACTCGTTTCGTCATAGGTGGCGGGTTGTGGAGGAAAAGTATATGGCGCGCTAGGCGCCAAAATAGAAGAAGCGGACGACGACGCGGCCGAGCTTTGTGGAATCAAGCGTTCTGGAGCTCACCTGTCGTTCTCCGAGGCCCCCCAGTTTGCCTCAACTCTCGGCTGCCGTCAATAGGAAGTCCCGGGCCAGCGGTCAGTGGAGGAGACGGCTGAGCTTGGTGCGGTACTCGTCAGCGAGCTCACTCCGGACGCCGACCACGTTGAAAATGTCCACCATCAGCTCCTTCGCCTCTCCTTCGGCGAGCTCTCGGTCGACTCCCGCGGCGTGCAGCAGGGCGTCCAGGGCTTCCGGGTATCGGCGCTGCGAAGCCAGGAGCTTTCCGAGCTCCACCAGGGATCGTCCATCGTCGGGATCGGCCTGAAGCTTCTTGCGCAGGTCGGTCTCCGAGAATGCCGGCGCGAGATCGTGGAGGGACATCTCGGATTGCAGGTGCTCGATGCGGGGGGACAACGGTCCCAGCGGCTCGAGACCTTCCATGAGCTTGGCGGCTTCGTCGAGAGCGTTCCGTTCGACGAGAAGCTCCGCCAGACCGACCCGGGCGCCTTCGTGACCGTCGTCGAGCTCGAGCGCCTTTTTGTACAACCCTTCCGCCGCGCTCGTATCCCTCGCGCGAAGATTTTCCGCCCTCTCGAAAAGCTCTTCGGCCTCCGATGGACAAACTTTGGCAAGAAACGCTCGCACGGCATCTTCGGGCAGCGCTCCGGTGAATTGGGCCACGGCCTCGCCCCGACGAAACGCCATGACGGCGGGGATGCCCCTTATCCCGAAGAGCTGGGCGAGGCGAGGGGCACGATCGACATCGACCTTCGCGAGAACGAATCGGCCCGCGAGCTCGCTCGCCAGCTTCTCGAGCGTCGGTCCCAGAATTCGGCAGGGACCGCACCACTCTGCCCAGAAATCGACGACCACCGGAACTTCGTGTGAACGCTCGAGCACCCGCCGCTCGAACAGGCCTTCGGAGACGTCTTCCACCCAGGGGTTCGCTTCGCTCACCCGCATCCCTCCTTGGTTCTCATCTTTCCGCAAATACGCCGGATCTCTGCGACGAGGCATCCGGCACCGCCCGTTCGCGGCTAGCGAGAGCCTCCTCGATTCCATGCTCCACGTCCCGCTCGACCTCGGCTTCCGCCCTCTCGAGGGCCTCACGATTCGAGAGCGAGGCCGACAGGCGGAAGCTCGCATCCGCCAGGTAGGTCTCGTACATGCCGATCGGGTCGCGCTTCCCCCAATAGACGAACTGCTCCTCGGGAAGGATTCGACGCGACTCGCCCTCGTCGTGCGTCGCGTGGCCTCCCATCCGGAAAGTCCTCGCGGTGATCACGACGGGACCTCGTCCGAACCGACAGAGCTCCGACGCGAGAGAAGTCGTGGCGTAGACGTCCAACACGTTGTTGCCGTCACAGGTGTACTTCATTGCCCCGTAGATGGTCGCCGTCGCCTCCATGGGCGCCGCGCTGTGCGCGGCGACCGGGGTACCGAGGGCGATCTGGTTGTCTTGCACGAACACGACCAGCGGGAGCTGAAGTCTCTTCGCGCACATCAGGCCTTCGTGGAAAGCGGTCGTGCGCGTGCTGCCCTCGCCGGCCCAGGTAAGCGCGACGTTCGACTCTCCTCGGAGCTTGAAGGATAGAGCTATCCCAGCACAGACGGGCACCAAGGCTCCCACCATGCTGATGGGAGCGACCACCCCTTTTGCGAGGTCTCCGACGTGAAGATCTCGCCCGCGGGTGGGCGAGTCCTCGGTGCCGAGATAGCCGCGGAAGAGGCTCGCGAGACTCATGCCCATCTCGTGGCAGGCGCCGGCGTTGCGAATCATGGGCCCCACGACGTCGCCCTGCCGCAGCGCATGCACGGCGCCGATGGTCACGGCCTCCTCCCCGGTGCCGAGCCACGCCTTGGAGATGATCCCCTGGCGGACCCAGCGCTTCAACGAGATGTCGTGGAGACGGTTTCGCACGAGCCCCCGGTAGATCGCGAGATGCTGTTGTGAAGTCAGGGCCTCGATGAGGCTCTTGCGGTTCGGGTCGAGCACGAGCCGCGCCCGAAACTCGGAGATTGCTTCGTGGTCGGGCCGCCAGTCCTGATACTCTCTGGGGTCGAACGCGCTATATCGCTTCATGATCCGGAGAAACGCTCCGTCACCTCGAGAAAGCGCTCGACGTCTTCGCGGGTGTTGAATGCGGCGATCCCCGCGCGTATCTGCGTCCCCTCTTCGCGGAAGCTCACGGCGATATCTTCGTCTCGAAGCAGGGCCTCGGCTCTTTCTCGATCCGTCCCATGATAGAAGGCCACAATTGCCGAACCGCTATCCGGCGGTGTCCGGACCCGAAAGCCTTGATCGACGAGTCCGCGTCTGAGCTCTTTCGCGAGCGGCAACGTGTAGTCCTCGATGGCTTTCAGTCCCACTCGCTTCAGGTACTCGAGTGCGGCGCCGAGCTGGTAGAGCGGACCGAACGCCAGGGTCGCGTACTCGTATTTGCGCGCATCCGAATAGAGCTCGAACTCGTAGCCGGGACGCTCCTCGGCGAGCGAGAGCGCCCCGAGGCGGTCGGGAGGCACTCGATCGAGGTGCTCCTCGCGAATGTAGAACGGGGCTATCCCGTAGCTGGCAAAGAGCCATTTGTAGGTCCCGCTGGTCATGAAATCGACCCCTTCATCGCGAAGGTTCGTCCCGAACATGCCGAGGCCCTGGATGCCGTCGGCGTAGAGATAGGCATCGTTCGCGTGAGCCAGATCGGCGAGCCTCCGCAGATCGTGTCGAAACCCATTCTGGTGAGACACCCAGGACACCGACACCAGGCGCGTCCGACGATCGACCAGCGGCTCGAACTGCTCCGGATCCGCCCGTCCCTCGACCGACCGCGCTATGCGGAGCTCGATCCCCTTCTGCTGCTCGAGCGTCTTGTAAAGCGCATAACTCGTGGTGTAATGGAGATCGTCGACGACCACGTTGTCTCCCGGCGATAATCCCAGAGCTCCGGCCACGAGGTTCTCCCCTTCGCTCGTCGCGAACAGGAACCCCACCTCCGCGGGACTCGCTCCGAAGAGATCGCCGAACGCTCGTCGAACTTCGCTAGCCTTTTCGAGCATGGCTCCGAGAGTGATCGGTCGCTCGGCCTTTGCGCGAACGAAGTCGATTCCCGCCTCGGCCACCGGTCGGGGGATGGGACCGATGTACGGCGTGTTCAGGTAAGTTCCGTATCGCACCGCGTCGAAATCGTCGCGGATCCCGAGCGGATGCGTGACTCGTTGCGCGCCGGCGCGGGTCCGACTCGCCGCGAGGAGAGACGTGGACATCACGAACTCGCGGCGACCAAGCTTCATGGGCCGGGATCCCGTTTCATCGCGAGCGTCATGAAACGCGCCCGCTGCCCCGATGGATAGAGCCCGATTCCCTGGCGCATTCTGAATCCCCTCGATGCGAACAGTCGCTGCGCGCGCGAGTTTCCGTCGGCGACCGACAAACGCACTTCCACGGCGGCCTCCGCCCCCTGTGCGATGACGGCGTCGAGGAGCGCGCCTCCCACGCCGCCGGCCTGATGCGAGCGAGTTACGCCGATGGCGAGAAGCTCGGCCACGGTGACGTCTTCCTCGGGGTAGACCGCAACCATCGAAAAGCCCGCGGCAACCCCGTCGATTTCAGCGATTTGCGTGGCCACGCCCGCGTCCTGGAACCAACTCTCCAGATAGCGTTCATAGCTGCCGTAGCCGAGGAAGAGCTCGCGTGCGAGCTTCTTGACGAAAACGAGATCCTCGGATGTCGCCGGACGAACGACGAGCGAGCCAGCACTTACACCAATGGGCTGCAAAACTCTCTCAGAAAGGACCGGGCAAATCCTGCTCGACCGTGCGGAAGTCAACCACCGGCGAAGTCACGACTCTGAGAGACTCTGTCGAAATCTCGCAGCACAGGCCGATGCCGATCCAAGCCACTTTGATGAGTGTGCCCCCGTAGCCCGATCCGCACAGGTAGCCAATGGTCTCGGCGGGAAAGAAACGCCCGCCGTGGACGACGATCTTCCAGTGTTTCGGTTCGAGCACGGTAATCTGGTAGAGGGTGTTGCGAGTTTTCACCTCGATACGAGTCAGCGCCTCGAGCTTCCCCACGTGGAGTCCGCGACGATCGACGATGGAATCCGTGAAACCCGTGAGGGTGCAATAGCTAGGCACGAGGAGCTGTTTGGCGTCCGCAGTCCCGATGTGGGTGGTCGTCAGAGCCTGTGGTTTTTCCATGGTGAAAGGATTCAGTACTCGAGAAGGGCCCGGCCGATCTCGTCCTCCACGTGATCGGCGCGATATTGCTGGCCGATACCGTTGGTCATCACGGAAAAGACGAGCGCACCCCGAGTGGGGGAAAACGCATATCCAGATAGTGAGCTCACTCCGGCCAAACTTCCTGTCTTGGCCATGATACGTCCCATGTGGTCTTCGTTCAAGAAGCGCTTCCGGAGCGTACCGTCCACGCCTGCGATCGCGAGGGAGCAGAGGAAATCGGTTCGAAGCTCCGGCGCGAGGTAGATGTCTTCGAGGATGCGCGCGAGTATCTCAGCGCTCAGGTGGTTTTCGTACGAGAGCCCCGATCCGTCATCGATTCGAAAATCGTTCTTGCTGAATCCGAGCCCGACGAGGTATTCGGCGACCGCATGGGTGCCCGACTCGAAGCTCCCCGGCGCCCCGAAACGATGGGCTCCGAGAGACTTCAACATCTGCTCGGCGGAAAAGTTGTTGCTGTACTTGCCGAGAGCCGAGAGCACCTCGACGAGCCGATCCGACCGATGCACGTAAAGAGCCGGGAGCTTCTTTTCGTCGACCGCGCCCCTCACGACCTGACCGCTCACCAGAATTCCGTTCGCGCGGAGCTTTCCGATCAGAGCCGAGGCAAAGTAGGCCGTGGGGTCGGGTGAGACGAAACTGCCGACGTGCTCCTCCTCGTCGCCCTGAATCACCCGGCCGCGTATGAGGACGCGGTCTCGTGGCAGCTTCACCACTCTGACCCACGGGCGCCCCCTGGACACCGTGGTAACACGGTTCTGGACTTCGAAGTAACCGTAGCCCTCGTCCACCAAATCGGCTTGGCTTCCGGCGCTGCTGGCCCGAGCGCGAAGCTCCACGAGGTTGAAGTTGTAGGACAGCGCGCTTTGGATGGGCAGCCCTTTTTTCAGGATGTCGTCATAGGAAGCCGGCCCGCGGAGACGGTCGTCGAAGAAGCTGTCGTCGAGCACTACGTCTCCCCGTATCTCACGAAGTCCGGCCGCCGTGAGAGCGCGGGCGATGTAGTCCATCTCGTGACGGGTGAGAGAGGGATCGCCCGAGCCTTGGACGACGAGGTTACCGTCGACCACTCCTTCGTGGTACTCGCCGTCGAGCAGGAAACGCGTTTCGAAACGGTAGCTCGGTCCGAGATAGTGCAGGCTCGCACCCATCGTGGCGAGCTTCATTCCCGACGCCGGAATGAAGCCCCTGACCGAGTTGTGGGCGTAGAGCGTCTCACCGGTCTCGAGACTCTTGACCACGACGCCGATGGCGTTGCGGAGCCCGAAATGGCGACGAAGCTCGTCGATCTTCGTAGCCAGAGGATTGTCGAAATCGTTGGCGATAAGCCACGCGGGCAGCATCCCGATGAACAACACAACTGCCAGCGGCCCGACGCGCCTCAACATCGTCTCACCTTTTATCATAACCTGCCTCGCGCCCCGGATTGAAGGAAAACCCCCGGTTTCGCGGAGACCCCTCCACTGTCGTCTGGCCGTGAGACAGACTGAAGGGAATTCACCGCGAGCTCTCGTGGGGAGACTCGCTCGCTAGGGATCACTTACTGAAAATTTCCAGGGCGTACCATTCTCTTATCGACGCGCACGAGTAGGTTGCCGTGGGCCGAGCTTCCGAGGTGGTGGCGGTGAGCTCGAGCCCGCGGCTCCTACCGTGGGCTTCTTCTACTCAATGCCGTGGGAACCCGTAATCGATCGGCCGCCACGGCTCGCGGTGTGCGGCGCTTATTCGCACTTCGTGCTCACATCTGATTCCCTCGAAGGAGCCCGATGCGGACGATTCGCGCTAACGTCGCGGCAGATGTCTTGGCCACCGCTCGGGCAGGCTGGGCTGCACTTCAGTCAGCCAGCTGGCGTTGACGTTGCCGCTTGTGCTCTCATACCATGCGACCGTGCAACGCAGGGCTTTCGCCCTTGGCCTTCTGGTCTCCGTCGCTTGTGGCGGCTCTCCCAACCCGGCGGATCTCGTCGTCCAGGCCGGTCGAATCTACGATTTCTCCGGCGACGCGCTCGCGGTTCGTGACGGAGTCGTCGTCGAGACGGGCTCTTTCGACAATTTGAAAGCCCATGTGGGACCGGAAACTCAGGTGCTGCGCTTCAGTCCCGACGCGTTGATCCTGCCGGGTTTCGAGGATTCCCACATCCATCTTCTGAGCGGTGGGTTGAGCCTTTTCGAGGTGGATCTGTTCGACGCGGATTCGCTTTCCGAGATTCAGGAACGGGTACGCGCGTTCGTCGCGGCGAACGTCGACGATCCATGGATCCTCGGGCGGGGATGGAAGTACACCGCCATGCCCGATGGGCGTCTACCCACGCGAGATGACCTCGACGCCGCGGTCGCCGATCGTCCCGCATTTCTGCTGGCATATGACGGGCATAGCGGCTGGGCGAACTCGCAAGCTCTGGAGCTCGCGGGCATCGAATCCGACACCCGGCTCGAGGGCTTCGGTGAGATCGTTCGAGACGCCGATGGACGGCCCACGGGTGCGCTCAAAGAAAGTGCCATGCAATTGGTGCGGCGGCTGATCCCCTCCCCCTCCCGCGCGAGAAAGCTCGAGGCGCTCCAGCAAGCGATGGAACGGCTCGCATCTCACGGAACCGTAGCCATCCAAAACGCAAGCGGAGACGAAGAGGAGCTCGGACTCTATCGGGAGCTCCTCGAGCTCAATCAGCTAAAGCTCCGAGTCGCCATGGCGATGTCCATCGGCGCGGAAACGACGTCAGAGGAGATCGCGCGGATCGCGGCTCTCGCTCGTAGCAATCCCTCGCCGTGGCTGAAGGTAGTCGGGGTGAAGATCGTCCTCGACGGGGTCATCGAGTCCCACACCGCTTCCCTGCTCGAGCCTTACGCCGACGCCGGGTCCCGTGGGGAGCCCGTCACCACGCAGGAAGCCCTCGACTCTCTGGTCGACATGGCGCACGCTGCGGGCCTCCAGGTCTGGATCCATGCGATCGGGGATCGCGCCGTTCGCATGGCGCTCGATGCCTACGAGAGGACGGGGGCGACCGACGCACGGTTTCGCATCGAGCATATCGAGCTCGTACATCCGGACGATATTCCACGTTTTCGGAAGCTCGGCGTCCTCGCGGCAATGCAGCCTATTCATGCCTACCCCTCGACCGTGGCGGTGTGGTCGAAAGCCGTGGGAGCCGAGCGTTTGCCCTATGCCTTTGCCTGGCAGAGCCTCGCCTCATCCGGTGCCGAGCTCGTTTTCGGGACGGATTGGCCCGCGTCGATCTCGGTGGCTCCGCTGCGCGGGATCCACAACGCCGTGAATCGGCGGACGCTAGAGGGCGATCCTCCAGAGGGGTTCGTTCCCGCCGAGCGCGTGAGCCTCGACACCGCGATCGCCGCTTTCACGTTTGCCGGGGCCTTCGCCGCGTTCGACGAGGAGCGTCGTGGCGGCATGCGGCCGGGACAGCTCGCCGATTTCGTCGTGCTCTCCGAAGACCTGTATGCGCTCGAGCCAATGGAGATCGCCCGCGTGAGACCGCTCCTCACGGTCGTCGGCGGAAACGTGACTTACCGCGAGGGAAGCTGAGCAAGACGGCTGTGGCGAGTCACCGGATCGCCCTGGGGGCCTTCTGCCCTTCGGGAATCAGCGTGACGTACTCGAGCGGCTTCCGGATCGCGTCGAAATCGGCTTTCGCTCTCTGGACGAGCTCGGCCGAGGCGTAGAGGTCGATCGCCGTCCCCGCGAGGGTCTTCGCGGCGACGAGCATCGCCTTCTCTCCAATGCTGGTCCCGGTGCAGGCGACGATCTGCCAGCTGTGTCCAGGAGCACCAAACGTGTAGCTCGCTACGCTCAGCTCTCCGACCGGCACGAACCAGCTGATGTCACCAACGTCCGTCGAGGCGAGCTCTTGCGCCGGTTCGGCGGGTAGGGGCTCGATATCTTCCGCGAGCTCTTTTTCCGGAGCACGTGGCAGACCGGCCTGCGTCCTGCGCGCGAACTCCTTCTCCTCGTCGGTGAAGCGCGGCGCGCCGACGAAGGAAAGGTTCCGGTGGAGGATCTCCGAGAGCGTTCGGTTGGGCAGGACCTCATGCATGTCGGCATCCACCTGAACGGCCTCGAGCTCGGTGCGGCTCATCGCCGCGGCCGCACGAGCGATTTCGTTGACCCATTCGAAGTAGTCTTCTACGTCGCCGTGCTTGTTCGCGCGGATGTAGTACCAGACCTCGGTCTCGGGGGGAACGACGTTCGGCTGACCGCCTCCCTTGGTGATGACGTAGTGGATCCGGGCATCTTCTTTGATGTGCTCGCGCATGTAGTTCACCCCCACGCTCATGAGCTCGACTGCATCGAGTGCACTTCGACCTTGATGGGGAGAAGTCGACGCGTGCGCGGGAAGACCGGAGAAGCGGAACTTCACCGAGACGTTCGCTTTCGAGTAGGAGTAGCCAGCATTCGTCACCGTGCTCGCATGCCACGTGAGGATTACGTCGTCCTCCTTGAAGTAGCCGTCGCGCAGCATGTACGTCTTGCCGATCCCTGTTTCCTCCGCGGGCGTTCCGTAGAGCTTGATGGTTCCCGACGCCGCTCCGGAAGCGATCGCTTCTTTCGCGGCGATGGCCGCGCCGGTGGACGCGGTTCCGAAGATGCTGTGGCCGCAGCCGTGGCCCGCCCCGACACCCTCGCGCTCGAGACGCTCGGGAACCTTGTCTTGCGAGAGACCGGGAAGGGCATCGTACTCGGCGAGGATACCGATGACAGGCCGTCCGCTCCCGTAAGAGGCGACGAAAGCCGTGGGCATCCCCGCAACTCCCTCGTCCACGGTGAACCCATTGGCCCTCAGCAGATCGACGAGCTCCTTGGCGGAGCGAACCTCCTCGAGCCCCGTTTCCGCGTAGCTCCAGATGTTCTGGTTCACGCGCTTCAACGTATCGGCATTCGCGTCCACCCAGGAGAACGCCTCGGCCTTCGCGGGGTCTTGTGCAGCCACCACGCCGAGTGCCAACAACATCGCGGACAAGGTCAGCATCATCTCGATTCAGCTCACTTTCAAGAGCCGGAAGCGCTGCCGAAGGGCGTGCTCTCCCCAACGGATGGCGAGGATGCCAGTCTCGTCGGTCTCCTTCGTCAGCTCGATGGTCAGTTCTTCCATGCTCGCCTGCCCTACGTCCCACTTGAGTGGAACCGCGAGAAGGTCACGCCTACGGTCGTGCTCGGTGCCCCACTGACCCGTCTGAGTATTGACGACGAGCAGCCAGTCATCCTCCGCGGTCCGCTCCAGGAACAAGCTGTACTTCCCAGCTCCGACGACGATCGTTCCGAACGCGGCGGTACCGTCGATTGTAAGCGTCGTCGATTGGTCGGCACCGAGCCGCCAGACGGTGCCCACCGGAGCCAAGGACAGCAGGTCGCGCCCTCTCAGGGATGGGCGTCCGTACTCGACGGATATCGTCGCGCCATTCAAGCTCAGCTCCGCGGTGGCTCGCGGAGATTGAAGGAGCAGGAGCACAAGTAGTGCCGTCGGGAGCGTTGACATGCTACTCAATTCCTCCGAGAACATCGTATCACTAGCAAGGCTGGCCTGAGGTTTAATCAGTCAGCCAGCTGGCAACAAAATTTGCAGCCAGCGATCGCGGCTATCTAAGATGGGCGCTATGCTGAAGAACGTTCCAGCTCTGGTGCTCGTTCTCATCCTGGCTTTGGCGGGCGGAGCCCGCGGCGACCAACAGAAGGACGACCCCGATAAGCCTCCCCCAACGCCGCAGCTCACCGAGTACGTGTACGTGGAAGGGTCGCTCCGCTACGTGCCTCGCTCGAACACGATCGTCACCAAGCTGCCCCTCGATCGCCGCTCGACGCCCAATAACGTGGGTGTGGTCACCGAGCCTCTCGTTCGCGAGCAGTTCGATCGCGTCCTCGGCGACGCGCTCGTGAACGTGAGCAACGTCAACATCCAGAGCCAGAACGGCGTGCACGACTTCTTTCTCATCCGAGGTTTCGATTCGCTGTCGAGCGGGCTCGTTCTCGTGGATGGCGCCTCGGAGCCAGAAGCGACGTTCTTTCAGCTCTACAACGTCGACCTCGTCGAAGTGCTCAAGGGTCCGGGAGGATTCCTTTACGGCAGCAACCCTCTCGCCGGCGCCGTGAACCTCGTGCGCAAGCAGCCCGTCCCGGCGCAGCTCTTTCGTTTTTCGGGCTCGGCGGGATCGTTCGACAGCTACGAGGGCTCCTTCGACATGAACCTCGGCACCCTGGACCAACCCGTCTCGTTTCGATTGAACGGTCTCGTTCGCGACGTGGGCAGCCACCGCGACGGCAAGGAAGGGCGCACGCTCGCGCTGAATCCAGCTTTCGGCGTACGGTTCGCGGAAAAAGGCACGCTGAACGTCAACTTCGAGTACCTCGACCTCGACTTCGTGCCCGACAGCGGCATTCCCGTTGTCGGGGATGCCGTCGCGCCGGTCGATCCGGGGACGAGCTATCAGACTCCTCTCGATACTTCACAGCAGGAGATTCTTCGCTTCCAGATCGATTACGAATGGCCCGTGAACGACTGGCTCACCTTGAGGGACAAGTTCTACCGGCGCGATCTCGATTGGATCTCGGATGCCACGATTCTCGCCGGCGTGATTCCGACGGGACCCACTTCGTTGGGCGTGATTCGGAGCTTTGGCCGCCTCGACGACGCTCAGGGATTCACCGGGAATCAGCTCGAGGCGATCCTCGCATTCGAGACCGGGTCGGTCCGTCACAGCCTGCTGACGGGCTTCGAGCTCGCTCGATTCGCGGACCAGTTCGCGCTCAACTTCGATCTGCTGCCCATCGTCGACCTCGTGAATCCCATCGATCCTGGCCTGTCACCCTTTCCCGGTTTTTCGGCGGCCGGCGACGCTCGCAGCATCGTCGCCGCCCCCTACGTGATCGATCAGATCCAGATCGGTCCCCGTTGGAACGTCCTCATGGGTGCGCGTGTGGACGTTCTGGATTTCGACGATCAGGTGAGCGGCGCGGCGAGGAACGATACCGAAGTCTCCCCCATGACCGGGATTTCGTTTTCTCCTCGAACCGACCTCTCCGTTTACGGAAATTTCTCCCGATCGTTCGCTCCACCGTCGC
The DNA here is from genome assembly GCA_035457705.1 of Vicinamibacteria bacterium. Taxonomy (GTDB): domain Bacteria; phylum Acidobacteriota; class Vicinamibacteria; order Marinacidobacterales; family SMYC01; genus DASPGQ01. The sequence goes on from DATIBD010000112.1 coordinate 36,686, forward strand.
CCCGCGTCGTCGGTGAGCTGGTTCCCGAGCGAGGGACCCAGTACGAAGCCGGTATCAAGAAGCACTTCCCCGGGCAAAAGGCCGAGATGGTGTTCGCGGTCTACCAGCTCGAGCGCGACAACATTCCCATCCCCGACGACAACGGTTTCACCCAGCAGGTGGGAAACCAGCGCTCGCGCGGCTTCGAGATCGATTTCGCCGCCGAGCCGACGACGGACTTTCGTGCGTTCGTCTCCTACGCTCTGAACGATTCCGAGCTGACCAACTTTGCCGAGCTCACGCTCGTATCGTTCATACCACCCACTTTCGAGCTCTTCGATCGCAGCGGCAATCGGCCTGCCTTCGCGCCCAAACACGTTCTGAACTTCTGGTTGTCGAAAGAATTTGGCAACTGGGGTGTCGGCGGGGGCGGGCGCTACTTGAGCTCGCAGTTCATCGCCGAGAACAACGAATTCTCGCTGGACAGCGTCATGACCTTCGACGCCACCGTCTTCTATGACCTGGGCGGCGTGCGGCTTCGCCTCAACATCAAGAACCTCACCGACGAGGAATATTACTTGCGCGGCTTCGGAGGCAACTCGGTCATTCCCGCACCGCCCTTCGGAGCTTACTTCGGATTCGACTGGACGCTCTGATCCCACTATCATCCGCCGATGAATAGCCGGTTCCTCCTCGCGTGCAGTTTGCTGGCCTCGATCTCCTGTAGTGGTGGAAGCTCGGAAACTACTGCGGGTGACAAGCGATTTCTCAGCATCGGCACGGCGCCGCCTGGGGGTGCGTTCTTCGTCGTCGGCGGGGCGCTCGGCGAAGTTCTGGGCGAGTTCGGTCCCGCCGGCTGGGAAGTTACCTCCGAGGCAACCAAGGGCTCGCAGGAGAACATCAGGCGACTCGCGAGCGGTGAGCTCGACGTCGCTCTGTCCAACGCCGCCATTACTTACTTTGCCGCTCGCGGCGAGGACGACTGGGAGCGGGCGCACGACGTCCAGACGGTGATGACGCTCGCGCCCAACGTAGCGATGCTCCTCGCACCGCGGGACTCAGGTGTCGAGAGCATTCCAGACATCCGTAATAAACGTGTCGTCGTTGGACCTGCGGGAGCCGGTTGGGAGTCGTTCGTATCTCGTATCTTTGCCGCGCACGGTGTCAGCTTCGACGAGTTCACCCCTCTCAACAACACACAGTCGGGTTCCGTCGACATGCTCGCGGACGGATCGGCGGCCGCCGCATTCATCGGCGGCGCGGTACCCACGGCATCGATCATCCAAGCGACGACATCGCAGAACATCCTCCTCGTGCCGTTCGACGATGCCGCCATCGAATCTCTGAGCGCCGAGTATCCGTTCTTCGACGTGCGGGTGGTGCCCGGGGGGACCTACCGAGGCCAGGACGAAGACTTCCGAGGTCTCGACGTCGGCTCGATGCACCTCATCGCGAGTGCGGGAGCCGATGAAGAGCTCATCTACCAAATCACCAAGACGATTTACGAGAACCGCGCTGCGGTGACCGCGCGGCATCCTGCAGGGAATTTCATCAACCCCGAGAACGTGACCCGAGATACGGGTGTCCCGTTTCATCCCGGCGCGGTGCGTTACTACCGCGAGATCGGTATCTGGCCCGAAGGCGAAGGCTGATCGCCTCCGTGCGACTCCTCGCCCTCGCTCTTTCTCTTTTCGTCCTCGCCGAGGTCAACTACCCTCGGCTGACGCCGCAGTCTCAGCTCGCGATCTTCGCGCTGTTCGGCCTCGTTCTGTGCTTCCTTCTGTTTCCTCTCGCCAAAGACAAACCGAGGTACGCCCTCTTCGACCGGACTCTCGCTCTAGCCTCGGCCCTCGTCTGTATCTACGTCGTGGTACAGACCGAGCCCGTCTTTTCGCGGTTCTGGTCGGGTGGAGCCTCCCTGGGAGATCGTGCCGGGGCCGAGACGAATCTCGATTACCTCGTCGGAGGGCTCGGGCTCCTCCTGGTAGTCGAGGCCACGAGGCGATGCCTCGGCTGGGCGCTTCCCGTCCTATCGGCGCTCTTCGTGCTCTACGCCTATGGTGGGGCACAGCTTCCCGGGTGGCTCTTCCCTCATCGAGGCTACGGGCTCGAACGTATCGTGGCGCAGACCTTCCTCCACAGCCAGGGTGTCTTCGGCATCGCTCTTTCGGTCATGTTCACCTATGTCTTTTTGTTCGTGCTCCTGGGGGCCTTTCTCGAGGCCACGGGCGCGACCGGATTCATCGTCGAGTTCGCGCAGCGAGTCTTTCGAAGGACCCCTGGAGGAGCGGCCAAAGTGGCGGTCCTGGCCAGCGGGCTCATGGGCTCGCTCTCGGGGAGCGCTGTCGCGAACGCGGCGACTACGGGGACTTTCACCATCCCCCTCATGCGCAGCATTGGCTTCAAGCCTCACATCGCGGCGGGCGTCACCGCGGCCTCGGCCTCGGGCGGCGCCCTCGTTCCCCCAGTCATGGGGGCGGGGGCCTACATGATGCTCGAGCTCGTGAGTCCCCCGGTCACGTTTCTCGAGGTCATCCGTGCCGCCGTCCTGCCCGCCGTCATCTACTACCTCGCTCTCTTCTTCATCGTCCATTTCTATGCGAAACGGATTGGCGCGGAAACGATGGGAAGCACCACCGCTCGGTCGGAGGCTTACCGGTACCACGGTATTGTGTTCTTTGTCACGCTCGGGGTGCTCGTCGGGCTCATTCTCGCGGGCTACACGGTGTTTCGATCGGTCAGCTTATCGCTCGCGCTCGTCCTCGTCCTCGGATTCGTCAATCCCCAATCCAGGCTATCGAGAAAAGCCCTCGAGACGGCGCTCCTCCGGACCGCCCGGGGCAGCGTTCCCCTGGTGGCCGCATCGGCCTCGGTGGGCATCATTCTCGGCGTCGTCACCTTGACCGGCGTGGGGACACGGTTTCCCCAGCAGATTTTGAACCTCTCGGGCGAGAGCCTCCTTCTCGCGCTGGCCCTCATCATGGTGGGCTCGATCGTTCTCGGGATGGGGCTGCCGTCCGCAGTCTGCTATCTGCTCATGGCAACCCTCATCGCCCCTGTCATCGGGGAGCTGGGAATCTTGCCGCTCGCGGCGCACTTCTTCATTTTCTATTTCGGTATGATGTCGATGGTCACGCCTCCCGTGGCTCTCGCCGCCTATACTTCCGCTTCGATCGCGGGGACCGACATCATGACGACGTCGTTCGCCGCGTTTCGCTTTTCGCTCGTGGGCTTCACCCTCCCGTTCATGTTCGTCTTCAGGCCTGAGCTCTTGCTCCTGGCTGCCGGAGACGCGCCGGTCTCGCTCGTTTCAGCTCTTCTCGCGACGCTCGTCGTCCTTGTCGGCATCGTGCCCCTGGCAGCCGGAGTGGCCGGGTATCTGACGAGGGAGCTGTCTACGACCATGCGGGCGGTGCTTCTCCTCTCGGCAGCTCTTCTCTTCTTTCCCGGGCGCGACCTCTCCGTCGGGGGAGTCGATCTCTCGGTGGCCAATCTGGCCGGCGCGGCAGTTCTCGCCGCGGTTTATCTCCTCGAGCGGAGGAAGTCATGAATCGTCTCGCGTTGCTTGTCGTCGCGTCTTTGCCCTCGTCGGCCTTCGGCCAGGATCGCATCGCCCTGCGCGCCGCGCAGGTTCTCGACGGTCTGGGGAACGCACTCGCTTCTGCGGTCGTGGTCGTGCGCGGGGAACGGATCGAATCGGTTGGAACGGAGGTCCCTTCGGACGCCGTGCTCATCGACCTCGGCAGCGCGACGGTGCTGCCAGGCCTCGTCGATCTTCATACTCATCTCGCCGAAGTTCCCGGCGTTCACTGGGAAGATGCGTTGTTGAAGACGACGCCTTCGCAAGCGGTTTTGCACGGCGCGAAGAACGCCCTGGACACCCTGCGCGCCGGGTTCACGACGTGCCGCGATATGGGACCCACCTGGCCTTACGTGGACGTCGACTTGCGCAACGCCATCGACGCCGGAATCGTTCCCGGCCCACGCATTCAGGTGGCCGGCAACTATGTCAGTGCCACCGGGGGTGCGGGCGACGCCCGCCAGTTCTCGATCTACGTCGATGTTCCCACGGTCCGAAACCTCGCCGACGGGGTCGATGCCGTTCGCCATGCCGTGCGCACGAATTTCAAGCACGGCGCCGACTTCATCAAGATCCTCGCCACCGGCGCGGTTCTCTCCAAGGGGATTTCCCCTGGAGCCCAGCAATACTCCGACGAGGAGCTCGCGGTGGCCGTGGAAGAGGCCACGCGCTGGGGCCGGTTCGTCGCTTCCCACGCTCATGGCGCCGACGGCGTCAAGGCGTCCATCCGCGCCGGGGTGCGCACGGTCGATCATGGATCGATGATGGACGACGAGGGCATCGCGATGCTGAAGGGGAGCGCGCACACGTTCTACGTTCCGACGTTGTACGTCGGCGCCGCAGTGGTCGAAGGCGGACAAGAGCTCGGGATCCCGGCATCCGAGATCGAACGGTCCCGCCGGATGTCGGAGTTCCGCAACCGTACGTTTCGCCGCGCGCTCGCCGCGGGATTGCCCATCGGCTTCGGCACCGACGCCGGTGTCTTTCCTCACGGCCTCAACGCCAGGGAGCTTACGATGCGCGTCGAGGAAGGCGAGCCCCCCATGCAGGCGATCGTTTCCGCCACCAGCCTCTCGGCGCGCATCATGGGATGGGAGGATCGCGTCGGTTCGATCGAAGCAGGTAAGCTTGCCGACCTCGTGGCCGTCGGAGGAGATCCGCTGCGAGACATCTCCGAGCTCGAGCGGGTTCGCTTCGTGATGAAAGGAGGGGTCGTCTACCGTGACGAGCTCACGGGAAACCCTCGTTCGGCTCGATGAGATCCTGCTCTACCGGTTCGACGCCGAGGTGACGCGGGGGGAGACCGCCGCGGGACACCACGTCACGTGCCACCTCGGCTGCACTGAATGTTGCATCGGGCCGTTCGAGATCTCGGCGCTGGACGCCTTGCGGCTCCGAAGCGGCTTCGCGAGCCTCCCGCAGGAGACGGCACAAGAGATCCGCGAACGGGCTCGTGCCCAATGGGACCTTTTTCGTCCGAGCTTCCCCGGCGACACGTCGACCGGCGTTCTCGATGACGATGAACGGGAGAGAGAGAGCTTTTGCGAGACTTTCGCCTCGGTCCTCTGCCCCGTCCTCGACCCCGGAAGCGGCGCGTGTCTTCTCTATGAGCACCGGCTGCTCGCGTGCCGCAGCTTCGGCCTCCCGGTCGTTCAGGGAGACGAGCGCCTTCCTCCCTGCCGGCTGAACTTCACGAGCGCGGACGATAGCGATGTGATGAGAGCGACCATCGAGCCGGACCCCGAGTACCTCGAGGGCGACCTCCTCGTCCTTCTCGATGAGGAGGGCGAGACCGTGATTGCCGCCGCCGTCGCAATCAGCGCCGGGTGATTCTTCGACGCGACCGAGGTGCCGAAGATCACCGCCCGTAGGACTCCTCGTCCTCAAGGCGAACTTCGTTCACTCCGAAGGCGCACCGATGCAATACAGGTAGTCTTCCGTCCTGAGGAAGATCTGCCCGCGCGAGATCGCCGGTGAGCTGAGGGTATAGCTCTCGAGGTTGTTCTCGGCGAGAACCTCGAAAAATGGCCCGGCCTTCACGACGGTCGTGATGCCGTCCTCGCTCGTCGCATAGATCTTTCCGTCGGCGAGAACGGGTGATGCGCTGTAGATCCCCGGGGCGATGCGCTCGGGACCCCAGATGGTCTCGCCCGTCTTCGCGTCGAGGCTGAAGAGGATGCCGCGATCGTTCACGATGTAGAGGTACTCTCCATCGGTAACTGGCGTGGGCACGTCCGGCCCGTCGTCGAAGTTCCAGAGACGATGGCTTTTCGTCACGTCTCCCCTCCCGCCGGCTTTGAGCGCGAGCATCGGGCGTACTCGGGTTGGGGCGTAGATGATGCCGTCCATGACCACGGGCGAGGCGACGATACGGTAGTTGGCGTCGTTGTCCGGGTTGAGCCCGTCCGCCCGCCAGAGCTCCTCGCCGGTGTCGAGGTCGTGGCCGGTGACGACGTCGCCGCCGGTGATCACGAGCTCTTTCTTGCCGTCGTATTCCAGGAGAGCCGGCGTGGTATAGGAATCGGGAGACTCGCGAATCGCATCCGTCGGCCTCTCGACGCGCCACGCGGTCTCTCCCGTCGCTGCGTCGATGCGGAGCAAATACGAAGGGTCATCCGTCTTCATCCCGTGCAGGACTTGGATGTAGAGAGCTCCTTCGTGAAGCAAGGGCGAAGAGGCGTAGCCCCAGTTGAGCCCGAATCGCCCGTAGTCGCGCTGGATGTCGCGGCTCCAGAGCTCCTTTCCCTCGAAGTCGATTGCCTTGAGAATCCCCGTACCGGTCATGACCCAGACATGCGTGCCGTCCGTCACCGGCGAGGGCGAAGACATGTTCTGCTTGCGCTGCCGGTGATCGCCGCCGCTCAGGAAGTGCTTCCATCGCAGGCCTCCGTCCTCGCGGTTCAGCGCCCACAGAAAGAGCTCGCCCGAATCGGCGACGTTGAGGAACACGATGTCATCCCAGATGATCGGCGTCGAGCCGCTTCGATCGGGCATCGGGATTCGCCAGGCAACGTTCTTCTCGGTTCCCCACTCCACCGGGAGATTCGTCTCATTGCTGATTCCGTGATGGGTGGGTCCGCGCCAGTGCGGCCAGTTGTTGGCGTCGGCGATCGAGCCGAGCGCCAGCACCAGAGCCAGGCAAGCGAATGTCTTCATGAGCCCTCCTCCAGAGTCACGTTTTACCGTTACTCCGCGATGCCGTACACGTGCTCGAGTGTCCGAATGACGAGCAGCCCATCGGACGCCGCCGGAGTGGAGAGCACCAGGCCGTCGACAGAGTTTTTCGCGAGCAGCCGATACTCGGGACCGGCTTCCACGACGAACGTCTCTCCCTCCTCGTTGGTGAAATAGAGACGACCATCGGAAGCGATGGGTGACGCGGCGTAAGAGCCGCCCACTCCGCCAATCCGCTCGCGATAAACGAGGGTACCGGTCCGAGCGTCGTAGCACGAGAGCCTGCCGTTGTTGGCGTTGGTGTAGAAGAAACCGCGATAGACCAGTGGGGTCGGGATGTAGGTACCGCCTCGATCCAGCGACCACGCGAGCGACTCCGTCTTGTCGACTCCGAGATCGCCCCGGCTTCCCGGACGGATGGCGTAGATCGGACGGATGGGCGGATACCCTGCGGTCACGTAGATGAGCTCGTCCGTGACCACGGGCGAGCCGATCGGGATCTCCGAGTTTGGAGCCAGATGCCAGAGAAGCTCACCGGTCTTCGGGTCGTAGCCGCGAACCACGGTTCCGTTCGTGACGAGCTCGTCGCCGGTCTCCCCACGAAAGACGGTCGGGGTCGCGAAGGTCGGAATCTCGTCCTCCCGCGGCGTACGCCAAACTTCCCTCCCCGTGTCGACGTCATAGGCGGCCACGAAGCTTCCACCGTGCACGTCGGCCTGGACGATGACCGTGTTCTCGTAGAGGATCGGCGACGAAGAGTGACCCCACTGATAGTCGGGATCGTAGAACCAGCCGGCGTTCAAGACACCGATGTCCTTCTTCCACAGGAGATTTCCCTCGAAATCGTGGCAGAAAATCTGGCCGGTCGAACCGAGAACCGTGACGACCTGCTTTCCGTTCGTGACGGGAGTCGCGTTCGCCTGACTCGATTTCGTGTGACGCTTCGTCCCGGGCACGCCGCGGTGTAGCTCGCGCTCCCAGACCACTATCCCGTCCCCGGCGTCGAGGGCGAGCAGAAGCCACCGATGCTCCGAGACATCCTCGACGGGAGCGACGTCGCCGTAGAGGCCGGTGCGAAACGTCTTGTCGCCCGCGCCGCTCACGGCAGTCAGGACGAAGATCCGAGCTCCGTAGATGATCGGGCTCGCCACGCTGAACCCCGGAACCGCCGTCTTCCATCGAATATTCCGGCGGCTCGCAGCATCCCATTCGAGGGGAATCCCCTGACCGTCCGCGATGCCCGACCGATCCCCGCCGCGAAAAGCAGGCCATGGCGCCGGCTGGCCCCGCTTCACCGGATCCAGGTTCGTCGCGCCGAGTGGCTCGATGACATCGGCGCTCTCCGTCGCCGGCTCGCGGCTTTCGGTCTCCTCGAGAGGGCGATGCGAGACCCCGTTCACGACGAGGCGCTCGACCATCCCTCCGCGTCCCCCGAAGACGACGCTCGCGCCCTCGTCTGTCACGAAGCTGCGCGGATTCGAAGGATGAAGAGCCTCCGCTTTCCCTTCAGAGCGAAGCAGAAGCCCGCCCTGAGAAAGCTCGACCTCGGAGACTTCCCCGGTGTCTTCGCGAACGTACTTGCCAGTCAGCGGCTGAAGCTCGTCCCTGGTCGGTTGCCAGCTCGCGAGCGAAGGGGGCGGTCGCGGTCGTGACTCGATGAGCGCTCTCAGAGACACGGGTGCGGCGGCCGTCGCCTCGTCATAGCCTTCGCGGCTCACCCGCCCCGAAGCCAGGGCGGCTTCGAGCAGCTCCCGGCTTTCCCTTCGAACCGCCTCCGACAGGACCGCATCGGCCTCGCTCGCTCCCCTCTCCAGCAGATACAGGACGACGTCATCGTGCTCCTTGTCGAGCGCACGGCCCAACGGCGACATCTGATAGAACGTGTCGCGCACGTCGATGCGGGCCCCCTTCTCGACGAGGAGGCGGACCAAGGGCAGATCGCCTTTGTCAGCGGCGAAGAACAACGCCGTCGCCTGATAACGATTCATGGCATCGACGTCGGCACCCTCATCGATGAGCCTCTGGACCTCGGCGATGTCCCCGCGACGCACCGCCTCGCGAAGAGTCGCCCCGCGATCCTCGATCGTCTGGGACAGGAGCAGCGCCAGGGCAAGCACATGCATCAGTCGGCGCTCGCCTCGAAGCAGTACAGAGCACTTCGGGTGCGCACGTAGAGGCGCCCGTCGGCAATGGCTGGTGTCGCGTAGATGAGGTCCTCGAGATCGTTCACGGCCAGAACTTCGAGCGTCCCCCCGGGCTTGACGACTGCGATTTTGCCGAGCTCGCTGGCGAAGTAAATCTTCCCATCCGCGGCAACCGGGGAGGCGAAATAGTTGTCGACCGCTCCTTTCAGCCGGCCCTGATCGATCGCCTCGCCGGTCTCGGGATCGAGCGACGTGACGACCCCGCCGTCGTTCACCATATAGAGAACGTCCCGGTAGAGCAGCGGCGACGGTAGTTGGGGAACCCGCTTATGGTACTGCCAGAGGACGCTCTTGTCGGTCATGTCGCCCTCGCCTCCGACACGAATCGCCAAAACTCCATTCCTCGATGCGAGCGAGGCCTCGTAGTATTGCCATTCCTCGCGATTCAAATGCCCGTCACCGTCCAGGTCGGTAAATCCGAACCACGACTTGGCGTGGCCCTCGAGCTCATCGCCCGCGAGAAACCCGTCGTCGTTGCCGTCCCATTCGCCGAGCGCTTGCTCGTAAGAGGGCGCCGTAATCTCGTTTCCCGGCTGATTCTCGGGAGCGCCGTAGCCGTTGATATAGACCATATCGCCATGGAGGACAGGGGTCGACTTCATCTCGAAGGAGAGACCGCTCACCCACCAGAGCTTCTCTCCCGTCGCGGCAGCGTAGGACGTCAGGAGAAACGATCCGGGGACGAGTATCTCGATCCCCTCTCTCCCCTGATGCACCACCGGAGTCGAGTGGCCGCTTCTCGCCTCGGGCCGATCGGCTCTCCAGGCGACCTCGCCCGTGCGCTTGTCGAGGGCGAGGATGAAGGAATGCACGTTCTGATCGCAAACGAGAACCAGCTTGTCCTCGACCACGATCGGCGACGCGCCCATCCCGTACACGTTGCGAAACGGGCCGAGCGGGTGGCTCCATCGCTCGTTTCCATTGAAATCGTACGCGAGCACGCCAAAGTCGGGGAAGAAGACGTAGACGCTCTCGCCGTCGACCGCGGGACTGGGCGAGGCGGCGTTGTTCCTCGGATCGACCTCCGTTGTCCGGGGGCGCGGCGCGGCGCGCTTCCAAAGCACCGTTCCTGTTTCCCGATCGATGCCGAAAGTCAGCAGCCGCTCGTCCTCGAACGCCGTCAGAAAAATCCGGTCCAGAGCAAGAATGGGAGAAGAATGACCGGGTGGAAGCTCTGTCTTCCACAGGACGTTGCGCTCGGGACCGAACTCGAGGGGAAGCGTCTTTCCCTCGGAGACGACTCCGGTTCCATTCGGGCCACGAAAGCGGTCCCACCCGGGGCCGACGACGAGGCCGATCGCGGCGAGGCTGAGTACGAACAACATGACCGTCAGTTTACAACGAGCGCAGCGCTTCTACTTCGCGAGCTTTGACCCCGCCTCTACGCCAAACGATAATACGCGGAATGCGAGCGACAACCTTTCTTCCATTTCTTGTCGCCATCTCGGCGTTCGGTTTCGCTGCGGAGGACTGGACGGACTGGCGCGGACCGCTTCGCGACGGTCGCTCGTCCGAGACCGGGCTTCCGTCGAGCTGGTCGCCCGACGGAGACAACCTCGCGTGGAGAGCCCCTTACGGCGGTCGATCCACGCCCGTCATCTTTGGCGATCATCTTTATCTGCAAAACGGCGCTGGTGAAGGCGCGGAGCTTCAAGAGCGCATCCTCTGTCTCGACGTCGATACCGGAGAGCTCCTGTGGGAGAGGCGGATCAATCTCTATCTCAGCGACGTTCCTCCGCATCGCGTCGGTTGGGCGTCTCCCGTCGTCGACACCGAAACCGGAAGCGTTTTCGTGTTCACGGTTGGGGGTACGCTCGCGGGCTTTTTGGCGGATGGACAGCCGCTCTGGGAGCGCTCGCTCGTCGAGGATTTCGGGCTCATCACCACGCATGGCGGGCGCACGGCATCGCCCATCATCGACGGCGAGCTGGTGATCGTAAGCGGCCTGAGCTCAGGCTGGGGTGAGCAGGCGCGGGGAGGCCAGCGTTTTTTCGCCTTTCACAAAGCTACGGGTGAAACCTATTGGGTCAGCTCCCCCGGCGGCCAGCCTTACGACACCACCTACGCGCCATCGTACATCACCGAAGTCGAAGGAGTGCGCGTCCTGATCACCGGAGGTGGAGACGGCGCGATGCACGCTCTGAAACCCCAGACGGGCGAGCCCGTATGGAGGTTCGAGTACAGCAAGCGCGGCATCAACACCGGCGTGGTCGTAAAAGACGGGGTCGCGATCGTGAGCCAGGGCGAGGAGAACCTGAACACGAGCGAGATGGGCCTGGTCGCTGCGATCGACGCAACGTCGCACGGGGAGATCCCGATCGACAAAACCAAGTGGGCCGTCGAAGGGTTCCTAGGGGGCTTCTCATCGCCGGTGCTGGACGGCGACCGGTTCTACCTCGTGGACAACAGCGCCAACCTCGCCGCCTTCGACTTTTCGAGCGGCCGCGAGCTGTGGCAGCTCAAGCTGGGCACGATACAGCGCGCCTCCCCCGTGCTCGCCGACGGAAAGCTCTATGTCGGTACCGTCAACGGCACCTTTTTCATCATACAACCGGGCCCGGAACGCGGCGAGCTCATCGACCGCGACGAGCTTCCGTCGGGCTCGGAGTTCGAGGAGATCTACGCTTCGGTTGCGGTATCGGATGGACGGGTGTATCTGGCTTCGGCCAGCGCGCTCTATGCGATCGGACCCAAGGAGCGCAAGGAATCGCCTTCGCCGGCGCCCCCGCAAGTCTCTACCACTCCCGGCGAGCTGACGTTCGTTCAGGTGGCCCCGACGGAGCTCGTTCTTGGTCCCGGTGAGAGTGTGGAGGTCAAGGCGCGGCTCTTCGACGCCGCCGGTCGTCTGGTACGCGAGGCGGAGCCCGAGTGGTCTCTGGACGGACTCGAAGGAATCGTCGAAGACGGGCGGTTCACGGCTTCGTCAGATTCCAGCTTCCGGGCCGGCAAAATAAAGGCCACGGTGGGTGCGCTTTCGGGCGCGGCGCGCGTTCGCGTGGTTCCTCCGCTCCCCTGGTCCCAGGACTTCGAGTCTCTCGGGGGTATTCCTCCGGCCTGGATCAACGCCACGGGCAAGTTCGAGATCCGCGATGAAGAAGGAGGGAAGATCCTCGCCAAGAAATCGGATAATCCCTTCCTGCGCCGTGCCCGGGTATACATGGGTCCGTCGAGCTGGTCCAACTACACGGTCGAAGCGGACGTCAAGGCTCACAAAGAGCGGCGTCAGATGGGTAACGTCGGCGTCATCGCGCAGCGCTACCAGCTCACGCTGCTCGGAAATCACCAGCGGCTCGAGCTGCAGTCCTGGCAGCCCGAGACCGAGCGTACGGCCAAGATGCCCTTCCCCTGGGAAGGCGACACCTGGTATCGCATGAAGCTCGAAGTCACGACTTCCCCGGGAGGGCGTGTGGTCGCCCGGGGCAAGGTCTGGCCTCGTGGCGAGCCCGAGCCGGCCGAGTGGCAGCTCATCCGCGAGGATGAGAAGCCGAATGTCGAGGGGAGTCCGGGTATTTTCGCGGAGGCTCAACCCTACGAAGTATTCTTAGACAATCTCCAAGTGCGAGCTAATCCATGAAAGGCGGAAAGATGAAGAGGTTTCTCCCTCTGCTGGTCCTGTGTGCGATGCCGGCAGCGGCCCAGGACGGCAAGCCCGGTGACTGGCCCATGTGGGGCGGGACCGCGATTCGCAACATGGTCTCATCGATGACGGGCCTTCCCGAGAGCTGGGACGTCGAGAGTGGAAAGAACGTGAAATGGGTGGCGGGACTCGGCTCTCAGACTTACGGGAACCCGGTGGTGGCGGGGGGCAAGATATTCGTCGGGTCGAACAACGAAGCGCTCTACGACAAGGAGATACCGGGCGACAAAGGAGTGCTTCTCGCTTTCAATGAAGCGGATGGCAAGTTCTTGTGGCAGATGGTGACCGACAAGCATCCCGCAGGCCGGGTCAACGACTGGCCCTATCAGGGCGTTTGTTCCTCTCCCCTCGTCGAAGGCAACGTCCTGTACTACGTCACCAACCGCGGAGAGGTGTTGGCCCTCGACGTGGAAGGTTTTCTCGACGGTGAGAACGACGGGCCCTTCCAGGACGAGCAGTACAAGAGCCCCCACGACGGCGACATCATCTGGAAGTTCGACATGATGGAGGAGCTCGGCTCGTTCCCCCATAACATGTCCAATTCTTCACCGGTCTCTTACGGGAACCTGATCTTCGTGAACACGTCCAACGGGCAGGACGAAAGCCACGTCAATATTCCATCGCCGATGTGCCCCGGCATCATCGCGCTCGACAAACGCACGGGCAAGCTCGTGTGGGAAGACAACTCCGTCGGCGACAGAATCCTCCACGGCCAGTGGTCGGCTGCCGCCGTCGGCGAGATGGGCGGTGTGGTGCAGGTCATCATGGGCCAGGGCGACGGATGGGTCCGCGGCTACGTCGCCGAGACCGGCGAGAAGCTCTGGGAGTTCGATACGAATCCGAAGGACTCGGTCTGGCCGAAAAACCGCAACAACGTCATCAGCACCCCCGTTCTCTACGAGAACAAGGTCTTTATCGCCAACGGGCAGGATCCCGAGCACGGTGAGGGTGTCGGGCATCTCTACGCCATCGATGCCACCAAACGGGGAGACATTACCGAGAGCGGACTCGTCTGGCATTACGATAAGATCCGCCGGTCGATCTCGACGGCGGCGATCCAAGACGGCATCCTCTACATGCCCGATTTCAGCGGCTTCTTCCACGCGCTGGACGTGGAAACGGGACAGCCCTACTGGGTGCACGATACCTTCGCGGCCGTCTGGGCTTCGCCGCTCGTTGTCGACGGCAAGGTCTACCTCGGCGACGAAGACGGAGATGTCGTGGTGCTGAAGCCGGGCAAAGAGGAAGTCGTGCTCGCGGAGATGAACATGGGAAGCTCGGTTTACAGCTCGGCGGTTCCAGCCAACGGCGTGCTCTACGTGGCAACCCGGAACCAGCTATTCGCTCTGGCTCGAGACGAGTAACCCATTCGAGATGCTCTCCGCTTTCGAGTACAAGACTCAGCCGCAGCTCGTTTTCGGACGCGGGTGTATCGCGCGTCTCGGTGAAATCGCCCGGGAATTGGGGTTTCAGCGAGCTCTCTTCGTTGCTGATCCCGGGGTCATGGCAACGCCTCATGCGAGACGCGCTCTCGAGTCGCTCCGTAAGGCGGGAATATCCCTCGTCACGTTTACGGATTTCCAGGAGAATCCGGACACCGAAATGGTTGAGCGGGGCCGTATCGTCGCCGCTCGCGAGAAAGTGGACTCGCTCATCGGTTTCGGCGGCGGAAGCTCGATGGACTGTGCCAAAGCCATCAGCCTCCTCGTAACCAACGGTGGTCGCATGTCCGACTACCGCGGCTATGGCATAGCGAAGAATCCTCTTTTCCCGATGATCGGAATCCCGACGACCGCGGGCACGGGAAGCGAAGGACAATCCTACGCGCTGATCTCGGATGCCGTCACCCACGTCAAGATGGCCTGTGGGGTGCCCACGGCGGCGTTTCGTGTCGCTCTTCTCGACCCCGAGCTGACCGTGACCCAGCCGCCGGATGTAACGGCGACAGCCGGCTACGATGCGCTTTCCCACGCGGTCGAGACCTACGTCACGACGAGACGAAACGCGCTCTCCGACATGTTCTCGCGTGAAGCGTTTCGCTTGTTGGCCCGGCACTACACGAGGGTGTTGTCCCACCCCGACGACCTCGAGGCACGCGCCGCGATGCAGCTAGGGGCGCACTACGCTGGGGTAGCGATCGAGAACTCGATGCTCGGCGCCACGCATGCTTGCGCCAACCCGCTCACGCAGCACTACGGGGCGGTACACGGCCGCGCCATTGCCGTTTGTCTCCCGAGCGTCGTCCGTTTCAACAAGGATTTGGTCGACGCCCGTTACCGCGAGCTCATGGAGGTGGCGGGGCGAGACGGAAGCGGCGAGGCCCTGGCATCGCTCCTCGAGGAGCTCGCCTCAGTGGCGGGCCTGCCCACGCGGCTCGGCCACGTTGGCGTGGGCGATGACGCCATCGCCGACCTGGCGAAGGACGCGGCCGAACAATGGACGGGCCGCTTCAATCCTCGCCCCTTCGACGAGGAGGCGGCTCGGGAGATCTATCGTTGGGCGTCCTGATCCTCCTCTCGCTCCTGCAAGCCGCAGCACCGCCTGATGAATGGAGCCAGTTCCGGGGGAACCTGCTTCGCACCGGTATCTCGAACGCTCAGATTCCCGAAGAGCTCGAGCTTCTCTGGAGCTTCGAAGCCGGATTCTCCATCGACTCGTCGGCTGCCATCGTCGATGGAATCGTCTATATGACCGCGCTGCCGGGTCTGGTCGCAGCGCTACGGCTCGACAATGGCTCGGTCGTCTGGAAGCGTGACTTCGGCGAGGAGATGGATCGATTCGGTGAGTCCTCGCCGACGGTCTCCGACGGATTCGTTTACGTGGGTGACCTACTCGGCGTCGCCCACGCGTTCGATGCTTCGGACGGCACGACCCGGTGGACCTTCGAGACGGAGGGCGAGATCAAATCCTCACCGGCGGTCGCCGACGACCTCGTTCTCGTCGCGTCCTACGACGAGCGTCTCTACGCTCTCGATCGAAAAACGGGTGAGCTGCGATGGAAGTTTCAGAGCCAGGGACCGCTCCACAGCACGCCAGGCGTCTCGGACGGCCTTGCGTACGTCACCGGGTGTGATTCGATCCTGAGGGGGATCCGAATCGAGGACGGAAGCGAAGCGTTTCAGTTGAGCTCCGGTGCCTACACCGCGGCCTCGCCAGCGCTCATCGACGGTATCGCGTACTACGGGACGTTCAACAACGACGTGATCGCCGTGGATCTCTCGAACAAGAAACATCTCTGGCGTTACGAGCACCCCGAGCGACACTTCCCTTTCTATTCTTCGGCCGCGGTCACCGAGGACAAGATCGTAGTCGGGGGGCGAGACAAGATCGTTCACGCGATCGACCGACGAAGCGGCGAGGCAATTTGGACTTTCCGCACCGGCGCTCGGGTCGAGTCGTCCCCCGTCATCGCCGGCAAGCGAGTCTACGTCGGCTCCGGGGACGGTCGCTTCTATGTGCTCGACCTCGAGACGGGCAACAAGCTATGGGAGTTCGAAGCCGGCGCCCCCTTCGTCGCCTCGGCGGCTCTTGCGTCGGGCCGCATCGTCATCGGAACCCAGGACGGCGTGCTCTATTGCTTCGGTAAACGTGGCGAGGAGACCCGACAGCAGAATTGATTTGTTGCCTCGATGAGCTATCCATCGCTCTAGCACGCAGCAACACCTTGTTCGAGGGCGTTCACGCACTGGCCGTGCTCGTTCGTTTGAGCCACGCTCGGATAGTGTTCACGACACCCTGGGAGCTGGTACCGACTTCGGGTAGACGGACCCAGCGGCCGTCAGCAAGCCCAAGGCTGACCGGACATCCCTTCGCCCACGTCACAGAGCGGATGTC
>DATIBD010000113.1:0-2311 GCA_035457705.1 Vicinamibacteria bacterium
GCGGTGATGTTCCGCTTCGGCACCTGTCCGACGGGGATACGTGCCACTTCTTTGAGCGTCTCGATATCGACGGCGGAGACCGAGTTCGACCCCGCGTTCGCGACGTAGACCGTCTTGCTGTCGGGCGTGAACGTGAGCCAATCCGGGTGATGGCCCACCGACACGGCTCCGAGAAGCTCGAGCCCGGGAAGCGCGTAGGCGTACACCGCATGATTGAC
This sequence comes from Vicinamibacteria bacterium, assembly GCA_035457705.1. Taxonomy (GTDB): domain Bacteria; phylum Acidobacteriota; class Vicinamibacteria; order Marinacidobacterales; family SMYC01; genus DASPGQ01. Next base: position 219 of record DATIBD010000113.1, read on the forward strand.
TTTGCTGCAAACCCACAGCGTCTTTCCGTTCGGCGCCACACCGATTCCGTGAGATGGAGACCCCTGAAGCGTGTTCCAGTTCTGCTCCTCTCGAGGAAGCTTGGGAAGCTCGACGCGGGCGACCTCGCGCCGCTCTTTGAAATCGACCACATAGAAGCCGTGAAAGTCCGAGATTTGGACGAACAGGCGCTTCGTCGTCCCGTCTTCGTTGGTCTCGAATCCGATCGGCCGCACTCCGCCGTCGAAGTACAGCGTCCAGAGACGCTCTTCGGACTCCTGATCGATCACCGTCAGGCTCCTTCCGGCGATCGAGCCCGCGACTACGTGCCTTCCATCCGGGGTGATGAACGTGTTGTGGACTCGCCCTGGAATCGGAATGCTCTTGACGTTTTCCAGCGACGGCGTATCGATCACGTCCACACCGCCGGGCTCCTCGGTGATCGCGACATAGACTCTTCGGCCATCTCGGCTGATGGCTACGTTGTTGGGTCGTCCGCTGAGGGGTATCTGATGCGTGACCGACAGGGTTTTCCCGTCGACCACGTCGAGCGTCTGTTCGGCTTCGTTGGTGAAGTAAAGAAGGCCTCCGTCGGGTGCGGCGGCGGCACCATGATTCACCTCGATGCCCGTGATCTCCCCGACGACCCGATGAGTCGCCGGATCGATGAGATGGATGTTGTCCCCGGCGGAGTTGGTCTGAACGATGACCACCTTATCGCTGCTCGCGGCGAGGAACAGCGGAAGGAAAATGAGCGCCCAATGCATGGCTTCGAGCCTCCGGGGCGAACTGTACAATGCCGGGCGCACTTGACGCCAACCCCGCAACCTGTGATACGCATCTTTCGGCATGGTCCTCGCCGCGTCGCTCCTGACATCCCTTTTCGTGCTTCAAGGCCCGTCGCTCGATTTCGATTTTTTCCGCGACCGAATCGAGCCCCTCTTGATGAAGAAGCGTCCCGGTCACGCCCGTTGCGTCGCCTGCCACCAGCACCGCGCTCAGTTTCCCCTGCTGCCGCTGTCGGCCGATGAGACGTCCTCGAGCCTCGATGCATCCAGGCGCAATTTCGAATCGGCAAAACGGCTGGTCGTTCGCGGTGAGCCATTCAGGAGTCGACTCCTGACGATGCCCCTCGCCGAGGAAGCGGGCGGCGCGCCCTTTCACCCCGGCGGGAAATTCTGGGAATCGCCGAGCGATCCTGAATGGCAAACGCTGGCAGAGTGGATAGGAAGCGAAGCGCCAGCGGATGAACGCCCGCTTCTCGACTTCGAGCTATACCGAGCGCGGATCGAGCCCATCTTTCTCGAGAAGCGTCCCGGCCACGCCCGCTGTGTCGCTTGCCACCAACACCGCGCTCAATTCCCTCTGCAGCCGCTATCGCCGGGGAGCGCGTCCTGGAACGAAGACCAGTCGCGTCGTAATTTCGAGTCGGCGAAGCAGCTGGTCGTTCCCGGAGATCCGCTACGGAGTCGACTGCTAATGATGCCGCTCGCGGAAGAAGCCGGCGGTACGCCCTTTCACCCTGGCGGGAAATTCTGGGAGTCTCAGGAAGATCCGAATTGGCAGAAACTGGCGGGCTGGGTCCGCGGACGCCGATAGTTTTACCCCGCGAGTACGCCTTCGAGACTGGCCTCGCTGCGCCGAAACGCAGCCACGGCTCCCCAGGCAACGAGAGCCCAAGCCGCGAGTGCCAATGCTACGAGCCCCATGGGAATCGACGGCTCGAGGACCGGACGACCGGTGAAGCTCTGCCAAGCGATTCCGGCACACACTAAGAACCACAAGAGCCCCGCGGTGTGAACGGCGCGTTTTGCCTTCGACCCATCCACCTTCGCCCACACCATCGCGAGGGCTACCAGGGGTATCGCTTGCAGCCCGTGGAACCCAGCCGCATGAAGCGGCAGAAGGTTCCCCTGGGGGACTACGCGGGGAGTACCGAGGAAGGACATGATGATGCCCACCACGAAGGCGCCGATCGCGGCCACCGTTCCATAGCGGAGCGCGAGCACGACGGGCTCCGGCGGGCGAAAGAAGAAACGGAGCGTCAATACGAGAAAGCAAACGAAGATGCCGAGTGCCGAGAGGAAGAACAGGC
>DATIBD010000114.1:0-174362 GCA_035457705.1 Vicinamibacteria bacterium
CGGCACGATGCCGCCGCTGCGGTCGATCCTGGCCGGGCGCAGCCCGGCGCGCTCGGCCGGCGAGCCCGGCTCGACCGCCATCACCGCCACGCCCTTCACGCCCAGGCGCTTCTGCAGCATCTCGTTCAGCGCCTGGTCGACCTGGATGCCGAGCACCGGGCGGGCGTAGCTGCCCTTGGCGATGAGCTGGGGCACCACGCGATTCACGCTGTCGACCGGGACCGCGAAGCCGACGCCGGCGTATGCGCCCGAAGGGCTGAAGATGGCGGTGTTGATGCCGATCAGCCGCCCGGCGGAATCGAGCAGCGGCCCGCCGGAATTGCCCGGGTTGATGGCCGCGTCGGTCTGGATGAAATCGTCATAGATGCCCTGGTTGATAACCCGTCCCTTGGCACTCACGATTCCCGCGGTGACCGTGTGTCCGAATCCGAAGGGATTCCCGATCGCGAGCACCCACTCACCGACGACGAGCGCGTCGGAATCCCCGAAATTGACGAAGGGGAAGGTCTCCTCCGACTTTATCTTCAACACCGCCAGGTCTGTCGGCGGATCGTTACCGACGATCTCCGCCTTGAATCGGCGCTCGTCCGAGAATTGAACCTCGATCTCGTCGGCGTTCTCGACGACGTGATTGTTGGTCACCAAGTAGCCGCGCGGGTCCACGATGACTCCCGAGCCGAGGCTCGTCCGGGGCCGCTGCTGCTGGTCGCGAAAGAAGCGCTCGAAGAAATCGTCGAATGGTGTCCCGGACGGAGGCTGCACGGCTTGCTGCGTTCCCTCGGTAAAGACGTTGACCACGGCCGGCTCGAGCTTGCGCGAAACGGTAGCGAAGGCCCGCGACAAATCGTCGACATCCGGAAGCTGAACGTTGCCTTCGCTCCGGGAGGCATCGGCCGCGGTGGACACCACGGCCGGGCGATGCTCCGCGGGCCGCTCTTGAATGACGGAAGCCTCGTCCTTTTGAGTGCCCTGACCGATGGCGACGGCCATCGCGCCCAACAGGCCGGCGAGACCGGCCGAAATCGTCAGAATCCTTGCGATCGCCGAAGGCCGACGACGAGAAGTTTCCTCGTTATTCATTACATCATCTCCACGAGCTCGACTGCACTGGCCTATTATAGCAATCGCCGCCGGCTCGTTCGGGGCTGTCAGGAAAGAAGACGCATCATCGGCTCGTGAAGGCGATGATTCGAGGCGACGATATTTCCCATCGAATAGTGAAAGTCGCGCCCTCCGAAGTCCGTCACGCGGCCTCCCGCCTCTTCCACGATGAGCGCTCCGGCGGCGGTATCCCAGGGTCCGAGTTTTTCCTCCCAGAAGCCATCGAAACGACCCGCGGCGAGATAGCAGAGATCGAGCGCCGCCGAACCGTCGCGACGAACGGCCCGTGAGGCCTTCATGAATCGGCTGAAGAGTCGAAGGTTCGCGTCGATGTCGTCTTTGCGGTCGTAGGGAAAGCCGGTCGCGAGAAGCGCTTTCGAGAGTTGGTCGGTCCCGGACACGGTCAGCTTATGGCCGTTTCGAAACGACCCTTGCCCTCGCTCGGCGGTAAACAGCTCCCTGCGCATCGGATCGTAGACGACGCCGGCAAGCGTCAGGTCGTTCTCCTCATAGGCAATGGAGACGGCGAACACCGGGTAGCCGTGAGCGAAGTTCGTGGTCCCGTCGAGGGGATCTACGACAAAACGGCAACCGCCGGGACCCTCGCTCTCCCCGGTCTCTTCGGAGAGGATGGAAGCATCGGGGAAGCGGCGTCTCAGAATCGACAGGATTCGTTCTTCCGACGTCAAGTCGGCTTCGGTCACGAGGTTGACCTCGCCTTTATATTCGACTCGAAGCGCACCGCCAAGGAACCTCTCGAGGATCTCGCCGGCCGCGAGCGCCGCCTCTACCGCGACGGCTGCGGCTTTCATGGCGCGTTACCGAGGTAGAACAAGTCAACTCGAGCGCAGGCCATCGAACTTCTTGACCATGGTGACGCGAGTACCTCGGTAAGGCTTGAACTCGTAGCTCACTTTGTCCATAAAGCTGTTCATGAAAAAGATGCCACGCCCACTCGTGCGCAGGAGGTTCTCCTCGGCCAGAGGATCCGGAATCTGAGAGGGGTCGAACCCCTCGCCTTCGTCTTGAACAGTGACCGAGAACTCGTTCGGCAGGTGCTCGAAGAGAACGGTGACGCGCTTACTCGCATCCAGTTTGTTGCCGTGGCGCACGGCGTTCGTAACCGACTCCCGGATGGCGACGCTCATCCAGTGAGCCGAGTCGGGATCCAACCCGGCCTGCGCGGAGAGGGACTCGAAGACGACCTGGACGAGGTCGACCATCTCGAAGCTGCTCTTGACGTCGATTACGACCGAGTTTCGACCGTTTCCCATGGTGCCGCCGGCGAACCGAACCACTTAGCAGAAGTAGGCTATATGATTCCCGTCCCCGAGACAACTCATGAGGCCCACTGTGCCGAGGAGTCAGGAGTCAGAATTCACCCACCCTGCTCGTGTGTCATCGTTCCGTGTTACCATGGCCGCTACGTGGCAACTCACGGCGGGCGCTCGCTCTGCCAACGCGCGACAACGAAGGCAAGATCAGAGGCCGCCCTCTTTAGGCGGCGGTCGTTGACACCGTGATGGAGACTGAAACCCCCACATTCTTGTGGGGGAGCATACGCCTCCGGGCCTTCGGCCTCCAGAAGGCTTCGCCCAGAGGCGCAGGGTTCCAATCCTCGCCGAAGCCAAGACAATGACCGCCCGAACCAACCTACGGCTGCGCGGTCGTTTCGATCCACCGGGTGACAAGTCCATCGGACACCGGCTCGCTTTTCTCGCAGCGATCTCTCGCGGACGTTCTCGACTCGAAGCGTTCCCACCGGGCCGAGACTGCGCCAGCACACTCGAGCTGATTCGCGCGCTCGGTGTCGAAGTCAGTGAAGAGGGCTCGCGTGTCACCGTCGTCGGCCGGGGTCTAGGTGGTCTTCGGGCGCCCCTTTCCGATCTCGACGCGGGCAACTCGGGCTCGACGGCTCGGATGGCTACTGGGCTTCTCGCCGGACAATCGTTCGACAGCCGAATCGTGGGAGATTCGAGCTTGTCGCGGCGACCATTCGACCGCGTCGTGAACCCGCTCATCGAGATGGGTGGCGTTTTCGAGACGACGGATGGCCGTCTCCCGCTGCGCGTCTTAGGAGGCCACCCACTCCACGGAATCTCCTACACCCTTCCCGTCCCGAGCGCCCAAGTGAAGACCGCCGTTCTCTTCGCTGGGCTATTTGCCTCGGGACGAACCATCGTACGAGAATCTACGCTCTCGAGGACACACACGGAGATCGGGCTCGCCGGTTTCGGAATTCCGGTCGTCGTAACGAAAGGCTCGGTAAGCATCGACGGCGGACGGGATCCGATCGGAAACGAGTTTCGCATTCCGGGTGATTTTTCTTCGGCGGCTTTTTTCGTGGGTGGAGCGGCCTGCTTTCCCGGCTCGGACCTCGTCGTGCATGGGGTCGGATTGAATCCGACGCGTACGGGTTTCTTGCGCGCCCTTCGCGCGATGGACGCCGACGTCGAATGGGAGACTGCGCCGAGCCCAGCGGGCGAGCCGATGGGAACGATTCGCGTCCGCGGCCGGGAGCTCCACGGTTTCACGCTCGACCCATCGGAGATCCCGTCGCTCATCGACGAAATCCCCATTCTGGCCGTGGTGGCGGCCTTCGCCAAGGGAACCACGCGATTGGAAGGACTGGGCGAGCTCCGGGTGAAAGAGAGCGACCGCTTGCATGCCATTCAGCAAGGGCTGATAGCCCTCGGCGCATACATTGAGCCGCTCGAAGACGGACTCGTAATCCACGGACATCCCGGCGAGCTACGCCCTGCCCGGCTGCGCAGCTACGGCGATCACCGCATGGTGATGGCGTGGGCAATCGCGTCGCTCGGCGTCGCGGGCGAGTGTGAAATCGATCACTTGGATCAAGTAAAGATCTCGTATCCTGGCTTCTGGGAGACCCTCAACCGACTGTTGTGTTGAGGTCGCCATGCGCTTCTTCTTGATCGGCTTCATGGGTGCGGGGAAGACGACCTTGGGATCCCGCGTCGCCGAACGACTCGGCCTGCCTTTTTTCGACTTGGACCACTGCCTGGAACGCACAACGGGGACCCGTATCGGCGACATCTTCGCACGAGAGGGCGAAGAGAGATTTCGTCACCTCGAGAGCGACGCGCTGCGAGCCGTGATCGCCCGCGAGCCCGATTCGGTGATTGCCGCCGGCGGAGGCACCTATGCGTGCGAGCGCAACCGTTTGGTCATGCGCGAGGCGGGAGTGAGCATTTGGCTCGACGTTCCACCGGAAGTGCTCGTCGTGCGTGTCGGGGGGGGTGCCGGCCGGCCACTTTGGAGAAACGACGATGAGGCACGTATTCTCCACGAGTCGCGAGCCCAGGGCTATGCGCTCGCAGACCATCGACTGGAGCTCGGTGAGGAAGGTGTGGAAGAATCGGTAAAACGACTCTATGATCTCCTGGTCCGCTGCTGCCATCCGTCATGAGATATCTCATCCTGAGTGACGTCCACTCCAACTTCGAGGCGCTGACCGCCGTACTGAGGCGCGTGCACCGCAAACGCTTCGACGGAACCGTCGTGCTCGGCGACCTCGTCGGTTACGGTGCCGACCCGAATCGAATTGTGGAAGAGATTCGCCGGCTAAAGCACTTGATCATCATTCGCGGTAACCACGACAAGGTTTGCAGCGGCCTCGAGAATGGAGCAATGTTCAACCGCATCGCCCTCGAGTCGGCCCGATGGACCGAGCAGCGCCTGCTCCCACGACACCGGAGTTGGCTCCGTGCGCTGCCGAAAGGACCCGTCGAAGTCGACGAGCTCTTCAGCATCTCCCACGGAACGCCCCTCGATGAAGATGCCTACATCTTCGGCGAGATCGAGGCCTTGAACATGTTCCCCTACTTCCGCACCCCTATCTGCTTCTTCGGGCACAGCCATTTTCCCGTCGTCTTCGCATTAGATGACGAGGCCCTGACGACTTACGTGCCCACGACCGGTACGAACGGGACCTTCCGGCTCAAGCTCCATCGGGGCACGCGCTATCTGATCAACCCGGGCTCGATTGGCCAGCCCCGAGACGGAGACAATCGGGCAAGCTTCGGGATTCTCGACACAGCGCGAATGACGATGGCCATCCATCGCGTGGCCTACCGGTTGGAAAGGGCACAGGAGAAGATTCGGAACGCCGGGCTTCCACGACCTCTCGCCGATCGTCTCGCCCTCGGCCGCTGAAAGATCATTTCGCATTTGGCTTAGACTCAACGCAAAGGCACTGAGTCGCCGAGACGCAAAACACGATCTGCCCCGGAGCTCTAGAAAATTGGCCCAGCTCCGGACGTTTTCGAGCCTACCCAGGGCGTCGGAAATTCTTCCCTGCGTATTTGCGACTTGGGGTCTTTGCGTTTGTTTTGGGATAAATGAATCCCCCGGGGCCAGCGTATTGCGGGGGCCAACGCCCGGGGGACTCGTGATGGCGGGACGTTCTGTTCTTGTGGGGGCCTTTATTCGTTGACGGCGCGGTTGATCGCTCGGCGCAGACCGTGCTCGCCAGCACCCCGTCCCTCGTCGGAGGGAGTGGTGCCGAACCGCAGTACGAAACGCCCTCCCGTGGTCAACGAGAGGCTGTCGATGAGCCTTCGCGTCAAATCCTGCCACCGCCAGTTGCGCTTCCGCCCCAGGAGCGTTCGGAGAGACCTCCGGAGCTCCGGGTCGGCGGCGGAGTACGAGACTTCGCCTTCGGCGGCACGAATGCCGATGTGGAAGCGGATTTTCCCTACGCGCTCCGAACCACGGTAAATGCCGATGCCGAACTCTTGCGTATCGAGCAATGCCATCGCCATGTCGCTGACTCCTTCAGGCCAGGACCTCGGCATTTCAGGTCCTGGGAGAGTTTGTGTTTTGGGTCTGTGCCCGAACAGAAAGCAAGAACCGTGCCCCTTGGCCCGAGCGCGGCGTAACACGATAGTCCGGTGGGCTCGCGCCCAACCACTACCCGTCGTGGTATGCGGCCAGCACGATCACAATTTGACGTGGTGATTTCCCACCAACAGTATCGAACCGTTGACGCGCTTGCAAGCTAAGTTATTGATTGTAATTGATTAATGGAGTCGCGCCGCTTCGACGGCTTTTCCCCACACGTGGTCCGACGAAAGCCGGCACGCGACGACCTCAACCGAGCGACCTCTCGGGGCCCAGTTTGCCGGATCGGTGCTCCGGAACAAGACCACTGTGGGCGCACCCGCCGCTGCGGCGAGGTGGCTAACGCCCGAGTCGTTTCCGAGGTAGACCGTCGCGCGTGCGAGCAGAGCCGCGAGCGTCTCGAGCTCGAGGTGCCGCGCGACAATGCCGGCGACGCCTCTAGCGACGGTTCGGACGACGTCTTCGTCCGACTCGCCCTCGATCCAGACGACTTCAAACCCCTCCAGACGCGCTCTTCGCGCCACCCCCGCGAACCGCTCACACGGCCAGTTCTTCTGGAGGCTTCCGCTCGAGGGGTGTATGGCGATGAATCGAGACTCACCCACCCCATTCTCATTGAGAAACCGCGCCGCGGCAAGACGGCTCGCCTCGCTAATTGCGAGCTCCGGAGCCCCACGAGGGGGGTCGATGCCGAGCGGCGCGAGAGTGCTCATAAGGTGGTCGGATGCATGAGTTCCTTTGGGGGGACGGCTCGAACCTTGCACGATCTCGCTGCCCTTGGCCAACTCGCGTAGTCGAGGCAAGTTCGACCAGGCCACGATGTAATGGAAGGACGACAGAAACCCAGTCAGCGGATCATCCCAGGAGCCGGGCTCGAAGAACCCTCCGAACACAGCCCGGTCGAACGAGTGAACGGCAGACGCATGCTCGTCGTCGAGAGCTAGTCTTGCCGCTGGAAGCGAACCGACCAACTCCACCGCCCCGGTCGGTCCCACCGCTCGCCGTAAGGACGCGAGCGCGGGAAACGCGAGGAGCGTGTCTCCCAGGGCTCCCGGCCGGATTGCGAGGATGCGCGCCCCGCCAAGGGGTGCTAAACTATCGTCTGCGCCAAGCATCAAAATTCAGGGAGTTTCGCCAATGAAATGGAAGCGAGTCCTTGCCATTGCCGTCCTAGTCTGCGTGACCACGGTGTCATTCGCAGCCGCCCAAGATGATGTCGAGAGCTTGATGTCCCGCGCGAAGCAGTTGTACGGCTCCGGTAACTTCCGCGGGGCGCTCGAGCCGCTAATGCGGATCGTGGAGCTCGATCCGGAGCGCGCCGACGCGCTCTATCTGCTGGGCTATGCCCACGTGATGCTTCGCGAATACCCCACGTCGGTAGATTGGTTCGGGCGGGCCTTTGCCGCCGATCCCACATTCGATCCGCGGACGATCTACCATCTCCCAGGAGCCGCCGAGTAGCGATTGTTCGATTATTTCCGCGCAACTAGCTCGTATTGCTCCTGGTAGATGTTGTGGTCTGCCCGGATCTCGACGTCCTGCTTCAACATCGACTTGAGCTCCTCGACGACCGGGGCCTCCTTGCCTTTCAGGGCTCGGGCAACTTCGGGGTGAACCCGGAGCGTGAGCCCTCTCGAGAACTCGGTTATGCTCTTGCGAACCTCGTCGACGATCTCGTAGGCCACCGTCGTCGGTGACTTGACCCACGAGCTTCCCTGGCAGAGTGGGCACGGCCGGCACAGCACACGCTCCAAGGACCGCTTGACGCGCTTTCTCGTGAGGACGACGAGCCCGAACTCGTTGATCTGAACGCTCTTCGTTGGAGACCGGTCCCGGCGCAGAGCTTGCTCGAGGGCGGCGAAAACCTTGTGCTGGTTCCGGCGCTCCTCCATGTCGATGAAGTCGATGACGATGATACCTCCGAGGTCTCGCAGCCGAATCTGGTGAACGATCTCGTCCGCCGCCTCGAGGTTGATGCGGGTTATCGTGTCCTCGAGTCGTTTCTCTCCTGTGTAGCGGCCGGTGTTGACGTCGATGGCCACGAGCGCTTCGGTCTGGTTGATGACGATGTATCCCCCCGACTTGAGCCAGACCTTGCTCCTCAACGCTTTGTCGATTTCCGACTGGACGCCGTACTCCTCGAAGATCGGATAATTCTTCGAATAGTACTTCACGCGGTGGAGGAGTTGAGGCTGAATCTGCCGAACGTAATTCAACACCTGATCAAACAATTCCTCGGAGTTGATTCGGATGGCGGAGAACTCGGGAGACAGAACGTCGCGAATGTACTTGAACACGAGGCCCAGATCCTTGTGTACCAGAGCCGGCGCCTTGAGGTGATCGGCCTTCTGGCAGATCTCATTCCACTTCAATTCCAGGTAGCGAAGGTCGGCGACGATCGTCTCGTCCTCCTTTCCTTGCGCCGCCGTGCGCACGATGAAGCCTCCACTTCGCTGGCGCGCCTTCTGGATGAGCTTTCGCAGCCGAGCGCGCTCTTCGGCCGACTCGATCTTTCGAGAGACGCCGATGTGATCGACGGTTGGCATGTACACCAACAGACGTCCGGGGAGACTAACGTAAGAAGTTATGCGGGCCCCTTTGGTCCCCAGCGGCTCTTTTGCGACCTGTACCAGTACCTCTTGGCCCTGGGTCAAGAGCTGATCGATGGATTGACCGTCTCCCTTGGCCGCACGAATCTCACGCTCGGTCTCGACGATTTTCTCTTCTTCTTCAGTGAGGTAGTCCTCGTCCTCGAGCACGTCGGAGACGTAGAGAAACGCGTCTCGCTCGAGTCCAATGTCCACGAAAGCCGATTGCATTCCGGGGAGGACGCGGTTGACGCGTCCCTTGTAAATGTTGCCGGCGACGCCCCGACTCCGCTCCCGTTCGAACGCGACCTCGGACACGACCCCGTCTTCGAGAATGGCCAAACGCGTCTGAAGCACGCTATGGCTGACGATCATTTCCTTCGACATACCAACCCTTTCGGGCGGCCGAGTTGGCGGCGGGTCGGAGGAGGAGGAGGGTACCGGATGCTGACGCTATATCTCAGGGGATGATGGGCCGTCTCCATTAACGATTGAGCGATTTCTCATCGATTCAAGCCAATCCTGCCGAAATCAGGCTGCAGACAGCCGAAGAACTCAAAACCCTGGATGCCCTGATTTTAGGACTCCGCTCTCTTCCAAAAACCTTCTTATTCCGTGCCCGCTCTTCGCTGGGCCGCTCCATCTCAACTCAAAATCGGGCCGCCTCGGCCAAATCGCTGAGACGGCTTCACTTGACTCTAGCACAAGTCCCCCGCTTCCCCGTCTAGCTTTTTCGAGAGTGCTGACTCGCCTCTCGGCTCGTTCGCGTCGCTCGCGCAGGCGAACAACGCGACTAGTCTTAGTTGACGAACCGCCGCAAGCGAACGTTGATGATCAGCCCGAAGCCTATCATCGTCGCGAGCATGGAGGAGCCTCCGTAGCTCATCAAAGGCAACGGAAACCCCTTGATGGGAACGAGTCCGGCCACCATTGCGAGATTGTAGAGCGTCTGGAAGGCGAACATGGAAAGCACGCCGAACACGACGTAGATTCCCAAGCGATCTCGCGCCCGCCGAGCCGTATCCAGACACCTCAGCGTGATTACGAAGTACAGGATGATGACGGCGGCCACGCCGACAAAGCCGAACTCCTCGGCTACCACCGCGAAAACGAAGTCGGTATGGGGCGTGGGAAGAAACTGCAACTGGCTCTGCGTGCCGGCAAGCCAGCCTTTGCCCGAAAATCCCCCTGCCCCCACGGCTATGGTGGATTGGATGCTTTGATAGCCGGCCCCGCGAGGGTCCCTGCCCGGGTCGAGAAAGGCGTAGACCCGCTCTTTCTGGTAGTCCTTCAGTACGAAAGCCCACGCCAGCGGAAGCAGGAGTGCCACGCACAAGGTCCCGACGAGGAGGAGCTTGGCGCGCACCCCGGCGAGAATGGCCATGCTCACGAAGACGACGCCGATCGTTGCCGCTGTGCCGAGGTCGGGCTGAAGGGCGATCAGCACGATGGGAACGCCGGCAAAGAACCCAGAGGTGACTACTTCGGAGGCACGGAGGAGGTCGCCCCGCACTCCGGCGAAATACTTGGCGAGAAACAATACGACGGCAATCTTGGCCAGCTCCCCTGGCTGAAAAGTACCTACGCCGAGCTCGAGCCATCGACTCGTGCCGGCTCGGAGCCCGCCGAAAATGACGAGGTAGAGGAGTAACCCGGAGACGGCCAAATAGAGCACCTCCGCCCGGTCCACGATGGTGTGATAGTCGATGAACATGACGAGAACGAGGAGCATCATTCCGATGAGAAGTCTCGCGATCTGAGCCTGATAGAGATCAGGAGAGGGCCCGGCATGGGTGACGCTGTAGATGACGAGCAGCCCGATCGTAGAGGCGACGATCAGGCCCAGGATGATCAGCCAGTCAACGGATTGCCATTGTCGTTTGTCGAGCACGTTCCAGTTTTCGCTCCTGCTTCTTCTCGAAGTACGCCTGGAAGATCTCTCTGGCGATCGGCGCCGCCGCCGCACCCCCTCCCCCTCCGTGCTCGACGAGGACGGCGATCGCGATCTCGGGATTCACCCTCGGGGCGTAGCCGATGAACCAGGCGTGGTTTCTCAAGTGCTCGGGTCGCCTGGCGTCGACGCTCTCTTCGATTCGGCCGCGCGCAGCAATCTGGGCGGTCCCCGTTTTCCCGCTGACGGCCACGTCCGGGAGTCGCGCCCGACCCGCCGTCCCATACTGGACCGCCCGGAGCATCCCTTCTTGGAGAGCGCGCCAGGTATCTGTCCGAAGGCCGACTTTCCGCGACGGGGGCGAGACGACCGAGTCAGCATAGCTCTCAGGCATGACGCCAGCGGGCAGTTTCCGCAGGAAGAGATGCGGCCGATACAGGTCACCCGAGGTACCGATCGTAGCCGCAAGGCGGGCCATCTGCGTCGTCGTTACGAGCACCGACCCCTGGCCGACGGCAACCGAGACCGTCTCTCCGGCATACCAAGGCTCGTTTCGCGCTCGCTTCTTCCACTCGGGATCGGGCATGAGCCCGTCGACCTCGTGAGGGAGGTCCAGCCCGGTTCGGGCACCGAGCCCGAACTGCCTGGCGTAGCGAGCGATCGTCTCGATAGGCAGCTGCGCACCGAGTTGATAGAAGTAACTGTTGCACGACATCGCCAAGGCATCTTTCAGATTGAGGCTGCCGTGTCCGCCCGCGCGATGGCAGTGAAACGTATTTCCGTAGAGGCGCACGGACCCGCTGCAGTACTTGTACGTTTCCGGGGTGACGATCTCCTGCTCGAGAGCGGCCGCGGCAACGACCAGCTTGAAGGTCGAGCCCGGCGCGTAGCGACCCTGTATGGGACGGTTCGACAAGGGGTGCGACGGGTCATCGACCAGAGACAACCACTCGCCACGATTGAAGCTGCCCGAGAAAGCATTGGGATCATAAGATGGCGAGCTGGCGAGCACGAGCACCTCACCGTTACGGGCATCGAGCGCCACGGCTGCCCCCCCCAGATCGGCAAAGGCGGTCTCCGCGATCTCCTGGAGCTCCATGTCGATCGAGAGCTGGACGGACTCGCCCCAGACCGGAGGCACCTGCTCGAGCAGTCGCTCACGTCGCCCTATGCTATTGACCACGACCCGTTGAACGCCGTTACGCCCCATCAACATGCCGTTGTAGACGCGCTCGATTCCCGACTGCCCAACGTAGTCGTTACGCTCGGCACCCGTGAAAAAGTCTTGCCCGAGCTGCTCTTCCGAAATGCGTCCGACATGGCCGATCACGTGCGCGCCCACCGCTCCGGCGGGATAGTAGCGTCGCGGCACGAACTGAATGTGGGCCCCCGGAAGCTCGAGCTGACGCGCTTCGATACGGGCGACGTCCTCGAGCGGGATGTCTTCTTTCACGATGGTCGGGCCCATACGGGCCTGCGCGAGGTACGCTTCGTCCGACTCGGCGTCCTCACCCAGCTCCACCAGCTCGCGAAGCGATTTCAGCGTACGGGGATGATCCCCCTCCAGCATCAGGTTGAACGACGGGCGGTTCTCGGCAATGATGCGCCCGTTCCGGTCGAGGATTAGGCCGCGAGGAGACGCCTCGGAGAGAGTGCGCACATGATTCGCTCGAGCCAGCCGCTCGTAAGTCGGCGAACGAACGACCTGGAGCTGCCAAAAGCGCAGGACCAAGACCCCAAAGGCGATCATGATCGCGGCGCGCCACCACCCGAGGCGCGATCGAAGCGCTCTGAGATCCTCGTAGATGTTCATTCGTATTGCGTCGGGATGCTCGAAACCCGTGATGGTACCTAGGCCAGCTCTCCCCGCTCCGGGCGATCGATAACCCTAATCAGTATCATACCAGCGATGATGTTGCCGATACAGAGGTAGATCGGGCGGAGGCCCTCTCCGAGCACCCGTGGCTCCTCGATGGCTGCGCCCAGCGCGGCAAGGATGACGAGATCGAGCCCGGAGGCGAGCAGGAAAAAGAGAACTCGGGAAGACCATCCACGGATGATGAGGTGGTGGCCGGCTATGCCCGCCACGTAGCCCACGGTGGTCTTCGAGATCCCATTGATGCCGAGGTGGCCCCCGGAGAACACGTCTTGAACGAGCCCTGCCGCGATCCCGGTCAACATCCCGAACATTCGTCCGTGCACGAGTCCGAAGCCCGCGGATATGACGGCAAACAGATCGACGTAGCCGTCCAGGGCGGGCAGATATCGTCCGAGCACGGACTGGAACAGAAACGCGGCCAGAACGGCCAGCGCGGCATCCAGGATCCTCACTCGACCCGCTCGGTCATCTCGGTCTCACCGAGAGGTGGCAGTATGAAGACCTCCTCGATGCGACCGAGATTGGCAGCGGGCTCGACGGTGACGAGCTTGAACAGACGAGGACCGTTCCGCACCGAGGATACCCGCCCGATGGCGATGCCTTTCGGATAGATGCCGTCCATCCCCGAAGTCACGATGGCATCGCCCTCGACGACGTCCTCGAGGTTGCTCACGTAGTTCAAAGTGAGACCGGTTGGGCTCCGCTCGTCTCCACTTCCCGTCACCATCCCCCGGATTCGGGTGCGCGATAGCAGCGCGCCGACGGAGCAGTCTCGATCGGTGAGCAATTGCACTTGCGCGACCTCTTCACCGACCGAGACGATTCGACCGACGAGCCCTCCGGAGGCGATGACGGGGCTGTTCAGCTCCACGCCGCGATTCTTCCCGCGATTGACCGTGATGGTTTGAAACCACGCGCTCGCGTCGAGACCGATGACTTCCGCCACGATGGGCTCGTGGTCCAGCCTCTCGGCGAGCTCGAGAACGGAGCTCAGGCGGCGATAGCTCGCGACGATGTCGTGCTCGAGCCACAGGGCCTGTTCGAGACGGGCCACCTGCTTCTTCAGCCGGTCGTTCTCCTCGCGCACACCCCGCAAATCGACGTAGCCGTACCAGACGGACCGGAGCGAGCGAATCGTGACGTCGGCACTTCGTTGCACGGGGGACAACGCTGCCAGCACGAGGGCACGAAGTGCGGAATGGCCGCTCTCGGTGGTTACCTGAGACGAGAGCAGGAGGGACTGCGCCACGAGAGCCAGGATGAAGAGTAGGTTGCCTCCGCGGGTGCCGAAGGGGGCGCTGGTGGACGCCATGTCTCGAATGTCCGCTCGGCTCAGTCGAGACAGATCTTGCGCAGGAGTTTCACATCCTCGAGCATACGGCCGGCACCGAGCACGACCGACGACAGCGGATCCTCCCCCATCGAGACCGGCAGCCCGGTTTCTTCTCGCAATCGCTTGTCCAGGTTCTTGAGCAGCGCGCCGCCACCGGTCAGAACGATGCCGCGGTCCACGATGTCCGCAGACAGCTCCGGCGGTGTTCTTTCGAGAGCCACTCGCACCGCATTGACGAGGATGCTCACCGTCTCCTCGAGGGCCTCGCGGATCTCCTCATCGGTGATCACCAGAGTCTTTGGGATCCCTTCGATGAGGTTTCGGCCCTTGATCTCCATCGTCATCGGCCGGTCCAGCGGATAAGCCGAGCCGACCTCGATCTTGACCTGCTCCGCCGTGCGCTCCCCGATGAGCAAGTTGTACTTCTTTCTCAAGTACTTGATTATGGCCTCGTCCATCTCGTTTCCCGCGACCCGCACCGAGCTCGAGTAGACGATCCCCGCCATCGATATGACGGCGATGTCGGTGGTTCCCCCCCCGATGTCGACGACCATATTCCCCGACGGCTCCGTCACCGGGAGACCCGCTCCGATCGCGGCGGCCATCGCCTGGTCGACCAGGAAGACCTCGCTCGCCTTCGCCCT
Organism: Vicinamibacteria bacterium; assembly: GCA_035457705.1. GTDB lineage: Bacteria > Acidobacteriota > Vicinamibacteria > Marinacidobacterales > SMYC01 > DASPGQ01. The sequence continues at coordinate 14,300 of DATIBD010000114.1, forward strand.
GAGCGCACTGTCCTTCACCGCCCGCTTCTCGACTTGGGTGATCTCCGATGGGATTCCAATGACGATGCGGGGCGCGACCCAGACTTTTCGATTGTGGGCCTTCTGGATGAAGTAGGCCAACATCTTCTCCGTCACCTCGAAATCGGCGATGACACCGTCCTTCATCGGCCGGATGGCGGTGATGTTTCCCGGGGTGCGCCCGAGCATTTCCTTGGCTTCCCTACCGACGGCCTCGACCTTGGTGGTCTTGTCGTTAATGGCGACGATCGAAGGCTCGGAGACGACGATGCCTTTTCCCTTGGCGAAGACCAGGGTGTTCGCGGTTCCCAGATCGATAGCGAGCTCGTTGGAGAACATGCCGAACAGAGAGCGCAGATACATTCGCTTCGTGCGCGAGTTGGATAGATTGGGTATCAACGGTTTATGACCCTGGGCTGTCGGAGCCGCCGATGTAGAGCGAGTCGGACAGGCAAATCGCGTCCTTGCCTCTTTCTTTCACACTATACATTGCCTGGTCAGCTTTTTGCATTAGATCTTGTGGGTTGTGGCCGTGATCCGGGTAGAGGCTCACCCCGAAGCTCGCGGATAGACGAGCCGCGAGATCGAACTCCGACAGGAATACATGGGACTTGAGAGCGGTCCGGACGCGCTCGGCGGCCGCGAGGGCCCCCTTTCCATCGGTGTCGGGAAGCACGATGACGAACTCGTCCCCCCCATAACGGCTGACGATGTCCTCCTCGCGAACCGCGTCGCGAAGGAGAGCCCCCACTTCGTACAGTGCCCGACTCCCGTAGAAGTGCCCGTAGCGATCGTTTATCGACTTGAACCCGTCGAGATCCAGGAAAACCACCGCGAGGCTGCTTCCCATTTTCTTGGCCTGCCCCAAAGCGTCCTCGAGGAAGCTGTTCAAATAGCGCGAATTATAGAGCTTGGTCAGGTCGTCGGTTACCGCGAGCTGCTCGGTCTTCTGAAAGAGGAACGCATTCTCCAACGCGATCGCCGCGGGTTCCACCAAGGTGAGCAGAAGATTCATGTCCTTCTTCGTGAACCGGGAACCGGACGCCCGATTCATGATCTCGACGACCCCGAGGGTCCGCCCGCGGGAGATCAAAGGAGCACAGAGGATGGATCGCGTTTCGAACTGAGTCAGCTGGTCGAAGCGATTCTGGAACCTCCTGTCGCGGTGCACGTTGTTGACGATGGCGGGCTCACCCGTTTCCGCAACCCAGCCAGCCACTCCCTCCCCGATCTTGATCCGGATGTCGCTTAGGTCCGCGCTCTTCTCGCCTAGCGCCATCTCGAAAACGAGCTCACCGGTCTCCTCGTCGACCAGGAGAATGGACCAGGCCTCCGAGGGGATCAGCTGTTGAATCTGGGACATGATGACGTTCACCACCCGTCGGGGATCGAGTATCGAGTTCGCGGTGGAGACGATCTCGCCGAGCACCTGGAGCCGGTGGGACGTTTCCCGGACGCGACGGGAAAGCTCGCTCGCTTTGCGGCTGGTGGCAAGGTGACGCCGCGCATCCTGTACGAGGCTTCGCAAGACGCCTCGTCGCGGGACTTCGCTGAGGTGAGCGGCGAAAACCGAGCGCTGATCTGTCCGGTCGCCATAGGCGATGAGCGGCACTTCCGGAGCGCTCTTTCGAAGCCATCGCACGAGCCCGTTCTCCTCTCCCGGCTTTTGCCTCTCGACGATGATGGCGTCGCAAACCTCCGCGAGTCGCACGTCGGCCTTTTCGAAGCGGGATGGATCGAAATGCATTACCTCAAAATCCGGTGACGCGCTCACCGACGAGAAGGCGCGGACCGTGTCGCCGGAATGGGCGAACAGCGCGAGCTTGAGAGGCCGAGGTCTCCGGGTGCCGACCTTCGAAGGTCTTCGGCTTCGCACGCGCCGAGACCCCGATGCCGGGAGCCCGCTCACCCTAGCGCCGTTCCAACGTGATGGGCCTAACGAGGAGCCCCTCATCGGCGTGTCTGCGGTTACGACCGGCGCGCCCTTTCATCGGTCCAGAGAGCTCGAAAGACACTAGTCGGTCCCTATCTCCGCGTAGACGGTTTTTTCCGCGACGCCTCCGCCATCGCGGCGACGAGCCTTGACGATGACCGGGTGCCGACCGGTTTCTCTCACCTGAAAATAATACGTGAACGATCCGTCCTCCTTCACCTGAACCTTGTCGTCGCCCAATCCTCGGTCGACGGTGACGACGGCGCCGACGTTCGTCCGACCACGCACGGTCACGAGGCCGTCGAGCGTTACCGACGGTCTGTAAACACTGAGCTCCGGTGGGTTGTCGGAGGCGGCCACTCGGGTCGTTACCGTGAACTTGGCGAACTCGCTCGGAGCGCCTCGGCGGCTATCCGCGTCGATTGCGGTCACCTGCCAGTAGTACGTCCCCGCGGCGAGGCCTCGATGCAGGATGGAGACGTTCGGCACCGTACTCTCGAGAATGGGATCCTTGAAATAAGGCGAGCGATCGAGGATGACGTGGTAGCGTCGCGCCCCTTCGACGGGGCGCCACTTGAACTCCGTGGTCTCGGCGACGGAAATCAGCGAGAGGTTTGCCGGCGAGACCAACGCGGGTACCGCGGGAAGCTCGATGATGTTTGAGAAGCTCCCGTCCGCGCTCACGTCGATTGCTTGAGCCGAGGACAGTTGAATCTTCTTGTCCCCCGATCGCACGTCGGACTGACCGCTGAAGATCGTCACTCCCGACTTTCGCGTCGACGTGTCGAAGCTCACGTCGGCGCTGGTGTTCTCGGCAAACGTCGCCTCCGTTGTTGGCGTCTGGACATCGCGTCTCGACCCCGTCACGCCTCCTCTGGGTGTCGTGAGATTGACCTGACCGGCAGTAAGCGAGACCGCTACTCGGGTGGCCTTGGTGTTGGGGTCTTCCGAAGCCTCCTCGATGACAAGGATCGAATCCGGCTTCACCAGGTATTCCGTTCCGTCGAACAGGCGGACGCGCGCGTGAGAATCGCCCACCGTCCGGATGGTGTCATCCTTGGTGAGCGTGATGCCCGCATTGGCGTCAATCCATTCGTAGGTGCCCGCTTTCCGAACCTTCACCGCTCCCGCCATGTCGAGAAATCGGGCACTCTTGTCGTCGGCCGGAGGAGGCCGGTCCCCGCGAACTTCGGCTCGGGTATCAGTGAGCTGGACGTACATCCAAGTGACTGCCCCCGCGAGCCCCAGGACACAGGCAAAAAGCGTGTAGATAGTGCTCCGCCGGACGGTAAACCACTCGATGTGAATTCCGGTGTTGGTCCGGTAGGGGTTGTACTTCGCCATGCGCTTATCTACATTGTTTTAGTTAAGCTTACCATAGTTATTTCGGCTCGTACAGTTCCTGATGTACGATATGAGGCTCGAGGTTTCCCGATGCTGAAGTATTTTCGCAATCGAAGGAGCATGGGTTGGCTGATCGGAGCGAGCCTGCTCGGGCTCGTCATCTTCGCGTTCATTCTGCTCTACATTCCCGACTTCATGTCCCCGGGGAGCCTCGCCGGAGCGACGGGCAATGTTGCCTGGGTCGACGGTACGCCAATTAGCGCTCAGGACTTCCAGACCAGCTACCGAGCCCAGGAGAATCGATACCGCGAGCAGCTTGGCGCACAGTTCAACCCCGGGCTGATGCGCCAGCTCGGATTCGACAATCTCGTGGTGAGGGAGCTGCTCCAGAACAAGATGTTGCTCCTGGAGGCGGAGCGCCAGGGTCTCAGTGTGACCGATGAGGAAGTTCGGGATTTCATCGTCAAGTTGCCCACTTTCCAAACGGGTGGAAAGTTCATCGGTCGCGAGGCCTACCTCCGGCTCCTTTCCCAAAACGCGATGTCCGCCGCGGCGTTCGAGGCGCAGCTTCGGGACGATCTTCTGCGCCAGCGGCTGCAGAGCCTGGTGACCGACGGTGTCATCGTGGGCGAGGCGGCGCTGGAAGAAGAGTACCGGCGTCGCAACGAAAAGCTCCGTCTCGAGTACACGGTGGTGGCCAAGTCCGATTTCGAAGCGTCGGTGGAAGTGTCGGATGACGAGGCTCGAAGCTACTACGAGTCCCACCGCGAGGAGTTCGCCCGACCCGTCCAGCGAAAGGTTCGTTTCATTACGTTCACCCCGCAGCTCTTCACCGCGGCGGTGACGGTCGGCGAGCGTGAGATCGAGAGGTACTACAACCAGAACCTGTTCAACTACGAGACCAACGAGCAGGTCGGGGCCAGCCACATTCTGTTCCGAACCGGAGGGGACAAGAGCGACGAAGAGGTTCGGAAGGCGGCGGAGGCGGTGCTCGCACGAGCCCGAGAAGGTGCGGACTTTGCCGAGCTGGCGAAGGAGAATTCCGAAGACGATGCCTCGGCGGTACGGGGCGGCGATCTGGGCCTGTTCGGGCGCGGAGACATGGTGCCCGAGTTCGAGCAGGTCGCTTTCTCACTCGGCGAGGGGGAGATCAGCGACCTCGTTCGCACGAACTTCGGTTATCACATCATCAAAGTCACGAGAAAGCAGGAAGCGTTCACCCGGCCTCTGGAAACGGTCAAGGAGGAGATTCGCGGAACCTTGACCCAGGAAAAGGCCCGACAGCTCATGGAGGAAGCAATCGACAGCGCCGCGGCGAAGCTCCGAGCATCGGGGAGCATCGACGCGCTTTCCGCGGAGTACGAGCTGCTCGTCCCGCAGGAGACCCAGTTCTTCGGCCGAGAGGACGTGCTGCCCCAGCTATCGAGCTCTCGCGACGCGGTCCGAATCGCTTTCGAGACGCCCGTGGCGGGCATCTCGCCCGCGATCCGCCTCGGTAACGGATATGCTTTTCTCCAGGTGCTCGAGGAGCGCGAAGCCGGAATCCCCGACTTCGAGGAGGTTCAGGCCGCTGCGAAGAGCGCGGCAAGAGAACGACGCGTCATGGAGCTCGCGCGCTCACGGGCCGAAGAGGTGCGTTCGACTCTCGCTCGAGACGGTGCCGCCGACGGCGTGGAGCTCCACTCGACGGAAAGCTTTTTCCGCGGCAGCCAGCTTCCCGAAGCGGGGCGATCTGCTGCCGTAGCGGTCCGAGCCTTCGAGCTCGAGCCCGGCGCCTTTTCCGAGCCCCTTCCTGCGACCAACGGCTTTGTCATTCTCAAAGTCCTCGAGAAAACGGGATTCTCACCCGGGGAATTCGGCGCCCAGGTGGCGGACTTCAGAGAGCAGATCCTGAACGAGGAGCGACTTCGCGTCTGGAACGCTTTCGTGTCCAGCCTCACGTCGCGCTACGAGGTCCAGATTGACTGGCAAACGATACGCGCGCTGACGGGATAAGAAAGGAGCTGCCCCACGATGAAGCTCGACCTGCGCGAGAAAGAAGGAATCTCGATCCTCGTCCTCGGCGGACAGCTCACCGGTGGAGGGGGGGACGAGCAGTTTCGTGAAGCCATCGATACCCTGCTGGCCTCGGGGCGAAATCGCATCCTGGTCGACTTTACCGACGTCGCTTTCATGGACAGCGCCGGGATGGGCGAGCTGGTCTCGGGACATCGTACCGTGCAGCGGTTCGGTGGGAACTTGAAGATCCTCAATCCCACCAAACGGGTGCACAACTCGCTGACGATGGCGAAACTACTGCCGATCTTCGAGATCTTCGACGATGAGGACGCCGCGGTAAAAAGCTTCCACAGTTGAGCGATATCAGTTCGCGCTCGATTGAAGCCCGTCGACGAAACGGCGCCGCCACTGGTGAATGTCGTTTCCCCAAATCACCTTCATCATCGAAGCCCACCGTCTTTTGCGCTCTTCGAGCGCCATCGAGATCGCCCGATGCATCCCTTCTGCCAACCGCGAGCTCGGACAAGAGAAGCACGCCAGGTGAGTCCGGATCCTGCGCAGCGACGAACTCCTTGGCCACGAGGTTCATGCCGTCGCGAAGCGGGGTCACGAAACCCACTTCGGCGACGGAAGGGAAGCCGACGATGGCCGTCCGAGCGTAGCCTTTGTTCAGGTATCGAATCGGGACCCAATCGTACTCGGCGAATCCTCCGTTGATCTCTCCCGCAACGGCGTTGAGCTCCCGCCGCATGCCTTTGTACTCGGGCACATCGCCGCGCGAGGGCGGAGCCACCTGCATGAAGATGACGGCCTGGCGGAGCTCGGGGTAGTTGACCAGCAATCTTTCGAAGGCTCGGAAACGCTCCGTGAGGCCTTTGCTGTAATCGAGGCGATCAACCCCGATGATCAAACGCCGCCCGCGGAGACTCTCGACGAGGCGGCGTCCCGGGATCGAGGAGTGCCCCTTGCGAGCGCGCGAGGCGACGTCATCGACATCGATGCTGATGGGAAAAACGTTCGCACGCGTTGGTCTCTCGTCGATCAGCACGGAGGTCTTCTGAACCCTCGAGTCGTGGATCGAACGGGCTCTCCCTCGAAACTCCCGGTGAAGCTCCCGAGCTCTTCGTTCCAGGCCCGCGCGTAGATGGACTCATGGAGCCGCCGAGCCTGCCGGCTCCAATAGAGCGCGCGCGTCGCAAGCCCGAGCCTGCCAGCGATCTTTGCCAGCCGGTCACAGGCCGCCCAGCTACATCACCGCGGAGTGGGTGTGAGCCTTGCCTTCTCCTCGAAGCTCCCACGGGCCCGCGTCAGGCTCGCTGAATACGTCCACGGCGAGCTGTCCGAGATGCTCGAGACGATGGAAGAGCGCTTCGTCGCCGGGCGTCGCCAGCCGGCGATCGAAGAACAAGTGTGTCGCGGCGAGCACCGCCGAGCCCTAGGCGTCGTTCTAAACCTGGAAGTGGGCTTGATTGCCGAACCAAACCGGCCCCATGCCCAGATATCCAGGAAGCTCCTTCACGATTCGCTCCGACAGCGTCCCGCGACCGTTGATTCCGCTGGAGCCGTCCGTCTTCACTATTCGCGGCGACGTTGACGATGAATCGAAGATACCGCTCCATCGTCTGCGTCGTCCCCTGACGGTTGAGCGCCCCGAAACTCGACCTCGTAGAACCCGTCGTTGGGCTCGCCCTCCCCGTCCTTGAGGAGGCTATCGAACACCGGTTCGCTGTCGAACCTCGGGAGGCACGCCCAGACGATTCGCGCTCGACCGTCGAGGAAGGCGCTCGATCTCGAGTTGCCGATTAGCGCTAGTTGGAGATCGCTCATCTCTTCTTCATGGGAACGAGCGCGGCGAGCCCGCGTGCCTCGAACTCCTCGATAACGTCTCCCTGTTCTTCCGTCGTCGCGTGGACGACGAGGTTTTGGGTTCGCTCCGGATCCTCGTCGACAGCCGGATCGGAGCACGGTGACCTCAGCGAGATGGTGAGGGGGTGGGTTCGCGTCGTCTCGGAACGGTCGTCAACCGCCCAGACATAGTACTCGACTGCACGGACCACGCTTTTGGCAACGGGGAGGGTCGCGCAGAACTGGATTCCATCGAAGAGCATCCGCGTCCAATAAAACGCCTCGCGACCCGCCGCCCGGAAGTACACCCGCGTGCGTTCGATCTCTCCGTCGTCGAGAACGTAAGCGCAGATCCGCAGGTTCTTTCCTGCCAGGGAGCAATCGATGGGCTCATGGTCGATGATGGGTGCTTCGGTCGACGCCAGGAAGGCACCAGTGAGGAACGCAAAGGCAAGGTGGCTCGTCACCGGCATGAAATCATCTTCGATTCTCCCACGGAAGTACTTGGAACACCAATCGTTTGTAGCTATCCTTACCACGGGATCCAGGTGAGCAAGAACGCGTCCTTTCGCCTCGATGTGCTTTGTGAGCGGCTTCGCGGAGAGCTGGCCGGGGATGGCACGATCGAGATCACGGGGCTCAGCTCCCTGGCGGATGCCGGTCCCGGAGATTTGAGTTGGTTCGCCGACCCTCGTTACCGCAAGGAGCTCGCGAACACGAAGGCCTCGGCGATCGTAACCAGGGAGCGACTCCCCCACCAGCCGATCGCGCAGGTGCTGGTGAAGGACCCCCTGCTCGCGCTCATCGATCTCGTTGACCTGTTTCATCCACCAACGAGCTTCGAGTCAGGTGTGCACGCGCTCGCTGCGGTCTACCCTTCGGCCCGACTCGGGGAAGGCGTGAGTGTGGGTCCGTTCGCCGTTATCGATGAGAACGTCACCATCGGAGCGCGCACGGTCGTGCACCCTGGTGCCTACCTGGGTCCGTCGGTGAGCGTGGGAGAGGACTCGCTCATCTGGACCAACGCCGTCATTCGCAACGGCTGCCGGCTGGGCAATCGCGTAATCATCCATCCCGGTGCGGTCATCGGAGCGGACGGATTCGGCTTCGCTCGGCGTGACGGCAAGTTCTACAGGATTCGTCACGTGGGAATCGTCATCATCGAGGACGATGTGGAGATCGGTGCGAATGCCACGATCGACAGGGCAACCCTGGGACAAACGCGCATCGAGCGAGGCGTCAAGATCGACAACCTCGTCCACATCGCGCACAACGTCCACATCGGCGAGGATTCGGCGATGGCGGCGCAGGTCGGCATTTCCGGAAGCACGGTGGTTGGCAAGAGAGTTCTCATGGGAGGTCAGAGCGGCCTCGTCGACCACCTGACGATCGGCGAAGACGCGGTTCTTATCGCTCAATCCGGAGTCATTGGCGACGTTCCCGCAGGTGCCACCGTGTCGGGCTATCCGGCCCGAAGCCACCGGGAGGTTCTCAAGTCTACGGCGGAGCTTCGCGGACTCGAGAAACTGCGCAAGCGGATCCGCGAGCTCGAGAAGGAGATACGCGAGCTGAGGCAAGGCCGGTGATTCCCGTCGAGCAAGCCCTTCGGATCGTTCTCGATCGGGCCAAGCCACTTTCCACCGAAGAGATCGACTTCAGCGGGGCCACCGGACGCCTTCTCCGCGAGGACGTCGTCTCCGACGTCGATATGCCTCCGTTCCCGCGTTCCGCCGTCGATGGCTATGCGGTTCGGGCACAAGACGTCCGGCAGATCCCCGCTCGGCTCGACGTCGTCGGAACCATACCCGCCGGCACCTTCCCGACGTTTCGCGTCGAAGCGGGTCAAGCGGCTTCGATCATGACCGGTGCCCCCGTACCGGAAGGCGCTGACGCCGTGCAGATGGTCGAGCACTGCCGCGTCGACCGAGACCGCGTCGAGGTGCTGACGCAGGTCGACGAAGGCCAGAACGTCGCCCCTTTGGGAAGCGAAGTTCGGCTAGGAGACGTCGTTCTCAAGGAAGGGACAAGGCTCGACCCCGCGGCGATCGCCGTCGCGGCGACGGTCGGGAAGACGACTCTCGTCGTCGGTCGCAAACCCCGGGTCGCGGTGGCAGCCACGGGCAACGAGCTCGTCCATCCATCACAGAAACCCGCGCCGGGACAGATTCGAAACAGCAACGGGTTTTCTCTGCTGGCCCAGTGCGCGGCCACGGGCATCGAGGCGACCTACCTCGGTGTTGCGCTCGACACCGAATCGTCGCTCGATGAGGTCATCACCAAGGGTCTCGACGCCGACGTTCTGATGCTTTCCGGTGGAGTCTCGATGGGGCGCTTCGATCTCGTAGAGGACGTGCTCGCTCGACATCGCGTACGCGTCCACGTGGACGCGGTGGCGCTCAAACCGGGAAAGCCCCTCGTTTTTGGAACCACTGATAAGGGGAAGCTGGTTTTCGGACTTCCTGGAAACCCGGTATCCACCATGGTGACGTTCGAGCTCTTCGTCCGACCGGCCTTGGCACGGCTCGAGGGAGCGGAGAACCCAGTGCGCCCGCTGTATCGGGCAAAACTTCTGACCGAGCTTTTGAACCGCGGAAATCGACGGGCATATCTCCCCGGGTGGATCTCGGTCGACGACGAGGGGCAGAGCATCGCGCGACCGATCCCGACGCGGGGCTCGGGCGACATCGTCGCTTTCTCGAAGTCGAACGCGCTTCTAATCGTGCCCGAGGACCGGGAAAGACTCGAAGCGGGAGAGCCGGTGCGTTATTACGCTCTCGACAGTTCCCTGCTCAAAGAGGACCGATGGCGAAACGGCGGTTGAGCCACGTCAAGGAGAGCGGCGCTCCCCAGATGGTGGACGTTTCCCGCAAGCCGTCTACGGACCGCGAGGCCGTGGCAGCCGGACGGATACGCATATCCGAGGAGGCGATGCGCGTCGTGCGGACCGGAGGCACTGCCAAGGGGAATGTCGTCGAGACGGCTCGCCTCGCCGGGATCTTGGCGGCGAAGCGGACGGCGAGCTTGATTCCTCTCTGCCACCCCCTGTCTCTCGATCACATCGATGTCGCGATCGAAGAGTCCCCCGGCGGCCTGACGATCGAAGCACGCGTTCGTTCTCGCGGCCGCACAGGGGTCGAGATGGAGGCGCTCACCGCCGTGTCGGTCGCGGCCCTGACCGTTTACGACATGGTGAAAGCCGTGGACAAGGCGATGGTCATCGACGACATTCGCCTCCTCAGAAAAGAAGGCGGTCGCTCCGGCCGCTATTTACGCAAGGAGTAGTCATGCGTCGCAGCAAGGTCGATCGACCACGCGCCTGCCACGGCTTTAAGCAGAGAAGGCTGATGTCAAACTACGTATCAGCCTGCCGAGCGGTGGCTATGACATCTGCCGCGAGATCGGCGCGCAGCGCCGCAAAGGCCGAGCCGTGGCGGTACGATCGACTGCGGGTCCCGCCACGGCATTGAGAGAAGATGAAAAAGCTTCCCAAGAGACCCGGCGGGCCCACCCGAACCCGCCCGGGTCGGGCTGCCACAAATAAGCCTGCCCGCCCGCCGGCGAGACCCGCAGGACGACAACCGAGCGCGGTTCGCCGCCCCGTTTCTCCTTGGATCAAGATCTTCGCTCTGGGTGTCCTGCTGCTCGCGACTCTCGCCATCGCCAGCGGCGGGTGCGTCTACCTTCTCGCCCGACGCTCGCTGCCTCTGATCGACGGAAGCGCCCAGCTCTCGAGCCTCACGGCGCCCGTCGAGGTCTTGCGGGATTCAAACCGTGTGCCTCACATTTTCGGAGCGGATGTCCGCGACTTGATCCGCGCCATGGGGTTCGTTCACGCACAGGATCGCTTCTTTCAGATGGAGATGGCCCGCCGCACTGCCTCGGGCACGCTCGCCGAGATCTTTGGCGAGGAGGCGATCGAGCCCGACCGTCAGGCACGTCTCTTCGGTCTGGCCGCCGCCGCCGGGGCCGAGCTCGAGCGCATGGCGCCCGAAGCCCGCGAGGTTCTGGAGGCCTACGCGTCGGGGGTCAATGCTTACCTGGAGGCCCACGGGGACAAGCTTCCACCCGAGCTCTCGTTTTTGCGGCTCCGCCCCTCCCCGTGGCAGCCACAGGACAGTCTCGCGGTCGGACGGATTCTCTCCGACCGACTCTCGGAGAACGGGACCGTGGAGCTTCTCCGAAGCCGTCTCGCCGACGCGGTCGGAATCGAAACGGCCTATCGCCTCACCGGGCTCGAGCCGCCGGTCGGCAATTGGGCGCAGTCTTGGCCCCGAGGCATACGCACTTCGAGGAGGTCCTCGCACACGGGTGCGAGCAACGCCTGGGTGGTCTCGGGACGACGCTCTCGATCCGGTCGGCCTCTTCTCGCATCCGACCCCCATCTCGACCTCGCCATGCCGTCGGTCTGGTATCAGATTCATCTTTCAGGCGGCGGCCTCGAGGTCGCCGGCGCCAGCCTTCCGGGACTGCCGTTCGTCATCATCGGTCGCAACTCGAGAATCGCGTGGGGCGCCACGGCTCTTTACGCCGACGTGCAGGACGTTTACATCGAGCCTCCCGACACCGCTGTCGACGTGATCAGCGAGACCATCCAGGTCAAGGACCGTGCTGCCGTGATCGAAGAGGTGCGGGTGTCCCGCCACGGCGTAGTGGTGGGCGAGACCGCCGACGGGCGTCTACTGGCGCAGCGATGGGACAGTTTCTGGAGCGGCGATCACGTACAGGCGTTGCTGCGATTGAACCGAGCCGGCTCCTGGGAAGCGTTCACCGACGCCCTCCGAACGTGGTCCAGTCCGTCCATTTCCTTCATCTACGCGGACGTCGAAGGAAACATCGGCTTTTTTCCTGCCGGCGAGATACCGGTGCGCACGGCTCACGACGGCACGCTACCCGTGGATGGCGAATCGGAGGAGTTCGAGTGGAAGGGAGTCGTCCCCCACGAGTTGAAGCCGATGGTCTTCAACCCGCCAGAGGGCTTCATCGTGAGCGCCAACCACTCGATGTTGCCACCCGAGACAGCCTATCCCCTGGGGGCCGATACTCTGTCCGCGTTTCGCACCATCCGCATCCGCGATTTACTCGAAGCGATTCCGGAGCTCTCCCTCGACGACTTCGAGCGCCTACAGAACGACCGTTACGACGGCTCGACGGAAGCCATCCTGCGCCGAGCGGTCGCCGTGGCTCCATCCGATCCGACGACGTCGCTTGCCGTCGACCGGCTTCGCGGCTGGAGCGGACGGATGGCCGAGGGTTCTGCTCCTGCAATCTATTGGGCGCTGTACGATCGTCTGCTCCGGAACACCTTCGCCGACGAGCTCGGGGATGAGCTGTTCGAAAGCTACCTCGACTTCCTCGAGCCGGGCCGACCGGGCGGACTCCACGCGATCGTCGACGACGAGGGCTCACCATTCTGGGACGACCGGTCGACGGCAGAAACCGAGGACCGTCACGCGATCTTTTCGAAGAGCCTCGGCGAGGCGGTCGAACTGTTGACCGATCTAATGGGCAACGACGTCGACGGCTGGGACTGGCGGACCCTTCATGGAGTGGTGTTCCGGCACCCGCTCGCGAGAGTTCGACCGATGGGCTACTTCCTGAACCGCGGTCCGATTCCCTTCGGCGGCTCGACCTCGACGATCGCCAACGCGGTCGTGTCCCTCCGCCATCGGTTCGACGTGTCGAATGGCACGTCGTTCCGCTTCGTCACCGACCTTGCTGCCCCCGATCGTTCACGCTCCGTCGTACCCACGGGGGCTTCCGGTCACCCCTTGAGCTCAAGCTACTTCGACCAGAACGCAGCCTGGCTGTCGGGGCAAAACCTTCCTCTCGCGTTCTCGCGCGGTACGATCGAGAGTACCGCCAGCGGCAAGCTCTTCCTGAGTCCCTAGGGAGACAGTCGACAGTTTACAGTCGAGAGGAGCCCCGAGTCGCTTCCGTCGACCGGCGAGTGTGTATAATTCGCCTTCCATGAGCCAGGACTACTTCCCGCTGTGCCCCGCGTGCGACACCGAGATCGAGATTGACGCGCTCGACGTGGATCCTGGAGAGCGAATCGGTTGTCCCGAGTGCGGCGTTACCCTCCAGGTTTTGGCCGTGGATCCGATCGACCTCGACATCGCCGAAGAAGAGATCAAGGAATGGAAAGAGCAGTGAGGCGTTCGGCCACCGACGCGACGATCGAAAAACGATCCAGGCTCCGGGAGATTCTTCGGGACATGGAATCGGTCATCGTCGCCTTCAGCGGTGGCGTCGACAGCGCCTATCTCGCGGTCGAAGCCCACCGCGCCCTTGGCACCCGAGCCCTCGCGGTCACGGGAGAGAGCCCAAGCTATCCCGAACACCAGAAGCGGCTTGCTCTTTCGGTCGTGAAGCAATTCGACCTCGCACACCGATTCGTCCCCACTGCCGAGATCCACGACCGAAACTATCTCGCGAACGATCCCAGCCGCTGCTTCCACTGCAAGAGTGAGCTGTACACACGTCTGAGGGCGCTCGCGGAAAAGGAGCAGTTTCGATTCATTGCCGATGGAGCGAACGCCGATGACCGGATGGACTTTCGCCCGGGGCGGAGAGCCGCGCGAACGCTCGGGGTCCGAAGCCCGCTCGAGGAGGTCGAGCTCACGAAAGCGGAGATCCGCTCCCTTTCAGCCGGTCTCGGCCTGCCCACAGCCAACGAGCCCGCATCTGCCTGTCTGTCGTCTCGCATCCCTTACAACACACCCATCACGATCGAGAAACTCTCTACGGTTGAGCGCGGCGAGGAGGTTCTGCGCTCGCTCGGCTTTCGTCACATGAGAGTCCGGCACCACGGTCCGCTGGCGCGACTCGAGTTCGCCCAGCAGGAGCTCGACCGGGCGCTCGCGCCCGAAATGCGCGAACGGATCATTGCCGAGCTGAAGCAGCTGGGGTTTCGTTTCGTTACCGTGGACCTCGAGGGCTATCGCACGGGCAGTCTCAACGAGGCCCTCTTCTTGGAGCCGCGAACGTCCAAAACGGATGGCGATTGAGATCCGCCTCGAAAGCTCGTGGGACACCGACGACGGTGAAGGGCGAACCGTCGAGGTGAGCGTTACCGCGAGGCGACATCCGTCGGAAGATCCCGCCGAGGATTCGCGCTACTTCGCCTCCGGTGACGTCGAGGCGATCAAGCGTCATCTCTGCGAGCTCGTCGATCGCCGTCACGGGGATTTCGCGGGAGAGCGCCAGCGGGAATGTGCGCGATGCGGCCGCGTGTCGCCCACCGAAGCTCGCGGACCGGAGTTCGTCTGCCCTTCCTGCGAGTAGTCATGCACGTCGTCTTCTTGGGCTCGGGCAACGCTTTCGCGAGCGGTGCGCGGAATCACATGGCCATTCTCCTGCGAAGCCGCGCAGTGGGCGTCCTGCTCGACTGCGGGCCGACAACGCTCGTCGCCCTGAAGCGGGAAGGTTTATCGCCGGCGGACGTCGACGTCGTTCTCGTCTCGCATCTGCACGGCGACCACTTCGGCGGCATCCCCATGCTCGCGGTTCACGAGCGCCACGTCTCCCAGCGTCGAAAGCCCCTACAGATCTTCGGCCCTCCCGGCACCCGGGCCACCGTCGGGTCCGCGATCGAGCTTTTCTTTCCCGGGCTCGACGGCCCGCCCTTCGAGCACACGGATGTCGCCCCCGGCGCGGAGCTCGAAGTCGGGGCGCTGCGCTTCCTTCCCTTCGAGGTAGATCATTTCTCGACTGGCATGGCATACGGTTACCGCGTCGAGATGGACGGCAAGTCCGTCGTGTTCTCCGGCGACACGGCTTGGACCGATGCCCTCGTAGCTCATACGGCGGGCGCCGATCTGTTCATTTGTGAATGTTCCAGCTACGAAGCGCCGCTCCCGAAGCACATGTCCCACACCGACCTGAAACGAAACCGCGCGCGGCTCGAGGCCAAGCGCACGTTGCTGGTTCACGCGGGCGAAGACGTCATCGCTCGGAAGGATCAGCTCACCTTCGAGCTCGCCCAGGACGGAACGAGGATCGAGCTATGACCAAGGCCCTGCTCCTGATGGGTCTCTTGATGCAACCGCTGAAGCAACCGCCGGAGCCTGACGCACTCATCGACCTCGACGTGAAGGAGGCTGACGTCCTCGACCTTCTGCGCCTTCTCGCCGAGGTCGGAGGGTTCAACCTCGTCGCCGATCCAGAAGTTTCCTGCAGCCTGACGCTCAAGCTCGGGGAAGTGCCCTGGCCCCAAGTACTTCAGCTCGCCCTTCGCACTTGCCGGCTCGAGCAGGAGCGCCTGGGAGAAAACCTGGTTCGGGTGGCCACTTCCGAGCAGATCCGAAAAGAGTACGAGCAACGGCGCAAGTACGAGGAAGAAAAAGCTCTTTCGGGTCCGCTCGTCACGACCTTCGAACGACTGTCCTACGCTCGGGCGCGGGAGCTGGCTCCGGTTCTCGAGAAGTTCCTGTCCCCAAGAGGGTCGGTCGTGTTCGACGAGCGCACGAATACCCTGATCATCACCGATGTCGCCCGCTGAAACGGAAGGAAAGCGCTATTTCTTCTCGTCGTCGTCTTCGTCGGAGGAGCCCTTGATCGACCTCTTGAAGTTCTTGATGCCTTCGCCAATGCCGGAGCCGAGCTGAGGCAGCTTGTTGGCACCGAAGATCAAGACGACGATCCCGAGGATGACCAACAGCTCCGGCAGACCCATGGGGCCGATCAGAAGCGGATGCATCGACATGGACTTTCTCCTGCGGCCGTACTATACCACGGGGCGATCGCGCCGCCAATAAGCTCGGATGTCTCTCTCCGATGAGCTGCTCCGCGCGCCGGAGAAACTCGCGGCGGTCCGCGCAGAGCTTCGAAGCGTGCTTCGGGAGACCCACGCCGCGGCGGCCTTTCTCGTCGACGAGGAAGGAAACCCCTTCGCCACCATCGGGAACATCGAGTTTCCACTTCCCCATCCCCTGGCGGGTCTCGACGCACTGCTCGAGGCGTTGCTCGGTGAGCGGGAAAGCGAATCGGAGACTCGCTACGTCGTCGAGAGAGCGGGCCCTCGAGCGCTCGTCGTTCTGGCTTTCGACAATCCCGAGGACGCGAGCTCGCATCGCGCACGGGTCGCTTCGCTGGCAGTTGAGATAGACTCTTTGATCTGAGCACGAGCAGGGTGATGAAGAACTCAGCCCACCCTGCGCGAGCGGAGCGAGCTCGGCGCGCTGGCCGCGCCGTAAGCAGTCTGAGCCGTGGCGGCCGACCGATCGCAGGTTCCGCCGCGGCATTGAGTACAAAAATGCCGAAGCCGCGATTCGTATCGACCATCATCGAGCGGAAGTGCCTCACGACACGCCCGCCGAAAGAAGTCTTCGCATTCTTCGACCGGCCCACGAACCTGAAGCGCGTCCTGCCAAGCTCGATCGCCGTGACTCTGCGCGAGACACCCGAAGAGCTTAGGCCGGGACGCCGTTTTCGCTACCGGCTGGAGCGGTGGCCTCTCGATCTGATGTGGGAGACCGTGGTCTCCGAATACCGACCGCCCCAAGGGTTCACCGGTGTCAAAGCCGTCGGCTACTTCGCCAGCTTCTCCCTGGCGCATGAGATCGCGCCAACCCGCGACGGAACCGAGCTTCGTCTGCGGCTCGCCTACGAGGTACCCCGGGGAATCTACGCGAGGTTGACCGATGCCTACGTGATCCGAGACGCCATGGAGGAGTTCGTGAGCGAGCTCACCCGCAGCGTCGGGGAAGCGCTCGACCGCGGGGAGTAATCAGCCCGGCAGGAGCTCTTCCAGGTCGAGATTCCCAATGAAAGGTCGCACCCGCTCGCCGAGCAGGAGTCTTCGGGCGACGTGGCCGACCTGGCCCGCGGCGAGTCGAGCTTCGCTCGCGAGCTGCGGGTAACCAGACAACGTCGTGCCGAGCTGTTCGAGGGACTTCCGCGAGCGCTCGGAGATGGCTTCCCATCCCCCCATCCACCGGGTGAGCTCCTTCATATACGCGAGGGGCGTATCGAAAGCTTCCCGAGGTGGCTGGATCTCGCTGATCCGTCCATGGAAAGGGAGGAGATCGGGATAGACACCGTAAGGCTCCACGCTCAGGAAACCGCGCTCGTCGGCGGCGAAGACCAGATTGATGCCGTGGTCCCGGCAGAACCTCCGCACCAGAAGCTTGACGGAGAGCCGGTCGCACTCCTCGATCACCAGATCGACCCCGTTCAGAAAGGCCCCGAGGTTCTCCTCGGTCACGCCCTCTTCAAACAGCGTGATGCCCAGGTACGGGTTCACTTTTGCGATTCGGCGCGCGGCGATCCGGCACTTGTTTTCGCCGAGCTCGTCGAAGCCCGCCTCGATCCGGTTCAAGTTCGATAGCTCGAGCCGATCGAAGTCTGCGAGCACGATCTCGCCGCATAGATGCTCTCGAGCCACGGTGACCGCCGCTTCGGCGCCCACCGAAAGACCGATCACCGCCACCCTCTTCGTCCTCAGAAGTTGCTGCTCGCCTTGTGTGATCTTGTCGGCATTCCGATCGGTGATGGTCGCGAAGAACGCCTCGGGCCCGAGAAGGTGGACGACTTTCCTCTCCCACGGCAGGTAGATCCAATTGCCGGAGCTAGCGCCTCGATCGCCGGTCGCATCCTGCCACTCCATCCGATCGATGAGCCGAAGCCCGCGCTCTCGACAGAAAGCCGTCAGAATCTCGTGCTCGTCCTCCTGGAGAGTGAATAGGAACGGCCGAAAACTCTCGTCCGGAGGGAATGAAGGCGAGAGGACGGCGGTCTGGAAAGCTCGCAGATCGCTCATAGCTTCTTGTCCCAGGTCTGGCCGACAAGGTCGTGGCCGAAGCTATGGTGATTCTCCTCGCGCACGAGCTCGAAACCAACAGCTTCGTAGATGTGCCGCGCCGCGTGTAGGACGTCGTTCGTCCAAAGCGTCATTTTCTTGTAGCCGCGCTCGCGGGCGAAACGCACGCACTCCTCGACCAGACGCCGTCCAATCCCCAGACCCCGAGCCCGAGGCTCGACGAGCAGGAGGCGTAGCTTGGCAACCGTCTTCGTGTGCTTCACGACGAACACCGAGCCGGCGTTCTCCCCGTCCTTTTCCGCGATCCAGCAGCGTTCCCGCCTCGGGTCGAAATTCTGGATGAACTTCGCCACGATGCCGGCGACGAGCGCCTCGAACGTCTCGTCCCAGCCATACTCTTGCGCATACAGCGTCCCGTGCCGTTGCACCACCCATCCCATGTCACCCGGCTGGGGAGGTCTCAGAAGATACGGCGCGTGCCGCGGTGGGCTCGAGCCAAGGAGCTTTTCGATGGTGCTCATCGCTTCCACGAGCCGGGCCTGATCTCGTTCGCTCAACTCCCTCAACATCACGTCGATCTCCCGGCTAGAAGCGGCGTTCAGGCGAGCGAAGGCTTCCTGGCCTCGCTCCGACAGCCACAAGTGGTACTGGCGGCCGTCGTTGGCATCGGGCTTCCGTTGCACGAGACCTCGCTTCCCGAAGCTTCTCAGGACGCGGCTCAAATAGCCGGCGTCGAGCCCGAGCTCCTCGGAGATCTCGCTCGCCGTCGCCATTTCTTTGTGGGCCAGCTCGTAAATGACTCGCGCCTCGGTCAGCGAGAAGGGGCTTTCCAGAAGGCCTTCTCGCAAGGCGCCGATCCGCCGCGTGTAGAAACGGCCGAACCGCCGAACCGCCTCGACCCGCCGTGCCCGGAGGGATTCGTCCATGTCGTTGACATTGTCTTAGTTTTTAATTGCTAAAGTCAATTAAATTTTGGGCCTTTCCGGGCAAAGTAACTGAAAGTTGCCAAGTTTTTCCATACGGGAGTTGGTCGCCGGGAGCCGTCGCGCTTCTAACAGTCCGGGGCAGCTTCCTAATCGTCGACAGAACATGGCTATCGGGGCCAAGCCGGCAACGAGCTCCTCCGGCGCTTCCACTCGTACACCGCGCGAGCAAGGGCCTCGTAGCGATTCGATTCGGCGAGATCCGGGGCGAGCAGGCCGGGTATAGAGTAATTTGCCGGGTTCTTGCCTCGCCGATGGTCGACAGAGCTATGGAGTCGAGTTGGCTCGATCCTTCTCACCGACTTCCGCCCGTCGGCCTATACTAAAGGCCCGGATCGATCGGATGAAGCGAACTAAGACTCGTGGGGCCATTACATTGCTCTCCGCGGGTCTGAGCGTTCATGGCTGCAATTCGGACCCGTTCGCTACGGACAAGAGGTCGAACGTAGTTCTCGTCACCGTGGACACGCTCCGGGCCGACAAGCTGGGAGCGTACGGGGGTGACGTTGCCACCCCGCACATCGACCGAGTGGCTTCCGCCGGGGTCCTCTTCGAGAACACCGCGACGGTAGCTCCTCTCACGTTGCCCGCGCATGCTTCCATCCTGACGGGCACCTATCCAATGTCGCACGGCGTGCGCGACAACGGGGGTTACTACCTGCCGTCCGAGTGTGTGACGCTCGCCGAAGTGCTCCGCGACGAAGGCTATGCCACGGGAGCGTTCGTGAGTGCTTTCGTGCTCGATTCCCGCTGGGGGCTCGATCAGGGATTCCAGCACTATTACGACGATTTCGATTTCTCCCAGTTCGAGGACGTGAGCCTCGGCTCCGTACAGCGTCCGGGAAACGTAGTGCTCGATGAGGCCCTCCGCTTCATGGAACGGGTCGAATCACGGCCTTTCTTCACCTGGATTCATCTCTACGATCCGCACACGCCCTACGATCCCCCGGAGCCACATCGTGCGCGTTACGCTGGAAAACCATGGGGGCTCTACGACGGAGAGGTCGCCTTCGTGGATGATCTCATCGGACGGCTCACCGAGTGGTTGGAGCACAGCTCGCTGGCAAAGGACACGGTTCTCGTCATTCTAGGCGACCATGGAGAAGCGCTCGAAGATCATGGAGAGCTGGACCATGGGTTCTTCATCTATGACGCCACGATGAAAGTCCCTTTCATCGTCGCCGGTCCAAATGTCAGAAACCGCGGCCGGCGCGTAAGTGCTCAGGTCCGGTCGATCGACTTGATGCCAACGGTTCTCGACTGGCTCGAGATCCCCGTTCCAGCCTCGGTCCAGGGACTCAGCTTGCGCCCTCTCGTCGAGGGCGACGTCGACACGTTGGAGCTCGTGGCTTACGGGGAGTCCTACTATCCCCGCGGACATTACGGTTGGAGTGAGCTCCGGTCACTTCGGACCGACGCCCTTCATTTCATCCAGGCACCACGACCGGAGCTGTACGACATTCGGAACGATCCTGCCGAGAGAAAGAACCAGGCGCCGGAGCGGCCCAATGAGGTGACGACTTTTCGGGAAGAGCTCGAGACGCTGTATCAAAGATTCGCGGCCGACGCCGTGGAGCAACAAGCACCCGTGGAGCTGGACGAGGAAACGCGAAGGGGCCTCGAGGCACTGGGCTACCTGGGTGGATCTCAGCATCGCGTCCTCCCCTCGGTGCTCGCGGACCCAAAAGACAAGATCGAGCTCCACCGTCTGGTCAAAACGGCAGAAGCTGAGGCTTCCGCCGGACGAACCGAGGAGGCTCTGCTCAGCATCGAGCGCGCCATCGAGGCGGATCCCAAAATGGTCGAGGCTCACCGTATTCGCGGAGACTTTTATCACCGACTCAGAGACCCGGGCCGAGCCGCCGAATCGTACCGAACGGCGCTTTCGCTCGAACCCGGGTACAAGGTTGCCGCATTCAATCTGGCCCTTCTGGACCTGCAAGCTGGACGCGTCGACGCCGCGGAAGCCGGTCTCCGTCGCGTGCTCGAGATTGATCCGCGGGACAACAAGAGCCACTTTCTCCTAGCGGGGATCCAGATCGCACGCCGCGACTTCACCTCGGCGCTCGAGACACTGGACAGAGCGATCGAATCAACTAGCGACACGGCACCTTTTTATACTTCGAAAGCACAGTGTTATCTCGAGATGGGAAACATCGAGGCCGCGGAAGCATCGATCCACAGGGCGCTCGAGCTAAATCCCGACGTTCCGAGGGCGCACCATTACCTTGGATGGATCCGAGAAGGACGAGGGGATCTCGCAGGAGCCATCGAAGCGTATCAGAACGAGCTGGATCGGTTTCCTCACGATCCGCTGACTTTCGTGAACCTATCGGCGGTTTATCGGCAGAGTGGAGACCTCACATCGGAAATCGCGGTGCTGGAGCGAGCAATCGCAGCAATCCCCCGAGCCGGGGAGCCGTACGTTCTCCTGGGCCGAGCCTACCTGGATGCAGGACAGCCGCAACGGGCCCGCGTGCTCCTGAGGCAGGGGCTCGCGCTGTCACCTTCCCCTGAAATCGCGCTACTCGGTCGCGAAACGTTGTCGACTGTCGAGAGCGCCCGCGACGAATAGAATCTGCTTTGAGGTGGTTCTCCAACCGCGTGAACGACAATCCAACAATTTGGATCGAATCTCACGCATTACCAGGATAGGCATTCGTTAAGTGACTCCGTCACTTAGGGTTACTTGGCGTGGTCCCTCGTTTCAGCGATGGCACCGTTCTTGTAAATGATTGTTGCGTCTCATTATTTTGTATGAGACTTTATCGGCTTTTAATCGGAGGAGGTATGAACCACAAACGGATCGCCCTTGCGGCGCTGTGCTGTCTTGTTGCAGCCAACTTTCTTGCCGCACAAACGACCGGAAGCATCGACGGAAAAGTCACGGACGATACGGGTGCGGTGCTGCCCGGCGCCACCGTGACCCTGACGAGCGAGGCGCTCCTGGGCGGCTCGCGAACCGCAGTCACTAACAATCTCGGCAGTTATCGGTTTCCGTCCCTGTCGATCGGCATTTACTCCGTCCAAGCGGAGCTCCAGGGCTTCGAGACGATTCGAATCGACAACGTGGACGTGAGTCTGGGCCAGACGTCAACGGTCGACTTCGTCCTCGGTGTCGCTTCCGTGACCGAGACGGTCACGGTCGTGGGCGAATCGCCGATCGTCGACGTGCGGAATGCCGGAACCGGGACGAGCTTCAAGACGGAGCTTCTCGAAGAAGTACCCACCCGTCGTTTTATGGCCGACTTGATGCAGGTCTCGCCCGGCATGACCGCCGACGTGGGGGACGGTGGCTCCTCCAGGGTGATCGCGTTCGGATCCAATCGACAGTCGAATTCCTGGAACGTGGACGGGATCAACGTCACCGCTCCAGAAACGGGCTCGGCGTGGCTCGACGTCAATGTCGACAACATCGAAGAAATTCAGGTCTACGGCGTGGGCGCTCCTGCGGAGTACGGGAGTCACAGCGGCGCGGTCCTGAACGTCGTGACCAAGAAGGGTGGCAACTTTTTCCGTGGCGGCGCGAGCTACTTCGGACAATGGGACGCTCTGACCGACAACAACGTCCTCGCCGACACGGACTCGGGACAGAAATGTGAAGCCGAATCGCCCACCTGCACCGGGTTTTTCCGAGACGTCTATCGGGAGGTCAACGGGCGTATCGGGGGACCGATTTCGGCCGACAAGACCTGGTTCTATGCTTCAGCGCAACACTATCGCAGCAACACATTCGATCCCGGAACCGTCGTTTCCACCGAAGGAGATACGCCAGGTAAGAGCGATCGGTTCGATTTCAAGGTAACCTCCAAGTTCGGTCAGAATCACGAGCTTTCCGCACTGGCGCACTGGGAGGACTGGGGCAGCGGTGTCAGCCCTGACCCGTTCTACACCCAGTCCGCGAACGTGGAAGAGAAGGGCAGGAATCCCGCCTGGGGTGCGACCTGGACGACCATCGTTTCCGATACGACACTTTTGGAGCTCAAGTATGCGGGGTGGTGGTCGGACGACATCTACGAATCGGCAACAGGAAGCTTCGAGGAGCCCTTCATCGACTACACTCCCCCTGGAGGCGGTCCCACGCGGTACTCCGGTGGCCTCTGGTATCCCTGGGACTACAAGACCTGGCGGCAGCAGTTCAATGCCAAGGTCACGACTTACGCCGAGGACTTCCTGAACTCTCAGCACGATATTCGCTTCGGAGTTCAGTTCAGCCGCGGCTCCGCTTTCACCAACCGAGGCATCGGTCCCAACGGAACTTACGCCTATAACTATTACGACTACACCTATCGGGCGTATCAGGACCCCTTCCAGTACGGCGGAGAGTCGAGAGACCTCGGATTCTTCATCGATGACACCGTCACGGTCAACGACCGCGTTACCTTGAATCTCGGGGTTCGCGCCGATTTCAACAAAGGCTGGATCCCTGATTACGAGCGCCTTACCGTTGGCACCCCCTCCATCGCGCAGGCTCTCAACGCCATCACCACCGGTGAGACCGTCCCCGGAATCGACAACATCGTCGACTGGAAGCTCATCTCGCCGCGGTTCGGTATCACGCTGCAACCGACGGACTCGGGCCGCTCCGTGGTCCGAGGCTCGTTCGGTGTTTATTACGAGGGGAATACCATCGGAAATTGGGACTTCCCACCACCTGGAGTGCCCACGGTCGAATATTTCGTCAGGCCCCCCGGTGCCACCGACTTCGAGTTCGCCTTTGACGACGCTACCGAAGAAGTCGGCTTCGATCCGGATCTCACGGCCCCGCGTACATTGCAGTACTCGGCGGGCTTCGAGCAACAGATCGGGACGGATATGTCCATCGAAGTCCAGTACGTTCACAAGGACACCCAGGATCTCGTGGGATGGGAAATTCTCGACGGCGTGTACGAGAACTTCCCCTATACCGACTACTTCGGGAATACGTACAACCTCCTCAACTACATCGTCGACCCCGTGGTCCGTAAAGGAAACGATCCCGGGAACTTCCCCGGGGCGGGAGACTACGAACAAACCTACGACGGTGTCGTTCTGGCCTTCACCAAGCGCTTCGGTAACCTCTGGGGATTGAACGCGTCTTACACTTACTCCAAATCCGAGGGTCTCATCCCCAGAATGCAGAGCCAAGCGCAGTTCAATCCGTTCTATGGTTCCAGGGAAGGAGCCGACCCGAACAATCACATCAACGGCTATGGACGCCTGCAAGGTGATCGGCCCCACATGTTCCGGACCCAGGGCGTCTTCCTCTTCCCGGGCGACGTGAACTTCTCGGCGTCGTTGAACTTGGAGACGGGTCGGGCAATCACACGTCAATCAAGGCTTCGCCTGAATCAGGGTTTGACCACCATCATCCTCCAGCCGGGTGGAGTGAATCGCTTCCCCGACGTCCACAACCTCGATCTTACCCTTGGAAAGCGATTCCGCTTCGGCAACGGGGACGCCGCGCTGAGACTAGACGGGACGATCTACAACGTTTTCAATTCAGGCACACCCCTCTCTTACTCCACGCTCCGGCTTCAGACCCTGGAGGAAGATTTCACCGAAGTTAGCTGGTTCGACCCGCGGCGCTTGATGGTTCGGGTAGGTTTCGAGTTCTAGACTCGCTTCGATTCGAGACCCGGGGGCCTTCGGGCCCCCTTTTTTTGTCTAGAATCAAGCCGTGTTGCTCTTCGTGGGTCTCCTCACTCTGTTTCCCCATTTCGTCGATCGCGCTCAGGAGGCGGGCCTTCACGTCATCGCCTATTGCGGGGGGCCGACCAAGGACCACATTCTCGAGTCCACCGGAAACGGTGTGCTCGTGCTCGATTACGACCAGGACGGCTTCGCCGATCTCTACTTCGTCAACGCCCATCGAGATGACGTGCCTCATACAAGCGTTCTCTACCGCAACCGGGGCGACGGAACTTTCGAGGACGTCACCGCTCGTGCAGGGGTCGAAACATCCTGTTTTGGCCAGGGCGGCGCCGTCGGTGACGTCGACGCCGATGGCCTGCCCGATCTTTATGTCACCGCCTTTGGCCCCAACGTTCTCTTCCGCAACAACGGGGATGGTACGTTCTCCGATTGGACGGCGCACGCTGGCGTCGAGGCACCCTCCTGGAGCATTGGAGCGGTGTTCTTCGACCCGGACCGCGACGGCGACGAAGATCTGTTCGTCTCGAGCTACATCGAGGCCAGTTGGGAGGACGTCGCCCGAGGCCGCCGCACCCGGCTCTGGCGCGGAAAGGTCCTCGTCCTCGACGGACCCAAAGGGCTTCGCGGTGCTTCCAACGTCTTCTATCGCAATGAAGGAGACGGGCGCTTCACCGAAGCGACCGAGGAAGCCGGCTTCGGAGTCGGTAGCGACTACTACTCGATGGCCGCGGCCACCGTGGACTTCGACGGCGACGGGGATCTCGACCTGTACGTCGCGAACGACTCGACACCCAACTGCCTCTACCGCAACAAGGGCCATGGCAAATTTGAGGAGGTCGGCGTGGAGATGGGAGTTGCGTACAGCGCCGATGGAAACTCCCAGGGAAGCATGGGGATCGCCACCGGCGACGTCGACGGCGACGGATTCGTCGAGCTGGTCGTCACGAATTTTGCCCACGACTACTACACGCTCTTTCGCAATCTCGGAGGCGCGCTCTTTTTCGACGATTCGTTCACCTGGGGCATCGCGGTTCCCACGTTCGCTCCGCTCGGCTGGGGCGCCCTTCTTTTCGACGTCGACCACGATCGCGATCTCGATCTGTTTTTCGCCAATGGCCACATCTACCCTCAAGTAGACGAGGATTCGAGCCTGGGCGAGAGCTATCGGCAGACAAACCAGCTTTTCGAGAACGACGGCACGCGTTTCGTCGAGGTTACGGAGAAGGCCGGCCCCGGCTTTGGGGTTCGCGAATCGAGCCGCGGAGCCGCCTCGGCCGATTTCGACGACGACGGCGATCTCGACATCGTGGTCAGCAACGAGGACGCCTCGCCGACCTTTCTCGTCAACGAGACCGCGACGAGCCACTGGGTCAGCTTGGACGTTCGCGGCCCATCGGGTGTACGGGTGGAGTGCCTCGTGGGCGGTCGTCGGCAAGTCCGGTGGGCGTCCTCCGATGGAAGCTACGCCTCCGCGAGCGATCGGCGAATCCACTTTGGTCTCGGTGACGCCGACACCATCGAATCGCTCGAGATCTCCTGGCCGGACGGGTCGCGCGACGAGCATCGAGCGTTAGAAGGGGATCGCCGGTATATCTTGAAGAAAGGCCAACCGCCCATAGCCGTCCCATGATCTGGCTCGTTTTGACGCTGCTGCAGCCGTCGATTCCCGAGAAGATGCGCGAAGCGCTCGCGCTGATGGAATCGGGCGATGCGGACGGGGCGCGTGAGCTTCTCGAATCGATCCTGGAGGAGAGTCCAGAACACGGTCCGGCGCATCTTCAGCTCGGGCAACTGGCCCTCGCTCTCGAGGACTGGCAGGACGCCAAGGAGCATCTCGAGGTGGCGGTGCGATCCAATCCGCAGCGGCTGTTTCTCGCCTGGCACCTGCTTGGCACGGCGCGACGAGCGACGGGAGATCTGCCGGGGGCGAAACAGGCTTTCGAAGCGGCGCTCGAGCACGCACCCGATTTTTTGCCGCCCCGACTGGCGCTGGCGGAGCTCGCCGAGGCACAAGGCGACCTCTGGACGGCGCTCGCGCATTACCGCAGCGCCGTCGGGAGTGAAGCCGCGTACGGCGCGCTCGCCAATCTGGCGCGGCGTATGGGAGCGCTCGAACTCGCCCGTTGCGCCGTCTCGCGCGCTGGCGATGGCGGTGCCGCCGCCTACCTGAGCGCCGTCATCGAGCAGGAAGCGGGCGCGGTGGACCGTGCCATCGCCCTCGCCGAGCGAGCCCTCAGCCTCGGCTACGAGAACGCCGCCGTTTACGTCACGCTCGGGAACCTCTTTCACGAGAAGATGCGACTTTCGGAATCCGTCGTCGCGTTCGAGAAAGCCGTGGCCATCGATCCCGCCGCGGCGGAGAGCCTGGCGTCGTTCGCCCTGACGTCGCTCACCACCGAGGACTACACGAGGCTTCGCGGCCTTCTCGAGCGCCACGTCGCGGCCCATCCAGACAGCCTGAACACGCTCTATGGTCTCGGCGCCATGTATCTTCGCGAGAACGAGCTTTCGAGCGCCCGGGATCTCTTCGAACGGCTCGCGGGGCTAGTCCCGAACGCGTCGCAAGTTCATTACAACCTCGCGATGGTCTACGCGCGTCTCGACGAGAAGGCTCTCGCGAAAGATGCCCTCACGCGATTCCGAGAGCTGAAGGAGCTCGAAGACGAGGAATGGGAACGGCAGAACGCGATCCACCGTTTGCGCTTGAGCCGAGACGAGTCTTCCGAGGCCGACGAGCGGGCACGTCTGGCCCTGCAGGTGGTCGAGTCGGGAGGGAGCGAGCCCGATGACCTCGTCGCCCTGGGCGAAGCCCTCGTCGAGCTCGGCCGGCGCGACGAGGCCATGCCCTACCTCGAACGGGCGCTGGCGCAGAGCCCCTACGATCGTCGCGTGCTCGAAGCGCTCGGCCGCAACGATCGCCTCGCGCTCCTCGAGCCGGATTGCGAGCCGTCGATGGCAGCGCCAGCCGAGGCCGCGCCGGCCGTTCTTCCAATCATGCTCGATACGTTTCGTGGGGATTGGATCGGCGAGCACACACCCCAGGCTCTATCCCCCCGAGCATGGCGTTCGGGACAATGGACGCTTCGTTCTGGCCGACGAGCACCTGAGCCTCGCCGAAATGCTGCGGGAGCATGGCTACGAAGCGGCCGCATTCGTCGGGAGCTTCGTGCTCGATCGGCGATTCAGGCCTCGCTCAAGGCTTCGACCGATATGACGACGAGGAGGCCACCCACTCGCTTCTCATCTATAGCTCCACGCTGTACGTGCCCATGATGCTCGCCGGACCTGGGCTCCCTCGCGAGAAGCGCGTCGGCCCCATCGCCGGAACGATCGATTTGCCTGCCACGCTTCTCGACTTACTTGGTCTCGGACGAGAGCATGGACGCGGAAGAGCTTGCGCGCTGATGGAGGGATGTGAATGAGCACGCGAGCTAAAGACTCCAGTCGGTCCAGGAGGTCGTGGTTGATAGCATCATGGCGTGACTTGGATTCATACAAGATGAGCTCGGAATCGGGATGATAACGAAGTCGGGACAGATTCACCGGAGACCGCATGAGGTAGCAGGCGAGCTTGTGCAGCCCCTCGGTGTCATCGGCAAAGACCGTGACGAGGTCTTTGTCGCGAAGGAGTCGGAGCAGATTGTGGCGAAAGAGGAGCTCGGCCTCGCGGGTATCGACGTAGGGAATGGGCTGCCAGGTGCCGTCATCCTCGAACACACCACGCGTGACGATGGCGTGGATGTGCGTTCCATCGAAGGGAAGATCCAAAGGTCTGTATCACCGCGATCATGCCGGGGCGCGCATTGGGCTTCTCGACGACAATGCTCATCATCTCACGAACGTTTTCGTAGCAGAGTCGTGTGAGCCCTCCCAGGCTCTCGATGGAATAGAAAGTAAGGCCAGAGCATTTTTGGAGTCGAAAAAATCCATTGAGCGTGATGGAAGTCGGCGAGAATTTCTTGCTGGAGCAAGTCGGAAGAAATGGATGCCCGTTTTGCTCCGCACGAGGGGCAGAGTCCGCGAGCCTTGCAGCTAAACGACGGCACGAGACGCTTTCCGGGAGCGACAGGCATGGCGTGAATGTAACAGCACCTTGGGTGACAGCCACAGCGCCGCCAGCCGAGGCCGAGCCTCCGCTCCGCGAACGGAGAGACTCGGGGGCATCCGAGGATCGAAGTGGACGGAGTCGATCGGGTAAAGAGGATGCGAGCCAGCGACGTTCGATGGGAATGGAAAAACAAGCACCTCTTCTCGAGAGAGGACATTTCTCAAAACAAGCCGCCCTGTCGATGGCAATCTTGCGGGAATCCGACTAAACTCGCGCTCGGAGCAGGTGCCAAAAACGCGCGAGAGCGGCCGCGGTGAGATCTTCCATCGCCTGATTGACGGATCGCGTCTGGGGCCATACGAGATCCAGTCGCCAATTGGCGCTGGCGGCATGGGGGAGGTGTACCGCGCACGGGACACGAACCTCAACCGCGACGTAGCGATCAAGGTCTTGCCCGCCGAATTCGCACAAGATGCCGAGCGTGTCGCGCGTTTCCGGCGGGAGGCGCACGTCCTGGCGTCGCTCAATCATTCGAACATCGCCGCCATCTTCGGGCTTGAAGAATCGAACGGCGTGGTGGCACTGGCGCTCGAGCTCGTCGAAGGAGAAGAACTCGCCGAGCGTCTGAAGCGCGGTGCGCTACCCATCGATGAAGCCGTTGCCATTGGCAAGCAGATCGCCGAAGGCCTCGAAGCCGCGCACGAGAAGGGCGTCGTCCATCGCGACCTCAAGCCCGCCAATCTCAAGCTCACCAAGGACGGCACGGTCAAGATCCTCGACTTCGGTCTAGCGAAGGCCTACGGGGGAGAGCCTGAAGCCGTGGGAAAGGATGGGCTCTCTCAGTCGCCGACGATGTCGCGGCTGATGACGGAAGCCGGCCTCATCCTCGGCACCGCTGCGTACATGGCACCCGAGCAAGCGCGTGGAGGGATGGTAGACAAGCGCGCGGACATTTGGGCCTTCGGCGTGGTGCTGTTCGAGATGCTGACGGGCAAGCGGCTCTTCACCGGCGAGACGGCGAGCGACATCCTAGCGGCAGTGCTGAAGACGGAGCCGGAGTGGGACGCGGTTCCTGCAAGCACTCCTTCGACTCTGCGGAACCTGCTGCATCGGTGTCTGACCAAGGAGCCGAGGCGGCGGCTGCAGGCGATCGGGGAGGCGCGGATCGCCCTCGAGCAGCCGCTCGGCACGCCGAATTCTGTCCAATTCCGAGTCTCTTCGCGAATGTGGGCCATCCCTTGGTTTCTCGCTCTGGTGCTGGCGCTGGTGTCGCTCGCGCTCTGGGCGCCTTGGCGCCCGGCGCCCCAGCCCGCTCCAACCCTGCGCCTGAGCGCCGAGCTGGGCGCTGCGGCGTCGCTCGCGCCGACCCTATACGGGCCCGCCGCGATCCTCTCGCCCGATGGTCGCCTCCTGGTTTTCGTCGCGAGCGAAGGTGCGGACGAACCCCCGCTTCTCCACCTCCGGCGGATGGAACAGCTCGACGCCGCACCGCTTGCGGGCACGGAAGGAGCCCGCGACCCGTTCTTCTCTCCTGACGGGGAGTGGATCGCGTTTTTCGCGGACGGAAAGCTGAAGAAAGTCTCGGTCTCGGGCGGCGCGGTCGTCGCGATCTGCGACGCCGAGAACCCCCGAGGCGGGACCTGGGCAGAGGACGGAACGATCTTCTTTGCTCCCAGTTCGAGGAGCGGGGGCCTTTTGCGCGTGTCGTCGGCGGGAGGCACCCCGCAGACCCTGACCATACCCGATCAGGCCTCCCAGGAGGTCTCGCACCGCTGGCCCCAGGCTCTTCCCGGGGGCAAGACCGTGCTGTACACAGCGGGCGTTCCGGCTACCTTCGAGGATGCGAGTCTCGTCGTGCACGCTCTCGAAGGCGACACGAGAAAGGTGTTGCATCGCGGCGGATATTACGGCCGTTACCTTGCGAGCGGGCACCTGGTTTTCATTCATGAGGGTACGCTCTTCGCCGCGCCTTTCGATCTCGGTCGCCTGGAGTTGACGGGCCAACCCGTGCCCGTGCTCGCGGACGTGACCACCAACCCGGCTAGTGGGGGAGCCCAGTTCGCCTTCTCCAGCGACGGAACGGTCGCGTACCTGCGGGGAGAGGACCTCGGGTTTTCCGTGCTCATTCAATGGATGGATCGGGAAGGGAAGCTTCGGCCTTTGCGCGGGGCGCCTGGCATCTACCGGAACATTGGCTTCTCTCCCGATGGCCGGAAGCTCGCGTTGGACTTCTTCGAGGGGAAGAACCGGGACGTGTGGGTCTACGAATGGGAGCGCGACACCCTTTCTCGTCTCACGTCCGATCCCGGCGAGGACCGCCAGCCCGCATGGACTCCCGATGGCCGGCGCATCGCCTTCTCCTCGGCGCGTTCCGACAGGGCGACAGGGAACCTCTATTGGCAGCGAGCCGACGGGACGGGCGAGGCCGAGCGCCTGACGGAGAGCAAGAACGAGCAATTCCCCAGGTCGTGGCATCCGAGCGAAAAGCTCCTGGCCTTCGATGAGAGCAACCCGCAAACGAGCGCAGACATCCTGATCCTGCCGTTCACGGGGGACGAGACCTCCGGCTGGAAGCCGGGGAAACCCACGGCCTTCCTGAGCAGTCCCTTCAGCGAATTCGGGGCGGCCTTCTCGCCAGACGGTCGCTGGCTGGCCTACAGCTCCAACGAGTCAGGGCGCGTCGAGGTGTACGTCCGTCCGTTCCCGGGTCCGGGAGGGAAGTGGCAGGTTTCCACCGGCGGCGGAGACTGGGCGACGTGGTCTCGAAGCCGAAGAGAGCTCTTCTACCGCGCCGAGGACGGGAGGATCCTCGTGGCTGGGTACACGGCCGAAGGCGACTCGTTGCGATTTGAGAAGCCGCGGGCGTGGTCGCCCGGGCTCGTGCCCATGGGGGGGTTCGGCAACCGGACCTACGATCTGCACCCGGACGGAGAGCGGGTCGCCGTTGTGAAGGTCCCGGGGGACGGGGCCGAGGTCAAGCGGGACAAGGTCGTCTTGATCCAGAACTTCTTCGACGAGCTGCGTCGGATTGCGCCTGTGGGCAAGCGATGACGCTCTCTCCCGGCACAAGACTCCTTCCTTCTCTTCAGGTGTCCGACGGTCGCCTCAATGCGGGAGGGTGTCACTGGATAGGAGATTGTAACTTCGGTGTTGTGCTCGACGACGGGATTGCGACGGACGAGACTCCGATTCCACGTCTCGGTGAAGGCACCCCAGGTGAATTGGCTGACGACGGGCGCCATGGGGAGGGAGGACCGGGGCTGTTTTCGTGGGTTTGAGACACAGGTGGAGTGTGCGTTTGAATGAGGCGCTCCGAGGTCGGTGAGTTCGGACGGTTAGGAAGGAGCTCTTGGTCGAGCTTTCCGCTCGAGGTGGTCCAGGATGTGTTGGATGAAGGCAGGGTCGATGATGAAAGCGAGGAGTTTCATTTTTTCACCGCATCGACGACAGGTCAGAGGATCGACCTTGTAGCTACGGTAAACAAGCTCGGCCCATCGTTTGCCCAGAGCCCGTCTTCGCGGGGGCTCGTCATTGCGCTGTTTCTCCTCCTTTTCGGTGGAGTCGTGACGAGCGAACGTCTTTAACCGCACGCGGTTGGCGTAGGCGCCTTCGAACCGCACGAGATGTTTGTTGGGCTCGGGATGTGAATGAGCACTCGAGCCAAAAACTCGAGTGGGTCCAGGAGGTCGTGGTTGATGGCATCGTGGCCTGATTTGGATTCATACAAGATGAGCTCGGAATCGGGATGATAACGAAGTCGGGACAGATTCACCGGAGACCGCATGAGGTAGCAGGCGAGCTAAGCTGCTCCGACTCCTTCGCGACAAGACCTCGTCACGGTCTTTGCCAATGACACCGAGGGGCTGCGCGAAAGAGGAGCTCGGCCTCGTGGGCATCGACGCAGGGAATGGGCTGAAGGTGCGGTCATCCTCGAACACACCACGCGTGACGATGGCGTGGATGTGCGTTCCATCGAAGAGAAGATCCAAAGGTCTGTATCACCGCGATCATGCCGGGGCGCGCATTGGGCTTCTCGACGACAATGCTCATCATCTCACGAACGGTTTCGTAGCAGAGTCGTGCGAGCTCTGCCAGAAGCCGTCGATGGAATAGGAAGTAAAGTGGCGCTCAAGGCGTTGTCCGATGACATGGCCTCGAGCCCGGAGCCGCTCGAGCGCTTACGGCGCGAGGCCCGCGCACTCGCCGCACTCGGTCTACCTGCATTTCACCAACTGCCGGCCGCTGAGGGCCAGCCCGCGCTGGGCCGGGATCGCCAGGATACTGAACCTGCCGGCGGCCACCTCGTGAGCGGCCAGCGAGAGGAACGGGGCGGAGTCTTCGGCTCACGGGACTGAGGCGGGTCGTGAGGAGTGAGGAGGACGAGATGATCGGTCGGACGCTCGGTCACTACCGAGTGATCGAAAAGCTTGGCGAAGGCGGAATGGGGGAGGTGTACCGCTCCGCCGATACGAGGCTCGGCCGTGAAGTGGCCCTCAAGATCCTTCCCGCCGATATGGCCGCAAGTCCGGAGCGGCTCGAGCGCTTCCGGCGCGAGGCGAGAGCCCTCGCCGCGCTCGATCATCCCAACATCGTGACCGTTTACTCTGTCGAGGATGCGGAGGGTGTCCACTTCCTGACGATGCAGCTCGTTGAGGGTCAACCGCTCCACCAGCTCATCCCGGCGGGAGGGCTTCCTGTCGACCAGCTCCTCGCTCTCGCCGACGCTCTCGCCGACGCTCTCGCCGCCGCCCATGAGAAGGGCATCGTCCATCGCGACCTGAAGCCTGCCAACGTCATGGTGACGGCGGGAGGACGGGTGAAGGTCCTCGACTTCGGTCTCGCCAAGGTCTCGGGCTCAACGGAAGCGGGACCGGGCCACTCCGAGCTATCGACCGAGATGCGAACCCGCGAGGGCGTGGTGATGGGTACGGTGCCGTACATGTCGCCGGAACAGATCTCGGGTCGTGCGGTGGACCATCGGACCGACATCTTCTCCCTGGGAGTCATTCTCTACGAAATGGCGACCGGGCGTCGGCCTTTTCTGGGGAGCTCATCCGCCGAGCTCGCCTCTTCGATCCTGCGCGATACACCGCGGCCGCTGGACGAGTTGCGAAGCGATTTGCCGGCGGGGTTGGCGAAGGCGATCGGGCGCTGCTTGGAGAAGAGCGCCGCGGACCGTTTGCGGTCGGCGCGGGACATGCGTGACGGATTGCGCGACGCCACCGCCGAGGCGCCTTCGATCCAGGCTGTGGAGGTCCCGGTCTCGCGCTCTACGGCCGCTGCCGACTCGGGCGCCGCCCGAGCCGACGAGGGCTTTTGGGTCGCGGTGCTGCCGTTCAAGTACAAGGGTGCCAACGCCGACGTCGCGGCGCTGGCCGAAGGGCTATCCGAGGAGATCGTGACCGGTCTGTCCCGGTTCTCCTACCTCCGGGTGATCTCGCGCAGCTCGACCGAGAGGTACGCGGGAAAGGCGGTGGACGTCCGCTCCGTCGGCAAAGAGATCGGGGCGCGTTACGTGATGGAGGCAAGCCTGCGCCAAGCGGGTTCGACCTTGCGTTTATCCGTGCAACTGGTGGATGCGGGCACGGGCGCGCACCTGTGGGCGGAGACCTACAATCGCAGCTTCAGTCCGGAAGACATCTTCGGATTGCAAGACGACCTCGTGCCCCGCATTGTCTCCACCGTCGCCGACTGGTACGGCATTCTGCCCCACAGTATGAGCGAGGCCGTCCGGAGCAAGCCCGTCGAGCAACTGAGCCCGTACGAGGCGTTGCTGCGCGCCTTCCGCTACTACGAGCGCGTCACCCCCGAGGAGCACGCCGTCGTGCGCCCCATCCTGGAGCGGGCCGTCGAGCAGGCGCCGGGCCATGCGGCGGCTTGGGTCATGCTGTCGATGGTGTACGGGGAAGAGCACCGGTTCGGGTTCAACGCCGAGCCCGATTCCCTCGGTCGCGCCCTCCAGGCCGCGCGGCGTGCGGCCGAGGCCGCGCCCTCCAGTCATTTCTCTTATCTCGCCCTGGCCCAAGCTCACTACTTTCGCAAGGAGTTCGAGGCCTTCCGGAATGCAGCGGAGCGAGCCGTCGCCCTTAACCCCATGGACGGGGCTTCGGTCGAGTACCTGGGCCACTTGCTGGCCTTCGCGGGAGATTGGGAGCGCGGCTGCGAGCTGGGAGAAAGGGCGAGACAGCTCAACCCCCATCACCCGGCGTGGTATTGGGCACTCCCCTTCCTCGACGCGTATCGCAGGGGCGACTACCGCAGCGCGCGTACCCTCATTCCCAAGGCCAACATGCCGGGGCAATACTACTCGCTCGCCTTGTTCGCGGCTGTGTACGGCCAGCTCGGTGACCGCGAGGCGGCCGGCAAGGCCCGGCGAGAACTGCTGGCTCTGAAGCCTGATTTCGCTGGGATCGCGCGCGATCAGTTCGGCAAGTGGTACCTTCCGGAGCTCGTCGAGAAGCTGATCGACGGGCTCCACAAGGCGGGGCTCGAGATCCCAGCGCCGGTTGAGAGGGCCGGACCAGGATCATCCTCGGATCACCGGGCGCAGCGGGCGGCTCGAGACTCGGTGGCGATTGCCGTGCTGCCCTTCTCCGACATGAGCCCCGCGAAGGATCAGGCCTACCTCTGCGAGGGCATGGCCGAGGAGATCATGAACGCCCTCGTCCGCATCGAAGGGATCCGCGTGTCGTCCCGCACCTCGGCCTTCCGCGCGAGCCGGGAGGAGAAGGACCTCGCCGCGATCGGGCGCGTGCTCTCGGTGGAGCAGGTGCTGGAGGGCAGCGTGCGGACGTCCGGCAGCCGGCTGCGGGTCACCGCGCAGCTCACCGACGTCGCGAGCGGCTACCAGCTCTGGTCGGAGCGCTTCGACCGGGAGCTGGAGGACGTCTTCGCCGTGCAAGACGAGATCGCCGGCGGCGTCGTCGAGGCCGTGAAGAGCCGGCTCGCTCCCGGAGCGCGGACCATCGGCGCGCGAGCGCAGGCCCGCAACTTCGACGCCTATCGGAGCTACCTGCTGGGCCAGCACCTTCGCTACGCCAAGGAGGACCACGGCGGGGCCGTTCGGGCCTTCCAGGAGGCCGTCCGCCTCGATCCGAACCACGCGCCTTCGTGGACCGGGCTCGCGGAAAGCCTCACGCTCATGGCGCACATGAGCCTGATCCCCGCGGACGAGGCCTGCACGCGCGCCCGAGAGGCGCTCGCGACCGCGATGGAGCTGCAGGGAGAGTCGGCGGACGGCCGCCACGGCGAGGCCTTCGTGGCGTTCATCGAGCGACGCTGGAAAGACATGGAGGCCGCCGGTCGTCGAGCGATCGAGCTCCAACCGACTCACGTCCCGTCCCTGGGCTTGGTGGGAATGTGTCTCAGCGTGCACCAGAAGCCCGACGAAGCCGCGCCGTTCTTCGAGCGGGCGCGGGCGGCCGATCCGCTCGCGTCATTCCCGTACATGCTCACGGCGCTGGGGCTGCTGACCGTCAGGCGGCATCAGGACGCTCACCGTTACGCCGAGCAGGCCCTCATCTTCGAGAAGGACGACGCGTCGGCGCTGTTTTGTTCGAGCCTGGCGAACGTCGCCCTGGGTCGGTTCGAGGAGGGTATCGCGGCTGCGGAGCACGGCGTCTCCGTCTCGCACCGCGGAGGCGACTTCCTGGGCCTCCTGGGCTGGGCACTCGCCTCCGCAGGACGGAGGGACGAAGCCCGAACGCTCCTCGACGAGCTGCGAACGCGGCCCGCGGCCGCGCCCCCGATCGTATCCGAGGGCTGGCTGCTCGGCGCGTTCGGGGAGATCGACGCGGCCTTCGAGGTGTTCGCGCGGGCCGAGGACGAGCACCAGCTTTGGCTCTACTACACCGGGCTGCCCGGCTTCGATCCTCTCCGGGCCGACCCGCGATTCGCGGCGCTGGTTGAGAGGCTGGGGCTACCGCACGGGGGAGAGTGTCAACCTTGATCGGCCAGACGATCGCGTACTGATCAAGAGAATCGAGAACAGCTTCCAAGAGCTGGTCCTCGTCCAGAACTGGTCCTCGTCCAGAGCTGAAGCGGCTGGTTCCGGTGAAGTGATTTCGGGCGTGGAGTGTGAGTTTGAATGAGGCGCTCAGAGGTCCGGCGGCAACGATCGCCTCGCGGTCCTCGAGCCGGAATGTGAGCCGACCGGCGAGCGCTAAGCGCTCTCGGACGATGAGGTTTCCCACCACTCCAACCACTCGGTGAGAACGAGGAGCGACCACAGGGCTCGGCCCCAGTCCGCCTCACGCTCGAAGTGCTCTCGGAGCAGCTCGAGCACGGAGTCGGTATCGACTCCGCAGCGTCGCAGACGGCCGCTCTCGAGCCGTTCGCCAGCCCATGCGCGGAGCGGCCCGCGGAGCCATGCCGCGAGCGGCACCGAGAGGCCTCGCTTGCGTTGATGGACTACCGAACGAGGGAGGTAGCGGAGCGCGTAGCGCTTGAGAAACACCTTCGTTCCGAGACCGCGAACGCGCTCGCTCGCGGGTAAGGTGGCAGCGAAATCGAGGACTTTCCGATCGAGATAGGGAGCTCTCGGCTCGAGCGCCCAACCCATCGATGCACGGTCGGCCTTGGTGAGAAGCCCCTCCGCCAGATAGCTCTCGAGGTCGTGCAGCTGGAGCGAATCGAGGCCGGTGGCCGTTTCGGAGGCTCGGTCGAAATCGGTATCGAGCTCGGACGGCTGGCAGCCCAGACGTTCGAGCACCGCGGGAGGAATGACGGAGGTCCAGAGGAGATGACGGGCGAGCGGCTCGATGCCGCTGCCCTCCACGAACCGCTTCAGGAGAAACGATAACGCGACTTTCCGATCCGTCGGCGGCCAGCGGCGAACCACTCCGGAGAACGCGCGACGCAGCAGCGAGGGCAACCGTTCGTAAAGCGTTGCGAGCCTCG
Source organism: Vicinamibacteria bacterium (assembly GCA_035457705.1). Taxonomy (GTDB): domain Bacteria; phylum Acidobacteriota; class Vicinamibacteria; order Marinacidobacterales; family SMYC01; genus DASPGQ01. The sequence goes on from DATIBD010000114.1 coordinate 51,760, forward strand.
CACCCACGTAAGTCGGATAGCCGCCGAAAACCTCGTCCCCACCCTCGCCGACGAGAACCACCTTGACGTCCTTCGCGGCGCGCTGCGCCAGGAGCGCTGTGGGGACCCAGGCCGGGTCGCCCAGAGGCTCACCCGTCAGCCGGACCAGCTCACGGATCTTTGGAGGAAAGTCCTCCGCCCTGACCCAGACGATCTCGTTCGTGAGACCGAGCCTTCGGGCAACCGAGGCTGCCCCCGGCCCTTCGTCATAAGAGGCTTCGCCAAATCGGAGCGTGTACGCCGGAAGTGTTTTCTCCGGATGGATTCGTCGAGCCACCGCGGCGACCAGAGAGGAGTCCACCCCCCCGCTGAGGAACATCCCGAACGGCACGTCGCAATCCGTCTGTCGCTCCACCGCCTCGCAAAAAACGCGATCGAACGCCTCCAGGCTCGGCTCGCGCTTGGGAAGCGTGCCCATCGACCAGCGCCAGTACGGCCGCCGCTCGACCAACTTCCCCCGGAAGCACACGATCTCCGCAGGAGCCAGCTTACGAATCGCGGGCACGGGGCTCAGCGGCGCTGGGAAACGGCCGAACCGAAGATAATGACGAAGCGCTCTCTCGTCGAGACAACACCCACGGCCGGAGTCGAGCGCGAGCGCCGAGAGCTCGGTGGCGAAGATAACCTCGTCGTCCTTCTCGACGTAGAACAACGGACGCTCCCCCGCTCGATCGCGCGCGAGGAGAAGCAAGCCCGAGCGGGGATCCCACAGAGCGAGGGCAAAGGGCCCTTCGAGCTCTTCGACGAAACGCTCGCCGTGCTCCTCGTAGAGATAGGGAAGAATCGCCATATCGCTTCCCGACGCGACCTCGTGCCCGCGGGACTCGAGCCAGCGCCTGAGGTCACGATGGTTGTCGATCTCGCCGTTGCACGACGCCATCACGCCCGTCGCTGGATTGCGAAGGGGTTGATGGCCCGCCTCCGAGCCGCGGATGGATAGCCGCGTCGCGCCCAGCGCCGCTCGCTCGTCCGCCTCTGCACCTTTGTCGTCAGGGCCACGGTGCTCGAGCAAGCCTCGCATCGCGAGCGCTCGCCGGATGTGCGTTTCGTTCACGCCGTCCCAGCGCACGACGCCGCAGATACCGCACATGAGAATCGCTCAGGAAGAAGGGGGTGGAACGAGGAGGCCTCGCCACTCGGGACCCACGGTGACCACGTCCAGACCTCTCGCCTCGGCCAGCCGCCACAGCGCCGGCCAGCGGTCCCTTCGAGCCAACAGGAGGGTCTCGCTCTTTCGCCCATCCAGCCAGCCGGCGAGCCCAGATACGGGAACGGCCTCACAGGGCCACTCGGCCTCGTGAGCAAGGTAGAAGGGGATGTAATTGCTCGTGGTCTCGCGTCCGTCGGCCGTCACCACGATCAGGGGCTCGCGCAGATAGAACGCGAGGCCCGTCGGGTAACACTCGAGGCAGCCGACTCGTGCATCCGCATCGATCGAGCGGACCCGCTCGGCGAGGCCGACCGAGGAGGCGGCAAAGGCGTAGCTCTCGAGCCCACTGAACGAAACGGTCAAAAGGCAGACCGGGAAGATCGAGAAAACGCCGAGTGAGAACCGGGTCTTCCGGATGGCAAGTGCCACGGCGGAAGCGATCGCCATCAGAACGAAGGTGGGAAGGAGCTCGGGCAAGTGCGCCTTCGCTCTCAGGTAGTCCTGGCCGGGCTCGCCGAAGAAGGAAATCAGCGGATCCGGCGACCGCGCTTCCAAAAACACAGCCAAACCCACCGTCGCGCTCGCGACCAGGAGCACCGCCATCCCCCATCGAATCACTCGCGCAGAGCCGCTTCGCGGTCGGTCGAGGGCCTCATCGAAGAGTCGGGCGAACAGCACCGCCAGGGCAAGTGCCGTCGGGAGGACGTAACCGGGAAGCTTGGACTGAGAGATCGAGAAGAAGAGCGTCACCACCAGGGCCCAGACAATGAGGAACCGGTCCGCTCGTCTGAAGCTCGCGCGGCGTCGCCAGGCGAGCACCGCACCGCCAGGCAAAAGGCAGCTCCACGCGAAGCAGGCCGTGAGCAGAACGGGAACGAAGTAATAGACGGGTCCCGTTCGCTGGTACGCGGGGGTCGTGAAGCGCTCGAGGCTCTCCTTCACCAGCCCGTAGTAGGGGAAGTCCGGCCTCAACAAGCTCAACCCGACGAACCACGGGAGAACGACCGCAAGGAATATCGCCAGGTTCGAAGGGGCGAGGAGTCGCCTCACGACGCCTTTGCGGCGCTCGACCAGGGCAAAGCTCGACAGCACCAGAAACGGCAGGATGAAACCCACCGGACCTTTGACGAGCGTCGCCGCCGCGGAAAGAGCGGCTCCCATACGGTACCAGCGACGTCTCCGCGCTCCGTCGAGCTCTTCGGCACGGTAGCCGGCGACGATTGCCGCACATACGAAGAAAGTGAGAGGCATGTCGAACATGACGATGCGCCCGAACGCCAGGAACAGCGGCATCGAGGCCGCTATCACGACGGCGATTCCCGCGGCCCGCTCGCCGTACTCGCGGCGGGCGAAGCGATAGACGACAACAAGCAAAGCCATCGCGAACAGAGCCGAGGGCAGCCGCGCCGCGAGCTCGGAATGGCCAAAAACGGCGAAAGCGGCGGCGACGAACAGGAAGTACAAAGCCGGCTTGTCCAGATAGGGCATGCCGTTGTACGTGGGCACGATCAGGCTTCTCGAAACCCCCATCTCGCGGGCGACTTCCGCGTTTCGCCCTTCGTCCGGGTCGACGAGGGGGAGCGCCCCCAGCCGGCCGAATATCAATCCCGCCGCGAACGCGAAAGCAAGAAGCGTCCGGGCGGAAGGCAAGCTCATTGGCACTTCGCCGACAGACTCACGCGATGCCGTTCGGCGTCGGACGGCCAGTCGTTCCGCGCCGATTCCACGGGCTCGGAAACGGGGACGTGCAGCCCCCCTCTTCGATTCAGCCAGCGCACGCCCAGGAGATCGACGATCCCGACCCAAAGCCGATCGTGAACCCCGTACTTCGACGAGCCCGACTGGCGCGGCCTGTGGTTCACCTCCACCGAGGCCACCCGCCCGCCCCGACCCACCATGAGGGCCGGCAGAAAACGGTGCATGTGATCGAAATAAGGAAGCTCGAGAAAATCCTCTCTTCGAAACAGCTTCAGACCGCAGCCCACATCCGGTGTGGAGTCTCCCAGAACCAAGCGATAGGCGAGGTTCGCCAGCCGGGAAGAGACGCGCTTCAGCCAGGGGTCGTTCCGTCGTCGACGCCACCCGACCACCATCGTGGGCGGAGGAGACTGATGCAACGCGTCGAAGAGCCGGGGAATGTCGGAAGGATCGTTCTGCCCATCCCCATCCATCGTCACGACCCACGCGGCCCGAGCGGCCCGCACCCCCGTCGCGAGCGCGGCGCTCTGGCCGTATCCTCTGTCGTGCCGAAGGGTTCTGAGATTGGGGAACCCGGCGCTCAGATCCTCCAGGATCGAGGGAGTAGCATCCCGGCTGCCATCGTCGACGCAGATGAGCTCGAATCGACACTGAGCGAGCACTCGGTGGATCTCCTCTACGAGCGGGCGCACGTTGCCCGCCTCGTCACGGAGCGGCACGACGACGGAGAACACGCGCGGAGTGTACAGCAAAGAGGTCTACCACCGCACTCGGACTCTTTCTACCGGCGGAACGCCCGAGACGAATCGACATGCTGTAGAATCGAAGGAGCACCGGACAACTTGTTTCTTGCCAGAACCGGGCCGGTGGGCCCCCCATCGAGCCGCGGCAGGAGGTTTATCGATGCGTTTGAGAACTCTCGGAAGCTACTTCGGCATCCTCACCTGTGGGCTCACCGCTGTCTCCGCGGGGGAGTTGAGCGCGACCGCAACTCTCACCGCCTATGCGCACGATACTCGGGTCACGCTGAACGGGATCGTGCTAACCAATCTGGTTGGCGGCGCGAGTCAGTCGATTCACCTCTTCAGCCAGGATCATTCGATGCGGAGTCAGGCCCCTGACGACATGGCTCACTTCTTCAGCTTGCTCGAAGGTGAGAACGTCATCGAGGTCACGTTCGAGAAACGTCCCTCCGATGGCGACCTCTTGCTCGATCTCCGAATCGAGATCGACGGATACGACAAGCCGCATTTTCACATGAAGGTCCGGACGCTGGGCTCAGGCAGCACGAAACGAACCTTCGTCGTCGGCGAGCCGGGCTCTGATTTCGAGACCGTCTTCGTCGATGACGAAAGCGTGACGGAGTTGCGTTGACGTGACCCGATTGCTGGGCTGGGGCGCCGCTTTACGGGAGAGTTGGAGCGCGATCGTGCCTGAAACCTTCTGCAATCCCTGGAAGAGCGAGAATCAGCTGGTGGTCATTCCACCGATTGGTACACGGTGAAGGCTCGGTTGTCCGTCCGAATTCGAAGCGCCGGCGACGAATCGAAGACCCGCCTCCGGTCCCAGGGCGACCCGCGTCTCAAGATGGGCGCGTAATAGACGACGATCACGCTTCGGGGAGCCCTCGCCAATGAGCTCTCCAGGTTCTTCACGATTTTCTCGAGGAGGTCCTCTCCGAACGGATTGAAAAAGTACATGACGCTCGGCTCCTCGGGAAACGGGTAGTCGACGGCGTCACAGCAAACGAGCTCCACGCGCGGAAAGCCGGCGACGTTGCGCTCGGCGATGCGATGAAACTCGGGAAAGCGCTCCACGCCGATCATCCGTCGGAAGGGAAACGCCGAGGCCAGCAGGAGCGCCTTCCCCTTGCCCGAACCGATATCGATAAAGGTGTAGCGGGCGAAGTCGATATCGAGGAACTCGAGGATCCGGGTGAAGGCCGCGGCCGGCGTGGGCTCGTAACGTAGATCTCCGTAACCCCGGGTGTCCACGTTCAACGCGCGATCGAAACGATGATGCTGGTAGAGCCGGTAGAGACCCCAGGGGTTGTATCGCCAGGCGCGATAAAGGAGGCGGTCGAGACTCCAATGCGCCGCGAGGCGTAGGAGCGCTTCGGTCATCGCCAGGCGGTGAGCCCTCGTTCTTCGTCCGTCCCGGGGATGGTATTGTCGAGAACCAGAGCGCAGAACGCACCGACGCCCATGCTCGTGCGGCCGAGGGTATTGACGATTTCCCCAATCCACGTCGGTTCGAAGCTCACCGGGCTCGCCTCGAAGTACTGGGGAACCGAAAGCCCCATGAAGAACGAAAAGCCCAGGATGAACAGGTTTCGCGCCGAGTTCAGATCCACGAACTGGAGATTGGAGAGTCCGACGGCGGCAATCATTCCGAACATCGCGCAGTACATCCCTCCCACGATGGGCTGGGGAATGGTGGTGAACAACGCTCCGAACTTACCGAAGGCGCCGAGCACGATCATGAACGCCGCTCCCCACTGGACAACGCGCCGGCTCCCGACCCGCGTCAAACCGATGGCGCCGATGTTCTCGCTGTAAGAAGTCGTTCCGTTTCCCGTTCCGAAGACGCCGGCGAGAAAACACCCGAGTCCCTCCATTCCGATGCCTCGATTGACCGTGGACGGCGTGGGAACCGGAGCTCCGGCGAGCCTCGCACAGGCGTAGTAGTCCCCCACGGACTCCACCATCGATGCGAGATACCCGGCGAGCATTCCCACCGTCGCCGCCACACCGAAGACGGGCCAGCCCCACTGAAAGGGGTAGGGAACCCGGATCCACGGAGCCGAGCGCACGTTGTCCATCGACACGTGAGCCGCGTGCCCTTCGGGAAATACTCCAGTCATCGTTAGCGTCCCCGCCACGCCCCAGGCAATCAGGATGGCGAGCATGATGGGGAAAAGCTCGAACGCCCGGTGCGTCCTTCGCATGTACTGGCTGAAGATGACGATGAGGGCGATGGTGAGCCCGCCGATTCCCCAGTGCTTTCCCGCCTCGGGCGCGCCGAGCCCGAAGAGTGCGAGGCCGATGAGGGCGATGGTCGGCGCGATCGTGATGGGGCCGACGAAACGGAGGACCCTTCCCATGAGTCCGGAGTACCCGATCGCGATCTCGAAGAAGGAACCGGCGATGATGGCTCCCTGAACGTGTCGAAGGCGTATCTCCCATCCCGCATCGGCGAGGGCGGCCATGCCACAGATGGCAAACGTGGGGGCTAGGAACGAGAACGTCCCGCCCTGGACGAGCGGCAGGCGATTTCCCCACGTCGTTTGCATCAGTGTGGTGATTCCGCTCACGAAAAACATCGTGCCGATCAGCCATCCGAGCTCGATGGGTCTTCCCGAGAGCCCCAGGGGCTCGCTCAGTATGAGCGGGATGGCGACCGTCGAGCCGAACATGGTCAAGTAGTGCTGGAAGCCCAGAGGTAGAGCTTCCGCCCACGGTGGGTTGTCGTCGATCGAATAGATGAGCCGGCGGTTCAAGGAAGCAGCGCCGTCATTTCCTGATAGGTCTCGGGTCTGCGATCGCGGTAGAACTGCCAGACGCGCCGCACCTCCTCGATCATGTCGAGGTCCATTTCCGCCGTCACCAGCTCGTCCTCGTCCTCGCTTCCCTCGGCGAGAATCTTCCCCCGCGGATCCACGAAGTAGCTGTGGCCATAGAACTTGCCGATCTTCCACGGCGGCTCTTCCCCGACACGGTTCAGACAGCCCATGAAGTAGCCGTTGGCCACCGCGTGTGCCGGTTGCTCTAGCTTCCAGAGGTACTGCGAGAGCCCCGCCACCGTCGCCGACGGGTTGAACACGATCTCGGCCCCCTTGAGCCCAAGAAGCCGCGCGCCTTCGGGGAAGTGACGATCGTAGCAGATGTAGATGCCCACCTTTCCGTAAGCGGTATCGAAAACCGGGTAGCCCAGGTTCCCCGGCTTGAAGAAGTACTTCTCCCAGAAGCCGGCGGTATGGGGCAGGTGGTTCTTGCGGTACTTGCCGAGATATCGGCCGTCGGCATCGAGAATCGCCGCGGTGTTGTAGTAAACGCCCGCCTGCTCTCGCTCGTAAACGGGAATGATCGTTACCATCCGGTATTTCTTCGCGTAGGGCACCAGGGCCTCGGTCGTCGGACCGGGCACCGGCTCCGCAGCGTCGTACCAGCGCGCGTCCTGGGACGGGCAGAAATACGGACCGTTGAAAATCTCCTGGAGACAGAGAATCTGTACGCCCGCCTGGCCCGCCTGCTCGATGAACGGAAGATGTTTCTCGAGGGCGGCGGCCTGGATCTCCTGGACGGGACGCGCTTCGTCGTTGATTGGGTTGCGGCACTGGATGAGACCGCCTTTTACGATTCGGGACACGCTGTCCTCCTGTTTCCGCGGAAAGCTAACATTTGCCAAGGCCGGGGACAAGCAGCCAACCGAACGAGTTGACAGCGGAGAAGGGTTCTCCGTACTCTAGCTCCTCGACTGCGTTTTCATTCCATGCGGCGCCCCAACGAACGCGAGTTTCTCGAACAAGCGCTCCGAGACGCGAAAGACCTTCCGGAAGGTCTACTGGAGCGGCTCGGCGGCATCATAGAAGACAAGGAAGACCGGAGCCGCAAGCTCCGCGAGCTGTTCGAGGAGCTCGCTCGTGACTGAACGGCTTCACCGCCTGGTGATGCGGGCCTTCCGAGGCGTACCCGGCGAGATGACGGTAGATTTCGGAAAGGGCGAAAGTCTCGCCGTCTACGGGGACAACGGCACCGGAAAGAGCACGATTGCCGACGCTCTCGAGTGGTACTTCACCGGGGAGATCGAGCTCCTCTCCCACGAGGGCAGGCAGCATGCCATCCGCCACCTGGGTGGCAACGACGCCGCGACTTCGGTCGAGATCGCAACGAGCGGCGAACTCGGTGGACGGGTCGAGTTCCCCGACGCTCGCAGCTCCGATACCGTCGCGCTCGCCGGCCGAGAGACCTTCCTCCTGCGAGGACGTACGCTCGCCGATTTCATCAACAAGACCAAGACCGAAAAGTGGAAGGCGCTCGTCGACATCCTCGGCCTCGCGGACATCGAGGGACTTCGTCAGGATTTGCAGAAAGCGCGCAACGAGCTTAGAAAGCTCGCGAAGGCTGCCGAGGAAGACGTCCGCACGGCGCGACGGGCGCTCGGCGGCGAGGGCGCGGCGTTGTCCGAGGAAGCCGTTTTGGAACAGATCCAGGGTTTCTGCGCCAACCTGGGAATTCAGAAACCCCGGTTACTCGATGATGTCGTCGACCCCGGCTGGGTGAGGGACGCGGTCGGAAACCTGGTGGCGCCGTCTCCGGGAAATCGTGAGAGCCTCGGTGCCGAGATTCGTGCGCTCGAGAGGCCCCACTGGGACAAGGCTGTTCTCGAGCACTGGAAAAGCCTCGTCGAGGGTGAGAGAGCGGCCGAGCTGCCCAGAGTTTCCCTGTTAAGGGAAGCGAAGACGCTCCTCGAAACCGCGGGCTCAGACGGTTCGTGCCCGCTGTGCGGGCAGAAGATAGACATCACGGAGCTTTCGAGCCGCATCGCCTCTGTGCTGGCGACACTGCTCGAGACGTCGCGCGAGCTCGAGGACGGCGCGGAAAAGATGAAGGCGCTCGTCGACCGACTCGCCCTCGCCGAGCAGAGGCGGAGCGCGATCCGACAACAGGCGGCGAAACTGTCCCTCGGGCTGCCGGCTCTGCCCGCTTCACCTCAGTCGGCGCTTTCGGAGGCCATCGAGGCGCGCCGTGCCCCCGACGTTGCCGCGGTCGAGAGCTACCTCCAAGCCCTGGCTCGATGGGACGAGGAGGCGCATACGGCGGGGGGAGGGTCGACGCCGTCGACCACACGGGAGCAGCAGCTCGTCCTGCTTGCCACTCTCTGCGAGCACGTCAAGCTGTGGCGCGCGTCGGAAGCTCGCGCACGGTTAGCCATCGCCGCCAGCTCACTCGCGGACCGCGTGTTCGACGCCTACCAGGACCGCCAGAAGCAAGACCTGAGCGAGCTCCTCCAGAAGATCAGCCGACGAGTCGCCGAGATCTACGCCGGCTTGCACCCAGGCGAGAACCTCTCGAGCGTCGGGATCGAGCCATGGACGGCAAAAGGCGTCGAGCTCGCCATCGATTTCTACGGGACGCGGCAGCGTCCCCCGCACGGCGTGCTGAGCGAATCTCACTTGAACTCTCTCGCGATTGCTCTCTTTCTCGCCATGGCGGAGACGTTCAACGAGAAGCTCGGCTTCCTCGTTCTCGACGACGTCATCAACAGTTTCGATCTCGAGCATCGGGGACAGCTGGCCGAGATGCTGGCGAGAGATTTCTCGAGCTGGCAGCTCATTCTCCTTACCCACGATCACCAGTTCTTCGAGCAAACGGTACGGCGTGCTCCGAGCTGGAAGCGACTCGAGCTGACGTCTTGGAGCTACGGCGAGGGTCCCCGGACGTCGGCGTACGATCCGAGCTCGATCCTCGGAGCCGCTCGAAGCCGGCTCGAGGCGGGTGACGCCAACGGCGCCGCAACCAAGGCGCGGCGGGCTTTGGAGGAGCAGCTCCAGGAAGTCTGCCAGGCTCTCCGGGCCCGTCTTCCCTTCCGGCGCGGGGCGGCGAACGACCGTCGCGAGCTCGGCGAGCTCTTTGCCGGAGTGAGACGCGCGCTCAAAGACACCGCCAAACCGTTCCTCAACGAGCTCGACGGTCTCCTTCGCGGACTCGAGGCCGACGTGCAAGCGACGCTCAACGTGGAGGCGCATGCGAGCGGCACGCGGTCCGGGGCGAGCGAGGTGGCCGCGGCCCTCGCGCGCATCGAGGAGCTGGACCGCAAGTGGAGCTGCCCTCATTGTTCGACGCGCGTCTGGTACAAGGGCACACCGGACGCGAGCCGTTGCAAGTGTGGGCGCTCCGTGTTTCCTCCAGCCTCCGCGTGAGCTTGGTCGGTCGCACCCTCGCGCACTACCGCTTTCTCGAGGAGCTCGGAAGCGGCGGGATGGGAGTCGTTTACCTCGCTCGCGACGAGAAGCTCGGCCGTGACATCGCCATCAAGGTGCTCCCCCCCGAGCTCGCGGCGTCAGACGACCGGCGGGTGCGCTTCGAGCGGGAGGCGCGTGCCGTCGCCGCGCTCAACCATCCGAACATCGTCACCATCCACTCCATCGAGGAAGCGGACGGGGTGGGGTTCATCACGATGGAGCTCGTCGCCGGCCGAAGCCTGCGAGAGCTCATCGAGTCGGGACCGCTGCCAACGAGCCGGACCATCGCAATCGCTCGGCAAATCGGAAGCGGTCTCCAGTCGGCTCACGAAGCCGGAGTGCTCCATCGCGACCTCAAGCCCGACAACGTTTTGATCGGCAAGGGCGACCACGTCAAGATTCTGGACTTTGGGCTCGCCAAGCTCTTTTCGCCAACGTCAGTCGACACCGAGTCCGCCACGATGGTGCGCGATGCTTCGAGCCCCGGAATGACCCTGGGCACGGTGGGCTATATGTCTCCCGAGCAGGCCTTGGGAAAGAGCGTGGGCCCAGCCACTGACATCTTCGCGCTCGGAGTCATCCTCTACGAGATGAGTACCGGCGTGCCTCCGTTCCGCGGCGAGACGCTTGCCGCCCTCTTCGACACTCTCCTGCACGAAACGCCAGCCTCTCCCAGCACGCTGCGCTCTGACCTGCCCGCCACTCTGGTGGTGGTGATCGAAAAGGCACTCGCGAAAGACCCGTCACGCCGTTTTCGTAGCGCCGGCGAGCTGGTCGACGCTCTATCCGATCCCGACCAAGCCGTGCTTCCTAAAAGGAAGCAAACGGCGGCGTCCATCGTGGTCCTTCCTTTCCTCGACCTGAGCCCGGAGCAAGACCAGCAATATTTTTGCCACGGCCTTTCCGAAGAGCTCATCGGCCGTCTCGCCCAGGTGTCCGGTCTGCGCGTCGTCGCCCGAACCTCCGCCTTCGCTTTCGAGGGCAAAGGACTCGACGTGCGCGAGGTCGGGTCGCGGCTCAACGTGGGCACCGCGCTCGAGGGGAGCGTGCGCAAAGCGGGAGCTCGCGTGCGCGTCAGCGTCCAGCTCGTGGACACCCGCGATGGATACCAGCTCTGGAGCCAGCGTTTCGACCGCGAGCTCGAGGACGTTTTCGCCATTCAGGACGAGATCGCCGAACGGATTGCGGAGGAGCTCCGCGCCGAGATCGCACCTACCGCCCCCTCCAAGCCCAGTCTCGAAGCCTACGAGGCCTACCTCGAAGGCAAGTACGCCCTGCACAAGTGGACCGACGCCTGGGTCGAGAAGGCCATCGAAAGCTTCGAGCTCGCCACCACGCTCGATCCCGCTTACGCCTCCGCTTACGCAGCTCTGGCCGAGTGTTACGTCTGGCTCTATTCCGGTGTCGGGATTCTCGCGGCCCGAGACACGATTCCGAAGGCCAAGATGGCAATCGCCCGAGCGCTCGAGCTCGATCCCGGTCTGGCCGAGACCCAGAAGGTTCGCGGGCTCATCGCCATGTACCACGACTGGGATCGTCCCGTCGCCGAGGAGTCTTTTGCGCGGGCGCTGAGCGTCAAGCCCAACGCCGCCGATCTGCACGTATGGAACGCCTGGCGTCTTGCCGTTCTGGAGCGGCGATACGACGACGCGCTCGTCGAGCTTCATGAGGCGGAGCGGCTCGACCCGCTCGACCTACAGGTCAAGACTCAGCTCGCCTACGTCTACTACTTCCTCCACGACCTCGATCGGGCCGCAGAACAGTTTCTCCGCGTGGTGGCCCTCGACCCTCACTTCGCCTTCGCCCATTACGGTCTCGGGGATACTTACGCCCAGCAGAGCCGCTACGACGAGGCGATCGCGGAGCTGGAGGAGTCGATTCGTCTGAGCGGACGCACGGCGAACCACGTCGGAGTTCTCGGATACACGCACGGGCTCGCCGGCCACGCGTCCACGGCGAGAGCCCTTCTGGAGGAGTTGACGGATCGGCAAAGCCAAGGCTACGTCAGCTCGATGTGGATTGCGCTCGTGCACCTCGGTCTGGGTGATTACGACGAGCTCTTCCGCTGGCTCGACCAGGCGTTCGACGCGCGCGACGGCGCACTCGTTCTGATCAACGCGGCCATCGAGCTCGACCCGGTTCGTCAGGACCCGCGCTTCCGAGCGCTACTCGAAAAAATGGGACTCCCCTGAGCCGGTCGCTCACCTGAGGTAACATTGCGTGAGAGGAGCTTGCCATGGGCGAAATGACACGCGACGCGAGGCGCGATCTGCGGATCGAGGGCAAGCGACTCATCAGACGACTCGAGGAGCTCGCCCGGTACGGAGCTCGTGATGACGGCGGTTGCAACCGACTGGCGTTCACCGAGGCCGACAAGGCGGGCCGGGACGTGGTAACGGGCTGGATGCGCCAGCTCGGCCTCGACGTGAGCGTCGACGCCATCGGAAACGTCGTCGGTTCGCGACCCGGGCTCGACACCGGTCCCGCGGTCATGTGCGGCTCTCATATCGACACAGTGCGCACCGGGGGACGTTACGACGGGAACCTGGGGGTTCTCGCCGGGCTCGAGGTCGTCGAGACGCTGAACGATTGTGGTCTCACGACCCGACGCCCGCTCTCGGTGGCTTTTTTCTCGAACGAGGAAGGCAGTCGAGTCGCCCCAGACATGATGGGGAGCCTCGTCTATGCCGGAGGCCTTTCCCTGGCGGAAGCGCACGAGGCGGTCAGCATCGACGGGACCCGCGTCGGCGACGATCTTCGTAAGATAGGCTATCTGGGAATCGCGCCCTCCCCCGGTCCCGTCCCTCACGCTTACGTCGAGCTGCACATCGAGCAAGGCCCGATCCTGGAGGCCGAGGGCATTCGTATCGGCGCGGTTACCGGAGTCCAGGGCATTTCCTGGACCGAGGTCACGGTGAAAGGCCAGGCGAACCACGCGGGCACGACCCCGATGATCTACCGCCACGACGCCGGCTACATCGCCGGGAAAGCGGTCTCGTTCGTGCGCACGCTGACCGAGGAGATGGGAGGCGCCCAGGTGGGCACGGTCGGTTCTCTCCGACTCGAGCCGAACCTGGTCAACGTCGTCGCCCACAAGGCGGTCTTCACCGTCGATTTGCGTAATATCGAGGAGAGGCTCCTTCAGGAGGCCGAAGGTCGACTCGACGAGTATCTGGGGACCATCGCCGATGCCGAAGGTGTCGAGATATCGACTCGGAGGCTCGCGCGATTCGAGCCGGTGGATTTCGACCCGCGAATCATTCAGCTCGTCGAGAACGTCGCCCGGGGGCTCGGCAATTCCGTCCGCCGCCTTCCAGCCGGGGCCGGCCACGACGCCCAGATGCTCGCTCGCGTATGTCCCGCGGGCATGATCTTCACCCCGAGCGTCAGGGGCATCAGCCACAATCCGGAAGAACATACCGAGCCCGCCGACATCGAGATGGGCGCCAACGTGCTCGCTCAAGTGCTCTTGACCCTCACCGAGACGGATGTCCTATGAGAGAAGTTGTGATCGGGGCGGCCCAGCTCGGCCCCATCCGGCGCGCCGACACACGAGAACAGGTCGTCGAGCGCCTCCTGTCCCTGCTGAATCGAGCGAAGGAGCACGGCTGCGAGCTCGTCGTCTATCCCGAGCTGGCCCTGACGACTTTTTTTCCACGATGGTTTATCGAGGACGAAGACGAACTGGACGCGTTCTACGAGCGGGAGATTCCGAGCCCGCAAACGCGCCCGCTCTTCGACCGGGCCCGAAGCCTCGGGATTGGATTCAGTCTCGGGTACGCGGAGCTCACTGCCGACGGGCATCGCTACAACACGCAGATCCTCGTGGAGCGCGACGGCTCCATCGTGGGCAAGTATCGCAAGGTGCATCTTCCCGGCCACTCGGAGAACGAGCCCCATCGCCCTTTCCAGCACCTCGAGCGCCGCTATTTCGAGCCGGGTCCCCAGGGATTTCAGACCTGGAACGCTTTTGGGGGCCGGGTGGGGATGGCGATCTGTAACGACCGGCGGTGGCCCGAGAGTTACCGTGTGCTCGCTCTTCGAGGCTCAGAGCTCGTCCTCATCGGATATAACACCCCAATCCACTATCCGCCCGAGCCCAGTCAAGACACGCTCGCCCCGTTTCACAACCACCTGGTGATGCAGGCAGGCGCCTATCAGAACGGAATGTGGGTCGTCGGGGTCGCCAAAGGGGGATGCGAGGAGGGAGTCGATTCGCTCGCCGAAAGCGCGATCATCGCTCCGTCGGGGCAAATCGTCGCCACCTGCGTCACGAACGATGACGAGCTGGCGGTGGCCCGCTGCGATCTCGATTTGTGCAAGAAGTACAAGGACACCCTTTTCGATTTCGAGCGCTATCGCATGCCCGAGCACTACACGTTGATTTCTGAAAGGCGAGGCGCCGTCTCTTCATGACCACGACGTTCACCCTCAACGGCAAGAAGGTCTCGATCCGGCAATCTCACCCGCACCTGCTCGCCGCCCTGAGGGAAGAGCTGGGAGTGATCTCGCCCAAGGACGGGTGTTCGCCGACCGGCCAGTGCGGCTGTTGCACGATTCTCGTCGGCGAAAGGGCGCTGACGAGCTGCACCCAGAGCGTGGAGTCCGTCGAAGGAAAGGGCGTCACGACCCTCGAGGGCATGGCCCCCGATGAGCTCGAGCGCTACGCTCGCGCCTTCGCCTCGAAAGGGGCTCTCCAGTGCGGGTTCTGTACGCCGGGCATCGTCATGCGGGCGAAGTCGCTTCTGGACAGGAAAGGGTCAGCTCTCACGCGCGAGGAGAGCTCCCGCTACCTCGGGACGCATCTGTGCCGCTGCACCGGCTACGTCAAGATCCTCGACGCCTTCGAGGCTCTTGCCTCGGGCGAAGATGTGGTCGCCGAGTCTCCCGGCGGCATAGGAAGCTCGGGGATGAAATACGAGGGGTGCGATCTCGCCGTGGGGCGAAGACCCTACATCGACGATATGCGTCCGGCGGGAATGCTGCACGCGGCCTTGAGGTTGTCCGATCACGCGCGCGCCGAAGTCGTCGCCATCGACGTCGCCGGCGCTCTCTCGCTGCCCGGTGTCGAAGCGGTCTACACCGCGAAGGACGTACCGGGAGAGCTTCGCGTCGGTTTGATTCACAAGGATTGGCCGGTGTTCATCCCCGAGGGCGGCACGACGTCCTACCTCGGCGACGTGCTGGCCATCGTCGTGGCGCCGGACCGGGAGACCGCCCGTCGGGCCGCCGGTCTGGTCGACGTCCGCTACCGCGTGCTGCGAGCGATAACCGATCCCCTGGCCGCCATCGATGACTCGGAAAACGCCGTCTGGAGCTTGGATGGCAACGTGCTCTCGCGCTCGACCTATCGCCGGGGTCTCGTCAAAGAGGCGCTCGCTGCCTCCGCCCACGTCGTCCACGAGGTCTTCCAGACTCAGCGCGTGGAACATGCCTACCTCGAGCCCGAATCGACTCTGGCCGTTCCCGAGGACGATGGCAGGCTCAGGGTCTTTTCCGGCGGACAGGGTATCTGGGACGATCGGAATCAGATCGCTTCGGTCCTCGGAATGCCCACCGAGCGTGTGCTCGTCGAGCTCGTCTCGAACGGAGGTGCCTTCGGCGGCAAGGAGGACATGTCGAACCAGGCGCAGACCGCGCTCGCCGCTTACCTTCTCGGAAAACCCGTCAAGTGCACGCTCAGCCGTGAAGAGTCGCTTCTGATGCACCCAAAGCGACATCCGATCCGCATGGAGTACTGGGCGGGCTGCAACGCCGAGGGAGAGTTGACGGCGATTCAGGCCAGAATGGTGGGAGACTCCGGACCCTACGCGTCGGTGGGAATGAAGGTGCTCGAGCGGGCCGCCGGTCACGCCACCGGTCCCTACCGCGTTCCCGCTGTGGACGTAGAGGCGCTCGCCGTGCGCACCAACAACCCGGTCTGTGGGGCCTTCCGTGGATTCGGCGCCAACCAGGCCCATTTCGCCATGGACGGGGTCCTGGATCGCCTCGCCGAGAAAGTCGGCATCAGCGGTTTCGAGATTCGCGCTCGAAACGTCATCGCGCCTGGCGCCGAGTGGGGGCCGGGGCAGATCATGGACGACGGATCGCTCGGCGCCCGTGTGTGCCTGGAGGCGCTCAAGCCGGATTACGACGCTGCCCGGGCCGATGGGAAGGCAGTGGGAGTCGCGCTCGGCCTAAAGAATTCGGGACTGGGAAACGGCTTCAAAGAGATCGCGAAAGCGGTCGTCCGATTCGAAGAGGACGGGACCGTCGAGGTTCGACACCCATGGACGGAGATGGGACAGGGGGTCCATACCGTGGCCCGCCAGGTCGCGGTCGAGGAGCTAGCGGTTGCCTCCGATCGCGTCCGAGTCATCGTCGATACGAGCCGCGAGCTGGGAGCGGGCCAGACGACTGGCTCTCGCGCCACTCTCATGGTCGCGGGGTCCGTTCGGGACGCCTGCCGCGCGGCCATTGGCGCCGGAAGAAAGCCTGGAGTCGATCACCTAGGGGTCTATCGCATCGATTGGACAAACTCTCTGGAAGAGGGGCTCGAGCATCCCGTGATTCATTCGACCTTCGGCTACGCGGCCCAGCTCGTAATCGCTGACCGGGTCACGGGAAGGATCGAGAAGGTGGTCGCGGCCCACGACGTCGGCCGCGTCGTCAATCCACTCCTGTGTGAGGGACAGATCGAGGGTTCCATCCACATGGGGCTTGGGTTCGCTTTGAGCGAAGAGTTCCCCGCCGACGAGAACGGACGCCCGACCCACATGACGCTCAAGAGCCTCGGCATCCTGAGACCGTCGGACATGCCCGAGATCGAAGTCCGGCTGATCGAGTGTCCTCAGCCCAACTCTCCCTACGGTATCAAGGGTGTCGGCGAGATTGGTCTGGTGCCCACCGCGGGCGCGGTCGCCGCGGCACTGCACGACCTCGATGGGACTTGGCGAAATACGCTACCGATGGCAAGGGCTCGGAAGTGAAAACAAGAGTGAACGCCCCGTGTCGTCGGGGGCTATGTCCACTGACTCGACTATGGGCTCGCACCCTTCCCTCGCCAGCCGAAAGACGAGCTTTCCCGGACTGACCTTAATCGACTCGATCGGAGTCGTGCCCGCCTCGCGTCCGTCGACCGAGACCTGCGCTCCCGCGGGGTCGCTCGAGACGCTGACTGTCACCGCCGCCGACACCTTCGCGTCATGTTGCGTCACGCTGGTTGCGTATGTGGCGATCCCGACCAGCGTCAGCGCAATGGCGGCGAGGGCGAGCTTCGCTGGAACGGACCGCGGGGTGGGCGGTGTCATCGCGGTTCCAGCAGTCGCGACAGGGACATCACGGCTTGGCTCGGCGACGTCTCTCCTTCGAGCACTCTCGAGAAGCAGCTCCAAGCCATTCTTGCACATCGTTCGACGCGTGGGAGCCAGCCGCTCGAAGCGAAAGGTTCCGTTCGTGAGAAAGCAGATTTCATGAAACGCTTTGACACCGTGCGCCGACCCGAGCTCCGCATCGACGATGTCGCCCGTGTCCAGGAAGATATGCCCGTGACCTCGCTGGTTGTCGGAAACCGTAATGCGGCCCGTCTTACCCGTAGCGAGAAGAAACTGTAGAACCTGAGGGAAGTCATCGGTCTGGAGATCCCCCTGCAGCGGTGCCGCTTGGCGCTCTCCGCCGTATCGAACCCGTGGCGCCCGCATCGTCAACATACGCAGCGTTCGGACGAGCTCCTCGTCGCTCGTATCGCAAGAGAGATAGGCTTCCGTTGGAAAGAGGAAAGGGTCCGCGTTGGCGTTTGCCCCGATGAGGAGGACGGGGATCTCGGCGGTCGCTTCGTCCTCCTTGATGCGCCGAGCGATCTCCGAGGGGCCGGGAGGGCCGATGTCCGAGCTCAGGATGATGGCATCGGGCATCGCCTTACGAACCGCGGACAAGGCTACGTGCCCGGAGTCAGCCGTCAGGACGCGAAATCCCGCTGTACGTGTCGCCTCCCGCAGACGCTGCGACGGACGCTCGGGCCCTTCGACGATCAGGACGGCGCGCGAGAGGGTCTCGTTGTTCTGAGTATCTGAATCCACGAGGTGCGCCATTCCTCGACTCTCACACTTTCTCCGATGAAATTGAAGCAATCCGTGGACCACAATCGCAGACCCACTCAATTCATTGTCTTGCTTTGAGTTGTGGATTCTCCTCTCTGGGGTCCCTCGGGCGAACTGTCAAGAATTCCGACAGCGAGACCTATGGTTGATCCCGGCAATCTCTTACATCCAAAAGAGTTGGATTTCCGCCATTGGAGTGTCAGGTTCTCCGACACTGGCGACAGTGGTTTTCGCTCGACATGTACTTGCTCGAAGGACCCTCACCCGGTAACCTGGTCTGTCCTCATATGGGTAACACCACGCCCGGCCTCGTTTGCGCGCACCACCACCTCTACTCGACATTGGCACGTGGAATGCCGGCCCCCACGAGAGCCCCGAACAGCTTCTCCGAGATCCTCGAGCTCGTCTGGTGGCGTCTCGACAAGGCACTCGACCTCGAAATGATTCGCTGGTCGGCCATGCTCGGCGCGGTCGAAGCATTGGAGAGCGGCACGACGACGATCATCGACCACCATGCGTCCCCCAACGCCATCGACGGATCACTGACTGTAATCGCCGATGCTTGCGCCGAAGTAGGTCTCCGGGTGTCGACGTGCTACGAGGTCACCGATCGAAACGGGCCCGCGGAAGCAAAGGCGGGACTCGCGGAGAACGAGCGCTTCCTGCGCGCCGGTGGCCGGGGTTACGTCGGCGCGCACGCCTGTTTCACACTATCAGAGGACACCCTCGATGCCGTCGCGTCGCTAGCGAGCGAGCGCGGCGTCGGCGTGCACATCCACGTCGCCGAAAGTCCAGAAGACGCGACGGCCGGGGTCCGCCTGGAGAAGCGCTCCCGCGATGATTGGTTACTGGCTCACGCCGTGCATCTCGACCGGGCCATCCCCGGTACCATCGCCCACAATCCTGCCTCCAACATGAACAACTCCGTCGGCTACGCCTCTCCCGCGACGCGCGGCAGTCGGGTGGTACTGGGAACCGACGGAATCGGCGGCAACATGCTCGACGCGTTCCGTATGGCCTATTTTCGCCTCCGTGAGGAGGACGTCACCGCCACTCCCGAGAAAGCCTGGAGCTGGCTCGAGGCGGGCTGGAATCTGATCCCCGAGGCCCGCAGCGACCGGGTCACGTGGTCGTACGCGCCCATGACACCGTGGCACGTCGCTTTCACTCCGAGTATTCGTCCTCTCGAGATCGAAGTGAACGGCGAAAAAGTGCTCGAGGGAGGCACCCCGACGCGAGTCGATGCCGAAGAAGTGCGGGCGAAGGCTCGTGAGCAAGCGAAGCGCCTCTTTCGACGCCTTTAGAGTGCTCAATGCCGTGGCGGGACCCGTAATCGATCGTGCCGCCACTCGGGCTGCTTACGGCGCGGCAATTTTGCGTTTGGCAGCCCTTCGAAGCAGCCCCGCAACATCTCATGCCCTCGAAGGAGCCCGGTGCGGACGATTGCGCCGGGCTCGCTCCGCTTGCGCAAGCTGGACTGTACTTTTTCATCAGCCTGACTAGATTAGATGCCGACACTTTATCGAAACCCTCGCACGATCCGGCGGGGGGAGCCTCGGTTTTGCTCGCGCGATCCCATCGCGTTTCACCGGCGACTTCCCGGATATACGCCAACGCCGCTCGTGGACGCCCCGGGAATCGCGGAGAGGCTAGGCCTCGCACGGGTCTTGGTCAAGGACGAGTCCTGTCGCTTCGGACTTCCCTCGTTCAAGCTGCTCGGCGCCTCATGGGCGATCTACCGCGCGCTAATCCAACGATTCGGCGAGCTCGAGCCCTGGTCGTCCCTCGAGGAGGTGTCCAGAAAGCTCGCGCATCTCGAGCCGCTCACCCTTGCGGCGGCAACGGATGGGAATCACGGCCGCGCGGTAGCACACATGGCGCGGCTTCTCGGCCTTGGCGCGCGCGTATTCGTTCCCACGGGAACGGCAGCGGCACGTATCCGTGCCATCGAGTCCGAGGGGGCGGAAGTCGAGATCGTCGATGGCGACTACGACGCTGCGATTCGGCGTTCCGCGGGTGAGGATAGCCCGGGTTGCCTCGTCGTGGACGACACCTCCTGGCCAGGCTACGAGGAGATCCCGCGCTCGGTCATCGAGGGCTATTCCACCATCTTTTGGGAGATCGAGGCCCAGTGCGACGCGGCGCCCAACGCGGTCTTCATTCCACTGGGCGTGGGCGCTCTCGGCGCCGCGGCCGCCGATTTTTTCGGGAACAGCGATCGGGTGCGCGTCATCGGGGTTGAGCCGGAGAGCGCGGCGTGTGTCCAGGCCTCGCTTCGGGCCGGTAGAGTCGTCACGATACCCGGACCACACCCCTCGATCATGGCCGGGTTGAATTGTGGTACGCCCTCGTCCATCGCCTTCCCCGCACTTCTGGAGGGCCTGGACACCTGTATAGCCGTCTCAGACCTCGATGCCGAGGAAGCGATGCGAGTCCTTGCATCGTGCGGCATCGTCTCCGGCGAGACCGGAGCGGCGGCGCTCGCGGGCCTCCAGGCAGCGCCCCGGGATGAGCTCGGCCTCGATTTCACGTCGACCGTCGTCGTCCTGTGCACCGAGGGCGCTACGGATCCCGAGAGCTATGAGCGAATCGTGGGTGGGTCCCTGACCTAGCGGACTGAGAGAGGATTACCCTGCCAGGGTCGCCCCAACCAAGTGGAATACCTGCGCGGGTCGTCACCCGCGAGGGGGGATATCGTTGCTTTTTTTTGTTTCGGCCGAAACGGCCCTGGCAGAGTTTCTTTCTTCGTCTTCAGGAGACGAAAACCGTGTAAAAGAACAATACCAAGAAGCCTAGGAGAGAAACGACGACACCTATCTCGTCGAATCTCGATGCTGCGAGGGATCGCTCCTCGCCGACTAAGCGCTCGGTCGCGTCCGCGATGGGCCTCCAGGTCGTCGACTTCATGCTCATGGTGCAATGGCCTCCCTTTGACTCCCCTTCCCCAGCTTTTTCTGATTTCCACCACGTTAGCCCTCGGGGACTCAAAGGTTCTGTGAGATAACCGAGGGGATTTTCCCCCCAATAAACCGTGGGAGAATACCCCCGCTGAGATTCCCTATGGATATCTCCACCGCAAGCATCACAAAAACATATTCGCAAAAGTGGACCCGGGCGTGGTTACCGGAAGGAAACGAGTATGTAACGAGGGCGTAAAATCTGAGCTTCTTTCATTCTCCCCGCGGTGAGAAGCGGTAGCCGAGTCCGCGAACGGTGAGAATGTATCTCGGATGGGCCGGATCGACTTCGAGGCGCTGTCGGAGCCGGGCGACGTGAACGTCGACAGTTCTCGTCGTCGGCATGGCATCGTAGCCCCAAACGGCATCGAGCAGGTCGTTGCGCGACAAGACGACGTCCCGGTTCTCGATGAAATAGCAAAGCAATCGAAATTCGCGAGCCGAGAGCTGAACCGGCTTCCCGTCGCAGAGAACCTCGGCGCTGCGAAGGTTTACCTGGACTCTGCCGAATGTGAAGGGCTCGCTGGGCCGACCCGAACCGAGGGCCGGGCGCCTCAACATGGCTTCGATCCGCGCTAGAAGCTCCATGAACTCGAACGGTTTCGTCATGTAGTCGTCCGCGCCAAGCTGCAGACCGAGTACCTTGTCGGTCAACTCCCCCCGAGCCGTCAGCATGAGAATGGGGGTTTCGATCCGGCGGCGCCGGAGCTCGCGAACGATGTCGAAGCCGCTTCGACCGGGAAGCATCACGTCGAGAATGATGAGATCGTGGAGGCCCTCCCTCGCGGCCAGCGCCCCTTGATCGCCATCGGCCGCGGTCTCGATCCGGTACCCTTCACTGGCCAAACGGTCCCGCAGAGCCAGCCGGAGGGAATGATCGTCCTCGACCAGAAGAATGCGGCTCCCGCTGGTCTCCTCAGACATCTTCCTCGACCTCGTCCCCTCGAGTCGTCATCCGCGCGACCGGAAGATGCAGGGAGAAACAGCTTCCCTTTCCCGGTTGACTGGACACGGCGAGGCGGCCCCCGTGCGCCTCGACGACGTCTTTGACGATGCTGAGGCCGAGTCCCGAGCCCTCCACCTGATCGTTTCGAGCCGCCCGCCCCCGATAGAAGGGTTTCGTGATGTGCGGCATCTCCTCGGCCGGTATTCCCCTCCCTTCGTCTTCGACGGAGAGGATTACTTCGCCACCGCCCTTACCGTCGCGATACCGGCCCGACACCTCGATGCGCGCTTTCGGTTGGCTGAACTTCATGGAATTCGAGATCAGGTTTCGAATCGCCGAGCTCAGAGCCCTTTCATCGCCCATGATGATCGGCAAACCTTCCTCGATGTCCTGCCGAAAATCGAAAGGATCCAGCACTCCGGGCACCAGGGAGTCGATCGCACGCTGGATAGCGTCTTCCGGTGCCACGGGACGAAGCTGATAGAGTTGCCGCCCCGAACGAAGAGCGGAGAACTGCAGCACGCTATCCACCATGTTGGAGAGTCGGCGGCTTTCCTGGTGGATGGCTTTGCCGTACTCTTTGACCTGGCCCGAGTCCTGTACGACGCCATCGGCCAGGTTCTGACTCAGCGACGAGACCCCGGCGATCGGTGTCCTGAGCTCGTGAGAGACGCCGGTGACGAAGTCCATCTGTTGATCCGCCAGCATCTGAGCCTTTCGCGTGTTCAGGACGAGGACGACCACGCTCGCCGCAAAAAACAGGACCACGATCAGACTGGCCAGAAGGTTCCGACGACGACTCGATTCGACGACGGCCTCCAGGGAGCCGGCCTGATGTTTCACGAGGATCGCCCATAGATACTGGCCACCGCCGCGTGCCGGACGCATCGTCTCTGATTCGAGCTCGAAGACCCCTCGCTCCACGTCGGGGTTCGATAAATCCGGCTTCTCGATGGTCGGATCGGACGCGTAGATGAGCCGGTCTCCGTCGCGCCGGTCCACGATCCAGATGAGGTAGTCCAGCTCACGAAGGGGTCCGAAGTATTCCTGGACTCGCGCGGGAAGGAGTTTCTCGAACAACACGTGGGCGTCGAGGAGGAGGACGGCCCAGGTCTGCGTGTCCAGCTTGTCCTGGGGAATGACGAGCATGAGAGGGTCGGCGTACAAGGGATCGATCATCGACTCGTTCAGTTCGCCCAGCTGCTTGCGGAGGCGCTCGAGCTCGGGCGGCCAAGAAGCTTCGTCGAAACGTCCCTCCTCGAGGTTGAACTCCTTGATCTCCAACTCGCCGTTTCGGGTGACCCAGAATACGGACTTGATCAACCTAGGAAACGCGAAGTCAGCCATCCACTCCGCGTACTCTTCGCTCAGGTCTCCGAGGATGTTCGCCTTCCCCGGCTGGAACGCCTGCCAAAGCTCTCGAAGATCGCGGTCCAGGTCCTGCCCGAGTCCATCCGCCGCGGCGCGAAGGTTACCGCTCATGCGACGGTGCTCGAGCTCGCTCAGCTCCCCGACCCACCGGTACTGAAGGCTCGCGAGCACCGTCAGCAAGCCCCCCATCAGCACGACGCTCCAAGCGGTTCGCCGAGGCCTCAGAACGCGCATTGGCTACCCTTGCCCCCCACCGACAAGCTTAGCAGCTTTACGCGCTCGATCGGCGAAATTCAGATCCCGAGAAGCTCGGCGGGGGCGCGAACGAGAAAATCGGGGCCGACGTCGACGAGAACCTCCCGGGCGAAGGGTCCCCACAGGACGGCCGCGGTCGCCACGTGCGCTGCGCGACCGGAAGCCACGTCGTGAGGAGAGTCGCCGACGAAAATCGCCCGCTCGGGAGCGGTGTCAAGACGCGTGATCGCGGTCAGAACTGGCTCCGGGTGAGGCTTGTGGTTCTCGACCTCGTCCGCCGTTACCAGGGCCTGAAAGTATCCCGCCAGTCCCGTAAGGCTCAAGCCCCGCTCGGCCCCGAAGCGAAGCTTGCTGGTCACGACACCGAGCTTCACGCCGCGCTTTTCGAGCGCGGCCAAAACCTCGACGACGCCCGGGTACAGACGAACGCTGCGATCGTGATGTGCGACGTGATACTCCCGGTACGTAACGACCATGGCCTCGATGAGATCGGGATCGTCGGTGACGTCACCGAGCTGACGCCTCAGCGGCGTGCCCAGCCCCCGGAGCCAGACGTCATCGGGCAGCGCACGCCCCAGGTGAGCGATCGCCGTGTGGCGGAACGCGCTCAGAATGAGGTCGACGGAGTCCAACAGAGTGCCGTCGAGATCGAACAGGAACGTATCGAAGCGCTTTGGCCTCACCCTCGCAGCTCGGCCCCGAAGCGCGCCTGGAGCCGCGAGAGGATCCTCTCACGAGCTCTGGCAACGTCCTTATCCGTGAGCGTTCGATCGGGTGCCTGGTACATGATGGAGATCGCCAGTGATTTCTTCCCCTCCGGCACCTGCTTCCCTTCGTACTGGTCGAACAGCCGCGCCCGCGCCACGAGTGGATGCTGTTCGACTTCGAAAAGAACGTCGGAAGCGGAACGATCGTGGCCGACCACCACGGCGAGATCCTCGACGACCGCCGGGTACCTCGAGAATGCTCGATACTGCGTCACCGATGTGACCCGCTGGGAGATCGCGTCGATTTGCACCTCGAACAGATAGACGTCTTCGCCGACATCGAACGACGCCGCGGTTCGGGGATGGACCTGACCGAGCACACCGAGCTCTTCCCCGTCGGGCGCGAGAACCGAAGCCGTCCGTCCCGGCAAGAACCCGTAACGTTCCGCCTCCCGATAGACGACCGAGACGCCCAATCGCTGGAACAGCGCATCGACGTAGGCCTTGGCATCGAAGAAATCCACCGTCTTTTCCGTGGGCGTACCCCACCGGTCTAGCCGCGCTCCGGTCACCGCGCCCGCCGCGTGCTCTCTCTCCTCGGGGAGTCCCTTCGTCCGCGGCTCGTAGACGCGAGCGCATTCGAAGAGCGCCAGGCGCCCTCGGCTAACGCGCAAACTGCGTGCAACCGCCTCGAGCAGCGCGGCCCTCAGTGTCGTCCTCAGGTACTCTTGTCCTACGTTGAGTGGGTTGACGACGCTCAGAGGCGGGCTCGCCTCCAAGGTCTCCGGGGAAACGACGCGTTTCAGGGCCTCGAGGCTCGTGAGGGGATAGGTGATGACTTCTTGCATGCCGGCGCCGACGAGCGTATCGCGAACGCTCTCCCGCAACTCCCGCACGGGCTGAAACACCCGCGGGGGCACGCGCCCCTCGATCGGGCGAGCGGGTATTTGATCGTAGCCGACCAAACGTGCGACCTCTTCGACCACGTCGTCCGGACGCTCGATGTCGAGCCGCCAGTACGGTGGGCGCACCGACAAGATGTCTTCCGACGCATCCACTGAAAATCCGAGCGATTGCAGAGAGCTCACGATCTGGTCCCGGGGGGGATCGATCCCGAGGACCTGGGGCACGCGCTTCCAGGCCAACGGAACTCGAGGCGCCTGCCATTTCGACGGATAGACGTCGACCAACCCAGAAGCCGCACGTCCCGATGCGAGCTCGACGAGGAGCTTCGTCGCTCGACGGGACGCGAACGGCGCGAGCTCGGGCGAGATCCCCCACGCGAAACGTCGAGACGCCTCACTCGGAAGCTTCAGGGCTGTCGCCGTCCGGCGGATGTTGACGGAGTTGAAGTTCGCGACCTCGAGCAGAATGTTGCTCGTGCTCTCGGTTACCTCGGTGTCTAGCCCGCCCATCACTCCGGCGACGGCGACGGGCCCACCGGGGTCGGTAATCAGGAGCTGCTCGCCGGTAAAAATTCGCTCTTTTCCATCGAGTGTGGTCAACTTCTCACCGGGCCGCGCGCGCCTCACGATGATGTGGTGGTCACGGACCTTGTCGTAGTCGAACGCGTGGATCGGCTGTCCGAGCTCGAGCATCACGTAGTTCGTGATATCCACGACGTTGTTGATGGGTCTCATGCCCGCCGCGCGAAGACGCTCCTGCATCCAGGACGGAGAAGACACGATCTCGATCCCCTCGACGAGCGCGAGCGTGAATCGCGGGCACAGGTCGGCATCCGCGATCTCGGCCCTCGCACGGCCATCGATGTCGTCGCCCGCGACGAAGTCGAGCCTCGGATCCTGCCAGGTTGCCCCCGTGAGGGCCGCAACCTCTCGTGCCACGCCGAGTACGGAGAGACCGTCGGCGCGGTTGGGCTTCATGTCGATGACCAGTATGGTTTCGCCCAGGACGTCGCCGAGCGGCCGGCCCGTCTGCGCGTCATCTGCGAGCACCAGGATTCCCTCGTGCTCGTCACCCATGCCCAGCTCGCGCTCCGAGCAGACCATCCCCTCGGAGACGACTCCCCGAATGTTCGCCTTCTTGAGCTTCGACTTTCCCCCGCTGCGAGCGTCGACGAGCTCCGCTCCCAGGCCCGCGTAGGCCACCTTTTGCCCGGCGGCAACGTTGGATGCCCCGCAGACGACCTCTGGGCGGGCGGATCCGATGTCCACGGTCACGAGACGGAGTCGGTCGGCATTCGGGTGCGGCCGAACCTCACGGACGTGCCCCACGACCACACCCTCCCAATCGCCACCGGTGCGCTCGACCGCTGTGACCTCGAGACCGGCCATGGTGAGAAGGTGCGCGATCTCGTTCACGGGACGCGTGAGCGCCACGTAGTCCGAAAGCCATTTGAGTGGAACGCGCATCAGAACTGGCTCAGGAAGCGCAGATCGTTCTCGTAGAACGCACGGATATCGTCGATTCCGTTCCGCAGCATCGCGATCCTTTCGACTCCCAGCCCCGCGGCAAAGCCGGTGAAAACCTCCGGGTCATAACCCATGTTCTCGAGAATTTCGGGATGTACCATCCCGGCTCCGAGGATCTCGATCCAGCCTTCGTTCTTGCACGTGCGACAACCGCTGCCGCCGCACAGAAAACAGTCGATGGCCATGTCCACGCCCGGCTCGACGAAGGGAAAGAAGTCGCAGCGAAAACGAATCTTGCGGTCCTGACCAAACAGCCGCTTCGCGAGCTCGAACAGCGTTCCCTTGAGATGAGCCAGCGTCAATCCCTCGTCGACCGCGAGGACCTCCGTCTGGGTACACATCCACTCGTGGGTGGGGTCCGTGGCCTCGTTGCGGTAGATGCGTCCCGGGCAGACGATGCGCACCGGCGGACGATGCTTTTCCATGAACCGAATCTGGTTGGGGGAGGTGTGGGTCCGCAAGACGAGCTTTGCGTCGCCGTCATCCTCGCGGTCCACGTAGAACGTATCCATCAGCTCCCGGGCGGGATGGTCTTTGGGAATCCGAAGCGCCTCGAAGTTGTAATAATCCAGCTCGACCTCGGGGCCCTCGATCACCGAGAACCCCTGGGCGACGAAGGCGTCGAGGACCTCTCGCTGAGTTTGCGTGACCGGATGAAGCCGTCCCAAGGCGAGCGGTCGTGCGGGCAAGCTCACGTCGATCCGTCCCAACGTGACCGTTTCCTCGATCCGCGTGCGCTCCAGGCTCTCCTGCTTGCGTGCGAGAGCGGCAGAAAGCTCCTCTTTGAGGGCGTTGACCGCCTGACCCAAGGAGCGGCGCTCGTCGGAAGAGAGCTCGCCAAGGGACCGGAGCAACGTGGAGAGCGAGCTCTTCCGGCCCATGTGGGCGATGCGCCAGGCCTCGAGCTCGCCGACATCCGATACGCGCTCGAGCCCCTCGAGCGCCTCTTTGCGTATGGATTGCGTCCTGGAAGTCACGATAAACGTGCTAGTTTAGCACTCTAGGCTCTCATGAGCTTCGATATCGTCTTGACCCTCGCCGTCATGTGGGTGGCCGCAGCCGGTCTCGCCTTCGTGAACGGACTCATCCGCCAGTTCCACGTCTGGCAATGGCTCGCGCTGAGTCTCGTGCTCGGTCCGTTTGCCTTGCTCCTGTCGCTCGCTCTCACCGGTCGCGGTTACCAAACCTCACTCTTCGCCAGGCCGCGCGAGACGGACGAGGCGCCCGCGCCCCGTATCCCTTCCGACGACGAGCTTCTGTCGGGCGAGAAGACGGCCTTCAAGAACGAGATCGTGGCGATGACCCAGAGCGGTAAGCTCGACGAGGCCGAGCGCATGCTCGAGACGTTGATTGACATCGTGGAAGAAAAAGCGCGCAAGCGCGATCGAGGCGTTCCTCATTGGTACTACGAGCAACTCGCGACGATTCATCGCAAACGGGGCAATCGCAAAGCGGAGCTCAGGACGCTCGAGCGATGGATCCGGTTGCCACACGCTGCGCCGACGAAAGCGGAAACCCGCCTCGAGAGACGGCTCGCGAAGTTGAAGTCGTAACGCATGCTGACGGCGTGAGGAAAAAAGAAACCCCCACATCGATCTCGCGAACCGGATTATATCCATACGTGGAACGCTTGCGTTTCGCTACCATCCCCGATAGAAGTCACGCCATGCGATACCGACTCTCGTTCCTGTTGCTTCTTTCGCTCGGGCTGAGCCGAGGCTCTGACGCCCAGATCAAGGTCTATATCTCCGCCGATATGGAAGGCGTGACCGGGGCGGTGACGGACGAACAGCTTGGTCCCGATGGATTCGAGTATCAGCGGTTCCGCTCGTTCATGACCCAGGAGGTCCTCGCGGCGATTCGTGGGGCGCGAGCCGCGGGCGCCACCGAGATCCTCGTGAGCGACTCACACGGAAACGGGCAAAACCTCCTCATCGACGAGCTGTCCGAGGACGTGCAGGTCGTCCGCTCCTGGCCACGGCCGCTCGGGATGATGGAAGGGATCGACGAGAGCTTCGATGCGGTGCTCTTCATTGGCTATCACAGCTCGACGTCGAACCCGGACGGTGTGCGGGCCCACACGTTCTCGAGCGCAACCCTGACCGACGTTCGACTCGACGGACGCTCGATTGCCGAAGCCGACTTCAACGCGGCGATCGCGGGACACTTCGGCGTGCCCGTGGTCATGATCTCGGGCGATGACGCGATCGTGGCGGAAGCCAAGGCCAAGATCGGCGACCTGGAAGGGGCGGTCGTCAAGTGGGCGAGAAGCTTTCACTCGGCGCGCACGCTGACTCCCCAAGCCGGCTACAAGGTCATCGAAGCCGCGGCGAAGCGGGGCGTCGAGCGGCGAAACGAGATTTCCCCCCTGCGCTCCGGGGGACCCGTGGTTCTCGAGGTGAGCTTCAAGCATTACCGGCAGACCGAGCTTCTCGCTTACCTTCCCATCGTGGAGCGCATCGACTCGCATAGCATTCGCTACGAGGCACGCGACATCCTCGAAGCGTCCCGCTTCATGCAGTTCGTAAACGGCTACCAGCCGGGGCTCTCGCCGTAGCTCATGGCCGGTTACTCGGGTACGCCGCTCCCTAAGAAGCTCGGGATCAAAGAAGGCCAACGCGTCGGCCTGCTCAACGAGCCGAGGGGATTCGCCAAAATCTTGGGAGAGCTTCCCCCCGACGTTTCGATGGTTTCCGCGAGTCGAGGACGCGACTACGACGTGGTTCTCCTGTTCGCGGCCGACCGCGCAAGTCTTGCATCGGCGCTTCCCAAGGCCAAGAAGAAGATGGCCCCGGCGACCGCCCTCTGGATCTGCTGGCCGAAAAAAAGCTCGCCGCTCGCCTCGGATCTCGACGAGAATCGCGTCCGCGCCGATGGACTCGCCGCCGGCATCGTGGACGTCAAGATCTGCGCGGTCGACGAGGACTGGTCGGGCCTCAAATTCGTATACCGCCTGAAGGATCGGCCCCAGGTCAGCAAAGCGCGAAAGAAGTAGGGAGACGGCCGCTCCGACTCACCCGAGCTCCTTCAACCGGTCCTCGAGCTCGTCGGCCATGCCGTCGTGGTGGTGCGATCGTGCCGAATCGATTCCTTTTCGGAGGGCCCAACGGGCCTGGTCGAGTCGGTTCAGCCTCCGATAGGCCTCGGCGAGCAGGCGGTAGGCGGCTCCCTCGTCAGCGTCCTGGCCTACGTAGGCCTCGAGCTCGTCCGCAGCTTCTTCGTAATGGGCGTTCTTGAACAGCTCGTTCGCGAGCATGTACCGCGTCATCGAGTCATTGGGCGCCTTCGCCAACAGCTCGCGGAGCTTCTGAACGCGTTCCCCGGCCACGGCTCACCTCCCCTTCACGAGCTCGAGCACGGCACGGACGACTTCCGCCTCGACCTCGGCTGCCGTCTTACCATACTTCTTGGGAACCTTGTGACCGTGATCGGCCCCCTCGATGAGATGGAGCTTCGCGCGCAGAGTAGCGACCAGCGGCTCGAGCAGATCGAGATCGGCAAAAGAATCCTTCGTCCCGCTGACGAACAACATCGGCACGCGAATTTCCGGCAGGTGATCCTTCCTCTGGCGATCGCGCTTTCCGGGGGGATGGAGCGGATAGGCGAGGAACACGAGACCATCGCACGGGTAGCCCTCCGAAACCAGATGGGAAGCCATTCGTCCCCCCATCGATCGGCCGCCCAGAAAAAGCTTCGTAGGTCGAAGCTCGGAACGCACCCACTCGGCCACCGATCGCCAGGTGTCGACCAGCGTCGCGGGCTTGTCGGGAGTACGCTTCTTGTTCTCAGTGTAAAGAAAATTGAAGCGAACGGCCGTGATTCCTTCCTCGGCGAGACTCTTCTGGAGCGAAACGAGGGAAGGCGTGTCCATCGTGCCGCCGGCACCGTGGGCAAGGACGACGGTTGGTGCGGACTCCTTGCCGGCCACCGAGACCGACGTTTCCCCGAGCGGCGTCCCGTCTCGCGACAAAACGGGAACCTTCACAGTATCCGCTGACCGAATGCGGAGGCCACCATTTCGACGGCGACTTCCGCAGTCGAGTTTCGAATGTCGAGAATGGGGTTCACTTCCGCGATCTCCATCGAGACCATCCGACCGCTCTCGGCGACGAGCTCCATGGCCGTGTGCGTTTCCCGGTACGTGAGACCTCCGCGCACCGGTGTGCCCACGCCGGGTGCAACGCTCGGGTCGATCACGTCCACATCCAAGCTGACGTGCATGCCGTCCGTCGCCCGGTTCGCGATCTCGAGGGCCTCGCAAGTGATGTCGTACATCCCGCGACGGTCGATCTGATCCATGGTGAATACCCGGAGGCCGATTTCCTCGATGACCGCTTTCTCGGCCCGGTCGATGCTGCGAGCGCCGATGATGCAGGAGCACTTCGGGTCGAGCTTCGCTTCGTTCTCGGCGAAGCCCCCGATTCGCACCAGCTCCTTCGCACCACGGCCGAAGATCACCGCTTGCGGCATTCCGTGGATGTTGCCCGACGGCGACGTATCGGGCGTATTCGAGTCGCCGTGGGCATCGAACCAGATCATCCCCAGCTTCTTCTGGCTCTTTCGAAAATGGGACGCCACGCCGGCTACCGTTCCGATCGCGATGGAATGGTCTCCTCCCAAGACCATCGGAATCTCGCCCGCCGCCATCGCCCCTTCGACCCGCGCCGCCAGGTTCTCCATCGCCGAAGCGATTTGCGGCAGATACCTCAGCTTGGGATCGTTGACCTCCAGGGTCTCGGGCTCGTCGACGAAGATGTTGCCATCGTCGGCGACTTCGTATCCAAGAGCTCGAATTCGCTCGCGAATCCCGGCCTTGCGCATGGCAGAGGGGCCCATGTCGACTCCACGTCGCCCGGCGCCGAGATCGATCCGCACCCCGATAACACGAACCACATCCATGTAGGAAGGGAGTCTAGCACGGAGCATGCTAAGCTTCACGACATGGTGAGACATCTGCTCGCGTTCGCCGTCGTTCTGTCGGTCCCGGCGTTCCCCGCCTCCGGCCAACCGGGACAGTGGCTCCGCCAGTCCCGCGAGCCGATCGAGCTCCCCTCGGGATCCCGTGTCGAGTTTACCACCATGCCCAGCAAGGCTCTGAGAGGTACGGGTGAGTTCAGCATCTTCTTCCCCCCCTCCTATGGCGACGGCGACAAGAGGTATGCCGTCGTCTATTTTCTCCACGGGCTCTTCAACGATCACACGAGCTGGACGTTGGATTACGAGGGGGACATCGACGGCCTCATCGACGCCTTGATGGCGAAAGGAACGCTGCCGGAGATGGTTCTGGTGCATCCCAACGGAGGGCGAAGCTTCTATACGAATTACCATGATGGAAGCGTGCGTTACGAGGACTTCGTGGTAGATGAGCTTCCCGCTTACGTCGAAGCCAACTATCGGGTGCTCTCGGGACGAGCGCATCGCGCCATTTCCGGCACGTCGATGGGGGGCTACGGTGCACTCAAGATCGCGATGCGACATCCGGACCGGTACATCGCCGTGGCCGCTCACTCACCCATCGTGTTTCCCGTTGACAACCCGCTCGATGTGTCCGGCGGCAATGGAGGAGGACGCCAGTTCGAGTACATGCGCGAGGTCTTCGCCGTCATCTACGGGAGGCCATTCGACCAGGGGTACTTCGACGAGAACAATCCTCTGAAGCTCGCGGCGCGGTCGAGCTTGAATGATCTCGCGATCTACTTCGATTACGGGACGGAGGATCGTTACGCCGACGCCATCGGGCTCGGACGCGGACTCGAGAAGCTCGCCCGCGAGCTCGAGGCGAGAAAAGTCAACTACCAGTTCGCGATTCACGAAGGCGAGCCTCACGGATGGGCTCTCGTCTTCGCTCACGTCCCGGAGTCTCTCGCCTTCATCGCCCGCTACTTCGTCGGGGGCGGTTGAAGCCGCCATGAAGCAACGATAGGATGAAAGCATATCGGTCCATGAACGCCCGATCCTTCCTCCTGGCAACGATGATACCCGCCGCGTTGCTCACCTTAGGCCACTCATGCGCCGTAAGAACGGTCGATGAGCTCGCGGATGTCAGCGACGTCCAGTTCTCGGGGCTCATCCAGGAGATATCCGAAGAGGGCGGTTACTTCTGGAGCAACAACTACATCTCCAACGAAACGTCCTACCAACACGTCCTCGGGCAGCTCGAGTCGATCCCGCTCGCCGGCGGCGTCTATATCGGCGTGGGTCCGAACCAGAACTTCACCTACATCGCGGCGACACGGCCCGAGCTCGCCTTCATCGTGGACATCCGAAGACAGAACCTGCTGGAGCACCTGCTGTTCAAAGTGTTGATCGAGGATTCCGAGACTCGGGCGGAGTATCTCTCGCGGTTGCTGGGCCGGCCGCTATCCGTTCCGCTCGCCCGCGACGCGACCATCGAGGAGATCGTCGCGGGCGTTCGCGCCGCCCCCCCGGACGAGAGCTACTTCGCGCGCGACATGGCTTTCGTCACCGACGAGCTTCGAGGATTTCCGGAGCTTGCTCTTACCGACGCAGACTTCGAGGACATTCGTCGGATCTATCGCGAGTTCTTTCGGCTGGGCCTTTCAATCAAGTACGACAGCTGGCGATCGTTCTTCTTTCCCTCGCTGGAAGAGTTCATTCTGGAGACCGACCTCGAGGGTCGAAGGCGCAACTGGCTCGCCCGTGCGGAGGACTACGATTACGTTCGTGAGATGCACCGCGCGAATCGGATCGTCCCCATCGTCGGAGATTTCGCCGGCGACGAGGCGTTTCGCCGCCTGGGCCGATTTCTGAGCTCGCGTGACAGGACCGTTTCAGTCTTCTACCTGTCCAACGTGGAGTTCTACCTGTTCCGCCAGGGGCGCTGGGACCGATTCGTGGAGAACGTCCGAGCGCTACCGACCTCCGAGACGAGCGTTTTCATTCGTGCCTATGCCAACCTGAGAAGGCCACATCCCAAGATGGTGAACGATCACATCACGGTATCTCTCGTGCAAAACATTCACACCTTTTTGCGCAACGCCCGCGCCGGGCTCTACCACGATCTCTGGGATGTCGTCACCACCGAAGACTTCTGAGCGGACAGCGGCAACGAGCGAAGTCATCGATTGCGACGCCAGAACTCACGGGCAACGTCCGCGACGAGATCTCTTTTTTTGACGGGCGCCACCACCTCGAGCTGCACGAGGGAGTCTCTCGTCGTAGCAAATAGGCCTTCTACCGAATAGCCAATTCCCAGCCATTCCACGTGATAGGCGTACGACGTCTCGCCGTTAGGGCCGGGCTCGGGCCGGCACCGGCTTCGCGCCTCGGCGGGATCCGGCCCGTTCCGCCACCAGGCGATTCGCAGAGAGACGGTGAAGTCGCCAGAAGGTGACACCGCGAACGCGGAGTCGAGTGGAGGAAGCCCCTCGCAAGGGAATGGTGCCGAGGACTCGTGGAGCCAGCGTTCCGGTACGACGGCGGTATGAGCGCCAGGTGACGATGGAGAGCGCGGAGCCCAATTCAACGAAGCGGCGACGATTGACTCGGTGATCTCCGCTGTCAACAGAGACTGGGCGTTCACGCTGGCAAGCGAGTGCTGCAGGATGGAGCGGTTGAACGCGATCGCCTCCGACGTCCCTTCGTAACGAACGAGGACTTTCTCGAGGCCGGATTCGAGAAGCGCATACTCGAGTTTCGCCTCGTTGCCGTCGGTCCCGTCCGTGCCGCTCGCCCATCCCGCAATGAGGCGTCCCGACGAGAAGGCGCTCGAACGCCGCTCGCCCGAGGCCTGAAACGGGCCAAACGTACCGCCCCCGAGCAGTAGCGCCTCGAGACGCGATAGCTCCCACGGTGAGGCCACACGCTCAGCCACGAACCGCACATCGCCGTTTGTGGGATCGGAAAAAGCTCGCAGGCGAACGGGGGAAACGTCCTCCATCGTGTCGGGAAGTTGAAGCGTCAGTCCCTTGCCCTCGAGGGTCTGTTCGGGGCCGAGTCGAAGCCGTTCGGTGGGCAGAAGCTGGCCGTAGCCTCGATACTCGAGAAAGTCCTTCACGGTGTTCACCGGGACGGCAAATCCGACCCCCTCGGCGCCGCGAAGCTTCAGTCGGATGACGCCAAGGACGAAGCCTTCGCCGTCGACCATGGGCCCGCCGCTGTTACCGGGATTGACCGTCGCGCTCGTCTGCAGAAAGGAGGGCTCTCCAGAATCGTTGGCACGGCTGGCGGAGACGGCACCTCTGGTAACGGTGACCTGAGGCACGATGTCGTCGACGTCTCCCTTACCGATCTCGACTTTCCGCCCGAAGGGAAACCCGAAGACGCTGACCCCTTGCCCTTTCTCCGTGGCATCGGAGTCTCCGAACGCAAGGTAAGGCAGCTCGGACGCGCTCGTCGAGAGCACCGCGAGATCCAGGTCCGAATCCGTCGCCTCGAGCGTGGCCGGAAACGTCCTGGGCTCCTCGAGAGAACCCGCGCCCACGGACGGGAACACGATCTCGATCCGCTCGACCGCGATACGCACCTCCACCTCGATCCCTCGCACGCGAGTGCGGAACACGTCGCCGCCCACGACGTGGTGGTTGGTCAATACATGGCCATACTCGGTGAACACGAAACCGCTTCCGGTGCCGATCTCGACGTTGCGTTCCTCGATGGTCTCTTTCCAGGCGGAGTCGATCTCCCTTTCCACCGTGCCGATGACCCGTATGAAAACCGTGGCCTGGGTGGGATCCAACGTACGCTCCGCCCGGACGAGCTTCGCGCCAAAAAGCATCGACCCCACGATCAAGACGACCGAGCAGCGATTCACCTGCACCCCGATTCATTCTACCGCCAGGTGAGGGCGAAACGCCTCGCCGCGAGTGGTGGGCATCCCACCACGCCACCGATCACTGAACCCCGAGAGGAAACGGGGCATCGTGGCCCCCATGATCCGACAACAAGGGAACAAAGGTTTCACGTTGATCGAGGTGCTCGTGGCGATCGCCGTGACCCTCATCATCATGGCTTCGGTCTTCGGGGTTCTTCTGGGCGGCCAGGACAGCTTCCGCCGCGAGAACCAGGTCGCCGACATGCAGATGTCGACCCGATCGGGGCTCGATATGATCGGCCGCGACCTGACTCTGGCAGGATACAAGACGCCCCCGGCTTCGGCCGTCATTTGGAGCGACGGCGGCGGCATCCAGCCCGACGAGGTCACGATCGTCTACGCCGATCCGAACATCCCCATCTCCCGTCCCAAGCAGTGCGGGGCCGGGGGTCAGGGTGGCGGCGGAGGTCCCTGCGGGACCATCGGGCGCTCTTCGACCCTTCTGCTCGACCCCGAAACTTTCGATCCGATGCCCGGGGTCGTCGAGGAGTCCTACGAGTACGGCATGATGCTGACCGCCATCGAGACCGCGGACTGTAACGGCGACGGTCAAGTGGGGCTCACTCACTTCCACCTCACCCAGGACCCTCAAATGACGACCGCGGGCGGGGAACCGACGGTGCAAATCAACCACAATCCCGGCAAGATCGACTCCGAGCTGAACCTACCGGGAGGGTTCAACCATGAAGTCAACGAAAACTGCGCCGTCGTGGGCATGTTCCGCGTGATTACTTACCGGGTCAGCCCCCCGCCTCCGGTGGGGCACCCCACGCTCGAACGTAAGGATCTGAGCGACCCGGCAGGTTGGATCGCCGTGGCGCACAACATCGAGAACCTCCAGGTCCGATACGGCATCGGAAACGACGGCATGAATCTCTTCGACGTGCCTCCCCTGGTTCCTTCGGACGATCCGCTCACTTGGATCAACCGCGTCGACGTGACGCTGACCGGACGAACGGAGGAGCAAAACCTGAAGGGCGCGACGGCCGGAGCCTTCGATCCCAGCGAGGTCTACGTCAGGAAGACGGTCTCGAGCCAGGTGGGGTTGCGCAACGTCGTGAACGAAGCCGAGAATCGCGCAACCGCTTTCTGAGGCTGAGCGTCTTCTCTCTACTCAATGCCGTGGCGGGACCCGCGTTCGATCGACCGCCACGGCTCGGCCCTTGCGGCGCTTCGCGCCGATCTCGCGGTAGATGTCTTGGCCACCGCTCGGCAGCCTGACCCGCAGTTTCGTCATAACCACGCTGACAAGCCTTGGGCGATCTGGTTATTGGCCGGGCCTTGCTCTGTTCTACACGGGGGCCCCGTTCTCGGGGAACGAGAACACGAGCTTGCTCATGTCGTGGTTGTTGCCGTCCGGATCGGTTCCGTATCCGGGTATGCGGTACTCTTTGAATCCGAGCGGAGTCAACACCTCGATCGCATCCTGTTCGAGGTCGGAGATGAGCATCGCCGTGAGATGACGAAGTCCGCGGTCCCGGGCAGCATCCATCAGGAGGTTCACGAGCATCGCCCCCAACCCCACGCCGCGGAAAGCGGGATCGATCAGCCACTTGATCCTGCCCACGAGGCGCAGTGGGCCGAACTCGCGGCGGTGCAAGCTCGCGTCCGCCACGACCCGGGAGCCGTCGAAGGCGAGCAGCGGGAAGACCTTGTCGTAGTCGATGTTGTCGGCCCAGCTCTCGACCAGCCCCCGCCTTTCGATGGGATCCCAGGCGAAGCGTCGCCAATCGACGGGTATTCGGAGAAAAAAATCGTGCAGCACCGACACGTCCGTCTCCCGAAAAGGGCGGACGATAACCCGCCTGCCGTCGCGAAGCACGGACGTCATGGGAAAGCGATGCGTTGTCATCGAGCCGCTTGTGACGCGGCTACGATATCACAGCTATCTCGTGAGGAGTATCTTCTCGAAAAGAGCGAACGCCCTGGGGTCGCCCGATTGTCCTAGCCAGAAGAACGCCTTTTTCCGCACCTCGGGGTGAGGGTGCGTTTCCGCCACCTCGAGGAGTAAAGGGACGCCCTCGTCGGGCGGAAGCTGAGAGAGAGCGAAGACCGCTTTTTCCTTGACCTCGAGCTCGGGGTCGTTCCGCACAGCTGAGGCAATGGTCTCACCGGCAAGCTTCCCCGCCTCCTGCGCGAGCCAGAACAGCGCCTTTTCGCGGGTCTCGGCGTAAGCATCGCTTTTCGCGATCTGAACGAGCTTTTCAGTGGCTCCTTCCGCATCCGACACGTGTAACGCGAAAACGATCTTCTCGCGTAGTCCCCGATCGGTCTCGCTCTCGAGACGCGCCGTAAGCTCTCGGAGCCCACCTTCGCCCCGAGCGGCGCCGAGCCAGAAGACCGCCTTCTCCCTGACGTCGTGGGAGCTCGCCGTGGCGGCGAGCGCCGACAGGCGTGCGTCCGCCAGGGGCTCCTCGTGAAACGCCATCGCGGTGACGGCGTCCTCCGACCGGTCGATGTCTTCGTCGCGCGCGAGAGTCTCGAGAAACTCCAGGCTCGAGCGAGGAGAGACCGACCTCCACCAATGGACCGTTTCTCCGGAGGCGTCGATGCGGCACTCGGAATCGAGGGCTCGGATTCTCGCGACGGATCCGGCCTCGACGCGATACAGCACGAAAAGCTCCGCGCCGGGTGACGAGGTCTGCCGACCAGACCCTCCGTGGGCATCGAGCGTCACGATCCCGTTTCCACAGAAAGAATGGCGGCCAGAGATCATCGGCACGGCGTAACCAGCCCAGACTCCGTCTGCAAATGCCAGGACGTCGGCCGCGATGTCGCGGGACTCACCATGCTCCACGAGGCTTCCATCCATCAATGTGGGGCTCGTCTGGAGCGCGGCCACTACGAAGAGCGACACGAACGGATTCATCGTCTCAAAACCTCCATCAAGAAGTCTCTGGCCTCGGTCGCGTCCATCAGCGAGAGCCAGTGGACGGCCGTTTTCTTGAGCTCGGGGCTCGTTTCCGCGCGGGCGATGGCGACGAGCTCCTTGGCCGCATCCTGCAGGAACAGGCTGTGGAGCACCTGTTTTTTCAATTCCTCCGAGATCTCGCTCTCGTAGATGGCCACGAGAGCGGCGCGGGCCTCGCTACCCGAGACCCCGAGGTCGTGAATGGCGGCCTTGCGGAGCTCTTCGGTCTCCGAGGCGTTTCTCGCCACCATTTCGAGTCGCTGGGTATTGCCCGCCACGAAGAGGGCATGGAGGATGCGCTTTTTCATCTCGACGCCGCTCTCTTGCTGGAAGAGCTCCCAGAGTGCGTCATCGGCTCCCTCCGCGCCGAGCCGGCTCACCGCGGTCTCACGGAGCTCGTCACTTTGCGAGGAATCGCGGGCCACCGCGAGCAGATGCTCGCTGTCGCCCGCTACCAGAAAGGCCTGGAGGATATTCTTTTTGACGTCCTCAAAATTCTCTCGACCATAAAGCTCCCAGAGCTCGGTCGAAGCGCCCATGGTGCCGAGCCAGTGGATGGCTCGGCCGCGAAGCTCAGCGTCGGGCTCTTCCCGGGCGCGCTTCAGAAGCCTTTGCTTCTCCCCCGCGATCATGAACGCGTGAAGCACGTCCGAACGCGCATCGTGGCTCTCGAGGCTTCTATAGAGCTCTTCGAGAAGCGCCAGACTTCTCTCGCTCTCGTGGATGCCGAGGTAACGAATGGCCTTGCGCTGGAGCTCGCCGTCCGTGGAGCTCCGCGCCGTGCGCGCGAGGACGGCGAAGGCCGGCTCCGAGTCCATTTGCGCGAGAACGAAGAGCGCTCGCTCCCTCAGTTTCTCAGACTGACCTCCCGCCAGGACCTCCTCCAGGATGGGAATTGCCTCGTCGTCTTCCATATGCATGAGGCCGTTGAGCGCCATGAGCTTGAGCTCGTCGTCGCCAGAGCCGATCTGTCGTGCCGAAACGCCCCGTATCTCGGCGGCGAGTGCGCGAGCGTCGTCTCTCCACCGGCTCTGCGGGAAGCGGCGATCGAGCTCCGAGACGAGCTCTAGCGCCCGCTCCAATTCCCCCGCTCGTTGGTGTGCATAGGCCTGCCACCAGAGGGCCGCGTCGGCGAGGGCCTCGTCCTCGCCCGCTCGCCGAAACGCGGCGATCGCCTGGGCCCAGTCGCCTCGATCGAGCGCCTGCCTCCCCTCCTGGTAGCTCGCGTTGCTCTCGGCAGACTGGACCCATGCCATAGAAGCCACCGCGGACAGAGCGGCGAGCAGCACCCCTGTCGTTGCCAAACTCAGAAGCCTAATCATGTTTCCTCAGAACCTCCGTATCGTCTTGTCGGATACGCTCGCCTCCAGGACGCGCAATTTGAAGATGAGATCCCGATCGGCGATGCGAATCGAAAGCCCCTCGAGAGCCTCGGTGGATGTGGGCCCGTGAGCGACATCGAGTAGGAACCGCTCCAGCTCGTCGAGAAACTCGACCGTAACCATGTCGCCGACTCGGCGAGCCGTCTGCCGATAGAGCCGACTTTCCTGAACCAGGTCGTCCGCCCGCTCGCGTAAGGGAAGGATCTCCGTGCCCTGAGGCCGATTGGCAATCTCGAGGAGCAGAACCTGCGATTCACGAAGATGGTCGCCGAGCGCGAGGAGCAGGATTCGCTCTCGAACTTCATC
The DNA here is from genome assembly GCA_035457705.1 of Vicinamibacteria bacterium. Classification (GTDB taxonomy): domain Bacteria; phylum Acidobacteriota; class Vicinamibacteria; order Marinacidobacterales; family SMYC01; genus DASPGQ01. Next base: position 91,789 of record DATIBD010000114.1, read on the forward strand.
GTTCCGGGCGGCATCCGGCGGAACGCGCACCGAAAGGCGGCCGGCCAGAAAAGTCGCAGCCAGCACAATCGCTGCCGCCGCACCAATCCAGGCCGGCGTTGCCCATCGTCGAAAGGGCCTCGACAGCCGCGTCTGAAGGCGTGCCCAGACACGAGATCCGTAGTCCTCGTCCCGTTCCGGTATCGGGGTCTCCGTGAGCTCCGCGAGCGCCTCTCGCAGCCCATCGAGCTCCGTGCGGCACCGCGGGCACTGCACGACATGCTCTCGTTCCACCGGTCCCGCCTCGTCGTAGAACACGAGCACCAGCTCGTCATCGCTCAGATGTGTCATGAGTGCGTCCTCACCAGGGGTGCGAGGGTCTTGCGCATCTTGCGCACCGCTCGAAAGAGCGCCTGTTTGGTCGCGCTGACCGTAATGTCGAGACTCCCGCTGATTTCCGCGAGCGACAGCTCCTGGAAATGACGGAGCACGAACACGGTCCTTTCCATGTCGCTCAGGCCTCCGAGCGCGGACTCGATGCGGTCTCGAACCTGACGGCCGAACGTCAGGACCTCCTGGGGCGCGGTCACCGACGGCGTCACGACGTCGAGTGGAGCCGTTCGCTCGTCCGTCCGACGACGTCGCCTCAGAACGTCGATCGCGGTGTTCGCCGTCACGCGGTAGAGCCAGGTGCTGAAGCTGGCTCGAGACTCGAAAGCGTCGAGCTTGCGATAGGCCCGCAAAAACGTTTCTTGCACGGTATCCTCGGCGTCGTCTTCGTTTCTCGTGATGCGGAAGGCCAGCCGAAAGACATCTCGGGCGTGGGTCTGGACGAGGACCGAAAACGCCTCTTCATCGCCGGCCCGGGCCCTCGCCACGAGCTCGTCGGCCACGGCCTGCATTCAACCCCTTTAGACGCAGTCGGGGCGCGTTCGGTTAGCCCCGACGGTGGTGGCTTCCCGACCAGCTACTCGCGCGCCCGGTATTTCTCGTAGAGCTGCAAGTGTTTGTTGTCGAGACTTTCGAGCTTGCCCTTTATGAAGAGATATCGGATTTGCGTCATGATCTCGAGAGGATCGCCATCGGTCACGATGAGGTTCGCGACTTTCCCCTCTTCGATGCTACCGAGCTGGTCGCCTACTCCGAAGAGCTGGGCGGGATAGAGGGTGATGGCTTTCAGCCCCTCTTCGTGCGGAAGGCCGTAGGCGACTGCGTTTCCCACCTCATAGGGCAGAAGGCGCGAGTCCGAGGAGCTGAAGCTCCCGAAGACGACTCGCACACCGGCTCGGTGAAGCTCCGCCGCCGTGACGAAGGGCTGATCGTAGGGCTCGTCCTCGTTTCGGGGAAGCTCGAGGGTCGGACCGAGAATGACGGGGATCCCTTTTTCCACGAGGACGTCCGTGATCTTCCAAGCATCGCGCGCGCCAAGCAGAATGAGGCGAACCCCCTCGTTATCCGCAAAGGACACCGCGTCGCGAATGCCTCTTTCGTCATCGACCTTGATCATGAGCGGCAGCCGACCGCCCACCACGGCGGCGAGCGCCTCGAGCTTCCAGTCCTTTTCCGCAGCCTCGCCTCTCAGCTGGTAGCGCCGTGCCGCGGCCAGCCAATCACCGAGCTCGGCGATGCGTCGGTCGTACTCTTTCTTCACCTCGGAGAACGGGCGCGTTTTTCTCTCGAACGTGGTCGGATCGAAGCTCTCCGTGCTCAGCGTCGGCCAGTTCAGCACCATACCCACCGAGGGATCGATCGCCATTTCCTCCACCGTCCAGCCGGATAGATGGATGAGCGAGGCCTGGCCAGAGATCCCGTAGCCACCCCCGCCTCCGAAACCGCCCAGGCTGCCCGGGACCGACAGGGCATGGGTGATGCCGTTTGCCCGTGCCACGGGGATGTGCTCGCTAGCCGGATGCACTGCCGTCGCCGCCCGGAGCTGGGGGTTGTAGTCGCCGAGCTCGGTGGTGTCCACGGTGGCGGCGGTCGAGCCAATCTCGGTCAACCCGATCTGACTAACCGAGTCCATCACCCCGGGGTAGACTTCGAGACCGGCGGCCTCGATCACCTCCGCGCCGGCGGGAACACTCACGTTCGCCCCCACCTCGGAAATCCGTCCGCTCCGGATCACGATCGTGCCGTTGTCGATGGGTTCACCGGCGAGGGTCACGATCCTCGCGCCGCGGATCGCGTACACCTCGTCCTGTGTCGTTGGTAGCAGAGCGACCCAGAGCGCGAAGAAAAGCGTCATCGCTTCTCTCCTTTTTGCTTTCCGACGAGCGTCTGTTTCTCTTCCTCGATGCGCTTCCTCTGTTCGATATCTTTTCCCCTATCGAAGTAGACCTCGCCATCGATGAGCGTCATCTGATTCACGGCATAGACGCTCAACGGGTGGGCGTCGAAGATCGCGAGATCGGCGTCTTTGCCGACTTCGATCGAGCCCACTCGATCGTCGATACGGAGCTGCTTCGCCGGGTTGATGGTGACGAGAGCGAGCGCCTGCTCTTCGGACAGCCCGCCCCATTTCATCGCCTTGGCGGCCTCCTGATTCAGATGGCGCGCCTCCTCGGCACTGTCAGAGTTGATCGAGACGAGAACGCCTTTCTCCGTCATGAGCGCCGCGTTGTACGGTATCGCGTCATAGGCCTCCACTTTGTAGGCCCACCAGTCGGAAAAAGTCGACGCCCCGGCACCGTGCTCGGCGATCTCTTTCGCTACCTTGTAGCCTTCGAGCACGTGCTGGAGCGTGGCGATGCGGAACCCGAACTCCTCGGCAAGCCGCAACAGTTGCAGGATCTCGTCGGCGCGATAACAGTGGGCATGAACCAGGCGTTTGCCTTCGAGAACCTCGACGAGGGGCTCGAGCTCGAGGTCCCGTCGTGGCGGCACCAGGCCAGTCTCCCCCTGGCTCTTTCTTCTTTCGTACTCCTGCCACCCCTCCCGATATGCGCGGGCCTCGGTGAAGGCCTCGCGAATCACATCCTGAACTCCCATGCGCGTCGCTGGGTACCGGTTCGGAACGCCGGGTCGAGTTCCGCGCGAACGCTTCGGATTCTCACCGAGAGCGAACTTGATGCCCGGCATCGCCCCTTGGAACTTCAACCCCTCGGCGTCCTTCCCCCATCGGTGTTTGATGACCACGTTCTGGCCCCCGATGGGATTCGCGCTGCCGTGAAGAACGTTCGAAGTCGTCACGCCGCCCGCGAGCTCGCGGTAGATGTCGATATCGGTGGGATCCAGGACCGACTCGGTGCCCGTCATGGAAGACACGGCGATGCTTCCCTCGTTGATCGACTCCGCAGCGATGTGAGAGTGGGCGTCGATGATGCCGGGCAGGACGAACCGCCTCGTGGCGTCGATTATCTCCACGCCCGCTGGAGCGTCGACCCGAGCTCCTACCTCCGCGATCTTGCCGTCCCGAATGAGGACGAAGCCGTTCTCGATCGTTCCGTCGGTGACGGTGAGGATCGTTCCGCCGCGAACCAGGACCGTTTGGGCCGAGACCGCCCCGGTGACCGCAAGGGCTCCGAGCCCGAGAACGATTTTCTTCATGGCGTCTTCTCCTCTTTCTTGTCTTCGTCGGCGCTGGGCGGCACGTCGTACTTCTTACCGTCCACGAAGACGCTCTCCACCTTCGTCCCCTCCTCGAAGGCGTCTCCGTCGGCGATGAAGAGGTTGGCAATCTTCCCGGCCTCGAGGCTTCCGGTGCGATCGGCGACGCCGAAGATGGTCGCGGCCTCGAGCGTGAGGGCGCCGACGGCCGCTTCGGCGGAAAGCCCCGCCTCGATCGCCCGGCGGATGCCGGCCATCGCTTCTCCTGGCCGAGCGATGTCCTCGGTGTAGAAGGCGAAGCGGACCCCGGCACGTTCGAGCGCCGCGGGCGTTCCCGGCGCCCGGTCGCGCAGCCGCAAGACCCGAAGGGGTTCGTCGGCCTCGGGGTCGGCCTTCTCGTCCTTCTTCGGCCACTTCAAGCTGACCAGTACGGGAACGTCCGCGCCTCGCAAGACTTCGGCAGCGGCATAGCCCTCGTGCCCTCCGTAAAGAACCGGGCGCACCGACGAGTCTTGGGCAAGAGCAATCGCTCGCTCGATCTCGTGCCGCTCGTTGGCGGGGAACAAGACAGGCCAACGTTCGGTTTGCGCCCGTGACAACGGCGCGAGCGCTCGATCATAGCTCGGCCGTTTCTTGCCGCGGGGAGAGGACTCGTAAGCCTTCGAGCTTTCGCGGTAATGCGTGGCGTCGAGAAAACTCTGCTCGACGTAGGCGAGAACTCCCATGAGCGAGCCGGGGAAGCTTCGACCGCCGCCAGGCGGAGTCAGATCGACGACCAATGCCACCGGGGACGATACGACCATGTCACGGTCGCGGACACCACCTAGGTCGAGGAAGGCGGCTTGACCGGGAAAGATGCCACCCTGCGGCGCGGTGACGCTCGAGGTGAACCCGGCGTTGCGCCACGACTCGATGCGCTCATCGTCCAGGGTCAATTCGTCGGCTGCCGCCCGCCACGGCGTATTGGCGGGACGATCCTCGGGCCCAGTCGCAAACTCCCGCTCTTGCCCGCGTCCGCCCTCGCCCCCGCTCGGCTCCGTCTTTTTCAAACCCAGGTCGCAAAGCGCGTTGATGAAGCCAGGGTAGACATGCTTGTCCGAGGCTTCGATTACCCAGGCGTCCTCGGGAACGGGCACGCCGACGCCCACGGCGGTGATGAGCCCGTCGTCGACGACGACGATGCCGCCGGTGATGACCTCGCCCGTACCCACGTGCAGCCGCGCGCCCTGGATGGCGAAACGATTCGGGCCGCTCGGATCCTCCCCGAACCCGTTTCCGGCCGCCAGGACGAACGTCGATAACGCAAGACACCCCTTCATGAGCAGCTCCTCGAATGCGGCTGCCACTCTAAGAACGATCCCGCGTCCGTGTCAACCCCGCGTATCTGTTAGAATTTGCTCGGCAACTGAATCCGGAAACATGACGAAGTTCTACCTGACCACCGCCATCGACTACGTCAACAGCCGTCCGCATCTGGGAACGGCATACGAGAAAGTGACCGCGGATGTGATTGCGCGGTTCAAACGTCTCGCCGGCTACGACACGCATTTCCTCATGGGAAACGACGAGCATTCTCTGAACGTTTACAAGAAAGCCCAGGAGCTCGGCCTCGAGCCCACCGCTTACTGTGACCGGATGGAGCATGAGTTCCGAACGGTCTGGAACAAGCTCGACGTGTCGTACGACGATTTCATCCGAACGACCGAATCCCGGCACCGGGTGTCGGTGCAAACGCTGATACAGCGCATACACGATGCCGGTGACACCTTCGAGGGCACCTATCGTGGCTGGTACTGCGATTCGTGCGAGGGATTCAAGCAGGAAAAGGATCTCGAGGACGGCAATTGTCCTCTTCATCGCACGAAGCCCACCTGGCTAGAGGAAACGAACCATTTTTTTCGGTTGTCGAAGTACCGCGAGCCGCTCCTCGAGCACTACCGGGAGCACCCCGGCTTCCTCGAGCCCGGCATCCGAAGAAACGAGATCTTGAACGTCATCGAGGGCGGGCTGGAGGACATTTCCATCAGTCGCGAGAGTCAGAAGTGGGGGATCCCAGTGCCGTTCGACCCGCGCAGCGTCGTCTATGTGTGGGCCGATGCCGTGATCAACTACATTTCCGCCGTCGGCCTGGGCCACGATGAGGCTCTCCTCGAGAAGTGGTGGCCCTGCGACCTGCACGTCATTGGCAAGGACATCACGCGTTTCCATTGCATCCTGTGGCCCGCGATGCTCCTGAGTGCGGGCTTGCCCCTTCCGCAGCGGGTCTTCGGTCATGGTTTCGTCTTCTTCAAGGGCGAGCGCATGAGCAAGACTCTGGGTACGGTCGTCGACCCTCTCGATGTCATCGAGAAGTTCGGCCCCGATCCCCTGCGGCTCTATCTCGTGCGCGAAATCACCTACGGTCAGGATGGAGATTTTTCATGGGAGCGTTTCGAGGCGCGTTACAACGCGGACCTCGCGAACAATCTGGGGAATCTCGTCAGCCGTATCGCCACCATGGCGGTCAACTACCGGGATGGCAAGCTCGTCCTCCCCGGCCCCCATACCGAAGCCCTTCGAAGCCGGGTCGAGGAGTGCATCGAGACCTACCGACAATCGATGGAGGCTCTCGCGCTGCAGGCGGGCGCGGCAGCCGCGTACCAGATTGTCGACTCGGTCAACGAGTTCATCACCGAAGCTCAGCCGTGGGTCCTCGCTAGAGACAGTACAGCCGGGGCAGCGCTCGACCGAGTGCTCTTCGACGCGGCGGAGGCCACCCGCATCGCGTCGGTACTGCTGTTGCCCATCATGCCCCGATCCGCGGCCGAGATCCTCAGCCGATTCGGGAGCTCCAAGAACGAGAAGAACGCGAGACTCGCCGAAGATGCAGTCTGGGGCGCGGGGGGTGAGCTTCGAATCGCGAAGGGCGATCCGATTTGGCCAAGGCTCTAGCTGCGTGATGAGAAACTTGGCCCCGCCCCAGCCCTGGCGTTGAGCACTGCAGGTTTCAGTACGCCCGAACCGCTCTAAGACAATTTGTGTGGCGAGAGCAGAGCTGGGGGGATGCGGTGTCTCCACTTACCCCAGTTGGGGTCGGGGGTAGAGTAATCTCCGCACACCTTGGTTTGGGTTGGGGACTCCGCCCTCACCACAGCCGGAAGCATGACTCTCGACCGCGCTCAATTCGGTGATCTGGGTCACGTTTTCTTTACTATTCGCAAAAAATCCTTTTCAAATACGATTCTTCGGACGCCAATGAGGGATTTTCGGCCCAAAAAACTGGGATTTCTAATAGGCATCCAAGTTTTACCTCCTCGGTAGGTTCACCCCGACGCCGTGTCGAAACACGAGGGTTCCTCCATACTCAGCCGTTCTGACCAGAGAGAGCTGTGCTACAAGCGCGAGCGCAAACGCCACGACCCGCCCCCGATGAATACGCGGAGCGGTCCGATCGCGATCTTGCCAAAAGGCGTCGAAGCGAAGGAATCCGACGAGGAAGAAAAGCACGACCGTAAGAAAGGCCCAGTCTCCGTGCCTTCCCACCGCCTCAGCTAACGCCCCCTCCGCGGCAGCGGGCTCGGCAAACTTACCACTCCATGCTGCAGCGCCGGAGCTCACGGCTGCACTCGCATAAAAGAGCGTCGCCGCGCGATCCAGCCAGGCCAACCGGGCCCTTGCGAGCAACACCAGGTCGACCAGAACTGCTGTTGTAAACAAGGCAATGGGAAAGTGCACCAGAAAAGGATGCAGATTTGGAAGAGACTGAAGCAAGGATGGCTCCGGCGACCGATGCGGAAGCGTATCACGGCCGACGTGGCGCGTGCGATCGAGAGAGACGTGTCATTTCCACCGATGCCACGAGCGGTAAATCAGTCTCGGTGATGATGAACTCCCATGCTTTTCTTTGCTTCGAAGGGAGCGCGGAGAGAGGGACCGAACCGAAGCTCCTGTCGAGAAGCCGGAGCGCACGGCGTGCATCCTCCAGCGACACGGAGCGGCGGGCACCCTCCGCAGCAAGAGCTTTGGAAGTCCAGAGCAGCATCGGATAAACCAGCAGTAGCCGCGGGACGGCGGTGACGAAGGGAATCTCCGACTCCCCTTCGTGCAGGAATCGCTGTCCGACCAATTTTGCCTGCAGGAAACGCTCGACTTCCCGTGTTCCCCGCTCCTCCACGAGGGAATCGAGCGCGATGGCCTCGATCTCGCCAAACGTTGCCGAAGCCACTCGATTGTCGATCCAGGGACGGCCCCCGCGGAAGCGGTATGCGTCTGCTGCTTTTATGCGGTCCTGGGCGGCTCGCGCGTCCCTGCGGCCGAGCAAATCCGGAGGGGTTGGATTCAGCATCAGAAACAGGAGATGGAAAAAGACGGCGCGCTGCGTCTTGTCCATCGGCTCCACGTCGATGGGCGTCTCTTTTAGCTGCCTAGGTACGCCCGTCAACATGACCTCGCGAAGCCTCCTGGCGGAGTCGGTTCTCGGATCCGCCGTCATCGCCAGTCGCATGAACTCCGACACGGCGCGGATTCGTTCCAGGATCGTTTCCCGCGGGTCCGACAGAAGCCGCACAATCGCATGCTCCAACTCCCAGAGAAGCTCACCGCCGATCCGGTACTTCTGGGAGAACGCGTGCTCGGTCTCCTGAGCCGGTGGGCCTTGCAGCAGACGGACCCACTCGGGCACACGTTCCTTCAAGGGAGCGCCTCGGTCCTCGCTCACGGCCTTGCAAGCGAACGAGACGTCTACGGCTACCCGATCGCCCACCGGAAGAAACCCGAACGGAAACAGGCGGCACAGGAGAGGCTTTCGGAGCACGCCGAAATGCTCGTGGATGAGACACTGGTTCTCTTTTCCCAGGTAGATGCACGAGCCGTCTTCTTTCCGCGTCAGGGCGTACTTCTCTCCGACCTTCGTGCCGGGGGCAACGCCGACGAGATCGGGAACTCTGTCTTTCCAGTCCAGCTCGCGCAGGCTCTCCGGCTCGCCCGGACCGAGCGCGACGTTCCATCCGCGGCAGCAGTCGCCGCAGCGGGAGCACGTGAAATGCACGTCTTCTGGATAAGCGAAAACTGGCGAGCTCACGGTTCGGGAAGCACGTGGATCACCCCGCTCCAATCCGATGGTGGAGGCAAGACGAAATCTCGGCGATGATCCTCCTCGTCGTTGTCGTGACACACACGGCACGTGGTTTCCGTAGGATAAACGAGGCCGGCCATCACGGCCTTTTCGGAATCGATCATCACCTCGGCCGGCCAGTAATTACCGCCCGCCCCGTGGCAGGCTTCGCACTCGATGCGGCCGCGCCTTTCCGGCGATGTGTCGTGGCAGGCCGCGCACCGCTCCTTTGGCTCGGCTATGGAATCCCCGGTACGAGCGTGAGCGGTCTTCGACCAGGACTCGTAGATCGCCCGGTGGCACAGCTTGCAACGCTCGGCGCCGATGAACACGGGATTCTCGCGAAGTGCGGATGGTACCGCGGCCACCAACCAGAACGCCTCCGCACAAAGGAACAGGCGCAATCTTCACTGCTCATTGCCGTGGCGGGACCTGTGATCGATCCGCCTTTCCGCAAGGCTCCGGCGGACCCGCCATGGCTCGGCCTTCACGGCGCTCAGCGCTGATCTCGCCCGCCCTTCGGGCTTCGGCGCGGTTCCGACGACCCGCTCCGCTTTTTGGGCTTCGTCGCGTCTCGCCGAAGCGAAGCGTAGGCGCACGCCTTGGCGAAATCGAACGGCAGATGTCTTGGCCACCGCTCGGCAGGCTGGGCCGTACTTCTTCATCAGCCTGCTGAGTCTATCAGCTTCTTCGTTCCCTGTTTCACAGGACGAGATCCACCCCGATGGGATCATGGTCCGAAAGCGGGACCTCGAGTCCCTCGCGAAACTCGTGCAGCACGACCGGGTTCTCCGTTCTCAAGCCCCGGGTGGCAAACCAGTCCACTTTGAAGGGACAACGTCCTCCGTGGCGTCGGAGTGCCCATCGGAGAAAGGCGAAACACCACCCGGGAACCCACTCACCCAGATTTTGGCGCGTCTTGGCACAAGTGACGTCGTACGACATCGTACGGGTGCCGAGCGCGTTGCAGGCGCGATAGTCGAATTCCCTGGACTCCAGGAGCGCGAACAGATCCCGCTCGAACCATCGATAAGGATGGAGATAATGCTGGATGGAACGGTCGACACCAAGGAAGACCCGAAGCCAGTAGCCCAGGATGGCGAAGAGTGCTCGCGACGAGTTGTGAGTCGTCGTGTTCCAGTCCCCCCCGATGATGGCTGCCCCGTTTCCCGCGATGGCCTCCAGCACGTCGCGCATCTGGTCGCGCCGGTGCCGCTGACGTGACTGAGCGTCCAGATGGACGGAGACCGCTGTCAATGTGAGCTGGGGAAATTCCACGTCCACGACGAGAGCGGACTGGTTTCCCAGCCGCTTTTCTCGTCCCGACATCTTGTCTTTGCCGTTCTCGAGTCGAATCGACCGGGGCGACACCAGTGGATAGCGGCTCAGAATCGCGTTTCCATGAAGTCCGACCGTATTCTCACCCTCGACGTCGTATTCGACCCCGGCGCCCTTGGCCAGATTGAGGTAACAAGGCGCAAAGGCATACTCGAGCCCAAGCTCCCGCGCCAGGGTCCGCGCCACGTCGTTGTTTCCCGATCGAGCCATGCCGATATCCGTTTCGGTCAACAAAAATAAGTCGGCTTCCCGCAAATACGGATGTCTGCGCATCGCGTCGAGCTGCCCCGGGAGCTCGATGCCTCGCTCGAGGTTCCAGGAGACGACACGATACCTTGCCTTGGCGGACGCCGAGCGCTCGCCGAAGCTGGCATGAACGGCGGTGCTCAGGACGCGCTCCACGAGGGGCGCGAGCTGCCGATAGAGTGGAAGCTCGCGCAGCTCCGGAGTTGAGCGGCACCGCGCCAGGGCCTGGTAGTGAGGCTTGAGCTCCTCCACGAGGGCGTAGGTATCGGAATTCAACAGTATTGAATCGTAGCTTTCGGCCATCCGGGAACACAAGTTACAATCGAGACCGTGGCATCGACGTTCCGCTCGGCCTTGCTCTTGTTGGTTCTACCCGGTTGCGGAGGCCAACCGCCGGGGCCCGCTCTTACCCTGTACTCGGGAAGAAGCGAGGCCCTCGTGGCCCCTCTCATCGAGCGATTCCGCTCGGAAACGCAGGTCGAAGTACGCGTTCGTTACGGAGGTACCGCGGAGCTGGCGGCTCTTATCATCGAAGAGGGCGACGACACCGAAGCGGACCTCTATTACGGCCAGGACGCGGGGGCACTTGGGGCTCTCGCACGAGGGGGTCGCCTGCGGGTGCTTCCACGAGAGACCCTCGAGCGCGTCGATTCGCGATTCCGCGCGCGCGACGGTCGCTGGGTCGGCGTCTCGGGCCGAGCCCGCGTTCTGATCTACAACACCGAAAACCTCGAAGAGAGCGAGCTCCCGCGCTCTGCCCTGGAGCTCACCGACGCCCGCTTCAAGAGGCGGCTGGGTTGGGCCCCGTCGAACGGATCGTTCCAGGCTTTCGTCACCGCGATGCGGGTTCTCGAGGGCGAGGAAGCCACGCGAAGCTGGCTCGAGCGAATGCTGGCCAACGAGCCGCGCTCCTACCCCGACAACGACGACATCTTCGATGCGGCCGTTCGGGGAGAAATCGACATCGGCCTCACGAACCACTACTACCTCCTGCAGTTTCGGAGCCAGGCGAGCTCGGATCCCCCCGTCCGCAACTACAGCCCCGCCGATGGCGGGGCCGGGGCGCTCGTGAACATCGCCGGAGTGGGTATCGTCACGAGCTCGAACGAAGCCGAGGTCGCCCAGCGGTTCGTTGACTTCTTGCTGTCGCGAACCAGTCAGATCTACTTCAGCGAGCGTGCGTTCGAGTACCCTCTGACGAGCGAGCTCGCCGACCACCCGTCGTCCCCCCCGTTGTCGGAGATCAGAACGCCGGAGCTCGACCTGAGCGAGCTGAGCGACCTGGTAGGTACTCTGGAGCTCCTGCACCAAACGGGAGTTCTCTAGCTGGCTGATGAAGAAATACGCCCCAGCCTCCCGAGCGGCGGCGGCCGGTCGATTGCGGGTCCCGCCACGGCACTGAGCACGAGGCTGATGAAAAAGTACGGTACAGCCTGCCGAGCGGTGGCCAAGACATCTGCCGCGAGATCGGCGCGAAGCGCCGCAAAGGCCGAGCCGTGGCGGCCGGTCGATTGCGGGTCCCGCCACGGCACTGAGCACAAAAGATGAAACAACATTACCCGGAGCTCGCCGCACGGCTCGTAGCCGTTCGACGCGATCTGCACCGCCACCCCGAGCTCGCTTTCGAAGAAAGGCGCACTGCCGAGAGAATCGCTTCCGAGCTCGACCGCATCGGTATCCCCTACCGAGCCGGCGTCGCCGAGACCGGCATCGTGGCCGACATCGACGGGCCACCGGGCCCGAAGATCGCCCTTCGTGCCGACATGGACGCTCTTCCCATCCAAGAGGAGACCGGACTTCCATTCGCCTCGGAGAACGAGGGCGTGATGCACGCCTGCGGGCACGATGCCCACGTCACGATGGTGCTCGGTGCAGCCGAGCTCCTGACGAAAGAGGGAAGCTTGCCCGCGCCGGTTCGTATCCTGTTTCAGCCCGCGGAGGAAAGGGGCAGCGGGGCCAAGGCCATGATCGATGCCGGCGTGCTCGAGGACGTCGCCATGATCTTCGGCGGCCACGTCGACCGAAGCTACTCGACGGGGCAGATTGTGGTCCACGCCGGTGCGGTCAACGCGTCGACCGATGGCTTCCGAATCGAGATCGATGGCAAGGGAGCCCATGCGGCCCGGCCTCACGAGGGTGTCGACGCGGTGGTGGTCGGCAGCTTGCTGGTTACGGCGCTGCAGAGCGTGGTCGCGCGCGAAGTGAATCCAGCTCACGCCGCCGTCGTCACCGTGGGACGGTTCGCGGCGGGCACGGCGGCGAACGTGCTCGCTTCACGAGCCATTCTGGAAGGGACGATCCGGACGCTTCTGCCGTCCGTACGGGAACACGTGATCGCATCCGTCGAGCGAATCGCTCGATCGATCGCTGAAGCGCAGACGGCGAGCGTTCGTGTCTCGTTTCTCGAGGGAACCCCTGCCGTGCTGAATTCTCCGGAGATGGCCGCCCTCGCTCGACGAGCGGCGCTCGAAGTGGTTGGCGCCGACAACACCGTCGAGCTGCACACCCCCAACATGGGCGGTGAGGATTTCGCGTACTTTCTCGAGAAAGTGCGGGGGTGTTACGTGCGGCTCGGTGTACGCGCCCCGGGAACGGAAGCGCATCCAGCGCACTCGAGCCGGTTCGACGTCGACGAGGGAGTGCTTCTCGTCGGCGCCCGTTTCTTCAGCCGGTTGGCGAAGACCGCGGGTGCCGCACTCCACGGCCGTTAGGCTACTCGGGGCGTTCTCCCAGCTCCACGTCGACTTCAACGACTCGACCGTCCCGCCAGAGAGTCACTTTCACGCGGTCGCCGACCCGATAGCGAGTCTCGAGCAGCACGGTCAAATCCCGATCCGTCTTGATGGTCGCGTCGTCGATGGCGAGGATGTAGTCCGCTTCCAGAGGAATCGTCAAGTTCCCGAGACGCCCGATTCGACTCGGGCCCTGGATCCCGGCGAGCGCTGCGGGGCCACGCCAGACGACCTCGTATACCACGATGCCGCCCCCTCCAGGTGTGCGGACGCCATTACGGCTGAGCAGCGACGCCAGATTGTCGCTCACGTTCATGAGTCGCACGCCAAGCCAGGGATGAGCGTAACGTCCGCGACCGATGAGCTCCGGCACAACCCTCCGAAGCGTCCTGGACGGGATGGCGAACCCGATGCCGGCAGAAGCCTGACTCGGGCTAATGATGGCCGTGTTGACGCCGATGACGTCTCCACCGAGATCGAGAAGCGGGCCGCCGGAGTTACCAGGGTTGATGGCGGCGTCGGTTTGGATGATCTCTCCGATGAAACGCCCGTCGGGTCCTTCGATGACACGGCCGAGCGAGCTCACGACACCGGTCGTCAGGGTTTGCTGGAGGCCGAATGGATTGCCGATGGCGACGACGAACCGCCCCACCCGGAGATCATCGGAGCTTTCGACGGGAATCGGCCGAAGCAAATCGCGGGGAACATCCACTTTGATTACCGCTAGATCGTTCGAAGGGTCGGCCCCGACTACCTGAGCCTCGACTCGGGTCTCGTCGAAGAACGTCACGTAGACCTCTCGAGCTCCCTCGATCACGTGAAAGTTCGTGACGATGTGGCCGCCCTCGTCGTACACGAATCCAGAGCCCGATCCTTCCTGGGGCACCGCCCGCAAGAAGAAATCGTAGCCGAGGCTACGGCTCGTGATATTGACGACACCCGGTCCCGCCGTCTCGAACACGTGAATGACCTGCTCCTCGAGCGAGGCCAAACCCTGGACGACAGGTGAGGCGACCGGCGCGGGTGGCGGCGGAGGCGGCGTGACCGGAAGAGGCGTGGCGGGTGTGACTGATGGAGCAGCGGATGGCTCGCTCGAAGGTGGCTCGGTACCGATCTCGCATCCAACGAGGCCCAGCCCGAGCCCGGCTGCCAGGGTGCTCACCCGGGCGATCGGGGTCTGCGATAGTATGCCTGCCAACAACATGCTGCACGCTGTCATCGAACGACTCTCCAACTACCCTCGCCTCTTCCTGTTTTGTCGAGGACTCCTAGAGAGTAATTTTACCGTCATTAGAAGTACGATTCGCGAGCATATCGGCTCGAGCCCCGAACGGAGGATCATCGACGTCGCCTGCGGTCCGGGCGCTTTCTCGGACTTGTTCGATCCGGGAAGCTACACCGGAATCGATCTAAACCCCAACTACGTGAGATATGCCCGAGCGCACTTTCAGGGAACGTTCGCGCTGCAGGACGCTCGAGCGCTCGATTTTCCCCAGGGATCGTTCGACGACGCGCTCGTCTACGGCCTCTTGCATCATCTCGACGATGTCGACGTCGGCAGGGTCGCCAACAGCTTGAGGCGCGTGATGCGCCCGGCGGCCCGCATCCTCGTCATCGAGGACGTTCCCACGGAGTCTCGTCTGAACCTCGTGGGCCATCTGCTCCACTGGGTCGAGAACGGGCACTACATCCGGCCCGCCGAAAGCTACCACGCCTTGCTCGAGCCTCATTTCCGAATCGAGGAAGAAAGGCTCTTCCGTAGCGGCGTTTGCGATTATTACCTGGCGCGTCTGACCACCGACGAACGGCCATGAGATTGGAGGTCCGGAACGCCGGCCTTCTCGTTCTCGCGTCGACAATGGTGCTGTGGGGCGCGACCCAGCTCGGCGGGGAGATCTTTCTAGATTTCGGTCCCAACGACACGCGATACGTTGCCGGGTTTCGCGAGGAGTTCGAGATCGACGAGCCCACACTCATCCATTGGTCGACGACTCGCTCGACGGTTCGCTTGCCCTTCTCGATCCGCGGACCGTACGACGTCGTCCTCCGCTTCAAACGACACGTAGGCGCCCCAGCCGAGGTGCGTTTCTTCCTCGACTCGGAGCTCGTCAAGACGATCCACGTTCCCCAGCAGGATTTCACACTGGAGACGCTCCGCTCGAGCGGCACCTCGGGAGAATTCCAGCTCGCGCTCGTCTCCAAATCGAACGACCCGCGACCCCTGGGAATCGCCCTCGACTGGATGCTGGTCCGACCTGCCTGCAGCTTCGGCGCTCTTTTGCCAGCGCCCACCGCTTTCGCGTGGCTTCTGTCCTGGGTGCTCGCTTTTTACCTCGTGCCTCGACTCCTCGGCATCGGACGGAGAACGGCGCTCCTCATCGGCCTCGGGGCCATGGCCGCGCTCTCCAGCGCCGCGGCCGCGAACCCTCTGTGGCCGGTGCACGTCTGCAGCACCCTGGGGCTTCGCTACCATGGATTGGCCCTGGCCCTGTCGGCATTCTTCCGAATCCGTCGGCGTTCGGAGGGATCCTTCTTCTCCCGCCCCGAGGCGAAATGGGCGGCTCTCATCGTTCTCTTCGGATCGGCCATCCGGCTGTTCGCCCTGTTTCACCCGGACTTCTACTATCCCGATGTCCGTACCCACTCCAAGTTCGTGTCCCTCATCTGGACCGAGGGGCTCTCGGGCTTCTTCAACGGGTACATCGAGAATCAACATCGACACCTTCTCGGTCTTCAGCTCGTCGGCAAGGAGTGGCTCGCTTTTCCCTATCCGCCGCTTCTCTATCTGAGCGTCTATCCGCTGAGTCTCCTCCAGCTTCCGGTGGAGGATTGGATGAAGCTTCTGCCAACGGTGCTGGTCGCGATCGAAGCTCTCGCCCTGTTCCCGCTGGGACAGAGGCTCGGCCTGTCTCCGCGGGCCGCCCTGATCGCAGTCGCCCTTCATGCGAGCGCGCGCGTCGTCGGGTTCCGGCTCGCAGTCGCCTCCTACGCGGCGCTTCTCGGCCACTTCTGCGATACGCTTCTGGTTCTTTACCTCGTTCTCTTCTTCGAGCGTCTCGGGCGGCCGGTTTACGGCGCCGGTATCTGCCTGCTGGTCGCCGTCTCGCTTCTTTCCTACGCGGGAAGTGCCCTCGTGTTGGGGCTTTTCGTTCCGCTACTCTGCCTCACCTTGCTCGTGACTCGACAACCATGGGAGCGTGCCGCGGCGATCGCCGCCTGGGCGCTCGCCGGGGCCCTCGTCGCGCTCGTCTCGTTCTACGGCCAGTACGTGCCCGAGCTTCTGGGAGATAGGGGCTTCACGTCGGCATCGGGCCTCGAGACGCGCGGGCTTCTCGATCTTCGTCTCACTCCCCTGGACGCACTTTGGATGTCGGTCCACCGTGCTCGACTCTTCTATCTTGCGCCGTTCGGGCTCGTTCTCGTCTGCGGACTGGCGATGATGGCGCGGTCCGACGCCCCCATCCTCGGCAAGGCCCTCGCTTTCGCCGCCTCGGGCACGTTTCTCGGGCTCAATTTTCTGAGATCCGGTCTCGGCGCGACGCACATCTTTCAGTTCTCCAAAGACGATCTCGTGATCTTGCCCGTGATGGTTCTCGTCGTAGGGGCTGCGGTCGACCGTCTCGCCCAAAGACGGGCCGCGGGGAAATGGCTCGCGGCAGGAGTCGTGGTGCTGTGGGTGGGGTGGGGCGTGTTCGGCCTGGCCTCGGATGTGCGCAGCCGCTTCATCCGGCCCCAGTATCCGGTGACGTCAGGAAGCGTGCACCACCCGGTTTCCCCCGGTTCGCTTGGCGCGGTAGAGAGCTTGGTCGGCGAGCTCGAACAACCGGACTTCGTCTTCGGCGTGCGTGGGAAGAGCGCTCAGACCGCAACTCGCGGTCAACGGCCGTGACAACCGTGCGAACGGCCCGGCACGGAACTGGCCGTCAATGCTTTCACAAAGGCTCTGGGCCACTCGCTGGCCGTTCTCGGGATCGGTTCGATGCAGGAGCATCGCAAACTCGTCACCACCGAAGCGTGCCACGAGGTCGCTCGAGCGAAGGCGGGTCAGCAGCAATTGGCCCACGCTGCGAAGCACCTCGTTTCCCTTTCGATGGCCAAGGGTGTCGTTGACTTGTTTGAAGCCGTCGAGGTCGAGGAGGAGGAGACACAGTGAGGTCTGATAACGCCGGGCGCGGGCGACCTCGGTTTTCACCTCGCTCTCGAAGTAGGCGTAGTTGTGAAGACCGGTCAGTTGATCGAAGTACGCCATGAGCTCGGTTTGCCTGAGCTCCTCGCTCTCCATCACCAGCGGCTCGACCAGCAGATCCGTCTCGTTGACAAAGTAGTCGAAGGCGGCCGTCCGGAGATCGACCTTCCGTCCCCCGTTCGCGGGAAACCGAGATTGGTGCAAGAGAAGCCGTTGCCAGTGGTACTCCACTTCCCGAGGGCTCAAGTTCAAACGGAAAAAGCGAAAGATCCTCTCGCGATCCCGATCGTGCGACGAGCCGGGGTCACGCTCCAAGATCTCGGGCTCGAGCGCCAACCCGCTGAACTCTCCATGCTTCAACACCGCAAGCACCTCCGTGCAGAGGCTCGTCGGCGCCGCCGTCTGGGGGGCCGGCGCCTTGGAGAAGCTCTTTTAGATATATGCAAATATGTTACCAATAGAAACGACTGTACACAAATGCGTTATGGACTCAGCAAGCTACTTGACTTTGCCATTGGTTAGGATGGCCGAAGGCATGAGGCCGCGTACGAACCTAGGAGACGAGGTCTCGAAGGCCCGTTCACTCCGTTTTTTTCAAGCTGCCTCCCATACCCCGGTTTCACCCGATAGCCTGATTGGCGAGCCCCTCCCTGGAGATCGAAGCACGTAAGGTCGCGCGCCGGTCATAGGTGCCGAAGCGACCTCTCGAGCCGGCCGGTCAGTTCGTCGGCGTTGATGCCAGGAGCTTCATCTCGCCGCGCTCCCGATCCAGGAGAAGAACTCGGAGTCCCGTCTCGTCGAAAGAGCTGAACACGAGGGAGCTTCCGACCGGCGCGAATGAGGGGTTGAAATCCTCCTGACCCGTGTGCGTCACACGTTCCTCGTCCGTTCCGTCGGACGTGATCGCGTAGATGTCGGATCGCCACCGGGGCTCTGTTTTCCAGACACCCTGGTAGGCAAGATGGCGGCCGTCGGGTGACCATTTCGGGTTGTAGCATCTCAGGAGGTTGTCGGTCACGCGCACGACGTCCCCTCCCTCCGCCGACATCGTGTAAATCTGCTGCTGCCCCGAGCGCGTCGAGACGAATGCGAGACGCCTTCCGTCAGGAGACCACGCGGGGTTCGTGTCGCCCGAGGGATTCTCCGTTAGGCGGGTCGGGTTCTTTCCGCTCGTCTCCATGACGTAGATCTCCGCGTTTCCGTCGCGATAGCTCTGGAAGGCGATACTGGCGCCGTCGGGCGACCACGACGGATTGAAGTCGTGCGAGCGGTGGTTCGAAAGGTTCACGACATCGCTTCCGTCGGAGCGCATCGTGTAGATCTCGCCTTCCCCACCCTCCCGCTTCGAATAGAAGGCGATCCGTTCACCGTCGGGCGACCAGTCGGGATTCGCGTCCTCGGCAGGATGACGGGTCAGGTTGACGAGGATCGACCCGTCGCGCGAGACTTTGTAGATCTCGTAGTTGCCGTCCCAGTCGGTCCAGAACGCAATCCATTTCCCATCCGGACTGAATGCGCCACCGGGACCGCCCGCCTCGGCCGTCGCGACGATAGAGCAGAACGCCACAGAGAGCCTGATTCCATTCTTGTCGAACATCGACAATAATGTAAGCGCGGTGCGACTGTGAGTCAACGAACTGTTAGAGACTGCTCAATGCCGCGGCGGAACCCGTGGACGATCTTAGTTCGAAACGGCTTTCGGTCCTGGTCGATAAACGGATCTCGCTTTCGCTTCCGAGCTCATCGAGCTGGCTCGCATTGCCTACCCGGAGAAATATTCCAATGATCCAAAGAGCCTTGGACACTCTCCTCATCGACATGCGCGACGCCGCCCGCCGTCTTCGTTCCAAGCTCGTCTTCGCGGCGGTTGCCGTGGCCTTGCTGGCGGTCACGATCGCAGCGAGCACTGTTTTGTTCGGCATTGCTCACCAGGTGCTCCTCCGGCCCCTTCCTTACGAGGGCGCTGGAGCGCTGGTGAAGCTGGTTCCGGTGCGGCCCGGCGCTCCGGACGTTACGGATACCTTTTCGGAAGGCGAGTACATCGAGCTCGATCGGCGCAGCACGATCTTCACGGGCCTCGCCGCGTATTATCCGTCTCGAAGCGTGTCGATCTCTGACGGCGGTCCGGCCGTACAAGTGCAGGCAACGCGCGCGACGGCGAGCCTGTTCGAGACACTCGGCGCGAAGCCGATTCTGGGGAGGGTCTTCGACGCGGAGGAGGAATCACCGAAGGGTTCCCTTGCGGTGATTCTCAGTCATTCATTCTGGCTCGAGCGTTACGGTGGGGACCCGGCCGTCGTGGGACGAACGATCATCGTCGACGGTCTCGTACACGTCGTGGTCGGTGTCGCTCGAGAGAGCTTCCGGTTCCCCGACGCCGACACCCGGTTCTGGCTCGCGCTCCGGCTCGATCGAGCGGACGTCAACTACCACTCGGGACAGTATCTCGGCCTCGTCGCACGGATGGCGGCGGACGTGACGGGTGACAAAGCACGGGACGAGCTCCGCCGCGTCTCGACGCAGCTTACAGAGGAGGGGCTCACGCGGTACCGAGGCACGCAGGTGCGGATGGTCGATCTGCGGACGGATCTCGTCGGCGACACGCGGGATGCGATCCTCATCCTGATCGGCGTGGCGGTCCTCGTTCTGAGCGCCGTGTGCTTCAACCTCGGAAGCTTCGTGCTTTCGCAGGTGATGGTGCGGCGATCGGAGTTGGCGGTTCGTGCAGCGCTCGGGGCGGGAGCGGGCCGGTTAATTGGCAGCGTCGTCACCGAAGTGGAAATTCTTGTGGGGATAGGCGCGCTCTCCGGCGTTTTGCTCGCTTCGGAATGCCTTCGTTTTCTGCGTCTCGCTCGACCGGCTTTTCTCCCGCGAGTCGAGGAGCTCGCGCTCGATGCTTCGTGGCTCGTGATCGCGACCGGTATCGCTCTGATCGCGGCGTTTTTCTTCGGGGCGGGCCCGGCCGTCCTCGCGCACCGGATGGGCTCTCATGACGCGCTACGCGTTCGCGGGCCCGAGGCTTCCAGCCCGTCGAGCTCGAGAGCCCGCTCCTTTCTCGTTACCGTGCAGCTCGCAGCTTCCGTCGTGCTTCTCGTCGGAGGGGGGCTCCTGCTGGGAAGCCTTCTCCGACTCGGACGCGTGGACCCCGGGTTCAAAACCGAGAACGTCGTGACGTTCCGAATTTCCCTTCCTGACGCGACCTACCCGACCGACGCGAGAGCCCGGGCTTTCTTCCGGGAAGCGCTGAGTCGGATTCGCTCGCTACCGGGCATGGAGGCGGCGGGAGCGACGACCATCCTTCCGATGAGCGGCCTCCGCTCTTACGGCTTCGCATGGCGCGAAGAGGAGATCGGAAGGCCGGAGGTCGTCCCGCAGGGGTTCGAGATGAGATGGGTCACTCCAGGTGTGTTCGACACGCTCGGCATCCCCCTGACCGCTGGCCGTCGATTCGACGGGCGTGATTCCCCCGACGCTCCGTTTTCAGCCATCTTGTCGCGCTCGCTCGCGAGAGCGCTCTGGCCGTCGGAGAACGCCATCGGAAAGAGATTCAAGCTCGGGCGGCTCGTCGATTCGAGCACACCGTGGATGACCGTAGTCGGTGTCGTGGGCGACCTTCGTCAGACGACTCCCCGGTTGGCGGCGGTTCCGACGGCTTACTTCGCCCTTGGTCAGTTGTACACGCCCCGGCAGATGAGCTTCGTTGTCCGCACGCCGTTGCCTCTCGCCGCCGCGGCCGATAGCATTCGCAGCGCCGTCCTCTCAATCGATCCAGATCGGCCGGTTTACGCCGTGCGATTCATGGCCGATCTCGTCGAAAGCTCGGTTTCCCTGCTGCGCGTCAGCGCCACGCTCGTTACCGGCTTCGCCGCGCTCGTCGTCTTCATCACGCTCGTTGGTCTTTACGCGCTGGTGAACTACATGGCGCGTCTCCGAGCCCACGAGTTCACCCTCCGCATGATCCTGGGCGCCTCCCCGGGAAGCATCATCCGCTCTCTTCTCCATGAGTGCGCGGTTTTGTGCGGCACCGGGATCACGCTCGGTCTCGCAGCGTCGCTAGTTCTCTCGCGCTTCGCCGAGTCGCTGCTCTTCGGCCTTTCGGCATGGGACGAGGTGACGTTCGCCGGTGCGGCCGCTGTCGTGGCGCTCACAAGCCTTCTCGCCAGCATCGTTCCCGCGAAGAGGGCGGCGATAATGGACCCGAGCCTCCTGTTCCGCGCCTAGAGAGCCGAAACACCTCGACGCGCTCGAGCGGCTCCTCAGATGCATCCAACTGTGGCCCGGTCCAAGACCCGGACGAGCGTCTACTTGGTTACCGAGTACTTGGTGAACGCGCCACCGGCTTGTTCCAGCGAGTTGGGGCCCTCGGCGGCGTAGACGTTACCGTCCGCATCGACGGCAACGCCCTCGCCCGCGGTGCCCTGATAGACCCTGCTCTCCCTCTCGAACGGAGGGATGAAGGCCGTGATGTGGTCCGCGTCCACCGGCCCGATGCGGACGCCATTCCGCCAGTTGGGGTGGTTCGTCGGACTCGACTCGGAGTCGATCGCGTACACCAGGTCGTCTTTGATGAAGAGGCCGCTGATGCGCCCGTACATGTAGCGCGATTCGAGGTAGTTGCCTTCCCGGTCGAAGATTTCGATGCGGTGATTGCCGCGGTCGGCGACCCAGAGGCGGCCTTGGGAATCGAACGCGAGAGCGTGCGGCGTCCGGAACTCGCCATGCCGGACTCCGATCTGACCCCATTCCTTGATGTAAGTGCCTTCGGGGGATAACTTGACGATGCGGGCGGTCAATCCCCCTCCGCGGCCCTCCTCCATCTCCTGGTCCGTCGTCATACCCTGACCGTTGTGGCCATCGGCCACGAAGATGCTCCCATCCGACGCGGTGATGACATCATTGGGCTGGTTGAATTGGTTTGGGCCGGAGCCCGCCTGCCCCGCGGTGCCGAGGCTCATCAGCAGCTCACCCTCAGGACTGAACTTGTGCACCTGGTGCCCTTTCGTCTTCGCCTCGTTACCGGCGAAGTCCGTCACCCAGACATTCCCGCCGGCGTCGACATGTATGCCGTGAGGCGTGACCATGATGCCGCCGCCGAAATTGGCGAGCACTGCCCCGGTGTTTCGGTCGAACTTGAAGATCGGGTCCACGGGATTGTTGTCGCAGTTGATCGGGGTTCCCGCACCGAAGGTGCCCGCACCGCAGCGCTCATATGCCCAGATGTGCCCGTCGATCGGGTCGATGTCGATTCCTGCCGTCGAGCCCCACTCTCTGCCTTCGGGCAGCGTGCCCCAGTTTCTGGTCACCTGGGGGGCCGGGTTGCGCATCCCTTCTCCGGTGATCGGATTCCCGGTGGGCATCAGCGCCCCTTCTGCTCGCGCCTCCGGACGTTCGGATTGCGTGACGCAGCTCGCCAATAGGAGCGTTGCACAAAAGAAGATCGTGGACTTCCGGGCCTGCACCAATGACATGGCATCTCCCTTCACAACGACGAAGCACTCGTTCGAGCCGGCTCATTCCGGCAGATGCGGGCGCCTCGCATTCTCGCTTTGCGGATCGTGAGGAACCAGCGAACCCCACGAACCGGACAGCCGGTAGATCCTAGGCGCTTTGCCCGGCGAGGACAACGCTGACCCGGTCCCGCAGGACCGTAACACTCGACGCTGGATGTCGCTCCGATCAAATCTCACCGCGTTGTGGCTTGCGTCGCGCGCTGCAGACTGCCTATCATCGAAGCCGAATGCTCCTCTTGCTCGCGCTCACGCTCTTCGGTCCGGCCGACGATGCCGAGGCCGGCCGGCTCATTCGAAGGGTCATCGACGCCCGGGAGCGCCAACTCGAGCTCGAGAGCCAGTACGCGTTTCGCGAGCAGACCACGACACGCGACGTGGCGAGCGATGGCCGCGTGCGAAGCGCAAAGAGCGAGACTTTCCTAGTAACTCCCGCTCCCGGCGGCGAGTATCGACGTCTGGTCGAACGGAACGGTCGTCCGCTGGATGAGAAGGATCGGGCTAGCGAGGAACGCAAATTTCAAGAGTTCCTGGCGGAGCAGTCCAGGTCCTCGCCCGAGGAGCTCGCTCAGAAGACCAACGAGAAGATAAGAAAGCGCGCGGAGCGATGGCAAACCCGTCTCGAAGAGGCGCTCGAGGTGTTCGAGTTCACGTCATTGCCCAACGAGACGCTCGAAGGCGTGCCGGTGCGCGTCTTCGACTTCGAGCCGAAACCGGGCTACGAACCGGACTCGCGGTCGAAGAAGATTCTCGCTCGACTCGAGGGGAGGATTTGGATCGATGGCGGGCGCGATCAAATCGCAAGGCTCCGCGTTCGTTTTCGGGAGAACCTGAAGTTTCTCGGAGGCATCTTCGGTAGAGTGTCCGAGGGCTCGGAGGCTTTCGCCGTGGGCTGGCTGGCCGGAGACGAGCTCTGGCTGCTCGATCGGATCGAGGCGAGCCTCGACGCCCGACTCTACTTCCTGAAGGAGTACCGACAGGAAATCGTGATCGACTACAGCGACTACGAAAGACTCACCGTTGCGACCGACGAAAGCGTCGCGCTCAGTCCAAGGCGCTGAGGACGCGAGACCTGACGCTCCGATGGCAAGCCGCATCGAGGTTCTGGGCGTTCGAGGCCTTCCGGAGATACGCCCGGGCGACGACATCGCTCGAATGCTGCTCGACGCTTGCGCGCGCGAAAGCCTAGCTCTCATCGATGGAGACATTCTCGTCGTCACTCAGAAGATCGTCTCGAAATCCGAAGGGAGGCTCGTTGCGCTTGCCGAAGTCGAGCCTTCGGCGCTGGCCCGACGCTACGCCGAGAGCTTCGCCAAAGATCCCCGGGAAGTGGACGTCGTCCTGAGAGAAGCGAGGCGCATCGTGCGGATGGACCACGGCGTGCTCATCACGGAGACCGCGCATGGCTTCGTGTGTGCGAACTCAGGTGTGGACGCCTCGAACCTCGAATCCCGCGAGCAGGTGGCCCTTCTTCCCATCGATCCCGATCGTTCCGCCGCCGAGCTCAGGCGACGGCTCGAGGAGGCGACGGGAACGCGGGTCGCGGTCGTCATCTCCGACACGTTTGGCCGACCGTGGAGGGAAGGGGCGACCAACGTTGCCATTGGAATCAGCGGCCTCGCGCCCATGGCCGATCACCGCGGCCGATTCGACTCGGCGGGCCGGGCGCTGGTAACGACCGTCCTGGCCGTCGCCGACGAGCTCGCGGCCGCCGCCGAGCTCGTCATGGGCAAGCTCGAGCGTGTGCCCGTGGCCATCATACGTGGTTATGCTTTCACTCCGGCCGAGGCCGGAATCCAGGAGCTCCTCCGCAAGCGGGAGAACGATCTCTTCAGGTGAGTCGGAAATGAACGACAGGTTGGCGATCTTGGGCGGCACGGGGAAGCTGGGCAAAGGTCTCGTCACGCGCTGGGCGCGGGCGGGCCGACCCGTTGTCGTCGGCTCCAGGGATGCCGAAAAGGGTCGAACCACCGCGAAGGAGCTACGCCGAAAGATCTCGGGCTCAGAAATCGAGGGGGCATCGAACCGTGAAGCGGCGGAGAATGCCGGCATCATCGTTTCGACGCTTCCGCACCAGAGCCATCTAGAGATCTTGGCCGAGCTCGGAAGCGCCCTGGCGGGCAAACTGCTGATCGTTACCACGATCGCATGGCCCCCCCGGCTCTCGGGAAAGCCGTCCGCCGCCGAAGCGGTGTGCGAAACGTTGGGGACGACCTCCCGGATTGTCGCCGCGTTTCAGACCGTGTCGGCCAGGACGCTCGCCCGGGAACACTCCGAGCCGGAGGACGTACTGGTCTTCTCCGACGACGCCGACGCCCGCCAGGAGAGTTGCGCACTGGTGGACGAGACGGGGCTACGGGGAATCGACGCAGGTGCACTGGAGGGCGCACGCGCGGCCGAAGCCTTGACCGGAGTTCTACTCGGAATCAACCGGCGTTACGGCGTCCCCTCCTCGGGCGTTCGCATTACCGGACTCGCTTCCTCGTGAGCCAGACCACCACCGCGACCTCCCCAACGATGCCGCGCTTCCGGTGGCGAGCGATCCTTCCCCCGCTCGTGACCGCCGCCATCTTCGTGCTCATCTTTCGCAAGGTGCCTTTCACGGCGTTCGTCGAGGCGCTCAGTCAGGCGCGCTACTCCGACTTCTTCGCCGCCCTCGTGCCTTTTTCTCTGCTGTACTTCGCGATCGACACCGTTGTCCTTTGGTACGTCGTCGGTGAGTTTCACGGAAGCACGTCCCTCCGGGAGCTGGCGCCGGTGAGGGCCGTCGATTACTTGATCTCCGTCCTCAACCACCGGCTTTCTCAAGGCGCTATGGTCGTCTATCTAGCGCGCCGACTGGGTACGAGCCTTCTCGAGATGGCGAGCACCATCCTCTTCCTCGACTTCCTGCAAAAGACCCATCTGGTCCTGTGGGCGACCGTAGGCGTGGCATTCGTCTCGGAAAGCCTGCCGAAAAAGCTCCTGCTCGTACCGCTCGCCCTCGCGTGCATGTGGCTCGTTTTCTTGCTGTTTGTACACAGGGGCCTTCCGCTCGGTCGGCTCTTCAAGGCACCCGAGTGGCGTCTTTTGCGAACCTTTCGTCTCGCTCCGCCCGAGTCCTACGTAAAGGTGCTCGCGCTAAAAGCGCCGCTGCTTCTCGCCGCGGTCCTCGCCCACAGCTACGCCATGGAGGCCTTCGGGTTCTCGATCCCCCTACCGCGACTCCTGGCCACGTTACCCATTATTTTCCTGGTGGGCGCTCTACCGATCAACGTGGCCCGGCTGGGAACCACACCGCTCGCGTGGATCTTCTTTCACGGTGATATCGTCCCCGCCGCACAGCTGCTCGCCTACAGTCTCGCGGGACACCTGACGTTCATGTTGGCGAACGCGGCGCTTGGTCTCGTGTTCTTGCCGCGCGCCTACCGAGAGCTGTTCGACGGGCGCTGAGCGCCTCGAGCGCGTTACTCGTGCGCCATCTCGACGGCGGAGACTTTGACGGTGTTGCTCTGCTCGTCGAGGGTTCCCTTGACCATCACCCGATGCCCGAGGTGCTTTTCCGCCATCTCGGGGTCGACATCGAGAACGACATGCCCCTCAGTCATGGCGAGGGCCCACTTTCCACCCTTCGAGACACACCCTTTGGCGCAGGCGATGTGCTTCTCGGCGCTTGCTTTGGCGTAATCCTTGGAGCAGGCCTCGTCGGCGATATACCCGGTCCAGCTACCTTCTTCGGCCGGGCCAGGGGCCGCGAATCCCAGCACCAGGAGCACAGTCGCCGTCAACATAAGGATCGTCTTCATGGGTCTTTCCTCCAAAATGGATTTGCGGAGAATAAGCGCCTCCGATGCGGTCTGTCAAATCCACGTCTTCGAGCGCGACCGGCCTTCCCAGCCGCGCGGCGATTTCACGCGGTGACGCGGCGGGAAACAGCTCCAACTGCTCCCCGACCGCCACTAGGCCTGTCGCCGAGAGCGTCAGCCCTGAGACGCCGAGAGGCCGAGTCGCCAAGACTTCGAAGAGTCTTTCCGTAGCAACGAGGATCTCCTCGGGCTGCGCCGTGGCGTGCGGTAAGAGCGCGTAACGCTCTCGGAAGACCCCGTCTTCGTAGAGGATACGAAGCTCCACCGCTCGCGCCTTTCGCCGCGCCCGGTGCAAACGACGTGCGACCCGGCGAGAGAGAAGTCTCGTCGCATCTTTCATTCGTCCACCCAGACTGGAAACCGATAGTCGATCGGCGCCGCGGACGAGCCCGAGCAGCCTCTCCCCGTCCGTGCCCATCAGCGATCGTGCCTGCCGCGGCTCTAGCTCTGCCAAATCCTCGAGGGTGTACACCCCTTCCGCCCTGAGGCGAGTCAGCTGCTCATCCCTCAGCTCGTCCAGCTCTTCCACCGGAAGTCCGCCGAGCAATGAGTCTTCATGACCCTCCATCCACATCAAGATGCCGCTCGGCCGCGCCATCCTCGCGCACACACGAGCGGCGAAGCGCGTCGCCGCAATCCCCACCGATACGGGTAGCGAAAGCTCGCAGGCCAGGTCGGCTCGGAGCGCCTCCGCCCAACTCATCGGCGTGCCATTGGGACCCCAGGGAGCCGATGCGACGAGAACCGCTTCGTCAGCCGACGGTTTGCACCAGCCCGGTGCATAGCGTTCGAGGGTACGCTCCATCAGTTCGTTGAGTGCGAACAGAGCCTCGAGCTCGCGTCCGCGGCAGGCGTCGAAGAACCTCTCGACCGCGACGTTCACTACGACCGGCGAACGGCCCCAATTCAATGGACGTTCCCGCCAAGCTTCCCCTTCGCCCATCCGACGTTGGAGTAAGACTGCTGGTAGATCCGCAGATTCTCCTGCAGTGCCGCTGCGAGTGCGGGCACCAGTTGAACGGGAACGACAACTTTGGTTTTGACGGGCGCCTGGATGGTTCGCGTCTCCCCTTCGGGAGACTCCGCCACGTCCTTCTCGCTGAGAGGATGCATCTCGCAAAACGTGAGCGTGAAATCGAAAGGCGTGTGGCTGACGGCGCAAAAGTTCGCGTACACGCGCTCTTTGCGCTCGCCGTCCTCGGGATCTTGGGGCACGACCGTGAAGTTGATGGATTTCTTCGTCGTCATCTTTGCCTCTTTTTGGTTTCAGTATTTTCGCAACAAACCTACGACCACTCCCTGGATCGCAACGTCCTCCTCGCGGATGAACATGGGTTTCATCGTCGGGTGGGCCGGTTGCAACCGAATCTGATCCTTCTCGCGATAAAACTTCTTGAGCGTCGCGCTATCGCCATTCACGAGCGCCACTACCATCTCCCCGTTTCGCGGGTCGGTACGTTTTTCGACGATCACGTAGTCACCGTCTCGGACTTGCTCGTCCACCATCGATTCTCCGTGAACTTTGAGGACGAATACCTCGCGGCGTCCGATCATGTCCGCCGGCACGGCAACGAGCTCGTTGCCCCGCACGGCCTCGATGGGCGCCCCGGCGGCGATCAGCCCCTCGAGCGGAACGTCCCGCGCCTCGGGACGCCGATCGTCGCCAACGACTTCAATCGCTCTCGAGCGATTCCAATGCCGGCGAATGAGTCCTTTTTCCTCCAAATGAACCAGGTGCCGCTGCACCGTGGAGATCGAGTGCAAATTGAAGTGACGGCCGATTTCCGTCAAACTGGGAGCATATCCGTTCTCGGCAATGCTCTCTTTGAGGAAACTCAGGATTTGTTTCTGCCTCGGCGTCAAAATCGCCAACTCAGGATCTCCTAACGTTCACCGCATAATAAATCAAACAAAAATAGAACACAAGTCGAAAGGTGCGACATGACCACGAGTGAGCTCGCCAGCAAGCACTGCGTTCCGTGCCGGGGAGGCGTCCCGCCCCTCGGTCCCGATGCCACCGCCGCCCTCTTGGAGCAGCTCGGAAGCGACTGGAACGTCGTGGACAACCACCATCTCGAAAAAACGTATGGCTTCGACGATTTCCAGGAGGCGCTCGATTTCACGAATCGCGTGGGACGGCTCGCCGAGAAGGAGGGCCATCATCCCGACATCCATCTCGCGTGGGGGCGTGTGCGATTGCAGATCTGGACCCACAAGATCGATGGACTGACCGAAAGCGACTTCATCCTGGCCGCGAAGGCGGATCAGCAGTACCGCTGACCGATACCTGAGCTCGGATCACCGGGCTGTGCTAGAGTTCGCCTCGTCGCCTTGGAACGAATGTGGAAGCCCACACACCAGCTCCGACTTCCCGAGGTTCGGTACGGTGGCGGCGAGCTCCGGCCTCCATTGAAGTGGGCGGGCGGTAAACGCTGGCTCGTTCCCACTCTCGAGCCGATTTGGGAGAAGCACCGAGGTCGGCGGCTCGTGGAACCTTTCTGCGGCGGACTCGGTGTCACCCTCGGTCTCTCACCGAGGCGGGCGCTCCTCAACGACATCAATCCCCACCTCATCAGCTTTTATCGCTGGCTCCAGAAGGGACTCGTCATCGACATCCCGCTCGAAAACGACGAGCAGCTCTACTACCAGCACCGGAGTCGATTCAACCGGCTCCTCTCGACCGGGCGCGGCGATAGCGCGGAAGCGGCTTCCCTCTTCTACTATCTCAATCGAACGGGCTACAACGGCCTTTGCCGATTCAACAAGAGCGGCAAGTTCAACGTGCCCTTCGGGCAGTACAAAACCATCAACTATGTCCGAGACTTCTCTGTCTATCGGGAAGCCTTCGCCGGGTGGGAGCTCGTAAGCGTCGACATCGAGGAGCTCCCGATCGGCCCCACGGATTTTCTCTATGCGGATCCACCCTACGACGTCGAGTTCACCCACTACTCCAAAGGCGGCTTCGGCTGGGACGACCAGGTTCGGACCGCGGAGTGGCTCGTCCGTCACAAAGGCCCCGTGGCGCTATCGAATCAGGCCACTACGCGGATCGTCGCACTGTACCAACGGCTCGGCTTCGAGCTTCTGTTCCTCGACGCCCCGCGCATGATCAGCTGCACCGGCGACCGAAGCCGGGCGCGTGAGGTCCTGGCCACACGAAATCTTTGACTGGGCTCTTGACAATCGTGGTGTAAGAACGGGGACGCGTTCGTCGATTGCGCGGGCGCGCAGCGACTCCGATACATCCCCTATCTCTTATTGAATCCCCGTTTTCTGATACCCACGGTCGCAGCGCGATCCCAAATCAAGAAGACGGGATGCCTACTTTGATAGACTCTTGGCAACGCTCATCGAATAAGGAGATTGAAGATGCGCATGCTTATCGACTTCCAAATGCCGCTCGAGCCCTTCAACACGCTGGTGAGGAATGGCACCGCAGGACCGACGATCCAGCGCGTGCTCGGTGAGATCAAGCCCGAAGCGGTTTACTTCACTGCCCGCGACGGGAAGCGTGGCGGCACGATGGTGGTCGACGTCGCCGATCCGTCCGAGATCCCGTCGATAGCCGAGCCCCTGTTCCTGTCGTTCGAAGCCACGGTTCGATTCCACCCCTGCATGACCCCGGATGACCTCGCCAAAGCAGGTTTGGAGGAGCTGGGCAAGAAATACAAGTAAGGGACCCGGTCAAGGAATGCGGCGGCCGGGAGTCCACGGCGCGCCCGCGGCCTCCATGGCTCGCTCGATCTCGACGAGATCCACTTCGAGAAGCTCTCGAAGACGCGCGCTCGTTTCGGCGTACTCGGTCGACGCGATACGAAGACTCTCGCGATGGGTTAGCGTGGGCCCGTATCGGCTGCTCCAGTGACCGGAGACGATCTGCTGAACGCGTCCCCGAATCGACGGCGTCGCCGGCTCGGAAAGTCTCTGACGCACTCGATCGCCCACGAGGCTCTTTTCGACGTCTGCGAGGCGTCCGGCGATCTCGGTGGTCCGCTCCATCAGCTCGGAAACAGCTCCGGGCGTCTCGAGGAGCGCTTTTATCATGAGCTCGAGTCGACTCTTGGTCCTTCCCACCTCGTCGACCGCGCCGAGGACCTTTCGGTAGAGCTCGCCCGTCTCCTTTTGAAAGGCGAGCCCCTCATCGCGATCGGTGCCTTCCAAGGTCGCGTTCTCGAGGTCGACGACCTCGAAGGCCTTCGGCTCGACGAGCGGCGTCACGACGCCATCGACGAGCTTGGTGAGCTCGACCGAATAGCGGCCCGGCACCACGAGAGGGCCTTGGGGCGGGTCCGCCCACGGCGGCATGTCCCCGGGCGGCTCGATCTTCACCGGCTCAAAGGGTGGGTAGCGCAGGTCCCAGGCGACGCGATGAAAGCCTGCCTCGGAAGGCCCCTCGATCCGGCGGAGCTCTTCACCATCACCGTCCCTGACGATCAGGAGGATCGTGGGATCGACCTGCCGCCCTTCCCGCTCCAGCCTGTCGATCCCCGGGAAGGGCACGTCCCCTCCCTCCTCGCGAATTCGCTTCTCGTCGTCGCGTCGTTCCTCTCGGGCGCCCTTCAGCTTCTCTTTCAGGTAATAGGTGAAGACGGCGCCAAATGGTGGATTCGGCGCGCTGAAGTACGCTCCTCCCTGGTAGGCCTTGCCGCGGACCGCGAGCGGGGTCGATGGGACGTAGGCGAGAGCCGTCCGCACGGAGAACAGCAGCGTATCCTCCTCGAGCTGGGAAGCGCGGAGACCCCTTAGCGGAGTGTAATCGTCGAGAATGAAGAAACCCCGCCCGAACGAAGCGCCCACGAGATCGTTCTCACGCCTCTGGATCTCGAGGTCTCGAAAAGCGATCGTGGGAGCGCCACCGGTTAGCTCGACCCAGTGCGCGCCTCCATCCGCGGTGAAGAAAATGCCGAACTCCGTGCCGACGAACAGGAGGTCGGGGTCGACGTGATCCTGAACGATGGACCACAAGATATGCCGTTCCGGTAGGTCGCCGGTGATCGAGCTCCAGCTTCTTCCCCGATCGGTGCTCTGGAGCAGGTAGGGCGAGAAGTCTCCGACCTTGTGGGCATCGAGCACGGCGAAAACCGTGTCGGGATCGTGGAGCGACGCTTTCACGTCCTGAACGAACGATGACTCGATAACGCCGGGGAAAGAATCGATCCGCCGCCAGCTCGATCCGCCGTCTTCCGTGACCTGAATGAGACCGTCGTCGGTTCCCACGTAGATCAATCCTTCGACGACGGCCGACTCTGAAAGCGTCGTGGCGTTGCCGTACCAGGACATCGCGCCGTTGTCATAGAGATCGTCGACGCTCCAAACGCGCCCCATGAGCTTCAAATCGTAACGATTTTGCCCCCGAGACAGATCGCCGCTCACCGCGGTCCACGAATCGCCCCGATCGTCGCTTCGCCAGAGCCGCTGCGAAGCGAAATAGAGCCTCGTGCTCGAGTGCGGACTTATCAGGATGGGAGCGTCCCAATTCCATCGCTCGGGGTCGTCGCCGGGGGCGGGCTGGGGCCTGACATCGACGAGCTCGCCGTTGCGGCGATCGTATCGGAGGAGGTTCCCGTTCTGCCACGTCACATAAAGAATGTCGGGATTCTCCGGGTCGACCTGGCAGGCATAGCCGTCGGCACCGTAGGGAACGTACCAGTCCTGGTTACGGATACCGTGAACATTCGGCGTCCGGGATGGGCCGGCCTGCGTTCCGTTGTCCTGCATCCCGCCCACGACGTTGTAAAACGGCAGATCGTTGTCCAGAGCAAGCTTGTAAATCTGGGTCACGGGCAGATTCGACACGTACTTCCAGCTCTCGCCTCCGTCGAACGACTCGTAGAGTCCGCCGTCGCTTCCAGCAAGCAGGTAGTCGGGGTCCCCCGAGACGAATGCCAGGGCGTGGTTGTCGCTGTGCTTGTCGGTCTCGCCTAGCTCGCGGAACGTCGCTCCTCCGTCGTCGGTAACGTGGATCCACACGTCCATTTGGTAGACACGATCGAGTTTGTGCGGCGACGCGTAGATTTCCTGGTAATAGTGCGGTCCCGTGCCACCGCTCGTGTAGTCGCTGCGTTTCATCCAACTCTCACCCGCGTTCGTGGAGCGATAGAAGCCTTTTTCCGCATCGGATGCCTCGATGGTGGCATAGACGATCTCGTGATCGATTGGCGACACCGCGAGGCCGATCTTGCCCATGTCGCCTTCGGGAAGACCTCTCGTCAGCTCGCGCCACCGTTCTCCCCCATCGACGGTTTTGTAGATGCCTGACTCGGGGCCGCCTGCCATCAGGGCCCACACACTGCGGCGCCTCTGATAAGCGGCCGCGTAGACGACGTCAGGATTTTGAGGATCGAATTCGAGATCGCTGACCCCGGTATCGCCGCTGATCTCGAGGATACGGTTCCAGGTCTCGCCACCGTCCATGCTCTTGTAGACGCCCCGCTCACCGCCAGAAGACCAGAGAGGGCCTTCCGCGGCAACGTAGACCACGTCGGAGCTTCTCGGATCGACGAGGATCTTCGCGATGTGCTCCGAGGCCTCGAGCCCCATGCGAGTCCAACTACGACCTCCATCCGCGCTCTTGTACACTCCGTCGCCGTACCCCACGTGCCGGCCGCTCACGTTCTCGCCCGTTCCCACCCAGATGACTTCGGGGTTGCTCGGGTCAATGGTGACGCTGCCGATCGAGTAGGAGGGCTGGTCGTCGAAGATGGACTCCCAGCTGGTGCCGGCGTTCGTGGTCTTAAAGACGCCTCCCGAGCCGACCGCCACGTACCAGGTATGACGATGGGCAGGGTGGATCGCGATATCGGCGATGCGGCCGGACATCAAAGCAGGGCCAATGCTCCGGAGCTCCAGTCCGGCAAAGGTCTCTGAGCGGAATCGATTTTCGCTCTCTTCCTGGCCGGCCGAGAGCGACAAAAACAGAACGAGCAATGAAAGCGTATTCGTCATGATTTCGATGAACGTTGATTAGCGTTCGTACGTCGATTCCAGTGGAGAAGCCCCCTCCAATAAGCCAGGCAGGCTTCGCTATCGGAAATCACCGTCGGGGCAGGTACCAACGCTTGCTCGCCGGTCAGCTTCATGCGTAGAGCCTGGGCCCAAGCGCGGTGTCCTCGGCGAGGAATACACGCCCCATACCCCTTTCACCGGGCGGATCGTGGAGCTTGAACTGCTTCCACAGGTCACCCGACGCAGGCATGATCGCGCGCGGGACACATTAACCTCGATCACGAGGAAAGTCGAGTTCGGAGCACTCCACATCGCGATTCATCACCGAGCCATGCCACTCGAGCGCGTAGGTCGCGCCAGAGTTGCCGCGCCACCCGGGTATCCCTTACCATCGTTTCCGTGAGAGGGCGGATGGTTCTGCTATGGATATCGTTCGCCGCGCTTTCGGGTCTGACCGTCTTCGCGCAGACGAGGTGGAACCCGGACTGGGGCTGGCGAGGACGGTGGAACCGCGTTCCTCCTCGATTCCCCGATCAGGAAGATCTCAAAGAACGCTCCTTCGCGTTCGCGCGCGTGATGTACCAGAGTGTGCGGGACGAGCCTCTCGGTCACGGCTGGAACACCGACTATCCCAACTCAGATTTGAACTTTATGATCCGCCTGTCCGAACTGACCAAAGCTCGTGTCGCTCTCGATGGCGAGGGCATGCCCAATCACGTCGTGGTGACGCTCACCGACGACGCGCTGTTCAATTATCCTTTCATCTT
Organism: Vicinamibacteria bacterium; assembly: GCA_035457705.1. Classification (GTDB taxonomy): domain Bacteria; phylum Acidobacteriota; class Vicinamibacteria; order Marinacidobacterales; family SMYC01; genus DASPGQ01. The sequence continues at coordinate 125,972 of DATIBD010000114.1, forward strand.
CATGTCGGATGTTGGGACTGCGGGATTCACCGAGATCGAGGCGGAGCGCCTTCGAGACTATCTGATGCGCGGAGGCATCCTCTACGTCGACGACTTCTGGGGTACCACGGCTTGGGACCACTGGAGTCGGGAGATCGGCCGGGTGCTGCCACCGGACGAATACCCGATCGTGGACATTCCCGCGGACCATCCGGTGATGCAAACGTTTTTTACCCTGCGCAAGATTCCTCAAGTTCCCTCCATCCAGTTCTGGCGACGCTCGGGAGGTACGTCCACGTCAGAGCGGGGCTTCGACTCCGAGCAACCGCATTTTCGCGGGATATTCGACCACGAGCGGCGACTCATGGTTATCATGACGCACAATACCGACATCGCCGACGGCTGGGAGCGCGAGGGCGAAGACGACGAGTTCTTCTACCGCTTTTCGATCAAGGCTTACCCACTTGGGGTGAATATCGCTATCTACGCGATGACGCACTAGCTGCGCTAACGCGTTGAAGGTCTCAAAAGATCGGACAAGTTTTGTTGAGAATGAGCCTCGTTAGAGTCTACAGTTGACAGTCGACAGACGGTCGGCACGGTCACTTTCGGATCTCTCGACGGAATGACTGCCCGCAGACTCAGCTGACTCTCAAGGTCGACGCCTCACATCACCATACGCCGCGGTGAGGTATCGTCTCGGACGTGCGCGCAATCCTTCGCATCTACCGAGAGGCGTTCTCCGGGCTCACCGAAGACCTATGGCTTCTCGCGCTGGTGACGCTCGTCAACCGGAGCGGCACCATGGTGCTCCCCTTCATCTCGCTCTATCTCACGACCGAGCGAGGTCTAGCGGCCGACGAGGCGGGACGCCTGATCGCCCTGTACGGTGTCGGAGCCGCGATCGGCGGGTACTCGGGGGGCTGGCTCAGCGATCGGATCGGTCACATCCGCACGCAGCAAACGAGCCTCGCACTAGGCGGCATCTGCTTCCTGGTACTGAGCACGCTCGAGCAGCGCGATGCCCTCGCAGCTGCCATTTTCGTCACGGGCGCGATCGTGGAATCCTTCCGGCCCGCGGTGATGGCATCCTTCGCCGCACGAGCGGATCCGTCGATCCTGGCGAAGGCATTCGCTTTTCTGAGACTCGCCGCCAATCTCGGTATGGGAATCGGCCCGGCGATTGGCGGTTTTCTCTCACTCTACAACTATCGCTGGCTCTTCTACGCCGACGCCGGGACGTGCTGGCTCGCAGCGGTCTTGCTCCTTCGGCTCACGAACGAGAAAAGCTCGCATACGCAGGAAAGCCACGAGACGACGGGCGGGTCACCCCTTCGCGACCTCCCCTATCTGGCACTCCTCGGGCTCGTGATTCTCATGGCAGCGGTTCTCTTTCAGATCTTCAGCACGTTTCCGCTGTATCTGAACGAGCGCGCTGGCTTTCGCGAGGACGCGATCGGCTATCTCTTGTCCTTCAACGCACTTCTCATCGTGGTGTTCGAGATGATCCTGATTCAAGCGGTGAGTGATCGGGAAGGGATGCAGCTCGTCGGAGCCGGTGCATTCCTTTTGTGCGCTGGGTTTGGACTCATGCCGTTCGGCGCAACACTCTGGTGGCTCGCCCTCACCGTTGCCATCTGGACGCTCGGTGAAATGCTCGCCCTACCCATGCTCAACGTGGTCGTGGCCCAAAGAGCCGCGGCGGGCTATCGAGGTCAGTACATGGGCCTCTACACGACGGCGTTTTCCCTGGCCTTCATCCTTGCCCCCTTCGGCGGAACTCTTATCTACGAGCATTTCGGCCCAGATAAGCTCTGGTATGTCGTGGGCGTCCTCGGCTTCGCGCTCTGGCCGCTTTCGGCCGCTCTCGGCCGCCATCTTCGGCTCCCGACCTCGTCCTAGCTCGGGGGCACGATCTCGAAGGCGAGCTCCGGAAGCAGTACCAACTCTCCTGAAGCGGATTGGGCTCGTCGGAGCTCGACCGTCCCCGCACCGGACGGCCAGAGCGCCTACAAAGGCCGCAACCCTCAGCCTGCCTCCGGGGCCGATCGCCCTCATCGGTGGCTCGACGACGCCATCGCCTCCGACAGGGCCTCGGAAACGCCAACGAGCGCCTGGTCGAATCGTTCGGTGCACGCGCCAAAGCCGAGACGAAAGTGATTCGGAACCCCGAAGCAGTCTCCCGGAGCCAGGAGCACGCCGCGCGCGGCGGCAGCCTCACAAAACGTTCTGGCATCCGCCGCTAGAACGAGACGGGGGAACCCGGTCATGCCCCCCGCAGGACGAACCCACTCGAGATGATCGGAATTCTCGCCAAAGAAGCCATCGAGGAGCGCCAAGTTGGTCTCCGAGACGGTTCGAGCCCGCTCGAAAACTACGTCCCGGTTCCTGACGGCTACCTCGGCCAGAAGCTCCCCGGGGAAGTTGTTGGAAATGCTGAAGTGGGCTCTCGCATTCCAGTATTGCTTGCGTCTTTCCGGGTCTCGCTCCACCACCCACCCGGTACGAAGACCGGCGAGGCTGAAGGCTTTGGAGAAATCGCCGAGCACGGTCGCTTCGGTGAGCTCCGCGGCGGAACGCGGGGCGTCGTTTCGATAGATCGGGTGGTAGACCTCGTCCACGACGAGCTGGACCCCACGTTTCGAGCAGAAGGAGTCGAGATGCCGGAGAGCCTCTTCCGACACCGTGGTCCCCGTGGGGTTGTGCGGTGAGTTCACCAGAACGAGCTTGGTGTTCCGATCCACCTGATGCTCGACGGCTTCGGGGTCGATGTTAAAGCCGTCTTCGTGGCGAAGGGTGTAGCGCCTCACCTCGAGGCCCAGGGACTCGGGAACCGTCGCCATCGGCGGAAAGCACGGCTGCGATACGACGACGTTGGCCCCCGGCTCCGCGGCGAGATAGAAGAGCGACAGCAGCGCTTCGGAAGCACCGGTAACGATCTGAATCTCTTTCGCCTCGGCCCCGTACATGGATGCGATGGCCTCTCGCAGCGACTCCGCTCCCGTGCCCGGGCAGTAGGTCAGTGGCGTGCGATAGAGCCTGTCCTTCTCGTCCTCGGTCATAAGCTCGAGGAGTTCTTCGAGCCGCCACGAAGGCCCGGTACTCGCCGCCAAGTTGAACCGAGTCGTGCTCTCGTGCCGCTCGAGCCACTCGTCGAGAAGAAACAAAGGGAGTTTCATGATTGCCTCCTGTACGAAGAATCTAGACCGGCCGAAAGCGCGGCCCTTTATGTCACGGGACAAGCGCGCACCCGGAGCTCTACTCGGTACCCCCAGCGGTCGCATATCTCGAAGCAATCGCCGCGAGTCTTTCCTGGATCTCCTGCTCCGGCAAGAACCGTCCCGCAACCATGACCCCGACGCGTTTGGCCACGTTAGCCACATCTTCGAGCGGATTGGCCTCGAGGAGAATGAGGTCGGCCCGCTTGTCGACTTCGACCGATCCGATATCCCGGCCGAGGTACTCGCCTACCACGCGCGTTCCCGACCGAAGCACCTCGTAAGGGGTCAACCCGACTTCGACGTACAGAGCCAATTCACGGTGAATCGAAAAGCCAGGCACGCTAAAGATTTGAGGTGAATCCGTCCCCAACAGGATTCGCACGCCGCCTCGGTGGAGCGCGAGAAGGATGCGGCGCCGGAGCTCCGCGATCCCCCGCTGCGTCTCGGGATTCGCATTGGCCTGAGACTCGTCGACCGCCTCGACCCAGCGCGCAACCATTTCGGGCGGCACGTAGCGCACCTCGTTCCGCTCTTCCAGAAGCTCCGCCGACGGCCTGGTGGCGAAGATACCGCTCTCCCAGAGAACCATTGTGGGAACGACCGAGCCATCTGCGTCGCGCGTTGCCTGAACGACGCGATCCATGCGGGATTCGTCCACCAGGTCGAGGATCCTGCCCACTCCGCGCAGCCCCGGCGGCTCCTCTGGCATCCGCTCTTCGGGGACCAGTGATTCAATGAAGTTGTCGAGATGGTCGATCGTCGTCTGCCCGGCTTCGAGCGCCTCGAAGAGACCGACGTGGTCGGTCACGTGACCACCGAAGGGGATGTTGAGCTCACGCGCTGTGTCGGCGATGGCAGCGTAGACGTCGGCAGACAAACCCTCGTGGACCTTGATCATATCGAATCCCGCTTCCTCGTACTCCTTCACGAGTCGCCTTGCGTCTTCTACGGTCTCGACCCGGTCTCCCGCCATGGACGGACTTCCGAGGACGAGCATGGGTCCGATGAGCTCACCCGCCTCGATCCGCTCGCGGAGCTCGAGCTGCGACGGGTCCCCTTGCATGCCCCTCACGGTCGTGACGCCGTTGGCAACGTAGAGAAAGAGCACGTCCTCGGTGACCTCGGGCGGCATGTTCGGACTCGGAAGATGCCCATGCATCTCCGCAAGGCCGGGCATCAGGTATCTTCCGGAGCCCTCGATGTGTTCCGCCCCGGCGGGAACGTCGATTTCCGAAGAAGCTCCCAGGGCCTCGATTCGGCCATCCCGCACGATGACCGTCTGTCCTTCCAACACCCGCTCGCTGTCCATGGGAACGACGTTGACGTCTACGAACGCGGTCGCTCTCGTATCGTCGTGCACCATGGAGGGCGCCTCGACCTCGGCGCAAGCGGACAGCCAGATCAGAAGCCAGGCCAGAAGAAAGATTCTCGACATTGTTTTACCCCGGCGGCATCCTATGCGACCCGTCGCTCATGGCACAATCGCGAGCACTCTGACCGGCCCGCCGGAACCCTTCCCTATCTTCACCGGGAGGGCGACGACGTAGAAGCCCTTCTCGGGAAGCTCATCCGCCCGCGCGATGTTCTCCAGGCTCGGCACATTCGCCGCAGCCGCGATCTGGTGAACGATGAAATCTGTCGATTGCCCCGTGTCGACGCTCGCCGTATCGACGCCCAGAGCGCCCACCGCCACCTCGCCCACGAGGTAACGTGCCGCCGCTTCACCGTAGGAAGGGAAATGCAGGTTGCTCGCGTCCCCGGGCGTGTCGTCGCCGAGATAGGAACGCGCGTCGGGCCACCTTTTTCCCCAGCCGGTTCGCAGGATGACGATGGCGCCCGCGGGAATCGATCCGTTGCGCTGCTCCCAAGCCTCGATCGTCTCGACTCCGAGAAGCGCGTCGGGATCGTCGGCCGCCTCCTCCGACATGTCGATGACCACCCCCGGCGCGACGAGCTGGTCGACGGGAATCTGGCCTGCGGTGCGCCCGTTCTCCGAGAAGTGGATGGGTGCGTCGATATGGGTCCCCCCATGCTCCGGCGTGCAAAACGAATAAGCCGAATAGAAATAGCCCGAATCGGTTGGCCCGTAAGCTAGCTCTTGGAGCTCGAACTTCGTGGGCGAGGTGGGCCAATAAAGAGTTTCCTCGTCGTAGGTATAGCTGAGATCGATGATGCTCGCCGCCTCCAAGTCGATGCCTCGGTTGGGCACGTCCGGGCTGGCGCAGGCACTCAGGAGCAAAAACACGATCGCCACTCGCTGCATTGGCGTCCTCCTTGATTTTGAATCGGCTGATACTAAAAGGCGCCCATGCTGGTTTCAAACCTCGCCTCGTGTTATCGCTGCCATTCTTCCGGCGGCAGAGAGAGCGAGCCGCTACTCCGAACCGGGGTACTCGAGCGGGGCCTCGACTACGGGGACTCGGGCGTGTCGCGGACGATCTCCCGCAGGATGTCGTCCGTGTCGACGTGCTCCGCTTCGCCCTCGAAGTTCAAGAGGATTCGATGCCTGAGAGCGCCGAATACGGTGGCGCGGATGTCTTCACAGGCGACGTGGGCCCGATCATGAAGAAGCGCCTGTACCTTGCCCCCGAGGACGAGTGCCTGGGTGCCGCGGGGACTCGCGCCGAAACGGGCGTACTTGTTGGTCAGAGGATGGGCCTGAGGCGCGTTTGGGTGGGTGGCCAGAGTCAAACGGATCGCATAGTCCTGCACCGGCTTCGCGATGGGGACCGAAAGCACCGTCTTTCGCATCTCCAGGACGTCACCCCTTTCGAGCACCGCTCTCGCGACCGGCTCTTCCACTTGCGTCGTCCGATCCATGATCTCGTGCATCTCTTTCATGTTGGGATAGACGATCTTCAGCTTGAACAGAAACCGGTCCATTTGAGCCTCGGGAAGCGGGTAGGTACCCTCGAGCTCGATCGGATTCTGAGTAGCCATCACGAAGAACGGTTCCTCGAGCCGGTGCGTCACCTTCCCCACCGAAACACTCTTTTCCTGCATGGCTTCGAGCAACGCGGACTGCGACTTTGGAGTGGCTCGATTCACCTCATCGGCGAGGAGCAAGTTACAGAAGATGGGGCCGGGCTGGAAGTCTAGGTACTTCTCTCCAAGCTCGGTCTCCCGCACCACGTTCGTCCCGATGATGTCTCCGGGCATGAGGTCGGGGGTGAACTGGATGCGGTTGAACTTGAGGTTGAGGACATCGGCGAGGGTCTGCACGATCTTCGTCTTCCCCAGGCCCGGTATCCCCTCGAGCAGAACGTGCCCGCGGGTGAGCAGGCAAGTCATGATGCCGCTCACGATCTCCTCGTTCCCCACGATGACGCGGGATATCTCCTCCAGAACGACCCGATATTGTTTGTGGAACTGTCCGATCTCTTTCTCTATCTCGATCATTTCTGATTGCTCGACTCCGCTTTCGCTTCGGAAATGGCAACAAGCGAAAGAAAATAGCGTTTGACGAGGGCCCGGTAGGGCCAAGGCACGGCCTCGTGCGACAGTGCCTTCTCATCGGCGTAGGATCCGCGCGGTGAGACCGCCTCGTAGTTCAGCGTGGACTTCTCTTCGCGAGACAAGCGTTCGAAGATCTCCTCGGGTACGGGCTGGTCGCGCTCTTCTGCCTTGAGAATCTCCATCTCGAGCTGGACGTCGAGCGTCGTCGCCTCTCCCATAACCTGCTCTTCGCCAGCGCCACCCGGTCCCGTCGCGTCGCCCGCCGGCCCCGCGTCCATCGGAACCGCGTTCGAGGGATCGCCCTGCATCTGCGCCATTTGAAGCTGAGTCATCATGCCCGAGGCACTCGCCATCGCCTGTCCTCCGGCCTGCTGCTGTTGCTGACCCGTCGACTGCTGACCCGGGGCTTGCTGCTGCTGACCGAGCGAAGCCTGGAGCGACTGCATCGCCTCGCCGCTCATCTCGTCGAGGGGCTGCTGGCCCATTTGCTGACCCATCGATTCGAGCTGGTCGGCCGTTTGGCGAAGGGCTTCCATCATCTCAGCCAGACTCTGGGGATCGGTGTTCGCCGAAGCGTTCGCGAGCTGCTCGAGAAGCTGCGCGAGGTCCGCCTGCTGAACGCTCGCGTTCTCGAGAGCTTCGAGAAGGGCTTGGAGCTCTTCTGGGCTCCCTGATTCCGCAAGCCGCTCCGCGAGCTGGCGCAGCAGCTCCGCGGCTTGTTCCGCATTCTGAGCCCCGAGTGCTTCCGCGAGCTCGGATAGCGTCGCCGAGGAACCCAGCTCCTCGGCCAGACGCTCGAAATCGCCGTGGAGTTTCTCCATGTCCACGCGGCTGGCCGCAAGGGCCTCCTGAGTCTCCTCGAGCTTCCTCAGCGACTCTGCGAGATCCAGGTTTCGCTCACGAAGCTGCGACGCGGCTTCCTCATTCGGCGGGATCTCGGGAACGACCAGATCCTCGGCTGGTTCGTCGAGGAGCTCCGCCATCGTTTCTGGCTCCCCCCTTTGGCCGAACGGCCAAAACCCAACGCCTGCCCCGCTGGGAAACCAGAGCGGGCCCAATGTGATGACAGCCGCCACGATCGCGGCCAGTCCCGACGCGTGATAAAAAGCGCGAGGCAAGGAGTGCGGCGCGATCTCGGGACCATCCAGACCCTCGGCCACCGCGGCCGTCCGGCCGATTTGATAGATCATCCATTCGCTTCGCTCCGGAAGGCCGAGAAAAGCGAGAGAGCTCTTGAGAGCATCCTTCAAGTCCGCCCGGCTGTCGGCGACCACCGCGGAACGCTCGAGACCTTTTTGCCTCGACGTCCGCCGGTACACCCAGAGGAGATACCCGAGAAGGACGGCGCCATAGATGGCGAGGAAAATTGGACCCCAGAGCTTCGCCGCGATCAGGAAACCCGGGAGGGCCCAGAGCGCCTGGCTCAGCGATCTCAATACGTCGTCGAGGCGAAGCCGCCGGTCGATTCGCTCGAGAAAATCGAGAATGACCCCGCGTTCGGTCGCTTCAACGCTCCTCACGAGTGGCGCTCCACCTTTCCGCGACGAGCCTCATGGGGTGAGCCCGTCGTCGACCGGTACTCCCTCAGCTGCCGGCTTCCGCGACGGGCCGCTCAACAGGAAGGCTAAAGACCTCTCAAAATGGCCGCGCGCATTCTATACCAAGGAGGCTTCGTCCAAGGCTGCTAAGATCCTGCGCGTGCCCCACACTATCCTAGCGCGATTCGGCTTCGTCGCGGGAGCGATTCTCGCGGGCTCGGGCTGCGGATCGGAAACCCCCGTCGCCCAACAACCGGCGACCACGACGAGTGTCGCTCCGGCCTCGCCGTTCCGCATCATGCCGTTGGGAGATTCCATCACTCAAGCCGACTCGGAGCACGACAGCTACCGTCGCCCACTCTGGAAGAGCCTAAAGGCCAGAGGTCATTCGACGGACTTCGTGGGCACGCAAACGAGCAACCACCGGGGCGGTCCACCCCATAGTGATTTCGATATCGACCACGAGGGACACTGGGGATGGAGAGTCGACGAGATTCTCGAGCCTTTGCCGGGCTGGGTCGAGAACCAACGACCCGACGCAATCCTCGTGCATCTCGGATCGAACGACCTGTTTCAGCGACAGTCGGTCGAAAGCACGCTCGAGGAGCTGTCTCGCCTGGTCGATATCGCGAGCGCAACGGAACCGAGCCCGGTAATTTTCATCGCCCAGATCATCCCGACCACGACGGAGTCCGCCAACCGGCGCATCCGCGAGTTGAACGCGGAGATCGCGCGGCTCGGCGAACATCCTTCGGTTCGCATCGTGGATCACTACACCGGCTTCGACGGGGCGCGATTGACGTACGATGGAGTGCATCCGAACGTGGACGGCGAGATCCGGATGGCCGAACGGTGGCTCGCCGCCTTGGAGGAGATCTTGCCATGAAAGCCCTCACCTTTCGCGCCGAGCGGGAGGTCGTTGTCGAGAACGTCGCCGAGCCCTCGATCGAGTGCTCAACTGACGTCATCGTGAGAACCAGAACGAGCGCCATATGCGGCTCAGACCTCCATGTCTATCTCGGTCGAGAAAAAGGAATCGAGCCGGGGACCGTTATGGGACACGAGTTCCTGGGGGAGATCGTCGAGACCGGTGCAGCCGTAAAAGACCTATCGCCTGGCGACCGCGTCGTATCTCCCTTCACCACGAGCTGCGGACGGTGCTTCTACTGCAACCGCGGCCTCAGCTGTCGCTGTCTCGAGGGACAGCTCTTCGGCTGGATCGAGAACGACGAGGGCCTTCACGGAGCACAGTCGGAGTACGTGCGGGTGCCGCTCGCCGAGACGACCTTGGTCAGAGTCCCCGAATCTGTGGACGACGAGACCGCGCTCTTCACCGGAGATATTCTGGCGACGGGATTCTTTTGTGCCGAGATGGCGGAGGCTGGCCCGGGCCGAACCGTCGCCGTGGTTGGCTGCGGCCCCGTCGGCCTCTTCGCGGTCATCGGCGCCCGCGAGCGCGGAGCGGAAACCGTTCTCGCGATCGACGTCGTTCCCGAGAGACTCGCGCTCGCGAAGCGATTCGGCGGTGAGCCCATCGATGCTTCCTCGACCGATCCTCTTCCCGTCGTGAAAGAGCGAACCGATGGCCGCGGCGCTGACGCCGCGCTGGAAGCGGTGGGAAGCCCCGAGGCCGCGCGGCTCGCGATCGATCTCATCCGCCCCGGTGGCATCTTGTCAGTTGTCGGCGTGCACACCGAATCGCGATTCGCCTTTTCGCCCGTCGAGGCCTACGACAAGAACCTGACGTATCGGACGGGCCGATGCCCCGCGCGCCGATTCATCGCTCCGCTCTTGAGCTTCGTGGCGCGAAAAAAATACGACTTTCGATCGATCGTCTCTCATCGTCTCCCGCTCAGCGAGGGACCTCGCGGCTATGATCTCTTCCATCGCCGGCTCGAAGGCTGCACCAAAGTCGTCTTGACGTTCTAGCCATCACCTCGGGGGATGACGATGGGCTCGACCAGCCCCACCGTGAATCTCGCACCCTCCCGCGCCGTGGCCGCGTCGTCTTGGGAGTAGAAGTCTGAGGGGATCAGGTCCTCGGCACCGTAGAAGGCCAACTCTCGGTCGCGCCTCAACTCCTTGGATATTTCGGCGAGCCGTTCCAGGTCCGGTTCGAGGACGGCGGGCAACCGATGCCTTTCGGCGAGGAGGATGTCCGAGACGTCGTGGATTCGAGGCGCCTCCACACCGCACGACCGGAGAAGGCCTTTGAGTGCGAGCTCCACAGCCTCCTGGGATTCACTGACGACGTCGGCCCAGCTCTCGCCTTCGAACAAGGCGTCTATGGCGCGCAGCCGAACGGCAGCGCGCCGCACGTAATCACGGGCAAGCTCGCGATTTCGCATCGTCACGCAACCTCGGCCCAATAGGGCTGACCGTGAACGAGCTTCCGCACGATGCGGCCGGCGACGATGTCGTGCCGGACCCGAACCAGTCGGGCGGATAGCCTCATGCCCCGTTCGAACAGTACGACGCCGTCGACAGCGACCTCACACCATAGACCTGAGACCGTCGCCTCGGACGGTGGCAGGTGGACGAAGTGTGGCTCCACGATCTGGCTTCCCCAATGGATGGGAGTCTCATCCCAGGTTCGGTAGAGCGTCCGAGTGAGCGCGACCTCATTTTCAACCACCACCAGCACATCGACGTCCGAGGCTTCCGACAGCTCGCCTCGAGCCCAGGATCCGAAGGCGGCCACCCCCAAGAGCCGCTCACCGAACAACGTCGCGGCCCGCTCGACGACACTCGCGGCTCCCGCGTAAGCGCTCGGGCTCCCGATCGGCAGAACGAGCCTGCCAGCGCAGTAGTCGTTCAATGATATCCCTGCGTCGGCCGCGGCCTCCCTCAGGGCCGCGTGAACACCTGGGCGAATCCGAAGCACGAACCGGCCCGACGCTTTTGGGGACGATGCTCGAGCGCGCTTCATAGTATCACTTGTCTCTTAGATGATACTACATTTCTGCCCAATAACGGCAGCTCTCCCGAATGGGGCACGCCTCGCACAGCGGCGCGGAGCGCTTGCAGAGCTCCTGACCATGTCGTCTCAGGAGCTCTCGCGCCCGAACGAGCCACGGAGCGCTCTTGGTGATCTCTCGCTCGACCGCGTCGCGAACTGCCCGATAAGTCTTCGCGTAGCTCTTCTCCTCCTCGCCGTAGCCGAGCCGAAGCAAGACGCGGAGGCCGTTGGACTCGAGGGCAAAAAGAGGACGAGCACCGCAGAGCAAGAGAATCTTCTCGGCGCCGGGCGCTCCTATGGACGGAAATCGCCGCAGAGCTTTGAGCGCCTGATCGAGCGGGAGCTCGAGCACGCGATCGAGCTTTCCGTCGAACTCTTTCACCGCCCTCTGGGCGATCTCGCGTAGAACGATGACCCGTCTTTCCGGATGCATCCCTCCCATGGCGGCAATCGTGTGGAGCACGTCATCCGAGGCGGCGAGGATGTCTCGGGGAACGGTGCCAACTCTCTGTTTCAGAGCCCGGAAGGCGTCGCGGCGACGCTCGTCACTTACCAGGTACGCGACGTTCTCCCACAGGACGAGCTCGAACGGGCCTCTTGCGGGATTCGGCGAAGGACGCCCGTACGCTTTCTCGAGCCGGTCGAGCACGGCCGAAAGCCTCGTCTTCGCGGGCATGATGACGTTGCCGGTACAATACCGCGGCCGGAGGTCAGCCATGAAAGCGGTAACGGTTGCGATCGTGGTCGGGAGCTCGGTCGTGGCATCGGCGCAGACGCCGTCGCCCGAGTTGCTCGATCGCGTGAGTCGGTTGCTCCAGGAGGTGCCCCTCATCGACGGGCACAACGATCTTCCCAGCTCTCTCCTCGACGCCGCCGCCGGGGATCTCGAACGGATCGATCTCCGTGATGTTCAAGTAGAGATGCCCGCCGATCTCCCGCGACTGCGCGAGGGAATGCTGGGCGGGCAGTTCTGGTCGGCCTATGTGGATGTTTCCTTCATGCTGGAAGGCACGGCGCTCCGGCAAGTCCTGCGCGAGATCGACATGATTTACCGCCTCGTGGCTCGCTACCCCGAGCTCGAGCTCGCTCGGACGGCGGACGACGTCGTTCGTCTTCATCGCGAGGGGAAGATCGCGTCTCTCATCGGCATCGAAGGCGGCCATGCCATCGAGGGCTCGCTCGCCGCCCTGCGCATGGTGCATGCTCTCGGCGCGCGCTACATGACACTCACTCATTTCCTGACGACCGATTGGGCCGATTCCGCCACCGATTTCGCCCGGCACGGAGGGCTCACCGAGTTCGGCGAGGAGGTGGTGCGCGAGATGAACCGGCTCGGCATGTTCGTGGATCTCTCCCACGTGAGCGCGGATACGATGAAGGATGCTCTCAGGGTGAGCAGCGCACCGGTGATCTTCTCGCACTCCAGCGCTCGAGCCTTGAACGCCCATCCTCGAAACGTCCCCGACGACGTTCTCCGTCTCGTAGCGGAGAACGGCGGCGTCGTCATGGTGAACTTCATCCCGGGTTACATCGTGCCCACGCCCGAGTCGGCCCGTAGCGGGCTCGGGCCGGAGATGGGGCTTTCGGCCGACGAGCCTCTCTGGGCGCGACGTCGCGACGAGGTCGCGGAGTCGCTCAGGGCCGAGCTCGATGACGTACGGGAAATCGACCGAAGGCTCCAGGACTGGGTGTCGCGAAACCCGCCACCGCGCGGAACCCTTGCCGACGTCGCCGACCATATCGACCACATCAGGAAAGTTGCGGGGATCGACCACGTGGGTCTAGGCTCCGACTATTACGATGCCGGAGGACCTTCCATGGCGGAGGGGCTCGACGACATCACCCGGTTTCCCGCCCTTCTCGCCGAGCTTCTCGAGCGCGGCTACACCGACGATGAGGTAAAGAAGGTCGCGGGGCTCAATCTCCTGCGGGCGATGCGCGAGATGGAGCAAGTCGCCGACACGCTTCAGCGCGAGCGCTCACCGGGTCTATCCGAGCTGTCCCCGGTTCGGGCGCGATGAACCCAAATGGCTGGGCTCAATCGAGTGGAACGGGGCGGCGCGTCCGTTCACAGTTGACAGTCAATAGTCGAGAAGACCTCTCTACTCTTCGGTTCGGACCGATCCTAGAGCGTCGCGGATGGGGGCGAGTGTTGCCCTCAACGATTCGCGGGGAACCGAATCGAGGTAACGCCCGACGATCCATCGGAAGCCAAGGGGGACCGAGCGGCTGAGGCTGACCGACTCGCACTCGACGAGGACACCGCCGTCTTCTTCTTTGAATCGCCAGTAAGAGTTCAGGCGCCAAAGGAAGCCGCGATCCTCTGAGATCGACTTTTCCCTTTCCGCTTCGGTCCCCGCCGCGGCGATCTCGGCGATTCGCGTGGAATGGCTCTGGCTCGAAACGCGCCCCTCGCCGTGTCTTCGGTACCGGACGGTATGCTCGGTGTTGTAGTACACGGTGACGATCTTCTTGCGACGTAAGCGCAGATAGATGCAGAACTCGTCTCCGTCGTGCGAAACGAGCCGTGAGGCTTCCACCTCATCGAAGTAACGATGTTGCTCGTCGTAATCCTGAATCCATCGCACCAGCTCGTCGAGTCGCACCCCGGGGACGAATACGCCACCGACCCAGTGGTGCACCATGCCATCCGGAACTTCGATCGACCTGCCGTCGCCATCCGTGGTGACGAGCTTGGCCGTGTAGACGTTCCCTTCGCTCATTACTCGCCGGGCCTCCGCCGCCTGAGCGGGCGGTAGAAAGTCCTGGACGAGGAAGCCGCTCCTGGATCCGAGCTCGTCCTCGATACGTCGCTCGGTAAGCTCCACGTAGTGGTCGAATGCCCGCAGCGTCTCGCGGTCAAGGGTGGCGGCATCCACGCTCGCGGCGATCCAAGCCCCCACAACGCAACCCAGTGCCTTCTTCATGTCTTCATGTCCTAGCCTTTGACTCGCTCCACGTCCGGGGGAAGGTCGATCTCGAATACTCCCTCGGGCAGCTTGCCGTCGACCTCGATCTCCGTGAGCGAGATCGTGATGACACTCTGATTGGCCTCGCGGCAGCTCTGGCGTGCGGGAAGTCCGCTTCTAACGTCGAGCCACAAATCGATCTGCTCACAGTGCACCTCGGCGCCGGCTTTCGCTTGGAACCGAAGGTGGGTCCCGTCGATCTCTTCGACCGTGTAGTCACGTTCGAGCTGCCGCGCCGCCCCGGACGAGCCGGTGAGAAGCCCGGAGAACAAGGCCTTCTTACCGCCCCCGGAGAGCGCCCCTTCGACCGCCTGCTTGATGCGGGGCTGGTAGAGGAGATAACCACCGTTGCTCGAAATCAGGATTCGTGTCTCCGGAGCGGTGATTTCCAGCCGCACTTTCGTCTCACCCCGTCGGCTTCGCTCGAGATACAGCCGACCCCGCTCGGCAGGGTCGTCGATACCGAGCTGGGGATAGGATTTGACCTGCTCGATCACGGCCGCAAGTCTGGAGACCTCTTGTTGACGCGCGCGCATCCTCGCGAAGAGATCACCCTCGTGCGACTGCGCCAGGACCAGAACCGAGAACAAGACCGCCGTCATGGCTCGATCCTTCCGTCTTTCATCAAAACGACCCGCTCCGCGGCATCGGCAACGTCGATGTCATGCGTGATGAGCACGATGCTCTGGCTGAGCTCCCGATGAACCCGCTTCAACGTCTCGAGCACGACGCTGGAGCTCTCCGAGTCGAGACTTCCCGTCGGCTCGTCAGCGAGCAGAATGGCTGGACGGTGGAGCACGGCACGGGCGAGCGCCACCCGCTGCTGCTCACCCCCGGAGAGCTCGAGGGGACGATGATCTCGTTTGCCCAGGATTCCGAGCATGGAGAGAATCTCGCGTCTCCGATCGGCACCGTGCCGGGCCTCGTTGCGCCCGAGCGAGATATGCTGCGCAAGACGCAAGTTTCCGTCCACCGTCAAGGTGGGCAAGAGGTTGTATCTCTGGAAAACGATGCCGAGCCGACGGCGTCTCAAGTCCGTACGCTCCGCATCGGTGAGCGACGAGAGAACGGCACCTTCGATCAGCACTTTGCCCGAGGTGGGGCTCAGGAGCCCGCCGAACGCGTGGAGCAGAGTCGACTTTCCACAGCCCGATGGTCCCATGATGGCCACGAACTCACCGGCCTCCACACGCAGGCTGACGCCGCGCAATGCTCGGACGTCGAGCTTACCCACACGATAGGACTTGGTGACCGTTACGGCTTCGAGAGCCGCGACTCGCTTAGGCGGTGTGGCCATTTCCACCTTCTGAGAGACGGCGATGCTATTCATACGACAGTGCCTCCACGGGATCTTGATGAGCCGCTTTGAGGGCGGGATAAAGCGCGCCGAGCGCGCCGCCGGCCAAGGCGAGGGCCGATGCGGCGAGTGTCAGCTCCCAGTCGAGGCGGACGACTAGCGAGGTTCCCGCGGTGATCGCCCAGCCCGTGGCGACAGCGGCACCGATTCCCAGAAGGATTCCCAGCCCGGCGACCATAAACACCTCCGATTCGATCAGCGCGACGATGAACGCCTTCGATCCCCCCATCGACTTGAGGATTCCAATCTCTCGGGTTCGTTCGGTGATGGCTGTATAGAGCGAGAGAAAGACGGTGAGGCCGCTTATGAAAACCGAGAGGGAGACCACAACGTTTAGGAACACGTCGAGGCTGGGCATACCCTGAGCCCACATTCCCGGAATGTCGCGGGTGAATACGATCTGATTTCCGGGGAACCGCGCCTCGATCCGGCGAGCGACGTCCTCGAGGTTTGCCTCCCGTTCCGTGCGGATGAGAATCCACGAGCAGCGTTCGTCGGCTCCAAGAAGCTCCTGCATACTCTCTAGCGACATCTTGATGCGGGCTCCCATCTCCGGACGGTACACGCCGACGACACGAAATTCGCGGCCGAGAAGCTCCATCGTCGAGCCGAGCGCGGCGTCGGGATCTCGGGCACGCTGGGGGTCGACCACGATCTCGTCGTGAGTCTCGGGCAGCCGACCCTGGAAGATAGCCAGCCCCGTGACTTCCGGGTAACCCGCGAGGTCACTGTCACCGGTGAATCGGACGCCTTCGATGAGCTCGAAGCCGATGCCCCGAGCTCCGCTCCGGACGTAACGCGCCACGGGCGTCGTCGCAGCGACGCCCTCGACTTCTCCAATCGCATTGGCATAAGCGATCGGAAGGGTTAGCGGCATCGTGGTCAAGCCGGCTCCCAGTCCTCCGGGCGGCAAGAAAAGGATCTCGGCCCGCAGATTCGCTTCGCGCTCGCCCGAGCTCGAAAGCATGCCCCGCGCGAGGCCGACCGTGACGAGAATCAAAACCACCGCGAGAGCGATGCCCACGACGCTCGCCAAAGTCCTGACGGGCCGGGCGATGAGATTCGTCAGCACCATCGACTTCACCAACCACGCTCCTTTCGAATCGAACCAGAGACCAAAGGAGCAAGAGACGTGCCAGGACAAAAGTTCACGTTCCGGGCCTCCTGCGCCGGTGTCGCGCTATCCTTCTGGTTCGCTGTACTATCCGATCGGATAGGCGCCGGAGGACGGTTCCCCCGTCCCGTCAGGTCGCCTAAGGTCCGGTACATCATGAAACCGATGCTTGTGGCGCTCAGCGGCCCGGTGGCGGGCCGGAGCTTTTCACTGGAAGGAGACCGCACCAGCATCGGTCGAGAATCGGAAAACGACATCGTCATCGACACGCAGTGGGTCTCGCGCCGCCACTGCACGCTCGAGCGGAGCGCCGAAGGCTTCGTCGTTCTCGACAACGGCAGCCACAACGGAACGTTCGTGAACGGCATTCCCGTGACCGAGCGGCTACTCCGGGCCGGCGACCGGTTGACTCTCGGCGGCTCCTCGCTGCTGTTCGTCGATGGGGAAGTCGCGCCGGCGGATGGGATCCAGCTTGACGACACTCCACTCGACGCCAGGGAAACGGTGCAGCTGCGTAGTGACGAAGCGCTGTACCTGGACTCGGAGCGACTCCAGCGGTTGCCTCCGGAGGAGGATACGAAACGAGCTCTCGTGGCAACGCTGGGAATCATCCGGCTTCTCGGCCGAGCCGATGACGAGACGCTTCCCGAGCAAATACTTGACCGTTTCTTCCAGGTCACACCTGCCGAGCGGGGTGCCATCCTGGTGGGATCGTCTCCCGACGAGATCGAATCAGCGACGTACCGCGTCAGGCACCATCGCGGAGAGCCCAAAGCGTTCCCGGTGAGCCGTTCGGCGCTCTCAAAAGTCTTCGCGGAAAAGACCGCGCTTCTGAGCAATCGGGTCTCTCAGGAGCTCAAGGGCAAGAGCCTCGTCGGTTCCGGCATATCATCGCTCGTCTGTCTCCCTCTGGTCGCAGGCGACCGAGTACTTGGTGCGATCTATCTCGATGCCCGCGATCCCGCCGGAGAGTTTCAGGAATCCCAGCTCGAGCTGCTCGTCGGGCTCTCGTCTGTCGCGGCGAACGCTCTGGCGATGTCGCAGGAGCTCGGAAAGCTCCGGGCCGAGAACCGTAGGCTCCAGACCGAGTTCGAGCTCGAGCACGACATGGTGGGAGAGAGCCCGCGGCTGAAGGCCGTGCAGAAGCTCCTCGCCCGCGCCGCGCCGACCGATGCCACAGTGCTCGTCGAAGGCGAGAGCGGCACGGGCAAGGAGCTCGCCGCACGGGCGCTCCACTGGAGCAGTCCCCGACGCAATGGGCCGTTCGTCAAGGTCGATTGCACCGGCCTCAACGAGAATCTGTTGGCGAGCGAGCTCTTCGGTCACGAGAGGGGGGCGTTCACCGGAGCGATCCAGCAGAAGAAGGGAAAGCTAGAGCTCGCCCATGGGGGTACGGTTTTCCTCGACGAGATCGGCGAGCTTCCTCCGGCGTTGCAGGCGCAACTTCTACGGGTGCTCCAGGATCGTGAGTTCGAGCGCGTTGGCGGGACCAAGCCTATCTCCATCGACATACGTCTCGTCGCCGCGACGAACCGCGACATCGAAGCCGAAGTAAAAAAGGGAAACTTTCGCGAGGATCTCTTCTTCCGGTTGAACGTCGTCCGAGTGAAGCTCCCACCGCTACGTGAGCGCCGGGGAGATATCGGGCTTCTCGCCCGATTCTACGCCGCTGATTTCGCCCAGCGCGTCAAACGTCCTCTGTCGGGCATTTCCCCCGATGCGCTCGCGATACTCGAACGGTACGATTGGCCGGGGAACATCAGAGAGCTCGCGAACACCATGGAAAGGGCCGTGGTGCTCGGCGCGACAGAGCAAATCGTTCCCGACGATCTTCCGGAAATGCTCCTCGAGTCGAAGACGACTCCCGGTGCAGTGCCGGCGGGTTATCACGAGGCGGTCGCGCAGAAGAAAAAAGAGCTGATCTTGGACGCGGTGTCGCGCGGCGACGGGAGCATCACCGAGGCCGCGAAACTTCTCGGGCTCCATCCCAATTATCTTCACCGCCTCATTCGGAACCTGGGCCTGCGCGATCAACTGAAAGAGTGAAGATTTGGGAATCCTGGTGTATCAACGGGGATGAGGGGATTTGGAGTTAAAGAAACGGCTCCTTATAGCACGTAACTCAATAGCGACTGGTTCTCGGCTTCTCGTTCGCCTTCCCGACTATCTCCCTATTTCGGTTATCTCCTCTTCTCTGGAAATCCCTCGTTTAACCCCTCTTGTCTGGGGCTCAACCCGGCCCGAATCGCACGACGTAAATCGGCGGAAGATGAGTCGATAGCGTCTGCCAGGATTCTCCCTGGTCCTCACTCACCCAGAGCGAGCCGGTGGTGGAGCCCATCGCCAGTAAATCGCCCGTGCCATCGACATCCAGGCCGTGCCGAAACACGACGTCGTAGGCGTGCTCCTGGGGCAAGCCTTGGCGCAGGACTTCGAAGCTCCGGCCCCCGTCTCGCGTCCGCGCCACGACGACTGCGGCGGCGACCGGCACTCGGTGCTCGTCCTTGACGAGCGGCACGAGCCACGCGGTATCAGGATCGTCCGGGTGGATGGCCGCGGCGAAGCCGAAAGACGACGGCTGAGCGTGAATCTCCTGCCAGCTCGCCCCACCGTTCTCGGAGCGAAACACCCCGTTGTGATGCTGGGCCCAAAACGTATCCTTGGCGGAGCGGCACTGGACGATTCGGTGTGGATCCTGGATCGCCGGATCTTCCCGTCGCTCGGGAGGCATGTACTCTGCATACATTCCCGTCGTGCTACACCGCCACGACGAGCCCGCGTTCTCGGTGATCCACACTCCGCCGCAGGAAACGCCGACCACGACGCGCTTGCTGTCCTCGGGATCGACGCAGATGGAGTGGATCCCGGGAACGTCGTATCCGCCTCCGAACCATTTCGCCCGATCCGGCTGCTCCCAGAGCGGCGCGTTGAGCTGCCAGGTTTCGCCGCGGTCGTCGCTTCGAAACAAACCGCCCGGTGCCGTACCCGCCCACAGCGAGCCGGGCGAATCGTCCCCCGCCGCCTCCAGACACCAAATCAACTTCAAGGCAGGTGCTCTGTCGGCTTCGTCCCCCTCGACACTTGGATACTCGGGGATGGCCACCTCCTGCCAGCTCTTGCCGGAATCCCGTGAGCGACGAAGCTTCGAGCCGAAGTGCCCCAGATCGAGCGCCGCATAAAGCACGTCATCACGACGATCGGGAAGCACCATGGGAACGGGATCCCCGAGGAATGCGGTCTCGACGATCGTCCATTTTCCCTCGGACTCTCGCTCGAAAGCGAACAGCCCCTTTCGCGTACCGATGTAGATTCTCTTTGCCACCCACTACCCTCCGGAAAGGGCCTGCATGACGAAGACGTCCTGGTCGGCGCCGACCTCGTCCGTCAAACGCACGCGATCCCGGATGAGCTCTCCGCCAACGAACACGGCGACGTGTTGTCGCAAGCGACCGTGTTCGTCGAGGATGTAGCTCCTGAGCCCCGGGTTCTCGCGAAACACTTTCTCCAGCACCGAGGCCAGCGTTCCCGCGGAAACCTCGACCTCCGGACACTCCAGGTGGCGCTTCAGATTTGGCGTGAAGGCAACCGTTGGCACGAGGAAAGTATCTCGATCCGCGCGAAGAGACGCAAACCTGGTCAAACGCGTCGATCCATCGTCGGATCGAGAGCGTCCCTGAGGCCATCCCCCAGCAAGCTGAAACTCAAGACGACGAGCGTGATGGCGAACCCGGGAGCGAAGGCGGCGACCGGAGTCGAGCGGACGAGCTCTCTTCCCTTGCTCAGCATCGCGCCCCATTCGGGATCGGGCGGCTGCACGCCCAGTCCGAGAAAGGAGAGGCCCGAGGCGATGAGGATCGCCACTCCCAGTTGGAGAGTGCTCTGCACGACGAGGGGCGTGAGCGCGTTGGGGAGCACATGACCGAGAACGATGCGGCGCACCGAAGCCCCGAGCGCCCGGATCGCCATCACGTAGTCCCGCTCGAGAATGGAAAGGGCCGAGCCTCGCACGAGGCGAGCGAAAGTAGGCACGGAGAAGACCGCCACCGCGATCACGGTATTGCGCACGCCGTTTCCCAGCACCACGACGATCGCGATCCCGAGGAGGATGCTGGGCAAGGCCAGGAGCACGTCCATCACCCGCATGATGATGGAATCGACGACGCCGCGGTAATAAGCCGCCACGAGGCCGAGCATCGTTCCCACGACGAGACCCAGCCCCACGCTCGAGAGCGCGATGAAGAGGGAGACGCGAGATCCGTAGATGAGCCGACTCAGGATGTCGCGGCCCAGGTCGTCCGTTCCCAGAAGATGCGAAGGACTGGGCCCCGCGTAGTTGTTCTCCAGATCCTGCTCCAGCGGACCGTAAGGAGAGAGCCAGGGCGCGAAGATGGCAGTGATGCCGAAAACGAAGATGACCGCTGCGCTGAAGACGCTGGCGCGGTTGCGACGGAAACGGCGAAAAGCCTCGGAGCTCATGGCGACGTCACCCGGATTCGCGGATCCACTACCGCGTAGAGAACGTCGGTAAGGCTGTTCACCACCACGAACACGCTGGCGACGAAGAGCATCGTACCCTGCACCATCGGATAATCCCTCCAGAGCACGGCGTCCACCAGAAGCCGGCCCACACCGGGAATGGCGAATACGCTCTCGACGAGAACGGTTCCCGCGAGGAGCTGTCCGAAACGCAGTCCAACGATGCTGATGACGGGGATGAGAGCGTTCTTGAGGGCGTGGCGCAGGATGACGCTGTTCTCGCGATGCCCGCGAGCTCGCGCGGCGCGGACGTACTCCTGGCCAAGGACATCCAGCATCGCCGAGCGCGTCATTCGCGAGATGGTTCCTCCCGACTGCGCCCCGAGCGTCACGATGGGCAGCACGTAGTGCGCCGGGGTTCGAATGCCGATCGAGGGAAACCACCCGAGTGACAGCGAGAACACCAGCATCAGCATGAGGCCAAGCCAGTACGACGGAGTCGAGACCGCCAGCAGCGACAGCACCATGACCGAGCCATCCCAGAACCGATTGTGCTTCATCGCCGCGACGATTCCGGTCAGCATTCCTCCGACGGTGGCGAGCACCGTGCCGCCCACCGCGATTCCGAGAGTGTAGGGGAACCTGTCGAGGATCTCCTCGGCGACGGGATAGCCCGTGCGGATGGAAACTCCCAGATCGCCTCTGAGGGCATCGGCTACGAAGCTGCCGTATTGAACATGAAGGGGCCGATCGAGCCCGAGCTCTCGGCGAATCTGCTCGACGACCTCCGGACCCGCTTCCAACCCGGCAACCATGAGCGCCGGGTCGCCCGGGATCAGGTGGATCATCGAGAAGACGAAGAGGGATGTCCCCAGAAGTGCGAGAAAGGTCTCGAACAGGCGCCGTGATACGTAACGAAGCACGGGGGCTATTTGGACGAGATGCTCGCCTGTTCGAAGGTGACTAGCCCCAGAGGAGACGCGGTGAGCCCGGCCACGTTGGAGCGTGCGGCTACCACATGGTAGTTGTCGTAAAGCCAGACGGCTCCCGGATCTTCGAGATAGACGATCTCCTGCGCCCGCCGATAGAGGGCATTGCGCTCATCGGGGTCGACGGTGCGCATGGCCTCGTGGATGACTTCATCGAACTCGGCATTCGAGTAGTACCCGTAGTTGTTCTCGTTGCGTTCCTGGGTGGCGAAAATGGGCCGAAGTCCCCAGTCGGCATCCGCGGAGGAAGCGCCAGCACCCATGATGAAAATCTCGAGCGGGCAATCCTCAGGAAGGAGCCCGCCCCAGTACTGCCGGATCGTCCCCCATTCGAGAACCTCGATCTCCGATTCGATGCCGACTGTGTCCAGCTGGTTAGCGACCGCCTGAGCGATCTCCACCCCCATGTTGTACCGGGGAGTGGTCGTTATCTTCGTTCGGAATCCATCGGGCAAACCGGCCTCGGCAAGCAGCGCTTTGGCTTTCTCGGGATCGTAGGGAATCTCGCCGAGCTCGGCTCGGCCCCGGATTCGCGGCGTGAGGGGGCCGGTCGAGGGCTCGACCATCCCCGCCATGAGGTTGTCGATGATCGCTCGGCGGTCGATCGCGTAGGAGATCGCTTGCCGTACGCGAGGATCGTTAAATGGCTCCCGCTTGCAGTGGAAGCGGAACTGCTGCGCCCCGATGCTTAGGGTCTTGATGATGGCAATGTCGGGATTTTCCTCGAGCCGTCGGAGGTCGGGAGGCGGTATATGCGTGATGACATCCACATCACCCGACTCGAGCGCAATCACCCGCGACGCCGCCTCCGTGACGGGTCGGTAGACGATCGTCTCGAGCTTCGGGCTCTCGCCGAAGTAGTCCTCGTTGCGCTCGAGGACGAGCTCGAGATCCTTCCGCCAGCGTGCCACCTTGTACGGGCCAGTGCCCGAAGTGGCCTCCGCGGAGTAACCGAAGCTCTTACCTCGCGCCTGGGCGACGGTTGGGTTCACGATCGCAGCCGATACGTGGGCCATCATGGGCTCGAACGCGCCGAAAGGATAACGAGTCACGATCCGAACGGTGAGCCCGTCCACGACCTCGACGCGATCGACGGGGGCGAAGAGATCGCGGCGGTTGTGTCCTTGCTCGGGATCGAGCACCCGGTCGAAGTTGGCCTTCACCGCCCGCGCGTCGAAGGGCGTTCCGTCCTGGAACCGAACTCCCTCCCGCAGCTCGAACGTCCAGCTAACGTCGTCGTCGGCAACCCACCACCGCGTTGCCAGATCGGGAACGATGCGCATGTTCTCGTCATAACGGATCAGAGCGTTGTAGACCATCCAGATCACCTGGTCGGACTGGCTGTCGGTCGTATTGTGGGGATCGAGGGTCGTGGCGTCGGCCGTCGACGCGAATATGAGAGAGTTGTCCGCCCTATCCGAAGTGCACGAGAGCCACAAAAGCCCCGAGACAACGACCGCCGGGAAACGGATTCGACCCGCAGCCTTCATTCGTCTTCGAAGGAGAGCGCGGCCGAATTGATGCAGTACCGCAGGCCGGTTGGCCGGGGACCGTCGGGGAACACATGCCCGAGATGGGCGTCGCAGCTCGCGCAAAGCACCTCGGTGCGGCGCATGCCGTAACTCTCGTCGACTCGCGTGGCAACGGCTTCGTCGGCGACGGGCTGCGTGAAGCTCGGCCAGCCCGTTCCCGAGTCGAATTTCTCTTCCGAGCGAAAGAGCGGCTCATTGCAGCAGACGCATCGGTACGTGCCGGGATCGTGGTGATCGTAGTACTCCCCCGAGAACGCCGCCTCGGTTCCGTGCTGCCTCGTCACGTGGTACTGCTCCGGGGTCAACACTTCGCGCCATGCCTCGTCGGATTTCTTCAAGCGTTTGGTCATGGCTGTATTCTTACTACAGATGATCGCCATCACTGAAACGCTGCGGATTCCCGGCAAGGAAGTGGAGCTGCGTTTCGTCCGTGCCGGAGGGCCGGGTGGCCAGCACGTGAACAAAGCTTCAACCGCCGTCCAGCTACGCTTCGACGTGGAGCACTCCGAGTCGATCTCGGAAGAGGTGCGGGCCCGGCTCAAGAAGATCGCGGGGAAGCGATTGTCCGACAACGGCGTCCTCGTGATCGAAGCCGCGCGTTTCCGTTCTCAGAAGCAGAATCGAGAGGACGCCATCGAGCGGTTCGTCTCCCTCCTGAGGCGCGCGGCCAGCAAACCCAAGAAGCGCCGACCGACGAAGCCGACCGCCCAAGCCAAGAAGCGGCGCCTCGAAGACAAACGCCGCCGGGCGAAGCTGAAACGCGAGCGAAGCGAGAGCTATTCGTAACAAAGACGCGAAGGGGCGAAGACGCGGAGGCCCAATCCCGAAGTTTTTTCCAAGAAACAGAGAACGGACCTTCCTTTCCATCCCTTTCGTCTTCTGCGCCTCGCGCCTTTGCGTTCTTTCTGGATGCATCGCCAGAACGGACTCGATCGCCGCCCGTTCGTTTACAATCGCCGTCATGTTCCAACACGTCCTATTGGTCGCACTGTTCCTGTCCCAGCCACGCGCTGTTACCGACGAGCGGCTCGAGAAGCCGGAAGCCGAGAACTGGCTCATGTACCGCGGAAACTACGCCGGGTGGGGCTTCAGCCCACTCGACCAAATCCACCGCGGTAACGTCTCGAAGCTCATCCCGGTTTGGACGTTTTCCACGGGGGTCGCCGATGGGCACGAAGCGCCCCCGATCGTCAACGATGGCGTGCTCTACGTCACCACCCCGCAGAACCAGGTGCTCGCGTTCGAGGCGGCGTCCGGCGAGCTACTCTGGCGCTACCAACGACAGTTGCCCGACGACTTCCAGTCGATGCATCCGACGAACCGTGGAGTGGCCCTGTACGGTGATCGCGTCTATTTCGCAACCTCCGACGCCATGGTGGTGGCCCTCGATGCGGCCACCGGCGAAGTGGTATGGGAGACCGCGGTCGAGGACTATCGGAAGGGTTATTACATGACGCTCGCGCCCCTGGTTGCTCGGGGGAAGATCCTGGTCGGTGCGTCGGGCGGTGAGTTCGGGATACGCGGATTCGTTCAAGCCTTGGACGCAAGAACGGGGGCGCTCGCCTGGAAGACCTACACGATCCCGGGACCGGGCGAGGCGGGTCACGATACCTGGCCCGGGGAGACCTGGCGCACGGGGGGCGCACCAGTTTGGATCACCGGAAGCTTCGAGCCCGAGGAGAACACCACGTATTGGGGAACGGGCAATGCGGCCCCCTGGATGGGCGACGCTCGGCCGGGCGACAATCTTTACTCGAGCTCCGTCGTTGCCATCGAAGCGGATTCCGGAAAGCTCACCGGCCATCATCAATATCATTGGAACGACTCTTGGGATTGGGACGAGGTCTCGGCGCCCCTCATCATCGACGTCGAAAGAGAAGGCCGAATCGTCCCGAGCCTCGTCCATCCGGCGCGCAACGGCTACCTCTGGCTCCTGGAACGTCGTGCCGGCACAATCTCCTTCGTCGCCGCCTGGCCATACGTGTTTCAGGACGTATTCGCCTCGCTCGATCCCAAGACGGGCCGACCCGAGTACCACCCTGAAAAGAAGCCCGCCACCGATCGGTCGGCGACGTTTTGCCCGTCGCACTGGGGCGGGAAGAACTGGCCCCCCGCGGCCTACAATCCAGAGACCAGGCTCCTCTACGTCCCCGCCAACGAGAACCTCTGCGTCACGATGGAAGGCGAGAAAGTGGCTTATTCCCCCGGCGAGCGCTTCATGGGCGTGCGCGTCCAGCGGAACCGTGGGCTCACGCTTCGAGAGGGAGCGACTCACGTGGGTGAGCTCCAGGCATGGAACCTCAGCCGGGGGCAAAGGGTTTGGACCAAGACGTTCGACTCGGTCAACTGGGGTGGTGTTCTGACGACCGGCGGAGGGCTCGTCTTTGCGGGCGGAACGAGTGACCGTTTTTTCCGAGCGTTCGATGCGGAGACGGGAGAGCTCTTGTGGCAGCAACGAACGAGCTCGGGCATCACCGGCATTCCCTCTTCGTTCGCGGTCGACGGCGTTCAATACGTGGCGGTCCAGGCCGGCTGGGGCATCGACGCCCACAAGATGCAGTCCGGATTGGATATGCTGCGCGGTAAGCCAACAGACGTTCCGCAAGGAGGAGTGCTCTGGGTGTTTGCCCTGCGGGAGTAGTCTTCTCTTGTGCCCAATGCCGTTGCGGGACCCGTGATCGATCGAGCCGCCACGGCTCGGGCTGCTTACGGCGCGGCCAGCGCGCCGGGCTCGCTCCGCTCGCGCAGGCTGGACTGTACTTTTTCATCAGCCTGCTGAGCGAAACGGTACCGATCCGCTACGACCGTCGGAAGAAGTAGCGTAACAACATATAAACCCAATAAATCACGATCGAGACGGCGAGTGCCCTTCCCAGCTCGCGTAGTTTGTCCTTCCATCTCTTCTTGCGATCTGGGGGCGTCAGTGCGTACACGACGCTGATAACGAGCGCGAGAATGACGAGAGTGCGAGCGCGAAACACTCTTTCAGCTCCGAACAGCGGCCGGCGTGATTCGGATATAGCGCATGGCATCCAAACGAAGCCGGGCCGCTCCGATGACCTCGTCGAGAAGCGCCGCCGCCTGCTCCACCCGCGCAATCTCCTCGGGCCGAACGTGGTCGTTGATCGCCTGAAGCGATCGGAGCCTTCGAAGCTCGCCCCCCATCGACTCTCGCATCTCGGCGAGGCCCGAGGCGACGAGAGCGGGAGCGCGCTTCTCCGCGATGCGGGTTGCCCTTTCGACGAGACCGGGCAGCTCCCTCTCCCCAAAACTGCCCCGAGCGTCACGAAGTCGCCCGGCGAGGTCCGCGCCTGAATAGAGATCGGTTACCTCACGGCCGAGATCGTCGACGACGATTCGCACCGGGGTAGGCGGCAGGAATCGATCGACGTAGAGTCCCGGAGGGGCCACGACTTCCAGAATGAAAACGGCCTCCAGCAGGAGCTCTGACTCGCGCGGGTCCCCGAGCAGCGCGCGCGCGCAGTTCCCATGCTCGCCTCCGAGAAGGAGCTCCAGAACCCCCGTGGTCATCGGGTGATCCCAAGTCAGAAAGTCGAGCTCACCTTGGTGAGTCGCCTTGTCGCGGTCGCAGGTCATGCCGACTTCGTCGGCGCGGAGCCCGGGGAGCGCTTCCACGACGAGCCCGCTTCCCTGACGGAAGAGGAAGGTTCGCCGGCCAATCTCTTCGAGCTCCACGCCGAGGTAGTCGAGAGCGTCTTCGATCCAGCGATCGAGCGCATGGTCCTCGTCCCACCTTCCAATCTCCTCCATGAGCCTGAGGGCTCGAGCGGGCCGGAACGAGCCGAGCTCGAGCAGGCGGTCGCGACCGGCTTCGAGCTCACGATGCATTCGCTCGCAAAACCGACGCGTGTCTTCGAGAAACGCCTCGAAGGAGGTGAGACTCGCCGAGCTCGACTCCGCCCCCGGCTCGAGCGGGAAGTCGTGCAGCCGCTCGACCAGCGGATCGAAAAAGGAGCCGCTCGGCGGGCTCTTTTCGAACGCTTCCAGTCCTTCGTGAAACCACCGGAAAATTCGCTCCTCGGCGCTTCCCTCCACGATGGGAACGTGGATCTCGATGGTTTCGGTCTGGCCAATCCGGTAGAGCCTTCCGATGCGTTGCTCGAGAAGCTCGGGGCTCGAGGGCAAATCGAAGAGCACGAGATGGTGGGCGAACTGGAAGTTGCGCCCTTCGCTTCCGATTTCCGAGCACAGGAGCACCTGTGCGCCGCCGGACTCGGCGAACCAGGCCGCCTGGCGATCTCGTTCACGCAGAGAAAGACCTTCGTGAAACACCCCTGCGGTGATGCTCCTCGTCTGACGGAGCTCCTCGCTGACCGCGACCGCCGTCTCCCTCGAGCGGCAAATCATCAGCACCTTCTCCGGCGCGATGTCGCGAAGAAACGCCGCCAACCAGGCGACACGGGGGTCTCGCTCGGGGTGCGGCGATGACTCGAGCCGATGAGGATGGACGCGCCTCGCGGGAAAACGATCGAGCACCTTTCTCGTGTTCCGGAACACCACCCGGCCGGGCCCGTGCCGATCGACCAGATCCTCGAGAGACGTCACTCCGCCGAGACGGCGCGTTTCTGAAGCGCTCAGGGATTGTCCGTCCATCAGCCGCCCCGCCAGCTTCGCAACGTCGTGAAATTTCTCGGCGTCTCGACGATATCGCCCGAGGCTCGAGTATCGGTCCGGATCGAGAAGCTTCAGCCTGGCGAAATGACTTTCCTCCCCGAGCTGCTCCGGGGTGGCGGTCAAAAGAAGAACACCGGGCGCCTGGGAGGCGATTCGCTCCACGAGTCGATATTCGGGCCCGGGTGCGTCCTCGGACCATCTGAGATGATGTGCCTCGTCGACGACCAGCATGTCCCATCCGGCTGACGCGGCGTGCTCGCTGCGCTCGGGTACCGAGGCGAGGAGCTCGAGGCTCGATATGGCGGTCTCGATCCCTGCAAAGGGATTCTCACCTACCGACGTAACGACCTCCTGATAATAGCTCTCGTCGACGAGCGTGAAGGAAAGATGAAAGCGACGGTACATCTCGACGAACCACTGATGCACGAGCGATTCCGGCACGAGAATCAGGACCCGGCTCATCTGCCCGCTCCGCAAAAGGCGATGCAGCACCAGACCGGCTTCGATCGTTTTCCCGAGACCGACTTCATCGGCCAGGAGCGCCCGGGGAAAGGGTCGGGAGGCGACCTCGTGGCTGATGTAGAGTTGATGAGGAATGAGCTCGATGCGACCTCCCAGAAACCCTCGCGCGGGCGATTTGAGATATCGGTGCCGGAGCTCGTGCGAGCGGAGTCGCAGGTCGAAGATCCGGCTCCGGTCGCAGATCCCGGCCTGGAGCCGGTCGACCGGTGTGCTGAAACTGAGGCGACCCGAGAGAGCCGTTTCCGCCAAGCCGAACTCCGGACCTCGATAGAACACGAGGCCACCTCTTTCTTCCACCGCCTCGATGCGAAAGCGCTTTCCGGCGTGGTCGAAAACTTCATCCCCGACCCGATAGACCACCCGCTTGATTGGGGCAGTCGCCGATGCGTAACGGCGAACGGTGGCGCTTGCGGGGAAACGAACGACGATGTGGCGACCCTCGACACCTTCGACGAGCCCCAAACCCAACTCCGGTTCCGCCTCGCTGACGAAGCGCTGACCGACGACGTACGTCGTCATGGCGCTTATCTTATCGTGGGGACCGAATGCTCCTAGTAACGGGCCGCGCGAGGATGACGAGATCGCCGCTCCCACGGCGGCCGATGCGAAATGGTCCTCGTCCGACGGGGGCAAATCCCCAGGCCTTGAAGAAATCGATCGCGTTGGAGTTACCGGCCCAGGCGGAAACGAAGAGACTCTCGTGGCCGAGGTGTTTCGCGAGTTCTACGGCGCTCCGGATGAGTGCCGAGCCGACACCGATTCGCATCCAATCTGGCGCCACGTACACGCCCCGAAGCTCGAGAGGCCGACCCCCACGGACCTGAAGCGGTATCGTTCCCGATTGGAGCTGGGCAAAGCCCGTAATGGTGCGATCCCAGATGGCTACCAGCCAGCGTGAGTCCGGCTCAGCGACCACGCGCTTCAGTTCTTCTTCGTCGAAGCGCGTGGCGACATCCCGAGCCATGTCCCAGGGGTCGAGCAGACTCGCATGAGCGTGCCGGAACGCACGAGCGCCAATCGCAGCCATCGCCGCGGCGTCCTCCGATGTGGCTTCCCGTACCAGGAGACCCGTGGCCTCGTCTCGAAACAGGTAGCGGAGCGTCGTGTCGGAGAGCGTGTCGGCGCCATCCCCACCCGAAACTTGCACCTCTTCGATCGCCTGTCGGACCCATTCTTTCCACATCACACTCGATTCTACGCACGATTGCCCCGGATCCCGCCACCTGCGGCGCGAATTCGGTTATCCTCTCCCATGGCATGCTCCGCGGAACCCTGGGTCTCGCGCTCACGGCGACACTCGCCGGATGCGAGGCCGAGATTGTTCCCGACAAGTACCTGCCAACGAGCGCGCACGATGGCTACCGCCATGCTTTGTCGGAAGCCGAGCTGCTCGATACCGCCCTGGGACGCGACTGGACGCAGGCGGCAGACAATGCCCTCCGATCGCCCGTAGCGATCCGCCCTCCCTTTCGCGAGTCGTTCTATATCGACCGCTCGGATGCTTTCGCTACCGGCTACCGCTTTTCGGTGAAGCGAGGCCAGCGGATCGAGGTCAAGCTCGACCTGGCGCCCCCATCCGACTGGCGGTTGTTCTTGGACCTGTTTCGCGTCGGGGACGAGCAAGGTGCGGCCCCGGTGCACGTTGCCAGCGGGGGCGAGGGTGACCTCCGGCTCGCCTTCGAGCCGAGGCGGGATGGAGACTATGTGGTTCGGATCCAGTCCGAGCTGCTGCGCGGTGGTAGCTGCACAGTCGAGATCAGGAACGTCGCATCGCTCGAGTTCCCCGTCTCCGGTCACGACACCAGCTCCATTGGAAGCCGGTTCGGCGCCTCACGCGAAGGCGGGCGCCGTGAGCACCATGGTGTGGACATCTTCGCGCCTCGCCACACCGAGGTTCGTGCCACATCGAGAGCGCGAGTACGCCGCGTCGACGACTGGAGGCTAGGCGGACGCGTGATATGGCTCGAAGATCCAGAACGAGATTTGCGCATATATTTCGCGCACCTCGAAACTCAAGAAGCGATCGAAGGGACCTGGGTCGTGCCCGGGCAGCGGATTGGAACGGTGGGAAACAGCGGAAACGCACGTTCGACGCCTCCCCACCTCCATTTCGGTGTTTACGCACAACGTGAGGGGCCCATCGATCCCTACCATTTCTTGTACCAGCCTCACCGAGACCCTCCGTCGATCACAGTGGATCTGGACGCTCTCGGCACGTGGGTGCGAACCAAGCGAACGGGCGCGCGACTCAAGCTCACGTACTACAACGAAAGACCTCTCGAGGAGCTTGGAGGCACGACACCTCTTCTCGTCACCGGCGGCACGGGACGCGACTACCGAGTCGAGCTTCCCAATGGAATGATTGGCTACGTCGCCGCCGGGGAGATCGAAGCGATCGAGACGTCCCTCCAATCGGTCCAGCTTACGAAAGCGCAGCTCACTCGAGATCGGCCTTCGGGCGACGCAGCCGTGGTGCGACGCCTCGATGCCGGAAGCCAACTGAACATCTTCGCAACCTATGACGGATACGCTCTCGTTTCGGTGAATGACCGCCGAGCCGAGTGGCTATCTGACGGTTCGCTTCAATGAACGCTACAGTCCCCGCGAACCCGACGTCGAGCGGCAGTCCAAAGGTGCAGTGTTTCCCCCACGCGACCCCCCCGCCACCTCTTTGATGACAAGGGCCTTGACGCTTGGATGGGGCCCGTGCCATCCTACGGGGTATCCGCTAATCAATTGGGGGGGCGGAGTCTTCGGCTAGGGCGCTCATGTGCTTTAGCGTCCCATCAGCTCACGGTCAAGGGCCGTGTCCCCGTCCCGGTCCACACGCTTCGAGTTTCATCTCAGTGCGTGGCGCGTTTCGCCGTGCCGGCCGAGAAATGGTCAGCAGGAGCAACGATATGGGTCACGGGATCAAAGGACGGGGGATCGTGCCCCGCTTCTTCGTCCTGGCACTGTTGTGCGTCAACCGAGCGTCGGCACAGGACGAGCCTCTCGTCTTCTCGGTCATTGGAGACGTTCCGTACTCGGCGAGCGAGAAGAGCGATCTCGAACAGCATCTGCTCAATCACAATTTGTTCAGCACCGCCGAGCTCTTCGTTCATCTCGGCGACATCAAATCCGGCGCGTCGGCCTGTATCGAAGCCCGATACGAGGATGTCGCCGTACTCTTGGACACTTTGGCCGTTCCCACCTTCATCGTCCCGGGCGACAACGAATGGACGGATTGTGCCGATCCCGGCGAGGCCTGGGCGTTCTGGGAGGCCCACTTCCTGAGACTGGAGCAGAACTACTGCGGGACACCGCCCGTCTCCGTTCAGCCGATCCGCCCGGAGAATTTCGCCTTCGCCAAGAGCGGCGTATTGTTCGTGGGTATCAACAAGGTCGGCGGAGTCGGTATCGGCCTCGAGGAACGGACCGCGCGCCTGCAGGATGACGCCGATTGGGTCACGCAACAATTCGAGGCTCATGCGAGCGCGGTTCGTGCGGCGGTCGTGCTCGCCCAGGCGTCCCCCCTGGGCAGCCCCTTCGTGGGCGCGTTTCGCGCCGCCGCGGCAGCCTTTGCCAAGCCGGTTCTCTACATTCATGGCGACGGGCACAGCTGGATCGACGACCAACCGTTTCCTGAGCAGAACATTCGGCGTGTACAGGTCGAGCGGGGTACGCTCGCCGCGCCTCCTGTTCAGGTGACCGTCACTACCGGAAGCCCGGCGGATTTCCTCGTCAATCGAGACCCCTGGCCCCCGGGTTCTCTTCCCTTCAACCGCGGGCCTTGCGTGGATGCGGGCCCCGATCTGACGGCGATCGTCGGAGAAGAAACGGAGCTCGAGGGTATGGCCACCGACGACGGCGTACCTCTCGCCGGAAGCCTGACCGTCAGCTGGACTCAGATCAGCGGGCCAGATATCGCCATGCTCGACGAGCCGAGCTCTCCCACGACCGACGCTTTCTTTGGTACCGAAGGTGTGTACGTCCTTCGCCTCACAGCCGACGACGGAGAGCTCTTCGCGACCGACACGGTGTCGATCAATGTAGTGCCCGGCAACACCTCTCCCAGCGTGAGCATCACTTCTCCCGCGAACGGGTCGATATTTGTCGAGGCCGAAACGGTCACGATCACCGGCATCGCCTCGGATGCCGAGGACGGCGATCTCACGGCGTCAATCAGCTGGGCCTCGAATCGAGATGGAGTTATCGGCTCGGGCGGCTCTGTTGCGACGACGTGGCTCTCGGCGGGAACGCACGCGATCACAGCGGCCGTCACCGATAGTGGCGGGCTGACCACCAACGACACCATCGGGATCGTGATTTTGGCGGCGCCACCCAGCAATGGTGTCAACGTCGCTATCGATGACTTCCGGACCCTGCAAGGGACCGTCGGCGGAAGCTACGCGCTTACGCACGAGTTGGACGGCGTCCACGAGACTCTCACCGAGTCGGGCACGAGCACCGGTGCGCTCGATCATACTTGGATCTTCAACGTGTCGCCGGGCGCGATCTATTCCTTCGTGATCCGCGCGTTCCACACTCCCAGTCCCGACGGGGACTCGTTCGCTTTCTACTATTCGAAGGACGATCTCAGCTACTCGTACATGCTCACGGTGACCACCACGGTCTCCGGTGGTCTTCCGCAGACGTTTCTTTTCGGTGAAGATATTTCCGGCCCGCTGTTCATACGGGTCGTCGACACGAACGCATCTCCCGGCAACGGGTCGCTCGACACTCTCTACGTAGACCACATGGTCATCCTGAGCTCGAACGATCCAATTGACATCACACCACCAGGGCCGCCGACTGGCCTGACGGTCGCCCGCGGAAACACCCTGGTCTCGCTCGACTGGGACGACAACCTCGAGACGGACCTCACATCGTACCGTGTGTACCGTGCGAACGTGCCCGAAGGCCCTTACTCCGATATCGGGGTTGGACCGGTGCTGCAAAGCGCTTATGACGACAGCAGTGCGGCCAACGGCGTCACGTATTACTATTACGTAACGGCCGTGGACACGTACGGCAACGAGAGCTCGGCCAGCAGCCCCGCTCAGACACCCTGTATGGACGTCCTCTTTCTCACCGACCAGACTTTTACCAACACCGCCATCTTTGACGCCTGCACCACGGTATCTGCGGGTGCAAATTTTAACGTGCTCTCTCCGGCAGATATTACTTTCAGAGCAGGGCATTCGGTCGTTCTCTCGAACGGTTTCTCCGTAGGACCAGGCGCACTGTTCAAGGCCATGATCCTTCAAGAAGGAAATTGAGCTCGATAGCAGGGTGATGACAAACTCAGCCCACCCTGCGCGAGCGGAGCGAGCCCGGCGCAATCGTCCGCATCGGGCTGCTTCGAGGGAATCAGATGTGAGCACGTTAGTGCGAATAATCGTCCGCACTCGGGCTGCTTCGAAGGAACGAGACGTTGCGGGGCTGCTTCGAAGGGCTGCCCAACGCAAAATTGCCGCGCCGTAAGCAGCCCGAGCCGTGGCGGCCGACCGATCACGGGTCCCGCGACGGCACTGAGCAGTCTCTAAGAAACAAGCTAATTCTTCAGAAACTTTCTGAGCAGGGTCTGGCGCTCTCGAACCACGATCAGGGCGCCGTCTTCGAGATCCTCCCCGAAGAGCTCCAGAAGGTTGAACAGCGTTTCGGTCACCCGTGGGTTGGGGACGTCCTCGGGTCTGAAGAAAACCACCGAAGGCCAGCTTTGACCGGCGTCGGACTCGACGAGCCGCGCGAGGCTTCGGTTGCGGGTCACGACGACGCGGCTCTCGAAATGCGCGAGACGGAGAAAATCTCGCAGAGGCAAGTCCGCGGCGCCGATCTCGACGGCATGTATGGCATCATAGCCAGCTTCGTTCAAATCGCGGACGATGGACTCGGGGAAGAATGGATCGGCGAGCAGCTTCAAGGTCACGCTCGGGCAATCTTATTGAGCGCCTCGGCGAAGCGCTCGACATCCGACTCGGTGTTGTAGTGAGCAAGCGAGGCGGAAACGGCTCCCTCGTGCTCGGGAAGTCCCAGGGCCTTCACCGCGTCGCGGCAACCACAGTCCCCGTGATCGACCCGAATTCGCTCTTCCCCGAGCGCCGCGGCAAGCTCGGCGGGTTTCCACTCGCCTAGCCGAAAGTAGAGATGGGGCGTCCGTCGCGCGGCGCTGTCGGCGTCGTCGATTCCGAACACCCGCGTGCCAGGTATGGCCGCGAGTCGCCTCAAGGCGAGCGTCGTCAAACTTCTCTCGTAATGCCGGATGGCTTGCATGCCGCGTCTCATATGGCGCCGGCGGCCGTAGTCTTCGGAGGGTTGAATGGTCAGATCATGACTCAGAAGCCCCAGCTCTTCGACGTAGCGAAGCGCGGCGCCGAGCGACGCAACGTCCTTGGGATCGACGTCGATTCCCCCGAAGGGGTCCCGGCGGCGGCTCCGAAGCTCCCGCAACCGCTCCTTCCGACCCCACAGAAATCCGACACGCGCACCAAACAACGGCCGTGCCGACGCCAGCACGAAGTCCGCGCGCAAGAAGCGGACGTCGATCGCACCGTGCGAGAGAAAGGGTGTCCAGTTTACTACGAGAGCGCTCCCGTGCTCACGCACCCGGAGGGCGACGGGGAGTAACTCCATCACCGTTCCGAGAGCCGTCGAGGCCTTGGGGACGATCACCGCGCGGGTATTCTCGGTGAGAAACCCGTCGAGCCGGTTCTCGTCGAGTCCTCTCTCGAGCTGTCTCAAGGGCCACGATCTTGCCTCGATTCCTCGCCGGGCCAAGGCACGCCAGGGAGCGAGATGCCAGTCGTCGTCGATCTCGGTGACGACGACGGCCGAGCCCGGCGGATACTCATCGGCAAGCGCGGTGCTCAGACGCTCGGCGAGCAGCGCCACGTCGGGCGAAAAGACGATCTCCTCGTCGGCCCAGCCGATGTTGGAGTTCAAAAAGAAAGCCAGGCTCTCGCGTGTTTCCGAGTCGATTTCGGCCGGATCGTCCTCGAGCGACACGGCTTGTCGAAGCGCTCGCACCGTACCGAGGAATTTCGGCGCCGAGACGTTGTCGAGAAAGACGGTGCTCGAGTCCTGAAGCGCCGGAAAGCACCCGCGAACGTAGTCCAGAGGAAACTCCATGCATTCTCCTTGGCGGATCGGTGAGACGCCGAAATAGTATAGTCGTGAAAGGCGGAATGGTGCGATGAGCATGTCGAGGCCGATTGGGCCGGCTTTCGTCCGCGCGAACCGCAGCTTCGAAGAGCAGTACCACGCGGGGATGAACGGCGCCATCGTCCTGGATCGGAGCCATCGGGCGACGGTGTGGGTCGAGGGCAAGGATCGGGATCGGTTCCTCCAGAGCATGCTGAGCGCGGACGTTGCCCGCCTCGAGAAAGGGAGCGGCCGTCCGGCCACTTTTCTCACCAACAAAGGAAAGCTCATAGCCGACATGATCCTGTTTCGCGAGTCGGAGCGTTTCCGGATGGAGGTGGAAGCAGCGAGCGCGGAGAAACTGGTGGCTTCCCTCGGGCGCTACGTAATATCCGAGGACGTCACTCTCGAGTGGGATGTCGGCGAGACGGCGTTCTCCGTCGAGGGCCCGAGAGCCCTCAGCTTGCTGGTG
Source organism: Vicinamibacteria bacterium (assembly GCA_035457705.1). GTDB lineage: Bacteria > Acidobacteriota > Vicinamibacteria > Marinacidobacterales > SMYC01 > DASPGQ01. Next base: position 162,313 of record DATIBD010000114.1, read on the forward strand.
TCGGTGCTCGAAACCACAGGCTCGCTCGATAGTCTGGCGCACCTCGGATTCCTCGATGCGGGAGTCCTCGGGGAGACTGTCCGAGTAACCGCCAAGCTCCAGGAGCCCTCGCCGCGTTTCGACGTCGCCCTGGGTCGTGATCAGGCCGCTGGCATTCTCGACCGACTGATCGTCGCCGGCGCAGTTCCCGCCGCGACCGCGGTGGCTGAAGCGCGCCGTATCGAGGGGGGCCACCCACGATTCGGGGTCGATTTCGACGAGACTTGCCTGCCGCTCGAAGCGGGCCTCGAGCAGGCGATCAGCTTCGACAAGGGATGCTACATCGGACAGGAGTACGTGGTGAGATTGGCCCATCGGGGCCACTTGAACCGAAAGATAGGCGGCCTGCGTCTGGACGGACCGGGGGCGGTCGAAGTCGGAACGCCCGTCGTGTCCGACGCCGGGAACCAGCTCGGTGAAGTCACGAGCTCGGCTCATTCGCCGACTCTTGGCTGCGGGCTAGCGCTCGCGTGGCTCCGCCGAGAGATCTTCGCGCCGGGAACTCTCGTACGAGTGGAGTCGAGCCCGGAGGTGCGTGAAGCGGTCGTGACCGAGTTGCCTTTCATCCGCCCGAGCTGACACTCGCCAGAAGAGCCCGCCAGGCGTCCCAATAACGCTCACTGCCCACGATATAAGCATCGGTATGCCCCGCCCCTTCGACCGAGAGAAAGCTCTTCGGCTCCGCCGCAGCGGCGAACAGCCTTTCGCCGCACGCGAGCGGTACGGTTGGATCGTCGGTCCCGTGGACGACGAGGAGCGGTAGCGAGAGCCCGGGAATCTTACTGAGATTATCGTAGCGGGTGCGCACCCAGCGTGTGGGGATGAACGGATAGACGAGCTTCGCCATGTCGGCAATGGAAGTGAACGGAGCCTCGAGAACCAGCGCCGATGCGGCGCGGCGCCGGGCGAGCTCGATTGCCACGGCCGCCCCGAGCGACTCTCCGAATAGGACGAGACGGCCCGCTTCTACTTCACGCTCTTCGGTGAGATAGCGGTAGGCCGCGAGCCCGTCCTGGTAGGTCCCCTCCTCCGTGGGACGGCCCTCACTGCGACCAAAGCCCCGATAGTCGAAGAGAAACACGTCGACGCCGAGGTTTCTTTGCCACTGCGAGACACGGTCGAGACGATGCGATATGTTGCCCGCGTTTCCGTGACAGACCAACACCGTGTGACGCCGCGGAGCCGAGTCCGCCGGCAGAAACCAGGCGTCGAGCCGGGTTTCGTCGTCGGTTACGAGAGTCACCGGCTCGTGGCGGAGGCCGATCGAGCCCGGCTCGACGTCGAAATCGTGGGACGGAAAATAGATCAGCTTCTCTTCGAAAATCACGGGAGAATCACGATATCCCATTATAAGAACTGGTCGTGATATGGTGGGCCTCGAGGAGGTGCGAGTGTGGGCGTAGACGACCCCGCGTTGTCGGGGTTACCGGAGCCGGGCGAGCCCGTCTTTTATCCCAAGGTCGGCCATTGTATCTACCGGGGTGTAATCGAAGACCGCGTTGCGCCAGGTACCGAGCTTCTGGAGCTCGAGGACATCGAGGAGGGTAGCCGCATCCTGATACCCCTCTCACGAGTCTCCGAAGTGCACCTCCGCGCGGCGGGTCGATCGCTAGAAGATATCCGCGAGGAGTTCGCCCAGAACTTCGAGGAGCCCCTGGAGGACGAGGACGAGCGCCGGCAGCAGATCGAGGAGCTCATCTCGGAAGGAACGCCTCGAGGGCTCGCCCGCGCGCTGAAGCGCCTCCACCTGCTGCGACAGGGCACCGGTCTGACCCGTGACGAGGAGCAGATCCGTAAGAGAATCCGAAGCTGGCTTGCGGCCGAGGTCGCCTTGTCGAAGGACTGTACTCGAGCCGAAGCTCAAGCTTTCATGACCCGGGCCCTGCAAGACGCGATGAGTCAGCACGTGCGCCGTGAAAAGGAGGAGGCCAAGGAGCGACGCCGCGTCGCCAAAGAGCAGAAGAAACGTGACGAGGAAACCGAGGTGGGTCACCTCGCCGACGGCGTAGCGCCCTCATCCGAGCCGCCCGGGGATAGCGAACCACCCCGGTTCGAGGAAACACCTTCCGAATCCTGACCCGCCGGGAGATGGCATCGGGAACCACGCGGTCGAGGGATCGCCAAATTGACACCCGCTCCGCAAGAATGCTACTAATTGGGATTCGATCCGAAACAGGAGCTCAACTCCGAATGCCGTTTCGAGGTCACGTTTCACCAAGATGGCGCGTCATCCCGAGCTTCACGTAAAGCCTCTCCACGGAGAGCCCTACCGCTTTCCAGTAACCAAGGACGTCATCTCGATCGGCCGTTCCAAGCGCAACGATCTGGTGCTTGCAGACCAGTGGCTGTCGCGCCATCACGCCGAGATTCGCCAGGAGAACGGACGCCACGTGATTTGCGATCTCGAGAGTCGCAACGGAACCTACGTCAACGGCGAACGTCTCCAAAGAGCCGTACCGCTCCAGAACGGTGACGTCGTTACTCTCGGGGACCAGCAGATTCGGTTCATCAACGAATCCACCGGCAGCGTGATCCTGACTGAGACGCCCGGGGGGCTCGACCTCGAGGGGACAGTCGTCGTGCCGACCGAGCAGCTCCTCGCCGCCGCCCGCGCCCAGGAAGACACCTGGGACGACATGGTGAAGAAAGGCGTCCGACCTGCTCGTCGCCAACCCTCGGCGGACGACTCGGCACGCATCTTCAAGCAGAACCAGATGCTCACGGCGCTGAGCCAGGCGAGTATGGCGCTGATTAGCAATCGGCCGGTGGGCGAGCTCCTGGAGTTCATTCTCGAGCTCGCCTTCAAGGTGATCCAGGCCGAGCGCGGGGTGCTGATGCTCATCTCGAGCGATGGCGATCTTGCCGTCGAAGCCGTCCGCACCAACAAGGGTTCATCGCCGACGGAAGAGATCACGTTCTCCCGATCGATCGCCGACAAGGTCGTGAGGGAGAAAGTATCGATCCTGACGAAGAACGCTCTCGATGACCCTCGGTTTCGCTCCCACGACTCCATCGTCGCGCTCGGCATCCGCTCGGCGATGTGTGTGCCGCTGTGGAACGAAGACACGGTAACCGGCCTAGTCTACGTGGACAGCCTTCGTCGGGAAAACTCCTTCACCGAAGACGATCTGACGTTGCTGACTTCGCTGGCCAACGTGGCCGCGATCAAGATCGAGAACGCCAAGCTCCTCGAGGAGATGATCGAGAAGAAGCGAATGGAACGGGAGCTCGAGCTCGCGAGCGAGATCCAGAAAAACTCGCTTCCTCGGGCGGCGCCGATTCTTCCGGGATGGGACCTGGTCGGTACCAACACCCCGTGCTACACGATCGGTGGCGATTACTTCGACTTCATCGAGCGACCGAACGGTCTCGCCGTCGCCTTGGGCGACGTCTCGGGCAAGGGTGCGAGCGCGGCACTGATGATGATGGTCCTCCGAGCCATCGTCCACTTCGCTGCTCAGCGGGAAAAGACGGTCGTGGACATCATCGCTCAGACGAACAGCGTCATGCACGACAACTCGCCCGAGCAGTTCTACGTCACGTTTTTTCTGGGAGATCTGGACGTCGGCACAGGAAGGCTCGCTTATGTAAACGCCGGGCACATTCCACCCGTTCTGTTCCACGCTGCGAGCCAGAGCATCGAGCGTCTCGAAAAAGGCGGCACCGTCATAGGCCTCTTCCCCAACGATCTGGCGCCGCCCTTCGAGGCGGACGAGACTACGCTCGCCGTGGAGGACGTTCTGATCATCTTCACCGATGGAATCAGCGAGGCCTGGGGTGAGGACGAGGAGGAGTTCGGTGAGGAACGGCTCGTAGAGCTGGTGAAGCGAAACGCATCCCTTAGCGCCGAGGACCTCGAGCAACTGATCCAAAAAGAGGTAGAGAGCTACACCAAGGGGGCGCGGGCCACCGACGATCGTACGATCATCGTCCTCAAACGCACTTGAGGACCGCCGTTCCCCGCGGCGGACCTGCCTATGTTCACGAACCTTTGACGCTTCTACCCGCTTGTGCTACTTTCAGTTTTATCTGGTTTTCGAAATCAACAAGCACTTGTTCTGACTCCCACCTTGCGGTGGCGGGTAAAAAGAATGGTTCAGCGACACGAAACGCTTTCCGAAGTCACCAGCCTGCAGAAAGAAATCAACAAGATATTCGAACAAATGGCCCGGCTCGAGCGAACCGAATCGGGAGGGATGAGTCTCGGCGAATGGTTGCCCCGGGTCGATGTCTTCGAAACGAGAGGTAGCGTGGTCGTCAAAGTCGAGGCACCGGGCTTCAGCAAGAACGATCTGTCCGTGACCTTTCGTGGCCCGAAGATGATCCTTACCGGCGAGAAGAAACAGCCGAAATCGGGCCGTTCGGTGCAGGGTTATCTTTGCCTCGAGCGGAGCTTCGGCAAGTTTACCCGTTCGCTCTATATCGATCGAGCCGTGGACCTCACCCAAGCCAAAGCGGAGCTCAGCGAGGGAATTCTGACCGTGACGATGCCCACGCTGAAGGATCGACGCGGAAGCGAGTTCCGGCTCACCATCGTGGACGGAGAGGCGAAGACGAGGACCAAGTGAACCCAACGAACCCAACGAACGACATGGAAACCGAGACCCGTGAGGGCCAAGAGCCTCTGCAGATTCCCGACTCGCTCCCCGTTCTTCCACTCCGGGACATCGTCATCTTCCCGTTCATGATCGTCCCGCTCTACGTAAGCCGTGACCGGTCGGTCAAGGCGGTCGACTCGGCTCTATCAGAGAACCGCATGATATGTCTCGTCGCCCAGAAGGAACAGGAGCGCGAGAATCCCGAGGTCGAAGACCTTCATCGAATCGGGACGGTGGCGGTGATCATGAGAATGCTGAAGCTGCCCGACGGACGCATCCGGGTGCTCGTGCAGGGCATGAACCGCGCACAGGTAGAGGGATTCCCCCAGTCCGACCCCTTTTTCCTGGCGAAGCTGACACCGATCTCGGAAGCGCCGATCGAGGAGGATTCGCTCGAGCTCGAAGCGCTGATGCGCAACGTGAAGGAAGCTCTGGAAAAGTCCGTCAACCTGGGGAAGACGATCTCCCCCGAGGTCATGGTCATCGCCGCCAACCTCGAAGATCCGGGACGGCTCGCCGATCTGGCGGTATCGAATCTGGATCTCAAAGTGGACGCGGCCCAGGTCATCCTCGAGACTGTGGATCCCATCGAGCGGCTGAAGAAGGTCCACGAGCTCATCGCCAAGGAGATCGAGGTCCTTACGATGCAGCAGCAAATCAACTCCCAGGCTCAGGGCGAAATGGACCGCAGCCAGAGGGAGTACTTCCTCAGACAGCAGTTGAAGGCGATTCAGAGCGAGCTGGGTGAAGGGAACGAGCTTGCCGAAGAGGTACGGCAGTTGCGGGGTAAAGCCCGAAAAGCTCGCATGCCGAACGAGGTCTACAAGGAAGTCGGTCGGCAGATTTCCAAGCTCGAGCGCATGCATCCCGATGCTGCGGAGACGGCGACTCTCAGGAATTACCTGGAGTGCATGGTGAATCTGCCATGGAGTCGAACGAGCCGCGACAATCTCGATCTCCCGGGGGCTCGCGCCATCCTCGACGAGGACCATTATGGTCTGGACCGCATCAAGGAACGCATTCTGGAATATTTGGCGGTGCGGAAGCTCAAGAGGAAGATGAAGGGCCCCATTCTCTGTTTCGTCGGTCCGCCGGGCGTGGGCAAGACCTCGCTGGGCCGATCGATCGCCCGCGCCGTCGGCCGGAAGTTCCAGCGCATCTCTCTGGGCGGTGTTCGAGACGAGGCGGAGATCCGGGGACATCGACGCACTTATGTCGGGTCGATGCCTGGTCGAATCATTCAGGGGATCCAGCAAGCGGGAACGTCGAATCCCGTGTTCATGCTCGACGAAGTGGACAAGATAGGTGCTGACTATAGAGGTGACCCGAGCTCCGCCCTTCTGGAAGTGCTCGATCCCGAGCAGAACTACACGTTTCGTGACAACTATCTCGGTGTACCGTTCGACCTCTCTAACGTTCTCTTCATCGCAACCGCCAACCAGCTCGACCCCATCCAACCGGCCTTTCTCGATCGGATGGAGGTGATCCAGCTCACGGGATATACCGAGGAGGAGAAGCTACAGATCGCGAAGCGCCACCTGGTACCGAAACAGCTCGAGGAGAACGGTCTCGGCTCCGAACAGATCGCCTTCAGCGACGAGGCCCTGAAGAATATCGTCACTCAATACACTCGTGAGGCGGGACTGAGGAGCCTCGAGCGCGAGATCTCGCAGGTTTGTAGAAAAGTGGCCAGGAAGGTGGCCGAAGGCCGTGAAAAGATCATGCGGATCACCGCCTCGAACCTCGGCACGTTCCTCGGCCCTCCGAAGAACGTGGGCGAGGACACGCTCGACAAGGATCAGGTCGGGGTAGCGACCGGTCTCGCCTGGACGCCGACAGGCGGCGACGTGCTCTTCGTCGAGGCGACGGCGATGAAGGGCAAAGGTGAGCTCATCCTCACCGGAACGCTCGGGGACGTCATGAGAGAGTCGGCCCGCGCCGCGCTGTCCTACGCCCGCTCTCGGGCAGCGGCCTTCCAGATCGACGAGGGTTTCTTCGGAACTCACGACATCCACGTGCACATTCCTGAAGGGGCAATCCCCAAGGACGGGCCGTCCGCCGGGATTACGATGGCCGTCGCGATGATCTCGGTACTGACCAATACACCTATCCGGAGGAACGTGGCGCTGACCGGAGAGATAACGCTTCGAGGCAACGTCCTCCCCGTCGGCGGAATCAAAGAAAAGGTTCTGGCCGCGCGCCGGGCGAAGCTCGATGCCGTGGTGCTCCCGCAGCTCAATCGCAGGGATATCGAGGAATTGCCAAATTACGTAAAGCGAGACATCGAGTTCCGGCTCGTCGACAAAGTTGATGAAGTGCTCGAGGCAGCCCTCATCGATGGCGCCAAGATTCTTCACCTGCAATCGCGGAGCGCGGGTGTGGCGCGACGCTCGGCTTCTTCACGGAGCACGCGGACGGCGCTCCAGTGAAGCTCCTCGTCGCTGGCGACGTCGTCGGGAAAGCCGGCCGCAAGATCCTGAAAGCGGGCCTCGCCCATCTGCGGCGACGAGAAGACTACGATCTGGTCGTGGTCAATGTGGAGAACGCCGCCGCCGGCTTCGGTATCACGCCCGAAATCGCGGGGAAGTTTTTCTCGCTGGATATCGATGTGCTCACCACGGGAAACCACGTTTGGGACAAGAAAGAGATCCTCGGGCACATGGACGATGAGCCGCGTCTCTTGCGGCCCGTCAACTACCCCGATGGCTGCCCGGGAAACGGAACTTACGTCGCGACCACCCGTTCTGGCGCGGCCGTTGCCGTCGTAAACTTGCAGGGGCGCGTCTTCATGCCGCTTATCGACTGCCCGTTTCGGGCCATCGATCGCGAGCTCGAGGCGTTGAAGGATAGGACTCCAACGGTCTTGGTCGACTTGCACGCCGAGGCGACCTCCGAGAAGATGGCGATGTCCTGGTACCTGGACGGCCGGGTATCGGCGGTCGTCGGCACTCACACGCACGTGCCGACGGCAGACGAGCGAATTCTCCCCAAAGGGACCGCCTACATCACCGATCTCGGCATGTGCGGCGCGTACGATTCCGTGATAGGCATCGAGCCCACGACCTCCCTGCCCCGATTCCTCACCGCGATGCCAACGAAGTTCGAGCCAGCCAGCAGAAATCCATGGATGTGTGGAGTGGTCATCGACGTCGACGATTCCACCGGACTTGCCCGAAGCATCGAACGTTTCAAGCTGACCGAGTCGGATGTCGGCTAGCCCTGCTCGTCCGCATTTGGCCAGGCAATCAGAACGAAACGCAAAGACGCGACGTCGCAGAGGCGCAAAGGGTCGGAGAACGACCGGTCGAAGATGGTCTTTGAGATTCTCGAAGCAACCTTCGCATTGGACTTCGCGCATTGGCGCCTGGGGGTCTCGCGTTGGCTCTGAATCAGCAAGAGAGTCACTCGAGTAGTCGAAGCGTCCTCTCGGTCAGCGAGCTGACTCGAGAGATCAAGCTGAACCTCGAGAGCAGCTTCAGCAACCTGTGGGTGGTCGGAGAGTTGTCCAACGTCAGCCGGCCGCCATCCGGTCACCTCTACTTCACTCTCAAGGACCAGAATGCGCAGCTCCCCGGAGTCATGTTTCGAAGCGCAACCCGTCATCTTCGTTTCCAGCCGGGAGACGGGCTTGCGGTCCTGGTCTGGGGACACGTGACCGTGTACGAGCCGCGAGGCGCCTACCAGATTCGAGTCGAGCGAATGGAGCCCCGAGGAAAAGGCGCTCTCCAGATCGCCTTCGAGCAGCTCAAGGAAAAGCTTGCCAGGGAAGGCCTCTTCGACGCCGCCCGCAAGAGGGCGCTCCCGCTCCTTCCCCGTCGCATCGGGATCGTGACGTCGCCCACGGGCGCGGCCATCCGCGACATCTGTCGCGTGCTGCATCGCCGGTTCCCAAATCTGGAAGTGCTCGTCTATCCGGCCCAGGTCCAGGGAGATCTCGCCGCCGCAGAGATCTCTCAGGGCATTCGCGTGCTGAACCGGCTTGGCGGGTTCGACGCTCTCATCGTGGCTCGAGGGGGCGGGTCCTTCGAGGATCTCTGGTCTTTCAATGAGGAGTCGGTCGCGCGCGCAATAGCATCTTCGGGCATCCCCATCGTTTCCGCAGTGGGTCACGAGGTCGACTTCACGATCGCCGATTTCGTCGCCGATGTACGCGCTCCTACCCCGTCGGCGGCCGCGGAGATGGTCGTGGAAAAGAAGGAGCATCTCGTCGAACGCGTGAGCCGTCTCGAAGGGAGGCTGGACCGGGCGATGGCCGGACGGATGGCCGAGCTCCGGGCCCGGACGAATCGCATCGTCTCCCACCGTGCTTTCGCTGCCGCCTTGCACGCGTTCGAGATGAAGGCACAAAGGCTCGACGAGGTCGTTTACCGCGGCCGAGCGATACTGGACCGTCGCTTGTCCGGCATCGAGCGACAGCTGGCGATACTCGCGAGGCGTCTCGAGGCGAAGCGAGTGGACCGGCAAATCGCCCAAGCACGGGCCGGATTGGAGAGGCTGGCCGCTCGTCTCGGCGGCGCGGGCACGAGGGTGGTGCAGACAACCGGTCGCTCGATCGCCGAGCTCGTCGCCAAGCTCGAAACGCTCTCGCCACTCGCGGTACTGGGTCGGGGTTATGGCCTTGTGTGGTCGGCTCAAGGTAAGCTCTTGCGAGACGCGACAGAGGCCACCGTGGGCGAGGTATTGCGGATCGATCTCCATCGGGGAGGTCTCGGCTGCCGCGTTGAGAACGTCCGACCACAGGGGGAGAAGGAGAACGATGACGAGCGAGACTCCAGATGATGCGGTGAGACCGAAAGATTTCGAGGAGGCACTCGCGAGTCTGGAGAACATCGTCAAAGAGCTCGAGCAGGGCGAGCTCAGCCTCGAGTCGTCGCTCCAACGCTACGAGCAGGGGGTGAAGCTCGCGCGATTCTGCGCCTCCAAGCTGGAAGAGGCAGAGAAGCGGATCGAGATCCTCCAGGTGAACGAGAAGGGTGAGCCGAAACGGGACGCCACCGGTGCTCTCCGCAAGGCCCCGATCGACTTGGGAGAGAATGAGTAAGCTCGACGTTCTCGCCGACGAGCGAAGTTTCGACCGCTACCGAAGCGAGCGGGCGGCACGGATCGAAAAATATCTCGACGCCTACCTCCCGGCGGAAGACACGCCGCCGGCGACCATCTCGCGTGCGGTGCGCTACAGTCTCTTCGCCGGAGGCAAGCGGCTCCGGCCCATTCTCGTGCTTGCCTCGGCCGAAAGCGTTGGCGGGAACATCGATGAGGCCCTCCCCGCCGCCGCCGCTCTTGAGATGATCCATACCTATTCGCTCATCCACGACGACCTACCGGCAATGGATGACGACTCCCTTCGGCGAGGGCAGCCCACATCGCACGTGGTGTTCGGCGAGGCCATCGCGATCCTCGCGGGTGATGCCTTGCAAACACATGCGTTCCGCGTTCTTTCGGCGCCGAGGGGAGGCTCCCGGGTCCCGGCTGAGCGGCGCCTTCGCGCCGTGGCCGTGCTCGCCGAAGCAGCGGGGGCCTCGGGAATGGTGGGCGGCCAGGTCGCGGACCTCGAGTCGGAGCGGAGGCCTGCGAATGCGGAGACGTTGGAGTTCATCCACCGTCACAAGACCGGGGCGCTCATTCGCGCCGCCGCAGAGATGGGCGCGCTCATGGGAGGTGCCGACGAGAGGAATGTGGGACGTCTGAGGCGGTTTGGCGAGGAGATCGGTCTCGCTTTTCAAATCGTCGACGATATCCTGGACGTCGAAGGGAGCTCCGCGGTTTTAGGCAAATCCGCGGGCAAGGACGCGAAGGCCGGCAAGGCGACCTACCCGGGGGTTCATGGCATCGATGCGGCCAGGGCCCGCGCGAAAGAGCTGACCGAGAGTGCGCTCTCTCGCGTCGCCTCGCTGGGTCAGGCGGCTCATCCCCTGGTGGCCCTCGCCCGCCGTGCCGTGAATCGAACCTGCTGAACGAACGGCGAGATGGGACGACAGCGAGCAGATCGACTGGTCGTCGAGCGGGGCCTGGCACCGACCCGGGAGCAAGCGAGGCGGCTCATTCTCGCCGGTGAGGTTCTTGCCGACGACGAACCGGTGGAGAAACCAGGATCGCTCGTCCGCGACGATACCTCGCTCCGGCTCCGCCACCCCAGGAAGCCTTACGTGGGTCGAGGCGGAGAGAAGCTTCAAGGTGCCCTAGAGGCTTTTTCTCTCGACGTGCGGGGTCTCGTGGCTCTCGACGTCGGAGCCTCGACCGGGGGATTCACCGACTGCTTGCTTCGATACGGAGCCCGATCCGTCACGGCGCTCGATGTGGGAAAGGGACAGCTCGATTGGAAGCTATACTCCGATCCCCGGGTTCGCGTCGTCGAAGGCAAGAACGCCCGTTATCTCAACCCCGGCGACTTGGACCTTCGTTTCGACATCGTGACGGTGGACGTGTCGTTCATTTCCCTCACGAAGGTCCTTCCGGCGTTGATCCCCCTGGTGAACGACCAGGGGCTGATTCTCGCGCTGGTGAAGCCACAGTTCGAGCTGTCTCCCGAGGCCATCGAGAGAGGAGGACTGGTTACCGTGAAGGAGCACCAGGTCCAGGCGATCGTGAACGTCGCGATCCGGGCGAGCGAGCTCGGGCTAGCGGTTCGCGATGTGGTCGACGCCCCCATCAAGGGCGTGAAGGGGAACCAGGAGTTTTTCCTGTTGGCACAGAAGTCCCCTCGAAGGGGGCTCGAGCCCCGAGCGATCGAAGAGCGGTCTCGCCGGATCGTGGGGATGAGCTCGTGAAGACAACACAGCTAGAACCGAAGAAGACGGCGATCGTCGCCAAGGTACATGCCAAGGAAGTGGGGAGCGTGGTGCGCACTCTCACCAAGTGGCTTCGCGAGCGCGGCATCGAGCCGTACCTGGAGTCGGCGCTTGCCGCGAAAGCAAAAAACAGCACGTCATTCTCGCTCGACCGCATGCCGCGCGACCTAGACATGTGCATCGTGCTCGGCGGCGACGGTACCCTGCTGTCGGTGGCCCGCGCCATGCGCTCGAGACAAATTCCGATCCTCGGCGTGAACCTGGGTAGCCTGGGGTTCTTGACCGACGTCGCCCTCAAGAACCTCTACTCCGTTCTCGAGTCCATCCTGCAGGGCAAGGTGACGATCGACGAGCGCTCGATGCTCACGGCCGAGTTGGTGCGAAAAGGAGAGGTCATCGCGACGGAGAACGTCCTGAACGACGTTGTGATCACCAAAGGCGCCATCGCTCGCATCATCGAGCTCGCGGTCGATATCGACGGCTTCTTCGTTGCAATTCTGCGCGCCGACGGAGTCATCGTGTCTACGCCGACGGGCTCGACCGCTTACTCGCTCGCCGCCGGCGGCCCGATCCTCCAACCCAACCTCGGGGCGATGGTGCTCACGCCCATTTGCCCCCACACCCT
>DATIBD010000115.1:0-95354 GCA_035457705.1 Vicinamibacteria bacterium
GGAGCGCGCGAAACGAGATCACCGCGCCGCGCATGTTCGTCTACAGCCTGCCCTTCGACGAGTGGGAGGGGACGATCGAATCGCCCGAAGCCGCGCGCCAGTGGGTGCGGATGGCCGCCGAGCGCGGCATCGACGGCCTCAAGCTCGTTTCCTATCCTCCCGAGATCATGGCTGCGCTCTTGGACGAGGCCAAGAAGCTGCGGCTCGGGTCCACGGCGCACCTGGCCCAGACGGGCGTTGCCCAGATGAACGCGATCGATGCGGCGCGGCTGGGTCTCGGCACCGTCACGCACTTCTACGGTATCTTCGAGTCGCTCTACGACGATCAAGACGTCCAGCCATGGCCGCCCGACATGAATTACAACGACGAACAGTGGCGATTCGGTCAGGTGGCGCGGCAGTGGAACCTGATCCACGTGCAGGGAAGCAAGGAATGGAACGCGCTCCTCGAGGAGCTCAAGGCGCTCGACGTCACGCTCGACCCCACGATGACCGCCTATCTCGCGAGTCGCGACGTCATGGCCCGGCGAAACGCCGACTGGCATGAAAAGTACACGCTGCCCTCGCTCTGGGATTTCTACCTGCCGAGCCGGGTGAATCACGGCTCTTACTATTTCGACTGGACGTCGTGGGACGAGGTCGCCTGGCGAAACTTCTACCACGTCTGGATGGCCTTCCTCGACGACTACAAGGACATGGGCGGTCGCATCACCGTAAGCTCGGACGCAGGCTACATCTTCAACACTTTCGGATTCTCGACCATTCAGGAGATGGAGCTGCTCCAGGAAGCGGGATTCCATCCGCTCGAGGTCATTCGTGGGGCGACGTTGCACGGCGCGCAAACGCTGTCCCTACCCAAGGGCAAGCCCATCGAGTTCGGCGTGGTACGTAAGGGGATGCTCGCCGATCTCGTGGTCGTTCCCGAGAACCCGATCGCGAACCTCAAGATCCTTTATGGGACGGGCTCTATCCGCCTGAACGAGACGACGGGAAGGAGCGAGCGAGTCGGGGGAATCAAGCACACGATCAAAGACGGGATCGTCTACGACGCTCGCAAGCTCCTGTCGGACGTCGCGGCCATGGTGGCCAAGCAGAAGGCCGAGCGCGGCATCACCCACTTGCCGGAAATCGAGTTCCCGACAAACCGCCGGTAACGGCGGGCGCAGAGTCGCCGGCGGGTGCTGGATTCAAACCGGCAGGCCCCAATGATGCCGCGCGGTCCCGTCGGGCTCGAGACGTGCAATCCCGTTCCGGCGCGGTCGAGCACATAGATGTAGCCTCGAACGTCGACGTCGAAGTTGTTGGTCTGGATCGCGACCTTGCACTCCTCCGCGCCGTCGATCTCGACGCAGGTGGGTTGTGGGTCTTCTCCTGACCTCGGGGATGAAGCGCCTGCGTTCACTAGGGAAGCGGGAAGATGAAGAAGGCGCTTCCCGACGCCATGGAAACGTATTGCTCGCCCTTCACCAGGTAGGTGATGGGAGGGCCATACATCGCGGCGCCCCCCCGATGCCGCCCAGCCCGTCACCACCCAGATAGATGCGGAAGAGCTCTTTGCCGTTCTCCCCATCGGTGGCGCGAACAGCATGTGGATTGGTACATGGGTTTTCTTGGTCCTCTTGACGAATGGGATGTCGGTAGGTCCGTCGCACGCGACTGGCGTAGACGCAATAAAAATGGACGAGATGTTTGTTGGGCTCTGGGATGTGAGTGAGAGCTCGGGCCCAGAACTATAGTGACGGGAAAACGAGGACGATATGGGGGACGGTTCCCCTAGTGGTCGGCGGGCCGAATCCGTCGGGGCGCACCACCTCGAACCCTCGTCAGCCGCGCGGAAGCCGCGCGGGACGCGGGCTCTGGACGAGCCAGCTCTCGGCGAGGCCTGACGGGCGGGAACGGGCCAGACCGGGCGAGTCGTGGTGCACGAAGTGGTGGCCCGGAATCTGACACTTCCTGGCGGACGCGGGTTCGATTCCCGCCGCCTCGGTTCCAGTGTCGTGTAGAGGCCATCCAGCCCGCGGCTTGTTCGCACGATCATTAGGCCCAATGCGCGGAATGAATTCACTCCGCGCCGAAAGAAAGTGCATTAGAATTCCGCGACCCGTCACATCAACGGATGAGCCTGACACGTCGCAGTCGGGGTCGTAGCAGTTGTTACCCGAACCGAATCGGGCCCGAGTACCTCTTCAACTCCACCGGCTCGTAATCCCGCAGGGCCTGCTCGCTCGACAAGCGTGGCACGTCGTCGGGGCTGCCGTGGTGAGTGACGACGACGCGAGCGTGTCTCATGGATCTCAGCCGTCCTTACCTCCCATCCTCGCTGCGTGCGCTCATTGCCGCTACCTCCGCCGGAAGCCGGTCGAGATCGGCGCGGCGATACAGCCGCCGGTCGGCGACCATCGCGCGAACCTTCGCGGATAAGTCGTCCAAGCTGCGTTCCGGCCAGCCAGGCGACTATTGGTCTTCACCCGGCTTTGCACCACCGAGTTAAGGGTAGATAGGAGGCGTATTGCTTCCCTGCCCCGATTGATGGACGAGGCCAGGCTCCGGGTGTCGAGTCCGAAGCGCATGCTCCAGCGCCGTCAGACGGGCAGACCTCTTGGCGAGATCACTTCAGTCGTCGGACGGGGTATTCTGCGCCACTGTCTGAAACGCCGGATCGTTCTTCGGCGGGTCGAACAGCGGATGCCGCTCGATGAAGCCCGCTCCGAGGGTGCCGAGATTCAACAGGTAACGATCCAGATGGCTAACATCTTCCTTTTGTCCGAGCAGAACGTGGATCTGCACGAGGGCCCAGACGTAGTTTGCCGGCATCAATCGCGTCCCGAGTGTAGGGAAGTAGTTCGACGGCCCGGCGGCCGGAGCTCAGCGCCGCCTCCCGATCCCCAGCAGCGCGTACGCCACTCCGAGCACGGAATGGACGCGCGGATCGGCAGGGTCGCGATCCCGCCGTGCCTCCAGGTCGACCGAGGTCTGACGGAGTGCCGGGTCGTCCCCCACTGCGATCATCGGCCATGTGTCGAACCAGCGCTGCTGCGACCGGCGGTGTCAGGGAGACCTGGGACTCGATACTTCAACAGCATCGAGTTCAGCACTTGATACTGTACCGCCCGAGTTCGACGGCAAGAAGGTTCGCATCCCGCTCGAGGACGACGCGATCCCGAAAGAGGGGTGGAGTGGTTCTTACCCGGTGAACGAACGGATCCGGTTGATTCGTTGACGAACGTCTCGCTTCATTGCACCTTGCCGGCCTTGATGACGAGCTCCACGTTCTGCAAATAGAGGACGCTCTCCAAGGGATTGCCCTTCACCAGGATGATGTCGGCGAGCTTGCCGGGCTGGATCACCCCGGCATTGACGCGGAGCGTCTCCGCGGCATGTTTGGTCGCGGCCAAGATCACCTCGTTGGGGCTCATGCCAGCCAGGCGCACGAGGGCGTCGGCTTCGCGCCACACGGCGTCGCGATGGAAAAAGCCAGGCGTTCCCGAGTCAGTGCCCATGATGATCTTGCAGCCGGCGGCGAAGAGTTGCGCGGCGGCGCGGGGAGCGAGCCGCGTCTCGAGGTGAATGCGCCAGAAGTAGGAAAGGCTGGAAAAATCGCGTAACGACGCGCGAATGGGCTCGGCGAAACGGCCGAGCTCTTTGGCCAGCATGGGATCATCGATTCTTTCGGGCCACGCGAGATGCGCCGGGTACAGCGTGACCCGGTGGGAGATGGACTGCCCGATCGGGATCTGGGTCAGCGCCATCAGGCGCAGCGTCTCTTCGCCATACAGAGGGTTCTGATGCCCCGAGCCGGCATGGTCGAGAAAATCGACACCACCGCGGATCGCCGTCTGGATCTCCTCGTCGGTGTAAACGTGAGCGCCGACGATCTTTCCCAGACGATGGGCCTCGTCGGTGATGGCCTCCATCTGTTCCAGGGTGAGGCCGGTGTAGGCTTTGATGACCTCGGCGCCTCCATCGATGAGCTCCCGCGTGGCGGCCCGGGCTTCCTCGGCCGAGTGCACGTTGACGTTGAAGCGACGATGATGCGAACGCGCCCGCTCGTCGGGCCAGTTCTGGATCCACCCGCCCCCGATTAGAAGCCGCGGTCCGCGAATCTCGCCGCGCTCGATCCGCTCGCGCGTCCGTACCAGCGATTCGAGCTCACCACCGGCATCGCGGGCCGTGGTGACGCCGTGGGCGACGAGCTGGGCCGCGGAAAGCTCCATCACCTCGGCATAGTTCTCACGCACCATGGCATGCCACGTCGGATAATCCCCGTGGCCGAGGATGTCGAGGTGCACGTGCGTGTCGATGAGGCCCGGCATCACCGTGTAGCCGTTGGCGTCGATGATCTCGACACCGGCTGGAATCTCGAGAGTCCCCTCGTCGCCCACCGCGACGATCTCCTCGGCCCTCACGAGAACGACCGCGTTGGGCCGGGGCGGACCTCCGAAGCCGTCGAGCAGAAAACCGCCGACGATGGCGAGATCGGCCCGACCGGCGGGCTGCGCGTACAGGTGAGAGGCGAGAAAGAATACGAGAACTGCTGCCTCCACGGTGTGAAGTGGTTTCCACGTGGGTCGAGTCGACATCGCGAACCTCCAGCGAGTAGCGCCGAGCATACGCGCCCTGGACACGACCTGCCACTTGGTGGATGACGGGGGCCCAAGAACTCCCGGACACCGTCAGCGAGTGGGCCCGCGGCAGACGAGGTCTTCCGGCCGATGCTCGAGCGCGCACGGTAAAGGAGCTCGAACTGCCGCGCTCCTGAGAAGCCCACTCCAGGGTGACGAGAAACTCAGCCCACCCTGCGCGAGCGGAGCGAGCCCGGCGCGCTTAGCTGCGCCATAAGCAGCCCGAGCCGTGGCGCCCGATCGAACACAGGTCCCGCCACGGCATTGAGCACTGTTAGAATGAAACTAATCCCAGATCGAGAACGATGCCCACGGTTTTCTTCGCCGTTGTGCTTTCGATTGCGCCGGGTCTGTACGCCTGGGCGTCTTCGCGAAAGCTTGTGGAACGGCGCGACGATCCGCTGCTTCCCGAGTACCTCCTGGCGCGCAAGCAGCGAGTCACCGCTTGGATCGCAACCGTGCTCGGAATCGGGATCGTTCTCATGCGGCCCTATCTCGTCTACGTCCTCTTCGCCTCCATCCTGGGCGTCCTGGCGGGAGGCTTTCCCGCGAGAAAGAAGATCTTCGCCGAGACCTGGAGCCTCGCCGCCTATCTGAGCCACCAGCTGCGGTTCTGGGTTGGAATGCTCCTGCCTGTGCTTTTCGTCGCCTCGATACCCATGGCGATGCGGGTCACGGGCGAGCATCGTCTGGCTGCCGGCATCGGTGTCGGAGCCCTCGCACTTCTCTGCGCCGCGTTCTCGTCCGTCCTCTTTGCGAGATTCGTTCTCGCCAGAACCCTGGCTCGACCCGAGCTCGACACGGCGTTCGAGTCGATCCTCGTCAAGGCCCGCTGTCCCCGCCCCGCTCTTCTCGAAGCCGACGCCAGGGGAGGGACCTGGGTCAATGCTTTCGCGGTCCCCTCCATCGGCACCCCCTCGGTGCTCTTCACCAAGGGACTCATCGATGCGCTCGAGCCGCGGGAGACGACGGCGATCTTCGCGCACGAGGTGGCGCATCTGGAGCACCACAGCCGCAGGCGCCAGGCGCTCGCTTTGTTGCTGATGGTGGTCCTCGCGGGCCTACCCATCTTGATATGGGGCGGCCCCTGGTCGGAGCACGTTGACGGCTTCGAATGGGCCTGGCCCGTCGCTCTACTCTTTTCCCTGGCCGTCAGAGCACGGCGGCTCCGGGCCCACGAAGCGGAAAGCGATTTGCGAGCCGTCGAGCTCTGCGGGGATCCGGAATCCCTCATCGCCGCGCTTACGAAGATCCACGTTCTCATGCACGTACCGAGACGTTGGAGCGAGCACCACGAGAGTCAGTCGAGCCACCCGTCGCTTTCCCGTCGCATTCAAGCGATTCGACGCGCGCACGTCGGGCAAGAGCGGGCCATTCGACCCGCGACATTCCTCTCCGGGGACGCGTCGGGTCGTGCGGTCGTACTCGACGCCGAGAAACTCCACCTGTTGACCGGCGTGCCGGCGCAGCCGGTCGAGATTCTGGCGGAGGCGGAGGAGCGGCGCTCCGTGCGGTACAGCGATCTGGTCGAGCTCAGACTCGTGGGAGAGCCGCGTCAACTGCTTTTCAAGGATACTTCGGGTCGCACGACGAGAGTCTCCATTCGAGAGGAGGACGTCTCCCAGCTGAGCTCTCTTCTCGATCGTATCGACGTCGAGATTCAATATCGCCCCGCTCTGCCGAAGGGGCGCATCGCGAGCCTCATCGTCGCACTCGTCGCGCTGGCTCCTCTAGGCATATGGACGGTGGTCCTTCTGGGGATGATGGCTGCCGCTGTCCCTTCTCGAGCCGCTCTGGCGGCCGCAGGGGCCGGTGCCCTGGTGTCGGGTGTCGGTTACGTGCTGCGAATCGGTGGCGAGCCGGCATGGTCCCTGGCAACGCTGGGGGCGGCGTCCGCCGTTTGCATCGCGCTCGCGACGAAGCGACTTCGCCTGGGAGAGGCCGAGTCCGCGAGAGTCGTCTCGCTTGCCCTGGCCGTCCCCGCGATCTGTGTGCTGGCGAGGCTCGCGACGGCGGCGAGTGTGTTTGTCTCGCCCCTTCCGGTTATGAAGCTGCATCTCTGGGCGAGAGACTCGCTTGGAGTCGTCGGGGGTCTGGCAGCGATCGCCGCGGCACTCGCGACCGTGCCCAGCATCCGACCGCGGCTGGGAGGCATCCTCGTGGCGAGTCTCTCGGCGGGTGTGCTTCTGCTGGGGAGCACCGGTTTCGGTTGGCGGTACGGGGGCGATGTTTTTGCTCGCATCGCGCCCCAGCTCGACGTCGTTGCGGTGGGCCTCGAAAAGACTCGCGAGGTGCCGTTTGACGGGGTCGTCCAGGATCTCACGCTGTCTCCAGGCGGGTCGCATTTCTCCGCGCTCGTCTCGACGGACCAAGGAGACCTCTACCTGGTCGAGACACCCAACGGGGTCGAGCGAGTCGACGCCCTCGCCCTCGACTTCATCGATGACGAACGGGTGGCGGTCGTGACTCTCGAGAACGAGCGACCGGTCTTGAGTTTCCCCTCGTTCTCGATCGCCTTGCCGTGGCTCCAGTCGCTCGACTTGACGGTCGATGCGCGATCCGATGGGTGGCAGCTTCGCGGGATCGACCCGGAAAATTACGACACCGTCGTGCTTCGAGGTCACTTGAGCGCCGCTTCGTTCGACGAGCTCCGTTTCCGAAGCGAAGAGGATGGCGTCGGAGTGGTGGGCCCGGTCAGCTACGAGGGGAGCGCGATTCATTACGACTATGCGACCGCCGAATGGACGAGCGCGACCATGCTCCGCGTGGCGACGGCTCTCGATCCAAGCGATCTGTCCACCCGCGTCAGCCTGCGCCGGGAAGAGGGAGGGGTCGAGCCCATCGGTACGACGCTTCTGGACGCGTACTGCTTTCTACCTTCCATGTCGGACTCCGGGTTCGTTTGCTCGGCGCATTACGGTGGGCGCACGAGCCTTTTTACTTTCGATCCGGAGCAACAGGATCTCGTCCCCATTGGGTCACTCTCGGGCTTCTATCAATTGGATGACCCGGTCCGAGACGGACGTCTCGTGCTCGGAGCGTGGCACGAAGCACCGATCCTCGTGGATCTCGAAACCAACCAGGCCTTACGACCATCGCTCGGTGGGGGGCGAATCCTCGCCTGGCGGAAAGACGTGCTCGCAACGGCGGAGACGGATGACTTGCGCAGCACCGTGACGATCTACCGCTTGGCCGAGCCTCCTCCTTGACATATGGTCGTAGGCTCGATGAAACAAGAACCCATGCGCCTGGCGCTCGAGGAGGCCTACCGAGGCATCGACCGCGGTCATGGAGGGCCTTTTGGTGCCTGCATCGTCAAGGGCTCCCGGGTCATCGCGACGGGTCACAACGAGGTCTTGAAGACGAACGACCCGACGCGGCATGCCGAGGTCTGTGCCATCTCTCGTGCCGCAAAGGCGCTCGGAAGCCCGCATTTTCGAGGTTGCGATCTCTACTCCACGACCGAGCCCTGCGTCATGTGCTTCGCCGCCATCCACTGGGCGCAGATACGACGCATCTACTTTGGAACGAGCATCCAGGATGTCGCAAAACTGGGATTCAACGAGCTATCGCTGTCCAACGAGAGGCTTCGAAGCCTGGCGAAGAGCCCCGTCGAGATCGTCCCCGGATTCATGAAGGATTCCTGCCGGGCGCTTCTCGATGACTGGAATGCTCGGCTCGGCCGGAAGGTCTATTAGCCCTCGCCGAGCGTGGTCGTCGCATTTGGCACAATCCTTCTTCGACGCTAGAGTAAAAGGCTACCCAGGACCTGGCCCATGAACGTTCGAGAACATCCCTACGCCTCGTTCATCCACGAGGTGTCGAAGCCCGCCCGGTACATGGGGGGAGAGCGCTTCTCCGTGGTCAAGGACTGTAGCTCCCTCGACGCCACTATGGTCCTCGCGTTTCCCGACGTCTACGACATCGGGATGAGCCACCAGGGAACGAAGATTCTGTATTCCATCATTAATAAAGAGCCGGATCTCTGTCTCGAGCGAGCGTTTTGTCCCTGGTTCGACATGGAAGAACAGCTCCGTCGTCGGGGGCTGCCGCTCGTCAGCCTCGAGACCCACCGCCCGTTATCCGCTTTCGACATCGTCGGATTCTCCCTGCAATACGAGCTCACCTTCACGAACGTCCTCACGATGCTGGAGCTGGGCGGGATTCCCTTGCGCAACGCCGACCGCACGCTCGAGCATCCGCTCGTCATTGCCGGAGGACCCGTCGCGACCCAGCCGGAGCCCATGTCACGTTTCATCGATGTCTTCCTGATCGGGGACGCCGAGCAAAGGCTTCCTCGTCTCATGCGGCACTACGCCGAGCTGCGGCGCGGCGAGCTCGACCGGATGGACATCCTAGCGGAGCTGGTACGAGAGGGCGGCGTTTATTGCCCCGATCTCTACGAGCGCGAAGAATGTCCCCGATCGGGCCTGTTGTGCGTATCCGGGCCGAAACGAGAAGACTTGCCGAAGCGCGTCGAGCGGGCCTTTGTCGAGGACATCAACCGCTATCCCTACCCGGACGACTCGCCGGTGCCGGTGGCGGAGGCGATTTTCGACCGCATGTCCGTCGAGATTGCCCGCGGATGTACGGAGGGCTGCCGTTTCTGTCAGGCGGGAATGATTTATCGCCCGGTACGCGAACGCGATCCCGAGCAGGTCGTGGATACTCTCGTTTCCGCACTCGAGAAAGGCGGATACGACGAAGCGGCTCTGACTTCGCTATCGACCGCGGACTACTCCTGCATCTCGCCGCTGGTCAAGCAGGTCATGGAGCGACTGCGACCCAAGAAGGTCGCGCTCGGGATCTCCAGCCTGCGAGCCTACGGGCTCGACGAAGACCTGCTCGACGACATCTCCTCGGTGAAAGCGACCGGACTCACGTTCGCCCCCGAAGCCGGGACCCAGCGCATGCGCGACGTCGTCAACAAGAACATCACCGAAGAGGACATCTTCACCACGTGCCACCGAGTGTTCTCTCGCGGCTGGAGCAAGGTCAAGCTCTATTTCATGATTGGCCTGCCGACCGAACAAGACGAAGACGTCCTGGGGATCGTGGAGATGGGGAGTCAGGCCCGTGACATCGGGCGCCGGTACAACCGACGAAAAATCCAGGTAACGGCGTCGGTCTCGAGCCACGTCCCCAAACCGCACACGCCCTTTCAATGGTGCGCGCAGGACTCCATGCGTGAGATCGAGCGCAAGCAGGCCATGCTGCGTCGCGAGTCCAAGGCACGGGGGCTCAAGCTCCGCCTGCACGATCATCGGGTCAGCCATCTGGAGGGCATCATTGCGAGAGGCGACGCTCGTGTCGCTCGCCTCATCGAGAGGGCGTGGCGGCTCGGCGCGCGATTCGACGGCTGGGACGAGCACCTCGCGTGGGACATTTGGCTGCGCGCCTTGTCGGAATGGGAGGCGGAGGAGGAGCTGTCGCGCGACCGCTACCTCGGAACCCTTCCCGTAGATGGAAGGCTTCCTTGGGACCACGTCGACGTGGGGCTGGCCGACGGCTTTCTGCAGAAGGAGTACCGCCGCTCGCTCAAGGGTCGTTTCTCGCCGCCCTGCGGAAAGCCCTACGAGGCGAAAGTTCACCACACGAATCTCGAGGAGGCGCTTCGAGACGAGCGGAAGCTCGTTTGCTATCACTGCGGAGTTGCCTGCGATCTGGGCGCCATGCGCGAAGAACGGCTGGTCTTTCTCGACAAGATGGGCGCCAGGACGAAGCCAGACCCGGGCTCGCGAGACACATCGAACGAGCGAGCTCACGCCCACGAGAGAATCGCCCGCGGCCTGGCGCCGCACGACTTCGCTCAAGGGACGCCGGTTCGGTATCGTATGCGTTATCGCAAGACGAGTCCCATGAGCCTTCGCGGTCATCTCGATATGATCCGTGTCCTCGGACGTGTCCTGAGGCGGGCGGGGCTTTCTCTGTATCACACGGAAGGGTTCTCGCCCAGACCTCTCATGACCTTCGGCCCCGCATTGGCGCTGGGAATGCAATCGGAGGCGGAATACGTCGACTTCGCTCTCGTGAACGCTAGGGATGCCGAGCTCGTCGCCTCAGCGATTCGATTCGCGAGCGAGCCCGGCCTCGAGCTCCTCGGCCTCAGACAGCTTGCCCTCGACGAGCCGACTCTCACCAAGCGAATCCAGGCACTCGACTACGTCGTCGTCCTGCCGGAGTCGTCCGATTACGAGGCTCGGCTCGCCGGGTTCGACGCCTCGGAGAGAGTCCCGGTAAGCGTGAGGAGGAAAGGCAAAGAGCGAACCGTGGACGCGAAAACGGTCGTCATCGAGACCCGCTTGACGCGTGCCGGGCGCGACGCGGCGCTCCTCGACGTCGAAGACGAGGCCATCGTGCTGGCATTGCGTGTGTCGGAGACGAGCGGCCAGGCGTCGCTCCGACCCATCGAGCTCGCGAAGGCGATTCTGGATGTCGATCTCCCTCCTCAATGCTTCTCCAGGACGGCCTGCTGGACTCGGGGACCTTCGGGATCCTGGCTCGATCCACTGGAGGCGATCGGCGCTCAGGGCGTAGGAAGTGGATTGCCGGTGCTGAGCACGGACATCGCGACCTGATAGTCGAGGAACTCGATCGCGACTCCTTCCAGAGCCGGCGGTCGTACCTCGATGACGTCGAGAGTAATCTCCTCGACGACCTGCTCGGCACCACCCTGCGGAGGAACCTCGATCTGGATCTCCTGTAGCGTGAGGGTGGTCTGCACCGACAGCGAGACCAGCGCGTGGCCCGCCTGAACGCAGGTCACGTCCACGGGGCAGCGGCTATCTTCGAACACCCCGTTGAAGCGGACGAGCACGATGGCCGTGGGAACGACCACGCCAGCCGTGTCGCCCACCCGAAGCAGGAACGGCTGGCCCGACTGAACGAAGAAATCCGCATTGGGCAGGGTTGGGCTGCTGTTGCTCGAGCAGGAAGTGAAAAGAAGAATAACAATCGAGAGGATCGTCGCTGTTTTGGCCAGGGATGTCATGTCCTGCTCGATGCTAGTACGAAAAAGGTAATCGAGCAACATGGCATATCGATTGCAGCATACGAGATCCATCAGCTCGGAAGTCTTCCGAACTGAGACAGTTGTTCCGCTCTGGAACGACAGCGGTCCGGGGCGAACAGAGGCCGGAGCTGGGGGGATGCGGCTTCACAAAAGACGAAGAGACAAGGTTCACGGGTGACAGGGAGGGACGGCGTGCCGGCACCCGCGTCGTCTTGACTCGAGCCAGTGAAGTGCCGGGGGCAACAACTAGGACAGCGACGCCAAGCGCCCCCGGCACAACCTTGAATCGTCCGCATCGGGCTGCTTCGAGGAAATGAGATGTGAGCCCGAAGGGCGAATACTTCCGTAGGCGCGCGCGAGGAGCGTGCGCGGGAGCGAGCCGAGGAGGCGAGCGACCACTAGAGAATAAAGCGCATAGGTCTGACCCTGCGGAGGGGCGACAGAAAGGGACGGTGCCCTCCGGAACAAAAACCGCAAGACGGATTCCCCGGAGGGGCCGTCCTTTTTCTCCGTTTGCGCTAGACTCCGCCCCGTGAGCTCCTGTCAGGGGTTTGCCGAAGAGACGACCACTTTCGGCAACCAGCTTGTCCTCCAGAGGGATCGTCGCTCGAACGATGAGAGCTTGATTGACGTCGTCGTCGTCGGTGGAGGCCCGGCGGGCTTGGCTGCCGCCATTTTCGCCGCCTCCTCAGGACTCTCGGTGACTCTCTTCGAGCGCCGGTGGCTTCCCGCCGACAAGGCATGCGGTGAGGGAATCATGCCTGGCGGCGTCGAGCTCCTCGAGAAGATGCGCGTCCGCGTCCAGAGGAGCCGGCCGTTCGATGGAATTCGTTACTTCGACGGTGAGCATGTCGCCGAGGCGCGGTTTCGGAATGGTCAGGGACTCGGGGTGCGTCGCTCGGAGCTGTCCAGGGCGCTTCTCGCCAGGGCGCGCCAGGTGGGTGTCGACGTCCGAGATCGAACCCCGGTCGTTCGTGCGATCGATGCCTCGGACGGAGTGGTGATCGAAACGGCGCGCGAGGCGTTGCGGGCGCAGTGGCTCGTCGCCGCTGACGGTCTGTCGAGCCCGCTTCGACGAAGCTTCGGCCTCGGCTCGACGAACAAGCGCCCCCGGATGGCGCGCTATGGGTTCCGCCGACATTTTCGCGTCGAGCCCTGGTCTTCGTTCGTCGAAGTGCACTGGAACGACGGCGCCGAGGCCTACGTGACTCCCGTTGCGGAGAACGAGGTCGGGATCGCGGTCCTTTGGCACGGCCAGCCGCCGGAACGCGACGCGTGGCTCGACCGCTTCCCGCGGTTGACGAGCGCGCTCCAAGACGCGGAGCCGGTATCGCGCCTTCGAGGGGCGGGTCCGTTGCGGCAATACGCCAACCGGGTCACGAGGGGACGGCTCGCCCTCGTCGGTGACGCTGCGGGATATGTCGATGCTCTTACCGGGGAGGGGGTTGCCCTCGGGTTTCGCTCCGCCGAGGCCCTCGTCGCTTCTCTTCGACGGGGGAGCTTGCACAGCTACGAGAAAGATTACTGGCGATTGAGTAGACGGTATCGCTTGATGACCGAGCTCGTGCTGTCCATGGCGACCCGACCGCGACTGCGGCGGATCGCAGTGCGTAGGCTCTCTCGATGCCCCTCGGTCTTCGAGCGGCTTCTGCACGTCTTGACGTAGAATAAGCGCCCTTGAAACCAGTGCAGGAGGTCTCGACCATGCGACAGGCTCTCGTTTGGATCGTCGCCGCGCTCGCCGCGGTTCCCGTCTTTGGCCAGAGCAACACATCTCACGATCGTCTCAAGGAAGCGGCGCAAGCGCAGGTGGGCGAGATGTCGAAACTCACCCAGGTCATGGTCGACAAGATCTTCAGCTTCGGCGAGCTCGGATTCCAGGAGGTCGAAACGTCGAAGTACATCGTGGCCATCCTGCGAGAGAACGGCTTCGAGGTCGAAAAGGGAATCTCCGGCATCCCCACCGCGTGGATGGCCACCTGGGGCTCAGGAAAGCCCGTCATCGCTTTCGGAAGCGACATCGACGGAATTCCCAAGGCATCCCAGAAGCCCGGTGTGGCCTATCACGATCCACTCGTCGAGGGCGCTCCGGGGCACGGCGAGGGCCACAATTCCGGACAGGCCGTCAACCTGACGGCCGCGATCGTGGTCAAGCACATCATGGAGCGCGAGAAGATACCGGGAACGCTCAAGCTGTGGCCGGGCGTGGCCGAGGAGCTCGTGGCGACCAAGGCTTGGTTCGTACGAGACGGTTTCTTCGACGGTGTCGACGTGTGCATTTTCACTCACGTATCCGACGACCTCACCGTGAGCTGGGGGCAGGGGAGCGGAAACGGTCTCATTTCCGTGGAGTACACGTTTCTGGGAGAGTCGGCTCATTCCGCCGGAGCACCGTGGCGCGGCCGTAGCGCTCTCGACGCCGTGGAGCTCATGAACACCGCCATCAACTACCGGCGTGAGCACCTTCGGCTCCCCCAGAGAATCCACTACGTCATCACCAACGGGGGGGACCAGCCTAACGTGGTACCTTCGGTGGCCTCGGTCTGGTACTACTTCCGTGAGCTGGATCACGAGCACATGAAAGGGCTCTTCGAGATGGGGAACAAGTCCGCCCAGGCGGCGGCAGATATGACCGACACCGAAGTGAGCTGGCGCATCCTCGGCCATGCCTACCCGCGCCACTTCAACAAAGTCGTCGCCGAGACGATGTGGAAGAACATCGAGAAGGTAGGGCTTCCCGAGTGGAGCGAGGCCGACCAGAAGCTCGCCCGGGGGCTTCAGAGGGAGCTAGGCGTCGAGGAGGAAGGATTGAAGACGGAGCTCGGCGAGCTCGGCGGCCCTCCCGAGGGGCCCAACATGGGCGGCGGCTCGGACGACATCGGTGACATCTCCTGGAACTTGCCGACCGTCACGCTTCGCTTCCCCTCGAACATCCCGGGCGGTCCCGGTCATCATTGGGCGAATGCCGTCGCCATGGCGACGCCCATCGCCCACAAGGGGGCAACGGCGGGAGCAAAGGTAGTGGCCATGACTGCTCTCGATCTGTTCCTCGATCCGAAGCTCGTCGACCAGGCCTGGGAGTACTTCAAGAACGAGCAGACCAAGGACCACCAGTACACTCCGTTCATAACCGAGAACGATCCCCCGGCGATCCACCTGAACAAGGAGCGCATGGACTCGTTTCGTGAGGCGATGCGCGCCTACTACTACGACGAGACGAAATACGATACTTACCTCGAGCAGCTCGGCATCGAGTATCCGACGGTGCGAGAAACGACCGATGAAAAGCAGCAGCACTGATTAGGCGGGCTGTTTTTTCTCCTCGTCCCGCCGCCACATCTGGATTCGTTCCCAGAAGTGCTCGGTGAATCGTTCGTGCTCGTGCTCGGGGAAGATGGCTTCGACCTTCGCCCGAACCGCCTCCTTCGCCCGTTCGCTTCCGAAGAACTCCCAAGCGACGTCGTCCAAAGCGATGAAATGCTTGGAGCAGAATTCTTCGAACCGCTCCTCGTCGAAGCGGGTCTTTGCGATCTCGCCGTAGGCCCGGAGACTTTCCCGATAGGGAAGCTTCCGGCTGCGAGCCTCGTAGTACGGAGCCCAATCGAGATTCCGCCTCATCGGGCGAGCCGTGGCCGCGCAGAAGAGCGACCACCGAAGCATCGCCTTGAGGAGCCAGGGGAAGTGATAGTGGAGTGAGGTCACCTGGGAGTCGGGGCAGGCGTTGGCGAAATCGATTGGGTAGAAGGTGGCGTCCTTGCGGAGAACCTCGCAAGAGTTGAAGTCCCAACCGAAGAATGCGTTGATACAGAGCGTCATGTCTGTGAGACATTCCTTTTCCTCGGGCGAGAGGAAGTCCCGGTCGAGCAGGTAGCGCTCGTGGAGGGGTGCCTGGGGGTCATAGCGGATGAAGCGCACCTGGGGGCCGACGCCGAGCGCCCGGACGAAGAGATCGAAGTCCCTCACCGCCTTCTG
Organism: Vicinamibacteria bacterium; assembly: GCA_035457705.1. Lineage (GTDB taxonomy): Bacteria > Acidobacteriota > Vicinamibacteria > Marinacidobacterales > SMYC01 > DASPGQ01. The sequence continues at coordinate 15,607 of DATIBD010000115.1, forward strand.
GAGGTGCATGACGCGCTTGCCGCTCTTCTCGTAAGCGTCGCGCAAGGCCTTTTCGTCGTCGATGCGACTTACGGCGACCCAGGCGCCCCCGTCGTAGGGCTTCATGAAATGGGGGTAGCCGACGTTTCGGCCGACCTCACCCAAATCGAAGAGTTTCGCGTAGCGCTCTAGGGTGGCCCGCAAGTCCGGCAGGGGGTCGTACTCCTTGGGAGGAATCATCCAGGTGTCGGGCACCGGCAGACCGAGATGCATCATGGCCGCGTAAGTGGTCTGTTTCTCCATGGACTGAATCGACCAGGGATTGTTCAACACGTACAGACCGTCCATGACTACGGCCTTCTTGATCCACTCGCGGCTCAAGTGGTACCAGTGGGTCAGGCGGTCTAGCACCAGGTCGTAGCGGCACGGAGCTCGCAGATCGAAGGGTTCGATCGTGACGCGCTCGACCTCGAAGCGAACGATGTCGGTGCCGACGCGCAGACGCGGATTCCACCTACGAAGGATCTCTTCGTAGCAGATCGGCCAGCACAGATCTGCTCCGAGGGACAGCCCGATGCGTCGGGTAATCTCGGCCATGGCAGGCCCCAGCTTACACGAGCTTGGCTACGCCGTGCACCGAACCGAGAAAGCTGTCCTCGTCCTCGCCCGGCTCGAACTCCCCCCAGCAGCAGACGCGGTTCTTGCCGAGTGCTTTGGCCTCGTAGAGCGCGCGGTCGGCGCGCTGGAGAACTTCCTCGGGGGACGTCCCGTCGTCGGGATACGTTGCGATCCCAGCGCTGACGGTGATGCCGAGCGGCATCCCGCGCTCGTCGGTCAGGCGTTGGATTCCCTGTCTCAGCCGTTCGGCCGCGAGTCTTGCGGCCTTCTTCGTCGTCTCCGGACAAATGATCACGAACTCGTCGCCGCCAATCCGCGCGGGTACGTCGATCTGGCGAATTCGGTTCGCGAGGAAATCGCCCACGTGACGCAGTACGCGTCCCCCGGCAAGATGCCCTCGGCGACTATTGACTTCCCTCAGCCCGTCCAGGTCCATGAAGATCAGACCGTAGCTGCGGCCGAAGCGCGAGGCCCTCTGATGCTCCGTCTCCAAGGAACGGTTGAAGAAGCGCAAATTGTATAGGCTCGTGAGATCGTCGCGTACGGCGAGCGTGCGCAGTCGCTCGAGCTCCTTCAGAGTCGTCTCGAGCTGTTGTTGTGCTTGGAGCCCGGAAGCCTTGAACGTTTGGCTTCCCTTCATCGCCCCGATTGCGGAGCTCACCTGCTCGACGAGAGAACGTCCACGAACGAAGGCTCCGTCGACCGCGGTCGGTGTCGAGCCTCCTCGCTTGCGGCGAAGTTGAAAGACGACCAGGTCGATCCGGGATTTCAGCCGGTGGATGTCCTGGAGGAGGCGCTTGTGCTTCTGGTCGATCTTCTCCGCTTCGAGAATCACGAGAACCGGCTCGAGGGACGTGACCGAGCGAGCGGCGGCGAGAAGCGTGGGCTCCCAGTGAAGCGGATGACCGAGTCCGACGAGCTTTTTCCCCATTGCTCCGCCGGGAAGCCCCGGACCTCCGACCCAAAGAATCGGGCGGCTTGTACCCTCTTCTTTGGCTGAACTCCTGGACGACATGATGCGAGCCCCCGATATCTAGTCTAGTGCTCAGTGCCGTGGCGGGACCCGTAATCGATCGTGCCGCCACGGCTCGGACTGCTTACGGCGCGGCAACTTTGCGGTGGGCAGCCCTTCGACGCCCCGCAACATCTCATTCCCTCGAAGCGGCCCAAATGCGGACGATTGCGCCGGGCTCGCTCCGCTCGCGCGGGATGGGTTGAGTTTTTCATCATGCTGACTGATTGCGCTAGCGTTTGACTCCGGAGCATTGATTCTCCTGGTCCGATCGGAGTGGACTGCGTGAATGCGGTCTCCCGAGCACGAAAAAAACGCAAGCCGAGACACCATCCCGGCAGAAAGACGCAACGCATTGCCCACACACGAAGCAAGTTTCGGACCAGACCTCGGTCCCGCTAAGGCCTTGAGCCGCAATAGGCTCGTTTCACGTCGCCGCGTGGAGATCGGGGTCGAGTCGGGGGAAAAGCCTACGCTCGCTTCGGCCGGAAGCGTGTCCAACCGGCCCAAGCGGCAACGAGCAACACGGATGTCAAGCTCGTGAGTCCGCCTAGGCGAAGGGACCGTGGACGATAAGAGAAGCGGACCCGGTGCTCACCCTCCGGTACGGCGACGGCTCGAAACGCATGCTGCGTTCTCAGAATCTCCGTCTCCCGTCCGTCGACCTCGGCGATCCAACCGGGACGGAGCGTGTCCAAGAGCACCGCGTAGCCAGCTCGCGGAGACCGTGTTTCGATCTCGACCATCTCCGGTGCGTAGGTAACGACCCGCGCGGCGTCCTTGCGGAAGAATCCCGACGCTCCTCGGCCGGTTTCGTCGCTCGTCACTTGAACGCCGTCGTGAACGCTCCAGCAACTCAGGCCTTCGAGCATCTGAGCCTCGCTTGGCACCGTCGAGGCCACGACGAAGTATGCGCGCGGAAGTGCATGGAGGTTGATGCGAATGCCGTCGAGCTCGAGGAAGTCTACTTTGAGCCCGATCGGATTGAGGTCGAGCTCGATGTCTTGCAGGCGAACTCCCGGGTTGGCGGGCTCCACCAGGACAGCGAAGCCGGACAAGGTGTGTGGCTCGCCAAAGTCGACCTCGAGCGGGCGATTCTCGGGGAGGGAATGAGTTTGCCCTTCCACCTCGATAACGGCCGTGCCCGAGGGACCAAGTGGAGACCAATCGAACAGGATCCGTTGAACGTCGACCGGTTCGGCGAGCTCGAATCGCGCGGGCGCCACATCGCCGCTGACATCGAGCAGCGGAAGGGGAGAGGCGAAGCGGGCGCCACACCAGGGATAACGTGACGGAGGTCTCCGGCTGACGAGGAACTTGACGTTCATGAGCGATAGAGCGTTGGCGCTGTGATCGGCGACTTCGCGAAGCTCGGCATAGCGAGCGTCCACGAGCGGCTCGTGCCCCCCGGCGAAATCCGTGCCGTGGAGCATGTCGTAGCCCTCGAGATTCGACTCGGTGACGTATCGGGCACGTTCTCCCTGCGCGCGGAGATAGCGATGGACGGGCCTTTCCTCGGCGCGCACGAGCGTCCGATAGGGATGTTGGGATCGGTCCTTCACGAAGGCGCCCATATCGACGGCCGTCAGGACTAGAATGGCCCCGAGCGCCCACCGTTCCCGAGGCCGCCAGAGCACCAGAAGGAGAAGGAGGAAGTTGAGAGCGAAGAGGAGCACCGCCCAATGCGCGGCTCCGATCGCGCGCTCGACGTCGGCTGGCTCCAGTGAGCCCGGATTCGAGAGAAGCCGGACCTGGAGCGTTCCCGCCCAAACGCCGAGCCCCACGAGAACGGCAAAAGCTGACTTCGCCACGGATCGAAGTCGAAGCTTCTCCTTTCTTCCGGCGTTCACGAGCGTATCCATACCGAGTCCAGCGAGAACTGCGACCGAGAACACGTAGACGCCGAGCAAGCGATAGGGCACTCGAAAGAGACTGAACCCGGGAAGACCCAGGTAGAAGAGGTCGAAGAGAAGGGAGTCCTTGCCGAACGCCGAGAAAAGCGCCACCGCGGCACTCGCGGCGAAGAAGAGACGAACCTTCTCATGAGAGAGCAGAAGCGCAATCGTTGCCAGGAGCAATGAGCTGACCCCGGCGTAGATGTGTAGCGGTGCCGAGCCATCCTGATTCGGGAGCCGAATTTGTCCGCGAGGCGCCACCGTCGCCGCGAGGAAATAAGGTGAGAACCCGAACGAAGTCGAGTAATCGTAACCGAGCTCGGCGCGAACCGACTCCCGGGCCATGTCGTGAGTCGGCAGGATCTGCACCGCGGCGATGCCGATGCCCAGGACTGTAGCGGGGAGGAAACGCATGAGCGTGCTTCGGACCCCCGCGCGCGCGATGGAGAACGCCGCCGAGAAAAGGAGCGCATAGTAGGCGATCTGCGGGTGGCCAGCGAGAATCGTCAGTGCGAGCACGCCCGCAAGAAGCGGTGGGGATGATTTCGCGGTGGCGAGCAGCAGCCAGGGAAGGTAGCTCGCGGTGGCGACGATCGCGTGATGGCCTGGTGTGGTGAAGAAGCCGGTGAACATGAAGACGATAGCGGCGAAAAGAGCGCCCATCGTGCCGACGCCGAGGCAGCGCAGAAAGAGCAGCATCCCGATGCCGCCCGAGATTTGATGAAGGAGCTGATAGGCCTCGAGCGCTACGTAGCTCAATTCTCCATCACGCTGGAAGGGCAGCAGCAGATAAGTCGGCGGATAGAAGATCCCCACCTGGGGGTTGGCGTGAAACGGGACACCGCCGAGCACATGGGGGTTCCAGAGAGGGAGCTCCCCGCTCTTGACGCGTTCGAGCGCGTAGCTCTTCCACACGTAGTGCTGGTTGAGGAAGTCACCACGGAAAACGAGGCGCAGATCCGGATCGGGATGGAAGAGCTTCCAGTAGAAGACCAGAGGTAGAAACGCAATGACCGCAAAGGGGAGAATGCGCTTCAAGATGTTTCCGCGGAACGGCTCGCGATGTTGGGCCCCCCGGGCTTCCCGCATCAGCCTTTGCCCGAGGAGGCCGTCCTCGTAAGAACTCGCGAAACCTCGTCGGTCGTGAAGCGCGGAAGCTCGATCTTGTTCTCGCCCCGTATCTGGCAAACGCCCTGGTTACTTTCCACCACGCGACCGATCACGTAGCCCGCGTTCCCCGAGGCCTCGAGCTTCTGAAGCAAGCGCTTGGTCTCTGGCTCGCCGACGGTCAGAACGAGAGCACCCGAGCCAATCGCCCCGAGCAGCTCCATCCCGAAATACTCGGCAAGCTTGGTCGACTCCCAGAACCGGGGGATCTCCGAGTCGATGGTGACGAGCCCCACATTCGAAGCTTCGGCGATCTCCCAGAGCGCGTTGGCGAGCCCTCCCTCGGTCACGTCGTGCATCGCTGTCACGCCCCCGGCCTCGACCGCCGCGCGACTCGCTGGGAGGACAGTCAATCCAGGATCGTCGAGAAATCCGGCGGCTTTCCTCTGAAACTCCTCACCGAAAGCCTGACGCACCTCGGTCTCGAGCTCCTGAGCGAGAATGGCCGTTGCTTCCACGGCCACGCCTTTCGTTACGACGAGCATGTCGCCGGGACGAGCCCCAGCAGACGTCAGCAGGTTGTCGCGCTCGACCTCGCCCACCATCGCTCCGACCACGATGGGCCGATCGATACCCTTGGTGACTTCGGTATGCCCACCGACCGCGAGACAACCGAGCTCACGGCAGGCAACGGCGATATCTGCGACGATCTCGCGAACCATTTCGTCGGTGGCCCGTCCGGATGGAAGGAGGATCGTTGACAGGAAATATTGCGGCGTTCCTCCCATGGCGGCGATGTCGTTGGCGTTCACTTGCACGGCATACCAGCCAATGCGTTTCGGCAGAAACGTGATCGGATCCGAGGCCAGCAAGAGATAATGATCGCCCCGGTCGATGGCCGCAGCGTCCTCGCCGGGTGCGGGCCCGACGGCGACCTCCACGTCGTCGATGGCGAGTCGTGAGATGAGCTCCCTCAAGAGCTGCACGCTGAGCTTGCCGTCGGGGAGAAACCTCATCCACGGCGAGGTTAGAGTAGGCCAAGCTCCTCGTCAAGAGCGCCTGGGGAACCGCCTTCGCTGGGCTAATTCTCGAGTGGTTGGAAGCGATCGACGCCGAGCTCGAAACGACGCTCCGAGCCCGAGGGTCCGGTCACCACGAGATTGACTCCCGTCACTCCTGCCGGTACGAACAATTCCACCTCGATGAGCTCGCTGCTCACGATCGTGGTCGACAGAATGCTGGCGGCTCCATCGGCCACACGGATGTCCAGAGCGTCGGACAATCCGCTGCCAAAAAGAGCGATCCTGGTCGGTCCTCCCGCGGGGACGGTCATCGGGATGACCCGGTCGATCAATGCCTCGCCGGCCGTGGCCTTGGGCAATTGAAGCACCACGTTTCCGTCCTCGTCGATGCCATCGAATGGGGACGTGCTTACACCTGGCAGCTTCGGGCCGGGAGCGGCCGAAGCGGCCGGCGGCGTCGAGTTGAACGCGCTGAGCCAGAGGCCCACGAGCGCCAGGAAGAGGCACCCAACACCGACCAACACCCACAAACCTCGGTTGGAAGAGACGGGTCTCGTCACCCGCGTCGGGGCAGGGTCAGGGATCTTTCGAATGGGACCCGGTGGCGGGCGATGGGCCGACGGTCGATACCCGAAGCTGCGCGGCGGACCACCTACCGAGGTCGCCCGGAGCCGCGCTTCGGCATGACGCCGATACCACCGGGCCTCCATCGATTCCTTGTCGGCCGCGAGCACGGCCTTCGCTTTTTCCATCACCAGATTGGAGTCACCAACTCGGTGCGCGTCGCGCATCGACTTCAAGAGGACGCCAAGCTTGCTCCGCGCGTCGTCCGCCAGCCGGGTCTTCCTGACGTTCTCCTCGCTCATGGCGAGGTAGTGGAGCGCCATCGCGTGGACGGGCACCTCGTCCAGGACCTGACTCATTTTCTCGATGCATCCGGCATATTTGGCGTCCTGGAATGCGGCTACTCCCTGGTGGTAGAGCTCCTCCAGCAAGTCCGCTTGGGCAGCGACGTGCGACCATTGCGACACGCGGGGCTCGTGAGTGACGCTCGCATCGCCACGGTCCTTCGTCACGACCATGTCGGAATCGAGAAGCGCTGGCGGGCTCGAGCGCACGCTGGCTGCGGCCGCGGCGTTCGCCATGGCTTCGCGAAGCTCCGTCATCGATTGATAGCGTTTTCGCTCGCTCTTCTCGAGGGCGCGGAAGATGCAGGCGCTGATGTCGACCGGGACATGGGCCAGCGGCTCGGGCGTGTCCGAGACGATCTTGAAAACGGAGGCCGCCAGGGTGTCGGCACGAAACGGGTTCGCTCCCGAAAGCAGCTCGTAGGCCACGACCCCCCAGGAGAAGATATCGGCGCCAGCCGCAACCTTCCCCCCGCGCACCTGCTCCGGAGCCATGTACTCGACGGTGCCGAAGACCGTTCCCGCCCTGGTGAGCTCTCCCTCGCCCATCTTGGCGACGCCGAAGTCGAGCACTTTGGCCACACCCGAGCGGAGGACGAAGACATTCGAAGGTTTGAGGTCGCGGTGAACGATTCCGTTCGCGTGGGCTTCGGCCAGTCCCGAGGCGATCTGGTCCAGAATCGACAGCTTTTCCCCGATGGACAAGTTCTTGCGGCGACGGATGAGCGATGAGAGGGAGGCGCCCTCGAGAAGCTCCATGACCAAGTACGCGGTGCCCGCCTCTTCGAACAGCTCGTGGACCGTGATGATGTTGGGATGTTGGAGCATTCCCGCCGAGCGTCCCTCACGGAGGAACCGGAGGCGCATCTCGGCTTCATGGGGGGAGCTGCCGACCGACATGGTCTTGATTGCCACCGGCCGGCTCAGATCCGGGTCGACGGCTCGGTATACCACGCCCATGGCGCCTTTGCCGACGAGGCCACGGATCTCGTACTTCCCCACTTTCTGGGGCAGCTCGATTCGCGACATGTTCCTGTGATTCCATGGTCTCATCCCGAAAGGCGCTTTGCCACCGCGTGCAAAATCCGCCATCGCAATACGGGAGCTCACGTACTAACCTCCATCGATCATGAGGGTCCTGCGCTCGCTGTCGCGCCAACTGGCACCGCTGACGCTCGCCGGGGCCGTCGTTGCGTACCTCTACCCTCCTTCGTTTCTGATCTTCGGTGACGTTTTCCTCTGGTTTTTCGCCGCCACCATGCTTGCCCTCGGGGTGGTTCTCGAGCCGGAAGACTTGAAAAGCACGTTGCGGAAGCCCGGGCGTGTGCTCCTCGGTGTGCTCACGCAGTTCACGGTGATGCCACTGCTCGGGTTTCTCGTGACCCTCGCCGCCGACTTCCCCCCGGAGCTGGCCCTCGGATTCATCATCGTCGGGTCGGCACCGGGCGCGATGGCGAGCAACGTAATCGTCTACCTGGCCGGAGGCGCGCTCGCCTTCTCCATCGCCATGACGACGGTGGCTACGTTCGCGTCCCCCCTGTTGACACCGTCCCTCGTCAAGCTACTCGGCGGGGCCCTGCTTCCGATCGCCTTCTGGCCGCTCATGCGGACGATCCTGTCGACCGTGCTCGCTCCTCTCTTGGTGGGAATGGCTCTGAGGCGCCGTCTCGGGAAACGCTCGAAGGACGCCGAGATCGTCTGCCCCGCGGTTGCCGCGGTGGCCATCGTCGTCATCTGCTCCTACGCGGTCGCCGCGAACCAGGAGCGCATCGCGACCGTGGGCCCTGCTGTCTTCGGGTTCGTCGTCGTGATGAACGCGCTGGGCTACGTCGCCGGTTGGACCTTGGCAAAGCTCTACCGGTTCGACCGGCGGCACCAGCTCGCCCTTTCGATCGAGATCGGAATGCAGAACGCTGGGCTCGGAGTCGCTTTGGCCCTCGAGCACTTCAGCCCGGTCACAGCTCTTCCGGGGGCGCTTTTCGCCGCGTGGTGCGTTCTCACCGCAGCAGGAGCGAGCGCCTATCTACGTCGACAGGCCCCGGCTGGTCTCGAGACCACAGATTCCGATGCGATCACGGAATCCTCGCTTCGTCGCTAAACTTAGAGTTTGGGCTCCATCTTCAGGAGACCAAGACGGTGCGCGGGTGCTGGGAGTTGTCCTCCAGAAACGTCTTCTTGGTCTCGAGCTCTTCACTCGTTGGCTGAACGTTGCCGTGAGCATCGATCGCTCGTGAGACGAGCGTATGTTCGCCGGGAGCGGCGTCTCTCCACTCGTAGGTGAACAGCTTCCACGAGTACTCCCCCGAAGAGTTGTCGACGCTCGCGGCCTGCCACGGGCCGTCGTCGATTCGGATTTCTACCGACCGAAGCGGCGTCCCGTCGCTCAGGGCGAAGCCCATGACTCTGTGTCCGTCGCCCAGGCGCGTCACCCGCGCCACAACGGACTTCAGCCGCATCCGAGTGATGGCGGTCTCCTTCCACTTGAGCTCGCCTCCGATCATCTCGGCCCGGAGCGTCCGGTACCAGCGAGCCTGGTACTTTCCGAGGTAGGGGTCTTCCTGGACGTGGATGTTCGCGAGCCACTTGACGTTCGGCGCTCCGTACCAGCCGGGCATCAAGAGCCGAAGGGGAAATCCCTGGTGGACGGTGAGAGGCTCGCCGTTCAGCGCGTAGGCGACGAGGGGCTCGGGCGTCATCGCCTTGTCCAGGGAGATGCTCCGGCCGTACTGTTGTTCGACCTCGTAGGTACGCCCGCGGAACTCGACCTCCTCCGTGCCGCGGTCGGCCCCGAAGAACACCACTTCGCGAGCGTCGTCCTTGACTCCGACCTGGCTCAAGATGTCCCGCAGGGGAACACCGGTCCATCGTCCGTTCGAGACGAGACCCTGCATCGCCCGAGGGCTGTTGCCCGAGCACTCGAAACCGGCGACGAGCTCGGTCCTTCCCAACCCCCGTATTTCGTCGAGCGAGAGCTCGCGTTCCCTATCGACGAGTCCTGTGATCTTCAGGCGAAAGGTCGAGCCGTCGATCCTCGGATGAGGATAGTGCTGCGTCGTGAAGAACTCGTCGGCCGGCGTGATCGCGCCGATCCGACGGATGTCGAAGAATCGTCGCTCGGGTCCGCGATCGGTCGTCCAATCCTCGGGGTAATCCGTGAACGGCACGAGCTCTTCGCCCTGTACCAGCGCGGGTAAAGCCCATTCGGGAAACGCCAGCGCGCTCAGTCCCGCGACGCCGCCGATGAGGACCTCTCGTCGACTCAGCTCGCTCGTCATAGAATCGCCTCCTTTTCTCTCGGTGCGGCTCATGCGCAAGAAAAATACTTTTATCACGAGCCCGTAGATGCGGCCACCACCCAAGCGCGCTTCGGGCTAGCGCCGCCTGACCGCGTTCTCGCCTGAGGCGGAGCCTTCCATGAGAAATCCCTGATAAATGGAGCGCGCCTCGTCGAATTGCGCGAACACGTGCTGCTTTTCTTTCTCCGAGCGCCAGCCGGGCCACTCCTCCGCCATCTGACGCAGCTTGTCGATCCAGCGGATCGAGTACTCTGCCGACGCTCGATGGCGAACCGGTTGCCCCGCCACTTCGACCCAGACGGGATTCGTGAAGCCCTGTGCGTAGACCGCGTCGAGAGGAAACCTTTCGGCGGGATCGCCTTCCGCCCGGAGGTGGAACCAGCTGCTCTCGCGAACGAGATACGACTTCTTCAAATCAAAGGCATGGCGGTCTCCACTCGGGGAAAATTCTTCGATCACATCGCCGTTCGAGACCAGCAGGACGTTCTTGATGGGTGTGACGCACCGGACGTGGGCCTCGATCTCGACGGTGCCGGCGGTACTGAGCGCGAGCCTCTCGCCCGGCAGGCGACCGTTCACCGTCAGCTCGACGAGAGGACCGGTGCTGACGAAGGCGCGCCCTTCCCTCAAACCTTCGAACCAAGCGTCCATATCGAGTCCCCGGCCACCCGTATAGACGTACGTTCTCACCGAGCCCACGAGCTTGCTCCGCTGCAGGTTACTGATCGAGTCTTCGCCGCCCGTCGCCGTCACCCGAATCCCGTTGTTCAGGGTCGCGTACCATGGGTAGAAGCCCGCGCGACCGGCCTGCGACCACTCCACCGCGTCGGTCGTAGCGAGGGCGGCATCCACCATGTATCCCTTGGCGCCGCCGAGATTCCCCTCGAGCGGATCGTTCTCCCCGCCGAACGCGTGAACATATCCTACGGTCGCGCCCTGGGCCTTTGCCTTTCTGAACATGTCCGAGTTGGACGGATAGAGGCTCTCGATGGCCGTACCTTCATAACCCGTCGTGTACGGCGAGATCAGATGGTCTTTCAGGCCGAACAGAAATACGTGCCCATAGAACGGAGGCCGATATTCCTGGCCGACAACGAGAATCCGTTCCGGCGTCGACAGGGGATGCGGTCCTCCACCGGGTACGAAGAACTGGTAGTCGAGAATGCGATTGTCTTTGTTCGCGATCTGCTCGTTGACGATGTCCTGGCCTTCGGCCTCGGACATCATCATCAGGTTCTGAAGGGTGTTGTGCAGGTTGCCTCCGTAGTTCATATGAACGTGGGTGGAACCGCTGTACCAGCCCTTGGCCGCCATGTCCGTCATTGGCTCGAGCTCGACGGTGAGCCGGCTCACTTCGTTTGCACGGACATCGACCTCGAGCGTCTTCGGCCAGTACTCGAAGCCCTTGACGACCGTCAACTCGACGCGACCAACCGGTACCTCGACGAGGAAATCTCCGGTGTGATGGAAAACCGGGTCCCCGACGCCACTCACCCGCGCGTAGGCGTCTGAGGGCGCGTAGAACTTGCCGTCGGATGCCTTCAGGTGAACGCGCGAGCCAGTGGGTGCGGACGTACTCGCGTCGAGGGTTCGCACCGCGAGAAAACCGACCGGTCGTTTCCATCGGCGATCGGTGATAGGGACCGTTCGCTGGGCGCCGCCGTAGGTCTCGAGAAGCGCGAGCTGAGGCAAGCCTCTCTCGTTCGAGATGTAGGCGATCCACTCGCCGTCGGGCGAAAAGCGGGGGTGGAACGCATCGTGGCTGAAGAACGTCATTTTGTAGGGCTCTCCGCCCGCCGTTGGCTGCACGTACAGATTCGTAAACTGATCCGCCGCGCCGCCGGTCGAAGAATAAATGAAGCGCTTTCCGTCCTTCGACACGTCGGGCCGGGTCCGATAGAGCGTCTGCTCGTCCAGCACCGTTTGCGATTCTTCGATCCCGTCGACCGACGCTGGTACTCGCAGGATGTTGCCCGAGCCGAGCGGGACGTCGCGGTTCGAGACGAGCAGCAGCTCGCGACCGTCGGGAAGCCAGGCGGGCGTGATCGCCATGTCCCACGGGCCGAAGTAGAGTCGGTCCTTGCCGTAGTCGTTGTCGCGGGTGACCGCGATCTCCTCGCCGGCCCATTGACCGTTTCGGATCGCCCGGACGTAAACGTTGAAGTAACCATTCGGCTTCGTCGAGACGTAGGCGAGGCGGCCTCCGTCGGGCGAGAACACCGGGTCGACGTAGATCTGGTCGTCGTTCGTCAGAGCATGGCTCTCACCCGTCTCGAGATTCACTATCTCGAGCTGTATCGTCGCCCCGCCGTCATCGGCCGTGTACGCGAGCCACTTGCCATCGGGAGAAATGTCCGGGAGCGAATGGTATTTTTCGTTGTACGTGAGCTCCCAGGCGCGTCCATTGTTCGGGTCCACTTTCCAGATCGAGCCGCTCATGGCGACGGCGATCCACTCTCCGTCGGGCGACCAGTCCGGTGCCCACGGCGTGGAGCTCGGGGCAGGGGGAAAGTAGAAGTTGTGCATGTAGTTTCCCCCGTGCTTCGACTTCGGGTATTCGGGATCCTGCGCCCCGATCGATCCAGTGGCCAGGGCCAGGCCCGCCACCGCAGAGAGGACATGGAGGGTGAAGGAGGGTTTCCTCATGGGATGCGTCCTTTGAGCTCGGTCCACGACGACCTTTACGTTCGCGTGCGAGCCGCGCCATTCTAGTCAGGTCGCCGTTGCGAGCTCAAATGATGTCAGAGTTGTTCCCGGAATCGGGGTGCCTTCCTGGTGAAAGCTGAAGGAGGCGGCGTTTGGTGAAGGCTACCGCACCGCCAGGCGTGCTCCGCGTCATCGGGATCTTCTGCCTGGCTCAGACTTGTGCTCAGCTCGGCGCCTTTGCTCTTCCCGCGATTCTTCCCGAGCTCTTCGAAGAGTGGCACATCACCCACGCCGACGCCGGGTGGCTTTCGGGAATCTTCTTCGCCGGATACGCCCTCTCCGTGCCTTTCCTCGTCACCTTGACCGATCGTGTGCCGGCTCGCCACGTTTATGCCCTCGCGGTAGTGCTCACGGCTCTCTCTCACCTGGGCATGGCGTTTCTGGCCTCCGGATTCTGGTCGGCGCTCGGGCTGCGCGTGGCGGCCGGTACCGGATGGGCGGGGACCTACATGGTCGGTTTAAAGGCCCTCACCGACGAGGTCTCGGTGGAGCTCCGGAGCCGCGCCGTTGCTCTTCACGCCGCAAGCCTGGGCGTGAGCGGCGCGCTTTCCTTCGCGCTCGCCGGTCAAATGGCTGCCTGGGTAGGGTGGCGATTCGCCTTCGTCGTGGGTGCCGCCGGGAGCTTCTCGGCCCTCGCCATCTCCACATTTCTCTTTCCGAGACGACGGCCGGAGCCGACCGATACGAGGCTTCTCGACTTTCGCCCGGTGCTGCGCAACCGCACTTCGATGGCCTACTCGATCGCCTACTGCGCGCATACGTGGGAGATGTTCGCCGTGAGATCCTGGGCGGTCACTTTTCTCGCCTTCGCCGCAGCGCGAGGCGGGATCGTCGCGACATGGATGGCCCCCACACTCGTTGCTACGGGAATGGAGCTTCTCGGCACGATGACGAGCGTTCTGGGAAACGAAGTGGCGCTCTGGATGGGAAGGCGACGCTTCGTCTTGACCGTCATGTTGCTCTCTACGCTCGTTTCCCTCGTCGCCGGGCTGTCCTCGGTTTGGGGGTACGGCTTTGCCGCGCTCACGTTTCTCGCCTATAACGCGGTGATCTACGCGGACTCCGCATCTCTCACCGCCGGCGCGATCGAGGGCGCTCTACCCGGACGCCGGGGCGCCACACTGGCGGTGCACGCGACCCTGGGGTATGGCGGCGGCTTCATCGGGCCTCTCGCTCTGGGGATCATCCTGGACGCCGCCGGTGGTAACGGCGTCACCGGCTGGGGATTGGGATTCGCTCACATCGCGATCGTGATGGTTCTCGGGTCGATCTCGCTTTGGCGAGGTGGACGGTCGTGATGCGAGACTTCGATCGTGCTTCTATTGATTACCTATAGGAGCCGAGCTATACTCCTATAGTCAGGCTATAGGAGTCATGACCTCACCGGCCAAGAGCGACGTTCCTCCCGGGACGCTGGAGCTTCTGATCCTGAAGACCTTGTCTTTCGCGCCGATGCACGGTCTCGGCGTGTCGAAGCGGCTCGAGCAGATGACCCGCGGCGTGTTTCGGGTGAACCCCGGCTCGTTTTTCCCAGCCCTGCATCGGATGGAGCAGGAGGGTTTCCTCGAGGGGGAGTGGGGCCGTTCGGAGAACAACCGACAGGCCAAGTTCTACCGTTTGACGCAGGCGGGACGGCGCCGGCTGAAAGAACAGGAGCGCGACTGGCGCCAGACCGTGTCGGTCATCGCCCGCGTTCTCGAGGCGCGTTGACAGCATGCCGCTCTGGATCCGGGTGCGGAGCTTCTTTCGCCACATCGTCTCTCCCGAGCGCGGTGAGGCCGCGCTGGATCGCGAGCTCGAGGCTTACCTCGAGCTTCTCATCGACGAGGGCGCGGTCGAGGGAGCGTCACGGGACGACGTCCGGAGGCAGCTCCTCGCCGAAATGGGGGGCAAGGAAAGCGTGAAGGAGAAAGTCCGCCAGCGCCGCGTGGGCGCTGGCGCCGATGCGCTCCTTCGGGACGTTGCCTTTGCCTGGCGTATGTTCTGGCGCAATCCCGGGTTTTCGTTTCTCGTCGTGGGCACGCTTGCTCTTGGAATCGCTACCACGACCGCCGCGTTCTCCGTCGTCAGCGGTGTGTTGCTGAGGCGACTTCCGTATCCATCCCCCGACCGGCTCGTGCTCCTGTCGGCGACGACTCGTGAAGGACGACGTCACTTTTCTCCGCCCGACTACGTCGACCTCATCGAAGCCGCTGGCTCGTTCGATGCCCTCGCCGCGATTCAAGGCGCCGGGTACGTCACCCTGGCGGTCGACGGCGAGCCCGGGGCCGTTCGCACCCGCGAAGTTACGGAGGAGTTCCTGTCCGTCTTCGGTGTGGCTCCGCACCTCGGACGCTCGTTCAATTCCTCCGATCGGGCGTCCGTCGCCTTCGAGAGCCTCGGCCACGACGCGGAGAGCCTGCCCCCAGGGGTCATCATGCTCGGCTACGAGTTCTGGCGGGAGCGGTTCCGCGGCGACCCTGGCGTGGTCGGGGAGCTGGTCGAGCTCGAGCATCAACCCTACCGGATCGTAGGAGTGACGCCGCCCGGATTCCGAGCGCTCCTGCCCGACGAAGGCGATTACAGGAGTCTCGTCGACCTGTGGACGCTTTCACGGATGCCTTTCGAGAGCATGCCGCGCGACGCCGCCTTTCTGAGGGTCCTTGGCAGGCTCCGGCCCGGCATCCCCATCACTCGGGCTCGCGCCGAGGCCGCACTGTTTGCCGCGCGCCAGCGAAGTCGATTCCCTGACCACGCCGCAGCGGGATTCGAGGTCGATGTCCTCGGCCTCGGAGAAACGATCAACGCCCGTTATCAGAAGACGATTTGGGTTCTCTTCGGAGCGGCTTTGCTTCTGATGGGAATCGCCTGCGCCAACTTGGTAAACCTTCTCCTGACTCGTACTCTTGGACGGCGGAAAGAGCTCGCCGTGCGAATGGCGCTGGGATCGGGTCGAGCGCGCATCGTAAGACAGCTCGCGTCCGAGAGTCTGCTCTACGCTCTCTTCGCCGCCGCGAGTGCGCTTCCGCTGGCCTCGGATCTCGTGCGTCTCTTTGCGAGTTTGGCCCCGCCCTCGATCCCCAGGATCGCAGAGATCCGCGTCGATGGAAGTGCTGTCGTCTTCGCCTTGGCCGGCTCACTCATCGCCTCGATGGTAGTTGCCATCCTGCCTGCGGCGAGCTTCTCGCCGACCAAAGAGATTGGCATGCTGAAAGGAGCGGGGCGCACCCTCGCCGGAGGCGAACGAGACGTCTGGCGGCACGTTCTCGTCATTACCGAGATCGCTCTATCCGTCGTCCTCGTCGCGGGCACGGCGCTGTTCTTGCGCACGCTCGGAAAACTTCTCGCCGTCGATCCGGGTTTCACGGCGGCTTCTGTCCTCACCGCGGAGATGAATCTCCCCTCGCAGCGCTACCCGCGCTATCCCAGAGCCGACGAGCGCGTGCGCTTCGCACGCCGGCTCACCGAGCGGCTCGAGGACCTTCCCGGTGTGAACGGCGCGGCTCTCGCGCTCGTCGTGCCCTTGAGCCGGCAGGACGCCGGCCACACCTACGCGAGCGAGAACATGGCCGCCGCTGCGCGCATCCTGCCGCCGGCCAAGTATCGCCCGATTACGCCCGGGTACTTCGATGTGGTCGACACACAACTGCTCGAGGGTCGCGGTTTTACCTGGGAAGAAGTCGAGCAGTATCGGCTCGTGAGCATCGTGGATGAAAAACTCGCCGCGAAGGCCTGGCCGGGTCAAAACGCGCTCGGGAAGAGACTCCGCATCGAAAGGTGGGCGACGGCTGGAGGACCGATTCACCTCGAGCCTCTTTGGACGGAGGTGGTGGGGGTTGCTCGAAACGTGCGAAGCGGAATGCTCCAGCAGGAAGACATCGAGACGGTCTATCTTCCCTATGGGCTCTACGCCGTGTCAGAGCTGTCGCTCCTCGTCCGTACGGCGACGGCTCCGGAGTCGATGATTGACTCCGTGCGTGCCGTAGTTGCCCTGGTCGATCCCGACCTCGCCGTCTTCAACTATCGCGTGATGAGCGAATTCGTCACCGAGGCGGTGGCTCCCGAACGTTACAGCCTCGGCTTGCTCGGCGCTTTCGGGCTCACGGGGTTGCTCATTGCGCTCGTCGGCGTCTATGGGGTCCTGTCCCACGCGGTGAGTCTGAGAAGTCGAGAGTTCGGACTACGCATGGCGCTCGGGGCGACCACGCCGCAGATCGGGCGAATGGTACTCGCCGGCGGAGCGCGCGTGCTCTTATCGGGGGTGACGCTCGGACTCGTCGCCGCGGTCTTTCTTTCTCGCTACGTCGCTAGTCAGCTCTACGGGGTTCGCCCGACGGACCCGGCGACCTACCTCCTCGTCGCCACGCTGGTGGTCGCCGTCGGTCTTCTCGCCTCGGCGGTTCCGACCTACCGCGCTTGCCGGACCGACCCGATGAGGGCGCTCCGATTCGAGCAGTGAGAAGAAGACTCCGCGGACGATCTCCGGGGGCTAGAGCGGCCGTCACCCGGCTGATGGCAGCACGGCGCTTTTGAGTCGTTTGCGGTAGCTACCCGGGTAGGCTAAGAATGCGCGTTTCATGCGGATCTTCATCCTCGGTGCGGGAGAGGTCGGTTTTCACATCGCATCGTCTCTCGTTCACGAGGGCCACGATCTCGTCGTGATCGAGCAGGACGCCGAGCGGGTCCAACGCCTGCAGAGCGAGCTCGACGTGATGGCGGTCCACGGCGACGGCTGCCAACCGCTGCTTCTACAACAATACCGTGTGGATCATGCGGATCTGTTCTTCGGCGTATCCGACTCCGATGCCATTAATCTGCTCTCCGCCCTCACGGCCCGGCGGATGGGAGCGCGAAAGTGCGTCGCTCGCCTCGGCAATCCCGAGCATGGAGCCAACCCGCTGCTTCTCGAGGACTCGAACATACTGCCTCTGTATCCCGAGCGACTCGTTGCCGAAGAGATCCTCGGTATCACCCGCCTCCCCGGGGTCAGCAAGGCACACTTTTTCGAGAACGGGAAACTGCTTCTTCTCCGAGCCCGTCCCACGAGACGGGCCGACATCTACAACCGGCCACTGCGTGAGCTTGTCGGCCCAGAGGGCTGGGTTCTCGTAGGTGTGGAAAAGGGGATGAAGCTGACCATACCGCGAGGGGACACCGTTCTGCGGCCGGGACAGCGGGTCTATGCGGTGGGCCGCACCGAGACGGCACGGGATTTCTTGAAGGCCATCGGCATCGACGTTCCACCGACACGAAAAGTCATCGTCGCCGGCGCAGGCCACGTCGGAAGTTGGCTGGCCAAGAAGCTGGTCGAGGACGGCGTTCAGGTTACGCTCATCCAGAGAGAGCCCCGGCGGGCCCTGGCAGTCGCCACCGAGGTGCCGGGCGCTCTCGTCCTCCAGGGAGACGCCACCGATCCGTCGCTGCTGAAAGAAGCCGGCGCGCCCGACGCCGACTACTACGTGGCCGCGACTCAGGACGACGAGACCAATGTGATCAGCTCCTACCTGGCGCGCGAAGGAGGCGCACGCACCGTCGTCAGTCTCTATCAGCGTCCCGAGTTCGTAAACGTCCTGCGTGCCGCGCGCGTGGACATCGGGCTTTCGCCTCGCCTCATCACCGCGGGTACGATCCTGCGTATGGTGCACCGCCGCGAGATACTCAGTCTGGATCTCGTGGCGAGCGGTGACGCCGAGGTGGTGGAGTTTCAGGTTCCGGAGAGCTCGAAGGTCTTGAACGGGCCCTTGCGCGGATTGAAACTTCCCGAAGGATGCATCGTGGGTGCGGTCATCCGAGGGGAGGAACGCCACGTCCCCGGGGGCGATTTCGCTTTTCAGGCTGGCGATCGCGCCCTCGTATTCAGCTTGACCGAGGTGCTTCCCAAGCTGGAGAAGCTCTTCCGCGGGAGGTGAGCACGTCGATTCGCCGCCGACGGGGATTGAACTATGGAGGAGTCCTCTTTCTCGTCGGAAGGCTTCTCCTCGCTCTCGCCGTGGCCCTCATCCTGCCCGGCATTCTGGCCCATTTCACGAACCGAGAGGCGCGTCTGTCATTCTTCATCTCGGCCGCCGTCGCCGCCGTGGCCGGTATTTCTCTGCAGCGTCGTTTCGACCAGGAAGGCGATTTCCAGTTCGGACGCCGTGAGGCGTTTCTTCTCGTCAGCTCGGCGTGGCTCGTGGCGACACTTGCCGGTTCGTTGCCGTTCGTGCTGTTCTTCGGCCCGTCTTTCATCGTAGATGCCCTTTTCGAGTCGGCTTCGGGATTCACGACGACCGGTGCCTCGATCTTCGTAGACGTCGAGAGTCTCCCCCCATCGCTGCTGTTGTGGCGGTCCCTGACGCAGTGGATCGGAGGTATGGGGATCATCGTTCTAGGAATCGCCATCCTTCCCAAGCTCGCCGTGGGAGGAATGGAGCTTCTGGGCGCCGAGGCGCCGGGCCCGATGCAAGAGAAGTTGACTCCACGGATCGCACAGACGGCAAAGGCGCTTTGGGGGCTCTATTTCATGTTGACCGCCTGCGAGGTCGGCCTCCTGACACTCCTCGGCCTGACCCCGCTCGATGCGGTCACGCATGCGTTCGCTTCGATGGCGACGGGCGGGTTTTCCACGAAAAACGCCAGCATCGCGGCGTTCGAGAGCGCCGCGGTGGAATGGACGGTGACGGGCTTCATGTTCCTCGCGGGAGCGAATTTCACGCTTCACTATCAGTGGGTACGAGGGCGGTTCAGGCCCATCTGGCGCGATCCCGAGTTCCGCCTATACGGGGCGATCGTCGCGATCGCCAGTTTTCTTGTGCTCGTCAGCTTGCGACTCGGCGGTACGAGCGAAGCCGTACTCGAATCGCTGCGGCTCGCCGCCTTTCAAGTGGTCTCGATCGTCACGACCACGGGCTTCGCCACCGCAGACTACGACCGGTGGCCTGAGGTCGCGCAGACCGTGTTGTGGGCGCTCATGTTCGTGGGAGGATGCGCCGGCTCTACCGGCGGCTCGGTGAAGGTCGTCCGTCTGCTCATCGTCTTGAAAAAGATCGCCGGCGATCTGAAGCGCATGCTCCAGCCGAGGGCGGTTCTGCCGGTTCGGCTCGGCACCCGTGCCATTCCCGAGGATGTCGTCTCCTCGGTCACCACTTTTTTCGTGCTCTTCTTGATGTTCTTCGCCGCCGGCGGCTTTCTCTTGACGACGATCGGCGTCGATCCCCGAAGCGCCTTCTCGGCCTCGGCCGCCTGCCTGGGGAACATCGGACCCGGATTCGGTCAGGTTGGACCGACGCTCAACTATGCCTCCCTGCCGGCGGCGGGCAAATGCCTGCTCGCAATCTTGATGATCGTCGGGCGTCTGGAGATCTATACCGTGTTGGTGGTTTTCTTCTTCCGGCGAATCGCATGAGCCGGCGTGAGGCCGACTGGTCCCGTTCAGACTTCGTGTCGTAAAATTTGATCTGCAGGAGGTTCCACTGATGTCGGATGGCGAGAGAGCCGAGATCGACGCTCTGCTTCAAGAAGGAAGACGATTCCCTCCACCCGAGGTATTCCGTGAGGCGGCTCATCTCCGAGACGAGTCCGTTTACGAAGAGGCCAAGGCTGACCCGGAGGGCTTCTGGGCGAAGATGGCGTCCGAGCTCGAGTGGATCGAGCCGTGGTCAAGGGTCCTCGATTGGAATCCGCCTCACGCCCGATGGTTCGTCGGTGGCAAGCTGAACATCAGCGTTAACTGCCTCGATCGACACGTCAAAACGGCTCGTCGCAACAAAGCGGCCTTGTTGTGGGAAGGCGAGCCGGGCGACCGGCGCACCCTCACCTACTGGGATCTCTATCGCGACGTGAACAAGTTCGCCAACGTCCTGAAGAAAATGGGTGTCGGCAAGGGAGATCGTGTGGCGATCTACCTTCCGATGGTTCCCGAGCTTCCCATCGCCATGCTCGCCTGCGCCCGCATCGGCGCGATCCACAGCGTCGTCTTCGGGGGGTTCAGTGCCGAATCGCTTCGCGACCGCATCAACGACGCCACAGCGAAGCTCCTCGTCACCGCCGACGGTGGCTACCGGCGTGGAAATATCGTGCCCCTCAAGAAAGTGGCGGACGAAGCGGTGGAAGGCAGCCCGAGCATCGAGAACGTCATCGTTGTCAAGCGAGGCGACTTTCACATTCACTTTCGAGAAGGTCGAGACCATTGGTGGCACGTTCTGATGGACGACGTCGAGACCCATTGCGAGCCCGAACCGATGGACTCCGAGGATACCCTCTATATCCTCTATACCTCCGGGACGACGGGCAAGCCCAAGGGTATCGTGCACACGACGGGGGGCTATCTCACTCAAGTGGCGGCGACGACGAAATATGTCTTCGACCTGAAGGACGACGACGTTTGGTGGGCCGCCGCGGACATCGGCTGGGTCACGGGACACAGCTACATCGTTTACGGCCCCCTCAGTCTAGGCGTCACCGGCGTCATTTACGAGGGCTCACCCGACTGGCCGGACAAAGATCGGTTCTGGACGATCGTGGAGAAATACGGGGTCACTTGTTTCTACACCGCGCCCACCGCCATACGCGCTTTCATGAAATGGGGAACCTCCTGGCCGGGTCAACACGACCTCTCCTCGCTTCGGCTTCTGGGGACGGTAGGCGAGCCCATCAACCCCGAGGCCTGGATGTGGTACTACGACCATATCGGCAGGAAGCGCTGCCCCATTGTCGACACGTGGTGGCAGACGGAGACCGGAGCCATCATGTGCACGCCCCTGCCGGGTATCACGTCTCTCAAGCCCGGCTCGGCTACCAAGCCTTTCCCCGGGATCCAAATGGACATACTGACCGGTGACGGGAGGTCGGTTCCCGTTGGCGGAGGCTTTCTCGCCATAACGACCCCGTGGCCGTCCATGCTTCGGGGAATCTGGGGCGATGCGGAGCGCTACGTGAGTACCTACTGGAGCAAATGGAACGAGAATGTCTACTTTCCGGGAGATGGCGCCAAACGGGATGCCGACGGGTATTTCTGGATCCTGGGTCGGGTCGATGACGTATTGAATGTGTCCGGCCACCGCATCGGCACGATGGAAGTCGAGAGTGCGCTCGTCGACCATCCCGACGTTGCCGAGGCGGCCGTGGTCGGTAGAGCCCACGAGCTCAAGGGGCAGGCGATATCGGCGTTCGTGACTCTCAAGGAAGGAAGGCGTGTGACGGCTTCCATCATCGACGATCTGAAACAGCACGTGGTCAAGAAGATCGGCGCGATCGCCCGACCCGAAGACATCATCATCACCGCCGATCTGCCCAAGACCCGCTCGGGAAAGATCATGAGAAGGTTGTTGCGGGACATCGCCGAGCACAAGACCCTCGGGGACACCACGACCCTCGCGGACCCGGCGGTCGTGGAGAAGCTCCGGGAAAAATATGCCGACGAGGCGGAATGATTCATGAAGATATCGCTATCGACCGACTCCCTCGCGAATGTGCGCGCCGATCTGGCCGTCGCGGTGTTCGATCCGAAGACGAGTCTCTTCACGGTGCCCGAGACCGCGATCGGGCGGGCGCTTCGAGACGCGAGCGACGGTTTTCGGACCGAGCGCTATCGTCGCGAACGGCTCGTGACCTTCGAGGACGCGGAACGGATCAAAGCTCTCCTGGTCTTCTCGACCACCTTGTCGAAGGCTTTCGATCTCGGCGAGAACGTCAAGATCTTCGCCGCCCGTTCGCTCGCTTACGCGCGGGATTACGGCTACTCCAAGGTGGTCTTTCTCCTCGATGACGCTCGGGGAAGGGAATACATAGGGCACGCGGCCGAGGCCTACGTGCTCGCCGATTATCGGTTCGACAAGTACAAACACGGCGAGTCCGAGAGAACCCGCGAAGTCTCGGTCAGCCTCCTGTGCCGCCCCCAAGATCGCACCGCCGCCGAGAGCGCGCTCGTTAGGTATCGGACCGTTGCCGAGGCCGTCAACGATGCCCGGGATCTGGTGAACGAGCCCGGGGACAAGATATATCCCAAGGTTCTCGCCGATGCCGCAAAGCGGATCGCCAAGGCGGGCAATCTAGGTATCCGGGTCGTTTCCGGGTCGCAACTGGAGAAAGCCGGCTATCGCGGTCTGATTGCGGTGGGCAAGGGAAGCATCTATCCCCCTTGTCTCATCGTCCTACGCTACCGGCCGAAGAAGAGGTCGAAGCACCATCTCGCGCTCGTAGGCAAAGGCATCACGTTCGACACCGGTGGCATCTCCATCAAACCCGCGGAAGCGATGTGGCAGATGAAAGGCGACATGGCGGGAGGCGCCGCCGTTCTCGGCGCGATGTCGGCCATCGCGAAGCTTCGGCCGAGCCTTGGGGTGACCGGAATCGTCGCCGCCGCGGAGAATTTCCCCGGTCCGAAGGCCCAGCGCCCCGGCGACATCTTCGTCGCGAAGAACGGAAAGTCGGTCATGGTGGACAACACCGATGCCGAGGGGAGACTGGTGCTCACCGATGCCCTGGCGCGCGCGGGAGAGGAGAAAGCGACCCACATCGTCGATGCAGCGACGCTGACGGGCTCCTGCGTCAGGGCGCTGGGACAATCGGTCGCTGGCATCATGGGCAACGATCCGAAGCTCATCGAGGCCGTCATCCGTTCGGGGAAACGCCACGGAGAGCTCTATTGGGAGCTTCCTCTCGTCGAAGAGTACAGGGAGTCGCTCAAGACCCCTTACGCGGACGTCAACAACATCGGCGGGAAGAACGCCGGTGCGATCACTGCCGGACTCTTTCTTCGCGAGTTCGTTCCCGAGCGAACGTCCTGGGCGCACCTCGACATCGCGGGCCCGTTCATCATGGAGAAGCCTTGGAAATACTATCCCGAGGGAGCGACGGGCTTCGGTGTGAAGACGTTCGTCGATCTGGCCGAGCGGTTCGAGGAGTATTTCTAGGCTTTTTCAGGGATTCTCGGGCATCAGCCGCCCCTCTTCGTCGAGGGCCATCAGAAGCTCGACGACCCTGCCGTAGCTCGCGACCCCCTCGTTGACTCCGAAGGCCCGCAAGTAACGATCGTTCACCCGTGACGCCGTCGCGCTCGCGGTGCCTTCATAGCGACTCCAGAAGTCCTGTATCGCCGCGAGGTCCTCCACGGGACCTGGACCGATGAGCTTCCATGCTTCAAGGACGTCGTCGCGAGGAAGGTAGTGCGAGGCCTCGCCGATGAGACGACGCGTCGCGAACAGATAAGCGGCGTAGCGGAGGTAAACGTGTGCGGCCTCACGCGAACAGACGAGAAACGCGGCGAAGCTCGCGTCACCCTCGTGCGTAATGCCCCGTTGATGGGCTTTCTCGTGAGCCACGACCATGGGGAGGGACACGTCCGGCTGAAGAGTATTCACCGAGGGCTCGCCCGTGAACGGCACGAAGATGCCGCTTATTCCGAGATGGGAGAACAGTACCGAGCTTCTGAGCATCTTGGCTGGCGTCGTCGGCGAGTCGATGAAGTCGCCCGGAAGGCCGAGATCGTGATAGCCGACGTCGACCTGGGTTGCGAGCTCTTGAAGGGAAAAAGGCATCTGGGTGGGTCCACGCTCCTGCTGAAGCTCCGCGAAGAGAATGGTCGTGAGACGAGCGGCGCGCTTGCCGGCCTCGAGGACTCGACGGGCATCGGCGTTCACCGGGGAGAGCCGTAGGCGGTCCGGAAGGGAGGGACGCGCATAGTTGAATCCCCAGAGCAAGAGAAATATCGACAGAGTGATGCCCGCAACGAACCACGACCCCCCGAGGAACCGCACGAGCTTCTCTCGCCGACTGAGGCCGCGAAGCGACAGATAGATGGCGTACGGAACGAGTGCGATCGCTGCTCCAACCGCGAGCTCGGCGTACGAAGAAGAGGAACGGTTGATCGCGGCGAACCAGCGGACCACGAGCGGATAGGCCATTTCGCCGTACCATCGCTCGGTAAGCTCGGGGAAGCGGAAAGCCAACTGAAGGCCGACAATGGCCAACGGAGCCAATGCGAGCTTCAGGACTCGTGCCATCGTGATCTGACTTCGGGGGGCATTGTACCGCATTCGTTGAAGAAGGCCTTCAACAAAATGAATACTGAATCAAATGAAACTTATCTTAATAAAATCGTGTCAAAAGACGAACTAACACAACAAAACGTCGTATCTCCGTTTGATGATGCTCTCACTGCTACTCGCCGTGACTCAGCCGGCTATCCATCTGGTGTGGTACGACCCTTACTCACTGGTTCCGGCCGGGTTTCTAGAGTCGATTGGCAACGAAGTCGAGACCTTGTTCGAGCGCAACGGGATCAAAGTACGGATGTATTTCGCGCAGAGGGGCGATGCCGACGCGCTGCCCCGACGCCGAATCAACGTGATCGTGAGCCCCACCGAAGGCCACCACTTTGGGCTCGCCGACGACAGCATGGCGGCGGCGGTTGGCGTACGATCATCAGGGTATTCGATCTTCCTCTTCCATCCTTCTGTGCGGCGGACCCTTGGCCACCAGACCACCCGAAGTTCGCCGCGGCAGCTCGCCGAGCTCTCGATAGCCATTGGCCGAATCGTCGCGCACGAGCTCGTTCACGTCCTCGTGCCGGAGAGAGGTCACACGTCATCGGGACTCATGTCGCGCCGGCTCACCCGAAAGCACCTGACGGGAAAGACCCTGAGTCTGGATGCGGCGAGCCGTCGCCTGGCGTTGTCGCGAGCGGGAAACTGGTTCGACCAGGGTCGAACGCTCGATACCGTACCGGCTTCACCCTATTTGCCTCGTTGACGCGCCACGATCTTAAGATCGCGGCGTGTACGACGTGGCCGTGGTCGGCGGTGGTATCGTTGGTCTAGCGACGGCGCACAGGCTCCTATCGAGATCTCCGGGTCTATCGCTCATCGTCCTCGAGAAAGAGTCCCGAGTCGCCACGCACCAGACGGGTCACAACAGCGGCGTCATTCACTCTGGCATCTATTACCGGCCCGGATCGCTCAAAGCCTCGATCTGCCGAGCTGGAGTCGACAAGCTTCTCCACTTTTGCGACGAGTACGGCGTTCGCTACGAGCTTTGCGGAAAGCTCATCGTGGCGACGACTGAGGACGAGTACGGACGCCTCGACGGGCTCATCGAGCGTGGACGAGAAAACGGCGTCCCCGACCTTCGAAAGCTCTCACCTGACGAAATGCGGGACATCGAGCCTCATGCCTGCGGTCTGGGTGCGATTCATTCTCCAACCACGGGTATCGTCTCGTTCCGCGAGGTGGCGGAAAAAATCGCCGAGGTCATAGAAGCCCGCGGCGGTGACATCTGGATCGACGCCGCCCTCCGGGGAGTGAAAATTGACGCGGCGGGTCTTCACCTCGAGACGACCCGAGGACGGATGGACGCCAAGCGCGTCATCACCTGCGCCGGCCTTCACGCCGACCGCGTGGCGCGGCTGTTCGGTGATACGCCCGGGGTCTCGATCCTTCCGTTTCGAGGCGAGTACTACCGCTTGAAGCCCGATGGCCAGAAGCTGGTTCGAGCGCTGGTCTATCCCGTCCCCGATCCGCGGTTCCCCTTTCTCGGCACTCATTTGACGACACGGATCGACGGCGAAGTCGAGGCGGGGCCCAATGCGGTTCTGGCGCTCGCCCGGGAGGGGTACCGCAAGACGGATTTCGACTTCGGCGACCTCGGAGAGATGGCGAGATCGCGGGGCTTGCTCCGGATGATGCTCCGATACGGGAGCACCGGTCTTTCCGAATATCACCGCTCCTTGTCCAAGACCGCCTTCGTCAAAAGTCTCCAGAAGCTCGTGCCCGAGCTGAAGGAGGACGACCTCGAGCCGGGAGGCTCCGGCGTGCGTGCGATGGCGCTCGACCCGGACGGGAGCCTGGTCGACGACTTCCGGATCGTGCAGACCTCGTCCGCCATTCACGTGCTCAGCGCTCCATCGCCCGCTGCAACGAGTGCGTTCGCCATCGCCGAACACATCGCGGCCATCGCGCGGTCTTGAAGTGCACGGAAGAGGCTTCGTTCCTGTTGGCCACCGAGGGGCAAATATTTGCCAACCTTTGCTAGCGCTCGGAAGACCACGAGGCGTAATCTATTGGGAGCCGTGTGGACTCGAACCGTTCTTTCGATCTGCGTCCTGAAGGGCACCGCAGCGCTCGCGCAGCAATCGCCCGCACCTATCTTCGACGTGACGTGCGACGGTGGCTTCGCCGCGGGCTTTCCCTGCGAGCGAGTCGATCTCCTCGCTCATCTGCCCCTGCAAAGCCTCGGAGGAGGGGACTTTCACGGCAACGATCTTTGGGGGTTTACCGCCCAGGAGAGCGGTCGGGAGTTCGTTCTCTTCGGTCGAGAAAACGGCACCGCATTCGTGGAGATCACGAATCCAACCGCACCCGTATTCCTGGGTCTGCTTCCGTCAGCCTCGGCGCCGAGCCCATGGCGCGACATCAAAGTCTACGCGCGACACGCTTACATCGTTTCCGAGGCTCCGAATCACGGGATGCAGGTTTTCGACTTGGGGATTCTCCTGGATATCGCGACGCCACCTGTCGAGCTGACCGCTGCCGCGGTCTACCGGGGCGAGGGGCTTGGTAACGCCCACAACATCGCGATCAACGAGAGCACGGGCTTCGGTTACGTCTTGGGATCGAGCACCTGCAACAGTGGTTTGCACGTTGTCGACCTGCGAGCCCCCAAGGATCCGGTTTTTGCCGGCTGTTACGGGGACGACTTCTACACGCATGACGCTCAGTGCGTGACGTATCAAGGGCCGGACCGTGACTACCGTGGCCGAGAGGTCTGTTTCGCTTACAACGAGGATACCCTCACGATTGTCGACGTCACCGACAAGTCCCGCCCCCGCATGGTGTCGAAGCAGAGCTACCCCGGGGCGGGCTATACCCACCAGGGGTGGATTACGGAGGATCAGCTGTTCTTGCTGCTGGGCGACGAGCTGGACGAGGTTTACTATGGCCACGCCACGAGAACGCGCGTCTGGGAAATCGCCGACCTCGATCGTCCCGTCCTCGTCGGAGCTTACGAGGCTGCCACACCGTCCATCGATCACAACCTTTATGTTCGTCAGGGCTTCGCGTACCAGGCCAATTATCGGGCCGGGCTTCGCATCCTTGCTCTCGACAGGATCGCGAATGGGACGCTACGTCAGTTCGCGTACTTCGATATCTATCCCGAGGACGACTCGCCTGAGTTCAGCGGCGCCTGGAGCGTCTACCCGTTCTTCCCGAGCGGCGTCGTGGCGGTAAGCGGGATCGAGCAGGGGCTTTTCCTGCTCTCGCCCCAGTTGCCATAACGACTCGTCTTCGTCATCGATTCAACTGACGGCGAATCTCGACCAGCCGGGCGAGGCCCGTTCTCGTGATGAGCCCGACCATGTTCTGGCCCACCATTACGACCAGACGGCCGACTCCCGACGGCGCCATGCGGGTGAGTGCTTCGATGAGCGGTGCGTCGGCGGCTATGATCCTGGAATCATCCAGCGGCGTCATCACAGCAGCCACCGTCTTTTCCGCCAGTTCCTCTTCCCTCACCCCGGCGAGGGATGAGATCGAGACCAGGCCCACGGCGCGATTCTGCTCCAGCACGGGAAACCCGTGGTATCCATACCTGAGGAAGTAATCGTTCACCAGATCGCGAAGGCTGGTTCGCGGCGAGACCGTCACGACGTCACGCACCATGACATCGCTCACCTGGACACCTTCGAGAGCCCCGCGAAGCATCATGTCCTGGTAACCGCGCTCGGCAACTCCGCGGAGAAACATGCCGATGAAGAGGAGCCATGCGCCGCCCAGCAAGTTGTGAAAAAAGATCTGAACAGCTCCCAGGAGCATCAGAGCGAGTGCGAATCCTTTTCCCAGGTCGGACACGAGTCGTGTAGCGGCCTGAAGCGAGCCGGTTCTCCGCCACCAGATGGCCCGTAGAACCCTGCCCCCGTCGAGAGGAAACCCGGGGATGAGATTGAAAACGCCGAGAGCACCGTTGATCAAAGCCAGGTAGTCGAGGGTGGAGACTACGAGGGGAAGCGCCACGGGCTCGACCAGACGCGACATCGCCCAGAACAAGAGCGCGAGGAAGAAGCTCGTCAGGGGGCCAACGATGGCTATCTTCAGCTCGGTGCCGGGATCCTTGGCCTCCTCGGACAATTTGGAGACCCCACCAAAAACGAAGAGCGTGATGCTGGGAATGGAGATGCCGGACCGAATCGCCATCAACGAATGAGCCAGCTCGTGCAACAGGATCGACAGAAAGAAGAGAAGCGTAGCAGCGAGCCCCGCGATCCAGTAAGTGACGCCGCTTTCGTCGGGATGCTCTTGCGGAAAGTAGCCCACGGATAGACTGAAAAGGACGAGGAGGAAGATCGCGAACCACGAGTAGTCGATGACGATGCGGATACCCGCCACGCGGAAGAGTTGTATGCCTCGTTCCATCCGCTCACCGTTGGTCGAATGAGGTGCCGCCATCCCGTTTCCTCGAGGCGATCCGTGTCGCGCAGCCGACGTGCCTGCATTCTATCGGGCTTCCGCCGCCGGCAAGAAGTGAAAAAGGCATATGGCACACAAGGCCATTCGCGGACAGGCGAAAGTGCCCCTGCCGCCGAGAGCTCGCGAACGCTGTGGCTCAACCCAATGGGAGGCTTCGCCTCCTAATCGGAGTCCGGCAGAGAAGGCGCGCCGGAGTGAACCGTCGGCTCCTTCTCCGTTGGAGTTTCCTTCGGGGGTCGCTCCACGTCCTCCGGGGGCTCTTCGACGGGGCTCGGCTCGACGGGCTCCGTGGCGCCGTTCGTTCCCGCCTCTTCCTTTCTCTCGGGTTTGCGAACCCGCTCCAGGCGAGGATCGGTCACGAACGGCTCGTAGCGCGGAAGTCGGAGGCTCACCTCGTCGCCGTTCTCCACGAGCAAATCGATCTCCTCGAGCCGCTCGGTAAACGTGGCGAGCAGGACTCCTTCGCGCGTCTCGAGCTTCAGCAGCAGGCGTTTCGAGCTCGTGGACTTCTCGGCCACGACTCCCTGCACGACGCCGCTGGGGAAGAAAGCCTCCGGAACGTAGCTCCTCCACCATTGGGGCGCTACGGCGAGACTAAGCGCTCCCAACATGAAACCGATGACGAATCCCAGAAAGAATCGACTCTTCCTTTTTTCGCGATTGTCCATATCCATCAATCTCCATCGTCCGCCGAATCGAGCTGTTCGAGGAGACGCTCATGGCCGGCGGCGTTCTCCACCAGGACGAGAAGGGTATCGCCCTGCTCGAGCCGCGTTCGTCCTCGGGCAAGCAGACTCTCCTGCTCGCGGACGACGGCGACGACGAGCGTATCGTCGGCGAAGTTGAGCTCCGAGAGCGTCTTGCCCGCTGCCGCTCCCACGGGCACCTCCACGAGTTGCAGACCTCCGCGGCTCACGAGGGTGAAGTCGAGCCGATGAAAGCCGTAGAGTACCGATACGATGTGGGCCGCCGCTGCCAACTTCGGCGCTATGATATCAGTGACTCCTATCTCTTTCAGCGCGGCGCGCAGTCCCACCGCATCGAGCTTCACGATGACCTTGGGGACGCCGGCGCGGCGTCCGAGCATTGCGATCACCGCGTTGATCGCGTCCGATCCGGTCACCGCCACCAGAGCGTCCGCTTCGGGCAAGCGCGCCCTCGAGAGTATCTCGGGATGCGTCCCGTCCCCGTGCAGTACGAGAGCGTCGATTTCCGCAGCGAACTCGCGTGCACGCTCCTCGTTCTCCTCGATCACGACCAGATCGTTGTTTTTCTTGCGCGCGAGGATGCGCGCCAGCTCCGTTCCGATTCCTCCGGCGCCCACGATCACGGCTCTCACGAAGACCTCTCCAAACGACGCGGAGAAGGATAGAGCAAAACGAGCAGTGGGAGTATCTCCAGCCGGCCGGCCCACATGTCCATCGCCAGGAGGAGCTTTGCCCACGAGGCGAGATCGGAAGAAGTGAGGCCCGTCGAGAGCCCCACCGTTCCGAGCGCTGAGGTGGACTCGAACAAAGCATCAATTGGCTCGCACCCGGTGAACGTCAACAGGAAGGTCGACCCGGCTGTGAAGCAAAGGAAAACCGTCGTTAGCCCCACCACACTGCGGATCTCGTCGTCTCTCAAGATCCTGCCTCCCTGGCGTACGGGGAGCTGCGCTTCCACCGGCAGGAGTGCGCGGTGCAGATACCACTGAGCCACCCGGGCCAGCACCAGAGCTCGTATGAGCTTGACACCTCCTGCAGTAGAGCCGGAGGAGCCACCGATGAACATCAAAATGATGGCCACCAGTCTCTGCCCCTGTGTCCATCCGGCAGCATCGGTCACGTTGAAGCCCGTGGTGGTCACGGCGGATACGCTGTGAAAGAAATGAGTGACGATCGAACCCTCCTCACCTCGCGATCGGTCGTAGAGGAGCATCAGCATGAAACCGGCTCCGATGGCGAGCGCGAGTGCTCGAAGCTGGGAGTCAGTGAAGAACTTCTTTGGACCTTCCCTCGCGGCGCGATAGTAGAGGGGGAAGGCCACGGCGCCGGCAATCATGAACAGACAGACCGAGATCTCGATCCCCACGCTCCCATATCGGCCGATGCTGTCCGGGTAAGGTGAGAATCCTCCCGTGGAGAGTGTCGAGAGCACATGGAGGAGCGCGTCGAAAAATCCCATGCCCGACAGGACGAATATCCCGAAACCCAGCAGCGTAAGGCTTCCGTAGATCGAGAAGACGAGTCGCGATGTCGACAGGAGATTCCCCAGCAGGTTCTCTTCGCGGAACTCGGCCGAGTAAAGGGGAAGAAGCGTGGCGCGGACCCCGGGCAAGAACACGATCGAGAGAACGATGATGCCCGCGCCTCCAATCCATTGCGAATAGGATCGGAAAAAGAGAAGGCTATTTGGCATCGAGACGGGATCGAGGACGCTCAGCCCCGTTGTGGTGAAGCCCGACATGGACTCGAAGAAACCATCGACGAAGCTCGCATGCGTGAGATAGGCGAGGGCGCCCACGAGCGAAAAAACCAGGTATACGATGGCGGCAAAGACCAGTGCGTCTCGGGGTGCGATCGGTACGGTCGATGCGGTCGATCGGGGCTCCCTCTTTCCGATCAGAAAGGTCACGCCGACGAGGCCAGAGAAAACCAGCGCTTGCGTCCATTCGCGAGACACGATGGCCACGGCAAGTGGGGCGACAAGCGCCATTCCGAGGAGCATCAACGGTCGTCGAATGTTGGCCGAGACCATGCGCAAATCTACGGGAGGTACGTGGTGAGAGATTTGCACAGGCTCAGAATCCGATGGGCGATTTTATCAATGTCACGGTTCGCGGAGCCTGGGTCGAGCCTCTACGCGGCTCTCTTCCCTGCGGCGTTTACGATAACGTAGACGACGAATCCAAACGTCATATCGGTCCCGAAGAAGAGATTCAGCATTCCCGCGAGCGCGACGAACTGCGCCGCGATCCATCCGAAGTAGCTCGGCACCATCACCGCGACCGACAAGAGCTCGGCCCGCTTGTCGAAACGCTCGCCGGAAGAAATCGCTCACGGTAAGGAGTTTCATCTCCCACAGGGGCTTGGCGAAGAACAGTCCAGCCAGGATGAGACAGAAGCCGGCTCAGAGCGGTTCGAGGGCAACTCTTTGCAGCCCCTCGCGGCGAACCTCGTCGGTGGCGGCGAGAATGGTCCTCGCTCCGAACCACGTTCCGAGAAGCGTCGCCGTGGAGAGCGGAAGGCTGAGGCGCATACCGGCGACGAGGAAGTCCTCGCTCGATTGGATACGTCCCTGGATCATGAAACAGAGGACTAGAGCGCGATTACGTAGAGAGTGAGGGTTGCGCCGAGCAGCCGGCCCAAGCTCGGGTCGACGGTCACGAACGGTGCAGATCTCCCACTTGCTCGAGCATCGCGGGGGTTTCGGCGCCCTGGACGAGGGCGCCGCCGATCATCGCCACGGTGCTGGCGGCGAGAGCGACGACGATGGGCGCGAGCCCGAGCTCGATGAGATCGAGCTCGACCAGGACGTAAGTGGCCGCTCCCAGGACGATCGAGGCAATCCCTCCGGTGCGGTTCGCCCTCTTCCACCAGAGCCCAGCGATGGTGGGAACGAACAGGCTGGCGCTGAGGAGCCCGATGCCGGCGGTATAGAACTGGCTGATGAGCTCCGGAGGAGAAAATGCCCAGTAGAGAGCCAGCCCCCCGATGATCCAGGCGGAGGCGACGCGGACGAAAGCGAGGCCCCTCTCGCTCAGGCGATCTTGAAAGAGCATGCCGAGTATGTCGTGAGCGATGGCCGAGCTGCATGCGAGCAGCAGCGCATCGGTCGTGGACATGACGGCCGCGAGCACCGCGGCGACGCCGATCCCGCGGATGAAAGCGGGGAACTCCGACTCCATGACTTTCAAGAACACTTGGTCGGGGTCGGCGAGTCCAGGGAAGTCGACCTTTCCGACTGGAACGATGGCGAGCGTCGCCGTCAGGATCATGACGCTGTAGGCCAGCATCGCCACGTTGAGCGAGAGCCGAGCCCCCTGGGCGTCTTTGGCGGTGAAGACGCGCATCACGATGTGAGGGATGACGGGAATAGCGGTCGCCCAGATGACGAAGTACCCGAGATAGCTTTCCACGGGCCTATTGACGACCTGCCCGAGCTCGGGAGCGACCGATGTCGCTTGCGACATGAGCTCGAGCGGAGAACCGAAGCGAAGGACCATCACGAGCCCCGTCCCGACGACGACGACCAGCATCAGCAGCCCCTGGACGACATCGGTCCAGGTGATCGCGATCATACCCCCGACGGAGACGTACAGGATGAAGACCACGGTGGCGAGCGTGAGAGCCACCTCGTAGCGGATGCCAAGTAGTGCCTCGGCGGTGATGCCCGCCGCTTTCATCTGCGCCACGATGTAAATCGTGAATGCGATGACGATGAGCACCGGCACGAGGTACTGCACGATGACGCTCGGATAGCGGAACGCGAGAAAATCGGTGATCGTGTAGCGGCCGAAGTTTCGAAGCGGTCGCGCCACGAGAAGCGAGGCCAAAGGGAAACCGATAACGGCGCCAGCGAAGAGCGCCAGCGTAGCGGGAATGCCCTGACGGTAGGCGAGTCCCATGACTCCGATGATGGATCCGCCGCTCGCAAGACTTGCCATGATGGCCATGGCGTTCACGAGCGTCCCGATACGCCGACCCGCCACCCAGTACTCGTCCCGCGAAGCCAGAACTCGCCTCGAGGCGATGAAGCCTATGCCGATGCAAGCCCCCAGGTACAGGAGAACCAAGATGCGCTCGACGATCAACGCTTCTTTTGTCCTCGAACGAAGATGAAGAGCGTGGCTGCGGGTGAGACGAGCATCAGTGCGGCCATGAGCCAGCCGAAAGCCGCCATGCCGAAAAGCTCTACCGTGCGGAAAACCGGCAGAAAGGAAACGATGGAGAAGAGCACGAGAAACAGGAGCGCGACGAGCTCGAGCCGCTCCATGGGAAAGAAGGATTTCATTGCCGCAAAAGAAACGGCATCGTATCCCACGCAGGAGGGAAGAGCAACGCGGCCGTTCCTTTTCTTAGGCCAGCTTGCAACCAGCCGACTTCCTGCTATATGAACGGGTTGCGTGCTCTCCTCTCCATTTTTTCAGAAGTATCTTCTTCCGGGCTTCGTGTTTCAGTCGATGGTCATTGCCGGCGGCTACGGCACCGGAAGAGAGCTCGTCGAGTTCTTCTTGAACTTCGGTCCCCTGGGCGGGCTTCTCGCGATGTGGCTGATTTCGACTGTAATCTGGAGCCTCGTTTGCGCCGTAACTTTCGAGCTCGCTCGAAAGACCCAGACGTTCGAGTATCGCGGATTCGCGCGCATTCTGCTGGGCCGGATGTGGGTCCTGTACGAAGTCTGCTATCTGGTGATGATGACGATCGTCTTGTCGGTGATTGCCGCCGCGGCGGGAAGCATCGTCCAGGAGCTGGCCTCGCTTCCGTACTTCGTCGGCGTAGCGCTCATGATGATCGGAGTCGGGTTTCTCGTCCTGAAGGGGACTCCACTCGTGGAGAAGTTTTTGTCGATCTGGTCCCTGGTTCTCTACGGCGTGTACATCGTCTTTCTGATCGCCTGTTTCGTAACTTTCGGTGGGGACATCATGGCGGGACTGAGTGCGGGCGAAGTGAAGCCGGGATGGTTCCGAGGAGGAGTCGAGTACGCGGCTTACAACGTCGGTACGCTTCCCGCGGTGCTCTTCACGATACGCCACCTGGAGCGTCGCAAAGAAGCTCTCGTGGCCGGTCTGCTGTCGGGGCCGATCGCCATCCTCCCGGGGTTCTTTTTTTTCCTCGCCATGACGGGGCGCTATCCCGAGATCCTTCCGGAAACGGTTCCGTCGCTATTCCTGTTGAACGTCGTGGGCTCGAGGCTGCTGCTCTTCGCCTATCAAATCATGCTTCTGGGAACGCTCGTGGAGACGGGAACGGCGCTCATCCATGCTTTCAACGAGCGCGTCGCCTCGTCGCTCGAGGAGAAGCACCGACGCGTCGTGCCGGTGTTTCGGCCCGTCGTTGCCATCGGCCTCCTGCTCGTGGCTGCGCTTGTTGCCCAAGTGGGTCTCCAGGACTTGATCGCGAAGGGATACGGCACGGTGACTTACGGCTTTTGGCTCGTCTTCCTGATTCCCGTCCTGACGTGGGGAGTTTATCGCGTCTTCGCTGTGCGATAATCGTTCGTAAAGCGACGAAGGATGAGCCGTGCGGGGATGCTTTCCTCTCCCGAATTCGTGAACGACTGGCAGCGGGAGGCTTCGACGCTCGACGGGGAGTGGGACGTCATCGTCGTGGGAGGCGGGCCCGCCGGCGCGACCGCAGCGCTATGTCTGGCCCGCGCGGGACATCGTGTCGTCGTTCTCGAGCGATACTGCTATCCCCGAGACAAGGCATGCGGAGATGCATTGATCCCCGATGCGATCGCCGCGCTCCGAAAGTGCGGGCTTGCCGAGCGAGTTGCCTCCAACGCCTACCGCACGACGTCGCTTCAGATTCACGGGCCCGCTCGTGGGGTGGTCGAGATAGAGGGCAGCTTCTGGACGCTTCCCCGCGAGCGTCTCGATACTCTCATCGCCCAAGGGGCAATGGAAGCTGGCGCCGTCATCGCCCGCGCCAAGGTTACCGACGTCGTGCCGTCCCAGTCGGGGGTCTTCATCCGCCTCGGGTCGGGTGAGACCCTGCGAAGCAGGTTCGTACTTCTCGCGACGGGAGCCGACGTTGCCCTGGCCAACAAGCTCGGCCTCATCTCTCGCACCCCTCCGAGCGCCGTCGCGCTCCGTGGCTACGTCCGGTCGAGCCACCGCATCGAATCGCTTCTGATCTCCTACGATCGATCGATTCTGCCGGGTTACGGCTGGATCTTCCCCATGGGAGAAGGTCTCTACAACGTCGGATGCGGCGTAATCGTGGGCACGGCGAGTCCGAACCCTCGTGCCCTTCTCGAGCGCTTCGTCGCGTCATTCCCCCCCGCGTCTGAGCTCGTTCGCCGGGGCGAGCTCGTCTCGGCGGTTCGTGGTGCCAGGCTAAGGTGCGGTTTGGACGGGTTCTTGCCCCTTCCCCACTCACGCGTCCTCAGTATCGGCGAGACCATCGGAGCTACATTTCCCGCCAGTGGAGAAGGCATCGGCAAAGCGATGGAAACGGCTACGCTCGCCGCGGAATTCGTCAGCGAGTCGCTCCGACGAGGCGACGCGGAGGCGCTCGCGCGGTTCGCCTCCCGCGTGGAGAGCGAGCTGCGACCCAAATATCTGGCCTATCGCATCGCGGAAAGCTGGCTCGCCCGCCCGTGGCTGTGCGACTTCTTTCTGCGCCGAGCCGCCCGAAGCTCGTACCTGCGCGGCGCTCTGGCGGGAATTCTCGAAGAAAGGGTGGATCCCCGAAGAGCTTTTTCCCTATCGGGTCTCCTGCGGTCTTACCTGGGCTAACAAAGCAATCTGGCGGATACCCCGTCCTCCTGACTAAACTATACGTCTATGCCTGGAAGCACGGGGTCTCCGCCTGCCTCTCTGAATGCGGAAACTGTCGAGATCATGAGGCTCTTGGAGGGTTTCGGCGCAATCGGCTCGTCGCTGGATCTCAATCGAACCGCGGACAACGTTCTCGCGGGTCTGCGAACGGTTTTCACCTTCGACGCGTCGAGCATCTTCGTGAGAGAGCGCGAGGGAGAAACGATCATCTGCCAGCGGAGTCGCGGCGAGTCGGACGGCGAGCGAGTGCGTCCCCGCCCCGAAGTCGGACGCGGCATCGTGGGTCGCGTTCTAGAGACCGGGAGGGCCTGTCTGCAAGGTGTCGTCGAGGACGGCAACCGGAGCTCGGATCTCCGCCGGGCGACTTACTCGGCGATGGTGGCGCCGATTCTGGGTGGCGGAGGGCGAGTCTTGGGGGCATTGTTGCTGGAGTCGAACGAGCCGGGGCTCTACGATGAATCGAATCTCGGAAAGCTCATGAGCTACAGCGGCGTCGCTTCGGCGGCCATAGAGCGCGCGCTCCTCTACACTCAGATGTTGGAGGAGAGGCGGCTCGAAGGGGAGATGGAAGTCGCCCGCCAGGTCATGGCCGGTCTCTTGCCGAGCGAAGCCCCGAAGCTTGCTGGTTTCGACGTTTCCGCCGTCATCGAGCCCTGCTACGAAGTCGGAGGCGATTACTTCGACTTCATTCCGCTCGGAGACGATCGTTGGGCGATCGCCTTGGCCGACGTGTCGGGCAAGGGGGTGCCCGCGGCGCTTCTGGTCGCGGCAATGAGGGCCACTCTCTTTACGCTGGCTAAGCGGGAGCTGGCGCTTCGTTACATTCTGCGTTATGCCAACGAGTTCATCCAGGCATCCAGCGGTCCCCGAGCCAAGTATGTAACGCTGTTCTACGCCGTGCTGGATATCCAGGCCAAGCGCTTCATTTTCATCAATGCCGGCCATCTTCCCCCCATCGTCATGCGGGCTCACGGCGAGGTCGAGCTGCTGCGCTCGGGTGGCTTTCCTCTTGGCTTCTTCGACAACCCCCGCTATTTCGAGCACTTCCTTCAGCTACATAGCGGCGATCTCATTTGTCTGTATACCGACGGCATCACCGAGTCCATGAACGCTTCCGACGAGGAGTATGGCCGGCCCCGCCTCGTCGAGGCGCTGCGACGTCATCAGCATGCCTCCGCTCAGGAGATCGGCGACGCGGTGCTAGCGGACGTTCGGCGATTCAGTGGACGCGCTCCTTTCGACGACGCGACCGTCGTGATCGTCAAAGCAACCTGACAAACCTGTTGACTCGTCCATTCCGGCTCGGAGTGAGCCCGGAGACGTCTTCTTCACCTCTCAACGAAGCACACCGACGAGCAAGAAAGCCACCAAAGCGAGCAAGCCCATGGTGATCGCGTAAGGGAGTTGCGTGTTGACGTGGTCGATGTGGTCGGAGCCCGCCGCCATCGATGAAACGATCGTCGTGTCGGAGATGGGCGAGCAGTGGTCGCCGAAGATTCCGCCCGCTAGCACCGCGCCCACCGTTACGTGGAGGTCCACGCCGAGCGCTTCCACCATCGGGATACCGATTGGGAGCATGATCCCGAAGGTACCCCAGGAAGTTCCGGTCGAGAAGGCTATGAAACAACTGATAACGAACAAGACGGCGGGCACGAGCGCCGGACGCAACAGATTCTCGGCGAGGGACGCGAGATAGATTCCCGTCTTCAGCTCGTTGGAAAGAGCGGCAATGGCGAACGCGAGCATCATCAAGAGGGCGACCGGCATCAAGCCGCCCAGCCCCTTGAAGGCCAGATCGATCGTCTCGGCGAGCGAGAAGATTCCCTGGGCCCGGTAGAGCACTGCGGCGACGACCACGGCGAGGAGTACAGCCCAGAGCACCGCGGTGGAGCCGCTTCCGGCCAGCAGATCGCCGTCTCCCGTGATGTAGAGTCCGACGGGCATCATCAAAAGCATGCTGACCATGGGTACGAGCATGTTGCGGGCCAAAGGCTCCACCCCTGGTTTCGTGGGGAGGCTCAAGACCTCGGTCGAGACGAGGGGCTCGGCGCCGTCACGCAGCACTTTGCCGGTCTCGCGCGCCCGGCGTTCGGCCCGCGCCATGGGGCCGAAATCCTTGCCGCTGATCACGATGACGAACACCAGCACGAGCGCGAGCGACGCGTAGAAATTGAAGAGGTTCGCGTAGAGAAGCGTTGTCAGAGGGTTCTCGAGGCCCTGGGTGGCGAGAATGCCCATGATGAACGCTCCCCATCCGTTCATCGGTATGAGAATGCAAACTGGCGCCGACGTGGAGTCGCAAAGGTACGCGAGCTTCTCGCGCGAAAGGCTCAGCTTGTCGAACAAAGGACGCGAGATCGCGCCGGTCACGAGGCAGGTGATGGTGGACTCGACGAAGATACCCAGCCCCAGAAGGGTCGCCAAGATCTGGGCGCCCCGGCGAGTGGCCACGACACCGCGCTCGGTCACCCAGCGGATGAAACCCTCCACCCCGCCCGAACGTTGGGTCAGGGCGATGAGCGATCCCACCATCCCGCTAAAGATGATGGTGCGGGTGTTCCCATCGTCCTTGTACACGTCCACCAGCGCCTGGATCGCGTCGCGCAGACCGACGATGACGTTTCCACCGTTCAAGATGGACCAGCCGAGCCAGATTCCCGCGAAAAGCGAGAGAAAAACTTGCTTGGTGACCAGAGCGGTGACGATGGCAACGAGAGGCGGCAGGACGCTCAGCCAGCTGGGTGAATCCACGCGGCCATCTTCATATCACATGCGTGATAAACTCGGCCAAGCGAGGCCGCCGCCGCGCCCGTTCGAAGGGTATTGGAAACCAATTGTGAAGAGCTTGGGAGGTTTTGTGCTCGCAATCAGTCTGCCGGGCGTCGCCCTGGGGCATTCCGCGGCGGTCGGGGCCGTGAGCGGTCGGATCGCGAGTCCAGCGGGTGAGGCGCTTCCCGGTGTAGTCGTTACGCTGAGCGGGGGCAACGTCGAATCGCAACTCCAGGTAACCGGAGCGGACGGTGAATTCTCGTTCGCGGGGCTGCCGGCCGGAACGTACTCACTCGTTGCCTCTTTGCCAGGATACGTGGACGCTGTGGTGGATCTTCGGGTGGAAGAGGGCCAGACCGCGAGGACGGACATCGTTTTGCAGCTGCGGCCCTTTTCCGAGAGCGTCGTGGTGGAGGAGTCGCTTCCGGTGACCGAGATCCAGCCCATCGAGAGTCAGGGTTTCGAGATCGAGGAACTGGATCTGCTGCCGCTTCCCACCGACCGTTTCCAGGAATCGTTTCCGCTCGTGCCCGGCGTCGTCCGCGATTCCGAAGGACGGCTGAGCTTCAACGGGGCTCGCCCGAGTCAGTCGATTCTGCTCGTCAACGGCGCCAATGCGACCGACCCCCTCACCGGCGAGTTTGCCGTAGAGCTCCCGTTGCGCGCCATCGAAGCCGTTGAAGTGAACACCATTCCCTATTCCGCGGAGTACGGGCAGGTCACTGCGGCCGTCGCCAAGGTCCGGACTCGTGGTGGCACCGACGAATGGGACGTGGATTTCTCCAATCTCCTGCCCAAACTGAATTTCCGCGACGGTAAAATCAAGGGCATTCGAGCCGCGGTGCCGCAGTTCGGGGTGAGCGGCCCGCTCAAGAAGGGCAAGCTGTGGATCTCGCAGGGGTTCACGTACCGCTTCGTACGCTCGCGAGTCTACGACCTGGAGGCGGGCGAAGACGAGCGAATTCTGGAGGGCTTCGACACGTTCACCCAGCTCGACTGGAAAATGGCGGAGAAACACCAGCTCACCACGACGTTCTCGTATTTTCCGGCGGAGTGGGACAACCTCGGCCTCACGGCGGTAACCACGTCGGAAGCGACGCCCGATTTCAACTCCTGGGGCTGGAATGCGGCGATCTCGGAGAGGTCGCTTCTCTCGCAAACACTCGTCGAGACCCTGTTTGCCGTCAAGAGCTATGACGTAGCGGTTCGGCCTAAGAGCGAACAAACGTCATTGCTTACCCCTGAGGGGCTTCGCCGCAATTACTACAATGAAATCGATCGAGATAGCATGCGTTACGAGGTCGCCACGCGCTTGAGCCGTTCGTTTCCCGGCTTCCACGGGGAGCACGTCCTGAAGGTAGGCGCAAACGTGGTGCAGGCGAGCTTCTCGGGAATCGACGCGAGCCGGCCGGTCGAGATTCGAGACCTCGACGGACGGCTCCTACAAGATATCCGGTTCGAGGGCTCGCCCGAGGTCCGAGGATCGGATCTAGTCGTCTCCGGATACGTTCAGGACCAATGGCGCCCTACGGACCGGCTCGGATTAGAGGCCGGTGTCCGCTATGACTACGACCGGCTGGTCAGCTCACAGCAGCTCGCGCCGCGGTT
Source organism: Vicinamibacteria bacterium (assembly GCA_035457705.1). Taxonomy (GTDB): domain Bacteria; phylum Acidobacteriota; class Vicinamibacteria; order Marinacidobacterales; family SMYC01; genus DASPGQ01. The sequence goes on from DATIBD010000115.1 coordinate 56,431, forward strand.
CGCGTTCGCTTATGCGCTCGTTCCCGACGGGACGACGGTGCTCAAAGGAGGGTGGGGCGTCTTCTACGACCATGTCTTCCTTCATGCCGACAGCTTCGCTACGTTCCAGTCGCGCGTGGAGACGCGTTATGGAGACGATGGCGCGGCCACGGGGCCCGCCGTCACATACGTTCCAAGAGTGTCGGAGGAGGGGCTCGACATGCCGCGGGGCCAGTCTTGGAACGTGGAGCTCGATCATCTGCTTTCTTCCGGAGTCGAGGTTCGTCTGAACTACCGAGAACGACGAGGCTCGGAAGAGATGATCGTCGAGCGAATCGACGAAGACCTCGGGAGGGGCAGCTTGGTGCTGTCGTCCGAGGGCAAGTCGTTGACCCGCGAGCTCGACCTGACCGTGCGGCTGTCACGAAACGAGAACGAGCTCTTTCTCTCCTACGTGAAGTCCCGAAGCAGCGGAGATCTGAACAATTTCGGGACGCTTTACCAGAACCTGCGCACGCCGCTACTTCTGGAGAACGAGGTCTCGTTGTTCGAGCTCGACGTGCCTCACCGTTTCTTGATGTGGGGAATCTGGAGGCTGCCGTCAGACATACAGATCGCCCCCGGCGTGGAGTGGCGCTCCGGGTTTCCATACACGGAGTTCGAGACGGATTACACGCCGGTGAGTGAGAGGAATCGGGGCGGTCGTTTCCCGGGGTTCCTTTCCGTCGATCTCCGGGTAACCAAGGGCATGAGAGTTCTCGGGCGGGGCATACGGGTCGGGTTTCAGATATTCAATCTGGGAAGCCATTTCAATCCGCGCGACGTCCTGGCGAACCGGGGGAGTCCTCGTTTTGGCGACTTCCTCAACAGCGTCGATATGAGCTTTTCCTTGCGATTGAGCCTGGGCCTGTGATCGTCGAGAACCAGAAAGAACTGGAAGCGCTCTGCCGCGAGCTCTCGAGTCGTGGCGCCTTCGCGTTGGACACGGAGTTCGTCCGGGAGCGGACATTTTTCATTCAGCTCGGCATCATCCAGGTGGCTGCCGAAGGCGTCGTGGCGGTGCTCGATCCTCTGCCCCTTCCGTCCCTGCAACCGCTTTTCGAGCTGATCGCGAATCCGGCGATCGAGAAGATCGTGCATGCCGGCGAGCAAGACTTCGCCGCGCTCGTCGAGAAGGGAGGGCCGGCGCCGAAAAACGTGTTCGACACGCAAGTGGCAGCCGCTCTCGTCGGGTACGGAGACCAAGTCTCCTACGCGAGGTTGGTCGCCAAGGTGACGGGAGTCCAGCTTTCCAAGCTCGAGACGCTGACGAATTGGACGGCTCGGCCGCTCACCCAGGCTCAGATCCACTATTCGCTGGACGACGTACGTTACCTGCCCGAGCTTCGGCGTCACCTCGGTGAGCGCCTTTCGAAGCTGGGTCGGTCGGGATGGGAGCGGGAGGAATGCAATCGCCTGGAGAAAGAGGAGACTTACCGCCTCCCGCCCCCGAGAGCTTACTACCTCAAACTCACCAAGGCGGGACTCAACGGGACCACTCTCGGTATCTTGAGGGAAGTCGCCGCGTGGCGAGAGGAGACCGCACGCTCACGAAACGTTCCGCGAGGCTGGGTGCTTCGGGATCAGAGCGTCCTCGAGATCGCCCGCAGAAAGCCTGACTCGGTAAGGAGCCTGGGGCATATCCGCTCCCTCAAACCACAACAGATTCGGAAGGACGGTGCCGCCATCCTCGAAGCGGTGAAGCAGGGCGGGCAGAATCCCTTGAGTGAGGAGCGCGAAGAGGAACAACGGTTCAAGGCGCCGCTGGGGGTGGAATCGCTGGCTCGCCTCGTCGAGGCGTGGCTGTACGAGCGGGCGCTGGCAACGGAAATGGCCCCGGGAATGCTCGCGACCCGCGGCGACCTCCGAAGCCTGGTCACCGGTCACCATCACGGCCACCTTCCCGATCTACCGCTTCTGGAAGGTTGGCGCCGGGAGCTCGTGGGCCAGGACCTCCTCGACATTCTGGACGGCCGAAAGGTACTTCGCGTCAACAAACACGGGAGAGTGGAAGCGGCCGAGATTCCCCGAGACAAGAATTAGCCTCGGACCCATACGCGGCCAGACGACCCGAGCCAGCGGAATTGCGAACGACGCGCGGAAATCACGGGGCTGGCTGGCGACCCGTGACCGCTGATAGGATTCGCAACGCAATGCCCTGGTACAGAAAGCTCCATTGGCAGATCCTCATCGGCCTCGCACTGGGAGTCCTTTACGGTGTCGTCGCCGCGGCGAACGACTGGGGTAAGTTCACGTCCGATTGGGTCGCTCCGTTCGGTACGATCTTTATCAACGGCCTCCAGCTGATCGCCGTCCCTCTGGTTCTCGCCTCTTTGATCACCGGTGTCGCCTCCCTGAGCGACCTCAGGAAGCTGTCGCGAATCGGTGGAAAGACCATCACGATTTACATCGCCACCACAGCCATTGCCGTCACCATCGGTCTGATCCTGGTGAACACCCTGAAGCCCGGCGAACGCGTTCCCGACGGGGTTCGAGACGATCTCCAGAGGCAGTATGCGAACGAGGTGACCGAGAGAGAAGCCGCGGCGATGAACATCGGAGAGCGCGGTCCGCTCCAGCTGCTCGAGGATATCGTTCCCTCGAACTTCTTCTCATCGGCCTCGAGCAATGCCAACATGCTGCAGATCGTCTTCGTGGCGTTGATGGTCGGCATCGGCCTCATTCAGTTGTCCCGCGAAAAGGCCAAGCCGCTTCTCGATGTGTTCGAGTCGTTGAACGATGTCATTATTCGCCTCGTGGACCTGGTCATGCTGATCGCCCCGCTCGGCGTGTTTTCCCTCATCGCTCGCACGATTACGGCGGCGGGCGCCGACGGTAACATCGCTGGTTTGCTCGGCGCTCTCGGCTTCTATAGCTTGACGGTGGTGCTCGGTCTCGCATTGCACATGTCGCTGACCTACGGGGCCCTCTTGAAATTCCTCACGCCGATGAAGCTCAAGACGTTCGTGGCTGGTTTGGCTCCGGTTCAGCTGGTGGCTTTTTCGACGAGCTCGAGCGGCGCGACCCTCCCACTGACGATGGAGCGTTGCGAGGAGAAGCTTGGCGTTTCCGAGGAAGTGAGCTCGTTCGTTCTGCCGCTCGGCGCCACGGTCAATATGGACGGCACCGCCCTCTACCAGGCGGTTGCCGCGGTGTTCATCGCCCAGGCCTCGGCCATACCGATCGGGTTCTCGGGTCAGCTCACGATCGTTCTCACCGCGGTGCTCGCCTCGATCGGGACGGCTGCTGTCCCTGGCGCAGGCATCATCATGCTCGTAATCATCCTTCAGGCCATCGGCGTTCCCAGTTCCGGAGTCGCACTGATCCTGGGGGTGGACCGAATCCTCGATATGCTTCGCACGGTAACGAACGTTACCGGAGATGCGACGGTCGCGACCGTAGTTGCGGCCTCGGAGGGCCAGCTGAAGCCGCCCGATCTCGGAGAGGAAGCGGATCGGATTCGCCTGCGGGCCTGAGCCTTCGTAGGCGAATTCCCCCGCGGCGAGATCGTTGGTCGTGCACATTTAAACACTCCTGGAGCCATCGGGCTCACCCGGCAAACGCGCCCCGCGCAAGCTCTTGCCTCATATGATCCAGGCACCGACCCGCCAATCCTGAACGGGCACGCTCTTTGCTAATCCAATGTCAACGGCACCCGTGCAACCGGTTTACCCAAGGAGCTCGTTGGGGTCGTGCACTCGTGAAAGTCGAGAAAGCGACCCGCATCTGGAGAAGCCATGAGCCACTTCCTGAACGACCTGTCGATCCGGAACCGATTCGTACTTCCCATCGTAGGGATGATGCTCGTCTTCGCGACGTTCATCATGTTCTTCTTCCCCGCGCGCCAACGCGCGGTCGACGAGCGAGGACTCGAGAGCAAGGCTTCGAGTATCACCCGGATGCTTGCTTACAGCGTCGCGGCGGGTCTCGAGTTCGAAGATCGTGAATCCGTTCTCCAGGTGCTCGACTGGGCACGGTCCGACGAGAGCATCGCCTACGTCGTCGTTCGCGATAGGGACGGAAACGAGTTCGCCGTTTATGCACCCGACGACATGCGACCGGTGCCGCGAGGGGAACTGCCGCAGGATTTCCAGACTCACGAAGATATGAAAGGCGTCCTCGAGATCCACGGACCGATCCGTCGTGGCGAAAGCACGACTGGAGCCATTCAAGTTGGGGTGTCCACCGCCAGCGTCCAAGAGAACTATCGCAATGGTCTCTGGACCGCGATGTTGTTCAACCTGACGGTCGCCGGTCTGGCGTTCGTCACCGTGCTCTTCGTTGGTAAACAAATAACCTCTCCCATCCTTGCCCTGACGCGAGCCGCCGAGCAGATCGCGAGCGACGACATGACGCGAATCGCCGAGGAGGCCAAGACGATGGCCAGCGGTGACCTGTCGGGCGAGATCGCAATCGAGCCCCGGCGAATCGTCGTGGAGACCGGGGGTGAGATTGGCCGCATGGCGGCTTCGTTCAATCTGATGACGGACAAGCTCGTCGAGATCAGCAAGGCGATCAACATGGTGTCGGCGGGCCTGCGCGACATGGTGCTGCACGTTCAGGCCGCGGCCGACGAGGTGGCCACGGGCAGCGATACGGTCGCGAACTCGACCAGTAGGGCGGCACGGGGCAACGAAGCTACGGTTTCCGCGGTCGAGGGCATCACCTCGACCCTTCATGAAATGAACGCCAACATCCAGAATGTGGCCCGCAACGCACAGTCGCAGTCCGCTTCCACGACGGAAACGCTTCGTTCGATCGAGAACATGCTTCGCTCGGTGGAGACGGTGGCCAAGACGGTCGGGCGTCTCGTAGAGATCGCGAACCGGGCGAGCGGTGCCGTCGATGAAGGTGGATCGGCCATGGAGGCCACGAGCCGCGGCATGGGCGAGATAAGGGATGTGATTCGTTCGTCGGCGGGCTACGTGCAGGAGCTCGGTGTCATGGCCCAAGACATCGGCAAGATCGTTGGAGTCATCGACGAGATCGCGGAACAGTCCAACCTGCTCGCTCTCAACGCCGCCATCGAAGCGGCCCGTGCCGGGGAGCACGGGCTGGGCTTTGCCGTCGTCGCGGATGAAGTCCGCAAGCTCGCGGAGCGGAGCGCGAAGTCCACCGGAGAGATTTCCCAGCTGGTGGAGCGCATTCAGTCCCAGGTGGGCAAGGCGGTGCAGAACATGGAGAAGTCCACCGAGATCGTGGAGCAAGGAATGAATCTCACCGAGGACCTTCGCGCGAATCTGCAAAACATCGGACTCGCCGTCGCCGAGGTCGATCTATGCTCCCGCGAGATCGGTCAGGCAACGTCGGAGCAGTCCGCCGGAACGCAGCAGATCGAGCAGGCCACGTCGCGTCTCGGCGAGCTGACGCACGAGATAAGCGCCGCCACCGAGCAACAATCGACGGGAACCGAACAGGTTGTCGACTCGATCGAGCAGATCCGGGGAATGGTCCAGGCGAACGCCGAGACCGCTTCCGATCTCGCATCGTCGTCAGAGGAGCTGTCCCGACAAGCGGGGATGATGCGAGAGTTGGCGGCACGGTTCCATGTGCGTCGCAATGGACATCCGAGGGCGGGCCGAACGAATGGCAAGTCGCGGGCAATGGAGCGACCGATTGGCGATGAGGGCCACGGCCTCATCACACCTCGGGCCGAGGCCTGAGGCCAACCGATATGTCGAAGGCGGCCCATCTCGTCTGTTTCCGGGTCGGAAAGGAGACCTATGGCGTCGACATCTTCGCCGTGCGCGAGATAGTCAAGCCTCAGCAAATCACCGTGGTTCCAGGATCGTCGAGCTACGTCCTGGGGATCATCAATCTTCGTGGAAGGATCATCTCGGTGATCGATCTCGCCCTTCGACTCGGTCTCGGGTTCTCTCGGCTCGATCGATCGAGCCGTATTCTCGTGGTGGACCTGGACGGATTCACGGTCGGGTTTCTGGTAGATGCCGCCACCGAGGTCATCAAGCTCGACAGACAAGCCATCGACGAAGCACCCGAGGAGCACAAAGGCGCGCTGCACGAGGACTACCTCGAAGGAATCGGCAAGCTGGAAGACCGATTGGTCATCATCCTCAATGTGCGTAACTTGCTGTCGGGGGATCCGGAGGATCTCCTCGAAGCGGTCGGAATGACGGTCGCCGGGGGGGCGAAATGATCGCTTCGATTTCCGAAGATGAGTTCCGGTTGTTTCGCGATCTCATCCACCGGGAATGCGGTCTCTATTTTGGTGATAACAAGCGCATCTATCTCTCTTCTCGCATCGGCAAACGTCTAGCGGCCACGAGTATCGGGAGCTTCTATCGCTACTACCGGTATCTCACCCAGGGGGGAGCGGAGAACAAGCAGGAGATGCTTCGTCTGCTCGACGTCCTCACCATCAATGAAACGTCGTTCTTCAGGAACCGGCCCCAGTTCGATTTCTTGGAGCAGCGGGTGCTCCCCGAGATCGTCGCCAGAAAGCGGTTGGTCGACCCTCGACTCAGGATCTGGAGCGCGGGATGCGCAACCGGCGAAGAGGCTTACTCGATCGCGATATCCGCCCTCGAAACGATTCCGCCAGCCTCTGGCTGGGAAATTCGCGTGTACGCCTCCGACCTCTCCATGACGGCCCTGGAAAGGGCGGTGGCCGGCGTCTACCCGCAGGAGAAACTCGCCGGAATCAGCCCCGGGCGGTTGCGGAGGTACTTCGAGCCTTGCCCCGAGGGCTTTCGGGTTTGCGAGGAAGTGAAGCGATTGGTCATTTACGACTTCCACAACCTCAAACACGACAACGGCCTCGGCGGGCTCGACGTCGTGTTTTGTCGCAACGTCCTGATCTACTTCGATCCCACGGAACAGCAGCGGGTCGTCGACAAGCTGATTCGTGGCCTCCGCCCGGGCGGATATCTGCTCTTGGGGCACTCGGAGTCGGTACAACTCTCGAGCGAGATCAAGTTCGTGCATCACGGCCGGGGGACGGGATACCAGAAAGTGATCGATTCGTGAGCGACGATTCCTATCTGACGCCAGAGGAGCTGGCAGGGCTCGAACGGACGTTCCACGTCCAGACCCGAGAAATGCTCGTCGAATACGGCGCGCTCGTACTGGAGCTGGAACGTTCTCAGAACATAGCCGGGCCCCTTCGAGCGCTCGAGCGAACGGTCCATACGATCAAAGGGGACTCCATGGCGCTCGGCTTCGACCGGCTGTCCAAGCTTGCCCACGAGCTGGAGGACCTTTTCAGGTCCCTTCGGGGGAAAACGCTCGTCGGCCGCGAGAACGTGGACCAGCTCCTCGCCGCCGGGGACGTGATGAACCAGCTGCTAGCGGCCTATTGCGAGCGCGCTACGCATCTACCCGATGTGGAGTCCCTTTGCCGCGAACTTCGGCAACGAGCGCGCGACATAGACGGCGTGCCCGCGCCGACCGACTCCTATCGACTCACCATCTGGTTCGCTCGCGATTGCCAGATGCATTCGGCTGGGGCTCTACTCGTGCGACGACGACTCGAAGAGCTGGCGAAGATCGTGGCCGTGACCCCCGATCCCGAGAGTCCGGCCTTCGAAACGAGCTCGAGGTTCAGCATCGACGTCGAGTCGAGTGCGACGCCGAGACAGATCCGAGGGGCGGCCCGAGTTCCCGGCGTGACTTCCAGGGTCATGGTCAAGGGACTGCCGTCAGGGCGCAACGAGCCCGAGGCCGACTCGGAATCGCCGGACGTCGAGGCGATGAACAAGATTACTCCCGGCCAAAGCGCGGGCGGCGGATGGCTTCGCGTGGAGGTGAGCCGGGTCGATCGCATCATGAATCTCGTGGGGGAGCTCGTCATCGCTCGTTCCATGGTGGCTCAAGCACAAACCGACCTCGAGACGCGCGAGGGTCATCCCGCTGCGGCTGGCAGACTGGCCGACGCGCATACTCTCCTCGAGCGCACGCTCAGGGATTTGCAGGCCGCGGTCTTGAACATCCGGATGGTTCCGGTCGACCAGGTCTTTCGCCGATTCCCGAGGGTGGTTCGCGACCTCGCCAACTCCGAGGGCAAGCAGGTGGAGCTAGAGGTCAGAGGAGGGCTCACCGAGCTCGACAAGACGATCGTGGACGCTCTTGGAGAGCCGTTGTTGCATCTCGTCCGAAACGCCATCGACCACGGCTTGGAGACTCCCGCGGAGCGCGAGCGTTCGGGCAAGCCAAGATGCGGCCGGCTCGTCCTTCAGGCCTTCTACGAGGGTAACCATGTTCACATCGTCGTCGAGGACGATGGCCGCGGTATCGATGCGGCCAAAGTGGCGGAGAAGGCCAAACGGCTCGGCCTGGAGGACCGCGAGCGGCTCGACCTCTCCGGCGAGTCCGAGATCCTCGACATCATCTATCGGCCCGGTTTTACCACTCGCGAGACCGTGTCCGACGTCTCGGGGCGAGGGATCGGCATGGACGTCGTGCGAGAGTCCATCGAGAACCTCAAAGGCGTGATCGAGCTGACTACGGCTCCTGGAAAGGGGACACGGTTTCTCATCCGTTTGCCCGTCACGCTCGCCATACTGCGCGCCATCCTCGTCAGGGTCGACGAAACCGTCTTCGCCGTCCCTCTCACGGGAGTGCTCGAGATCGTCCGTCTGCGCGGCGACGACGCGGCGACCGTGCTGGGTCGCGGGGTGCTCCCCTGGCGAGGGAAGGTCGTGACGCTCGTCCCGCTGCGGGAAGCCCTGGGCCTGGACCGCCCGTCCACCGAGAACGACTCGGCTCGCTCCGAACAGGCGGAGACGCCGAACGGATTCGTCTTGCTCGTCGGGGAAGCCGAGAGTCGCATCGGGCTCGTGGTGGAGCGCCTTCTCGGTGAGCAAGAGCTGGTCGTGAAACCCATCGATGACTCGCTGACTCGCAGCCCCGGAATAGCGGGTGCTTCCATCTTGGGAGACGGAAGGGTCGTGCTGATACTTCACATACGTGGCCTGCTCGAGAAGCACGTGAGCCTTGCTAGAAGCGTGGAGGTGCTCCATTGACGGCGAGCGCCATTCGGGTCCTCGTGGTGGACGATTCGGCCTTCATGAGAAAGGTGCTCGTCAAAATGCTCGAGCCCTACCCGGACATCCACGTCGTCGCCACGGCCATGGACGGCATCTTCGCTCTCGACAAGATTGCCCGTGCCCGGCCGGACGTCGTTACCCTGGACCTCGAGATGCCGCGAATGGATGGGCTCACGGCCCTCGCCCACCTCGTCGGCGAGCATGAGCTACCCGTCATTCTCGTATCGGCCCACACATCCAAGGGAGCGCAGGCCACCTTCGAAGGCCTTGCGGCCGGAGCCGTCGACTTCGTAACCAAGCCCGAGAGGATCTTCTCCGCTCCGCTCGGCGCTCTGGCCGATGCTCTCGTGGAAAAAATTCGCATGGCAGCGAAAGTGAAGGTAAATCGTGCGTCGAGCCTCGACGAGCGTCACCGGGTTGTCGGCAGGGATCTCAGGCGCGGGTCGACTCCGACGCTCGACGTGGTCGCCATCGCCGTTTCGACCGGCGGTCCCAACGCGCTCTCGAAAATTCTTGCCGGCATCGATGAGGGTTTTGGAGGAGCCATCCTTATCATTCAGCACATGCCCGAGGGATTTACCGGCCAGTTTGCCGAGCGTCTGAATCGGCTCGCGGCGATCGAAGTGCGTGAGGCGGAGGATGGCGATTGCATCACGGCCGGGCTGGCCTTGCTCGCACCGGGAGGACGGCACATGGAGATAACACGCTCGCAGGGGCGGCTTCACGTTCGTCTTTCCCGAACGCCGCCCGTCGGGGGGCACCGCCCGTCGGCGGACATCCTGTTTCGCTCGGTCGCCGAAGTCGTGCGGGAACGGGCGGTAGGTCTGATCTTGACGGGCATGGGCGAGGATGGCGCGAGAGGCCTGGGCGCGATCCGGGCAGCCGGCGGCCTGACCGTGGCTCAGGACGAAGCGAGCTCCGTCGTCTACGGAATGCCCCGAGCGGCTATCCAGCGAGGTGCGGTGGCAACCATCCTGCCACTCCCGGAAATGGCTTCGTTTCTCAACTCCCTCGAGATGGAGAAAAGGGGTTCCCCATGGAACGCGTGAAAGAGCAGGCGTCGAGGAGAGCGAGCTTCCGCTTTCTGGTGGTGGACGATTCGGAGTTCGCTCGCCGCAACCTGAACAAGATTCTAGCGTCGTTCGGCGGGGAGGCCGCGGGCTTTGCCGCCAATGGTCGCGAGGCCATCGAACAGTACGTGAGGCTCAAACCCGACGTGGTGTTCATGGATATCACGATGCCGGAGATGGAAGGTGTCGAAGCCGTTCAGAAGATCATGACTCGGGACTCGCAGGCCAAGATCGTCATGGTGAGCTCGAACGGCTATCAGGAAATGATCAAGGCGGCCATCGCGTCGGGGGCGAAACACTTCCTGACGAAACCGGTGCGGCCGCAGCAAGTCGCCAGCGTCGTGAGCTTCGTACTGGGAGACGCCCGGTGAGGTACGACTACCTCCGGCCATTCGTGAGCTCCGCGCAGGAGATACTCGAGGAGATGCTTGCCAGCACCGTGGCTCTCGGGATGCTGAGGCTCTCTCCCGCGCCCGTCCCGACTCTGGGCATCACCGCCATCGTGGGAGTCACGGGTGAGGCTCAGGGACGCGTGCTCTTCGACATGAGTCGCGACACGGCCATCGCCATCGCAGCGGAGATGAACGACGCGCCCCAAAAAGTCCTCGATCGCCTGGCGAAGGACGCGCTATCGGAGCTCGCAAGCATGATGACTGGCCGCGCTGTCTCGGTGCTCAATGATCGAGGCCATCGCCTGCGCGTGTCTCCACCGACTCTCATCGAGGGCGACAATGTGGAGATCTCGAACCGCGAGCTGGAAACTCTGGTCGTTCCCCTCAGTACGTTTCACGGCGAGATCCTGGTCAACGTGGCCATGGCTACGGTTTGAAGCTCGAGGTCGATATGCCTCCGGTGGATAGGAACGAGGAAAGCGCAAGCGGAGTGGAGACGCTCGTCAAGCGCGTCTCCGAGTTGGAACGGCAAGTCGCCGATCTCGAGGCTGGCTTCGCGATACAAGCGAGCGGCGACGAGCGTGCGCTTCTCCGTGCCTTGACGGAAGTCAAGACGCGACTCGAGGAAGTCGAGCGAGAAAACCGCGACTTCGCCAGGATGTATGTTGAAATTCAGCACCAGAACGAGGCACTTACCAATCTGTACGTGGCGAGCCAGAGACTTCACACGACTCTGGAGCTGGACCAGGTAAAACAAATCATCGCCGAGATCCTCGTCGAGATGGTGGGAGCAGAGGAATTCGGCCTTCTCGTCCTCGACGGAAAGAAGCAGCAGCTCCAGCTGCTTGCGGGAGAGGGAATCGACCGACGGCTGCCGAAACACGTCTTCTCCTCCGGCGAGGGCGTCATCGGCGACGTCGCTGCGACAGGAGAGTCGTTTTTTTTCGAGCCTCGAAGCGATGGGGCTCGCGAGGCGCATCTCCCGCTCGCCACACTGCCGCTGAAGCTCAATGGCCAAACCGTGGGAGTGATGGTGATCTACAAACTGCTGAGTCACAAGACGAGCTTTTCGCCGATCGATCATCGAATCCTCGAGCTTGTGGCCGCGGATGCCGCGAGCGCCCTCGTTTCGGCACGGCTGCACGGCAGGATGGATCGCAAACTGAAGACTATCGAGGGGTTCATGAAGCTCATGAAATCGTGATGAGTAACCGAGGAGAATCATGTCCACGAAGAATCTTTTGGTCGTAGACGATTCTGCGACGACGAGAATGTTGATTGCGCTCACCTTGAAGAAGGAGGGCACTTACAACATTTTGGAGGTCGCGAACGGGCGGGAAGCGGTCGACAAGCTGGACCGCGAGCCCGTCGACTGCGTGCTCACTGACATCAACATGCCGCTGATGAACGGGCTCGACCTCATCGAGTACATCCGTTCCCATCACCGGGACCCGCAAGTGCCGATCATCGTGATCACGACGAGGGGAGAAGAGGAGTCGCGAGACCGAGGCCTGGCGCATGGGGCAAATGCGTACCTCACCAAGCCGATCTCCGCACCGGAGCTCGTGAGCTTGGTGAAGGAGCTGGTGGTTTAGAGCAATGGGTCTCAGAGGGCAGCTCGAGGACCTCCCCCTCCTCGATATGCTGCAAATCATCGCTTTCTCCAAGAAGAGCGGATGTCTGAGTGTCGCTGGGCCACCCGGCCGCGGGGCTGTCGTGCTGCGGCAGGGTCGAGTGCTCTTTTCCTATTCATGGTCGACCCTTGGGAGACTGCGCGAGCTTTCTCGGGGCAGATCGCCTCTCCCCGACAACAGCGCCCGACAGTTCATCGAGGTATCACTGCGAGACCTGGCCGGGCTCCGGGAGGGAAGCTTTGAGTTCGAGCTGGCCGAATCGATCGGGGAGCTCGAAGGCGTGCAGCTCGGGCCCTACTTGTTGTCCGAAGGTCTGGATCCGCAAGAGCTCCTCCTCGATCTCGCCGTCGAGATGGACAACGATCGGAAAGAGACGTCATCTCTTCTCGAGCTCGCTTTCGAGGCCCCGCCACCCGAGGAACCCAGAGAGCGGGAGCATGCTTCGCCGGGGCAAACCTCGCGCCAGACTCGCCACCCAACCGGCTTCAGCGTCGTTCTGGTCGATGACGAGCGTCCCGTGACCGAGGTCGTGGGGAAAGAGCTTCAGAGAAGAGGGCACCGGGTTTTCACCGCCTCGGATCCAAGGGCGGGACGCGACATCATCAGACGCCGTGTGGAGAACGGCGAGAAGGTTCTCGCCGCGGTGGATCTCAAGATGCCCACCACGTCGGGGAGGAGTTTTTACGGCGGCTTCGAGCTCGTACGGAAGCTCAAGAATCTGAAACCGATCGTGCCGGTGCTGCTCATGGTCGAGAGTCTGTCCGACAAGGCCAAGACGCGGGCAAAGGAACTCGGGATCCGGCGCGTGGTGCACAAGCCGACTTTGACCAAGATCGATTCAGAGCTCTACCGCAAGGACCTGTGCGAGTTCGCGGAAACGCTGCATGGGCAGTTGGAAAGACTCGTGACCGACGGTGAGCGCGCCGATCCCGGGGCAACCGCGGAGCCCGAGCGAAACGGCAACGGTTCGAATCGTGCGAGCTTCCTGGCGGCAATGACTCGGAAGCTGGTCGACCCCGGAGGTTCGGAAGACGTTTCGAGGCTGCTGCTGATGGTGGCGCAGGAGTTTCTCGAGCGGGGCATCTTGTTCGTGGTTAGCGGCGAGGCAGCCAGGGGACTCGCCGGTTACGGGCTAGGCGAGGACCTCGAGACCTCTTCGAGAGTGGCGAAGCGTCTCGTCCTAGATGTGGCCCGTTGCCAGCCAGTGGAGGAGGTCGTCCGAACAGGCTCCGCCTACCGCATCCAGGAAGGGAGTCCGTCTCTGAGCGAGGCTCTCTTGGCCCAGGCCGGCCGAGGCCTCTCCTCGGAGGCGGTGTTGATTCCTCTTCTCCACCACAGGGCCACGCTTCTCATTCTCTTCGGAGACAATCCCGTAAGCGGTTCGCCCCTGGGAGAGCTGGGCGGACTCGAGCAGTTCGTATCCCAGGCGGGGATCGCGCTGGAGCACAAACTACGTCAACACAAGCTCTCCACCACGAAAGCTCTGGCAGGGTGATGCCGGACTGCGGCGCTTCCAGCTTCAGGAGATCGGACGAACATGAGTCACGAGTCGACCTATAACGAAGATGCTTTTCCGGACCAGCCCGACATCGGTCACATGGTGCGTCTGAGCCCGCTCACCATAGGGGCCGTGTTCAAAAGAGGCGGTACCGTCGGCCAGGGATACGTCCTCAATCTCAGCCGGGGTGGTGTGTTTCTCACCACCGACGAAGAATTCGCCCCTGGCGAGTCCTTTCGTCTGCGTTTCTTCTTGCCGTTCCAGCTCGGCCGAGTGGACGCGGATGTCGTGGTGCGCTGGAGGACACGGGACATCGCTCATCCACCGCCGGGTCTGCGCGACGGATTCGGTGTGGAGTTCGTCCGCCTGGCTCCGGGCGTGCGGGAGAAGATCGAGCGTTTCGTGGATCGTTTCCTCGAGCTCGCCGACGAACTCGACGGCGAAAAGAAGAAACGGTAGCCGCCCACGATGTGGCAGCCGGGGAGCCACGTCGAGTAGAAGAGGGTCATGACCCGACTACAAAGGAGTTCCCCGATGGCATTGGTAAAGCCGGTAGAACAAAAGGACGCGAGTCCCGAAGTGCGCGCCGTCTACGACGACATCATGAAGACCCGGAGAACGGATTGGGTGAACAATTTCTGGAAGTACGTGGCCTGCTACCCATCCACCCTCGAGAGGATCTGGGCGGCAGTAAAGGCCGTAATGGCACCGGGCGCACTCGACCCCCTCGTCAAGGAGATGATCTACGTCGCAGTGAGCGTCACGAACAACTGTGAGTACTGCATCCACTCCCACACCGCCTCGGCCCGCTCCAAGGGCATGACGGATGAGATGTTCGGGGAGCTTCTCGCCGTCGTGGGTCTCGCGAACGAGACGAACCGGCTCGCGAATGGATTGCAGGTACCCGTGGACGACGCCTTTCGGCCAGACCGCTAGAGCTCAGCATCTCTAGCGCGCTCCACGGCTGAACGCGTGTTATTCAGATAACGGTCATGACGGTGGTCGTTCGCCCGAGTGCGAGGGTCTAATACTTACGGCGGGAGTGCGGCATGACCAAACGAGTGGAGATACCCCCGCCCGGTTTCGACAATCTCTCGGTCGACGAGCAGATTGAGTACGTGCAGGATTTGTGGGATTGGATCGCGGCCCGGCCAGAGGACATACCGGTTGCCGATTGGCAGAAGGATGTTGCCGAGTTGCGCCTGCGTGAATACCGGGCGAATCCGAACGCCGTGGTTCCCTGGGCAGAGGTGCGTACCCGACTCTTGGAAAAGTACTCGACGAAAGGTCGTTGAGCGGGTGCCTGGTCCTCCAGATCAGGCGGAACTTGACGTCGATGAAGCGATGTCGTGGTATGAGTCGGCCCTCTGTCGCTCTCTATCATTGGTATGAGGAGCGAGGCCTGAATAAAGCATTCTATTATCCGGTGAACGAGGCAAATGCCAGATTTAGAAGGTTTGCTGAGAGAATGGGCGGCACGGTGGAGTGGAGGTGGCCCTCTTCGTCATCAATGGAGCTGAGAGGTGAAGCGCATTGCAGATCCATTACCTTGAGATTGTGACCAATGAGGTGGACGCGGTATGCGCCGCGTACGCCGCAGCGAATGGGGTGCGGTTCGGCAAGCCGGACGCCGGGCTCGGCAATGCGCGGACGGCCAAGCTGCTTGGAGGCGGGCTGGTGGGAGTGCGGGCGCCCATGCACGAGACTGAGGAGCCGGTAGTGCGGCCGTACTGGCTGGTGGACGACATCGAAGCGTCCGTCGCAGCGGCAGTAGAGGCAGGCGGCGAGGTAGCCCATCCCCCGATGGAAATCCCCGGTCACGGCACGTTCGCCATCTACATCCAGGGCGGTATCCACCACGGCCTTTGGCAGCGGTGAGCTCGTGTCGGCATTCGAAGCCGCCGGCCTAACATGGCATGCACCGGACGGTTCGGTGCGCGGCCCACCGCTGATGGGAGCGTTGGACGGGCAAACCGGGACGTGGGGCACGATTGGACGTCTGTTAGCCGGAGCGGAGAGGACCCATGAGTTTACGTGAACATGACATCGAAGCGATTCGGGCAGCGGTTGAGAAGGACGCCGAGGCCGTGCGACGTGCCGACTCGTCTGCCGTGACCGAAATGTTTACGGCAGATGCGGTTCGTTTTCCGCCGAATCACCCCCCGGTACAGGGGCGAGACGCGATACGCAGGTGGCTCGATACGTTTCCCCCGATCCAGAAGTTCAGCATCAGCGCGGACGAGATTCTCGGCTGCTAGGATCTGGCGTTCCTACGGGGGCGCTATGAACTGACAATCGCATTAGATGATGGATCGACACTCGTGACTGACCGCGGTCACTACATGGGGCTGCTTCGCAAGCAGGCCGATGTATCGTGGCTGTGGGCGACGGACATGATCAGTTCCGAATTACCCGCAGCGTCCCTTGAACATTGACGAGATGCTCGGGGCCACCTCCTTTTTCGGCAACCGGAATACCCTCACTCCGCGAGGTGGAACACCAGCCCGACACCGTAGCGGCGGCCTCGGAGGACCCTGGTCATTCCATGGCGCTGCGGTCGACTGCAGAAGATCACGACGTCCCCCTCGGAGACGGGAATATTCGAGATGCTGCCCTCGTTCTCAAGGAGAAACTCTCCGCCCTCGAAATCACGCTCGCGTCTCGAGAGCATCACCAGAGCCTGATAGGGAAACCATATAGGGCCGTAAATGTCGCGGTGCAGGTGATTGATCCCGCCTTGCTGGTATCCGATGAGGATGGAGGACGGCCGATTCTGCCCGCGGTCGCGACAGCGTTGCCAGAACTCGAGTAGATCGGCGGGATAATCCGGCGGAGCGATCGATTCGTACAAGCGATGCCGCAGACGTCCGAGCGCTTCGGGCAAAGGCTCCCGGTAGTAATGATAGGCTCCGATGCCGTATCCGCGCGGCGCCATGTTCACGCTGCGCTCGAAACGCGATGGGTCGGACGACTCCGAGAGAATCGATGAGCATTCCGAGGCGCTCAGAAGCTTCTGCAATCGAGAGAATCCGCACTCGGCGAGCTCTCGTCGGGCTCGCTTCCAGCTGATACGGCCGAGTCGTTCTTCGAGCCCCGAGCCCCGGCTGGAGCGATGCACGCGCCGTGGCTCCGGCAGAGCAACTGGAGGTGGCTCACCCGAGCCCAGGGGTCTGAATCCCCGGGCAAGCGCGAAGTCTTCGTCACGAAGAGGCTCCACGCGGTGCGCGTTCCACCTCAGCGCGCCGAGCTCGGAAACGGTCGCATATTCTCGCGTCAGGTAGTGCCCCACGAATCTCACACCCAGCCGCGCCGCCCATCCGCTGAGCGACTCCGAACGTCGGGGTCGCGCTCCTTCTTTTCTGAGGCGTCGGTGTTGCGTTTCCGCGCGAGGTGAAGTCCCGGGGCGACCGTCGGCGCGAACCACGCGATGCCACGGAAGCCCGGACGAGGTGTCGCATCCGGCGACGGCGCGACCGGCGGCGCGGGCGGTTCCCGGTGCGCCTGCCATCGCTGCGAGCTCCTGGAAAGACCGCGTCTCTCCGCGCGGAATCTCCTCGAGCGCCTTCAGGTAACGGTTCACTCGGATATCTCCCGGTCGATTCCAATCACGGCCCCGTTCCGGATGTAGACGTCGACGGCCAATCCCCACAACGGCTGACCCGCACTGCGCGTATGGATGCGAGCCATGAGGTAGTCCGCCGCGCTCTCGGGAATCGCGATCCGCGCCGATCGCGTCTCGCCTTTGGAGCCGACGGGATCGCGAGCTCCGCTCTCGTTGTCGAAAACGAACCACTCGTACTCGTACCCCTCGACTGCCGCGAGCCCACTCTCTTCTCCGAGATTCGTGAAAACGAGCTCTAGGCCTTCGACGCGGAACGCATCGAGCGGGTTCAGCCGACGGAAGTAGTACGACACGACTTTGTCACGCCGGCGGATGAGCGTATCGGCCAGATAAGTCTCGGCTTCCTTGGACAGGTAGTCGCCGGTCTTCACGATTCCACGAATGGCCGAGTCGGTGAATCTCGCCACGATCTTGGCCGCCCAGAAGGCATCGTCGGCGAGCATGTGATCGAACGCGCGATTCGGGTACTCAGGTTTCCATCTTTGAGGCTCGAAGAAATCCGCCTCGATCCGCCCAATCTCGGCATAAAGCGGATAGGGGTATTCGACGTTACGCCAGGCTCGGTCCCAGAAGCCGAACGTATAGGCGGCCTTCCAGACCGATTCGAGATCGATGAGATACTCGTTCCCTCCCCGCGGATCTTGAGGGGCGATTCTCTGCAGGTAGTCGGAGCCGCTTCCCAGCGTGGAGCCGAAGTCGATGAGGTAGTGACGCAGGTAGCCCCGGTCCTCCCTGCTCGTAATGAAAGTATCGAGAGTATTGATGGCCCGGCAGTCGTCGTGGTTGAGCCAGGATGCGAAAACGCGGTACCCGCGGAGCTCGCGCCGGTGCTCGTGAGGGAAGATGTCGTTGGGATCGTCGGGGCGCGTGCCGTGAAACTCGAACGGGCCGAGCACCTTACCGGGGACGAGTAGGCTCGCCACGGCGCGAACGTTACCGTCCGGTCCCCTCGCGGCGTTCTCGAGCATGAACCTCAGGTACACTCGATCCATTGGGGCGGTCTTGCCTCCCGGAAGTGCTATCGTCGCGGAGGGGTCGATCTCGAGGAGCTCGGCGTCGAGGTAGACGATATACGCTTCTGGGACGTTGTATCCGATGGCGTGAAAGAAGTTCTTCGAGATCACGTCGGCCCCAGTCGAAAGGTTCGGGTGCTCGCGAGGATCGAACTTGAGGAAATACACGTTCCCCCGCGCGTCGCGCACCGTAAAGCCCGGCGTGATTCCGCTGCGCTTGGCCGAGATGATGAGTATCGGCCTAGCGGTGTCCGGCGGACCACCGATGTCCGGCCCTCGCGAGAGCTCCTCGATGCTCATTTCCCTCACGCCGATGCGGTTGGTGAACCAGCTCGAATCGGGAACCTCTCCGATGGTGTTGATGTTCATCGCCCGCGGGATGGGGCGTGCGGGCGGATCCTGGGCGAACGTGTTCTCCAGCAGGTCGTATGTGGCACTCAATTCGATTGGTTCCGGCTTGGCGATCGGCAGGCGGTCGTTGTCGACGACGATGGGGTCGTCCGGATAGAAGCGGGGAAGGAGCGCCCCGTACAAGAGAACGGGCAGGACGGTTTTCAAAATGACGACGACCCCCGGACGTAATAACGTGTGGTTTCTCGGCTGAACGCGATCTCGAGTCGTATCACGACATCGCGATAGCTCTTGAATCTCGTGCCGAACCCGTAGTCCCACTCGACTGTCGAGAGATCGAGCTCGCTCGTGGCCGCGCTGACCGTGCCGGCGTCGCTGAAAACGAGCAGCTCCCAGAAAGCGACCGGTTCCCATCGGTACTCGGCTTGCATCAATAGTAATTTCTCGCCGCGGAAGCGGAAGCTATCGAAGCCGCGAAGCGTGTGGCTCCCGCCCAGTGACTGCTGCATGAAGAAGGGAACGCGTGAGTCCGTTTCTGGCCGGTCGATATTAACGGCGGACCGGAGCGCAAGAACGCGCTGCCGAGAGCCGAGGGGGACGAAACCGCGGATGTCGATACCGAAGCGCTCGAAGTCTCCCGGGCCGTCTTCCCGGTCGTCGAAACGTTCGAGCGAGGCTCCGACCATCAGGCCGCGGTGAGGGTTACCGGGCTCGTCGCGAAAGTCGACGAAAACTTGCCCACCGAAACGCACGTAGTCGGGCGCATCATCGAGCCGGGGCGCATTGGCTTCATCGAAGAGAGTCTCGATCGAAGGATACCGCGCCGATTTTCCGGACCCGAGCTCGTTCCACTGGAGGCCGCCGGTCGCGCCCAGCGCCACGTGGCGACCGAGCTGCACGCCGGTTCGCAGGTAGAAGCGGGTCTCCTTCTGGAGATAGCTCGTGCGGTTTTCGAGACTGGCGTCCGGGCCGATGCCGTAGAAATCCTCTTCGGGAAGATAGCGATAACGGAACGTGGCGTAGAGAGGAATGTTTCCGAGCCGCGGCCGCCGGTCGCCAAGCTCGTAGACGTCATCGCCTTTCCACGAACGCCCGGGAATCTGGCGACCGATATGAGGCATCAGCCCAAATTGAACGTCGTAGTGTTGATAGTCTCTCCAGGAGTAGAAGGCCGCGCCGGCGGCATCGATCGGTCCGAGGAAGTCCGGCTGCCAGTACCGCACCCCCAGAGCGGCTCCCGATCCCCGACTGGGCCAAGCCAAGCGAGGATAGAAGCCGTTCCAGTTCCAGTCGGCGATCGTGGGCGTCTCCGCTTTGTCCAATTTCAGGAACTGCTTCTCGACCTGCGATTGTTCGGGCGGCCGGACTTCGCTTCTCTTCCGCTCGCGGGCGAGTCTGAGAAACTCCTGGCGCGTCTCTGCAGGGCGCTCGGGCTCCTCCTGTTGGATGGCATTCACCGGTCCGACCAGTGTCAGGAGCAGCATCGGAGCAATCAAGACCCGCGCAGTCTACCAGCTTCCTTCTTGACTTTGCGGACGAAGGCGAGCTCGGAAATTCGCACTTCGCTCAACGCGCCATTGTTGTCGATTGCGCTTCCCCTTCGACGGCATGGCGAGCGGCGTCCACCCAGAGACGAACCTGCTCGGGTCGGAGCGCGGGAAACGCATCCTTCGGCCGGGTAGCGGTGAGCTGGCGATAGAGCTGCTCGGGGTCTGACGCGCTCAGGGCCCTGAGGGTCTCGATGCCGGAGTTTCGCAAGAGCGTTCCGTGGTGGAAGCCGATTCCCTTGAGGGTCAGCAGGTGGATCTCGTCGATCAGAGCCGGCCGGTCCTTCTCGGGAATCGGCAGTCCCTCGCGCTTGGCCGGATCTTCCAACGCCCGCAGCAGTTGCCGCGGGCTCGCGATCCCGATGTCGGCGAGCGAAGCAATCGATACGCTCGGCAAGTTCTGGAGATGAGAGAGGCGAAGCTCGATCGAGCCGACGTTGGCAACTTTGATCGCGATCGTTACCAGGAGCCAGAAGACGATGTGCGGGGGTAACGAGGCCATTACGAATGACAGCCGTGGCCCTCGCGGGACGCGGGTCCTCGGTTCCCACGTCTCGTTACCATGGAACGTGAACGACACAGCCGAGAACATCGCAAAAGCATCGAGCGCAAGGGCGGGGAAGCCGAGAAAACCCAGAAGCGGCATTTCGAAGAGTTTCAACCCTTCGAGGCCGCGCACGGTGTAGAGCCATTTCTGTGGCGCGAGAAAATTGAAACTCTCCCACACGAGACCGCAGGCGAATCCGGCAACGAGCAGCCGCAGCGCGAGCTCGATGCGCCCCCCTTCCCAGTCCGCGAGGAGCGAGCGCGCGCCACGACGGTAGTTCCATGGATCGAGGACCAGGCTCAGGCTTCCCCAAACGAGTGGACCGAGGTAGTAGGGAAATGCGAACGCGATCAGGATCATCGCCACCCCCAACCCCTGCAACGCGTTGGGCAACCAGGGCGGAAGCTTTCTAGGCCTCGACCGAAGACCCCGGAACAGGCCGAGCGCTCCGAGCGCGTCGTGCGATTCGAACAGCCCGGTCAGGACCGTGGCGAAGCAGACGATACCGAAGAGCCCTCCGGCGAGGACGTCCACCTCGTTTCCTTTTCCGAAGACCCCGACGTAGTACCAGTTCTGGAGTCTCAGGTTCAAGAGCTCGAAAAAATTCCAGAAAGTGGTCGACCACAGGAGGACGGGGAGGAGAAGCGGCCGACGGCTCGTCATGAGCGAGCTCCCGGTCCGGATCTGGACGAAACCGTCGAGGCACAACAGATAGCTCCACCAGGCCCAGGCATAGAACGGCTGAGCGATGAATCTCCAATCTTCGTAGAGTCCCCAAAAGGCCAGAAGGAGTCCACACGATCCGATCGATAGAAAGAGTTTTCCTCTCATTTCGTCCTGTCTCGTTTCGCCAGCGGGCCATTCGCAGAAACCCGCGACCAGCGAACGTTCGATCGGTGCGTGGGCCTCTCCGGTCCTCCATTCACTCTCGGCTCAAAGGGGCTAACATAGCGCCCGTGACGGTCCGAAATCGAACGGACGACATCATCGTCGTGTACTTGATCGTCACCGCGTTTCTCGCCGGGGTCTACCGGGCAAATCTTCCCGAGTGGGAGATGGTCCTCCTCATTCACGGAGTCGGGGCCTGCCTCCTCTACGGTTTGCGGTTTCTTCCCGAGGGGCTGCCCTTGGGAGTGCGATTCGTTCGCGATTGGTACCCGCTGATGATCTTCCCTCTTCTCTATAAAGAAGTCGAGGGATTGGCCTCGGTGGTCGGAAACTGGAAGCTGACGGATGTCCTGGTGAACGTCGAGGTCGCGATGTTTCGAGGCCATCCGAGCCTCTACCTGAGCGAAGGGCTCCCCTACGTGGTGCTCTCCGAGTATCTGCATTTCTGCTACTTCGCATATGTGCTTCTCGTTCCCCTCGTGGGCGGACGCTGGTACTTCGGAGGACGGAAGCAACCCTTCGACGAGCTGCTTTGGCTCGTTTCCGTAACGTTCGCGTCGAGTTATCTCTTTTACATCCTTTTTCCGGTCGATAGCCCTTTTTATCGTTTCGACGCGCTCGAGGCACCGCTGCGAGGTAGCTTTTTCTACGAGCTAGTCCATTTCGTCTCCGAGCGAGGTGGCGCGCGAGGAGGTGCCTTTCCGAGCTCGCACGTCTCCATCTCGACCATCGTCCTGCTCGAGGTATTTCGCCATGAGCGCAGGCTATTCACCTGGCTGCTCCCGGTGTACTTGGGCCTAGTCACCGCCACGGTTTACGGGAGGTTCCACTATGCGGTGGACGTGCTCGGGGGGTGGCTTCTCGCGGCCGCGGTGGTCGGGCTGAGCGTCGCCATCCAACCCCGCCACTCCCGCTCATCGGGAGCTTGCTCTTGACGGTCGATCGAGCTCGGTCGATTCTCTTCGCTCTCACGCTTCTGGCACCCGAAGGTGCCAGCGGCGAATCACCGCGAATCGATCTCTACACCATGGGGCCGGGCGACGTGCTCTTCTCCAAGTTCGGTCACGCCGCCTTGTGCGTCGTCGCCTCGGACCTTCCCGCAGGCGGCGTCTGCTACAACTACGGGACTTCGGACTTCTCCCGTCCAATCGGGCTCGGCTGGGAAGTCGTCCGCGGTCGCGCGGAGTTCTGGGTCTCCGTTTCCGACTTAGTGAGCACCGTGCTCTCTTTCGAGAGCGACGACCGCACGATCTACCGGCAAGCGTTACCGCTTGCTCCGGAAGCGGTCACTGCGCTCGCCGCGGCACTTGCCGAGGACGCTTCTTTCGAGAACCGCGTCTACATCTACAACCATTTCCTCGAGAACTGCTCTACGAGGCCCCGGGATCACATCGACGCCGCGACTGGAGGCGCCCTCCGGCGCTCCCGAGTCGACCACGAACCTACGTACCGAGACTACGCCGTCGAGGGCCTGGGGAGCTTTAATGCTGTTCTCGTGCCAGTGACCGACCTCATCATGGGGCGTTGGGCGGATCGGCGGATCACCGCGTTCGAGGCCATGTTCATTCCCGAAGTGCTACGCCGGGCCGTCGAAATCGACCTCGGCGCGCCAGCCGAGGTTCTGTACGAACGCCGAGGACCGATCGAGCGGGCCGACCCAGCGGGCTCACGTAGGATACTCTGGTGGCTCGTCGTCGCTTTTCTCGCGGTTAACGCGGCGGCGGGTTTCCTCGGACAGGCCGGACTGGCGCGCGCGATGGGTGCCCTCACGCTCGGTGGGCTCGGGTTGTTTTTGTTGGCGGCAGGCGCGGTCTCGGTCCTGCCCGAGCTTCGATTCAACGAGCTGCTCCTCGTCTTTCTTCCGACCGACTTCTATCTGCTCTCGACCGGTACCAACGTCCGTAACTATTTGTACGGTCGGCTCGTGCTCCTGGCCGCCGTTGCACTCCTGGTAGTGGCGGGAGTCCTGATCCAGCCACTCTGGCCTTTCTGGAGCCTCGCATTCGGGGTGATTGCACTGACGGTACGAGGGAGACCGCGTTGACTATATTTGTATCATTGTATGATACAAATAGCTTATGATCTCGATCAATCTGGATTCCCCCATTCCTCTCGCAGAGCAGGTTCGTGCGGGTGTCCGACACGCGATCGCCCACGGCAGCGTGACTCCCGGGCAGTCTCTGCCCACCGTGCGCCAGCTCGCGGCCGACCTTGGCGTGAACATGAACACGGTGGCCCGGGCCTACCGGTTGCTGGAAGCCGATGGCCTGGTCCGAACGGTTCGAGGACGAGGGACGCTCGTGCGTTCGGCCCGAGAAGATCCCGACGTGGCCGAGCGAAGCCTTCGTGAGCGCATCGGAAGGTCGATCCGAGAGTTGGTGTCCGACGCCCGACTCGCGGGACTGACACGCAACGAGCTGGAGTCGATGCTTCGCGAGGAAACTCGGGTCGTATGGTCGAAGGAGTAAGGCGATGGAAACTTTCGAACGGCTAATCACAGCGGTAATGATCGGCTTTCCGGCCGTGTTGGCCACGGCTTGGCCCGTCAAGTCGTCTTCGGGTGATGACTCGGCCCGCATGCAGGCGATTTCGCGGCTGAAACGCCGCCTGTGGCTTGGAACCGCCGCAGCCCTGGCGGTCTTCCTGTTGTTGCACGTCGGACTGGAGCTCGCGATGGCCTATTACCTCTGGATGGCCTTCTTCCCCCTGTGGTTTGCCCTGGCAATGCCGCTTCTAGCCGCCAAGGATCCCGGTTGGCAGCCGGTGCAGCAGGGACCCGTTCGAACGGCGACTCTCGAGCGCCGAGACGTCCTTCCTTCATCGTTGCAACGTGCCTGGATGGGTGCGGGGCTCTTGTGGGGGCTCGTTTTTGCGGCCACTGTCTTCGGCGTGCTTCGAGAGGGAGGGTCGTGGTGGATGCTTTTCTTCAGCGTCATGGCGGGTATCGAGCTGGGCTTCTTCCACTGGGCCATGCGGCGCTCCATGGTGGAGCCGGAGCACCGGGCGTCCGGGGAATCGCCCGAAGTCGCACGGGCTCGGGAGAGCCTGAGAAACCTCAAGCTTTGGGGGTGGCTCGGGATCGCAACTCTCGCCATGATTGCCTTTTCGCTGCCACCGCTCGTCTTGTCATGGATCGGCGACGAGGCGCTGAATCTGGCCATTGGTTTGGGGGTCGGCGGCGGCGTGCTGGCGGGAATTGGGGGGAGCGTGTTCGGCGTCATGGCCGACGTCTACCGGACGCGAATCAACCGGGAGGTCAACAGGCAACGGGTCGGGGAGAGTGGCACCTGGGCGAGTTGAGGTGACTGGCAAAATGGGCTGAGGGTTCCTTCACCCTGCTAGCGAGTCGCGTAGCCCATCCCCTCGTGAAGCAGCCGTGCCGCGAGTATCGCCGTTCGTTGGTGCACGTCTCTCGAGGGGTTGACCTCGACCACGTCCATCCCGACGAGCGTCCAGTGACCGTTCTGGATGAGATCCAGCACCTGGCGGGAGCTCAGCCCCCCCGGGACCGGGTGGGATACACCCGGCGCGTACGCGGGGTCGAAGCCGTCCATGTCCACGGTGAAGTACACAGCCGCGCCGGCCGGGATGTGATCCAAACGGGGCAGGGCGCCCTCGAGCCTGCGTGCTTCGTGAACGAAGAGGCGATCCGAGAACTCCTCGTGCTGCTCGCGCTGCTCCTGGTTCATCGTGCGGATCCCCAACTGCGTTACCGTCGCGATGTGCTCCATCTCCAAAACCCGTGCCGCTACGCAGGCGTGCGAATCCGGGTTGCCGTCGAACTGATGATAGAGGTCCGGGTGGGCGTCGATCTGGACCACGTGGATGGGACGTCCCAGTACTTCGAAGGCTCGCAGGACGGGCACGCTCACGGCGTGATCCCCTCCCGCGATGAAGGGCGTATCGCCGCTTCGCAGGATCTCCTTCACTCTGCGCCTATATTCGCGCGCGCTTGCCGTCCAGGAGTCTCTCGGC
Organism: Vicinamibacteria bacterium; assembly: GCA_035457705.1. Classification (GTDB taxonomy): domain Bacteria; phylum Acidobacteriota; class Vicinamibacteria; order Marinacidobacterales; family SMYC01; genus DASPGQ01. The sequence goes on from DATIBD010000115.1 coordinate 81,991, forward strand.
CGGAGATTCCCGCCATCGACCACCCGAGCGGACAGGTCGATCCCCGATTCCGTCGTGGCGTTGAAACAGCGCCCGTCGTAGGCGTGGCGGATGGCGTCGGGAGCCGCCGCGGCACCGCGGAGGAACGAGGACTGCGTATCGTCGGCGATCCCCAGAAACACCCACGGGGCTCGTCTCGCACGGGTGAAACATCCGGCGAAGGGTATGGACTCGGTCACGTCGATGCTCAATGCCGTGGGCGGGACCCGTATCGATCGGCCGCCACGGCTCGGCCTGCTTACGGCGCCGCTCTCCCGCCTGCGGTGGGCTGATTTCTTCATCACCCTGCTGGGGCTCGTTGGTAGCCGCGATGCTCATGATATAATGAAGCTTACTTCCAAACGAAAACGGAAAGCTCCCATGGAGGCTCCTCGGCCATGGCTTATTTCGACGTAAACCCTCTGCTGTCGAACATGCTGGACGCCGCGCCAGCGATCTCTGACCTGAACTTGTCCGTGGGCAAGCCTCCCCAGGTCGAGGTGGAGGGCCAGCTTCGTGGCGTTCCATACGCGGGCATCGAGCGGCTTGCTCCCTACCAGACCGAGCTGGTCGCGATGCGGCTCCTCAAGGGGAATCGAGATCTCATGGCGAAACTTCTGCGCACCGGCTCGGTCGATCTGTCCTATTCGCTGGCGCAGAAGACGCGTTTTCGGGTAAACGTCTTTCTCCAGCGCGGGTCGTATTCCGTGGTGCTGCGAGTCATTCCTAACAAGATCCCGACGGTCGATGATCTGGGACTTCCGTCTCAACTAAGTGAGATTACTCGAGAGCGAAACGGGATCGTGCTCGTTACCGGTCCTACCGGATCGGGCAAGTCGACAACGCTCGCGGCCCTGATCAACCGGATGAATCAGGAAAAGGCGATTCACATCATCACCATCGAGGACCCCATCGAGTATCTGTATCCGAGCCTCAAGGCCACGATCAATCAACGCGAGCTCGGCGCCGATACCCAGAGCTTTGCTCTCGCCCTTCGTGCCGCTCTGCGTCAGGCGCCCAAGGTCATCATGGTCGGCGAGATGCGCGACGTGGAGACCATCTCCACGGCGCTCGAAGCCGCCGAGACCGGCCACCTCGTTCTGTCCACCCTCCACACCATCGACGCCTCCAAGACCATCGACCGTTTGGTGGGGGTGTTTCCCAAGAACGACGAACGCCAGGTCCGGCTGCGCTTCTCCCAGTGCTTCAAATGGATCGTGAGCCAACGTCTGATCCCGAAGCAGGGTGGTGGCCGGATGGCCGTTTGCGAGATATTGCGCCGAACGCCCCGAACCAGCGAGTACATCCGCGACGGCGAGCATGAAGGCAAGACGCTGCTCGACGCGATGGAAGACGGAGCGCTCGAAGGCATGCAGACTTTCGATTCCGAGTTGAAGCGATTGATCGATTCGGGAACGCTCGACCTCGACACAGCGCTCTCCTACGCCACCAACCCGGCCAACCTGAGGCTCAAGCTCTCGATGGAGTCGGGAGGAGGCAACGGAGCGAGCTCGGCGGAAGCTCGTACCGCCGGCTCCGAGATGGACAACCTGATCGAGAGGTAAGACGTGCAGACGAACTGTCCTCGCTGTTCCAATCGGCTGGTTCTCGATGACACCAAGGTTCCCGCAACGCCCTTCATGCTGAAGTGTCCCAAATGTCAGGGCGTCGTCAAGCTGCCCGGCAAGGGCGCGCCGAAAGCGCCGACGACCGCGAGTCCCACGGCCACGGTTCCACCCCCCGCCTCACCTTCGACCACGGCCTCGACGGCGCCCAAGGGCCCGAGGGTGGACAACGTTCCGCCCCCGGAGGATGCGACTCAGGCGACAACCGCTGAAACCGGCTCGGCCGGCAAGGCACTCGTCGCGCTATCGGGCGAGCAACAGGCTGCGATGGCAGCCGCGCTCGGTCGTCTCGGCTTTGCCGTCGAGCAGCTCGATGGCGGAGACGACAAACCAATCCGCCTGCAGCAGGGAGATTTCGACCTGGTCGCAGCGAGCCGAACGACCCAATCGGCCGGCGGCGGTGTTTGGGGGATGGTTCAGGGAATGTCGCCCGACGTGCGAAGGCGCTTGTTCCTCGTCCTGGTAGGAGACGAGTTCCAGACTGGAGAGAGCACCCAAGCGTTCTCGGTTCTCGCCGACTTGGTTCTACACACCAGAGACCTTGCCGGCGCGGACGGGCTCGTGGCGAAAACGCTCGCCGAGCGACGCCGTCTCTACCAGACTTTCTGGGACACCGAGGACAAGCGAGCCGAAGGAAAGCTCTGACTCAAGCGATCCTCACATAGTCGCGGGTGATGGCATCGATCGACGTCGTGCCCGCGAGGCGCATCGCCAGGGCCAATTCGTTCCGCAGGATGGCGAGAACGGACTCGACCCCCGGCTGGCCGAAGGACGCAAGACCCCAAATGTAGGGACGGCCGACGCATACGGCTTTCGCACCGAGGGCGAGCGCCTTGAAGATATCGGTGCCGCGGCGGAACCCGCTGTCCACGAGCACGGGGACGCGCGACTCGACGGCCTCGACGATCTGGGGCAGCGAATCGATCGTCGCTCGCCCGCTCTCTTCGGCGCGTCCGCCGTGGTTCGATACGATCACACCATCGGCTCCACTCTCGACAGCGAGCTTCGCATCGGCGGCGGTGACGATCCCCTTGATGAGCACTTTCATGCTCGTGATCTGCTTCAGCCGAGGGATGAAGTCCCAGGTGAGCGCGGGAGCATCGAGGTCCGTCAATCCCGTGAGATCGAGGCCATCGAACATCGGCTTGCGTCGAAGTTGAAAGTACGTCGGGCCCTCCTCGTGGCACGTGCTGCACTGCCGGGAGTCGGTGCGCGCCATTTTCGCGGCCGTCTCACGATTGCTGATGACGGGCAGATCCACGGTGAGGACCAGAGCGGGGCAGCCCGCCGCTTCGGCGCGTCTCACGAGAGCCTCGGTGACCTTCCAGCTTGCGGTCGGATAGAGCTGATACCAGACCGGACCGCCGCGCGCCCGGGTCACTTCTTCGACCGACGCCGTCGTCATCGTCGAAAGGATCTGGAGGTGGGCCTTCTGGCGCGCCGCCCGGGCGACCGCCACTTCGCCCTCGGGATGAAAGGCCCGCTGGCTTCCCACGGGAGCCAGTACGATCGGCGTTTCCCAGCGTGTGCCGAACAGCTCGATCGAAAGATCCACCTGGGACACGTCCACGAGCCGCCGAGCGAGGATCTGGATCCGGGAGAAAGCCTCGCGGTTCGCTCTCAGGGTCAGATCGTCGTCGACACCGGTGGCGAGGTAGCCGTAGTGCGCGGGGGGCAGCTTGCTCTTGGAGAGCTCGTGGAAATCGAAGACGCTGAGCGCCTCGTCGGGCGACTCGATGAGGTATTCTTGGCCGTTGAACCGTGCTGCCGCGGCACCGACTCCGAGTGGGCTCGCCAGAAGAAAGCGGATGAGCTCACGACGGTACATGCGCGCGATCCTATCGCGCTAGGTGATCCCCTTGAAAGTCCATCTGGTCGACGGAACGTACGAGCTCTTTCGCGCCTTCTATGGGGCGCCGAAGCGCACGGGCGCGTCCGGCCGCGAGGTCGGGGCCGCAGCGGGGCTCCTTCGAAGCTTTTTGTTTCTCCTCTCCGGTGAAGACGTCACCCATGTCGCCGTGGCGTTCGACCACGTCATCGAGTCGTTCCGCAATGACCTCTATCCTGGATACAAGACGGGTGAGGGCGTCGACCCGGAGTTGCTCGCGCAGTTCGATCTAGCGGAAGACGTGAGCCGGACCCTCGGACTCGTCACCTGGCCGATGGTCGAGTTCGAAGCGGACGACGCGATCGCCACCGCCGCTCTCCGTTTTTCGGAGGACGCTCGTGTCGAGCAAGTGGTGATCGCCTCGCCGGACAAGGATCTCACTCAGTGCGTGCGCTCCGACCGCATCGTCTGCTGGGATCGCATGCGAGGCAAGGTGCTGGACGAAGAGGGAGTGGAGAGGAAATTCGGGGTGCGTCCTCGCTCGATACCCGATTTTCTCGCTTTGGTCGGTGATTCCGCCGACGGGCTTCCCGGCGTCTTCGGTTGGGGCAAGAAATCCACCTCGGTGGTGCTTACTTGCTATCCGCACATCGAGGACATTCCCGAGAACGCTTCGACCTGGAAGGTGAAGCCCCGGCGCGCTTACGATCTGGCCGCCGAGCTTCGACATGCTGCGGAGGCCGTGCGGCTCTATCGACAGCTCGCCACTCTTCGAACGGACGTCCCGCTGACGGAGACGCTCGAGGATATGCAGTGGGTTGGGGCCCACCGAGAGCGGCTCGAGCGCTTGTGCGAGGAGATCGGGGAGCAAGAGGCGCTCGAACGCGTGAGTCGATGGCGCTAGCGCCGCTTCTTTCCGCCTCGGATCAGACGCTGCAGCGAGAATCCGCCGCCTCCCATCAGAACCAGGGCGATGAAGATGAGCAAATAGGTCGCGGCCCGCTCTGGATTCCCCCAGCTGTCGATGACGTCCTCGGGGTAGCTCGACGCTCCCATCCAGACGAGCATTTGCTGCGGCAAGCGGTGACGGAAGAACGACGCCACGAACACCGTAAAGGCAGCGAAGCCCGCGGCGACCCGGGTGGCGATGCCAAACGCGATGCAGAGTCCACCGACGAACTCCGACAGAGCCGCCGCCCATGCGAATACGATCGGCAGCGGAAAGCCGATCGCTTCGACGCCGGCCACGAACCGATCGCCATTCCCCGAGCTAAGCATCGAGACCTTCTGCCAGCCGTGGGCGAAAGCGAGCCCGAACCCGGAAAGGCGCAAAACCAAGAGAGCGACGTCTTTCGCCATGCGTACTTCAACTCCTTTTTTCAAGTAGGTTGGGTTTCCGAAAGCGCGGGCGCGAGGAGTTTCTCGAGCCGCTCGGGATCGCCCTGAAGCGCGACCCGCTGCATGTAGTGATAGAGGCTTCGTTGTCCCCCGAGCTCTTCTCCCCCGCCGGCCCGGCCTGGCCCTCCGTGCACCAGGTGCGGCATGACGATGCCGTGTCCCGTGGACTCGGGCGCCGACTTCGCGTCCATCACCATGAGTCGCCCATGGTAGGGAGCGAGAGCGAACGTGGCCTGGCGGACGAATGCCTCATCGTCGCTGAAAATCGTTCCGACGAGACTCCCATCACCCCTGCGAGCGAGCTCGAGTGCCTGTTCGACGCTATCGTAGTTGATTACGGTCGCCACCGGTCCAAAGACCTCGACTTCGTGAATCGCTCTGGCTTCGAGCTGATCGCGACACAGCAACAGGACGGGTTCCATGAAGAATCCGCCCTGCGACGCAAAGTCGCTCCTTTCGGGGTCACCGAACACGACGTCGGCTTCTTTTCGGAGACGGGAAATGCCTTCGCGCGCCGATCGAACCGCATCGGCATCGACGAGGGGGCCCATGCGAACTCCCTCTTCTCGGGGGTCGCCCACTCTTATCGCGGCCAGCCTTTCCTTGAGAGCGTCGACCACCAAGGACGATCGCTCCTCGGGCACGAGCACGCGCCTAATGGCGGTGCATTTCTGGCCCGCTTTGACGGTCATCTCGGAAAGGATTTCCTTCAGGAAGTGATCGTAGGAAGTGGAGCCCGGTGTGACGTCGGGTCCGAGCAGGATGCAGTTCAGGGAGTCCGCCTCGATATTGAAGCGGACGGCGTTTTTCACGATGGTCGGGTGCGAGCGGATCGCGGCACCGGTGGCAGCGGAGCCGGTGAAGCATACGATGTCTTGGCAGGTGAGGTGGGACAGCAGATCTCCAACCGAGCCGCAAACGAGCTGTAGCGTGCCTTCGGGAACGACGCGGGCCTCGATCAGGATCTCGACCAATCGATGCGCGAGCCAAGCCGTCGGGGTCGCCGGCTTGACGATGCTGGGCACCCCTGACAAGAAGGCGGGCGCAAACTTTTCCAGCATGCCCCAGGAGGGGAAGTTGTAGGCGTTGATCTGAACCGCCGCGCCCTCGAGCGGCACGTACACATGACGGCCCACGAAGTTGCCATCCCGGGAGAGCGGCACGGCGTCACCGTCCACGAGGAAGCACGAATTGGGAAGCTTCCTGGCTCCCAGGCTCGCATAGAAGGCAAGCGTGCCGATTCCACCCTCAACGTCGAACCGGGCGTCTTTCGGTGTCGCGCCGTAACTGGCCGCGATGGCATGCAGCTCGTCGAGATGCTGGTTGAGCACTCCCGCCATTTCCTTCAGGATCGAGGCGCGCTCGGGAAACGTCATCGCGCGAAGGGCAGGGCCTCCCTTGGTTCGGGCGTGGTCGAGCATGGCCGAGAGATCGATCCCTTCGCTCGAGGCCTGTGCGATCGCTTCTCCAGTGACGGCGTGCCTTACGAGCCGGGGTGGTCCGACGCCCGCTTTCCACTCCCCACGCACGTAGCTTTGCAGAGTGATCATGGGGCGTATTATAGAGCTCACGCCGACGCGGCGCGTGCCTGCGATGCGATCGTTTGACGCTGGGGCGTTCGCGACCGATGGCCGACCGCCGAAGGGCCGACAGGAGGGTCGGATCGGGTCGGGTCAGGATTTGCGCACGGGTCCCCGCGCGCCTTCGATGAGTCTGTCGCTTCCGGTCTCGGACGGGTCTTCGTGGAGGCTCTGCAGCCAGCGGCGCAAGCGACTGTTCTCGGTATCGCCCGATTGGCCGAGACCGCCTCGCGCGAGGCCCTGAGCCATCGAGTCCAGCTTGTCTTCGATCACCTCGAGCTGAGCGCCGATGCGTAGCAAGAGGTTCTCCTCGATCGACCCGGCGCCGGTGCTGGACGGGGCCGAGTCGCTTTCAGGCTCGAGCTGAAGGTCCGCGATCGCGTCCTCGACCACGCTCGCGGTGATATCGTCGAGACTGTGAGCGAAACCGACGAGCAACGAGCGGTCACAAATCGTGTTGATCAGACGTGGGACCCCCCCGGACTTCTCGTGAATGATTTGGACGGCGTCGGCTGCGAACATTCCCGGGCTCTTCGCTCCAGCGACACGGAGGCGATGCTGGATGTAGGCTTCGGTGTGAGCGAGGTCCAGCGGTTTGATCGAAGCGCGGACGGCGACGCGTTGCTGTAACGCTTCGAGCTCCGACGAGGCCAGTCTTCGGTTCAGGGAGGGCTGGCCCGCCAGTATGATCTCCATGAGCTTGCTGCCCCGCATCTCGAGATTGGTAAGGTAGCGCAGCTCGTCGAGCTGCCCGGACAGTAGCCCTTGGGCCTCGTCGATGAGAAGGACGACTCTTCTCTGTCGCAGTGCTTCGTTTCGTAAGAAGCTCGCCAAGTTCTGCCACGGCTGCTTCTCGAGCGGGAGTCGCAGGGCGGTCGAAAGCTGGACCAGCAGCGGTTGCCCACTCAACGAGGCATCGGAGAGCAGAACCCCCCGCAGGCGATTGTTGAAGCTGGCGACGAGCCGTCGGAGAAGGGTGGTTTTCCCCATGCCAGGTGCGGCCACCAGTGTTGCCAGGCCGAGACGCTCTTCGATGGAATAGCGAAGCTCGTTCAGGGGCACATTGACGGGCGGTCCGTAGTAATAAGCCAGATCCTGAGTGAGCTTGAAGGGCTTGTCGCTGAATCCGTAGTAGCGGATGTACATAATCGGAAGCCTAAGGAGGGTTGGGGACTCCCGACGCGGACTTTATATCACATATGTTGTCCAACGGGAAGCACAAAGCATCAAAAAGCTGACCCGGTGTGCTTCCGAACATATAATGTCTCGCGATGCTGCGCCGAGCGGTCAGCCTCGCCGTCTCCCGGAAGAGCCGGCCCGACGAGCTCCTGATGGTCGAACGGAGCCCGAAACTCCGTTACTTTGGAGCGTTTCACGCTTTTCCCGGCGGAACGCTCGATTCCGAAGACGGACTCGTTTCCGTCGAGGGTCTCGAAGACGAAGCCTTGGCGCCGTTCATCGTCGCCGGAGCCCGCGAGCTTTTCGAAGAGACTGGACTTCTTCTCTCGCGCGGTGAGACTCGACCCCCGATGGAAGTGCTGCAGCAAGCCCGGCGCGCACTTCTCGAAGGAAAGGCCTCGTTCGCGTCCGTTCTCGAGGGCTTGGGCCGGTACCTCGATGCTCGCGATTTCGCTCCGTTATGCCGCATGACGACGCCCCCCTTCTCGCCCGTGCACTTCGATACTCAGTTCCTTCGCGCGACGGTCGATGACGGCGCCCGCGTCGAGATCTGGGACGGCGAGCTGGTGCGTGGCGAGTTCTTCGGGGCGGCATCGGCGCTCCAGAAGTGGCGTGCGGGTCGCATGCACGTGGCACCGCCGATGGTCGTTCTTCTCGAAGAGTGGACGGAGGGACAGGACGGACTCGAGCAGCGAGTGCGCTCGTTGACGGATGGCTACGCCCGCGGCAAGCTCCATCGGATCTACTTCTCGCCCGGAATCCTGCTCGTTCCGCTCCGAACCCCCACGCGTCCTCCCGCGACCCACACGAACACGCTGGTGATCGGCGAAAAGAGTTTGTTCGTGGTCGATCCGTCACCCCGCGACGCGACCGAACAGGAGAGATTTTGGGACCTTCTGGACGAGCTCGTGAGCGAAGGACGCGAGCTCGAGGGAATCTTACTGACCCACTACCACCCGGATCACGTTGGCGCCTTGGCGCAAATGCAGCGCCGCTACGACGTGCTCGCTTTCGCGCATCGCGAGTGTATGACGAGGCTCCCGGGGACGCGTTTCGGCCGGGCCTTGGACCACGGGGACTCGATCGAGATTGGCAACGCTCCGGATGGTGAGGGCGATTGGAAGCTGTGCGTCTATCACGTTCCGGGCCATGCGCCCGGCCATTTGGCGTTTCAAGAGACTCGCTACGGCAGCATCGTGGTGGGCGATCTCGTCTCGACGCTGTCGTCGATACTCATCGACCCCTCGGATGGTCACCTCGCGACGTATTTGAAATCGCTCTCTTTTCTGGAAACGGTCACGACCGGGGCTCTCTATCCCGGTCACGGCCCACCAGTCCTCGAGGGCCGCGAGGTCGTCCGAAAGACCATCGAGCACCGGCGCCAACGGGAGGAGCAGCTTCTCGAGGCGCTCACTCGAGATGCCCAGAGCCCGGGGGAGCTGGTCGCGAAGATCTACACCGACGTAGACCCCGAGATGCACGCGCTTGCCGAACGCTCCCTCCTGTCTGGCCTCATGAAGCTCGAAGAGGAGGGGCGCGTCGTCCGATCGGAAGGAGGCTATTCGCTCGCGGGCTGAGGGCGGCCCGGGACTCGACGGAGTCGATTCTTCCGGTCGTTCGGAGTTAACATCCGCGCCGTGAAACATTCCGGCGGCCATTCCATGTCGGCGCCGATCCGACACGTCCTCGTTTGCGCTCCCCGAACCGCGGGCTTCGAAGCGCCCTCGCGATGGACAGAGCTCGGTTATCTCCACGAGCCGAGGCTCGAGGGCGCTCTCGAAGGCCACCGAAGGCTCGTCGAGGTTTTGCACCAGGTGGGAGCCTCCGTCCACGAGCTGCGGCGCCGGGAGGGTCTGAGTCTGGATGCGATCTACGCTCACGATGCTTCGTTCCCCACGGACGCCGGGGTCATCTTGATGCGGATGGGCAAACCGACGCGCTCCGGCGAACCGGCGCAACACCGACACTTTTTCGAAGAGCTCGGTGTACCAATCCTCGGGGCGATCGAGCCTCCGGGAACGACCGAAGGTGGGGACCTGGTCTGGCTCGATGAGACGACGTTGCTCGTCGGAGAAGGCTATCGGACGAACGCCTCCGGTATTAAACAGCTCGACGCCTTGTTGGCGCCCCGCGGGATTAGGGTCTTGAGCTCGTCTCTCCCTCACGGCCCTGGCCCGGCGGGCTGTCTTCACCTCATGTCGCTCTTGAGCCTTCTCGACGAGCGTACCGCTCTCGTTGACTTGCCGTGGCTCAGCGTTCCGACCGTGCAAGAGCTCGAACGGCGCCGATTCGAGCTCGTCCCCATCGAACCTTCGGAGCGAGAAACCCTCGCCGTGAACGTGCTCGCTTTGGGTGGCCGCAAGCTTCTCGCGCTCGCCGAGAATGAGAAGACCAACCGGCGGCTGATGGATGCTGGATTCGAGGTTCTTACCTATCCGGGCGTGGAAATCAGCTTGAACGGCTCGGGCGGTCCGACCTGCCTCACCCGGCCATTCCTTAGAGGTTGATCCGCTATGAAGATCGCTCGGATCGCGATTCTCGTGGCCCTGATTCTCGTGGGCCTCTACATCGTGACCTCGACCTCGAAGCTCGGCAAGGTGAGCTGCGAGGTCTGCATGGAGTTCCGCGGCGAATCCATTTGTCGCACCGCCAGCGGTGTCTCGCTCGAAGAAGCCGTCGACACGGCACGGAACAACGCCTGCGCCCAAATCGCCAGAGGCCGCACCGAGAGCATCCTGTGCGGCGGCTCGGAGCCGACGAGCGTCCAATGCGACGAGTGAAGATTCTCCTCGCTTGTTTCCTGACGGCGTCCTCGGCCTCCGCCTGGGACCTCTTCGGCCATCACGTCGTGTGCGCGATCGCCTGGGAGGAAATGGACGAGCCGACGCGCCAGGGTGTAATCGACGTGCTGCTAGACGCACCGAAGAGCTCCGATATCAAGAGCCTTCTGCCGCCCGGCTCGAGACCCTACGCCGCTCGCTCGCGCGAGCTGTTCCTGAAAACCTGTGCCTGGGCGGACCTAGTGCGCGACGAGCTTTTGCCGGAGCGTAAAGAGCTCTACGACCACCCCGATTGGCACTATGTCAATCGTTTCTGGACGCCGCAGGGGGCGGGCTTTAAGCTCCTGCCCGAGAGGGGAACACTCGGAAAGCTCGTCGAGCGACTCGAGGTCGCGGCGAGATCAGCGGCAAATGGCTCCCGTCCGGCGTCAGAGCGTGCCATCGACGTCGCCTGGATTCTCCACCTCGTGGGCGATGTGCACCAGCCGCTCCACTCGAGCGGGCGGGTGACCGAGCGCGATCCCGAGGGAGACCGCGGCGGAAACGACTTCAAGCTGGACGACCTGGAGGCAGTTAACCTCCACGCTTTCTGGGACTCGATTCTCACCCGTTCGCGGAGAAAACATCACAGCGAGAGCTACTTCTCGTGGGTGACGCGGGTCGCTTCGGAGTTGGCGGAGGCGCACCCTCGGGATCGGTTCGGAGAAGAGATCGGATCAAAGGATTTCGATGAGTGGTCCCGAGCGGCTGCGATGCTGGCCATGACCGAGGCCTATCCCAGCTATCTCGTCCGAGATTCGGCGCCGCCACGAGAATACCAATCTCGCGTCTTTGCCGTCGCTTCCCGCCAGGGCGCGCTCGCCGGCTACCGTCTCGCCGAGCTTCTCGAGCAGATCTTCCGGGAAGCTCTCACCGCTTCCGGCTCGAGCGCCGCCTGGGCGTGTAACGGTCGAGGATCATGATTTTCTGCCAGATCTTCCGAGACAGCGCCGTCGTGAGGTTCTCGATCTCGTCGACGGCCGCGAGCGCTTGGGAATCGGGGAAGCTTTGGACGTAGAGGGCGCCCACCTTGGAGATCAGAGCCAGCATCTCACTGCAGTAGTCGAGATAACGATTCAGCTCGAACGGTGTCATGTTTCGATCAGGGGAGACGTCGGTCTTCGGATGCTGGGTGAGCACCATCTCCGGATCTTTCGTGAGCTGGTGCATGTCTACGATATGGGCGATTGCGCGGAGCTCGTTGATCGCCGCGAGGGCGCGGGTGCGCTTGACGCGGGTCTCGAGGGTGACGAGAAAGGCGATACCCGCGCCGAGAAAGACGATGTCGCCGAGGAGCGCGTCGGCTGCTTCCGCGAAAGTCGACAGGTTCCAAAAGTCGTCCGTCATCCGCACATTCGTCACCACCAAGCCCACGATGCCGGAAAGACCGAACGCGAGCAGCAGCACGACGCTCACCCTAAGCGGGATATTGGGCCTTTTGATGCGCTCGCAGCGCTTCTGTGTCTCCCGAGCCACGTCGAGGAGCTCGTCGGAGACGCGCCTCAATCCGCACTCGGGGAAGCGCGCCTGAATCCGATTCCGGAGATTCTCGGCAGTCTTCAGGATCTCGTCCGCGCGAATCGTGCGGTACATCTGGAATTTTCGGCCGGAGATTGGGTGCTGAATCTATTCTAACAAGCGGGGAGTCGACCTTGGGGATTGTACCGAAGCTTTGGACCCACCGAGGTGGCAGCCCTAGGATTCGGCCATGTCGAGCTCAAAAGTGAACATCGAAGAGAAACTCGCTTCCTTCGAGGACCAGTGGGTCCCGAAGATCGTGGGCGAGTTGAATGGCCAATACGTCAAGCTGGTCAAGAGCGCCGGAGAGTACGTCTGGCATCATCACCGCGAGGAGGACGAGATGTTTCTCGTCGTCTCCGGTCGGATGCAGATTCATTTGCGGGACGGGATCGTCGACCTCTCGCCTGGCGAGTTCTTCATCGTCCCCCGAGGCGTCGAGCACAAGCCCGTCGTTCCCGAGGGCGTTGCCAGCGTACTTCTATTCGAGCCAAAGACGACGCGCAATACCGGCAACGTGGATCACGAGTACACGATCGAGCCCGAACGGCTTCAGAAGCTCTAGCTATAGCCTCAGAACTCCTATCTCAGCACTCGATTTCACAAATACGGTCACGTATTTGAGTGGCGGGGGAACTGAACGCAAAGGCGCAAAGACGCAAATCGCGACGCAAAGAACTGATCGGGAAGCCTCACAGACCGTTTACGACGCGATGGATGCCGTCCTTGACAAGCCCTTTTCCGAAGTTGAACACTTTAGGCTGACGCCCGTCGAAGGAGGTACTATGCGAACTTGCGCAATGGCGACGGCTATCGCATTGGGAGTATGGTTCGATCCTGTCGCCTCGGCGCAAGAGTCGCGTCGTGTAGTTCGAGCTTCAGCTCCGGAATACCCGGAGTTGATGTACCTCTCGGGAATCGAAGGAAAGTTCGTGGTGGCTGCCACGGTGTCTGCTTCTGGCGAGGTAAGTGACGTGGACGTTCTGGAATCGCCCGGTGCGTTCTTCAATCCGGAGGTTGCCGCCCACGTCGAGCGCTGGCGGTTCGAGCCGAACGATAACGAAACCGTTCTCTCAGTTGAATTCGTTTTCAGGTTGCTGCCGAGACAAGCGCCTGTCCAAGAGCGGGGCGTATTCTTCGTGGCGCCCACGACCATCGAGATCTGCATGAGAAAGCAGCCGCCCGTGATCAGGTACAGCGCAACAGGGACGCGAGAGTGAACGGAGAACTGAAACGAGGTCCCCGACCATGCCCGGGTCTGTTGCCACGGCGCGCCAGATTCGGGACGGTGTGGCATGGATTTGCGGGACGATGAGCTCTGCCCCTCGTCAAATCGTGTCAGACTTTGCCGCGCCGAAGGACGATTTCGCGTCCGGGGAAGAGCTCCGCGGCTGCCTGC
>DATIBD010000116.1:0-21288 GCA_035457705.1 Vicinamibacteria bacterium
CGAGGCCTTCTCGGGAGAAGCCGGTCTCATGCTTCGCGCATATCGCGATGCCCAGATTCATGGCGTTCCCGCGGGAATCAGCAAGAAACTCACGGAGCTCAGCATCGCCGCCGCGCGGGCTCGCCTCGCCAATCAGGCCGAGCGATATCGAAATCTCAAAAGCGACCTCAAATCCAAGATAGAAGAGGCGAACCAGTTGTGGCGCGATTGGACCCAACGCGGAGACGTTCGCATCGCCACTCCGGATCTGCGGCTCGATGGCTCCGGAGCGCGGCAGAAGAAGTAGAGCCATGAAAGAGACGACGGCAGGGAAGTTGATCTGCCCCGTTTGCAGCGAAGAGCTCGACGCCTCCGCCCCGAAATGCTTCCGATGCACGACGGAGCTCTCGACCTGGTGGCCGCTGGAAAAGACGCTCCGGAATCGAGTCGAGGTCTCCGAGGCCCGGGCGGTCACCGGACGAACACCGTATTCACGCGTGGTCACCATTCTTGCGCTGGGAGCGCTCCTCGGCTTCGCGGGCGCTCACCTATCGTTGCGCCAGGGAGCCCAGTCTTCCTCAGAGGAGAGCCCGGTCGCCGTGAAGGCGTTGTCGGCCTCTCCGGTTGACGAGCGCGCGACCGCCGAAAGAAAGTCTGAGGCAGGCAGGCCGCTGTTCGTCCTCTACACGATCCAGCCGGGCGATTCTCTCTGGCGAGTGGCGGCTTCGCTCACCGGTGACGGCCGAAACTGGCGCCGACTTTGGCCCGAATTCGATGGCCAGGAAAAGAAACTGCAGCGTGGTACGAACCTCGAGGTACCCATTACCGCGTTGCAAGGAGTGGCACCCGGTTCCGGCAGCGAAGAGGGCTGATCATGGGCACCAAGCAGGGTGATGAAAAACTCCCCCCCACCCTGCGCGAGCGGAGCGAGCCCGGCGCGCTTGCCGCGCCGTAAGCAACCCAAGCCGTGGCGGCTCGATCGATTACGGGTCCCGCCACGGCATTGAGTACTCAGGGTCGTTCATCGATCGGCCGATGAGTATCGCGCCGAGAGGCTCTCCCTTGGCCAGTCCAAAGAACCCAATGAGAGGCGTCGAATGCCCGTCTCAATTGCGCGGTTCCAAAGGAATTCCGTCCTGGAAGGTGAACTCGCCCGCAAGCACCCTCGTGCCAGAAGGAGATGGCTCCGCCGGCATGCGCTCCCGCTCGACGTACTCGGTTCCGTTGAACACGTGTCGGACGTAGGACGGCGGCGCCCCGCCACCCGATTCCGGCCGGATGAGATCGCACCAACCTTCGGACTTCTCGGAAGCGACGATGACCGGCGTGCGACTGATGGGGAAGTTGTTGATCAGGCTCAACCCGTCCGAAGTCTCGGTGAACAGCAGAAGGTTGCATCCGCCGGTGCCGCAGAAGATGGAGCCGAGCAGGTAGACGAATAGCTCGTCTCTCCCGTCCCCGTTCACGTCGAGGCGGCTATGGAGGTAGCGGGCAAGCGCGCCCCCGCCCAGGTCCACCATCTCACGGGTGTAGTCAGGTGAAGCCGCGAGGATCGCGGTCTCGAGAGCGGGGTCGGGCTCCGTCTGGAATGCGATGTCGGCGAGCGGCTCCCAGGCATAGATTCCGCCGTCCGCCATGAGGCTCAAATAGAGTCGGCCGTCTTTCAGCAGAAATGAACGGATGAATGGTGCGTCCTTTGCTACCCGCTCGTCGAGTCTCGGAGGCGGGCAGAGTGCTCGGGTCATCGCGAGAGGCCCGAGCTCGAACCGCCCGCTGGAGCCGTCCTGACTCGGCTCGGCAGTCCAGGTGCCGGTAGCGCGGTTGCAGTCGAGGCGCATGTTGAAGGTCCCGTCCCGGTTCAGTTGCATCGTGTAGGCGGACGGATCGTCCGGCCGAACCGTGCCGATGGCGTCGTCCATCGACTGGATCTCGAGGAGGCGCCACGTGATGTCGACGAGCGGACTCTTCGACACGGCCGCCGGTGGCTCCGACTCTTGGGGTGTGCCTTTGGCGACTGCGCACGGCAACCACGTCGCAATCAATACGAGTGTCGAGATCCGAAACGCGGTGTCCATGATTAGATCCAGCGAATTCTAGCGCGTCGCTCGGTAAGGGTCTACGCTTGGGCGAGGGTCCCGTCCGAATCTACTAGGCCGAAGCGGGAGCGTCGACGCCCGACCAGAGGTTCGACGAATTCAGCTCTTGGCGGCCGCAGGCTTTGAGGTAGAGGAACAGTTGCATTCGATAGGCTGCGCAGCCACAGAGCACCGCGTTAACCAGGAATGCCCCGCGGGTCGTCTTCTGGCCGAACATCTCGATCTCGGCACGCAGCTCCGCGTCCGAAACGTCGCCGAGCAGGGTCGCGTAGGTGTCGGCCTGGGTGCCGATCGTGGCCAACGTCTGATCGAACGTCCTGGCTGTTGCCTCCTGCTCGGCAGCACTCCAGTCGGACTCGTCGAACGCGCCCGCTTTGGCGGCCTCGATCAGCGTGGGCCCCATCATGCTCAGGTATCTCAACAACTCGATCGTGCTGCGCTGCTTGGGTGTCGGCCGGTAGTCGAGCTTCGCACGATCGATCTTGCTCGCGAGATGGAGCAGGATGCGAACCTCGTCCTGCAGTGAAGCAATCAGCTCGGGTTTGGTCAATACCATCACCATCCTCCAGAGGGACCCCGAAATATAGCACGGGCCGCTTGACCTACTTGAGCTCGACCTGAATCGCCCGCGGGGTTCCCGAAACGAGCCTTTCCATGTGGGTTCGATTCCCCGGGGCGAAGCTCGCTTCGCCCCGGACCACGCGGAAAACTTCGCTCTGGCCGTCCGGAGTCGTAGACTCGATCTCGCCCCCCTCCAACACCACCACCACGACGTCCTTGTGGTGAAAATGCATCGGAGTCGGAGCGGAGGTCCAGCGAACATCCCATATGATCACCCGATCGTTTTCGAGCCGCTTCTCTGCGCCGTCTCGAGGGAACGCGCTCGGCAAACCCGAACTATTGGGGATGGGCTCTCGGTCGTGGTCTTTGAGGTCGATCAGGATGGCGTGCCTGGGGTTCTCCTCGACGAGCCCCTCCTCGATGTGGGTGACTCCCTTCGGTTGAAAGAGGACGAAGCCCTCGTCCACCTTCGATTCGCGGCTCGTACCGTCGGGCATCGTCACTTTGATGGGGGAACCGACGAGGTAGGCGCCCACGAGATCGTACTTGTGACGGTGCATCGGGCTCGGCTTTCCTTTGATCCAGGTGACGTCCCAGATGATCACCCTCTCGTTCTCGAAGACCTTCGTTGCCCCATCGCGAGGAAACGCGTGGGGAAGCTCGCTCTGAAGCGGGACGGCGAGAAACAGAAGGCTCATGAGTACCCGCATCGTCGAAGCTCCCTTCTCCTTGATTGTGCCAGGCGTCGAACCGATCGAGCGCTGTAACAGTCCGGTTATCGCTACAATACATGATCCCCAGCACCACCGGCAGCAGGTGAAGATGCTACGCTTCAAGTCCCATGGACGTCAGCATACGGCCGATCTCTCATGAAGGAAGGACCCTGGGCGGGTTCGACTACTTCGTGCTGTGGGCCGGGGTCGCCATCTCGCTCGCGGAGATCTGGGCCGGTGGCTTTCTCGCGCCCATGGGGTTCTGGCCGGCCTTATGGGCCATTCTCATCGGACACGCGATCGGCAATACCTTCATGGCGCTCGCGGGCATCCCCGGCTCCGACCACGGCGTCATGGCGATGGTCTCCGTGCGACCCTCGTTCGGGATCCTCGGCTCGGGGCTCGCGGCGATCCTGAACGTCGTTCAGCTCGTCTGCTGGGCGTCCATCATGCTGATCATCGGCGCACGTGCGGGGGTGATGCTGGGCGAGCCCTTAGGAGGCCTCTGGGCCAGCAACGCCTTCTGGACGATCCTCATCGGGCTCGGGACGCTCGGATGGGCGCTTCTCATCGGACATCGGGCGTGGAGGCTCCTGCAGAACCTCGCCGTAGCGGGCCTCCTCGCCGTCGTCGTCGGATTGACCGTCACGACGTTTCGGGGTGTCTCAGATGCGGCGGCCCGCGCGGCGACTGTCGACGCGCTTCCCTTCATGCTCGGGGTGGACCTCGTCATCGCCATGCCGATCTCCTGGATGCCGCTCGTCGCGGACTACGCTCGCTTCTCTCGACCGGGCCCCGAAGGGAGCGCGCGCACCTTCTGGGCCACATGGTGGGGCTACTTTCTCATCTCGAGCTGGATGTACGTGCTCGGCTTGACGGCCACGCTCGTCACGGGGACCGAGGAGCCTCACATCCAGATGCTCGAGCTCATGGGCGCGGCGGGGCTCGCGTTGCCGGCGCTCCTCCTCGTCGTCTTCTCGACGATCACGTCGGACTTTCCCGACATCTACTCGGCGAGCTGCTCGGTGCTCAACCTCTCGGAGCGTGTCGAAGCGCGTGCGGTCATGTGGATCACGGGCATCGTCTCGATCCTCGTGGCGCTCGTCTTCCCCATGGACCGCTATGAGAGCTTCCTCTACTTCATCGGCGCGATGTTCGTTCCGCTCTTCGGGGTGGTTCTGACGGACTATTTCTTCGTTCGCAAGCGTGTACTGGATATCCGTGCGCTCTACGAGCCGAAGGGAAGCTACTGGTACTACCGCGGCTTTCACCTCGGCGCACTCGCCGCCTGGGCGCTCGGTTTCGGCACCTACGAGATCGCTGAGGCGACCCGGCTGCCCCTCGGCGCGACGCTGCCGTCGATGAGCGTCTCCGCGCTCACGTACTTGATGCTTCTGCGGCTCGAGCGCTCGGGCTGACGCTTCTCGATTTATGACGCCGATAGACCCGGAGAGACGCGTCGCTCGCCCGATGTGCTACTGTCTCCGCGCACTACGAGGAGGAAGCGGAAGCATGACGAGAGTCGTCAGCCACTTGCTGGTCCGCTGCGTTTCAGGCGTCGTTGCGACGCTCGTCGCCGTCGGACTCACCTGGGGCGAGGACAAAGCCGCCCCGCCCAACACGGAGTGGCGGACTTACGGTGGCGATCTGGCAAGCAGGCGCTACTCGCCCCTCGATCAGATCGACGCGACCAATTTCGGTAAATTGGAGGTCGCCTGGCGGTTCTCCACCGACAATCTCGGCCCGCAGCCGGAGACCAATTTTCAGGCGACCCCGCTCATGGTGGACGGCGTTCTCTACGCGACGGGTGGCAGCCGGCGCGCCGTTTTCGCACTCGCCGCCGAAACGGGAGAGCTCTTGTGGATGCATCGCATCGACGAAGGCGAGCGCGGCGAGGCAGCGCCACGCAGGCTCTCGGGTCGCGGCCTGGCCTACTGGCGTGAGAGCTCGGAGCTCGCGCGCATTCTGTACGTGACGCCGGGCTATCAGTTGTTCGCTCTCGATGCAGAGACCGGACGTCCGGTCGAGAGCTTCGGCAAGGACGGCATCGTAGACTTGAAACGGGGACTGGATCAGGAGCTCGACCCGGTGACCGGCGAGGTCGGGCTTCATGCCGCTCCCGTCGTCGCTGGGGACGTCATCCTGATCGGCGCCGCCCACTTGCCCGGAGGCGCGCCCGCGACGAAAGAAAAACCGAAAGGCTACTTCCGCGCCTTCGACGCGCGCACCGGGGAGCGGCTTTGGATCTTCCACACGATCCCGCAGCCGGGAGAATTCGGTCACGACACCTGGCTGAACGATTCCTGGAGCTACACCGGCAACACGGGAGTATGGGCTCAGGTCACCGTCGACGAAAAGCTTGGCATCGTCTACTTGCCGGTGGAGATGCCAACGGGTGACTACTACGGCGGGCACCGGCCCGGCGACACCTTGTTCTCGGACAGCCTCGTCGCTCTCGACCTCCGCACGGGCGAGCGAAAGTGGCACTTCCAGACCGTGCATCACGACGTCTGGGACTGGGACCTGCCCTGCGCGCCGATCCTCGCGGATATCGTGGTCGAGGGAAAGGCGATCCAGGCGATCGCGCAGCCGACGAAGCAAGGCTTCGTGTTCGTCTTCGATCGCGTAACGGGAGAGCCGGTGTGGCCGGTGGAAGAACGACCGGTCAGGCAGACGGACGTCCCGGGCGAGCGCACGTCGCCGACGCAGCCGTTTCCGACGAGGCCGCCGCCGTTCGACCGGCAAGGCGTGAGCGTCGACGACTTGATCGATTGGACGCCCGAGCTCCGCGAGCAAGCGGCCGAGATCGTCTCGAGCTACCGGTTGGGTCCGATCTACACACCGCCGTCACTCGCTCAGGCCGAAGACGGCACCCGCGGGACACTCATGCTTCCCTCCGCCACCGGGGGAGCGAACTGGCCGGGCGCCGCGCTCGATCCCGAGACCTCCATCCTCTATATCTATTCCAAGACGCAGCTGACGAGGCTCGCGCTCGAGAACAACCCGGAGCGCTCGAACATGGACTACATCTCGGCGAGCATGCGCGACGCGCCGCCCTTGAACATCGACCGCCTGCCGATCGTGAAGCCGCCCTGGGGCCGCATCACGGCGATCGATCTGAACCGCGGTGAGATCCTGTGGCAGATCCCGCACGGCGAGACCCCGGACTACATCCGGGCGCACCCCGCGCTCGACGGCATCTCGATCCCACGGACGGGACAGATAGGACGCATCGGGACGCTCGTTACGAAGACTCTCCTGATCGCGGGCGACGGCGAGCTCTTCACGACACCCACCGGAGTGGAAGGAGCCATGCTGCGCGCCTACGACAAGAAGACCGGCGACGAGCTCGGCTCCGTGTACATGCCCGGCGCGCAGACGGGATCGCCCATGACCTACGCCTGGAACGGAACACAGTACGTCGTGGTCGCGATCGGCGGGCAATCCACCGGGGGCCTCATCGCTTTCAATCTGCCCGAGGGAGGGCGAGGCGACGCCGAGACACCTCCTGGGCTCCATTGAAGGCGCTGGAGGGACCGCGACTACCTCGCTTTCCGTTCCGACACGACCCACGCACTGCAGCGACCAAGCCCCGTGTTAAAGTTCGCGTGCAATGCGTGGACTCTCGGGTAAGCGCGTTCTCGTGACCGGTGGAGCGAGCGGCATCGGCGCGGCGACAGCCGCTCGGTTCCTGGAAGAAGGCGCGGTGGTTTGTGTGCTCGACCGAAACCCGGGGGCTCGGCGGCGGATTGAAACGGAGCTCGCGGGCTTGTCCGGCGTCCTCGACGCAGACGTGTCGGACCGCGATTCGGTGGAGTCCGCCTTTGCGGAGGCGGTCCGGAGGATGGGCGGGGTCGACGTTCTCATCAATAATGCCGGTATCAGCCTCCGGCACCGATTCCTGGAAATCACGCCCGATGAGTGGAACCAGGTGCTCGCCACCAACTTGACCGGCGTTTTTCACGTCGCGCAGACCGCCGCGCGCCACATGATGGAGCGGCGCTTTGGTGTGATTCTCAACACCGCCTCGACCTCCGGCACTCACGGCTATCCCTACTACGCGGACTACAACGCGACGAAGGCGGGAGTCATCGCGCTCACCAAGTCGATGGCGCTCGAGCTGGCGCCGACGGTACGGGTCAATGCGATCTCGCCCGGTTATTGCCTGACGCCCATGCAGCGGGCCGAGTACACGGACGAGATGCTGGCGCGGGTCAACAGCAAGATCCCGCTGGGCCGTCACGCCAAGCCGGAGGAGATTGCCGCGCTCTTCGCGTTTCTCGCTTCGGACGATGCCGCGTTCGCCAGCGGACACGTCTACGTGATGGATGGGGCCGAAACCACGGGAGGATTGGCGAGCCAGCTATGGTAGGAAAAAACGGACGGCTGGAAGGGAAGTGCGCGCTCGTCACCGGCGGCAACGCCGGCATCGGGCGGGCGAGTGCGCTCCTGCTGGCAAGCGAAGGCGCCAAGGTCGTGATCACGGGTCGAAACGAAGAGCGCGGCCACGAGGTCGTCCGGGAGATCGAGAAAACCGGGGGCGTCGCTCACTTCATCGTGTGCGACGTGCGCTTCGCCGACCAATGCCGTGCCGCGGTGAGCGGGGCCCTGGAACGGTACGGCGGTGTCGATGTCCTGTTTAACAACGCCGGTGTGTACTTCGCGAAAACGGTACCGGAATGTTCGGAAGACGAGTGGGATCGGACCATCGACACCAGCCTCAAGGGCGCGTTCCTGATGTCGAAGTACGTCCTGCCGTCGATGATCGAGCGCGGAAGCGGTGTCATCATCAATTGCAGCTCCGGCTGGGGCATTCAGGGCGGCGACCACGCCGCCGCCTACTGTGCCGCCAAAGGCGGCCTAGTGGTGATGACGAAGGCGATGGCGATCGATCACGGGCCGCAAGGCATCCGGGTCAACTGCATCTGCCCGGGCGACGTCGACACGCCGATGCTGCCCGACGACGCCCGACAGCGCGGGATGTCCTGGGAGAGCTACCTCGAGGGAGCTTCCGACCGTCCCCTCGGCCGCATCGGCACGGCCGAGGAGATCGCCCGTGCCGTGCTCTTCCTCTCGACCGACGACTCCTCGTTCATGACGGGCGCGGCCCTGGTGGTCGACGGCGGTGGTGTCGCCGACTGACGAGGCGTTCTATGGATCGATTC
This sequence comes from Vicinamibacteria bacterium, assembly GCA_035457705.1. Taxonomy (GTDB): domain Bacteria; phylum Acidobacteriota; class Vicinamibacteria; order Marinacidobacterales; family SMYC01; genus DASPGQ01. The sequence goes on from DATIBD010000116.1 coordinate 8,515, forward strand.
GCGCCGCCGCCCAGGTGAATGTTCGCTATTTCGCCGCGTGATCTCGGGCGAGTTGTGTCTCGAACGTTTCTTTCGCGCCCGCGAGCCACGGACCGTAATGGCTCGCGTCGATGAACGGATTGGACTCCGCGCCCGAGTGAAGCCGGGCGGCCTTTTCTTCGAAGCCGTAAAAGAAGCCGTGCGCCGTCAAGAACACGTCGGGACGAAGAGACTCCAGAATCTGAAACGATCGGGCGAAGTCGTCGGCGATGCCCTCGTATGAAGGAGGGTTCGCGAGCCGCACGCCATCGTTGATGCTCAGACTCCCGGCGATGACGACCCGGTAGCGAGAGCCACCTTCCTCGACGTCCAACACATAGGTCGTCGTGCCGCGCGTGTGACCCGGCGTGAGCCGGGTCAGGATCCGAGTGCCGCCGAGCTCGATCTCGTCGCCGTCGTCCAGAGGTCGGTCCACTTCGACGGCGGGGAACACGTAACGGTCGCCGAAGGCGAAGTCGTCCCTCCCGCCTCGGCGGAGAAGCTCCGCATCGCCCCTTCCAGCCATCATTTGGGCTCCGGAGAGTTTCTTTATCTCCGCGAGGCCACCCGTGTGATCGTAGTGCGCCTGGCTGTTGAGCAGGATGCGAATGTCCTTGGGGTCGAAGCCCAGTTTTCGAATCGAGTCGAGAACGATGCGGGTTTCCGACTCGAGCGGCGTATCGAGCAGGATGTGTCCTTCGGGGGTCGTGATGAGGAACGAGCCGAGTCCGGCAGTGCCAACATAATAGATGTTACCGACGATGGCGAAGGGCTGGATCGGCTCCTTCCAGTCCGCGGGGACCTGAAATGCCGAGACGAACGGTGTGGACCCGAGAGTGGACCCGAAAATAATAAGCGCTGCGACGGTTTTCACGGGCCCAGTATAGATCCAACTCCAGACGCGGCTTGCCGCTACCGCGATCCGCATGTTAGCGTTTCCTCATTCACTTCGTGGGATCGGAGGCGCTCTCGTGAGCAGAATCACACTGAAGGTAAACGGTTCGACGCACACCGTAGACGTCGAGCCCTCGACGCCGCTCCTTTACGTACTGCGGAACGATCTGGATCTGCAGGGGCCGCGGTTCGGCTGCGGTCTGGGTCAATGCGGAGCCTGCACCGTGATCATCGGGGGAGAGGCCGTACGGTCGTGCCTCCGGCGGGTCTCGACGGTGGCTGGGCTCGAGATCACGACCCTCGAGGGGCTCTCTCTCGACGGGAAGCTGCACCCGGTGCAGCAGGCGTGGGTCGACGAACAGGTGCCGCAATGCGGTTTCTGCCAGAACGGGCAGATGTTGACCGCGAAGGTGCTCCTCGATCGCAGCCCGAACCCCACCGACGCGGAGATCCGCGAGGCGATGGAGGGAACGCTGTGTCGCTGCATGACGTACTACCGGGTCCAGGCGGCGATCAAGCGCGCCGCGAATGCGGGGCAAGGGGAATAGAGCCATGACGACAAAGCAAAGTGCGTCGCAGGCCACGGAGAAGGGGAAGGCGACTTCGTCCCGCCGGGACTTTCTCAAGGCATCGGGCTTCCTCGTCGTCGGCGTGAGCGCGACTTCGATGGCGGGCCCGCTCTCGGCCGTCGTTCAGACGCCCGCCCCTCGTCTGGGCCCGGGCCCGTATCCGGATCCCGACTTCCGCCAGCTCGACGCCTGGATCGTAATCCGGCAGGACAACACCGCGACGTTCTATGTCGGAAAGACCGATCTCGGACAAGGTACCGGAACGGCGTTCCGCCAGGTCATGTCGGATGAGCTCGACATCGAGTACGACAAGACCAGCTGCGTCATGGGCAGCACCGACATCACGGTGGATCAAGGTGGGTCCGGCGGGTCGGACGCGCTCCAAAGAGATGGTTGGCCGATGCGGCGCGTCGCGGCCGAGGCGCGGCGCGTCCTGCTGGAGATGGCCTCGTCGAAATTCGCGGTGCCGGTCGCGGCACTGACCGTCCACGCCGGCGTGATCTCGGTTACGGCTGACCCCTCGAAATCGACCTCCTATGGCGAGCTCATCGGCGACGGACGATTCAACGTGACGCTCTCGGGCGAAGACATCAACTCGGTCACCGGCCAGGCCAGTCTCAAACCGGTACAGGAGCTGAAGAACGTCGGCCAGTCGATGCCGCGCGACGACATTCCCGCCAAGGTAGACGGCTCACTCGAGTGGGCAGTGGACGTGAAGCTTCCCGGCATGGTCCACGCGCGCAACGTCAAGCCGCCGGTCGCCGGGGCGAAGCTCGTGAGCGTGGACGAATCTTCCGTTCGCGATATACCCGGCTTCATCCGGGTGGTCACCGAAGGAAACTATGTGGCGGTCGTCTGCGAGCGCGAAGAGCAGGGCATCCGTGCCGCGCGCTCGTTGAAGGCCGAGTGGCAGAAGCCCGCCACCGCTTCGTTTCCGCCCTCGGAAGATCTTTTCAACTACATGCGCGGGGCGACACCGACGTTCGTTCGCGAGCCCGAGGTCGTCGGGGATCCGGACGCGGCGTTCGCTTCTGCCGCCAAGGTGATCGACGCCGAGTACGACGTTCCATTTCAGGGCCACACGGCCTTTGGACCGGCGCACGCGACGGCCGATCCGTCGAACGACCAGATGACGATCTACTCGAACGACATGAAGTCGTACGGCCTTCGAAACGGCGTCGCGGAGTTCCTCAAGATGCCTCGCGATCGGGTGCGCGTCGTCTGGATGGACGGACCGCAAGCCTACGGCCGCACCGCGGCGGATGACGCGGGGTTCGAGGCCGCGTTTCTGGCGAAAGAGATCGGCCGGCCCGTACGCATCCAGTGGATGCGAGACGAAGAGACGGCGTGGGATACCAAGGGTCCCGCCTATGCGATGAAGCTGCGCGGCGGACTCGACGAGCGGGGGGACGTCGTCGTCGTGGAGTACGACGGCCGTGCCGCCGACCACAATCATCTGGGCTACAACGAGCACGACTCGGTGCTGATCGCACAGTTGACCGGCAGAAGGCGCTCGGAGCCCGCCCCCGGCCGCGCCTCCTGGCCCGAGGGCCACAAGTACGCGATCCCGAATCACCGCCTGAAGGGGAGTGTCGTCGCCTTGCCTCTCGTGTGGGAGACTCCCGTCCGGACCGGTAACCTCCGAGACCCCGACGGGCCGCAGGTGACGTTTGCCTTCGAGTCGTTCATCGACGAGCTCGCCGCGGCGGCGGGCGCGGATCCCGTGGAGTTTCGGCTGCGTCTTCTCTCGGCCGAGAACGACGACGACGAGGGTTTCCGGCGGGCGCGATCCGTCGCGGTCATCAAAGCCGCAGCGGAGGCCTTTGGATGGGACGCCCGTCCGTCACCCAAGCCGAGACCGGCGGTGGGCGGCGACATTCTTACCGGTCGCGGCATCGCCTACTCGTACCGCAGCCAGACCATCGTGGCGCAGATTGCCGAAGTCGAGGTCAACCGCAGCACCGGTCACGTGTGGGCCAAGCGGCTCGTGTGCGCCCACGACTGCGGGCTCGTGGTCAATCCCGAGGCGCTCAAACGGACCGTCGAGTGCGGGATGCTGCACTCGCTCAGCCGGGCGCTGCACGAAGAGGTGCAGTTCGACACCGAGAAGGTGACGAGCACGCACTGGGGGTCGTCTCCGACGCTGACCCACGCTGATACGCCCGAGCAGATCGACGTCCTCCTGGTGAACGGCGATCCGAACCCCGAGCGGCCCGACCTCTCGCACTACGGGGCAGGGGAGGCGACCTGCAAGCCGACGCTCGCGGCTGTGGCGAACGCCATCTTCGACGCAACCGGCGTCCGTATACGGCGGGTACCGTTCCGGGACGAGCGCGTGCTCGCGGCGCTTCAGGCCGCGCGAGTCTGACGAGATTCTATGTCACGGCGAACGAGTTTCGTCCTGGATGAGGGGACCCGGTAGCTCGCCTTGCGTTATCGCGGCTCGGTCTAAGAAACCATAGGGCGAGCGGACTACGCAGTAATCCTAATCTTCCCCTCCGAGAACGTGCTCGGAGAAGTAGGAGTGCTCATAGTTCTGGATGGGAATCGAAAGCTCGCCTCGGCCGTCTGGCGTCATGTCGAGCAAGTTCCAGTACGGCCACACCATGTCCACGTGGCGCGGATGGCCGTTCTCCATCGGGTGGCTGACGAGCTGCGAGCCCCAGGTGTGGAAGATGCCGTCGGGCGTCTTGCGGAAGACGTTCATCATCGTCACCAGCGCGGGGTCGCTCGCGCCTTCGCGGGCGAAATAATCGAGGATGTAGGTCGATTTGCCGGAGGAATACAACGGGATGGAGGTCCACCCTCGGAACTGCGCCCAGTCATGTAGTTGCTTGGCTCGGGCTGCGGCGACGACGGCCATGGCGCATCGCTGCGACACGGGATGGTAGCTCGCCTTGAAGACGTCGACTAGCGACCTGCAGGATGGGCAGGGAGCATCCCAATCCGGACCGAACATCATCGTGTAGAGCAGAAGCGAGCGATGCTTGCCGAAAAGCTCTTCGAAGGCCACCTCGTGGGTCTTGCCATCTTCGCCGACGCGTTCGAACCGGTAGTCTTTTGAGCCGTCCCCCAAGCGGCAGCTCGCGGCGCTTCTGAGCTACTGCTTCGACCCGGGCACGAAGGTCTTTTTCCATCTCGAGAAGCCCGTCCCGGAGGACACGGTATTCATCGGACTCGTTGGGAAAGCGGTATCCAGCCATGATTCAGCCTCCGCCCGAACCATACCAAGGGCTTCGACAGGTCAACAAGTCGCTCGTTGAGAGACCAGGTTCCGGCCTCGGGAGTCAGCTGGTGAGTGCGGCGAGCCACAAGGTCGCTCCGTACCCGCCGGTCTTGGCCGGGCTTGGCGGCAAATGTGCTACTCTCGATGCGAGACCGCAATTCTCACGGGGATCTATATGAGCGTTGCCAGAATCGCTTGCCTGCTCCTGCTCGGTTTCTGCTTGCCTCTCCTATCCGAAGCCCAGAGCCTGGGAAGCGTAGCTAAGAAAGAGCGCGAGCGCCGAGAAAAGAACAAGCAAGAGGGAGTGGCCGCGCGGGAGTTCAGCGAGAAGGAGATCTTCGGAGAGACCAAGGAAGAAGAAACCTCCGAAGGAGAGACCGTTGCGGACGCTGAGTCGAGCGACGAGGCGCCTTCGGGGGAGGTCGTGATTCCCGGGGCGAGCTCGAAGCCCACCCAGGAGGTCGATCGGCTCGATGAGGAGAGCCGCGAGCGCCAGCGCAATGAGGCCGAGTGGCGATCGAGGGCGTCCGACGCCCGGTCGCGCATCGCCGACGCGCGAGAGCGGGTCCGCGCCCTGGAAGAGCTCTTCCTGGGCCCTGAAGAGTACTACGTCGACGAGAACGGAAGAACGGTCATCGGGTCGACGGAACAGCTTCAGCAAATGACGCGGGAGGCCAAAGAAGATCTCGCCGCCGCCGAAGCGAGCTGGAAACAGTTGCAAGAGGAGGCGAGGCGGTCGGGAATACCTCCCGGCTGGCTGCGCTGAAAATACACCCCTGAACCTCCCGCGCCTCGGCTCGACCACCCGGCGCAGGCTCGAGGACCTGGCCCCTCACAAACCCAATCGCGCACTCGAAGCCTCGAGGAGAACTCCGAAACGGTAGGACACGAGCCGGGCCACCGGTCGTGCTCGTAGATTCGAGTAACAGACGCTCCTCGAATGGTGTCACACGGGCCGGTAGCTCTCCTGAAGCCTGAAAGCAGACCGCCGCCTGGCGTTCCGAAGACTTCGCGAAGCCTTTGCGAATGGTCCCTGGTCACACTTTCCGGGGAGAGTCGAGCCTCCCCGACGCCATCGATGAGACCGGGGACTTCGACGTCAGAAGTGATTCGGAGAAGCACTTAAAGAAGAGGAGATCGGAATGATGAAAAAATTAACCGTCTCAACGCTCAGTATCATCGTGCTCGCGGTAGCTGTCAGTGTTGTTTCGACGATGAGCCCTCCTCTGCATGCCGGGGGAGGAGCGACCCAAATAGCGGGAATCGCTTTTTTTGCCGATCCTGGCGAATGTGTCGACGAGCAGGGTGATGGCTCCGACTTCGCCCTCAGAATGACTGGAGACTTGGTAGGTTGTCACTACGTGTCCGTCGAGGAGTGGGGATGCACGCGGAGCGGGAACTATCACGAGAGGGGGACCGAGGTTTTCGTGGGGGAGTACAACGGGCAGACCGGCACGTTCGCGACGACTTACCTATTCACGGCGAAGTTGGCTTCTTGTCCCGACCTCTCGACGGAGATTTTTGGGCGCTGCCAGCATCCTATTGTCAGGGGCAGCGGAACGGGTGATTTCCAAGGGGTCACCGGACGATTTGACATCAAGGACGACATCGAGGCCGGAAACTTTCCTTATCGAGGTCATTTGCGCCGGTAGAGGTCACGGAGAGCAAAGCCCCGTAACCCGGTCGATCGGGAGATGGGAGGACGCTCGAGAGGGGGATCGACCGATGTGACCGGCTTGCGACTCGTGTGCGTATCGGAATAACATCCGATCACGGGGGTTGCGCATGGCCTGAGTCGTTACTCTGGTTCATCGCACAAACTGAATTAGCTGCCCGGGGACGACTTCTCTTGGCGGGCGAACCCGCGAAACCGAGATGTCAGCCCATGCTTCTCGAGGACGGGCCGTGCTCGCCCTCGGTCTTCCGGCTCCGTTCACGCGAAGCGCTGCGTCGGAAAACGAGCGGTCCGTTGGGTAGCTTGAGACTGCATCTTCTCGGTCCGGTCCGCGCCGAACGCAGAGGGGTGCCTCTTCGAGGGTTCGAGTCCAGAAAAGCGCTCGGGCTTCTCTGTTACCTGGCCGCCGAGCGCCAGCCGCTCACTAGAACGGGCCTGGCGGATATATTCTGGTGCGACAAGAGCGAGGCGCGTGGACTCGGGAACTTGAGCCGCGTTTTGTACAACCTCGCTTCGTTGATGCCCGGCTGTTTCACGGCCGATCGCCGTTCCATCCAATGGAACGCGAACCCGCGCTGCTGGCTCGATTTGGCAGCTTTCGATGAGCTGGCCAGTAAGAACGACGTCAGACAGCTCGCCGAGGCGGCTGACCTCTATCGAAACGACTTCATGGCCGGTTTCGCCCTAGACGACTGCCCCGAATTCGAAGCGTGGCTCGCGAGCGAGCGGGAACACTGGCGCGACCGAATTATTCAAATTCTTGGGAATCTCAGTCGTCACTACATTCATCATCAAGATATTCAACGCGCCCTGGACTATACGAAGCGAGTCGTCCGGATGGACCCCTGGCGAGAAGAATCGCACCGGGACTTGATGCGTTTGCTGTCGCGCAACGGGCAGCGAACTGCGGCGCTCGCTCACTACGATCGTTGTCGACGAGAGCTAGCCGGGGGCCTTGGCATCGAACCCTCCGAAGAGACGAACCGGCTCTGTCAAAGAATCCGTCAGGCGGAATCGGCATCCCCTCATTCTCTGCCCGCTGAGACGACACCACTCGTCGACCGTGAGGCGGAGCTCGCCGAATTGTCGAGCCGGCTCAGCGATCCTTCTTGCCGCCTCCTGACGATCGTCGGACCCGGAGGCATTGGCAAGACTCGAGTTGCCATCAAAGCAGCGAGGGAGTGCACGGATTCATTTCTCGATGGCGTGTATTTCGTGGAGCTGACAGGGGTTTTATCGAGCAAGTTTCTCGTCCCGGCGATCGCCGATGCGATTCACTTCGTCTCTTCTGGAGGCGCAAATCTCCAGGCACAGCTCGTAAACTACCTGCGGGAACGGGAGATGCTCCTGGTGCTCGACGGCATCGAGCATCTACCGGACGGGATCGCGCTCCTGCCGCAGATCTTGACGGAGGCTCCATTGGTGAAACTCCTCGTCACATCGCGCGAGCGCCTTCATCTTCATGAAGAATGGCTATTGGACGTCAAGGGCCTGCGCGTACCGGAACAAGGGCCTCAAAGGGCGATAGCGTTGGACGTCTATCCTGCGGTTCGTCTCTTCGTACAAACGGCTCGGAAATTTCGGTCTACCTTCAAGATTGGAGCTTCGGAGGCATCCTCACTGGTTCGAATCTGTCAACTGACGGAGGGGTCTCCACTGGCAATCGAGCTCGCGGCCGCGTGGGTGCGTGAGCTTCCCTGTGAGCAAATCGCGACCGAGATGGAACGCAACCTGGGATTTCTTGCGACGACCCTACGAGATGTGCCGCAGAGGCACCGGAGCATGCGTGCGACGTTCGACTACTCATGGAAATTCCTCTCGGTACGAGAGAAAGAGATCTTTGCGAAATTGTCGGTCTTCCGTGGCGGATTCGACAGGCGCGCGGCCGAAACCGTGGCAGGCGCTTCGATCCCGGCTCTGTCTTGCCTCGTGGACAAGTCCTTTCTGCGAGGCACGCCGCTCGGTCGTTATCACATTCATGAGTTGTTGCGGCAGTACGGGGAGGAACAGCTGCGGCGCGTTCCGGAACAGTACGAGGACGCGAAGGTGAGTCACTGCTCCTACTACGCCGCATATGTGCGAAAAACGAGAGAAGATCTCTTTGGCGGAGACGAGGGCGAAGCAGCCCGGGCTATGACCGACGAGATTGCCAATCTCCGGACTGGATGGCTCTACGCCCTGGAGCTCCTGAAGATTCCCGAGATCGGCTCGTACCTGGAAACCCTCTGGTACTTCTACGAATTCAGGAGCTGGTACACGGAAGGCTGCGAGACCGTGAGACTTGCGAGAGACCGCTTGGGAGGCTTGTGTCACGCGGGAAAAGGGCTCGATGCGCAGTGGCGATTGGTTCTGGGCCGGAGCCTCTGGCAGGAAGGCTGGTTCAGTTACCGCCTGGGTCACTACGAGGAGAGTAAGAAGCTTGTGTTAGACGCACTGATGCATCTGCAAGCATTACCCGACGTGAAAAGAGACGTCGAGTTCGCGCTCAACTTGATTGGCCTGGTCGACTGGCATCGGGGTGATTTTGTCGGGGCTCGGCAGTTTCTCGAGCAAAGCCTGAGCCTCAACCAGGATACGCGCGATCCGATAACGGGATCCGTGGCTTCGCGCCTTCTGGGCATCGTAGCCCAGGTCACCGGCGAATACGCTGAGGCGAAGTCGCGACATTTGGAAGCCATGGCGATTTGTCAACGGATTGACGAGCTCCGGGGTGTGGCCAACAGCTTGATGTGTCTCGGCTGGCTCGCGTGGGAACTAGAGGAGCTAGACGAAGCGGAAAGACTGCTGCGAAGGAGCCTGGAGATGGCCCAGAAGCTGCAGGACCGCTTCAGCATGGCTCTGGTGCTCGTATTCCTCGGGCTCGTGGCGCAATCTCGGGGCCAGATCCGGAAGGGCCAAGAGCAGTATCGCGCGGCGCTTGCCGTCACCAGTGAGATTGGAGATCGTTGGGGGCGAGCGCTTTCCTTGATTCATCTGGCTGGCGTGGAAAGCTCGAAGGCCGAGGAGTGCCTGTCGGAAGGTCTCAAGCTGGCCCTGGAGCTCCAAGCGAGACCGTTGATTTCGCTCGGGCTGACGAAAGCCGCCAGGCTCCTTGCGTCCGGCCAGAAACCCCAGGAGCAACGCATGGCCGTCGCGCTCGCGTCTGTCTCGCAAGACCATCCGGCGAGCTGGAAGAAAACGAAAGATGAGGCGAAGGCGATTCTCTCCCAGTTGCGAGGTCGGTTGACTACGAGCATCGAGGACGACGTGGGGAGCGGAGTTCCTGACATCGACGCCGCGGCCGAGGGCTGGTTAAGGATGGTGAAGTACGACGCGCCCCCGCAGCGCCATTCGATGGAAACTCGACCCTGAGCTCACTCGCTGGTCGGCACTATCTCGCGTGCAGCGCCGCCTCGAGGGCGACGAGGCCATCACGGTCGTCCAACCCGGCATGGAAGTTGTAGTCCCTGCCTCCACGGACCGAGATCCGGACACGCCGCTTCTCGACATCGAACGAGACCGTCGCGATTTCCGCAAAGTCCAAGGTGAACGCGTCCTTGTGGGCGGTGACGTAGCGAAGTCCATGCGGACCGACAACGAGCAGGCCGGTACAGTTTCCAAAAACATGGTCGTGCACAACCTCGACGCTCTGTCCCGGCCCCGACATTTGTAGGATCGGAGGTGGTTCGGGCGGAGGCGTCCAGGGCGCGAAGCGCTGCGACTCGGGTCGGCTCGGGCTTCGGAATGGCGCGAGCACAGACGCCAGAAACGACCGATGAATGGGACAACGATCGACTGGCTCGCTGCCGGACGCGAAGTATTCAACGTAAGTTGGGGCTCGGTGGACTTCTCCGGCATCGTCGCCTTTGGATCGGCGGCATGCGTCGGTTGCGACCAAGAGTGACGAAGCACAGATTTCGACTCGGACGACCTCCGGCGGGGGCTCGATCCAGCTGTCCGAGCTCTGCGGCTCGACGACCTCGCTCATGAATCTCGCCCACACAGGCGCCGCCAGATCGGATCCAAACCCTCGCGGCACGATGGTCTGAGGATCGTCGAATCCGATCCAGACGCCTGCCGTCAGCTCGGGCGTGAAACCGATGAACCACGCATCCTTGACGTCATCGGTTGTTCCGGTCTTGCCGGCCGCCGGGCCGCGGAAGCCTTCCCGCCGGACGGTCCAGCCGGTGCCGGCATCGAGCACGCCTCGTAGGAGACTGGCCATCACAAAGGCTGTCGAGGACTTGACGGCACGAGGCTTCAACCGAGCGCCGGACGAAGGGGCCTCGAACAGGACGAGGCCTTCGCCGTCGGTTACCCGCCTGATGTAAGTCGGTTGGGGCACGGTCCCACCGTTGGCAAACGCGGCATAGGCTGCCGTCAGTGCCTCGAGCGTCACCGAGCCGGATCCAAGTGCCACCGACGGCACTCTCGGCTGCGGGCCCAGGCCGAACCGGGCTGCGTAGTCCACCGCGCGGTCGATGCCCGTGAGCCTAATGAGCCGGACGGCCGCACGGTTGCTGGACATCTGCAACGCCTCCCGCACGGTGAGAGCGGAGACCTCATCGTGACCGTCGGCTGGCAACCACTCCCCCTCGTCCGAAGGGACCGGATGATCCAGGTCATCCAGCATCGTGATCGGTGTAACGCCCTGGTCCAACGCTGCCGCATACAGGATCGGCTTGAACGCGGATCCCGGCTGACGCTGTGCCTGGGTCGCCCGGTTGAATGAGCTGTCGGCAAAGTCGCGCCCACCGACGAGAGCGCGCACCTCGCCCGAAAGGGGATCGAGCGCGATGAGCGCCCCCTGTAGATAGACGGGCTCGGCAGCGGGAGTTTCCGGCGCGCCATCTGTCTCTCGCCGAGGGTGGTGATAGTTCCGGCGGGCCTCGATCTCTCGGATACCCTCTTCGAGCCTCTCTTCTGCCACGCGCTGCATCTCTGGATCGATCGTCGAGTAGACGCGCAGCCCCTCTTCGTAGACCGCGTCCCATCCGAACACGTCGATGAGGTGCTGCCGGAGCTCTTCCTTGAAGTAGCTCCCATGCGCTTCCGTCGTCTCCAGGGTGTTGTCCAAGGACAGAGGCTCGAGGCGCGCCGCCTGATAGGCCCGCTCGTCGATGACGTTCGTTTGCATCATGACCGAGAGCACGACGTTGCGGCGGGCCAGGGCACGCTCGGGAAATCTCTTGGGCGAGTACCGCTCCGGCGCCTGTATCAGCCCGGCGAGCAGCGCGGCGTCGCTCACGCTGAGCTCGGCAGCAGTCTTTCCGAGGTAGCCGCGGGCAGCCGTTTCCGCTCCGTAGAACCCCGAGCCGAAGTAGATCTTGTTGAGATAGAGCTCGAGAATCTCCCTCTTCTCGTAGACGTGCTCGATCCACAAGGCCGTCAGGATCTCGGCGAGCTTCCGTCGAATGGTCCTCTCGCTCGACAGCAGACCCTTTCGCGCCAGTTGCTGGGTGATCGTGCTACCGCCTTCCACGATGCGACCGGCCGTCAAATTCGCTACGGTGGCGCCAGCAACACGCACTAGGTCGATGCCACCATGCTGATAGAAACGGCGGTCTTCGATGGCGAGCACGGCGTCGATCAAGTGAGGCGACATCCGTTCGATGGGCACTCGGATCCGTTGCTCGCGAAAAATCGTAAACGCCGGTCGGTCGAAGGCGTCGTACACGAGCGTGGCCTCAGACATTTGGTCGAGCGATGACAGGGCTCGCGGATCGGGGAGGCGGGCGGCGACGTCGATGGCGAGACCAAGCCCCAAAATCATCAGAGCGACGAGGACCAAGATACCCGCGAGGACCGGCGGTCGTCGGGCGAGAGCTGGAAAACGTTTTTCCAGCGAAGACTGGGCGTGCCGGAGCCATGCGCCCACCCTCGTGCGCACCGAGCTCAGAAGAGCGTAGAGCTGGACGCGACGCGGGTCTCGGGCGCCGTCCGGCCGCTCACTCATCGCGGCCTCACACGGAAGTCCAGCCCACATCCGAGAACGGCTAGAAAGCTTCCGTCATCCGTCCGAACAGTCACTAACGGCACTCCGTACTCGTGATACCCTGTGCCGGCGCGCCGTCGTCACCTCAACTGGTTACCAGTTTAGCGCGTTTGTAATGAAGTCCAAGACCACGCTGCCGGCCCGAACCGGGTTTTCCCATATCCATCGTGAGCCCGGCGCCTGGAGCGTCCAGGTGATGCGTGCTGGGGTGTTGTACTCGGACTCTTCTCCGACGCGGTTTATGGGGGGTAAGACCCGACTAATTGTCGAGCTAGTACGATTGGGGGCATGCGCCAACGATTCCTGGGAGGTCCGCAGGTGAGCTCGAACGTGGAACGTTTGGTCACGGAAGCCCGACCAAATATCGAGGAAGTCCTTGAAGCATTTCTGAAAGACCAGCGAAGGCGAATTTCGGCAA
>DATIBD010000117.1:0-90863 GCA_035457705.1 Vicinamibacteria bacterium
GAACATCGATGGGCTCCTGTGGGTAGGTCCCAGCGGCCTCACGCCGGAACCGCAGATCGTCTTCTCGTCTCCGGAAAACCAAATGCAGAACGGCGCCGACGCCGTGGCGCTCTACCAGGGCGACGTCGAGGAATTTCCCAACGGGACGCCGATCACGACCACGGGCCTGCTCGACGCGCTGGTATACGGCACGAGCGATGCGGCAGATTCGGGGTTGCTCGACGGGGCGTTCGGAGTTGGCAACCCGGCCGCGGCTCAGGTCGACGAGGACGCGAACGCGTCGAAGGACACCCAATCGATGCAGCGCTGCGACACCGCCCGTCTCGACGGCCGCTTGTGGGTAGTCAGCGAGCCCACCGCGGGAGCACCCAACTCTTGCGGAAGCTGATGACGAATCGGTGACCGTCGACGCAGGGTGATGTTTACCGTCACCCTTCTCGTGCTCAGGGCCGTGGCGGGACCCGTGATCGACCGAGCCGCCACGGCTCGAGCTGCTCACGGCGCGGCGAGCGCGCCGGGCTCGCTCCGCTCGCGCAGGGTGGGCTGAGTTTACCCTCACCCTGCTATAAGTAAGGCGTTAGGAGCCGCGCTGCCCCGTCGCGAAGCCGAACCGGCCAGCTCCTCTGGGCCAGTTCGGAGGATGTGAGTCTCCGCGCTTTCGCGATCTTTTCCTGAATCAGCGTCTGCATCGATTTGGAAACCTCGCGATCGTAGCACTCCACGTTGAACTCGAAGTTCAAGCGAAGGCTTCGTGGGTCCCAGTTGGTCGACCCGAACAGGACCCAGTAGTCGTCCACCACCATGAGCTTCGTATGATCGAAGGGTGACGCCGGGGACAGCCAAATCCGGCAACCGTGCCCGAGCACTTGCTGGATCTGGCCAAACATCGCCCAGGTAACGAGTCGCAAATTCCCTTTCTCGGGGACGACGATATCGACTTCGATTCCGCTGAGGGCCGCGGTGTTCAGTGCGTAAGTCAGCGCCACGTCGGGAAGAAAGTAGGGCGTGACGATGCGGATGGAGTGGACCGCGCTGGCGATGGCGCCGAGAAGCGTAAAGTTGAGCACGTCGAGGTCTTCGTCGGGTCCGTCGGCAATCCCACGGGCGATGGCGTTTCCCGCAGGATGGATTGCCGGGAACCAGACTTCGCCTCGCAACGGCTCGAGGGTGGTGAACTCCCAGTCTTCCGCGAAAACCTGCTGCAGATGTCGAACGACCGGCCCCTCTAGCTCGAAGTGGAGATCCATTCCGGGAGACTCGGGCGTTTCTTCCAACACGAAACTCTCGCGGATATTCATGCCGCCGGTGAATCCGATCTTCCCGTCCACGACCATGACCTTGCGGTGATTGCGCAGATTGAACGATGGAAGCCGCGTCGAGAACGTTGGGAGAAACAGGGCGGCGTGCACCCCACGCTCCCGAAGCAGCCGGTGAGCGCGTGGGCGCGAGTAGCGCGCTCCTACGGCATCGATGAGAACCCGAACCTCGACGCCCCTCGTTTGGGCCGAGGCGAGGGCATCGACGAAGCGTTGCCCGACTCGATCGTGATCGAAGATATAGGTCATGAGGACGATGCTTCGCTCGGCTCGACCGATGGCCTCGAGCATCGCGGGATAGGCTTCGTCTCCGTTGACCAGCGGGCGGACACGATTTCCCTCGTAAAGGGGCCAGGAGGTTATATTCCCGATCAGTTGCGCGAGCTCAGCCGCTTCGGTTCTTCCCACGCGCTCGGCGACGGCATCGAAGCTCAATCCACCGCGGCGGCGAGGCAGGAGAGAGCTGTCCGCTTCCCGCCGCAACGCAACGGCGCGCCGGTGGATGCGGTTGATCCCGATCAGGTAGTAGAGAACGGACCCGAGGAGCGGAACGAGCGCGATGAGGCCTACCCAGGCGATGGCGGCGCGAACTTCCTCCTTGTAGAGGAGGGCATGGATGACTGCCACGCCCGCTACCCCGATGACGAAGAAACTCCCGACGACAACGAGATTCGCAAGGGCCCACTCGAGCATCCGTCGATCATGTCTCCGAAAACGGACGATCCGTCTCAAAAGAGGGTGCGAAACATAATACGGTAGCGCGCTCGTGCCGTCCAAATCATGCTATGAAGGGGGTTTGAGGCGTACCCTTTGTGGCCCTGGAATTGCAGATGCGTTACCATGAGTAGGGTTCGATGAACGTCGTCTCGATTTTTGCCGTCCTTGCGACCGTGGCCGCCTGCACCGCCGTCCAAGGGAAGGAGATGTCGGTCGCGCCTCCACAGCCAAGCACTGGTCAATCGAGCACCTCCCCGGAGGAACAACGCGAACCCGAGGAACCATCTACCGAGCAACCAACCCAGGAAGATCATCCAGGAGCGAGCGGATCGGCCGCGAGCGATCTCCCCGCAGGCTCGGTCAAGACGACCGACGAGCGACGGGACGACCTGGACGAGGAGTTGGACGAGTCGCTCAGGGAGTTCGACAAACTCATCTTGCGCGAGCAGGAGATTTTGGAAGAGCGCCACGAGGCGTCCGCCGCCGAGGCTGCCGCAAACGCGGAAGGTGAAGGCAGCGCCGGTGGAGGTGGATCGGGTGGCGATGGAGATCGTGGTGACGACGGAAGCCTCGAAGGGACTGCCGAGGCTGGGGGTGAAGAGTCGCCCGGTGGAACGGGCGGGTCACCCGACAGCCCGGAGTATGATGAGACGGGCGCGCCCACGGATTCGAGCGATGCGACCGCCGAGACGAGAAATGGAAGGGTACCGCCGGACGTTGGCGATGGGAGCGACGACGACATCGTCGCTCGCCAGCTCCGAGAGGCCGCGATGAGCGAGGACGACCCCGAGCTTCGCGAAAAGCTCTGGGACGAGTACCGTTCCTACAAAGCCGGTCTCAAGAAGAAGAAGTAGAATGGGAGGGTTCATGAAGATGCGCGCAGCATCGATGTTCCTCGTGCTGCTGACGGCCCCTGCAGTACTGGCGGCGGGTGACGACCCCGTTCAGCTCACGCAAGCCAACATCGAGATCCCCGAGAGTCGCCTCCTCGACGTCGGGATTCACGTCTTCGATCCCGGTCTGCCCGAGGACGAGTACGAACGTTATCTTCTCGAGGAGAAGGGAGTCTTCGAGGACGTTCGCAAATCCGAGGCGCGATACATCCCCATCGTGCTCAAGCGAACGCTCGAGTCGAGCGGGTTCTGGGGAGCGGTGCGGCTCGTGCCAGCGACCAACGTCGTCGACCTACATGTTAGGGGCAGCATCCTGAAATCAACGGGAAAGGATCTCGAGCTCGAGATTCTGGTAACCGACGCTCGGGGCGAATCATGGATGCGGAAGAAGTACGATCGTGAGGCCGATCCTCTCGCTTACGTGAAGGAGAGCGACGGGCGTGAGCCTTTCCAGAGCCTCTACAACCAGATCGCCAACGACGTCGCCAAGCTGCTGGAAAAGCTCGACCCGGAAGAACTCGTCGAGATCCGGCGGGTATCCGAATTGCAATTCGCGCACGACCTGGCCCCGGACGCATATGCCGAGTACCTCACTCTGCACAAGGGTCGTTTCGCGTCGGCTCGGCTCCCATCGCAGCAGGATCCGATGATGGAGAGGATCGGCGCGATTCGCGAGCGTGACTACATGTTCATCGACACCCTCAACGAGTATTACGCGGACCTGTTCGCCAAGATGGAAGAGCCCTACGACAGCTGGCGCTCGTTCAGCTACGAAGAGCAGATGGCCTTCGACGCTCTGAACCGCAAAGCGAAATGGGAGAAGATACTCGGGATCGCCGCGATGGTTGGTGGCGCAGTCGCATCCACGACGAGCAACAGCCGCGGTGCTCGGGAGGCAGGACAAATCGCGATGCTCGGAGGCATGGTCGCGCTGAACGACGGTCTGCAGAAATCCCAGGAAGCGAAAATGCACCGTGAGGCCCTCCACGAGCTCGCGCAATCCTTCGACACCGAGGCCGCCGCCATGCTCATCGACGTGGAGGGCGAGGTCTTGCGCCTCACCGGCTCGGTCGAGAGTCAGTACGGGCAGTGGCGCGAGCTGCTTCGCCAGATATTCGCCACCGAGCTCGGTCTGCCGGTAGACCCGAACGCCACGAGCCTGGGGCGTACGAAATCGTGACAGGCCATGGGTCCCAAGCTCACACCGCCGCCGCGCGTGAACCCCGAGGCCGGACTGAGGCCCCGGGCTGGCGGAATCGGTTTCAAGACGGCCGCGGTCGTCTTGTCTCTATCGGTGGTGGGCGCCGTCTTCGCACTTCTACCTCGGTGGGTCGATGACGCATCCATCGTCGAGAAAACGCTTCAAGTAGAGGAGACGGCCAGCCCAGAACCCGCCCCTCCTCCAGAGACGACAGCGCCTTCATCGCTCTCGCCGGAAGTCGTCGTCGACCAGCTCCCGCCAACCCCAACCCCTCCGCCAGAACCCATCGCAGAGACGCTTTCGCCGATCGAGTCCGCAGACGACGAGGAGAAGGCTTTTACCGAGGTCATGTCGGAGGGCCTTCGAGCTCTGAGCCGCCAGGATTTCGCCGCGGCCAAGGAAGCTCTCGGACGGGCTCAGGCCATGCGCCCGGGGGCAGCGGGGGTGGCCGATGCCCTTGCGCAAGCCGATGCGGGGCTGAAGCTTCAGGCGATCGCCGAGCACCGCAGGCGTGCCTCGGCCTTCGAGAGCAGCGAGGAGTGGCGGCAGGCCGAAGCGGAATACGCTGCGTTGCTGGGCCTAGAGCCCAGTCTCCGCTTCGCGCTCGAGGGAAAAGAGCAGACCGCGCGTCGGGCCGAGCTCGCCGAGCGGCTCGATTTCCACATTGCCCGCACGAAGCGGCTATCCGATCCGAACGTTCTCGAAGAGGCGTCGCGGCTCCTGGCCGAGGCCTCGACCATCGCCTCGCCGGGCCCGCAGCACACGAAAAGGCTTCGCAAGCTCGAAGAGGCCATTCAATCGTTCTCCACGCCGGTCGTCGTCGAGCTGCGCTCCGACCAGCGCACTGAGGTGACGATCTACCGTGTCGGCCGGCTCGGCAAGTTCGAGCGCCGGACGGTGGAGCTGCGTCCGGGCGTCTATACCGTGCTCGGAAGCTGCGAGGGCTACCGTGACGTGAGACGTGAGCTCGTCGTTGACGCCGGCACCGCCCCTCAACCCCTCATGGTTCGATGTGAGGAGAGGATTTGAGCCAGGGGTTCGAGCTGACAGACGATGGAGGGACCCGCCGACTCCAGCAGGACGATTTCCCGCTCGCTTTTCCGGAAGATTCACCACGGGCACACATCGGACTGTCAGAGAACCGGCTCTTCGTCCAGCCGACGGACGGAAGTCGGGTGTCGGTGAACGGTGCCCCGGTCTCCACATCGGCCTGGCTCCACGACGGCGATGTTGTGGAAGCGGGGAGCGTTCGCTTGCGTGTGGAGAACGGCGCGTTACGCGTCACGAAAAGGCTGAAACAGCGCTCCGGCGGGGCGATCCAGCCCGCTGCTTTCGAGCCGGCCTCGTTCGCGCCGGAAAGAGCCCGCTCGCGGTTTCGCCCACTGGCATTGGCGTTCTGGGGCGTTCTCGCGCTTCTCGGTCTATTCGGCTGGTTCGTCTTCACCGCCCGCTCCGTCTCCCTCGAGTTCCAGCCGGCGCCCGACGCCGTCGAGGTCAATAGCAAGCCGTTCGTCGTCGCCCTGGGAGAACACTATCTGCTTCGGCCGGGAGGCTATACCGTCAAGGCCGAAAAAGCCGGCTACCGGACGCTCGAGGCTCGTATCGATGTGACTGGTGACCGCAACCAGCTATTCCGCTTTACCCTCGAAAGACTTCCAGGAAGACTCGCGATCTCGACGACGCCTTCCGATGGCGCCATCGTCAGCATCGATGGCCGGGAAGTCGGCTCCACACCCCTCGAGCCCGTAGAGCTTCCTCCCGGCGAGCACCACGTCGTGATCCGAGCCGAACGTCATCGTGAATTCGAGGCCACCGTTAGCGTCGGAGGGGAAAGCACGCTGACCACGCTCGAAGCGGTGCTCGATCCGCTATGGGCATCCATTACGTTTCTTTCCGAGCCGGCTGGCGCCACTGTTCTGACGGGTGGAAGAGCTCGGGGCTCGACGCCGATGACCGTCGATTTGGCCGAGGGACCGCAGGACTACGAGATCGCGCTCTCGGGGTACAAGCCCCACCGCGGTCGGGTACAGGTCGAGGCACGCAAATCACAAACGATCGGCCCGGTTCCGCTCGTCCTCGCGGATGGGACGCTCAAGCTGCTCAGTGTTCCCGGGGAGTCCAACGTAACGGTCGACGGTACGTACCGCGGACAGACACCTCTCGAGCTGGACGTGAGCCCGGGGACGTCCCATCGCGTCGAGCTTACGCGCTCGGGCTACGAATCCAAAGCCCTCGACGTCGAAGTCCCATCGGGAGAGATCAGGACGATGACGGTCGAGCTGGAGGCGCGATCGGGGGACGTTCTCATCGCCGCCGATCCGCCAGATGCCGAGCTCTTCGTGGACGGAGAGCCGCGAGGCGCGGCGAGCCAGACGCTTCGCCTGGTCGCCGTGCCGCATCGAATCACGATTCGAAAAGAGGGCTACGAAAGCTACGAGACGACGGTTACCCCCCGGCCGGGCCTTTCCCTGACGGTCGAGGTGGCTCTGGCGAACCTGGCTCAGAAGAAAGCGGCCGCGCTCCCCAAAGTCCTCCAAAGCTCCAGAGGGCACGAGATGAGACTCGTTGAGCCGCGTCGCTTCAGCATGGGAGCTTCCCGGAGGGAGCCCGGCCGTAGGGCGAACGAGGCCCTGCGTGACGTCGAGATCACTCGCCCGTTCTACATGGGCGCGACCGAAGTGTCGAACCGTCAGTACCGGGAGTTCAAGAGCGCTCATCGCTCTGGTGCGCTTTCGGGCCATAACCTCGAGATCGATCACCACCCCGTCGTGCGAGTCGGGTGGAAAGACGCGGCCGAGTATTGCAACTGGCTGAGCGCACAGGAGTCGCTGGCACCGGCCTATCAAGTGAAAGGGAGCGAGCTGGTTCTCGCCGATCCACCGACGAACGGCTACCGTCTGCCCACGGAGGCGGAGTGGTCGCTTGCGGCGCGCTACGCCACAGGCGAGGCTCTGAAATACCCCTGGGGCATGAGCTTGCCGCCGGAGCCGGGATCCGGCAATTTTGCCGATCTCGCAGCCCAGGGTCTGGTGGTTACAACACTCGCGGGATATAACGATGGGTTTGGGACGACGGCCCCAGTGGACAGTTTTCCCGCAAATGCTCTCGGAATCCATAACCTAGGGGGCAACGTCGCCGAGTGGACGAACGACCGCTACGCGATCAACCCAGGGGGCGGCACCGGAGTCGAGACCGATCCCCTGGGCCCGACGGAAGGTGAGTTTCACGTCATCCGTGGCTCCAGCTACCTTCATGGAAGCGTCACCGAGCTCAGGCTCAGCTATCGCGACTACGGCAGCGAGCCGCGCCCGGACTTAGGATTTCGTATTGCCCGATGGGCGGAGGTAACACCATGAAATGGATTCTCTACGCCTTGCTCGCCGGCTCGCTCATCGCGGGCGGGCTCGTGCTCGCCTCCCAGGAGCGAGAGCAGCAGAAACAGCCCGAAGAGTTCGTGCCGACGGAGAAAGTCCCGGCCGACAGCACGATCTCATTCCCGGTGGATATCTAGCAGGGTGATGAAAAATCACCCGCGGCATTGAACACTCGAGTGCGCTGACCCTATGAAAAAAGACTACCCGGTCGAGTTCGTCTTCCAGACGCTCTCGTTGCTCGTGGCCATTATCCTGGTCCATACCATCTACGTGATTGTCGTGCGGCCAAACGCCGAGGTCGTTCTCGCCGACCAGCGCGCCCAGATGCAGGCCGATCCGAGCTACGTCCAGCAACGTTCGGCGTGGGTCATCATCCGGGATTTCGAGCAGGAAGCCTGCTTCATCTTGATGCTCTGGGCGATGGCGATCATGGCGTACAAAGGCATCATTGCGACCCGCGAGCACAGGCTCCTCGAGACCGAGCTCGTCCCGGTGAGCGACGGAACGAAGATATTGCCGGAGGACGTACGCGAGTATGCGCGGCACATTCAAACGCTTCCGGTTGCGGCCCAGAGGCTCCTGTTGCCGCGGTCGCTGCTTTCCGCCCTTCACCGCTTCGGCGCGACTCGCAACATCCAGGACGTGTCGACGACGGCGCGGGATGTTTGCGAAGCTCAGGCGGAAAAGCTCGACTCCGAGCTCTCCATGGTCCGCTACATCGCCTGGGCGATCCCATCGATCGGGTTCATCGGAACGGTGCGCGGCATCGGCGACGCGCTGGCACAGGCGCACAAGGCGGTGGAAGGGGACATCGCCGGGGTCACGGAGAGCCTGGGCGTAGCGTTCAATTCGACGTTCATCGCGCTTCTCATCAGCATCGTGCTGATGTTCCTGCTCCATCAACTCCAGCTACAACAAGAACGGCTGGTTCTCGATACCGAGACCTATGTCGACCAGCACCTCATCCAGCACCTCCAGGTTCCGTGACGCCCATGGCCGCGCTCGCACTCGAGCTGAACGATGCCGGCATCCTGGCGATGCGGAGCGGTGTGGAGACACCCGTGCTCGAAAGTCCTGGTTATGCCGTGCTGGACGATGGCAACCTGCTGACCGGCACGCCCGCCGAAAGAGTCGCGCGGCTAAAACCTCGATTTCGTCATACGCGTTTCTGGGACGCGCTCGATCGGGAGCCGCTCGCAAAGCCATTCCCCAGGAATCTCACGAACGCGGACCTCGTGCATGCTCATCTGAACGGCATCTGGAGCGAGCTCCGCCCGGGAGTCCGGGAGGTCGTCCTCATCGTACCCGGCTTCTATGACGACGAACAGCTCGGGCTGCTGCTGGGAGTCGCTCGGGCATGCGGTATGCCGGTGACCGCCATCGTGGATTCGTCGGTCGGTTGTCCGGCGGGCTCGTCCGTCTATCTGGACGTATTCCTCCATCGTGCCGCAGGGACTACGCCGGGAAGCCGCGAGGTTCGCGCCGACGACGAAGTGGGCCTGACGTCGCTACGCGATGCCTGGGCGGCGCTGCTGGCGCGCAGCTTCGTCCGCCAGACACGCTTCGACCCCCTCCACCGAGCCGAGACCGAGCAGCAGCTTTACGAAGAGCTTGCCGAGATCCTAGAAACGCTTGCCGACCAGGACGCCACGAGCCTGACGTTGCAGGCGTCGGGAAAGGAGAAACGAATCGAGATCACCCGAGACGAGATGGTCGACTGCGCCCTGCCCCGATACCAGCGGATCGCGGCACTGGCGGGCGAAAGCAGCTCGGTTGCCGTGTCCCACCGTCTCGGGGCTTTGCCGGGATTCGTCGGTACCTTGTCGGGCAAGGTGATCGTGGTTCCTCGCGGAGAAGCGGCACGAACCGTATTCGAGCGCTGGGACGATCTTCCGCAGCCCGATGATACGGGCACGCTTCACCTGATCACGAGCTTCGAGCCGAAAGACCCGGTGGGTGAGCCCCCTCCCTCTCGTACGGTCACGCACCTGCTGCATGAGGGAGTCGCCTACGCCATCGACCCTGGGCCGTTCGTCATCGGCACCGAGCTCGGCGCAGAACAGCGTGGGTTGGCTCTCGCATCGACACCAGGGGTATCGCGCAACCATTGCCATATTCGGCGGGCCGGCGGGCGTGCCATTCTCGTCGACTCCAGCCGTTACGGATGTCACGTCAACGGCTTCCGCGTGCAGAGCGAAGCCACTCTCGAGCCAGGCGATAGGCTTCGTCTCGGTACCTCGGAGGTCGAGCTCCAGCTCATCGAGGTAAAGGACTGATGGCCCGGCGCTCTCGATCGGTGAACGTATTCGGCCTCGCCTTTCTCGACGCCATTACTTGCGGGTTCGGCGCAGTCGTGCTCTTTTTCATGATCATCAACGCCAGCTTCGGAAAGGAATCCGGCCGCAACGTTGCCGAGCTTCGAGGTGAGGTCGACCGGCTGGAAGTGGAAGTCCTCGAGGGAGTTCAGAAGCTGGTCGAGATTAGAAACTCCCTTCAGCGGATCGAGCAAGAGAACGTGATCGCGGCGGGGCTCTCTCGAAGGCTCATAGAGACCGTGACCGTGGTTCAGGAGGAGCTTGCCACTCACGAGAACTCGACCCTGGCGAAACGGGAGCACGTCAACAAACTGAAGTCTGACTTGAAGTCCCTGGAAGAGGAGGTGAAACGCCTCTCTGCCGCCGCACCCGCCGAGGAGACGCCCGGTGACCGCATACGGGCTTTCGTCGGCGAGGGGGATCGCCAGTATCTCACCGGTCTCAAGGTGGGAGGCCGCCGCATTCTGATCCTGCTCGACTCGTCGGCGAGCATGCTCGACGAGACGATCGTGAACATCATCCGGCGCCGCAACATGTCGGACGAGGTCAAGCGTCGCTCGCCCAAGTGGCAGCAGGCGGTGTCGACGGTAGACTGGCTTACGACCCAGATCCCGAAAGAGTCCAGCTTTCAGGTCTACACGTTCTCGACCGACGCTCGACCGGTCATTCCCGACACCGACGGCAACTGGCTCGACGGTGGCAGCCGCGAGAAGCTCGAGGAGGCGGTGCAACGCACCCGAGGAATCGTGCCCGGGGGAGGAACGAACCTCCATGCGGCCTTCGGCGCCGTGTCCCGCATGCGCCCCCCGCCCGACAACATCTACCTTCTCGTGGACGGGCTGCCCACGATGGGGCGGCAACCTCCCCGGGGTACGACCATCTCGGGGAAGGAGCGGCTGAAGCTCTTCGAGGAGGCGGTGAACGTTCTCCGGGATTCCACCCCCGTCAACGTGATTCTCTTTCCCATGGAAGGCGACGCCATGGCGGCGAGCGCGTTCTGGAAACTGGCGCTGGCAACGGGTGGCGCTTACGTGAGCCCCTCCGCGGACTGGCCATGAGAAGAAAAAGGAAAGGCGGTCAGTTCGAGAATTTCAGCCTCTCGTTCCTCGACGTCATCTGCTGCGGGTTCGGTGGCATCATTCTGCTTCTCGTCCTCACGAAGATCGGTGAGCCCCGCGCCCTCGAGGCCATCCGGTCCGAGCTCGAAGGGCTCGTTGCCAAGCTGCAGGAGGAGCTGTTCGAGCTACGCGGAGAGACGAACGTTTTCGAGCGCGACCTTAGGACGAGGGTCGAGCAGCTTTCTGAAGAACGGGAGAAGATCGCCCGCCTCCGAGGCGACCTTTCCTCGATCCAGGGCGAGTTTGCGGCAACCGAGCAACTATCCGAGGTCAACGATATCGTCGAAGGACGGCTTCTCGCAGCACAACAGGCCCTGACCGAAGAGATGCAACGATTGCTCGGCAAAAGCTACCGGCGAAGCGAGACCGACGCCACCATCGGCGGTGTCCCCGTCGACAGCGAGTACATCGTTTTCATCATCGACACCTCGGGAAGCATGCACAACTATGCCTGGCCCCTGGTACTTCAGAAGATGCAGGAAGTGCTCGCCGTCTATCCCAGAGTCAAGGGCATACAGGTCATGAACGACGAGGGCCAGTATATGTTCTCCAATTATGCGAGAAAGTGGATCCCCGACACCCCGGGAAGACGCCGTATCATCCTCGACCGTTTGAGGGGATGGGCACCGTTCAGCAACAGTAGTCCGGTGGAGGGCATCGAGCGAGCCATCCGGGCCTTTGCGGCGCCGGACAAGAAGATCAGCCTCTACGTTCTGGGGGACGAGTTCACCGGCGATTCGATCGAGGAGGTCGTTGAAACGGTCGACCGGATCAACCGGCGCGGTCGCGACGGACAACGCCTCGTCCGCATCCACGCAATCGGCTTTCCGGTCATGTTCTCCCGCATCGGCTTTCAGGAGAACACCGGGGTTCGCTTCGCCACGCTGATGCGGATACTTTGCCGCGAGAACGGAGGCGCCTTCGTGGGACTGACCTCGATCCGTCCTTGAGCCGAATGTTCCAAAGACTTTGTGACCTAGAGAGTGCTCAATGCCGTGGCGGGATCCGTAATCGATCGAGCCGCCACGGCTCGGGCTGCTTACGGCGCGGCAGGCGCGCCGGGCCCGCTCCGCTCGCGCAGGGTGAGCTGAGTTTTTCATCACCCTGCCGCGGCCGGCATGGCACTTGATGTCGCGCCGAAAGTCCTGCATTCTAGTCTAGTGGCTGGCCAGTGAATCCGGACCACTTGCCGATCACGTGGTTCCGTAACTGAAATCCCCACGACGCCCCTCGGAAACGAGGGGATCTCCGAGCATAAGTACTACCATTCGAGGAGGTTGCGAGTGCTCACACGCTGGATTTCTGGGTTTTTGTGTGTACTGGGGTTTGTGGCGCCCGTCCGTGCCGTCCAGGAAGAGGAAAAGCCGAAGGCCTGGTACGACCGGCTGGATTTCGCGGGAGATCTGCGCATGCGGTACGAGGGATTCAACTGGGAAGGTCAGTTCGACGAAGGGCGACGGGATCGCCTGCGCTATCGGTTTCGCGTCGGCTTCGATATCGAGCTGACGAAATCCATTCGAAGCGGATTCCGCCTACGGAGCGGCGACCCGAAAGATCCGGTCTCCGACAACCAGACTTTCGGTGGAGGTCTCGACAAGGACGGAATCAGCCTCGCCGAGTTCTACGCCGACTTCGATATCACCGATTCGGTGTCCGTCATCGCGGGCAAGTTCGACCATAGTGATTACTGGGAGGTCTCGGACCTGCACTGGGACGACGACGTCGTCGTGGAGGGGGCGATCCAGCGTTTCGCCATCCGGAGCTCTGAAGGGGCTCTGGCGCAAATCGACTTCAGCACCTACGAGCTCGTTCTCGAGGAATTCTCGTCGAGAGAGGATTCCTGGGTCCTGGGATTCCAGGCACGCCCCACGATCCGTCTCGACGAACGGAACGAGCTCATCGTGGGCGCAGGCTTCGACAGCTTCATCCGGCCGCAGGCCGTCGTGGATCTGAGCCTGGCGGGCGAGCTCACGGGAAACGACGTGACGAACCTGCTCGACCGGTCCGGCCGTCTGGTGAGCGACTTCGATATCCTGAATGCGTTCGGTATCTGGAATTATCGCTCGAGTGGAAGCTGGCCGGCCAAGCTCTTGTTTTTCTACTACAAGAACACCGGTGCCGGAGACGAGGCGGGTATCGATCCCTTCACCGGAGTCAGGGCCGTGGGGAGCGATAACGACACGGCCTATTTCGCTCGTGTCGAAGCCGGCCGCTACGACGCGCTCTGGCGGCTCTTGTTCCGTTACACTCGTTACGACTCGGAGCCGGACGCCTTGCTCTACGCCTATCTGCAATCGGACACGGGACGTTCGTCGAACGTCGCTGGTCACCGCGTCGACGTTAGAATCGGCATGCCAGCGAGACAGTACATCAACGTGACTTGGTACAACACGAGGCCCAAGATCGGTGACGACGCGACGATGAACCGGTGGCAGTTCGACTACGTCTTTCGCTACTGAGAGGTGCTATACTCTTGAGCGAATTGATCGCTCGAGCCTGCATGGGGACTCGCGCCCGTTCGAGGCCGCTTCCTAATCACCGCGCAGACCGCGAGCGCCTTGGGAGGTTGCCAAACCACTTCTCCTCCGCGAGTTGCTGGAGATGGTCTCCGGCTCGAGCCTGAGAGACCATGGCGAAGAAGTCCCAGTCCGAGAAAGACGGCGAATCCAAGGCGGGCCGCAAGTCACCGTGGGTCGTTTCCAGTGAAGGAGGGCGCCAGCGGTTCCTCCGCGGAATGATCACACACGACCTCGTCCAGCGCGGGTTGAGCTTCGACGATGCCTACGCCGCGGCGAAAGCGGTCCGAGACCGGCTCGAGGATCGAAAAGAGGTCACGACCTCCGAGATACGAGAGCTCATCGGCGAACAGCTGGAAAAACGGGCGAGCCGAGGCTTGGTCGCGGCTCTGAGCGACCCGGTGAGGGCCGCTCCCCTTCCCCAGGTGATCTACCATGGCCAGCCCCAGCCCTTCTCCCGGGGCCTCCTGGCTCGAAGTATGTACGCCGCCGGTCTCACCCTCGACCGCGCTTACCGCCTCGTTACCGAGCTCGAGCGAAAGCTGAAGGAAGAGGGCGTCTCCGTGCTCACGAGCCACGAAGTCGCCCGGAGGGTCGGGGAGCTCCTGGCACGCATGGAGGGCGAAGACCGGGCGAGACGCTACCGGCTCGTGCGGCGCGTGCATCGCCTGCCAAGGCCTCTGGTGATCTATGTGGGTGGCGCCAGCGGAACGGGCAAATCGACCCTCGCGCTGGAGCTTGCACCCCTGCTTCGGATCTATCGCATAAACGCCACCGATACGATTCGGCAGGTCATGCGAATGGTCTTTTCGAAAGCGATCCTGCCGGAGCTCCACGCTTCGAGCTTCGAGGTTGCAGCGGCCCTGGATGAGCTTCCCTCCGAGCTTCCGCGCGGACATCCCCGCGATCCGGCTTATCGCCAGCGCCTCATCGCGACTTTCGAGAAGCAGGCCACGCGGGTGTGCGTCGGCGTGCGCGCTGTCGTCGAACGGGCCATCGCCGAGAACATGAGCATCCTGGTCGAGGGCGTCCATCTCTACCCGCCTCTGATTCCGTTTGCCGACCTCGAGAAAGAGGTCTACCAGGTGACGCTGATGCTAGGAACGCTGAACGAGGAGGCGCACCGGAGCCGCTTTCTCCTTCGGTCGCGAACGGGAGGGCGCTTGGCAGAGCGCTACGTCGAAAGCTTTCCTTCCATTCGGGCGATTCACGACTTCCTCATTCAGCAGGCGGAGATACACGACATCGCCTTGCTGGACAATTCCAACGGCGAGCCTCCCGTGGTCAGGTCCTTGCGCCTGGTTACCGGATTACTGGAGCGACGGCTCCCGTCTCTGGCCCGAAGCGAGCCCGCCGAGCGCATGACACCGACGCTCCTGCTGGCAATCGATGGCCTCGCCGATCGCCCGGTGGCCGAGCTGGGAGGGAGGACGCCGCTTCAAGCGGCATCGACCCCGACCCTCGACCGACTCGTTCGCGAGGGCCAGGGTGGCTTGGCCGATCCGGTGGGGCCCGGAATCGTTTCCGACATGGCTTCGGGAATTCTGGCTCTTTTCGGTCACTCCCCCATCTCGATGAAGCGCGGCCCCATCGAAGCCATGGGTGCGGGAATTCGCCTCTCTCCCGGGGACGTGGCCGTTCGTGGAAACTTCGCCTTATTGGACGCCGAGGGTAACGTGGTGAATCGCCGAGCCCTTCTCGAGTCCGAAGAAGTGCAGAAGCTCGCCAAAGCGTTGGATCGCATGCCCCTGCCACGAAAAATCGCGAAAGGCGTCGAGGTTCGGGTCAAGCCCGCCGGCGAGCATCGCTTGGCGATCGTTCTCCGAGGCGAAGGATTGTCCTCGGAGATCCGGGGGAGCGATCCCGGCGAGAGCTCGACTCCGGTCCCGCCACGGGCACCGACGGCGCTGGCTCCGAACGATCCCAGAGCCGTTTTCACCGCCAAGCTCCTCGGGCTGTTCGAGCGAGAAACGCGACGGATTCTGGAGAAACATTCAGTCAACGTCTCACGAAAATCGGAATCTACCCCTCTGGCAAATGCCATTCTCACCCGCGGGGCCGGTCGCGCTCACCGCCTTTTACCGCTGGAACATGCGGGCATCCCGCTCCGGTTGACCTGCGTCAGCGGTGACCAGACCATGCTGGCGCTGGCTGCTTGGCTCGGTGCCGACGCGGTCACCAAAGATGGCACCACCGAGAACCTGGGCAGCGACCTCGAAGGCAAGCTGTCGGCCGCCGCCGAGGCGCTCGGTCGGTGCGACCTGGTGGTGGTGCACCTTCGCGGGGCGCACGTCGCGGCCCGTGAACGCCGACCCGATCGGAAGGTCGCGTTCCTCGAAGCCGTCGACCGCCACCTCGCCCGGTTCCTGGAGCAGCATCGCGGCCCGCTCCGGGTCGCCGTGGCGTCCGATCACGCTACGCTGTCAGAAACGGGCGAAGACGTGGCGGACCCGCTTCCGGTGCTGATCTGGGGCGAGGGTATCGAGCCCGACGACGTGCAGGCGTTCGACGAAAAATCAGTCGCCACGGGGCAGCTGGGTCGTTTCCCCCTTCAGCTGCTTCTGGGTAACCTCTTCGAGCTGACTTAACAATTTAATGCTTGCTCCCCTCTTCGGCGGCCCTGGCGGGCCGGGCTGTCATCAACCATAGCGGCCTTCGATGTAATCGGCCGTCTCCTTTTGCGCCGGCGTCACGAACATGTCCTCGGTTCGAGAATGCTCCACCAGCTTTCCCATGAGCATGAAGGCGCATTCGTCGCTCGCCCGGCGGGCCTGAGCCATGTTGTGGGTCACGATCAGGATCGTGTATTTGCCGCGAAGCTCCCAGATCAATTCCTCCACCGCTTCGGTGCCATCCGGATCCAGAGCGGAACAGGGCTCGTCCATGAGCAGGATTGCGGGCTTGACCGGCAAGAGCCGGGCAATGCAGAGCTTCTGCTGTTCTTCGAGCGAGAGCTCGATCGCTCGGCCGCTGAGTCGGTCTTTAACCGCATCCCACAAGAGTACCTGTCGAAGCGATTGCTCCACCACGGCGTCCTCTTCCTGTCTCGATACCTTCTCGCCGGGACGACGGTGAAGATTGAATCCGAAGAGGATATTTTCGCGAATCGAGATCGGCAGAGGGTTGGGGCGCTGGAAGACCATGCCCACTTGCTTACGAAGCTGTGCCGGTTCGACATCGGATTCGTAGATATTCTTGCCCAGAACATCGATGGTCCCCTGGGTACGAACGTACCCCAATCGCTCGTTGATGCGATTGACCGACCTCAGGAGCGTCGTCTTTCCACAACCCGATGGTCCGATCAACGATGTGATGATGCCGTTTTTTACCTCGAGATCCACGTCGAACAAGGCTTGAAAGGTCCCGTACCACAGATTGAGGCGACGAGTCCGAATCGCCAGAGAAGGAGGCCCCTCGGCCTTGCCGGGGGCGGGAGCCTTGAGCCGTTTCGGGAGAAGATCTCGAACATCGCTCGAAGGCGATTCCGGCTGCTGGCTCATAGCGCGCACCCCGTCACCCGAACCGTCCCATGATGTAGTCTCGCGTACGGTCGTCCCGCACTTCGCCGCTGAACAGCTCGCGAGTCAGGCCAATCTCGATACACGCCCCATTGAGAAAAAAGGCGGTCCGGTCCGCCAGGCGCCGGGCCTGCTGCACCAGGTTCGTCACCAGGAGGATGGTCATGTCCTTTCTGAGATCCTTGAGGACGTCTTCGATCTTCATGGTGGTGACGGGATCCACGGCAATCGAGAACTCGTCGAGCATCAGGAGCTGCGGGTCTTGGGAAAGCGCCCTCGCGATCGTCAGTCGTTGCTGCTGCCCTCCCGAAAGGAGGCTCCCGAGCGATCGGAGACGATCCTTGACCTCGTCCCATAGGGCGGCCCGGCGCAAACAGCGCTCGACGATGACGTCGAGCTGGGACTTTCTCTTGATGCCCGAAAGCCGGGGCGACAGCGCTACGTTGTCGTAGACGCTGAGAGGCAGGCCCACGGGTAGCGGAAAGACCACCCCGACACGCTTCCGCAAAGCGTAGACGTTGCGCCAGCGGCGGACGTCGCGCCCCTGAAACCGGATGTTTCCACTCACGTGCATCGAGCTCGTGAACAGGTCCATCCGATTGATGGCTTTGAGGAGCGAGGTCTTTCCACTGTTCGCCGGACCGATGATGCCGAAGATCTCGTGCTCCTTGACGGCGAAGCTCACACCGGTCAGCGCCGGACGGCCGTCGTAGCTAATCGATAGATTCTCGATTTCGAGGACGTTCTCGCCCGCCGCCTCGTCGGTGACGGGGTCCACGGCTCGAGTGGCCTCCTCGGTCACCATTTCTTCTTCCCCCTCAGATAGACTCGGAAGGCGACGGAGATCGAGTTCATGGCCAGCACGATCCCGATGAGCAGCAGAGCGACGCCATAAGGGAGCTCCTCCGGCACACCAGGAACCTGCGTCGAAATGACGTAGAGATGGAGCGAAAGCGCCATCGTCTGGTCGAAAACGCTCTGAGGCAGGAAAGGAAGGAAGAAGGCCGCGCCGGTGAACATGATCGGCGCCGTCTCTCCGGCCGTTCGAGACACCTCCAGGATGACGCCAGTCAGGATGCCGCTCACCGCATTCGGCAGCACCACGCGGCGGATCGTCTGCCAGCGCGTGGCGCCCATGCTCCAGCAGGCTTCGCGAAAAGAACGAGGAACGGCTTGAAGAGATTCCCGCGTGGCAACGATCACGACCGGCAGCGTCATGATGGCCAGCGTCATGCTCGCCGCCAGGATCGAGGTCCCGAAGCGCAAGAACAGCACGAACGCCCCGAAGCCGAACAGGGCGTGTACGATGGAGGGCACGCCGGCCAGGTTGATGATGGCCAGGTTGATGAGCCGTGTCAGCCAGTTGTCGGGCGCGTACTCGCTCAGATAGACGGCGGCGGCAACTCCCAGCGGCACAGAGAATACCAGCGCCATCGTGACGAGAAAGATCGTGCCAAGGAGCGCCGGGAAGACCCCTCCCGCCGTCATGCCCTGCGCCGGATTAGTGAATAGAAACGACAGGGAGATCGCCGGGCTGCCGCGGATAACGAGTATTCCGAGCACGAGAACCACGGGAACGATGAGAAACACCGTCATGACGAGGAAAAGGAAGCGGGCCAGCCGTTGCACTCGTTGATTGCGAAAGTCGATCTCGGTGGCAGCAAACATCGATTTCACCTTTTCCGGGGGCCTCGAACGATGAGGTCGGCGGTCAGGTTGATGACGAAGGTGACGACGAACAGCAGGATGCCCAGGGTGAAGAGCGCTCGATAATGGTCCGAGCCCACCGACGTCTCCCCGAGCTCGGCGGCAATGGTGGCGGTGAGAGCTCGAACCGAGTCGAAAATACTTCCCGGCACGTTGATGGAGTGCCCGCTCGCCATGAGAACCGCCATCGTCTCGCCGAACCCGCGTCCTACGCCCAGAAGGACCGCGGCGACGAGGCCGTTCTTCGCGGCGGGCAGAACGACATTCCAGGTGACTTGCCAGCGCGTCGCGCCCATGGCTTCGGCGGCTTCTCGATAGGTGTCGGGGACCGCCTTGAGAGCGTCTTCGGCGATCGTCGTCATGATCGGTGCCGCCATGAGCCCGAGAATCAGACCGGCGTTCAAGATATTCAACCCCACGGGGACGTCGAATAGCCGGATGATGACCGAGTTCATGATGCTGAGCCCGATGAAGCCCCAGACCACCGAGGGGATCGCGGCCAGGAGCTCGACGAGAACTTTCAGCGTCTCGCGAGTCTTCCCCTGCGCGAACTCTCCAATATAGATGGCCGCCCCGAGCGAGAAAGGGATCGCTACCAACATGGCCATCCCAGTCACACTCGCGGTTCCCACGATCAGGGCAAAGGCGCCGTAAGTCGGATTGAAGTTGGAAGTCGGACGCCACCGCGGCGAGGTGAAGAAGTCCTTCACGTCCATCGTTCCGAACACGAAATCCAGGCCTTCTCGGGCAATGAAGACGAAGATGCCGAAAATGAACACGATCGCCGAGATGCCACCGACGAAGACGGCTAGTTGAACCGCCTTGTCGACGAACCAATCCGCGTTGCGCTGGTCGGTTGCTTCCCAGCGTGCTGCCGGCGCGGAGGTTCGAGGGGCCGTCGTCAAGATGCCTCCTCCCCTCGCAGCGTTTCCATCAAATCGCGCACCTCGATGGCGATGAGCCGAAACGTCTCTTCGAAGCGCTCCCGCCGCTCTGTCTCGCTCGCTTCCGCGACCGGGGCGGGAGGGACTTCCCACTCCAGGGCGACCGTGCGGAATGGCACTTCCGGAAGGTACCTTTCGATCGGGCCTTCCAGGCTCACCAGCACGTGGAAGCTGCTCCATTCTTCGGGGACCCAATCGATCGGCTGAGGTCTGTGGTCTTGCATGTCCATCCCCTGTTCTTCCATGAACTGGACGAAGCCAGGGTCCAGTCTCTCGGCAGGCTCGAGGCCCGCGCTCTTGTACCGGCCGCTCTCGGGATATGCCTTGCGGGCGATGGCGGCAGCCATTTGGCTGCGATAATCGTTGGCGCGATCCAGAAAGAGAATGCGATAGATCTTCGGCGGCTTCGTCTCCCCGGTGACCGCGAAGACCGTCTCCTCGCAGATGTTCTTGGCCTGATCGCCCACCCTCTCGAGACGATTGAAAATGACCAGCGTCTCGAACAGATCGCGGATGGGGCGCGTTCTTTCATCGCCCTCTTCGACCAGGGCCTCGAATGCCATGTCGAAGCGGCGATCGAGCTGGTCGGAGTAGGTCATGGTCGCCCGCGCGAGGTCGGCGTTACTCTCGTGAAAGGCCTGGAGGGACTGATGCAACATTTGGAAAGTATCCTTGGACAAGCGCTCGGCCTCGCGGCGGACTCCGGTACTGAGGGGCTTGGTCAGTTGCACCGTTTCACGACAGATGGTGACCGCGTAGTCGCCGATCCGCTCCAGCTCGACGTTCATGCGCAGCACCGAAGAGATGAAACGAAGGTGCCCCGCGCTCGGCAAATGACGCGCCACGAACTGGTGGCATAGCCGATCGATCTCCTTGACCGACCGATTGACGGGCATATCCCCGATGATCGTCCGGTAGGCCAGACCTTTGTCCATAGTTAGCAGGGCTCGCATGGCGTCCCGCAGAGCTTTCTCCACGAGCTCGGCAACCCTCTCGACCCCGTCACGGATGCGTTTCAGGTCAGCAGCCAGGCGTATTTCATAGTGCGTCATCGTTCACTCTCCTGCGGTGGCGAGGCAAACTGGTCGCACGACCCTCGTCCTAGCCCCGAGGCTCACGAAAGGATCGTGGAGGCAGGAGGATCTAGCTCGCCCCTTTGCATTGGACGTCCCGCACCGGCGCATAGCCCTTGTCGTGAATAATGCATTGGCCTTCGTCGCTGCGGATCCAGTCGAGGTAAGCTTTGACGGCGCCGGTCGGTTCCCCGCGAGTATACATGAACAGCGGTCTCGCGATGGGATAAGAGCCATCGACCGCGGAGGCCATACTGGGAGCGATACACTCCCCATCGGTCTCGACGGCGATGCAGGCGAGTTTCACGTTGGGCGTGGCGTAGGCCAGCCCACTGTAGCCGATGGCGCAGGGCGTGTGCTCCACGAGGTCGACGACGTCTTTCGAGCCGTGCATGTCCCGTGAGCCCAGTTTGTAATCCCGGCGCTCTCCCAGGACCGCCTCCCTGAAATACACGTAGGTGCCGGAGTTGTTCTGCCGGCTCACTCGGACGATCTCCTGGCCCTGACATCCGGGCACCTGGACCCCGAGCTGTTCCCAGGTGTCGATCGTGCCATCTTCTCCGTAGATTTCCGCGAGCTGTCCGAGGGTGAAGGTATCGATGGGATTGTCCTGGTGAACATAGACGGCCAGGGCATCGTAGCCGACGATGAACTCGACCGGGGTCTGGCCATTCTTCTCGGCGAGATCCATCTCGTCCTGCTCGAGGGCGCGGCTCGAGTTAGCGATGTCCACCGTGCCGTTGATGAGGGCGGCTATTCCTGTTCCCGAGCCCCCCCCGGTGACGGCAATGGCGACATTGGGCTCGACTTCCTGATAGGCCTCAGCCCACGCCTGGGCGACATTCACGAGCGTGTCCGACCCCTTGTTCTGGATCACGACGCGCTGCGTTCCCCCGGGACCACATCCAGCCGACAAGAGCGATAATACTAGAAAGAAAAAACAAAAACTACGTCTCACGAAAACCCTCCCTTGACTAGGGCCACAGCCTTCGGCGAAGGGGACGAAGAATGCATGCACCATGATTCTCTTGGAGAATTGTTAGCGTTTGGTTAGCGTGTGTGATTTTGATTTCAGTACTTGGGGACCCGGATCCGAAACGCGCTTCCTCTGCCGGGCGAGCTCTCGACGGTCACTGTCCCTCCATGGGCCAGAACGATGTACCTGACGATCGACAGACCGAGACCGCTCCCTTCGGGGTGCCGGTCGATGCTTCGACCGACTCGGTAGAAGCGCTCGAAGATGCGAGCGCTTTCGCCCCGCTCCATCCCCACACCGTCGTCTGCAACGAGGATCCCGATGCTCTCACCATCCTCTTCCACCGAAATAACCACCCGCACTCCCTGTCCGCCGTAGCGAAGGGCGTTGTCCACGAGATTGGCGATGGCTCGCTCCAGAAGGGGCGCGTTCACCCGAGCCGTCAGGCCGTCGGGACAGTCGAGCTCGAGCTCAGCCCTGACCTCGCTCGACCTCGCGGAAAAAGTCTCCAGCAGGGGTGAGAGGACGTCCTTCAAATGGTGCCAGGTTCTGTCGATCTCTTGTCTTTCCGCCTGTCCTTCCAATCGAGTCAAGTCCATCAAGCCCTCGATCACCCCCCGGAGACGGCGCGCCTGCTCCGAGATGACGCGAACGAAATGACGGGCTTCCTCGGGCTCCTCCAACGCACCCTGCAGCAGGGTATCGGCGAAGCCCTGAATCGCGGTCAGCGGTGTTTTGAGCTCGTGCGAAACATTGGCGGTGAAGTCACGCCGGAGATGGTCGAGCCTCCGGATTCGCGTCCAATCGCTCATCACGATGACGGCCCCGATCGGTCGTCCGAAACTGTCCTGGAGCGGAGTGCTGGTGGCCAGAACATAGCGTCCCGTCCCTGCGCCCGATACGAGATCGTCGGTCGAGCCCAACGTTCCCGAGATGCCCTGAGTCACGAGTCTCTCCAACACACCGTTATTCACCGTGCTGGAGACGAGCTCGCCGATCATGACGTCGTGTCGCAATTGCAGGATCGCGAGAGCCGCAGCATTGACTCGCAGCACCCGCCCGTCGTTGTCGGTGACGAGGACGCCTTCCTTCGTGCTCGCCAAGATGGTGTCCAATTCCCGATCCTGCCTCGAGGCCAATTGCCCGGCGTGCTCCAGCTCCAGGGTCAACCGATTGACCGCCTCGGCAATGACTCCAACCTCGCTGGAATTCACTACCGGCAGTCTCCTACCCCTGGAATCCCCGTCGGCCAGGAGACGAGACATCTCTTCCAGCGGACGAGCGAACGAGCGCGCAATCCACCAGCTCAGGACAGCGCCGAGAGCGGTGACCGCAATGGCGGCTGCAAAGATCCTCTGGTTCAGGATCGAAAGATGGCGGTCGAGGGCGTCCACCGGCACGGACGCGCGAATGACGCCAACCACCTTCCCCCGATCTTCCACCGGAACGGCGACGTACATCAGGCGCTCGTGGCTCGTGCGGCTGAAACGGACCGAGGCACTGCGTTTTCCCAACAGAGCCGACCGGATCTCCGGACGATTCGAATGACTTTCCATTCCATCCGGATCATGGGCGGAGTCGCTGATGACCTCACCCGAAGCGAGGATAAGGGTAAATCGGGTGGTGTAGGTGGAAGCTCCTTCGCGTTGGAAGCTTGCCTCGCAGGCCGCCCGGTCCGCCCCGCTGAAGACGTCCCGGCAGGGTTTTTCCACGAGCGAGGTGCGAGCCCAAAGGTCGTTCTCGATGAAGGCAAAATAGCTTTGGCGGATGGAGCGTGCGGCGAGCCAGCTCACCGACGAGACTGTCGCCAGAAGAATGCAGGAGATCGAGAGGAAGAGCCTCCAGAAGAGCCGGTCGAGCAAATTCAGTGCTCACTCACCTTGGGCTAGGTGTTCGCGCTCGAACCAACGCTGTCGCCATCGCGCGCTAGCCCTTCCGGAATCGGTAGCCGACGCCTCGCACCGTTTCGATCTGCCGGCTCGCCGGTCCGAGCTTCTTGCGCAAGCCGACGATCTGCACGTCCACCGATCGCTCGGTGACAGCGTACCTCTCGCTTCGAACGGCGTCCACGATCTGTTGGCGGGTGAATACCCAACCCGGGCGGCGCATGAGAACGAGCAGGACACGAAACTCGGTGTTGGTGAGCATGATCATCTCTTCACTCACCCGTACTTCCCGACGACCGGGGTGAAGAAAGACATCACCGATGCGGAGCGGTGCATCGCCGTCGGATTGGCTGTCGTCGCCGCGCCGAAGCACCGCTCCGATTCTGGCGATCAAGACCGGAAGAGTGAACGGCTTCGTGACATAGTCATCGGCGCCCATTTCCAGACCGCGGATGATGTCTCTCTCCTCTCCTTTTGCCGTCAGCATCACGATGGGGACGCTTCTGGTGTCGTGACGCGTCCTCAACTTCCTGCACAAGCTCAGTCCGTCGGTGTCGGGTAGCATCAGGTCGAGCAGTATCAGGGCGGGCGTCTCGGAATCGATCCTCTCGAGTGCTTCTCGCCCCGAGAGCGCCGATACGGTTTCGTATCCTGCCTTTCTCAAGTTGTAGTGCAGTAGCTGCTGGATTGCCTGCTCGTCCTCGACGACCAGGATCTTCTCTCCGCCCATGGTCAGCTTTTCCCCTGCAGAAAGCGTCTATCGTGCCATTCTACGATACGGCAAATACAGGCACGGGAGCGAGCCGCTGTTACTTCCAGGACGACTTGAGGACCGCGAACAAAATGAAGGCGTGCACCAGGACGAGGGCGAGCGTGAGATCGAAACCCGGGGCCATCCGCAGTCCTGACAGCGCGCCGACCAGAGGCTCCACCAGGGCGTAGCGGTTGCCGTAGAAACGGCCGAGGCCAGAAAAAACGAGCAAGTTCAGGATGTAGGCGAGCGCGGCCGTCCCCGCCAGAAAGCGCACACGGCTCGTGAGGAGGCCCCCGAACAGGAGAAGCAGATAGACGAGGTGGGGATGGTTCTCGTAGACGCCCGTGGACAGCATCGCGAAGGCAAAGAAGACGGCCGCAGCCGTGGAGGCCAGAGCCTCGAGGCCGAGGCCCTTCCGCCGACGCCAGAGGATCCAGAGTGTCGAAGTCCCCACGAGGACTGTCCCAAGCTGGGCCGCGGGAAACGGCACGGTTTCCAGCCTAACGAAGTCCACGCGACCTGTGATTGCGGCATCGCCCTTGGCGACTGTCATCAGGTGTCCCGCGATCCACCACGGATTGGCGAAACCGCTCGAAAGGTTGCCGGGACGAAACGCATGGTACATATGAACGAGGAGCTCTTCGAGTGTGCCAGCGAGGGCGAAGGGAACGAGAATCGCCCCGGTGATCGCGAGCCCGGCGACCAGGGCGGGGATCAAACGCTCGAGCTTCGCGATCAACGAGGAGGAATCATCCCTGGCGAGAAGGCCGATCGCGGCGACGGGAAACACGATCAGCGCCAGGGGTTTCACCCAGAATGCGAGAGCGAGCAGCCCCCCCGAGGCCGTGGCCAGACCGCTGCCGGCTGCCAGAAGCCCCGCAGCGGCGAGCGGAGCATAGGCGCCGTCCTGAAAGCCGAGAACCGCGCTGCTGAGCCAGCTCAGGGGAAGAGCCCAGTAGCAGGCCGAAAGGACCAGACCCCGATCGAGCTTCCGGCGAAACGTCCATAGCAGCAAACCGGCCGCGGCCACGTCTCCCAAGACAGCGGGCAGCTTGGCGGCGACGTTCTCCTGCGCTCCCGCATCCATATTCGGAAGAATTTTGGACACGAAACGAGAGCTCGCTCGCCAGAGGACCATGGCGAGGGGCGGATAATCGACTCCGAACTCTCGGCCGCGATAGCTCACGGTCCAGGCCTCCTTGGGGTGGCGCAGTTGATGCCAGAACTGCCCCGGGGGAACCGTGTCCGGGTCGCCGTACACCCGCGTCACTCCGTGAGCGTTTGCGCGCGCGGTCCACGCCTTCCAGTACTCCGTATCCCAGGACCCGGGTGATGGAAGAAAGAAAAGCCTCACCCAGACGCCGAATACCATTGCGCTCAGAAGAGTCGCTCCCCACACGAAACGTCGACGGTCCTTGCCCGCGCCCGCCCATCCCGCCGCCACCAACACACTCGGTATCGCCAACCGGGCCACCCCGGACACCGCGGGAACAGCGAGGTAAACCAGCGCGCTCATGGCGACCAGACTCGAGAGCGCGGCGGCAAACAAGCCCATGGAGACCGCGAATCCGGGTCCTACCCTCCCGAGCAAGACCAGAACGAGAGCGCCTGCGAGAAGCGAGCCGAGAGCTCTCGCAAACGAAAGCATCTCGCGAGGGTTCTCGACCGCGATGGAAACGAGACGTGCCGGACGCGCACCCGGCTCTCGCGCGAAGCTTACGATGTCGAGTCGAACGCCAGGCGAACGAGACGGGGGTAGCGCGAGCGCGATGGCCCCTTCCCTGGACGAACGGACCAAATAATTCGGCCCCTGATCGATCGAGACCGAGGAGCTCGCGTTCCCGTCGCTCCATTGCAGCAGCAGTCGACCGGGTCGAATCCGGTTGACTCCGGGAAGACGGACGACAGTGCGCAGAGACGACGCGTTTCTGCCCGCCCCCCTGCGGACCAACATTCGCCATCCCAGGGAATCAGAGGTCAGACGGACCGAGCCCGGCTCGGCCAGATATGAGGCCGAGGCGGTTAGACATACGATCCCCGCCGCGATCCACAAACGTCGCGCTTTTGCCATCACGCCTCGGCCGCAAGGAGGCTACGCCTTGGACCGACAAAAGCTGACGGCCGCCACCACCCGATGAGACGTCGTGTTTCCAGCTCCTGCACCGGGGCATGTTACGTTCGCGCCGCGCCACGATCCACATCCATGGAGCGCGCATGAGCACCTCCAGGACTAGGGAGTACTCAATGCCGTGGCGGGACCCGTGATCGACCGGCCGCCACGGCTCAGGCTGCTTACGGCGCGGCAAGCGCGCCGAGCTCGCTCCGCTCGCGCAGGGTGGGTAGAGTTTTTCATCACCCTGCTGGTGCTCACTTCCGGGGCGGATCGCGATTGGGGGAGGTTCCGCGCCGTACCCCCAAAGCGTCCTGCCACTGCCGAATCTCCGACTCCCCCAGGAACTCGTGAACGATGTCCAAAATGCGTTGCTTTGGACCGAGGGGGAGGCGCTCGTCGTCCTGCTCCGCAAGTACGAGCAAACGCGATACTTCGGAGCGAAGCTCAGGGCTCGTCGCGCAGACATCGTCCAGCCAGCGGGTTCGTTCGCAGGGGGGCAGGTCGAGGGCTGCGCTCAGGATCTCGTCGACTTCGACCCATCGCGAGCCGGAGTTTGTATCCACCCGTCGTTCCTCTCCCGGTTCTACGTAGCTCGGGGCCAAATCCCGCCAACTCGGCCCATCTGGATTGCCCGGCGAAGCTCTGATTGACATGGGGCCCCAATACCTCATTAATGTATGCCTATGGCTCGAAAGGCGACATTGAAACGAAGAGCTTTCTTTGTCGACGAACGTACGCTGCGACGAGCAAAGAAAGCGCTGGGGTTGGCAAGCGACGCGGAAGTGGTGCGACTGGCAATCGAAAGGGTCGCGGAGATGGAGGAATTCTGGAATTTCATGAAGGAAACACGGAATATCCTCGAGCCCGGAACCATAGAGACTCCATAGCGTGGCTTGGGCGATCCTCGATACCAACGTATATATCGGTCATTGGGAACGGGGGCTCTACGACGAGGCGCTTGCCCAGGTTCGCCAGGCGTTCATCGTTCGTCATTCCGCAGTGGTCCTCTCGAGCTCCGCCGCGGTGCGCGTGCCCCGTTGGCCCAGAGTTTAGTCGAGAATCTCGTGAAACGAGCAACGGTCGTCTGGACTCCGCAGGCGCCGGACTGGTGGGAAGCGGGACTGCTTATCAGAGGGCTGGGAGACGCCCGGGGCTGGCATAGACGCAAGCGAAGGGATTTCCAGAACGACGCTCTGATCGCTTTGACGGCTCGCCGACACGGCGCCACCGTCGTTACCGCGAATCGAGCGGAGTTCCAGTTCTTTTCGCAGGAGCTCGGCATTTCGGTGCTTCCGGTGTGATTTTCTACGGTCGCGTCGCCTCAACCCCGGTCTGGTCCCCTTCCAGAGACAGACTTACTTGCTTCCCTCGCGCCCATCGCAATACGCTTACGGCTCCAGGAGGTTTGGGATATGCGGAGTTACGCGCTCGTTGTATTCCTCGGGGCCGCGGTGTTCGCGCGGGCCGAGGACACGGCCGACCTCATTCTGTTCGACGGACGCGTGTACACTCTCGACGACGCCAAACCCTGGGCCACGGCTGTCGCCATCAAAGGCGAGCGCATCATTGCCGTCGGCACCGATGACGAGGCACGGCGCTACCTCGGGGCAAGCACGCGCGAGATCGATCTGAACGGCGCCTTCGTTTCCCCCGGTTTCAACGATGCCCACGTGCACGTCGACGGAACCGGTGCACTCCTCACCGGCGTAAACCTCCTGGACGTGCACCAGCCCAAGGCGTTTCGCGAGCGAATCGAGGCGACGGCATCGCGGCTTCCGGATGGAAGCTGGATCACCCGCGGCATGTGGGGCGCTTACGAGCAGTGGAGCGTGGGCTCCAGCGGAGAAGCGGCCTCGGGAGAGGCCACGGGAGGCCCGTTCACACCCGACCGCAATCTCATCGATTCCGCCACGACGAAACACCCTGTTCTGGTCAGCCGCTTCGATCGAAGCATGCACCTCGCGAACAGCCTGGCGCTGGATCTTGCGGGCATCGACGAATCGACTCCCGATCCGCCCGACGGTGGGATCGTAAAGGACG
Organism: Vicinamibacteria bacterium; assembly: GCA_035457705.1. Classification (GTDB taxonomy): domain Bacteria; phylum Acidobacteriota; class Vicinamibacteria; order Marinacidobacterales; family SMYC01; genus DASPGQ01. The sequence goes on from DATIBD010000117.1 coordinate 28,462, forward strand.
CGAGCGGCCGACTGACGGGAATCCTTACCGGGAGCGCGTTCGATCTCGTTCAGAAAGTGATTCCCCCGATCTCGTTCGAGCAGCGCCTCATCCAGGTGCGTGCCGTGCTCAAGGAGGCGCGCGAAGGCGGCGTCACGACGATTCAGGATCTGACCTCGGCGGAGCAGCTCATGGCCTACCAGCATCTGAAAGAAAATGGCGAGCTGACCGTACGCATCATGATCCGGCCGAACGTCTTTCAGGCGGAGCACGTGGCCGCTCTCGGCCTTTCCCGCGGCTTCGGAGACGATTGGTTGAAGCTGGTTGGGTACAAGGGGTGGGTCGACGGAATCATGGGCTCGAGCGGCGCCATGTTCTTCACGGACTACGATCACGATCCGGGAAACCGGGGATATCTTCGTCCTCCGATGCTCCCCGAGAGTGTGGACGGAGCGGCTTTCGAGCTCGGCTCGTCCGATCACTATTCGGATTACCCTCCGGGCAACATGGAGAAGCTCATCGAGCAATGGCTGCCCACGGGGGTCCCGCCTCATATCCATGCCATCGGTGATCTGGGCAACCGCATCATCCTCGATATCTTCGAGAGGGTTCTCACCAACGCGAAGATGGTGGATTCCGATCACCGCTGGCGCGTCATTCACGCGCAGGTCTTGCACCCCGACGACTTCGAGCGGTTCGGCAAGCTGAACCTCGTCGCCGAGGTCAATCCCTACCACGTGTCCGACGACATGCGGTGGATGGAGGAACGCATCGGCAAGGAGCGATCGCTCGGCGCTTATGCGTTCCGAAAACTGAAGGAATCGGGGGCCACGATCATCTTCGGAAGCGACTCCCCGGGAACGAACGCAGCGCGCTACTATCTGAGTCCCGTATATGGGCTCTACGCCGCGGTGAGTCGTCAGACGCTCACCGGCGAGCCCAAGGAGGGCTGGTACGCGGATCAGCGTTTGACCATCGAGGAAGCCATCGAGGCCTATACCAAAACACCGGCCTGGGCGTGCTTCGAGGAAGCCGTCAAGGGAACGCTCGCATCGGGAATGCTGGCCGACATCGCCGTTTTCGATACGAATCTCGTCGAGGTCGGGCGGACCGCGCCCGCACGCCTACTCGACGCGAAAGTACTCTATACGCTAGTGGGCGGCGAGGTCGTTTACGAAAGGGAATAGCTCTCGTTCCACTCCAGCGGCAACGGGAGCTTACGGGCGGAAAAGTCGAGCTGGATGACGCGCCGGGGACCGGGGCGGCGACCACGGTGAGAACAGTGGAGTAAAAGCGGCCTCATCGCAAAGAGGCAGCCCTTCTTTGCCTCGCAAACCGTAGCTTCGATTCGGGTGAACTGACCGATACTGTCTTCGGGAAGACGCCCATATTGATGCGACGTTGGTATCACCTTCATCGCTCCATCTTCTTCGCAGCAGTCGTCGAGGTGTATCCGCACCGACAACATCGCGGAGAGGACACCCGGCGGCGCCATCACGTGCTGAACACCCGCTTTCATCGACCAGGGGCCGAAACCCACGGCATCACCGCGCTCCTTCACCGTAATGGTCGCGTCTTGGTGCCATCGAACCGACCAGTTCGCGCGCGGGCTCTTGTCGAGAAAGATCCCGCGTACACAAAAAGCGTCGCCGTCCAGCACGGCTCCGACTAATTCCTTGAGCGCGGGCACATGGAGCGCAGTCTTCGTCCTTGGCGCATTCTGGAACAGATTCCGGAATGCATAGACCTCACCACGCCTGACGACACCGGGACCTTCCTCGACCGAGGAAACAGCGGCTCTCAGTTCGGACACCAGGTCGGGAGATATGGCGTCGGGAATTGCGGCAAACCCGTCTCGGTCGATGATTTCCGCGATGTTCGATTCCAAGAACCTGTAATTTTAGACAAGACGGGCTCAGCGACGCAACCTTCTTACAACGCCTCAGCTCGAAGAGCCCGAACCGGATCGACTCGGGAGGCTCGCACCGCCGGAATCACCGAGCCGGCCAGTGCTGCTGCGAAGAGAACGAGCGGTACGAGAGCAAACGTTAATGGGTCTCGCGGTTCCACGCCGTACAGTAACGAATCCATCGACCCTGTCAGTGAATAGGCCGCGACCACGCCGACGGAGGTCCCCAAGGCGGCTAGAACGAGACCTTGTCGGATCACCAACCGGAGCATCTTCGACGGAGAGGCGCCCAGCGCCATGCGAAGGCCGATCTCCCGGGTCCTCTGTCCTACCACATACGAGGCAACGCCATAGACCCCGACGACCGCGAGCGCGAGAGCCAGCCCCGACAACAGGACGAGGAGAGCCATGGTGAATCTCGACGATCCCATGGACCGAGAAAACACGTCTCGAAGAGTTCTGACGTCGGAGACAGGGAGCTTCGGATCGACTTCGCGCACGACGTCGCGGGCGGATCGCGCCAGCAACTCGGCCGACCCATTCGTGCGCATTACGAAGGTCACCGCGCTGGGTGTGAATCCGGACGACTGATGAAACTGGCTCAGTGGCCGATACCATTTCGATTTGATCTCCGCTGTGATCCCGTTGTGACGCACGTTGCCGACCACCCCAACGATCCGGGCCCAGGGAGGGTCCTCCGCCCCGCCGATCATGATGCGCTTGCCAATCGCGCTCTGCCCCGGCCAGTACTTCATCGCCATGGATTCGTTCACGAGGATTACCGGCTCCGTGTCGGGTCGATCTTCATCGGTGAAGGTGCGGCCCTCGACCAGCGGAATACCCATGGCCTCGAGATATCCCGGCGACGCCACTTGCCAATCGGCCGCTGGATTCTCTCCAGGACGTGGCTCGTAGCCCTCGATGCGAGTGCCGTAGTCCCCGATGGAGGTCGCGAGGGGCAGCACTCTCACCGCTCCCACTTCCTCGACACCCGGCAGCGCTCGAAGGCCTTCGCGCACACGCTCGAAGAGCGACAGAATGGAGGGCGAGTCGGGATAGCTGCCCATTGGGGCCGACAAACGGAACGTAAGGACATTTTCTATTCGGAAACCGGGATCGACGCGGACGAGCGTGGCGAACGTTCGGATCATGAGCCCTGCCCCGGCGACCAGAACGACGGCCAGGGCCATCTGCAAGGCGACGAGGCCCCCCCTCAGACGTTGGCCGAAGACGCCCGAGCCGAAGGCGCGAACCGGGTCACCAACCGCCGACCTCAGGCTGGAACGAGCCGTGGCGATCGCCGGTATGACGCCGAACAGGAGCGCGGTGGCAAGCGTCGCACCGAGCGCGAAAAGCAGAACGCCCCCATCGACGCGGGCTTCGGTGAGCCGGGGAATACTTCCTGGCTCCAGGGCGACGAGCGCGTCGATCGCCCAATATGCCAAAACGAGCCCCGTGAGTCCTCCCATCGCGGCCAACACAACGCTCTCGGTGATCAACTGCCGAAACACCCGGCCGAAGCTCGCCCCGAGCGAGCTTCGAAGGGCGACCTCCCGCGAGCGCTCGTGGCCTCGAGAGAGGACGACGCTGGCGACGTTCGTGCAGGCGATGAGGAGTACGAACCCCACGGCACCGAGCAGGACCAGCAGCGCCGGTCGCACGTCTCCCACGACGTCCTCGGACACGGGAATCACCAGCGTGCGAAAACGCCAGTCTGGGGTATAGATGCCATCTGCGGTGTCGCGCTCGTTCGCCGCGAGAAACTCCGCCCTCGCCTCCGCCAGCGAGGCGCTTTTCGCGAGTCGACCCACCGCGTAATACGAATGGCTTCCCCCGAGCCTCGGCAAGGTCTCGAATCCCTGCGGCACGTCGAGCGGCACATAGACGTCGGTCGGCGCCTCCGCGTTGAAGTCGGTGGGCAGCTGAAATCGCTCGGGGAGGACACCGATCACGGTACGGGGCACACCGTCCATCTCGATCCGAGCACCCAGGAGAGAATCGTCTCCCCCAAAGCGACGCTCCCAGATGCGATGTGACAGGAGTATGACGTCGCTCACTTCCCGCTTTGCTTCCTCGGCAGAAAAGGCGCGGCCAATCGACGGAGAAGCACCGAGCACTTCGAAGAGGTTCGGAGTAACCGCAGCGAGACCAACGCGCTCGGGGTCGTGACGGTCCTCGAGGTTCGCGCTGGTCGAGAAGTACAAAGCCACTTCGTCCAGACTCTGGATGGTCTCCCGATACATCCGGTACTCGGGAATCGAGACCCACGTCTTGGGGAACCCGGTCCACTGGCTCCAGATGGTGACGACGCGCTCCTGGTTCTCGTAGGGCAGCGGCTTCAGCAGCACGGCCCGGACGACGCTCATGAGAGCGACATTGGCGCCGATGCCGAGCGAAAGCGTCACCACGACGACGATAGCGTACCCGGGGCTCCGCGAGAACGATCGAAAGGCAAACCGCGCGTCCTGCCAGAACGAGTGCATCCAAGCCTCCTTCAGGTGCTCATCTCGGGGCCACTCACGACGCAGGCGCACCCAATCGAATGAGAGTAGTTGTCGCCAGTACCAGGCGCGGGCCGCGCCCGCCCCGTGGGTGCGCGCGCGCCTCTCGAAACCCTCTTTCAGGGCGGAGAGAAGGTCCTCTCGCAACGTCCGGGGTGTTAGCTGCTCAATGAGCCAGCGCGCGAGCATTGGCGGCATCGCTCAACGCCTCTCCGGATCCGCGGAAACGTCGGCTCCGGCCCACATGCGCTCGAGCACGATGCGCGATTCCTCGAGCACATGCACACCTCTGGGTGTGAGTCTGAAGCACCGCTTGGCTTTGCCGCCCCGGATCGGCCGGGGCTCGCCGCGCGCCGATCGTACGTACCCCTTCTTCTCCAACCGAACCAGCGTGACGTAAATGGTACTGATCGTCAGCGGTCTCGACGCCAGCTCCTCGAGCTCCCTCTGAATCTCGGCTCCATGGGCATCGGCCCCGAGTCTAGCAACGGCAAGCATGAGAAGCTGTTCGAGCTCACCGAGCGAATCCCGCCGCATGGCCTATATTATTGACAAAATCTAATAATAACGGCGAGTCGCGGTCGGGGGATCGAGACCGCTCAGGGTCGAGACGCCTCACGCACGGCCCGGAACTCGCTCGTCTCGCTCCACTCGGGCCACTCATCGCTCGTCGCGAGCCGTTCTCCCATGGCGAAAAAGAGGTCCAGGTCCTGCACCATCCCCGAAAGGTCGTACCAGTCTTTCACTTCGTCGGACGGCTTGTGGTAATCCTCCGCGACGTAGTTCTCGCGGCGCTGCTTGCCCCATCCTTCGGGCTTCCCCTCGAAGTGGACGCCCACGTCGGGGTAAAAGGCGGGAATCCCGATTTTCGCGAGCTCGAAGTGATCGGAGCGATAGTAATAGCCTTTCTCCGGTTCGGCATCGGGCTCGAGCACTCGACCCTGAGCCGCAGCGAGCTCGCGGGCGAGATCGTCGAGCGACGATTGGCCCATTCCGACAACCGTCACATCCGTCGTCCTGCCCCATATGTTGAGTCCGTCCATATTGATCGCGGCTACCGTCTCGGACGGTGAATAGAGCGGATGCCGGGCGTAGAAGCGCGAGCCCAGGAGCCCTTGCTCCTCGGCGGTTACGGCAAGGAAGAGGACCGACCGTCGGGGCGTCGGCTCGAGCGCCGCGAAAGCGCGCGCGAGCTCGAGAAGGCCGGCCGTTCCCGTCGCGTTGTCATAGGCGCCGTTATAGATCTTGTCTCCGTTGCCGCCTTCCTGCGTTCCCAGGTGATCCCAATGCGCCACGTAGAGGATCGTCTCCTCGGGAACCTCCGCCCCCACGACTCGTGCCACGACGTTTTTGGAATCGACGTTCCGGAGCTGGTTTTTGATCGAGGCGCGCAAGCTCACGCCGAGCGGCAAAGGCTGAAAGGCGCGATCCGCGGCGGCTCGCTTCTGTTCCGCGAGATCGAGGCCCGCCCGCTCGAAGAGCGATTGAGCCGCGCTTCGAGAGAACCATCCCTCGACCGCGACGCGCCCAGCGTTGCGATCCTCGGTCTCTAGATCGAACTGCTCGCCCAACCAACTTCCCCGAACGACCTCCCAGGGGTAGCCCGCTGGGCCGGTCTCGTGGACGATGAAAGCGCCGGCGGCACCTTTCTGAGCCGCGATCTCGTACTTGTATGTCCACCTTCCGTAATACGTCATGGCTTCGTCCCCGAACGCCCCCTCGGTGGGCGGGTCGTTCACGAGCATGACAAGGATCTTGCCCATCACGTCAACGCCCTTGTAATCGTCCCAGTCGTATTCCGGCGCGACGACTCCGTAGCCGACGTAGACGAGCTCCGCTTCGACCGCAACTTCCTCCACGACCCGCTTCGTCCAGGCAACGTAGGCTTCCCCGTCCGCGAGCTCCTCTTCCCCGCCGCTCCGAACGAGCGATACCCGGCTCGTGTTGGTGATGCCAACCAGAGGCACCTTATGCACGTAGGTACCGTCCGGGTTTCCCGCTGCGAGTCCATAGCTTCGAAACGCATCGGTAAGGTAGGCGACTGTCTTCTCCTCCCCCGCGGAGCCTGGACTGCGGCCCCCGAACTCATCCGAGGAAAGGGTCCGGATGTGCTCCATCAGTCGATCCTGCGAGAAACGCTCGGCAGGCGCGGGCGTTGACGGCTCGCATGCCACAGCGGTCAAGAAAAGTCCGAGAAGCGACAGACGTACCATTGGGCCTCCTTTTCGAGCCCCTATCCTCGTCGCTCCATGAGCGGACGTCAATCAGCTTGCGTCGTTCACCCGAACCTGCGTGCTACCATTCGCGGAAATGCTGATCGCAGCGGCGATTGTCGCCAGCACCGTATCGTGGTCCGACGCTCGCGAGCTGTTCTCCGACGAGCCGGCCGTTCGCCGGGCGGCAATCGATCGACTGCGGGAAGCTCGAGACCTCACGGTGATGGCGGGGCTGAACGACGTCCTCTACTATCACTACACGGCACAGCTCCCATCGATCGCCAACGAGATCGCGGTGCTCATGGAAGCTCTCGCCGGAGACACGAGCGGGTCGAACCCCCGTCGAAGTTGGGCGGAATGGGTTGGCCGTCACGATGAGATCGAGCCCAAAGAAGGTTACGTTTTGTTCAAACGTTTCGTTTTCGAACGTTACGATCCGGCTTTCCGCGGCTACTTCCAACCACGATTCGTGTTCCGAATACGAGCGGAGGAGATCGAATGGGGCGGTGTCAACAAAGACGGCATTCCAGCTCTCGACCGCCCGGGCTTCGTTCCGGCGCACGCGGCGACCTATTTGAAAGACGACGAGCGTGTCTTCGGGGTGTTTCTCGCGGGAGAAGCGAAGGCCTACCCGCACCGAATCCTCGACGCCCACGAGATGGCAAACGACGTGGTCGGAGGACGCCATGTGACGCTCTCCTATTGCACGCTCTGCGGCTCGGGCATTTTGTTCGACGGCGAGCACCCCTCTCGCGAGGGCAAAGAACCCTTCACCTTTGGATCCTCGGGTCTTCTGTATCGCTCCAACAAGCTCATGTACGACCGACCGACCAACAGCCTCTGGAACAACCTCACGGGTGAGCCCGTCGTCGGTCGGCTCGCCGAGTCTGGGATTCGCCTCGAGAAACGTCCGCTGGTCGTTTCGACCTGGGGTGATTGGCGAAAGCGGCACCCGACGACGCTCGTTCTCGATATCAACGGGACCGGCTTCGATCGGGACTACACTCGCAGCCCTTACGAGGACTATTTTGCTTCCGACGAGACGATGTTTCCGGTATGGCTGAGGAATGACTCGCTTCGAGTCAAAGAATGGATCTTCGGGTTGATCGTCAACGGAAGGCCCAAAGCCTACCCCATCGAGCTTTTGAAATCCGAACGCGTGGTTCACGACAGGCTCGGCGGTACGAGTCTTGTTCTCGTGACGAGCCCGGACTCCGGCGCCGTTCGAGCCTACGAAGCTGGTGAGAGACAGTTTGCTTTTGGGGAGGACGCAGGCGTTCTCGTCGAGCGGAAGACGCGCGAACGCTGGCGCGTCGAAGAGGAGGCGCTCGTTTCCCCGAGCGGCGAATCGCTCCCGCGCCTGTCAGGACACAACGCTTTCTGGTTCGGCTGGTACGCGTTCTTCCCTACCACGGACGTTTACCGACCTTGAGGAGCTTCTCGGCGTTACGGAAGTAAATCTTCTCGCGGTCCTCGGTGGAGATGGCGATCGCATCGAGAACGCGAATCGTCTCGCGAATGTACATCGGTCCCTTCTCCGGATCGAAGGGGGCATCGGAGGCAAACAGAACGCGATCGGCGCCGAAGAACGACAGCCCGCACTCGGTTGCCGCGTGCGAACCGAAAACGGCCGTATCGCCGTAGAACATGTGGAAGTAGTCGAGAGGTCGCCTCTTCAACCTCTGGGCCACCCGGGCCAGGTCCTCGCCCGAGGTGCGGCTTCCGATCTGGTCCCAACCCGGGCCCACGCGCCCCTCGAAGTAGGGAACCATGGCGCCCAAATGGTGCGTGATGACCTTGAGGTTGGGATGCCGGTCGAAGAGTCCGGCGAACACGATCCGGGCCATGGCGACGCTCGTCTCGTAGGGCCAGCCAAAAGCCCACCAGATCTCGTACTTCGAGCTGTTCTCGACGGGGTAGTCGGCAAATCTGGCGCCCCGGGCGGGGTGCAGCAGGATGGGAAGATCGTAGCCGGCCATCAGATCGAAAAGCGGCAGAAACTCGGGCGAATCGAGGGGGCGGCCCAGTACGTTCGAGTAGAGCTGTAGGCCCCGAGCTCCGAGCTTTTCGACGGCCCGGCGCGCCTCGTCGAGCGCGGCCGGGACATCGTTCATTGGAAGGGCGGCGACGAATGCCGGAAACCGATCGGGATGGCGATCGACCAGCTCGGCCATCCCATCGTTGGCCGCGCATGCGAGCTCCCCCACGATGTCGGGAGGCCCGAAGACCTCGATGGGAGGCGACGCCAGCGAAAGCACTTGGTGGTAGTCTTCGAAGAGATCCATCACCCGGAAGCGCTCGTCGAGATCGAAGAGCATGGGAATCGCCCTTACGCGCTTACCCATATCCCGATGCTCGGGGGCGACTTTCATCATCAGATCGTAGAAGGGTCGCGGCATGATGTGATTGAAAACGTCCAGCTTCCTCATAGCCGTCCTCGGTGGCGTGATGATAACGTAAGTTTGGCGGACACCGCAGGAGAGAAGTCCATGAAGAGCTATTTCCCCGAGATCAAGGAATCCGTTCTCTACGAGGGTCCCGACTCAAAGAATCCCCTGGCGTTCCGGTACTACGACCGCGATCGTGTGGTCGGTGGAAAGAAGATGTCGGACCACCTAAAGTTCGCCGTCTGTTACTGGCACGCGCTCCGGGGAACGGGTGCGGATACATTTGGCGGCGGAAGCTTCGAGCGCCCCTGGGGCGTCGAGTCGGACCCGGTGGGCGCGGCCGCGTCCACGATGGACGCGGCCTTCGAGCTCTTTCGAAAACTCGGTGTCGGATACTACTGTTTCCACGACCGGGATATCGCTCCTGAGACGCATCTCGACCGGATGGTCGAGAGAGCCGCCCGGCTCCAGAGGGAAACAGGTGTGAAGCTCTTGTGGGGAACGGCCAATCTCTTCAGCCATCCGCGCTACACGCACGGCGCCGCTACCAATCCTGACCCTCTCGTTTTTGCCCACGCGGCGGCACAGGTACGACGCGCCATCGACGCGACCGTGGAGCTCGGGGGAAGCGCATACGTGTTCTGGGGCGGACGGGAGGGATATACGACGCTTCTGAACACCGATATGAAGCGGGAGCGCGAGCAGATGGCTGCGTTTCTTCAGCTGGCGTCGGACTATGCGAGACAAGCGGGCTTTTCGGGAACGCTCCTCATCGAGCCGAAGCCCATGGAGCCGACGAGCCATCAGTACGACTTCGACGCCGCCACGACGCTCAATTTCCTCCGAGAGTTCGACCTGTTCGACCGATTCGAGCTCAATATCGAGGCCAATCACGCCACGCTGGCTCGGCACTCATGGGAGCACGATTTGATCGTCGCCTCGAGCGCGGGGAAGCTCGGAAGCCTCGACATCAACCGTGGCGACCCCACTCTCGGCTGGGACACCGACCAGTTCCCGACGGACCTGCACGCCGCGACGATGGCGATGATGGTGATTCTGAATCAAGGCGGTCTCGAGAACGGCGGGCTCAATTTCGACGCCAAGGTCCGACGCGGTTCGTTCGATCCCGTGGACATCTTCCACGCGCACATCGGTGGCATGGATACGTTCGCGAGAGCGCTTCTCGTCGCCGAAAAGATCGCTCGCGATGGGGTCCTCGCGAGCGCCATCCGCGAGCGCTACGCCAAGTTTCGTGACTCGGAGATGGGGCGCAAGATCATGAGCCGAAACGTCACGCTTCCCGAGCTCGAGGCCTGGGCGGCTTCGAGCGGCGAGCCCGAGCGCGTCAGCGGACGACAGGAAGCGCTCGAGAACGTCTTGAGTGACTACCTCTACGGGACCCGCATGGATTAGCCCAGGGGCTGGCGGGCTTCAGCGTTCTCGACGATTTTCGCCGAGGGCCGTTCCTTTCTCCAGACAAGCGATCGTCGCCGCGAGGAGTGCGTAGGCCACCAACGCGGTCATCGCCATCGCGCGATCGGAGCCCGGTGTGGGGCCGAAGAGCATGCCGGCCTGCAGCTGGAGGATCGCGCCGCAGAACAAGGGTATCGAGAATGCCGCCTTCGGGGTCAGAGGGCTCGAGCGGGACGAGTACAGACCCATCGCTCCGAGGACGATAAACTTTCTCGCGGAACAACAGCCGTCTCCCGACACGTAGACAAAGGAACGGGCGCCCCGCTCACGCGAGATTACGGACCTCTCTCTCCACGCGCCCGGCTGCTTCTCGAAAATCAGCGTCCTCGGCAAAGCGCAGTGGGGCTCCAAAACGGACCCGGACCCGACCCGGCTTGGGCCACCGCGCCCCCACCGGTAGAACTTGGTAAAGTCCGTCGATGTGTACCGGTACGACGGGAAGCTGCAGGCGCACCGCCATGAGCCCGACTCCGGGTCGAAAGGCGTGCGTCTCGCCGTCGGGAGTCCTTTCTCCCTCCGGAAAAATGACGATCGCGTAACCCTCGTTCGCGAGGCGCCCGGCGAACTGCAGGGCTTTGCGCACACCTTGCGTCTTCTGGGGCAGCGGAAAGACGTTCACGAGCACGACGGCAAGCCAGTACTGGAGCCCCGAAAGCAGGCGTTGGATGAGGGATCCGCTTCCTTCGAGGTACGCACGAAAAGTGTCTTGGGAAATCGCGGGAGCGATCCGAGCCTGCCATGCTGGCGGGAGTGCGGCGATGAGCGCGATGGTGTCGAGGCTGCTCGTGTGATTCGGCGCGAAGATTACCGGACCCCTGATGTCTTTCACACTTCCCTCGACCGCGAGCGGGAGGTAGCGGCGGAATAGCGGAAGCATTACCAGACGACGGAAGCCGTCTCGAAGAAAACGAAGTGGCCGGCTACGTGAGTAGCGCACGAGACCCTCGAATGGGGTTGGGGATTCGACCTTGCCGCTTCGCCCTGGCGCTCGCGGCGAGACGCCTTTCACCGAGTCCGGCGCTGCGGAAGCCGTGATCTCTGCCCCAAGCCAACTCTCGAGCTCGTCTACGGTCTCGATGCGCGCCATCTCACCCTCAGAAAGCTCGATGCCATAGTGCTCCTCGAGATCCGTCATGAGCTCGATGCGGTCGAGCGAAGTCAGGCCGAGATCCTCCGACAGGGCGTCCGAGGAACGAATCGACTCGGAAGCACGACCGAGATGGCGTGCGAGCAGGGACAGCGCCGTCGAGGACATCGCCGCCGGCTCCCTCGATGCACTCGAAGTCGAACCGCTCTCGACCGCGCGCTGGATGTCCTGTCGCTTGATCTTGAGCGTGGATGACGTTCTGGGGAAATCTTCCTCCTCCCAAACGGTCCATTCGCGAATCCTCTGGTGGCGCTCGAGCCGGCGGTTAGCCCTCTGTACCACGTCGGATGGATCGGCGTCGCGCTTGGCGAGCAGAAGCACCGCGTGGATGACGTCGCCCTTGTCCGTCGGCCTGCCGATTACGACCGCCTCGCTGACCTCGGGAGCGTCGTTGAGGACCGTTTCGACGTCCACGGGATAGACATTCAAACCGTCGGCGCCGACGATGACGTCTTTCTTCCTACCCTTGTAATAAAGCGTGCCGTCGGGTCCCATCTCGCCGATGTCTCCGGTTCGCAGCCACTCTTCGTCGTCGTTCGTTCCTGGGAGTGCCTTCACTCCGAAGACCTCCCAGGAAACGTTGTCGCCGCGGACGAGGATCTCTCCATCTTCCGCGAGTCGGATCTGCTGGCTTCCTACCGCTTTGCCCAGCGAGCCGCGCGTGGGATGCAGCGGATGGTTCGTGCTCACCACCGAGCTCGTCTCGGTGAGACCGTAGCCTTGCACGAGAACGAAGCCGAGGTGGAACCAGAAGGCTTCCTCGTCGGGCGGAAGCCGTGCCCCTCCCGATACGATCGCCCAAAACTTCCAGCCGAATGCCGAGTGCACCTCGCGATGTTGCCACCATCGCGCAAAACCACCGACCAGTCCCTTCTCGAATCGAGATGATGTACGTTCGGGGAGCCGGTAACGCCACTCGACGTGCCGGTGAAGGTGACTCAGAAAGCGCGGCACCGCAACGAGCACGGAGATCCGTTCCTTTCGGATGGTCTCGATCACCGCACTCGGATGCATTTCCTTGACAAAAGCGACCGACCCTTTCATTACCAGAGGTAAGAACATCCCCGTGAATTGCCCGAAGACATGGCTCAAGGGAAGCAATTCCAGAAAGCGGATCGGCTGAAACGGCTTCGCGTAGAGCGCGTACTTTTCGATCTCCGTTCGAATCGGATTCAGATTCGCAACCAGATGGCGATGGCGATGGACGATTCCCTTCGGCTTTCCCGTGGTGCCGGACGTGTAGAGAATCTGCACCACGTCGTCGGGGCTCGATTCCACGGGCTCGACGGGCACATCCGCGGAAGGACAGGCGCGTTCGATCGGGAGCGGCTCGAGCTCGACGCCCTCGATCTCGACGCTCGTGCCGTGGACGACGGCACGCGCCGAGACTTCGTTCTGAACCCGGTTTACGAAGTCTGGAGAGGACTGGGAGTCGATGGGAACGACGGTGATGCCGCGTGCCAGAGCACCCCAGAAAACCGCCATCCACTCCGGCCGGTTCTCGCTCCAGATGAGGATCCGGTCGCCTTTACCGTACCCTCGCTCGTCGAAAGCCAGCGTCGCGCCCGCGATCCGGCGCGAGAGCTCGCGACCGCTCCACTTCTCGGTCCGGTAGCCTCGGTCGTACAGAACGGCCTCCCGATCGCTGATCCGTTCGATCTCAGGGATCAGCTCGAGCAGAGTTTTGTACACCTTCATGCTTCCCGCTGAATTCTAGTCAGGGCAGCTCGATGCCGAGGGAGTGAAGCTGCTCTTCGACGAGGCGTTCCCAGCCACGATTCGATCGAGGATTGGCCGGGCTCGGGTGCGACAGGAACCCAATATTGACCTCCAGGCCGGCCAGAGCTCGCTGGGCTCGTCGTTCGGCAAAACGGCCGATTCCGAGGACCCAACGCGGGCTGAGAAACAGAATGGCCCGGCGGAGCGTCCCATCGCAAAGCTCGAATAGGGGCACGGCCTCCCTCGCCGGCAGGTGGTCCGGCGTCCGGTTGCGGCCGCTTTGTTCGAGGAATGCCAGTGGGCAGTAATTGAGGACGAAGAAACGCTCGAAGAAACGTTCGGGCGAGCCGAAGCGCTCATGAGCCCATCCCCACAGCCGGTGACCGCTCACTTCGCTTCGATGGCATTCGAAGCCGCGTACCGGACGCCGCGGATGCTCCTTCTTCGGCCGGCCCACGCGACCGTCGATGCCCAGCCAGTCGCGAACCATCTCCACGTCGCCGAAGGGTACTCCGGTCTGTACCATGCCCCAGGGACCAGGGTTCATCCCCACGAGGACGACCTCGCGATCCGTCTGACCGAATCGCTCCAGATACCGACGGTGAGGCTCCCAGGCGTAGGACAGCGGATTGTAAACGTGGGTCACCGGAGCGTCGAACGAAAGCGTGTCCACTTCCCGACCGAGACGTCGTGCCCCCTCGATGAGCTTCAACGACCCTGTCGCAGCACGAGCGCCTCTCTGATACGGCACGAAGATGGTCTCAACGAAATCCGGCAGCCTCAAGAAGTCTCACGTAGCCGGTTGTTTTCCGCAATGGCTCGAATCGCGGATCGACGTCCAGCATAGGCACCCAGGCGCTCTTCTTCTCGATCGCTTCCGCAAGAGAGTCGAGGGCGGTTCGCGTCCGCCCCGCTCTCACGAGCTCGACGGCACGAGTGTAGGGATCGTCTGGCATCGGAGGCTGCCCGGCCTCTTGGCCCAGTGCGAGACGGGACTCGAAGAGGCACGCCTCGGCCAGGTCGAATCCGGGCTCGAGCTCGAGCGTCCTCTCGCAGGCCGTGAGGGCCTCCTCGAATCGTCCCGCGAAGTAATAGAACCACCCGACGTCCGATTGCACCTGAGGAGAAAGGGGGTCGAGCCTCCGAGCGCGCTCGATTGCCTCGATGGCCTCGACGTGCCGTCCGAGGCCAGTCAAGTAGTAACCGTACCAGTGATGGGCTTTGGCGAAGCCGGGGTTTGCGAGGAGAGCCCGCTGAAAGGATTGTCCCGCGCCGGTCCAGTCCCAATCCCCGTACCAGCGCGCGAGAGCGAGAGCGAAATGCGCCTCCGCGGAAGGAGAAAGCTCGATGGCCCGCCTCGCCTCGCTGGCGGCTGCGTCGAAACGCCGCTCGAGAATGTGAACCGTGGCGAGTCCGACGTGAGCGTCAGCGAAGCCTTCGTCCTTTGCCAGAGCCTCTCCGAAGTAACGTTCGGCATACGCGAGGCTTTCCCTCTCGCCACGATTCAGATGGTACCGTCCCTTGAGGTACGCGTCATAGGCTTCGGCATCTAGCGGCTCGGATTCTTCGGTACGCACATCGGGCAACAGCTTTGGGACGAGAGCGGCGACGAGCGACGAGACGTCGCGAGCGCTCCCCCGCCACAACCGCACACCCTTTCGTTCGAGCTCGACCTCGATTTGCCCGTCGTTCAAACGCCCGGAAAGCGCGTAGTCGGTGCTCATCGTAACTCTCGATAGGCGGAAGCGGGAAGCGGAAGACGATGCGAGGACGGCGAGCCGAGAAGGATCGAGACCGCCGAGCTCCCGGCCAACTTCGTCCGCCAGCATCGGTCCTCGGTGGACGGACGACGGGTCCTCGAACGGGAGTACGACGAGAGTCAAAGGACCCTCCGGCATTACTTCTCCCGACCGTCGACTCGCGACGAGCACCCCGACGATAACGGCCATGCCGGCGACAGCTAGAGCGGCTGCTCGCGTCGGGCCCCTCGGCGGCTTCCTGGTGCTTGGAAGAAACCGGTAGCCGCGCCGCGGGAGGGTCTCGATGAATCTCGGCGCGCTGGCATCGTCACCAAGGGCGGCCCGCACTTGCTTGATGCACGAGTGCAGACTCCCCTCGAAATCGACGTGGGTTCCCTCGCTCCACAGGATCGTGCGTAGCTCGTCGCGACCGACAATTTCCCCGGGCCGACGGGCAAGCGTACTCAGGACTCGGAAGGGCTGGCGCGCCAGCTTCACCGGGTGACCGTTCTCGAACAACTCCTCGGTTCGCAAGTCCAGCTCGAACTCGCCGAACCGCAGGCGATCGGCATGAGACATTGGCGTTATTCTAGCGGGGCCCGCGAAATCAGAGAAAAGTCAGGCCGACGGGACGAGGCAAGGGACTAATCTCGGTGCGGAGGTCGAAACCCATGCGCGCGTTTCTCTTGTTTTTCGTGAGCCTTCAGCCCGTCGACGAGGCCGAAAAGTACTTCCAGGCTGAGGACTGGAGCCGGGCTGCCGCCGCCTATCAGGAAGTGGTGGAGAGCGAGCCGGAGAACGGGCGGGCTTGGATCCGGCTCGGGATCTCGCTCCTGTCGTTGTCCCGCTACCCGGAAGCGATCGCGGCGATGGAGAAGGCGGACGGGCTCGGTTTCGTGCCCCCGCTGACGAGGTTCCACCTCGCCCGCGCCGAGGTGCTCGCAGGAAACCGCTCCGGCGCACTCGAACGGCTCGAGAGCGCACTAGACGCCGGCTTCTCGTCGGTGAGTCAGCTCGAATCGGAAGGGGCGTTTACCGACCTCAGGAACGATCCGCGCTTCACCGCGCTCATCGACAGAGCCCGTCGCAACGCCGAGCCCTGCGAGCACATTCCGGAGTTCCGGGTGTTCGATTTCTGGATCGGCGCTTGGGAGGTCACTTCGGGAGGTCAGAAGGCGGGGGACAACCGCATCGAAAAGCACGCGAACGGGTGCTTTCTGCTGGAGAACTGGGCGGCCGTCGGCGGGAGCACCGGCAAGAGCATGAATTTCTACGACGCCGTCCAAAAGAAATGGCACCAGGTATGGGTGGACGCCGCGGGAACATCGATCTTCGCCGCGGGAGGACTGCGAGATGGCGCGATGCACTTCGAAGGCGAGCACCGCTACCCGAATGGCTCGTCGGAGCTCTTCAGAATGACCTTTACTCCGCGGGAGGACGGCACCGTGCGGCAATTCATCGAGCAGTCCAAAGACGGTGGAGAGACCTGGTACCCCTGGTTCGACGGGCTCTACACCCGCAAGGAATGATGATCACAATCTCGCGGAAGGAGGCAACTACTGCCTCGCGCTCCCGTCGCGGATTTCGTGACGCCCGTGTCGAATTGGCCTCTCGACCCTCACCGGAGCGTAGACCCCGGCTGACGACACTCCATCATCTGTCCGACCAAACCGCCAACTCGTTCCCATTGGGATCGCGGAAATGAAACCGCCGCCCGCCGGGGAACGAAAAGATGGACTTGGCAATGGTACCACCGGCGGATTCGACGCGGGTCTGCGTTTCTTCCAGGTCGGTGGAATACAGCACCACAAGCGGCCCACCAGGCGTGGCGTTGTCTCGACGGAAGCCACCGGCGAGACGGCCGTCTTCGAAGCTGGTGTAGTCCGGACCATAGTCGGTGAACTTCCAGCCGAATACGTCGCCAAAGAACGCCTTGGTGCGCTCCAGGTCGATCGCCCCGAACTCGATGTAGTCGATGCGTCCCTCATTGTCCTGGCTAGACATCATGGCCCCCATGGTCGCGACCGTGGCCGCGGAGACGAAAAGTGTTTTGAATAATCTGGGTCTCATCGGGAATCTCCGGCATAGGTACAGATTAGTTCAATCCCAGGGCCCGGGGATTGAACGAATGGAAACTCAGCGATTCGCCAGGAACGCGGCCGGAGTGACGCCCACCAACTCCTTGAACTCACGCGTCATGTGCGATTGGTCGGCATACCCGGAAGCAAGAGCCGCTTCGGCCAGATGGGGAATGGATGGCATTGCTGCCACCAGCTTCTTCAATCGAGCGATTCGGGCAAACTCCTTGGGCGAAAGCCCGGTGTGCTCGAGGAACAGTCTTCGAACGTACTGTCGGCTCATCCCGAGGGAGGTGGCCAACGAATCGATCCGGCATCGGGAGTCACGGACGAGCCGTGAGGTGCTCCACGCGATGCGCGGATCCACAGCAATAGCTGTCCTTTCCAGTCGCTGAATGAGGAACCGCTCGACCGCGCGGACTCTCTCTTCGATGGAGGCGCCAGCCAAAAGTTGCTCCTCCAGCTCGAGGCCAGCCGAGCCGAGTACCGCCACCGCCTCGATCGCCTCGTCGGTAAAGAGGTCGGCGCGCTCACGCAGAAACGGCACGGCTCCGCCCGCTCTGAACCGAGCCCCGACGAACTGTGTAGGGCCCCGATGCTCCGCCCAGAGAGTCTTCGTCATCGTGCCGACGACGATGAGCGTCTCGCTCCTCGACTCGAAGAGAATGTCGATGCATCCGTCGGGAAGCACTGGGTGAGATTGTGTCCGAGCGCTCGTCACGTCGTGGGTCCAGTAGCACGCGACAAACGGCTGAAGTCTCGGATCGACCGCGTGCTCTCTGTAGTCACCCATCACTGCCTGCGACTTACCAATTGTAGCCTGTGGATAAGCGCCAAGGCGGTCGGGCACGTTGAGATGTATCACCCTCGCGTGAATTGACTCATTTGTGAAGTGGTTTGCTGACGGCGGCAACGTCCTTCACTAACATGGGTCGCTTTCGCTCACGGAAAGGAAAATCAATGACGCGGCAAGTTTGGATTGCGTTTCTCGCTCTCTCTTGTCTTCTTTCCCTCGGGTGCAAGGAAGATTACACCTCTCCCGTGGGCCCGGCCGTAACGGAACCGGGTACGTCCGCGAGCTCCGCTCTAGAAGCCCTTGGGCCATCAAACCTTAAAGGGCCCGTCGAGAACTTCGTCGCGCCTCTGTCGGGTGACCAGGAAGTTCCTCCCGTCGGTACCCGAGCGAGGGGCCTTGCTAAGTTCCAGCTCAAGAACGGCGACGAGATGTCCTACCATCTCAACGTGAGTCGTCTGGACGGAGTGATCCAATCACATATCCACTGCGGTGAGCAAGGGGTCAACGGTCCGGTCGTCGTGTTTCTCTTTGGGCCGGCGCCTTCCGGGGTTACCGCGAAAGGCCGTCTCGCCTCAGGAATCATCACCCCGGGTGACGTCATAGCCCGTCCGGACTCGGCGGCCTGTCCAGGTGGAATCGCCAACTTCGATGACCTCCTCCAGAAGATGAGAGACGGAGAAACTTACGTGAACGTGCACACTCTGGCGTTTCCTGGGGGAGAGATCCGCGGCCAGATCGATCGAGGAAACGGTGTGAACTAGCGGGCTAAGAGCAGCGAGGGGTCGCTTATAGCCGGACTCGCCTCGATGAGTTTTGACGAGCCACCGTAGTACCGGCACCGCTACAGAGGGGTGTCGTGTACGTGGACATCGAGTGTTGGGGAACGTTCGAGCTCGATGACACCTCCGTCGCAAGCTTTCGGCAGGTGCCGGAGCCTTGGGGCTTCGGCACGCTGTCGAATATCAGGTTCGAACGCACCACGTCGGCACTTTCCCAGCCCGCACCAGCGGACCGGAGTTTTCTTTGAGGATTTGGACTCCTTCGCGTATCAGGCGCCGTCGATTTCTGAGAGATGCTCCGGTCCTTCGCGGTGTCCAATCGAGGAAAGAGCCCGTATCTCGCTCCGCGATACGGACGTTTATCCTTGACTCGTTCACGGCCGGGGCATTGATGCCCGCGGGGACGAGGAGGTGAAGACATGGTGCACCTTATAAGATGGACACTCGTGACACTTTTTGCCGGTCTCGCTGCGGGAGCTCTCATGCTCGGCTGTGATGGCGGCGAGTACGAGCCCGCGGAGACGACTGAAGCCCAGGATCCCCAGTCGATGCCGCCCTCCGCCAAGACCCAGACAGAGAGCGAGACCGAGATGGTGCCGACGCGCGCCGCGGCACAGCTGATGTCGAAGAGCGGAAGCGATCTGACGGGCGAAGCACATTTCGTCGAAGACCGGGCGGGATCACCTTCGAGGTCAACGTCGAGAACGTCAGTCCGGGAATGCACGCCGTGCATATTCACGAGAACGCGATTGCAGCACGGAGGACGCGGCTACGGGTCATCACTGGAACCCCACGAGCGAGAATCACGGCAAGTGGGGAGAAGAACCGTTTCTACTGGGCGACATCGGGAACATCGATGTCCAGGAGGATGGTCAGGGTACACTCTCCATCACGTCCGATCTCTGGTCGCTCGACGAGAACAGAGAATCTAGCGTCCTCGGCGAGTCGGTGGTCGTCCACGCGGGCGCGGATGATTTTACCACTCAGCCAGACGGGGCGTCCGGGGATCGGATCGGCTGCGGCGTGATCGAGTTGAAGAAGCAAACTTGAGCGCACGACCCGTTGGCGCGACCGAGAGATGAGCGAAAGCGGAAAGATCCTGACCTCCGTAAGGCAAACACACAATTCGGATTTACCCATGACCAGCGTAACGTAACCGGGTAGATGGTCTATTACGAGGCGCGCACCGCTTCGACGGTCGTCAGTACTTCATTCACTGAGAACGAACGTAACCTTCAAGTTCACCAGAGAGGCCCCCCTGCCAGCGAGCGAGCTGGGTCTCTGGTCAGACCGACTTGGTGCGCGAGACTCAGATCCACCAGAAGAACAAACCCACCATGATCAACGCGATTGTGAATTTCGCTGCCGTGCCGAGCAATACGCCGAGAACGCTTCCCATCCCGCTCTTCAGGCTTGCGGTCACGTCGCGACTCCGCCAGAGCTCGAAAAGCACCGCTCCTGCCACCGGTCCCAACAACAGCCCCGGCAGGCCGAAAAAGATGCCTACGATGGCTCCCGCAATCGCTCCAAGCATGGCCCAACGGCTCCCACCCAGCCGCTCGACGCCAACGGCCCCCGCTACATAGTCGAGAACGTAGCCGAGCCCGGTGATCGCTCCGAGAACGATGAGCCCTCCGGGCCCCAAAGTCTCGAAGTCCGTGGCGATCGCGTAGACAAGCGCTCCAATCCATATGAGGATCGTCCCCGGCAAGAATGGAAGGACCGAACCGGCGATTCCCAGAACGAAGAGAACACCAACCAAGATATGGATTGCCGTCATCATCCCGCCGCCTGTAGGCTCTTAAGAAAACCCGACGAGAGAAACCACAATCCTGTGAATCCGCTTGAACTTCAACTCAGTATCCCGTAGGAAGTGTATCTCTCTTCCTTCTGGAGTGTTTACCTCTCTGGTTCATGGAAGGGATGGCAGGCGGCCTGCTCTCAGTCCTCTTCCGCGCCATCCAGGCCAGTTCCTGGTAGCACCTGGATACCGGAGCCCCCCGATGGAGGATTACGGTAATCCGCTGATTGGTTTTGCGCTCTGGTCGAGACAAGATAGCCAACATCGGAGGATTCAATGACTTACCAACCGAAGAACTTTAGCTCATTGCTCGGCATGAGAGGTTTCAGCGACGGGCTGCTGAAGGATCATTTCGGTCTCTACGAAGGGTATGTCTCACAGACGAACGAGCTTCTCGAAAAGACTCGACGACTCAGTGAAACCGGGCTCGACTCGGCAGAGTTCTCGGAGCTCAAGCGTCGGCTGGGGTGGGAGTTCAATGGCATGCGCCTTCACGAGCTCTACTTCGCCAATCTCGGCGGCCGTGGCGGATCGCCTCGGGGCGAGCTCCTCGAGCTTTTGAAACGAACGTTCGGCAGCTTCGAAGCCTGGAACGATGAGTTCCAAGCGGTCGGATCCATGCGGGGCGTCGGTTGGGCGATCTCGTACTACGACCCCAATGCCGACCAGCTCCTGAATCTGTGGATCGACGAGCACGACACCTACCATGCGGCCGGCTGCACGCCTCTCATCGTCATGGACGTCTGGGAACACGCGTTCGCCAAAGACTATGGCACCAACCGGGCGAGCTATATCACCGCTTTCATGGAGAATGTCGATTGGAACGTCGTGGAGAGCCGGCTCGCGGCCGCGGCATCCGAGGTTTCGGCCTCTCGATGAGGCACTCGAATGACGCGAACGTAGGGACACTCATTGAGCGGGAAGAAGTTCGCCGAGCTCGAAAAAGAGATCGGCGAGATCGGCGAGCTGCGCTCGAAGGCCGAAGCGACGGACGAGGACCTCACTAGCCTGCTAGCGGGCCCGAAAGGCCTCTGACCGGAGATCATGCCTGGATGATCTCGTTCTTGATCGCGTAGCGAACGAGCTCGACCACGGAGTGGACGCCCAGTTTTCGCATGATATTCGTCCGGTGCGTTTCGACCGTTTTCACGCTGATATCGAGGATATTTGCGATTTCCTTGTTGCTTCGTCCCTCGGCCAAGAGCTGGAGGATCTGAGTCTCGCGAGACGTCAGGCGGCGCAGCGGCTCGCCCTTGAGCGGCTTCACACCATCCAGATAGCCTTCGAGGACGATCTGGTGAACGTGTGAGGTGAAATACGGCTTGCGTACGAGAAGCGATTCGACGGCGGCGACGAGCTTCGTCGTTGCGTCGGATTTCAAGATGTAGCCCCGGGCCCCGGCGTCGAGGACCTCCCGGATCAGGCTGTCCGAGTCATGGACGGTCAGAATCAGGACCTCGGTCTTGGGACAGCTCTGAACAATCTCACGCGTCGCTTCCACACCATTGAGCTCCGGCATCGACACGTCGAGAATCACCACATCCGGATTGAGCTCCTTGGCCTTGCTTACGGCTTCCCTCCCGGTCACGGCCTCTCCACACACGTTCCAGTCGGGACGTGTCGCCAAGACCCCTCGGAGGCCCTTGCGCACGAGCTCGTGATCGTCTGCGAGCAGGATCTGGGGCACTCTCATGGCCCATCCCGCCGGAACATGGTAGCCAATCCTTTACGAATCATGCCCCAGGATAGTCCGGGGGAATGATTGAGGGAACTAGGGAAATCCCCAGCTTCTTTGAAAAATATCCCTTGGAGTCACGATGACTCCTTCCGAAAGCCCATCGTGCCCCGCACGACCTGCATGCGGCGGACGAGCTGGTGTCGTCCCTGTCTCTCCCCGGGAAATACGGCAAGCAAAATCAGTCGAGCGAGCCGTTCATCCCGACGAAAGCTGCGGTGTGCGTGGCGCGTACGATGCCCTAGTTCTCGATTGGTGGCTCATCGCCCAGATGCTCGTCGAAGCTCCTTTTCTTAGCTGCCCGACACCGCCTCCGGACCTGCGGCAGGCGATGCGATGGCGGGGGAATGCGATGGAGCTCGTCTTCCGTCGCCGCCGAGAGAATCTATGAAATCGTGGCCCCATCGTAGGGCGTCGTGCTCGATCACGCGACGACGCATCGATCTCATGCGGCTTCGCTGCTCGCGACCGTCGACCTCGAGTGCCATTGCCAACGTCTTCGCCGTCCCCTTCTCGTCCCAGGGATTGACGAAAAACGCCTCTCTCAGCTCGTTCGCCGCTCCGGCGAAGCGGCTGAGGACGAGCGCACCCGAATCGTCGAGTCGCGAGGCCACATACTCTTTCGCCACCAGGTTCATCCCGTCTCGAAGGGGCGTCACCAGCAGTACGTCGGCCAGCCGGTAGAGCGCCGAGAGCTCCTCGGGAGAAACTCCTCGATACAGATACCACAACGGGACCCGGCCGCCTCGAGCGTGCCTCCCATTGATCTCTCCGACACGGCGCTCGACCTCCTCCTTTAGACGTCGATAGGCACGCACCCCGTTTCGCGTTGGCACCGCAACCTGGATGAAAACGGCTTCGTTCGCCCACCGTCCGTCGGTCTCGAGGAGCTCCCGAAACGCTCCGAATCGCATCGGAAGTCCCTTCGTGTAGTCCAGCCGGTCCACGCCGAGTATCACCTTGCGACCGGCCACGCGACGATGCCACTGCTCGAGCCGGTTCGCAACTGCCGACGACCCGGCCCTCGCGGCGAGACTACAGGCGTCAACCCCGATGGGATGAACCTCGATTCGGCATCTCCCCGCTCGACTGCGGCGTTCGTCGACCCTGGCCTCTCCGAGCTCACGGCGAAAGGTTCTCACGAGATGGTGCGCGTAGTCTTTCGTTTGGACGCCAATGACGTCCGCTTCGGCGAGGCTTCGAAGAAGCTCGGACGCCGCGGGAACGACTTCGAATATCTCGGCCGGCGGAAAGGGCGTATGTAGGAAGAATCCGATCCGCGCATTGGGCGCCTGGCGTCGAATCAACTGCGGAAGCAGCATGAGATGGTAGTCGTGTATCCAGATCCGGGAGTCCTCGGAGGAGTGGGCGTGTCGGGCGACGACTTCGGCGAAACGCTCGTTGACCCTCTTGTAGCCTTCGTAGTCGCGCTCGTCGAGCTCGAATGTCTCGATGAAATGATGGAGGACCGGCCAGAGAACGCCATTCGAGAATCCGTTGTAAAAACGCCGTCCGGCTTCGGCAGGGACGTCGACGTCGACGAAACGGAGCACACGCAGCTGGTCGACAACATCAGCCTCATCGCCCGCCCCTAGATTTCCTATCCACAGGCTGTCGTCCGAGTCATGTAGGGGGGAGAGCCCGGCAACGAGGCCACCGGAGCTCGGCACCAGTGCCATTCGCCCCTCCGAGCGACGCATCGAAACGGGAAGTCGGTTCGAGACGAGAATCACTCGCCCCACGACGAGCCCCCCTTCCGCGCGGCCTCCGGTGGAGATTCTGGGAACGGCACTATCCCTCTTCTTGGACACGCGCCATATCGGTGGGAAGCGTGGCGCGAACCTTCGTGCCCCAGTTGCCCGATTCAACTGTTAGTCGACCGCCGAGCTGGTGCATTCGCTCTCGCATTCCGCGAATGCCGACGCCAAGGTCTTCCACCCCTTCCCCCTCTTCGGAAAGAACCGGCCGAGATATCCCGCGCCCCTGGTCTTCCACCTCGAGGCGAATTCGATCGCGGTGGGCAACGAGTCGAAGCTCGGCGTTCGGGCTTCCCGAGTGTCTCTGGACGTTGACAAGGCATTCCTGCACGATCCGAAACAAAGCGGTCTCGACCTCGGGACGCAAACGCCCGAGGTCCGGCGACACTTCCACCCGAACCGCTACTCCACTCCCGTGGGTGAACCCCTCGATAAAGTCCTGCAACGCAACCTCGAGGCCCAGCTCGTCGAGAAGAGGCGGGTAAAGCAGGTACGACATACTGCGCGTTTTCCGCGAGCAATGCTGCACGAGGGCGAGGCTCTCCGACAGGGCACTTTCATCCTGTTCCCCGAGCCGGCCTCTGACCGACGACTGCAGTCGAACCAGGTTCATCTCGAGGGCTGCTAGGTCCTGCCCGGTATTGTCATGCAGCTCGCGGGCGATGCGCCGGCGCTCCTCATCCCGTAGCTGCAGCAGGCGCGCCGACAGCCGATGAAGGGAAGATTGAGCCCGTTTGCGCGCCGTGACATCGTAGAGGACGCCATCGTGAAACACGCGGCTTTGCTCCGAGTCTCGTGACGTACCGACCACGCTGATCATGACCCAGCGTCGCGAGCCGTCTTTGCACCGCACCCGTGCCTCGAGTTCGCTCAAGGCCTCATCGCCGCACATGCGAAGAAACTGCTGACGGTGGGTCCGTGCGACGAACAGTTCTTCCACAACGAGTTGCCGGCACAAATCCCCTGGCGAAGCGAACCTCAAGATTCTTGCCAGAGCGGGATTAGCCACCACGAAGCGTTGCTTTGCCGCGTCCATCCGAAAGATACCTACGGGGAAGTTCTCGAAGAGAGCTCGATAATCGATGGCATCAGCTCGTAGAAGCCGTGTCTCGGCCAGCCGCTTCCACGACCGAGAGAGACCATTCCACAAGCTACGGCTGCCGAAACCGTGATTCATCGTGCCCCTCAGGGGAGCTCTCCGTGTCGTCCCCGCGTCACGATTCGTTCTCTCCACTGTCCCCGTTTTCCGCTGAGGAAACGACTCGCTCGATCTCGTCCAGGATTCGCAGCGCTCCCGCCGCTTTCGGCACGAACCCGTCGGCGCCAGCGCGCTTGCAGGCGGCCCGCACCTGTGCGCTGTCGTAGGTCGTCACCACGATCACCAGAACCGCAGGATGTCGACATCGAATTCTCATCGTCGCATCCAGGCCGTTCATTTCTGGCATCTGCAGATCCATCAGCACCACGTCCGGTGCGAGCTCGGCAACTTTGTCAACGGCTTCGCGACCATTCTCTGCGGTTCCCACGACCTCGAGTTGCGGCTGAGCCTCGAGCAGCAGGGACAGAGACTTCCGCACCGCAGCCGAATCGTCCACCACGAGCGTACGAACTGGAACCATTTCTCTCAAAGGCACGAACAAGAAGCAGAAAAGAGTCGCGGACAGGCCCGCTGGAACCGACCGAGACCGTTCGTTCCTAGTACCTTATCTTCGACCGGCGTCACTCATTACCGGATCGGCCGCGACCTCCAGGGCATTCGTGACCTCTCGGACATCATCGACGTCTCTAACGATCCGCTCGGCGAGCAGCGCTTCGGCGCGCGAGCGAACCATTCCGGCGAGCGTGACTCTGCCAGCGTCCACTCCTATTTCCATGTTCTCCACATCAAAAACCTCACTAGCAAAAAGGGCTGACTCGAGCCGTCGGGCGAGGCGCTCGTCCCCGTCCCTGCCGTCCACGAGTTCTTTTGACTCGTGAACGACAAGATCGCTTACGACGGCGCCGACGCCTTCGGTGGCGAGGGCGAGGCGTTTCGCTCCGAGCTTGTCTTCTCTATCGTCGACGGAGCCTCGTAGGGTGTCTCGCTCGCCCGTCACTCCGACGCGGATGTCTTTCTTACCATGTCCGGGGTGTTTTGCGAGGGCGGCCAAGACGCTCGTCTCGATTTTTAGCTCGCCCAGGCGGCGCCGGAGCTCCTCGAGCTCCGAGTCGGGGCGCACACCGGGAACGACTGCGAGCTCGTTCCGCACCTCCATCGGACTGGCGACGTCCTCGGCAATCGCCGCGGCGAGCCCCCGAATCTCGTTGGCGGGGACCTGGCCTTTAAGCGTCACGACTGCGCCCTCAGTGTCTATTTCGATATCGAACGCGGACACTCGGCTCGACGACATTAACGCTGCTTTGACTCTGGCCGTGGTAACAGCTGCGGCGGCAGTCTCTCGGGCTTCGCGGAACTTCCCTCCCAAGTGCACGAGCCGCCACCTGAAGATACCGAGGGCTCCCACGAGGATCAAAGCGAAGAGAACAAGGGTCCCGCCACGACGGGCCGCAGTGGGATCTACCTCCCTGCTCATCAAAAGCTCACTGAAGCGCACGTTACCGGAGTGCCATCCGAAGGTCGATACGGCCACTCCCGTAGAACGAGCCGGGATTTCCCTTAGTCCGTCGAGGGAGGAGCATTCCGGTGGTTCAGAACCGAGTCACGAGCCTGGATGTCGTCCGGCGCAGGCGCCGGGGATTGTCAAGCTTGGATGATGTCGTTCCGGATTGCGTAACGTACGAGCTCGCTCACGGAGTGAAGATCGAGCTTTTGCATGATGTTCGTTCGATGGGTCTCGACTGTCTTCACGCTGATGTTCAAAAGAGCGGCGACTTCCTTGTTGGCTTTCCCCTCGGCGAGAAGCTGCACCACCTCGCGCTCTCGAGGCGTCAACTGCTTGGGGCCTCTGGATTTTCCCGGGGCTCCGCCGGAAAGAAAACCTGCGAGAACGATTTCGGATACTTTCGGGGTGAAAAACGGTTCGTGCTTGGACAGAGACTCTACGGCGTTGAGGAGATGGCGGCTCGCGTCCGATTTCAGGAGGTAGCCCCTCGCTCCAGCGTTGAGCACCTCGCGGATGACACTCTCCGATTCGTGCACGGTCAGAATCAGAATCTCCGCTTCGGGAAACCCCTTTACAATCTGCCGCGTCGCCTCGAGGCCGTTCAGCTCCGGCATGACGATGTCCAGCACGATGACATCGGGTTTCAGGCACAGCGCCATCTCGACGGCTTCCCTCCCCGTCGCCGCCTCGCCCGCGACCTCGCAATCGGGCGCGTTCTCGAGGACACGTCGCAAGCCCGCGCGGATGATCTCGTGGTCATCGGCCAGAAGGACGCGTTTGGTACTCATTCTTCTTGGGTGCTCCTTCACGATAGCACTGGATAGCTCCGCGCTCCAAAATGGATCGATTGGGGGACTACTCGGGGAGCTGCCAGGCGAGCTTGAGATCTTGGTGGAGGTCCTCGGTGAGCTGAACGAGAACCGGCGCAGCTCTCTCGTCGAGCCAGTTGACCAGCTCGTGGATTCGGCTCGATTCCATGGCCGTGCAGCCGGCTGTCTTTCCGCTTGGCGAAGACCAAGCGTGGAGAAAGATACAAGACCCGGCGCCTTTCTTTCGATTCGGATTATGGCCAACGACGATTCCCCATACGTAGCCCGGGATCTCGCGCATCCGCTCCGAGGAATGCCAATCGGACGAGGACCTTCGGTCGGTGATACGGGCGTAATCTACGGATTCAGGGTCGTCGACGCATTCGACCGTTTCGGTCAGCTGTCTATAAGGCATCCGCAGGCCGGGGGCGGGTCTGTCGAACCCAAAAGCCTCCACGAGGTCGAACACACCGCCCGGGCTCCTACCGTCGCCTTCGACCTTCACGGGAAGCCTCGGGAGAATTCCGCGATGGAGGCCGAGACCGGCCGCGAGACCCCGCTCGCCAACGACGACGGGCCAGCTCTCTCCGACCCTCGTCCAATCCCGGGTAGCACGACTGCGTTGAAATCGGAAGAGTACGCCGGAAGTAGAATCGGCCGAGGGGGTGATCACGAGAACGAGCTGCGTGGAACCCGGGGGAATCGGGCTCGACATCAGAGCCGTAACGAGCAACGCGAACATTGCACGGCCATTGTAACGCCGTCCTCGGGCTTTCCCGGGCTGCAAAAAACGGCTATCCTGTCCTGGTCGACCTATGGCCCGCCGTTTCCAATCGGGTGCGATACTAGCACTGCTACTGGCGTTCGCCTCTCCCGCCTCCTCCCAGATGGACTGTTCCATCATCGGCCAAAACACACAAGTGCGCACGATTCTGGACGAGTACTACTTGTGGTATCGGGAGCTCCCGGACCTAAACCCTGCCCTGTTCGACTCGCCCGAGGCTTACCTCGACGCCGTGCGTTTTAGACCGCTCGACGAGAGCTTCAGCTATATCGCTTCGAGGCAGGCGACCGAGGCCTTCTTCTCCTCGAGCCAGTTCATCGGGATCGGCTTCTCGATGCGACAGACGGGGCCCCTGGAGCTCCGAGTGAGTCAGGTCTTTCCCGACAGTCCCGCGTCGGAGGCCGGGCTCGCAAGGGGGGATTTCTTGGAAGCGATCGCGGGACGGAGCATCGAAGAGCTTCTCACGAACGGCGGGCTCGACGAGGCGCTCGGACCGAGCGAGATCGGCTACACGCTCGAACTGTCTTGGCGCACTCCGAGAGGCCGCGAAGAGAAGGCCACGGTCACCAAGCGCCTCGTGACGATACCGACGGTTTCTCAGACCGCTGTTCTCGACGCCTCTGGCCTCCCCGTGGGGTACGTCCATTTGAGGAACTTCGTCGAGCCTTCCATCGCAGCTCTCGATCAGGCCTTTACCGAGCTGAGGTCCGCGGGCGTGACCGACCTCGTGCTCGACTTGCGCTACAACGGCGGCGGACTCATCGACGTGGCACGCCACCTGGGAGGGCTCATCGGCGGGTTCAGGACTTCGACCCAAGTGTTCGTGGAGCTCCTGCACAACGACAAGAACGCGTTTCGGAACCGGACCATCCGGTTCGACGATCCCGAGGCAACCATCGATCTGCCTCGGGTCGTCGTCATCACGACCCGAGCTTCGGCGTCCTCCAGCGAGCTTCTGATCAACGGCCTCCGACCCTTCGTTCCAGTTACCGTCGTTGGCGACCGGACCTTCGGGAAGCCCGTCGGTCAGTACGGCTTCGATCTGTGCGACAAGGTGCTCTTCCCCGTGTCCTTCGAGAACAAGAACGCTCGCGGCGAGGGCGGTTTCTTTGACGGCATACCTGCCGATTGTCGAGCCGCGGATCAGCTCGGCCGACCGCTCGGCCATCCGGACGAGGACTCGCTCGCCGAGGCGCTCCACGTCTTGAGAACGGGCCAATGCAGCTCGCCCCCCGGCGCGAGAGCATTGCGGACGGATTTCGCCCCACCGGTGAGGGACGGATTTCGGCAGATCGTGAACGCCTGGTAGTCCCGGGCTATTCTCCAACCACCGCGATCGCCTCGATCTCCACGAGAAACTCGGGTTGCGCCAGGCGCTCGATCTGGACGAGCGTGCTCGCCGGCGGGCTGCCTTGGAAGTAAGTCCCCCGCACGTCGGCCGCCTCGCGAAAAGCATCGATATCAGTCGTGAAAATGTTGATCTTCACGATGTTGGAGAAATTCGCATTCTGAGAAGTGAGCACTGTCTTGAGATTCTCGAGCACCTGTCGCACCTGCGCCCGCATATCGTCGGCGCCGACGAGCGTTCCCTCACCATCGAGGGCGACCTGGCCGGCGATGAACAGGAGGTTCCCTGCTCGAACCACGTGGTGGTACGCCGTGGGCTGGGTCATTCCCTCGGGGTTGATGCGCTCGATTTGCTGGGAGCTCGCTCCGGAAGCAAACAAGACGAGAAGAAGAGTCGTCAATCTCATTTCTGTCCTTTCCCGAGTTCGGTCGATTTCCGCGTAAAACGAACGTCAAGTTTATCCGATCCCCGACCTCCGGTCCGAAGCAACGAAAAGGGCCCCGGCGGGACGCGGATTCGGCCTCGGATCTGTCTGGATCCCGAGAGGCGCTAGCTCGACCTTCGGAGACATCGGGTTGCAGCATGTCTGGGGCTGGTCTACTCCCTGTGGAAACACGTACGGAGTCGCGGTATACTAATCGCCGCCAGAATGGTCTGGTGGTCAGTGTCCCTGTGAGCCCACGAGAAGCCTCCAGCGACTCAGTGAGCCTCAGTGGTTGGAGGTTGTTCGTTGAAAATCTATGTCGGTAATCTCAGTTACAGCACGACTGAGGCTGGGTTGCGCGACTTGTTCGCTCAGCACGGGAACGTCGAGGACGTGCACATCGTGACGGATCGGGACACCGGAAGGCCGCGCGGCTTCGCCTTCGTTTCCATGCCCGAGCGGGGCGAGGCGATCGCCGCAATCGATGCTTTGAACCGCAAGGAGTTCGAAGGCCGCACTTTGAACGTCAGCGAAGCCCGGCCGAAGGAAGAGCGCGGCGGTCGCGGCGGAGGCGGGGGGTTTCGCGGTCGTCGCTGAACCTTCGGCTATCTATTCTTCCCCAAACGACCCGAGGCTTTTCCGGTCTCGTGATATCTTCCCACCGCGTTTGCCCTGCGCGTACCCGTCGGCAAAAGCCCGATCTTCGATGACGAGGACCCGTGCGAGAGGCCTCGTCTCGGGGGTCATCCCCGGGGCTCTCTCGATGGGGCTCGCTATGGGAGGGTTCCTGGCCGGCAACCGGAATGGCGCCGGTCGGGGTGGCGACATCAAGCAAGGTCTCGGCCGCCCGAAAACGTTCGGAACCACTGCTCAGCTCGGCGAGAGCCCGAGTCCCTGCTCCCATCGGGCGTAGGCTTCCTCGAGCTTTTCGGGACTGCTGCTCGACGGCTCGACCATCCCTTTCCGCTCGAGCGGCCCGAGAGCCTCGGCGAATGATGCATAGTGCCGGGAGCCGATGGCCGCGCCGCGAGCCGCACCCTCGGCGCCGTCCGTGTCGTACAACTCGATGGTGACACCGGTCACATTCGCAAGAGTCTCTCGAAACACGCCGCTCTTCAGCATATTCGCGAGGGAGGCCCGCACCACTGTCGCTTCGAGGCCCATTCCCCCGAGAACGCGCATACCGTAGCGAAACGAAAAGGCGACCCCCTCGAGAACCGCCCGGGTGAGATGTGCTCGGTCGTGCGTGTTGAAGTCGATCCCCTCGAACCGCGCGCCAGGTCCTCGATTCTCGAGCATACGCTCGGGTCCGTTGCCAAAGGGATAGAAACGAACGTCGGAAAACGCTTCGGTCGCTTCTGCGTTCATCATTTCGTAGCCCGGCTCGGAATAGAGTTTGCGCAGCCAGCGATATGCGCTTCCGGCGCCGTTGATGCAAAGAAGAACACCCAGCCGGATCCTATCCCTCTCGTGGTTCACGTGAGCGAAACTGTTCACCCGAGAGAGCGTGTCGGCCTGCAGGCTGTCGGTAATCCCGTACACGACACCGGACGTCCCGGCGTTGGCAGCGACTTCACCTGGCTCGAAGACGTTGAGCGCCAGCGCGTTCGTCGGCTGGTCCCCGGCGCGAAAAGTAACCGGCGTTCCGGCAGCCAGACCGAGGTGGGCCGCGGCTTCTTTCGTCAAACGGCCCTGCTCTCCGAGAGTTGGGACAACGTCAGGAAGAAGCTCGCCAGGGATCTCGAAATGATCGAGAAGGAAGCGAGCCGGGCAATTCTCTCGGAAGTCCCACAGCGTGCCTTCGGAAAGACCCGGCATGGTCGTGGCGAAGCGACCCGTAAGCTTCCACCCCAGATAATCCCCGGGAAGAAGCACCTTCCCGATGCTCTCGAAAATGGCCGGTTCCTGTTCCTTGACCCACCTCAGTTTCGACGCGGTGAAGTTCCCCGGCGAGTTCAGAAGGTGCTCGAGACATCGATCTCGCCCGAGAATCCGGAACGCGCGCTCGCCGATATCGACAGCCCGCCCATCGCACCATATGATCGCTGGCCTGAGACAGCGGCCGTCCCGATCGACGATGACAAGCCCGTGCATTTGGTAGGAGATCCCGACGGCGCGGATGTCACGCGGAGCAGCGGTCGACCTCGCGAGCAACCCGGTGGTGACTTGCTTGACGCAGTCCCACCACGACTCGGGGCGCTGCTCGGCCCATCCTGGACGTGGGGCCTCGATAGGCATCTCGTCCTGAGGATGGCTCGCTCGCGCGGCGACTTTGCCCGATTCGCCGTCGAGAAGACAGGCCTTTACCGACGAGCTGCCCAAGTCGTATCCGAGGAAATACACCATCGCGCCGAACGTATGCGCTTCCCGCGAGGGTGTCAATCGTCGCGCGACGAGTAAGACTAAGATACGCACACATGGGCAATCCTCTGGCACGGTTTCTCGACTCCCAGCGTTTCGTGATTCTCGACGGCGGACTGGCGACCGAGCTCGAGCGGCGAGGCGCTGATTTACGCGACCCGCTCTGGTCGGCCAAGCTTCTCCTCGACGCCCCCGAGATGATCGAGGAGCTCCACTACGACTATTTCGTGGCCGGCGCCGATGTGGGTACCGGCGCAAGCTACCAGGCGTCGTTCCAGGGTTTTCTGGCACGAGGGATCGATGCGGCTCGAGCGGAACACCTGCTGAGATTGTCGGTCGCTCTCGTTCGACGCGCACGACAGAGGTTCTGGAGCGACGAAAGAAATCGAGCGGGACGAATCGAGCCCCTGGTCGCCGCTTCGGTCGGCTGCTACGGAGCGATGCTTCACGATGGCTCCGAGTACAGAGGAGACTATGGTCTCTCGCGGGCCGAGCTACGGACCTTTCACGAAAGGCGGCTGCGAGTTCTGGAAGACTCTGGAGCCGATATCATCGCGTGCGAGACGATTCCAAGTCGACTCGAAGCCGAAGCACTCGTTTCCCTGCTCGAAGCTCCTGCTTGGATCAGCTTCAGCTGCCGCAACGAGCGCGAGGTTTCCCACGGAGAAGACTTCGCAGAGTGTGTACGCCTCGCGTCGCGCGCATCAGCGGTCGTGGCCGTGGGTATGAACTGCACACATCCCCGCTACGTCTCCGGCCTGCTGTCCATCGGGGCCTCCGACAAGCCAAGGCTATGCTACCCGAACAGCGGCGAGGTTTGGGACGCCGATCGAAAGGAATGGACGGGGAGCACCGATTCTTCTTCTATTGCCCAGCTTGCGCCCACCTGGTATCGGCTCGGTGCTCGGCTCATCGGGGGCTGCTGCCGAACCAGCCCCGAGACCATCACCACAATTCGCCGGGCACTAACCGAGCAGGTTATAACGCAAGATGCACCACATCGCTCTTAGGCCGTCACGCCATCCGATCTTCTTCCCCTCGGCGTACGTTCGCCCCGAGTAGGAGATCCCTACCTCATAGATTCGGCAGCCCATCCTCGCGACTTTGGCGGTCACCTCGGGCTCGAATCCAAACCCGTTCTCCCGCAGCGCGATGGACTGGATGACCTCCCGCCGAAACGCCTTGTAGCAAGTCTCCATGTCGGTCAGGTTCATATTCGTAAACATGTTCGACAGAAGCGTCAGGAACTTGTTCGCGGCGAAGTGCCAGAAGTAGAGCACGCGGTGCGATTCGCTTCCTACGAAGCGGCTGCCGAACACGACATCCGCCTTGCCAGAAAGAATGGGTGCGATCAACCTCGGGTAGTCCCGAGGATCGTATTCGAGATCCGCATCCTGAACGACGACGATCCTTCCGGTAGCGCGCGCGAATCCAGAACGAAGTGCCGCGCCTTTGCCCCGATTGCGATCGTGAAGAATCAGCTCGACTCCGGCGATATTCCCCTGTTCGCGGAGCCGCTCCCGCGTGCCGTCAGTCGAGAAATCGTCTACGACGATGATTTGCTTGCCCTCGATCTCGCTCGAGCGAACCGCCTCGATGATGGCCTCGATGGTGTGGACCTCGTTGAAACATGGAATAACGACGGAAATCGTGGGTGACAAGGGACCTCCAAAAAACGAGGAGCTGGACTATATCAGCTCAAGCTCGTGTTTGGAGGCGCCCGATGCGCGCTACGTACGAGCGTGCGACCCGCTGCTCGTCGAGCCCCAAACAGCGCGCTATCTGCAGCGTGAAGTTCTTCAGGTAAATGGGGGCCGGAAGCCGGTCGAGTCGTTCTTCCTCGATATACTCCAGCATCGACCGACCGATCTTGGTCTCCTCCGAAATAGCGGTCAAGTCGATTCCCATCACCTGCCGCGCCCGCCGGAGGTACTCCCCGGTGGCTTCCTCTCCCGACCTGAGCTCGGGTGGCGCAGCGGTGACGCTCCGGGCGGGGGAAAGGTGCTCCTCGGAGGCGTCGAACGGCGACCCGACCGAAGAAGACTCGTCGGAGATGCGGGTTCTCGGATGAGTCCGACGAGATACGATTCCCATTCGCTCGTCGTACATTCGCCGGCTCTCTGCCGCGATGAGGGTCTGGTAAGCCTCGGCGATGTAGTGAAACGTCCCTCGGCGTTCTTGATCGGTGAGAATGGAGCCGGTGACGAGAGACTCGCAGTGGTATAGCTCCTTCGCCTCTTCGTAGGCGGCTCGAATCTGCTCGGGACTGGCGTCGTAGTCGACTTCGAGAACCTGATAATAGTCTCGCTCGCTCAGCGGTGGTAGCATCAATGAGCTCCGCGGTAGCTCGCGGAGCCGCCGTTCGAACGCAGGAACGTTCGCGCCACCGCTTCGAGGGCCAGGCTCGCCGGAGACTCCGGAAAATCCAGCATAAAGGGTCGGCGTTTTCGGTTTGCCTTCCAAACGTTCTCGTCGAAATCGATCGTACCAACCGCTTCGATGTCGATGCCCAGATGACGTCGGCAGACCGACGCCATCGACTGACCCAGACGCTTGTCCTCGGGGTAGCGGACCTGATTGATGACCAAACGTGGTCTGAAACACCGCGCGCGTTCCTTGAGGTAGTGCCCCGTCGACTCGTCGTAGTCCTGGATGGCTTCCAGGAGATCATAGGGCGTACGGATGCCCCAGTGGTTCTTTTGATCCATGGCCTGCTCGACGACGGCTCGCGCCGGCCCCGCTTTCAACGAGCACCAGAGGTGGCGATAGAAGCTCATCTTCAGAAACCGATAGGCATTCTCGATGGAGCTCGGCTCGGGAACGACCACCAAGAGGCCCAACTCGGCGACGAGAAAGAAGTCGACGATGTTGAACGAGATTCCGGCGCCGAGGTCGATGAGCACGATGTCCGCATCGACCTGGCCGATCCGGGAAAGCAAACGTACTTTTTGCAGAAACTTGAGATTCGATGCAGCGAGGTAATCGTGGGCGCCGGTGATCAAGCCCAGGTTCTTGATTCCTGTCTCGAGGATGACGTCCTCGATCCGAGGCACACGGCGGTTGATGAAGTCGGAAAGCGTTCGCGAGGGTGAGGCCAGTCCCAGGCACGTGTGGAGATTGGCGCCCCCGAGGTCGGCATCGATAACCACGACACGGTTTCCGTGCCTGGCCAAAGAGATCGCGAGGCTGCTCGTGACCAAGCTCTTTCCGACGCCCCCCTTCCCGCCCCCAACGGCGAGGATGCGGCTCGATGACCGGCAGTACGGAATGATCTCGGCCGGTGCATCGCTGGAAACGGGTGTGAGCGGGATGATCGCCGGCCGCGAAAGCCCGGTCTCGGTTCTCACGCCCACCCATCCGCCGGAGCCCGCGTAACCGCCACGGCTGATTCGTTCTTTTGGTATCGACTCCACGTGGTCTCCCCTTCTCGCTCGAATAACCGAGTGCGCGCGTCTTCGAGGACGCGATCAGACCTTGGGAACCTGTTGTACGAATATAAAAATGCTGGCGAGCGCTATTCGCGCCGAGGACTCAGCGATTTACCTATATTCGATGGTAACGAGACGAGGCGAGGTGTGTCAAGCCAGGGTTGTCCATCCCC
This sequence comes from Vicinamibacteria bacterium, assembly GCA_035457705.1. Classification (GTDB taxonomy): domain Bacteria; phylum Acidobacteriota; class Vicinamibacteria; order Marinacidobacterales; family SMYC01; genus DASPGQ01. The sequence goes on from DATIBD010000117.1 coordinate 64,408, forward strand.
GATGGGTGAAGAGCGAGCGCCCTACTGAGCCACGGCAACTTGTCCGAGCGTGAGCAGCGACGGAACGGGGATCCCGTTCAAGCTGGCCGGGCTATAGGTCGCGCTCATCAGGGATAGCATCATGAGGGGCGTCGACCCGGTGTTGCCCGCGCCCATGTGCGCGGCAACGACTTTGCCCTGGTGGTCGATCAATACCGCAATGTAGTTGTTTTCCGCGGATCGACGAGATTCCATTGCCGGTGGGGGCGGCGTTCGATAGCGCACCACCCGAGGAGGCTCGTAACTCTCGGGATCCTTCTCGAAGACGGCCTTCATGGCCACGACGAAGGGCGCAACGTCGTAGAGAAGGTAATCGAAGTCGGTTTGAAAAGCCGCACCAAACTGGTCCAGTGCTCGAGTCCGATCATCTTGCAGCGCGTAGAGGTAGCCCAGATGAAGGTGAGCCTCCGTGTCGTCAGGAATCATCTGTGCGAGCCCCTCGTACAGATTCTCCGCATCTGTCAGATCGCCGTTATAAGCGTGAGCGCGCGCCAGCAAACGTAGAGCCCGAGTCTGGCCCGGGGAAACTAGAAGCACCTCCCCCAGTTCCTCGATGGCCTCAGGGAAGCGGCGGTCTCCAAGCAATGCCTCCCCGGTCAGGAGACGTACTTCGTTCCGTTCTCCATCGTTCGTCGGCATGAAGGTTTCGAGCCAGCTTACCGCCTGCTTGAACTTGCGATCGGCGATGTACTCGCGGGCCTGCCGTATGGGGTCATCGAGTCCAACGACGCGCTCGAGGTCGTCCCTCCGAGCCGAGGGCTTCAAGATGAAATGGCGTGCCGGAGCGACTCCGCTTCGGGCGAGACTTGCCGCCAGGTTGGGGTAGAAGCCCTCTAATCTACGGAAGGCCTCGTCGAAGTCGTCGAACACCCGCAATTGATGGCCTCGGTAGACGACCCCATCGAGCTCGGTCTCGGCCTCGATCGTGCCCATATAAACGGGCCGGTCTGCAGGCACGACCAGGACTGCCGCTTCCGCGTCGCCACTCTTGGGCTTCACTCCGAAACGCTGCCGGATCGGACGGAACTTATCGGGCTTGAACGGGTGAACGCGCGGGTAGTACACCGCTTCGAGGGATACGACATGATAGGTGCCCGGCGGTATCGTTTCGGAAATGTACCCCAGGCCTTCGCCAACCTCCAGCGTCTGCTCACCACCCGTATTGACATCCCGAAGCCTGACGCGGCGCGAGCGAAAATCCGCACTCTCGAACTTGCCGACGAAGCGCCCGAAAACGAGAGATTGGCCTTGCGAGACGATGTCGTTCCAGGACGTGCCCTCGCCAGGACTGTCGGCCGCCGCCACGGTGGCGAGCGCGAGGAACGCCACGAAAGGACGCACACACATTCTTCCCACAGTGACCCTCCTCCCGGGCTAGCCGAGTCGGGCCACCCGGACAAGTCACCTTTACAAAACATCATACTACAGAGGCACGGCGGTGCGACTGTGAACCACGTAACGTTTCTCGAGTCCTACCGTTCTTTGCGGCGGAATGGCGAGTAAGTCGCTCAGCGACGTCGAATCGTCCTCAGCTCGGCGAGCGCTTCGGTGGTCTTCTGGGCTTCCGGAGAGGAGCGATCGGCAAACATTGCCTGGGCCTTCGTCAGCGACTCCTCGGCGAGGAGGTACTCCTGTCTCTGCAGGTGGCGCAGCCCCATCCGGGAGTAGACGATGGCCATCTCCTGTCGAATCGCAGGGTCGTCTTCCCGGTACATTCGAGCGAGATCGTATTGAACCAGAGCGTCCTCGAGTCTATCGCCCGCCCCCGCCAGAAAGCGCCCATAAGCGACGTATTGAGCCGGCGCGAGCTCGGGAACCCCGGCAGCCGCTTCGGCTGCGGCTTTGTATGCCAGCTCCGCCTCGACGAGCTGTCCCGTGCGCTCGAGAAACAGCCCGTAACGTTGCTGAGCTTCGGGAAGCTTTGGATCGATGGAAACGGCTTTCTGGTAGGCTGCGTTCGCAAGGACGAATGGATCGCCGGGATCCTCGCGCACCTGGCGCCGGGGACGACCGGGCACGTGTCTGGCGTAGACGTCGCCGACACCGACCGAAGCGAGGGCATGTCGGGGGTTCACGGCAAGAGCCCGTCGAAACGCTTCCAGGCTCGCTTGCTCCTCTTCGGAAAGGGCAGGGGTGGCCGCGGACGCTCCAGCGCGGGCCAAATGGCAGAGACCTTTGTAATAAAAAGCATCCGCGAGATCGAGATCGTCCTCCGTCACCTGGGCGATTCTCTCGAGAGCTTCGTCGCACTGTCCGGACTCGTAGAGCTCGCGAATCGCCGCGATCTGGGGAGCTTGCCCCTGGAGCGCCGACGTTCCCGAGAGCTGGTCCTTGAGCGCAGCGATGCGATCGCACGAAGAAACCGACAGACACGCCGCGGCGACCATGGCCAACTGCCAGCAATTGGCGGGCCCCAGAGGCATTCGATGATTCTTCGTTGGCTAGGGGTTCGTGCTCGAAGCCGACCGCCGTCCCTGCTGGAGATGGGCAATCGCCCGGTTGGCGCGATCGGCTACCTCTCGATCCGGATCGGAAAGAAGCGGCTCGAGATAGGGGATGGCCGCCGGGTCTCCTATCTCCATGAGAACCAGAGCCATCTCCTTTCGCACCTCCACGACCGGATCCGAGAGGTACGTAACGAGCTCTTCCAAGAGCGGGCTCCCGAGCTCCACGGCGTATTGGTGGGCCTGCTCTCGGAGCTGCTTGTCGGCCAGAGACAGGGCGACGCGATCGATGAACTCCGCGCGACCCAGACGAGCCAGCGAGAAACAGTAGGCGAGTTGAACCGAGGGATCCGGCTCTCTAAGAAAATCCTTCATCAAACCGGGAACGAGCGCAGGGTCATCCAATCGCCCCAGTCCCTCGACCGCCCACCGTCGCTGGTTGGCATCCTGACTGGTCATCTGATAGTAGAAGACGCCGCGCGCCTCCGGGGCTCCCATCCGTGCCAGAGCGGCCAATGCGCGGTCGCCGAGCTTGTTGACATTGGAGTCATAAATCGACACGAGCTCGGGGGCGGCGGGCAAGTAACGCATGGCGCCCACGGAGTCCACGACCGGCCCGGTCAACTCGCTGGGATTTTCCTTCAGCAACGCTCGAAGCGCCTCACCGGCCTCATCGGTACCGATGTTCCCAAGGGCCTCGACGATTGCGAGACGAACGTCCTTGTCCGGATCGTACAGGGCCGCTCCGAGGCTGTCGACGGCATCCTGTGCTCCCAGCACACCAAGACTGTACGCAGCCCGCCGGCGCAAGCCGGGCTCACGGTCCTGGAGAGATCCCTCGAATGCCGTCACCACCCGGGGATCGACAGCGAGCAAGCCCTCGAGTCTGGGGGTCTGGCTTCGCGGTCCGATCAGGAAGCTCAGCGCACCGCCCAAGCTCGCATTACCAGCGCCCACGTAGATCTCCACGAGCCCCACCATCGCTTCTTCTCGAATGGATTTTTCCTCGTCACCTAACCCAACGAGCAGTCCGTCGATGGCTTCTGTCGAGTTGAATCCACGAAGCACCTCGACCGTGACTTTTCTCACTTTGGGCTCTGGATCGCGCATCGCCTCCGTCAGCGCCGGGATTGCCTCCGGGCGACCCGATTTGCCGAGGGCCTTGGCAGCTTTTACGCGTGTCCCGACGTTGGGGCTTCGAAGGTTGGCGACCTCGTCGTGGAAAGAGCTCTGGGCGAGCGCAAGAGCCACGCCCACCAAAATGGACGACCCAATCCCCAGGCCGGCCGAATACCCGCGTCCCATGAGTAGACCTCCAAACGAATGAGTCAGAAGGATTTTAGTTGGAATCGCAACGGGTTGTATGTTAGCAAAAACCCAACGCAGGATCTAGTAGTTCCGGCCCTGTGAGCCCCGGGGCCGGAGATGGCCTACTGCTGGGGCTGCTTCAGCGCCCTCTGGCCCGAGGATTCGGGAACGGTTTCCTCGGTCAGCCCCTTCGTGAACGCGACAGGATCGATGAGAAGCGATTTGGCCTTCGGCATCGCCTGAAGCGCCGCCGTGATCTGCGGATCGTATTTAACGGCCGCTTTTTGCGCCGACTCGGCCCCCCAAAGAGCGCCGAAGATATCGACTTCGATTCGGAGGGTCAGCGCGTCCCGATCCGCCAGAAGCTCTTCACGAGAGTAAGCGACACTTTCGCTGTCGAGAAAATCGAAGAAATCCTCCAGGACTTCGTCGTCCACCCGGAACCGCTCATCGATGAGACGGATGTTCTTGGGCCGCGCGGTCCTGATTTCCTCCGGCTGTACGCCGGCTCCGTCGACCGATCGATGGTCGTCCACCGCGGCAAATCGAGTGGCGTATTTGAAGAAGACGTTCTTGGTGTTCAACGCGAGAATCGAGCTGGGGATCTTCGGGTACGTCACGACGATGTCCGGTGTGATGCCGCCTCCTCCGAACACCTTTCGGCCGGCATCCGTGTACTTGACTTCACCGCTGGCGTCGGGCCGATCCTCCACTCGCGCGTTGTAGTAATAGTCGTCGATCGACCCCGAGTAGTCGCGCTGGATGCTCCGACCGCTGGGCGTGAAATACTGGGCGGTAGTAAGCGCGAGCCCATTGCCCTCACTGATACGGTAGATCGACTGGACGAGGCCCTTGCCGAACGTGCTCTCGCCCACGATGAGCCCGCGGTCGTGATCCTGAATTGCACCGGACACGATCTCGGAGGCCGACGCGCTTCCATGCGAGACGAGCACCACGATGGGCATGGCGTCATGCGAGCTCGCGCGGTTGGCGAGATAGTCGTAATCGGAGCCGTCGGTTCTGCCCCGGGTATAGACGATCAGAGAGCCCTTTTTCAGGAACTTGTTGGATACCGCCACCGCCTGATCCAGCAACCCTCCCGGATTGTCCCTCAGATCGAGAACCAGGTTCTCGGCCCCTTCCTTCTGGAGCCGTACGAGGCTCTCGTGCAGCTCGTCCTCCGTGGTCTCGGTGAAATCCGAGATTCGAAGATAACCCGTGTCGTTACTGAGCATGAACGCGTAGGGAACGCTCCGGAGGTCGATCTTGTCGCGAACGATCGTGAAGTCGAGAGGAAGATCGTACCCGGCGCGCGTCACCGAGATCGTGACTTCGCTTCCCTTCGGACCCCTGAGCCGTTTGACGGCGTCATCGAGCTCCATGCCGCGAGTCTCTTCACCTTCGATCTTGGAGATGACATCTCCCGATCGAATGCCGAGACGATAGGCCGGCGTCCCCTCGAACGGAGAAATCACCGTCAGGTCGCCGTCCCGCATCTGAACCGAGATTCCGAGTCCGTGGTAGCTCCCCTGCTGCCGCTCCTGAAGTTGCGTGTACTCCTGTTTGGGCAAGAAATTCGAGTGCGGATCCAGAGTGCGCAGCATGCCCCGAATCGACGCGTGCACCAGCTCCTTGGGGTCGATGTCGGAAACGTACTCTTCCTCGACGAGTCGAAGCACGTTGGTGTAGCGTCTCAGGAACTCCGTGTATCGATCCACTTTGGCCTGAGCGCGGCTACCGAACAAGCCGCCGACGATCGCACCGGCGATCACGATGGAGAGAACGACAGCGAGAGCAGACTTCTTCATGAACCAACCGCCTCGTCTACGTGGTTTGGAGCGAACACACCGCCTTCCACGTTCCATCCTAGCAGACGGGCCGGGCCAAGTAAAACCTGGTCGTTTGGTTTGAGGCCGGGCTCGTCTTATAATGACCTGCCGACGAAACCTTACTTGGTTCAGCGGCGGGAGCGTATCGCCATGCTTGGGCCCATTGGAATGCAAGAGCTCATCATCATCTTCGTAGTCGCCCTCCTCGTGTTCGGTCCCAGAAAGCTGCCGCAGCTCGGGAAATCGCTCGGGCGGAGCATCGCCGAGTTCAAACGGGCTAGCAACGAGCTCAGGAGCACGCTCGAGGAGGAGATTCGTGTCGAAGAGACACGGAAAGAGATCCTGGAGCCCATCGAGACCCTCCAAAAGGAAACTAAAGAAGCGGTCGAGAGCAAAAGCCGCGACGAGGTCTCCCCGACCGCCAACGCTGCCCATCAAGAATCGAAGGCTTGAAAGCGTGAGCGGAGCCGGCACATCCGCATGACGAACGTGTGAGAGCTGGTGTCGACCAGCCGTAAGACCTGATGGCTCAACCCGCTCGGCTTCCCGCCCCCGAAGAGAGCTCCGCGGACAAGATGACGTTCCTGGAGCATCTCGACGAGCTCCGGCGCCGCATCATCTACGCGATCCTGAGCCTCGCTGGGGCTTTCGTAGCTTGCTTCACGTTCTCGACGCAGATATTCGATTTCCTCATGGGGCCGATGAAAATGGCTCTGCCTCCCGGGGGGGAGCTCATTGCCATCACGGTTCCGGAGATCTTCGTCCTCCACTTGAAGATGTCGTTCTTCGTCGCCATCCTCGTGTCTTCACCCGCCTGGCTCGCGCAGATTTGGCTCTTCATCGCACCCGGCCTGTACGCGAATGAAAAAAAGTTCGCCGTTCCCTTCATCTTCTTTGGAAGCGCCTTTTTCATCCTCGGCGCGGTCTTCAGCCACTACGTGGTGTTCCCGACCGCCGTGAACTTCTTGACGACCTTCGGCAGCGAGGACATTTCAGTGAAGCCTTCGGTGTCGCAGGTATTCTCGTTCTACGCCCGGGTCATCCTCGGAACGGGAGCGGTTTTCCAGATCCCCACCGTGGTTCTGTTGCTCGCGCGCATGGGAATCGTTAGTGCCGCTTTTCTTTGGCGCAATTTCAAGTACGCCGTTCTCGTCATCTTCATCGTGGCCGCTATCATGACCCCCCCCGATGTCGTCACTCAGATCCTTCTCGCTTTTCCCATGGTGGCGCTCTATCTCTTCTCCATTGGTGTCGCCTGGATTGTGGGACGGGATCGACAGAAACCGGATGGAAAGGACTAGATCAAGGGGACGAAGCGGACGGCGCCCAATTTCGTGACACGCCAATCGTGGTTCTCTCGCACGTGGAGCTCGAGCTCCTGCTCCTGAGCCGGACCGACGGGAATCACGAGCCGTCCTCCGTGGCCGACCTGCTCGATGAGCGCGGCGGGAACCGCCTCCGGGGCCGCCGCCACGAGGATGGCATCGAACGGGGCCTCCTCGCTCCAGCCCTCTCGGCCGTTGCCGAGAGTGAAGCGTACATTGTGATATCCCAGCGACGCGATGAGCTTCCGCGCTCGGGTAGAGAGCTCGGATACGATCTCGATGCTATAGACCTCCCAGGCGAGCTCAGCGAGAATCGCGGTCTGGTAGCCTGATCCGGTTCCGATCTCGAGCACTCGTTCCGTACCGGTGAGCGCCAGCGACTGGGTCATCAAAGCCACGATGTAGGGTTGAGACAGCGTCTGCTCGAACCCGATCGCGACGGGATGGTCGCGATAGGCGCAGTCGAGCTGATCTCGGGGCACGAATCGGTGACGCTCGACGCGGCTCATCGCGCCGAGCACCCGACGATCCCGGATGTCTCTCGCCACGAGCTGGTCACGGATCATCTGGGCCCGCCGAGCGGCCATGACGTCGCCGGCCAGCCCATCGCCGTTGCCCGAGCCCTTCATCACCTACCGATACCAGGGAAAAAGCTAGCACAAAGGAGGGCCCGAGGTCGGGTTTTCGTCATCTGGAGCAGGAGGTGTATTCGATGAAATTCCTCATGCTGCTCGTCCTGGGGTTGAGCCTCGTCTCTGCGGCTCTCCTTGCCAGAGATTTGACCAGTGTCGCCCGACGAGAGAAACAGCGCCGCGCCGCGAACGGCCGCGTCGTGCTGTCCTTCGACAACGGTGACCTGGAACGATACCGCGACGGGGGCGGAGATGCTCGCGTCGACGTTCCATCGCGGCGCCTGATGCCGTCCTTCGGCAAGCGGAAGGATCGCGACCTCGAGAAAGAACAGCAATACTGGCGGCGGGAAGCGCTTCGACACGAACGAGAGCTGGCGCGGCTCGACGCGAGTATTCGCCGGCTCGAATGGCGGGTCAATAGCTGGCGAAGGCGTCGCCCTCGCCCCGGGGAGCGCATCTTCGACGATCCCACTTCGAACATGCTCGAAGAGTCCTTGAAGGCGTTACGGGAGCAGCGGCGGCGAACCGAAGAGCGATTTCTGGAGCGAGCCCGAAAAGCGGGCGCCTTTCCTGGATGGCTGCGATGAATGCAATTCGGATTCTGGTAAGCTCTCCACCGTATGGCGCCACCCAGGAGTGACGCGCAGGAGCTGCACGACAAGTCTGACCCTTATCCGGTGCTGCTCGGGTCCGGGCTCATAGGGGAGATCGGGCGGCTCGCCCTCGTTTCGTGGCCTCGGTCGCGCATCGCCGTCGTCACCCAGCGTCGGGTGGCTAGATTGCACGGCGGCCGTCTGTTCTCAAGCCTTTCGCGCGCTCGGCTGGATGTGGTGCCGCTGTTCATGCCGGAAGGTGAGGAGCGGAAGAACCTGAAGACGGTCTCGGCGCTCTACGATCGGCTCGTGTCGTCCCGATTCACGCGTGACGACGCTATCCTCGCCTTCGGAGGCGGCGCGGTAGGAGATACCGCCGGGTTCGTTGCCGCGACGTTCTTGCGGGGTATCGCGTTCGCGCAGGTTCCCACTACGCTCCTCGCACAGATCGATAGCGCGATTGGCGCCAAAGTGGGCGTGAATCACCCCCGGGGTAAGAACCTCATTGGAACGGTGTATCGCCCGAGTGCGGTCTGGATCGATCCCGGGCTTCTACGCACCCTTCCGGAGCGTGATTTCCGCTCGGGACTCTTCGAGCTTCTGAAGTACGGGTTCATCGGACGGCCTCAACTCTTGAGACGGATGGCGTCGAAGCAACTTCGGGTCGGGGATCGCGCACTCGTAGATTCGATCGCCGAGGCCGTGCGTCAAAAGCTCGCGGTCGTTCGCGAGGATGAGCACGAGCGGGGCCTTCGCCGCATCCTCAACTTCGGCCACACCATCGGGCACGGCCTGGAGGCGGCTTCCGATTATCGCAAGCTGACGCACGGCGAAGCGGTCGGGTGGGGCATGATCGGCGCGGTGGGCATCGGAATGCGTCTCGGCCGCCTGGATCCGGACCTCGGCAGAAAACTCGAGGGCGCCGTTCGGAACGTCGGCCCGCTTCCCCCTCTCCGCGGTCTGTCGAAAAAACGAGTGCTCGATGCCATCTCACGAGACAAGAAAACGGGATCCCGGGGGCTCCGGTTCGTCCTTCCCGTCGGCCTCGGTCGGGTCGAGGTCGTGGACTCATTTCCGCTCGGGGAGATAGCCCGCTCGCTGGAGACGCTCGGGGTGGGTTGACACGATGCCCGAGGCGTCCGTCATCCGCAGCATGTTCGAGGGCGTGGCACCCCGCTACGATCTGCTGAATCGAGTATTGAGCCTCGGAATCGATCGCAGCTGGCGGCGAAGCGTCGTGAAGATGCTCGGGCTGGAGCCGCAACATCGCGTGCTGGACCTCTGCTGCGGCACCGGCGACCTGGCGCTCGAGATCGCGCCCCATGCCTCCTGCATCGGCTGCGACTTCACCTGGAGCATGCTCCGCCGCGCGAAAGTCAAAGCGACGCGCCAAACCCGCCGACTCCAACTGGCCGTTGCCGACGCTCTCGAGCTACCCTTTGCCGATGGTTCTTTCGACCGCGTAACCGTCGCTTTCGGCGTCAGAAATCTCGAAGACATGCGAGAGGGTTTCCGGGAGATGCTCCGCGTATTGAAACCTGGCGGCGTTCTTGCCATTCTCGAGTTCTCCCAGCCCACCGCGTCCTGGCTCCGAGCGCCGTACCGGTTCTATTTGGACCGCCTGCTCCCGACGGTCGGCCAGCTGCTCAGCCGACGTGGCGATGCCTATCGCTATCTGGCCGAATCGATCGCTGGGTTCCCCGAGCCCGCCGTCCTGACGTCGACTCTGGACGGCGCTGGCTTCATCGAGGTCGGTTTCGTGCGGTTGACCGGGGGAATCGTCGCCGTCCACCGGGCCCGCAAGCCGGATCAAGCGCGCATGAGTAGATAGAGGATGGCCTTTTGCACGTGCAGGCGATTTTCGGCCTGCAGCCAGACCACGCTCTGGGCTCCATCGATGACGTCCGCGGTAACTTCCTGACCACGGTGCGCTGGCAGACAGTGCATGAAGAGCGCATCGGATTGGGCCTTGCGCATGAGGTTCGCGTTCACCTGGTAACCGCGAAACGCGGAGAGGCGCTCGGCCTCCTCCGATTCGCGGCCCATCGACAGCCAGGTGTCGGTATAGATGGCGTCGGCCCCTTCGGCCGCAGCGGATGGATCTTCCGTCAGAACGACTTCGATGCCAGCGTGCTTGGCCTCGCGGTTCACGCTCTTCAGGATGATGGACTTGGGCTCGTAACCGGCGGGGGTCGCCACCGCGATGTTCATTCCGACTCGGGTGGCTCCGTAGAGGAGCGAATGGCACATGTTGTTTCCGTCGCCGATATACGCGACCTTCCGACCGTCGAGAGGGCCCTTCTTCTCGGTCAGCGTGAAGTAGTCGGCGAGCGCCTGGCATGGATGGAGCAGGTCGGTGAGGCCGTTGATGACCGGAACCGTGGAGTGTTTCGCAAGCTCGACGAGATCGCCGTGGGAGCCCATCCTCCCCACGATCCCCTGGGTGTACGCCGAAAGGACTCGCGCGGTATCAGCGAGGCTCTCCCCACGACTGAGCTGAAGGTCGGAGTCTCTGAGCTGGATCGCCACCCCCCCCAGCTGAGCCATAGCGACCTGAAACGAGACCCGAGTTCGAGTGGACGGTTTCTGAAAGAGCATGGCGAGGGTCTGGCCGGATAAGGCCTCCCGGTATTTGGCGCCGGACTTCTTCATATCGGAAGCGAGCTTGAAGATCTCGACGACGTCCTGGGGGGTGAAGTCGCGGAGCGAGATGAGGTTCCTGGGTCCGTTCAAAGGTTTATCGGCCCGTCCGCTTTTCGGGACGAATGCGTGTGGGCGTTCCAGCTCAGTATGGGTCGAGTCTAGGAGTCAGCCGGCACCTTGTCAAGTTGTCGTGCAGCAGCCGAATAACCGATTGGTATCAGGGAGTGGTCACCGATCGGGTGTCGAGGCCAGCACTCACGTTACGCGGGTTCACGTTCGTCGAGAACGTTCTGCGAATGAAATTGTCCTCGATTCCCGGGCTCGAGCCCTCGGACGCTCCCTCCATGTTCGAAGAGACGGAGCGAGCGGTAATCGTAACCCTCACGCTCGAGAGCATGTTCTCTGAAGTTAGCGGCGTCCCCTGAGCGATGTCCAGCACGGCGTTGGGAGGATCGTCCTGCTCGAATGGCGCGGCGACGCCAATGACGTAAGCGATCTCGAAGTCGTCGAGATAGCCGACCGGCCTCGGCAGGTTCTGAAAATCGACGTCACGCATGAGCACCTGCGGCGGGGGTCCGTTGTAAAGCGCGGGGTCATCGGTTCTCGTGAAATACCGAACGACGGACACGCGAGTTATCTTGGAAACTTGAGCGAATTCCGGCCTCGGCTCGAAGTCCGCGGGGATGGGCGCATTGCCGTCTCCTCCAAGATGATTGCTGTAGGCGGGGTCGAACGCCCCGTAGTCGAGTGTGGCCCGGGCCTCATACGTGGGATTGGCGGCGTCCTCGTCGACTGCCGTCACTCGTGCCATGGCCCACTGAACCGTCCGCCCGCCCCGGTCGTCGTGCGGTACATCGTTGTAGAGGACAATCATTTCGCCGGCGTTCAGATTCGTCGTGTTGGCAACCAGGACGACATCGTCTCCCTCGAGCCGGGCGACCTGTTCCGGTCCGAGAAATACGTTCCCTGCGTATTGAAAAGTCCCGATGAGCTCGAGCACATCCGTGGGGCTCTGATTGCCGGCGCCGTTGATCCTGGAGAACGCTGGGAACTCGGGAGGTAATCCCGCTCCCGTCTGCAAGATGTCCTTCGACACCATGTCGAGAGCGGACCGGGCGTTTTGCTGAAGGTCGGCGACCTCGGGCTCCCGCTGAAAGGAACGCTGGCCGCGCGTGAGCAGACCGAAGACGGCTGCCATGACGGCGAGCGTCACGAGGATCGAGACCAGTACCTCGACGAGCGTGAATCCCTGGGCGGAAGCACGAGCTCCGCCCTCATACCCCCACATGCTGTTGTTCTTCATTGACCCCTTATCCTATGTCGTACCAGCGCTCGCAGACAGAGCCTCTTCCAGGCCGTACTCCCGCAGTTTATGGAGGAGAGTCTTGCCACTGATATCGAGATGCTCGGCCGCTTGCGCCCGGTCGAAACCGACCGCGTTCAGAACCTGCAAGATCTTGGCTTTTTCCGCCCGTCTCGCCGCGCGTCGGCTCACATCGGAAAGGCTCCCCTCCAGGTCGAAGCCCGCGAAGTCGTCTCGAGCGGCAGCCACTCCTAACCCCAGCTGTTCCGGCAGGAGCTCGTCACCGTCGCAGAGGATCACCGCTCGTTCGAGACAGTTGGCCAGCTCTCTCACGTTCCCGGGCCACTCGTAGGCCAGTAGGAGCTCGATGCACTCGGGAGGAATGGCGATCGGAGCTTTGTTCATCTCTTTACACAAGCGTTCTACGTAGTACCGTGCCAGTATCGGGATGTCACTCGCCCGTTCTCGGAGCGCCGGTATGGTAACGGGGAAGACCGAAATTCGGAAATAGAGATCCTCGCGAAACTCGAGGGCCGCCACCGCTCGCCTGAGGTCTCGATTCGTGGCGGCCACGAGCCGGACGTCCACGTTCAGCGTTGCCGTCCCACCGACCCGTTCGAAAGAGCGCTCCTGTAGCACCCGAAGGAGCTTCGACTGGAGTGCCAGCGGGAGCTCACCGATCTCGTCGAGAAGCACGGTTCCGCCCGACGCCAGCTCCAGCTTCCCGAGCTTTCGGCTGGTAGCTCCCGTATAGGCGCCCTTCTCGTGGCCGAAGAGCTCGTTCTCGAGCAGCTCCGCGGGAATGGCGGCGCAGTTGATTGCGATGAACGGGCCATCGCGTCGATTACCCAGGTGGTGGAGCGCGCGGGCGAACAACTCCTTGCCGGTTCCGCTCTCCCCGAGCAGGAGCACCGTGGTGTCGGAGCCGGCGGCTCGTTGCAGCGCGAGGCTCGCGCTCTGGAGCGCCGGGTGCTCGCCCACGATCTCCGGAAACCCGAACCGCGCCGCGTATTCCTGCTTGAGAATTAGGTTCTCCATCAGGAGCCGACGCTGGTTCACGGCGCGCTCGGTGATGACCAGGAGGTGATCCGTGTCCACGGGCTTTGCCAGAAAATCGAACGCCCCCTCTTTCATGGCAGACACGGCGTCTTCGACCGAGCCGTAAGCCGTCATGACGATGACGGGCACGTTCGGGTCGGCCTCTCGCGCCGCTGCCAGCACATCGTGCCCGCTCCCACCCCCCGGAAGCCGGAGGTCGGTCAGGACGACCGAGATGCGAGACGAGCTGAGCAGGCGCCGAGCCTCGTTGACCGTCCTGGCATCGAGCACGCGATACCCCTGGGCCACCAACGTTCGGCGAAGCATCGTTCGCAAGGAATCGCGATCCTCCACCACGAGCACATCCGCGCCGCCCGCACTGGCTCGAGCAGGCTTATTCTCGGCTTCCAGAGCTGGCATCGCTGGAATCAGGTGAGATGTCCTCTACCGCACCCAACCCGGTGGCACACCGGCTCGCCGCGCTTCGGACTGGATGGCCTGAACCTCGGCCCGCGCCGCCGCCAACTGCTGCTCGGCCTCCTGCCTTTGCGCGAGGTTGTTCTGCCCTCGGGGATCGACGCCGTACCTCTGTCCTTCACCCCAGCTCTCCTCGGAGAGACGCTTTTCGAGCGAGGCGACCTTCTCCCGCGCCGCGTTCAAACGATTTTGCCAATACTCGCGTGTCTGCGTCTCGTCCTGAGCCGCTGCTTCGCCTTCGCGTTCCGGCGAAGTCCCTGGGCTGTCCGCGGACTCACTTTCGGACGATTCCCCGTTCGTTACCGTGGACGACGTGGCGGGCAAGCCGCTGTAGCTCCTCGAAAGCTCGCGTTCGGTGATGACCCGCGAGGCGTCGGTTCGGTTCTTCTCCCGCCGCTCCTTCTCCTTCTTCGCGACCTCGGCTAGGGTTTGTGCCGTCGCGGCCAACGAGCCCACGACGAGAAACACGACAAGCAGCAGCAGATTCCGCGCTTTCATCGCAATCCTCCTCCCTGTGACGCCGCCTGGCTCCGATCGGCGCCACCGGACGCCCTTCGACCCGCCGGCGCGAGCCAAAGGTCGAAGGGTCATAGGATCTGTTCTGGTTCCATCCGCCGGCCCGGGCCGCTGGTGCGGTCGACCCGGGACGTGTTGGCCAGCGCCCGCCTGGCAATCGCGAGTCGCTCGCGAACCACGGCCGCTCGCGGGTCGTTCGGGCTCGCGTGCTCGAGATAAGCCTGATAGGCGTCGAGCGACTCGGAAACTCGATCGGCCTTCTCATACGCTTGCGCCAGGCTGAAACGGAAGTCCCCATTCGTGGGTTCCACCGCGACGGCGGCCTCTAGGGGCGCAACGGCCTCGCCCGGCCGTCCCGACAGCAACTCGGTCACCCCGAGAGCGTGTTGGGCGACAGCCGAGTTAGGGTCGAGCTGGATGGAGGCCTTGAGCGCATCCCGCGCCTCGTCGAGGCGGCCGGCCTCTTTCAGGCTGACACCGTACTCGTACGCAAACTCCGGGTCACCGTTCCGGGACTTTCTGAGATAATCCGCCTGGGCGAGAGCGGTCTCGTTGTCACCGACCACCCTCGCGAGCCGCGAGAGCTCGAGCCTGGCCTCGAGCTCCTCGGGATAGCTGTTCACGAACTCGGTCAACGCCTCGACGCCGGCTCTCACGTCACCGCTCTTCTTAGCGGCGGTCACGTAGTGGTCCAGGAGCTCGAAAGAGCTCGGACGCAGCGCACGAGCTTCTTCGAGCGACCTCATCGCATCCTCGTACCGTCCCATCTGATAGTAGGAGAGGCCGAGATACTGGTGAACGGTCGGATTCTCAGGAAGCTCGCGAACGACCCCCTGGAGCACCGCGACGGCCGTTCGGTAGTCTCCCTCGTTGAACGCGGCAACCGCCTCGGAGAGCTCGGAGAGCACTTCCTTGGTCTCGATCTGGGGCAACGGCTCGATGGACGGCACGTGAGGGGGTGGCGTGGGCCGACGCGCAGTCTGGCCGGCGGGTTGCGGTGGCGAGACGCTTTCCACAACGCCTCGGATCAATATGAAGAGAACGAGTCCGCCAATCGCCAGTACCGCTGCGGTGAACAGCTTCGCTTGCAGAGCCCGCCCCTGCGAAAACGCACTGTCGGGGGCGGTCTCGTCGAGAGGCTCGGCGCATCGAACGCAGTATTCGAAGCTGGCCTTGTTCTTGGCTCCACACGACGGGCACCGTTTCATCGCCTTCCTTCCCGCGCCGACCCTGGGTTTGATGCCGCGACCGGTGCGAGACTGAGGTGTAGCCATTAAATGCCTCCCGGGCCAGGCCCGTCTTCAATTGTCCTAGACTACCCGTTTTTCCTCCCAAAAGCGACAGCACCGCCCGGTGGCTCGAACTCGAGCCACCGGGCAGTGGCAATGCCGCATTCGGTGGTCTCTTTCCCAGTTAGAACGGCGAGACCCGGAAACTGTCGACCAGAACTTGGACGCTGAAGCTTCCCTGCGCCGGCAGCTCGTCGTCGAACTTACCGTCGCCGAAGACCTTCATATCCGAGGACGAGCCCAGGCCGCCGCTCTCGGAAACGTAGAGGTTTCCGTCGCGGGCCATGATTCCGGTGACTTTCCCCTCCCCGAGGCCCACGCTCCCGTCGTCGCCTCCGGTGCCGTCGAGATCCACCTCAGCCTGCCCGCTCGCGATGCCGAGGGCGTAGAGCGTGCTGGTGAAGCCGGTGTTGCATTCGTTCGGATCGAACTCGGCTTTCGATCCCGCGAAGAACACGAGGGCCGGCACCGGATCCCCGACCTGACCGATGGTCACCGGCGTGACGTAGGCCCGCTCCTCCGGATTCAGCGGCTGGTCCCAGAATGGGGTGCTGCCGAGCGGATATTGCGCGGTGTTGACCCCTTCGGCGTCATTGTCGATGTAGCCCACGAGCTTGAAATCCGTGGTGGTAGCGTCCACCCGGGTATCACCGCCCGTACCGGCCATCACGTACACCCGCTGGTTGTTGACATCGGGCAGGATGGCGACGCCCGCGGTGATGGGCTGGTCGAGCCCGACCGCGGCGAACTTGACGAGCGTCCAGTTGGCCGGATTCTGATCGAGCGTCACGAGCTTCCAGATGTTGCCCTGGACGTCACCCATGTAAACGCGAGTCGTATAGTCCTTGTTGTCGGCAACGTCGACCTGGTGAGGGTTGTAGAGCGTCGGCATGGCGACGAGCGCGTTGTAGGGGATCGCGGCCGTCGGATCGTTGGGTACCTGGCCGCGGTAATAGATCGAGCCGTCCTCCACTCGCAGAGCGTACAGGTGATGTCCCTCGAAGTTGGCGTTGTTGCACCCATAGCCCGCTCCCAGGAACGCCACCCATTGGTCGATTCGAGTGGGGCCCGCGAGCGGGTCGGAGAAAACATTCCCCGTGACCGGCGGTGACCAGGTCTCGCCGAGCCCGTCGTAGAGGCCCTCCGAGATTCCCTCGCGGTTGCCCTTGTTGAACCGGAGCAGAGGGTTCAGCGGGTCTGTGACATCGAGCCCGGTCACGAAACGTCCTCCGCGCGCCCGACCGAACGTCAACACGGTGTGCCACCGGTCGTCGCCGGAGAAATCGGATCGGAGAAACGCGTCGTTCACGATCGGAGGGCCCGACAGGAAGAACTTATGGTTGATTGCGCCGTTGTTCCCGGCTACCAGGCGCTCGACGAGATCCTTGAGCGTGTGACGGCTTCCAGGAATCTCACCGCCCGCCAGATTCAGCCCCATCGCGTCGTCGGGAATGTAGGCAAACAGCTCGTTCCCCGTTTGTGCGTCGAAGCCATGCATCATCCCGCCGTTCGTCGGCAGGTAAACCATCGTCCGGCGGTTGAAGTGATCCCAATAGAATCTCATTCCGTCTCCCACCGTTTGCGTGAATCCGACGCCGTACTCGGGGGCGTGGTTCTGGGGCGGGTCGAAATCGGGGGCCCGCGGCGGGTTCAGGACGACAGCCGGCGCCGCCACAGCGTCGAGCAGCTTCCAGGTTGGGGTGACCCCGTCCGCCTCGAACGGCGAGAAGTTGAGGCTGCCATCAGGTTTATAGAGCGTGCCTGTCAGGAGATTTCTAGAGAGCCGGTTGCCGCGGATGACGCCAACCACCATGTCGCGGGCGTCGTTGGCGGTTAGCGCTCCCTGGCCGTCGATCGATCTCAGAAACGGGGCCACACCCGGGGCGCAATCCGCTATGCCGCAAACGTTCAAATCCGCTGGGGTGACATTGGTCGTATTGAACGGCCTCAGCACGAGCTCTCCTCTCCGGTTGAAGAAGACGTTGCGCGCCGCGGGGCTCGTCTGCTGAAGGCGCACGCCCGCGTCCCAGATCTGGGTGAAATCGGCGGCCCGCGCGGTGCGGGGGTTCGCCTCGTCCGTCACCTTGTAGATGTTGTGCGCTCGAAGATGCCCCTTGAAGCTCGGGACCTCCACGGACGTCGTGAACAGCACGTTGTTCTGGTGGTTGGCGCGAACCCTCCGTGCCTCGAGGATGTCATCCGTGTCGACCACGGAAGGCCCGACGTCCCCGACGTGCTCGTCGGGAGCGATGAATTTGTTCGTGTGTGACGGGATCACCTCACGAACGCTTCCCACTGTGGGCCCGCCGAGAGTGACCTCCGACTGGGGCAGGCCGATGCTCGCGAATATGTCGCGGAGCCGATCCTTGAGCTGCTCTCGGTCCTGCGCGAACAGGGCGGAGTTCTTTCCGGGCTTTCCGGAATTGTTGTAGAACGCCCCGGACGCCTCCCACGCCATGTGGTTGGCGCGGCGTATTTGATTCTGTTTCGTCGCCGAGGGAGGGTTCGAGTTGTCGGTGATGCTGATGACGAATGCGCCGCCCTTCAGACCCTCGGCGCGGTCGGCCGGGGTGGGATTGAGCCTCTCGTAGAGCAGACGGCCCTTCGTGCCCGCGTTGGCGGCTTGACGGTCGCCCGTATTAGCGACGAGATAGGTGTAGGAAAAGTCGGGGGCGTTGTTCCCACGTAGCGAAGGGGGAATCACGCTGCTCGCGCCGAAGGGTGGCGAGGGGGTCGGCGTCCAGATGCCGTCGGGGGAGAGCAGTGCGGAGTCGCCACACTCGCAGGTGTCGTCGCCATCGCTCACGAGGATGACGAAGTTCTTCTGCGTGGGCAGAAGGTTCGCGACGTAGTTATTGGCGACGATCTGAGCGCTGATCTGATCCATGGAGATCCCGTTGGGGGTGTTTCCGCCAATCTTGCTGACCGCCTGATTCAGCTTGTTCAGGATGACCGTCTTGTTATCGGACTCGTCGCAGGCCGGTGGGTTCACGAGGTTGTTCAAGTCGAGACCCACACAGTTGTTAGCGAACTGCGAGCTACAGGCTGTCGTGTTGTTCGGGTTATTTTGTCCGAAGCTCACAATGCCCCAGTTGAATAGCGGCCGGCCGGTGGCGTCGACCAGCTCGTTGACGACCTCCGTGAGGACGTCGCGGGCCACTTGGATTCTGGACTGGGTTCCGTCGAATGTGGTGCCCATCGATCCCGACGTGTCGAGAACGATCCACACGTTGTGACGAACGTCCGCGTTGAGCACGTCGAGCGGATCGAGCCCGCGCCCGACCACGCAGGGCGCCACGGCGTAACCCGTTCGCGACCAGGTGAGCGCGACGATGGCGGCCACGACGGCGAGCGCAAAACGCTTCCCGGTGGTTCTCCAGATGTTCGATTGGTTTTTTCCTCGTTGAGACATGGTTTCCCCCAGAATTCTCCGGCTATCCGCCATAGTTCGTCTTGGCGACACCGCTGTCGCTTCCCTTGCTGGAATCGCTGTAGGCCGTGCCCTCCACGCCGGACGAAGGGAGGCGGATGGACATTTCGAGCCGCCTAAGAGACGTGGGCCGGCTGCCGAGTCCACCGGCATTGGGCGCCGTTCCCTCGGCGGTCAGGATGACCCGGTCGTTTCCGTCGTAGTCGCCCGTTCCCGCGGTCGGCCGCCGAACCCAGAGCGTGAAGGTTCCCTGGATGTCGACGACTCCGTCGTTGTCCAAATCGCCGGGCGTGCCCGCGGGAGAGCGAAAGTCCCACAAGGCCAGCGTCCCGTCCGGTCTTCGAAGGACGCGGCCGATGTAGATGCGCGTGCAGGCGCCCGTCGTCGGACACTGGTCGTAGTGGTACTGATAGTCCCGGCAGCCGGCCGTCGAGGGGTTGCAGGCGCCGGGCTCCGGATGGGCCAATCCCCAGGGCTGCTCGTTGTCGATGACGGTGGCCAGTCCCGGGCCGCGAGGAGGAGGAAGCACGGCGGCGAAATCCGTGTTCACTACCGCGTAGGCGGCGAGGACGTTTTTTCCGTACTCCAGCGCGGCGTCGGCGTTGAAGAATGCCTGCTCACCCCAGCGAAAGTTGATCGAGATGTCCTTTTCCGTGGTCGTGGTCAGCATCAGCGCGAGTCCGAGCACCGAAAGCACGAAGAGCACGAGAATGGAGATGACGAAGGCCGAGCCCTCCTCGGTCCGAAGTCGTCTTTGGATGTGTTTCATGGTGTGAGCTCCTTCTCAGCGAACGTTCGCCGTTCGAAACGTGGTGAACGTGGCGTCGCCGATGACGGCGAACTGATCTTCCATGCCCCCCGCGGGAAGACAGTGCACGTCAATCCGAATCATCTCGAGCGGCAGGGGGCTTACCATGTCGGTGATCTCCCATCGCACCTCGTAGAGCCCGGACCCCACGCTCGGAAGGCCATTGGGATCGTAGAGCTGCGTGTACCCGGTGACCGTAGCGTCGATGTCCCCACCCGAGGCCAGCGCGGGATTTCGGGTGAGAGAGGCAGGCACCGTATAGAACGGAGCCGCCTTCAAGCGCTCGAGCTGCTCCTTCGCGAGCGCACTGCACGAGGTCATTCGTCCCGAGAGCGTGTTCGAATGGGTCGACACGACCATCATCTGTGCCAGAGACAAGAGACCCACCGTTAGAATCACGATGGCCACCATCACCTCGATGAGAGAGAAGCCATCTTCGCTGGTGTGTTTTTTGGACATCGAACGCTCTCCTACTGTTCCTCGACGATCACCCGGCCGTTCCGGCTTATCGTGATCGTGCGGGTCACGTTGGTATCGGCATCGCGGATCGTCAGTGAATAATCGACTCCGTTCTCGCTGAGCACCGGCGCACCCCCACCGGCCGCGTTCACTCCGCGCACCGAGCCGTTTGCCCGAAAGAGCAGCGCGTTGAAGGTACCAGCGTCGAACTGGACGGTCTGCGGAAGCTCGAGAACCAGTCCGTGAGGCGACATGATGCCGTTCGCCGGATCCGGATCGGTGGTGTTGAAGGGCACGTTGGGAACCGCGCCGTAATTCGTCGTGCCTTCCTGAAAGTTCTTGGGGGAGTAGTCTGGATAGACCCCACCGCCCCAATTTCCGTTGAGCGGGTTGGGATCGAGGCTCGTAAACTGATAGCGACCCGCCTCGGGGTAGTTGAAGTTCAGGAGGATGCCGCGGCTGGTGTTCCGCTTCACTGCCTGCCCGCGCGACATCTGCATCTGCGCTGCCACGTTGTGGGCGGCACCGGTGATCTGATAGTTGCGCACGAAACTCAATGCCAACGGGATGGAGACCGCCGCCAAGATCGCGATGAGTGAGATCACCACCACGAGCTCGACCATGCTGAATCCGTTCTCTCTTACTTTGGAAGCCACTTCGGGAACCCCCTTCCCGCACTGAAAATCGATTTCGCGTTGGAGTGTCGCCTTTCTAGTGCAAGGCGCGGACCAAAAGGCTCGGAGCGATGTCTCCGCTACAAACTCAGGGATAACAACGAATTGAGGCGGGGTAAGTAGGAGGGACGACGGTCGAACAAAGCGAAAGTGCTACTTTAGGTAGCAGCCAGAGGAAAGCGATTTCCCGTAGTACGCTTCATCTGCCTACACCCAGGGGTCCGAGGAGGACGAGCCCACGGCTTCGAGGGGAAGACGGACGACGAAGCTCGCTCCCCGGTCTTGCGCGGGCTCGAGCTCGATGGTCCCGTTGTGGGAAACGACCACCTTCTGAACGACCGATAGTCCTAGACCCGTGCCCCGCTCCTTTCTCGTGAAGAACGGCGTGAAGATTTTCTCGCGATCGGCCTCCGAGATGCCCGGGCCGTTGTCGCGAACACGAACCACAGCGAATCCGTCGTATCGGGAGAGATTCACTTCGACGCGACCCGAACGAGGCGGAGCATCCGAAAGCGACTCGATGGCGTTGAGGACGAGATTCGAGAAAGCCTTCCGCAACAACTGCGAGTCGCCTTCCAGCCCCACGCGCTCTCCTTCGAACGTAAGGGCCACGTGCGACTTGCTCGCACGCTCGGCCATCTCTTCGACCAGAGCACGCAGCATGTCGTACAGGTCGACGTGCTCGGAGCTGAGATTTTCCGGCCGGGCGAACTGCAGGAACTCGGTAACCACGTGGGTCAGGGACTGGCCCTCCTGGATGAGGGCGTCGGCCACTTCGCGAGACTCGCCTTCGACCTCGGCCCGCAGTAGCCGAGCGTTGCCGAGAATCGTCGCGAGCGCATTGCGAAACTCGTGAGCGATCCCAGCCGCCATTTCCCCGAGCCGCGCCAGGTTGTCTTTCAACAACAACCGGCTTCGGAGCTCTACCACCTCGGTGAGATCGGCGACCAGACATAGAGCGCCTCGGGCGCGACCCTCGTCGGAAAGGAGGGGAATGACGCTGACCCCGAGGTGGAGCGTCGCTCCGGTCCCGGTCCGATAGAGGACCCCGCCGCGGAGATGGGATTCGGATCGCTCGATCGAATCGGAGATCCATCGCTCCAGCTCTGCCGAGCCCCGGAAGACGTCGGCGAAAGGCCGCCCCGCACTCACTTCCGCGTCGACGCCGAAGATCCGCCGGGCCGCGGGATTCACCA
This sequence comes from Vicinamibacteria bacterium, assembly GCA_035457705.1. Lineage (GTDB taxonomy): Bacteria > Acidobacteriota > Vicinamibacteria > Marinacidobacterales > SMYC01 > DASPGQ01. Next base: position 86,411 of record DATIBD010000117.1, read on the forward strand.
TCGCGACCGCTCCCGAGGCATCGACACTCACGAGGCCTGTGGTCATGCTCCGGATGATGTCGCTAGCGAGAGCCTCGCTCTCGTCGGCCCGCGCCTTCTCGAGCCGGTGAAGGGAAGCGAGCTCGTCTTCTTTCCGTTTCAGGCGGGCTACGACTTCTTGAAACGTACCGAGAAGAAACTCGCCTTCGTCGCGAGCATCGGGCAGACTGTCCGACAGCTCGGTGGCCACCGAGCGTGCTTCGGCTACGAGCTTCCTGTGCGGGGCGAGGAGGCTGCGCAGAAACAGGAACACCGCGACGAGAACGAAACTCAATGCCGAGACTTGATAGATGAGCGTCGTGCGTAGCCGGCGATTGGCCAGCGCGACGGGACCGGCCAGAGACTCCACTCGAATGACGCCGCTCTCAGTCATCAAATACCCGGCTACGGTTGCCGATTCGGGATCGTAAGCGGGGACCGCTTCGGTCATCGCCCATCCAAGGCCGAAGAGCAACCCACGGCCGGCCGCATCCAGGCGATCGAAAGCACGAGCCGCGGACGGCGCACAGGCTCCCCCGGTCAGCAGACGCGCATCGAGATCGAAAAGGCATGCCGACTCGAGGCCGCGTTTTCTCGCCGCCTCCGCCAGAAAGACGCTCGCCGCGGACGAGTCGAGAGGCTTTTTCTCTCGGCTGAGCTCGACCGCGACGAGCTCAGCCGTGGCACGCACCGAGCGGTCGAACGAAGCAATCAAGGCATCCCGAGAATGCTGGGAGTTCAGGAGGCTCTGACTGTTCACCACGACGAGGACGAGGATCAGAAAAGCCAGAAAGAGCCGAACCCTCGCTTCTCTTCCGAACATGGTTTCAGAACAATCCGCTATACCAGCCGATGAGACGCGTTCCGGAGTACAACGCGACGATGGCCCCGGCGCCCAGAAACGTCCCGAACGGAAGCTTGGTCTGCATATCCCCGCCGCGAGCCAGAACGAAACCACCCACGACCGAGCCTGCGAATGATCCCAGGAACAAGGTCAGGAACACGCCTTTCCAGCCGAGGAAGGCACCAACCATACCCATCATCTTCACGTCGCCGAAACCAAGACCTTCGATTCCTCTCAGGCGAAAGTAGAGCTCGGCCACCACGAACAGGAGACCCGCGCCCAGCAGAGCTCCCAGCGCTGAGTCACGAATCGAGATGGTGTCGCGCAGAAGGGATAGTGCGAGTCCTGCGAGGATTCCCGGGATGGTGATGCTATTGGGAAGGATCTGATGCTCGTAGTCGATGAAGACGAGGGCGACGGTGGCGGCGACGAAGGCGAGCTCCACCACGCACTCGAGAGTGGGGCCGTGCCGGAGGTATGCCAAGAGCGACGCGCACCCGACGGCGAGCTCCACGACCGGGTAGCGAAACGAGATGCGTGCCTTGCAGTAGCGGCACCGGCCACCGAGGAACAAGAAACTCAGCACCGGGACGTTGTCGTAGGCGGCAACGATCTCACCGCAAGCCGGGCAGCGCGAACGCGTCGAATCGAGGAACTTCCCTCGGGGCAGACGATGGATGACGACGTTGACGAAGCTGCCCCAGACGAGCCCGAAGGAAAAGGCGAATCCTGGCCCGAGCCAGGAAATGAAGGAGCTCGAGGAGCCGGCCAACGCGACGAGCTCAGCGTATGGACTGCAGGCCGCTCAGTCTCGACTCTCTCGAAACCGAGACTTCCAGGTTCGAGGGGTCGAGCGCGTAAGGCACTCCCTCGGGATCGACCGGTTGAGCACGTAAGTACTTGGCATCGACGAGATCTTGCCAGCTCTGCGGGGCACGACCGACATCCTCGGCAAAACGACGCACCGTCTCGCGCAGGATGTCTATTTGGTCGAGGGCATCGAGCTGCCTGAGGTGAACCGCGGCGTTCTCGCGCTGCTGATCCGTCCCGGCGGTCTCGTAGAGGTATCGCCACAGCTCGCGTGCGACCTCCCGCTCGCCGCCTTTCGTGAGGGTCCGGCTGGCGGTAGCGACCATCCAGTAGGGCGCTCCTTCGATCTTGCTCCCCTCGAGAAATATCTCGGCCGCCTTGTGGTAGTCCTTCAGGTACCAGAAATAGATGAAGCCCTTGTCCAGGTAGAACCGCCAGTAGTCGGGATGGTTCGCGATTCCCCGATCGACGAGCTCGATACCCTTGATGGGCAAACCCGCCCCCGAAGGAAAGGGCTCCGAGAGGAACGTGGATCCGTACGTATAGGCGATCTTGAAGTCCGGGTCGAGGTCGGTCGTGATCCGGAGAAGAGGCTCGAGAAGCGCATAGTCCTTGTTGGTGACTTGAAGCCTCTTCCCTCCGTAGTACTGCACCGTTCGGAGCCAGTAGAGATCCGCGATGAGGTTCTCGAACCCGAGCGTCATTTTTTTGAACGTCTCGCCGCTCTCGATGTAAAGGATCTCCTCCGTGACCCGATACTCGCCGAACGAATCGTCGATACGGATTTGGATGAGATACACGGCGAAGAAAAGCGCCGAGATCAGTAAGACCCTCGCGACCTGACCGGGAAAGACCGATGCGGTCCCCGCGGAGGTTACCGGAAGCTGATCATCGGAGGCGGCTCTGCTCGAGCTCACGGGCCACCTACTTGAGGTTCCTCTTCTGGAAGATCCAGGAGGCGCCAACCAGCACCAATCCAATGTAGACGGCGCCATAGAGAGTCGCCCATCCCACCTGGGCCAAAGACAGGGGGTCTCCGGCAACGACCGGGGCTTTTACGTCGAAGTTCCGGAAATTGGGAAGGAGGTAATACAACACGCGCGTGACGCCGGGGATGAATCTCGAGTCGACGACCATGTCGAAGTTCTTGAGATCCGAGGAGAAGTATCCCGCGACATAGACGAAGCCGGTGGCAAGCCCCGCCAGGAGCGAGGAGGTGAACGTGCTGAACAGGAGCGCCACGGCAACGACCACGGCAAGACTCACGTAGATGAGGAAAATCGCTTTCAATAAAGCGGAGTCGAAAGGCTCCTCCATGGCGAAGAGCACCGCGTACAGCCCGAGCGTCATCACGCTGACGTTGACGAGAAGAGTAAGGCACAGGCCGAAGTATTTGCCCAAGACGAATTGTACCCGGGAGAGCGGCTTGGGCAAGAGACTGTAGACCGTCCTCTTGTCGATCTCCTTGGCGACCAGTCCGATGCCGATGAAAATCGCGATGACCACACCGAAGATCGATATGGAGGCGAGGCCCAGATCCTTGATGATCTTGACCTCCTGATAGACCGAGATTTTCCCCAGAACGTAGGAGCTCGAGATCATCAGAAGGGCGAACAGGACCAGGTTGTACAGGACCTTGTCCCGTACCGTCTCTCGGAAGGTATTCAGAGCGACGAACGGTACGCTGGTCACAACCGGCCTCCGTCACCCGCTCCGACTTCTCGGACGAAATGGTCCTCGAGCGTCTCCCGGACCGGATTCACCGAGACCAGCCTCGCACCGTCGGATAGAATCCGGGGGAGCAGGGCGTCGAGCTCCGCGCGAGTCGAAAGAGCTACCTGGCAGCGGTCTCCAGTCCGGCGCACGCTCCTCGCGCTCGATGTGAGCTCGCTCTCGAGCCCGCCGCTCAGGTTCTCGACGACGACGTCAACGGCATTCACCGAGACGTCGAGAATCTCGGTCAGCGGCCCGACCTCCACCAGCTTGCCTCGATTCAGAATCGCGATCCGGTCACAGAGCTGCTCGACATCGGGAAGGACGTGCGAGCAAAAGAACACGGTGGCACCGGATTCGCGAAGCTCGCGGATGATCCCCGTCATCTCGCGACGCCCCATCGGGTCGAGCCCCGACATCGGCTCGTCGAGAAACACGAGCTTGGGCCGATTGATGAGGGCCTGAGCGATGCCGAGTCGCTGGGTCATGCCCTTCGAGTACTTGCGCAGCGCAACGTCCGCCGCCTCGGCGATTCCCACCCGGTCCAGCAGCTCCTCGATCCTACGTTTCCGCTGCTCGGAAGGAATGCCGAACAGACGCCCGAAGTAGTCGAGAAGCTCCCTCCCCGTTAGATAGTCGTAGAAGTACGGATGCTCGGGGAGGTAGCCGATCTCGGCCTTCATCGAGGGGTCGTCGATCGCCCTACCCAAGATGGTCGCTTCGCCCTCGGTCGGGAAGACGAGCCCCATGAGAAGCTTCAGAGTCGTGGTCTTCCCCGCCCCGTTCGGGCCGATGAGACCGAAAATCTCCCCCTCCTCGACGGTCAAGTCGAGGTGGTCGAGCGCTCGGTGGCGCTTGGTGAAGAGCGACCCGACGTCGTAGTCTTTGGTAAGTCCCTTGGTTTCGACGACCGACATGCTTTCTACTTAACTTGGAGCAAAACCAGGCCCGGTTTCGCAGTGGATGTAAGAGCTTGAAGGTATTTTAACATACTGTGAACGGGAGTGCTGCGCCGAAGGCTCCTCAAGGTAGGACGTCCTAAACGGATTCGGGGCGGCGCTCGGAAGC
>DATIBD010000118.1:0-5190 GCA_035457705.1 Vicinamibacteria bacterium
CTTTTCATGCGCTTCGTCCTCCGCGAAGGGGATCCGTCGATCGCCCCGACCCCAGCCGGGATGAGTGGCGTCCAGAGTAAGCCACCGAACTCAACGAAAGTGTCATCGGCCGGGGCGACTCATGATCGCGCCAGTCGCCAATAGCTGCAAGCTCTTTTAGACCGACCATCGGGTCGAAGCCTCCGGGTCAAACTGAAGTCTGGGACCAGTTCGCACAAGCAGTACCTGCCGATATACGGCTCGGACGCCTGCAAGGGGCGCTTCGTCGTACGTTCCGTTTGGTTCGCCGTCAGTCGACACCACGATCCGTAGTCGTTCATTGAAGACAAGTTGCAGACCACTCCCCGCGGGCTCGACCCGATTGAATGTGTACTGGCCGATCTCCTGATCCTCGACAATCTGGATTTCCGTGACCTTCCTCAGAAGGAGCCGGGCCTCTACGACTGGCAGTCGACTCTCGTAGACAATGAAAGCGCGACGCCGATGCCGTGCCTCCGGTGTTTCCCACACCGGCCGCAGGAAGCGATCTAGCCACTGCCTAGCCTTCGGGTCGCATTGGGCCTGATCCAAGTCGAATGGACAATCATGAAGCCACTCGAGCCGCTCCGAAATATCGCCGAGACTAGCGAGCTCGATCGTCATCGCGCGGGTCGGTCTAACGCTGTGGATGATTCTGGTCGCCGTCCGCTGCAACGCGAAGTCATACAGTCTGCGCGCTTCACGATTGGCGCTTATCGATGCGTCGGATGCGAACGCGACTCTCCTCGACGATCCACAATGAAAACTCCAGGTCTTCGGTCTCGAGGATCTTCAACAGGCGTTCGCAAACCTCGAGAACATGTGGCTTGTCCTGCGATTTGAGTCGAAGGGACGACTAGCCCGGGGTAGTCCAAAGGCGGGTAGGACCGAATATCGGAGAACCCCAGGTCGAATGGAAGAAGCGCTCTGCCTTCATGCTGACAAACAGGGGCGATCTCATCATCTTTCGCGCCGCCGAGCCTTTCGTCATGTACGGTGACCGCGTCGTGGCCCGCTTTGTTGAACAAGTCGGCGAGCTCGACAGGAAGGTGCTCGTCGACCTTGAACTTCATGCTCTACGTCATCGTCACAACGCGCTCACGCGCCAAGTCGGCTGCGTACGCGATGGCAGCTTGCACCGCGTCCTCCGACAGAGATGGGTAGCTCTTCAGAATCTCCGCCACTGATAATCCCGCCGCGAGATTGTCCAGAACCACGGAGACGGCAACCCGGGTGCCTCGGATACATGCGACGCCGTGACATACATTCGGGTCAACCGTAATGTGTCCTGCCAGCGCATCAGATTTCACCCAAAACAGGTTACGGCTTGGCCTTGAGCGGCCGTACCGGGTAGACCATGGGCCTCACGTCCCGGTCCCCCTCAGACGAGCTGGAAAACGACGTCAAATTCATTCTCTTGTGCGGCTAACGCTGGGCGTAACCAGCGAAGCCCGCTAAACCGAAGACAGCTGTCGGGCTTCGTCTGGTTCATGCCCTTGCTAGGCTTGCCGATTCTTTTCCAATGTCCCAGCCAGGAAAGACGAGGACGGCAGGATGGCACTTGAGAGCGCGCGCTAGCACTTTCGCACGCTCAATGCCCAACTTCACACGATCGTTCTCGATTGCGGAAATCGTAGACTGCGGGATGCCGGTAAGCTCCGCCAATGAGTTTTGACTAAGCTCCTGCAACTCTCGAATGACGCGGACGGACTCCCCGACTGACACATCCACGCGCTTTGGCGATCTCCGAAAATCTTTTCGACTCATCCCCTCTTCCGATAGTCATGAGGCGTCACGTCGACGAGCAATAACTCCAGTTGCTCGGCCTCAACTCCGTAGATGACACGATACTGCAGGCTGAGTCCTGAAGAGCGATGCCATTTCCACTCACCGCGCAGAGCCTCGTCGTGAAACCCCTTAATCAACCTGAGCCCCCGCGGCCCCGAGACCCTGACGATGTCCTTCCATTTTTCATATCTCGTCAGGACTTCGACCGGAAGCCTGTCGAGCCGCCTCGATGCCTGACGATGCTCGAGGACTTCCCACATACTGCATATGAACTATACCATATTTAGTATACGTGCTAACTGGCAACGTGGACAGCCTAACACCGAGGATCAGCTTCGAGGACTGCGCCGATCGAGGTGAGCGCAAGACTTGTCAGCTGCATCGTCTCGCTGGACGGCTCTACCACCTGGGGAAGATCTCGCAGTCTCTACTCTTGGCATCGCTGAAGTCGATGTCCCGCACGACCAGCTTGGCACCCTCGATGGAATGGTGGATCACGTACCAGCAGCCACGGCAGTAACCCCCGGTTGATTGGCCTTCGAATAGCTGCCATTCAGTCAAGCTGTCCTCGCAGTAGCCGAGGCCCCGGTGAAATGGCTGCAGCTCGTGGCGGGCTAGGAAATCACCCACCTTTTGCCTCTCGGAGGGCGGTTCTTCGAGAAGCGTCAACCGACCGTGTATGCAACAAAGAAGAGGGACTGCTGAAAGTGCCCGGTTCCCTCGAACTGGATTCGGACGTGCAGGACGTCCTTACCCTCGAACTCAAAGACGGAACCTGTATGCACGCCGTAGACGATTGATTCGTCGCCGGCAATGACCACCGCGGGCACGAATGACCCGTCGCCTCTATCCCAGGCAACGACTTGGTACGTTCGGGAGTACGAGATCTGGTAGACCGGGATCTCGCCGACGGTGCCGAGCCGCGTAACGGGGGCGGGCTCCTCTATTCGCTCCCATTCCAGCCTGTCCTTTGGGCGTGGTCCACCGTTTCGATAGCCGATGCGGCCATCTGGCAACGGGGAGGGCACCATGACGACTGGATCCCACCAGGGACGGTGGTTGACCAAGTAACTCAGTGGCCAGCCCTCCGAAATCGTAAGATCAGTAGTTACACCCTTCCCCCGGTGTTCCAGCCAGCGGACGCGTATGAGCGCTCCATCGCCGGACGGTTGCGATGTGATGAGGATCAAGCTGAATACCCAGGCGGCCAACACGTCACGCTCCTTCTTGATCCGTGCAACACGCGCGATGAGCGGCGTGCCCAGCCTTAAGTAAACCACGGCAGTCAACGAAGGCGACTTCGTTCATGTGCTCTCCGATGCTGACGAAGAAGGCCACGTCCGCTCGATCGCGAAGTTGGACGGCTTGCTACAGTTTCTTGACCAGCCGCTCGTAGTCCTCGTGCGAGCCGACCCAGAACCAAACGACCTCATCACCTTCGACGGTGCCTAGCGCACGGTAGTCCTTCGTGATGCGTGCGGAGTGAACGTTCCCGCGAACCTGGACTTTCTTGAACCGAAGGCTGCGGTGGCTTGGATTGTCACGGAAACGGGCGTACGCCTGTCGCGTCTGCTCTTGGATTTCGCGCGGCAACTCACGAAACGCCTCACGGAAACGGCGGGTCGTGCGAGATCTCAAAGCTTCTTGGGGTCGAGCTCTTTCGTCTCACCGCGCCGGTGCTCAGCCAGAGCTTCTTCGGCCAGGCGGGCGAGCGCGTCCTCAGATTCGCCGAACAACTTCGACCAGCGACGCTCGGACTCAAGTTCGCCGAGAATCCAACGCGCCACTTCGTCCTGGGCGTCCGCCGGGAGTTCGGAGGCCCGTGCGAAGGCTTCCTCGAGGAGTCGCGTCATACTCTCATCTCCACAATCTATGGTAGTTCAGCCGTGCTGGCTTGGCGAACGGCCATCCAACTACTAACTATTATTCAAGCGACCGGTGGCCGGAAAGCATCGAGGTGCCGGACACCTCGATGCTTCTTCAATCTCGCAACGTCCAGATACCGCTTCGGTTGGAGTGCAGATCGGCGGTCGGTAGCACAGCGAGCATCCCAATTTGATTGTACGCCCGACTTGTGTCGGCTTCCAAAGGGAGGGTCAAGGCGCACGGGAACCAGAAGGCCTTACAAGGAGGCCGCGCTCGGTGCCAAGAGTGTCGTGGTCTCACGCGCAGAGCGACGCCACGACATTTGGCAGGACGGTGTAGTTGTTTCAGGGCTCCATAATGAATCATGGAAAATGAAGACTCTATTTCCGTCGCCACGCATCCCGCTCGCGCCGCTCACGGTCTAGCGCTCGCGCCCGCAGCAGCGACACGGCAAAACTCAGTACGATGATTGCGAACACCAGGGATGAGAAATGCTTCCTGAAGCGGCGGAGGCTAGGGCCGAGGCGGCGATAACGGCGAAGGCAACGACCGTCTTGACACGGGCCGACCAGTTCATGCGGAGGATGAGAACTCCAAGAACACCGCCTCCAACAACTACGGCCGGCACTTGCCAGAAACCAGGAAAGTTCCAAGCGAGACCCACGACCAGCGCGAGCGGCAGGGCGGCAACAATGAAACCCGGAAGGCCCGCGAGCGGCCTGTCGACATGAGTCCTCGATATCCGTCGGATGAATGTGAGCCCCGTCCGGCCCGCGCCGCGACGGTCGCCGATCCTCTCCTGCCAGCGAAACCGTTTCTTCCCGCGCCGCCGCTTCATAAAACCATGCTATACCTCTCGAGCTCTTCAGGGTCGGCCGTTTGGGAGAGTGCACTCCAACTCGTGGCAAATCTTGAGGTCGAGCTCGCCATGGGCACGGTCAGGCGCTCTGATTCGCGATGGCGTATCATCACACCTTGCGCGACGCCTCTTTTCGGCCTGGTTTCTCCAGAAGAACTCCGATGCGGTGGCTCATCCTGACTCAAATGCTCGTCGCGACCAGCTCCGGGGCTGCGGAGGGCTGGGAGGTCTCGGTGCTCGGGGGTTGGACGGCGCCGACGTACGAAGCGCGATTGAGCTACGAGCCAAACATCGATCTTCCAGATTTTTCCGGCGCCAGGATCCGACAAAGCGGCGTGCTCGCGCTCGATGCCCGCGGGAGCTTCGCATTCGGCGGCTCGGTCGCCTATTACTTCCAGGATTTCCTGGCGATCGAAGGGCGGATCGACACCGTCGATTTCGATATCCAAACCGAAGGGCCCGTCTTCACGGCGGATGTGGCGCTGCCCGCGCCCTTGCCGGACGCGACCGCAGTCCTTGATCTCGGTACCGGCACCGTCGACGTCGAGCGGCTGTATCCGCTGTCCCTGAACGTGAAGGCGCGAACCGGAGGGCGAGCGCGCTTCGTGGCCTCGGGCGGGGTCAGCTACCTTCCGGAGCTTCGGCTGAATGCGATTCAG
>DATIBD010000119.1:0-144575 GCA_035457705.1 Vicinamibacteria bacterium
GCCTTTGCGGCCAGGGGCACGCTCTTCAAAGTCTCGCGCGACGGCGGCAAGCCCGTGGAGCTCTGCCGAATCACCCAAGCGGCCTTCACCGGCGGCTCGTGGAGCGCCGAAAAGGGCATCGTCTTCACGTCCACAGCCGCAAACTGGAATGGCGACGTCCTCCGGGTTTCCGAAGAGGGCGGGGAGCCCGAGCCGTTTACTCGGCCCGACGCCGCGCAGGGAGAGTTGCGCCTCTTCGCTCCGCATTTCCTCCCGAACGGACGCGACCTGCTGTTCACGGTGGTCACCGAAGCTACGGCCTCGTTGGGCTTTGACGAGATCGTGCTCGAGCGCGACGGAGCCCGCACGTCCCTGGGCGTGCGCGATGCGTCCGGAGGCGCGGCCTGGTCCCCGTCCGGGCACGTGCTCTTCAGCCGTGGACTGGGACTGGACCGATCGCTCTGGGCGCTCCCCTTTTCCCTCGAGGCGGGCGTACCGACGGGAGATCCGTTCCGCATCGCCGTCAGCGGTTCGGATCCGAGCGTCGCGACGGACGGAGCGTTGCTGTACGCGCGGCCCCACCCGGACTTGCAGCAGCTGGTCTGGGTCGACCGGACAGGCCGCCGCCTCGACGCAATCGGTGAGCCGGTGCGCTCGACGATCGAGATCCCGGCCATCTCCCCGGATGGCCGCCGAGTCGCCGCTTCCGTCGGCTCGGACATCCTGGTGTGGGATATGGAGCGTGGCGTGGTGACCCGCGTGTCCAGCAACGAGTCCATGGGGAATGGAGCCGATTGGTCGCCCGGCGGAGAGGAGATCCTCTACTCGTTCCTGGACGGCCTGGCGGTGCGCCGGGCCGACGGGAGCGGCGACCCGAGGACGCTGATCCGGCGCCCGTTCGTGGCCGACCCGAGCTTCTCCCGTGACGGAGAGTACGTGGTGTTCTATTCCGTGGAAAAAGAGACGAGCCGTGATCTCTGGGCTCTGGCCGTCTCCAAGCCTGACGAGCCGTTCGTCCTGGTGCGCACGGCCGCGAACGAGAACCTGGGGCGCATCTCGCCCGACGGGAGGTTCCTCGCGTACCAGTCGGACGCTTCGGGCCGGTGGGAGGTCCTCGTTCAGCCGTTCCCACGGGGCGAAGGGCGCTGGCAGGTCTCGGTGAGCGGGGGCCAACAGCCGATCTGGAGCCCGCGCGGGGACGAGCTCTTCTTCGTCAACGGGAACGACCTGATGGTCGCCGACGTGACCTTGCAGCCCGCGTTCCGAGTCGGTGCGCCGCGGCGCCTCTTCGGCGGAGAGTCCGTCGATACGAACCTCACCCTGCCGGGGATCATGGAGCGCCACTACGACGTGGCCCCGGACGGCCGTCGTTTCGTCATCGTGCAGGGGTACGGGACCGGCACGAGCGAGATCGTGCTGGATGACGCCACCCTGGCGCGGGCGGGTGACGCTGACCACCAACGGGAAGGGAATCCATGAAAGAGAAGATCGGAAAATCGTACCTGCGACATAAATCGACACCTGCGCCACTTCCGATTTCGCGACGGGATTTCATCAACGGGACCCTGGTCGGTGCGGGCGCCGCACTGCTGGGCTCAGCGTCGCCGGGTCGTGCGGCCGGTCGGCAATCGGTCGGTGTTGTCAACGATCCCTGGACAGGCTTCGGCGGCGTCGGTGATTACGCAAACTCGAACGGCAACGTCGCGTCCGTCCGGGATGCGGCGCACCTGATTCGTGACGGCCGGACCGCGTCAATGCTGAGCGACGCCCGATCGACCGGCGAGGAGTACGAGCTGGTCGTGGTTGGCGGCGGTTTCTCGGGCATCGGGGCGGCCTACCAGTTTCACAAGACGAACGGCAACGGTAGTCGCTGCCTGGTACTCGAAAATCACCCGGTCTTTGGCGGCGAAGCGAAACAGAACGAGTTCGACGTCGACGGCGTCAGGCTGTACGGTCCGCAAGGTTCGAACGATTTCTTTCCCCCCGACAAAGACAGTGACAGTCTGATCGCCGACATCTACCGGACCACCGGGCTGCCGTTCGAATATCGATTTGTCGCTCCCGACCCCGGCAAAAGCAAAGTGCGGGCGCCGCTCGAGCACTATTACGGGATTTACTGGGAAGAGGAGCGCTACGACACCGGCTACTTCCTCGGACCGGATGCCGACCCTTCCTGGGTAGTCAATCCCCGCCGGGACGGGCTGGCCCGATTGCCGTGGGCGGCGCAATTCAAGGACGAGCTGAATCGAATCTTCGCGGACAAAGAGGACTATTACACGGGCGATGACCTGGATCGCTGGCTCGACAGCATGTCTTACAAAGACCTGCTGGAAAGGGTCATGGGTTTGAGCCCCGAAGTGACGAAATTCCTCGATCCGGTACTGGCAATTTCGATGGGCGGCGTCGGCGCGGATGTCTACTCGGCCTATTCCGCGAAATTGCTGGACATGCCGGGTACGGGCGTTCATTACCAATACGATGCGAGCAAGCCGAGCTCTTACAGTTTCCCCGGCGGCAACGCCGGAATACTCCGGCACATCGTCAAGTACCTCATTCCGGACGGCATCCAGGGTGGCCGATCGTTCGAGGAAATCCTGGTCAACCCGATTGACTTCGACGCCCTGGATCGCCCCGAGAATCGATGCAACATCCGGCTGAGTGCCACGGCCATCGACGTCAGCCATGCCGGCTCGCCGGACAGCGCGGAGTGGGTCAACGTGAGCTACTACCGTGACGGGCAGGTGCGACGGGTCAAGGCCAGGGCGGTCGTGGTGGCTGTCGGAGGCTGGGTGGCAAGAAATATCGTCAGCGACATGCCCGATCCGATTCGAAAAGCGTATGGCGAGTTCTACTACTCGCCGATTCTCGTCGTCAACGTTGCCCTGCGTAACTGGCGGTTCCTCGACAAGCTCGGCATCGCGGCTGGCCGTTGGTTCGAAGGATTCGGTAGGTTCTTCGCCATCCGCCGACCGATGGATACGGGATCTTTCGCGCAACCGTTCGATCCGGACAAGCCGACGGTCATGACTTTTTATGTGCCGTTCAACAACCCCGGTTATCCGGCCGAAGTACAGGGTACCGTCGGTCGCGCCGAACTCCTCAGCAAGTCATACGGCCAGTACGAGATCGAGATCGTCGATCAGATGGAAAAGATGTTCACCGCTTACGGCTTCGATGCAGAGCGGGACGTGGCGGGTATCGTGCTCAATCGCTGGGGTCATGCCTACATCTCACCGCAGCCCGGCTTCCACTTCGGAAGGGACGGCAAGGACGCGCCGAAAGAGATCGTAAAACAGGGATTCGGACGCATCCAGTTCGGGCATTCCGAGCTGAGCGGCTACATGAGTCACACGAGGGCGCTCAACGAGGGCGCAAGGGCTGCGAAAGTGGCCACGGAACGGAGCTGATTTGATACCCTCGGTAGCGGTCAAAATCCCGGCGATTGTCCGCAAGACGGCGAGCACGTGCGTGTTGACCTCGACGGGGCACGGTGAGGGATTCGGCCGAGTAGAACACGCTTTGTCGTCAAGCTGCTCTCGGCGCCACCTCGTCGGCTCACCCACTCGAAACCGGCACACGTGTGCCGGTTTAAAGGCGGGCCGCCCCGGCCGCGTCCAAGGTCAAACCATTGGATCTTCTTGCGCCAGGCCAGTGAAAGTCGGCCCGGGCGAGTCAGGAGGCGTCATGACTCATCGATTGCTGGCGTTTTGTCTCGTGCTGACCCTTTGTTTCGGGACCGCGGCTGCTCAGGATGCTCGGAGCGTCTTGCAGGCCGCCGCCGACGCCATGGGGGCCAGCGACCTGAGATCGATCCGTTACTCCGGGACCGGGTGGCGAGGCGCGGTGGGCCAGAGCTTCAGGCCGGATCAGGACTGGCCTCGTTTCGACTTACGACACTACACCCGAACCATCGACTTCGAGGCTCGATCCTCGAAGGAGGAAATGGTTCTCGTCCAGGGCGACAATTCCCCGCGCGGCGGGGGAGGAACGCCCATCGAGGGTGAACGGAAGCAGACTTTCCTGGTCAGCGGAGACTACGCATGGAACCTCGAAGGAAACGCCGTCGTTCCAGCCCCGGCCGCGGCGGAGCTGCGCCAGCTCGAGATCTGGCTCACACCTCACGGCTTTCTCAAGGCGGCCTTGGCGGGGAACCCGACGGCAATCACCCGGAACGAATATGGTGAGCGGGTGACGGTGGTCTCGTTTACCGCGCTCGGCAAATATCAGGTGAACGGGACGATCACGAGTGACAACCTCGTGGCCCGGGTACAGACCTGGATTCCCAACCCCGTGGTCGGGGACATGTATTACGAGAACGTCTACGGCAACTACCGAGACTTCGGGGGTGTGAAGGTTCCGGGTGTCCATCAGCATCAGGACGTCGATGACAACGAGCGGCTCCCCAACGTGAGCGGCGGCGACCATTCTTTCGGTCTCAACGTAACCGACGTCGAGGTAAACGTTGCCGGTGCTGCGCTCAAGGTCCCGGCGGCGGTACAGGACGCAACCGTGTCGCCGGTTCACGTAGAGTCGCGAGAGTTGGCGGACGGGGTGTGGTATCTGGGAGGCTCGTCTCACAACAGCATGGCGGTCGCGTTCCGCGATTTCGCCGTCGTGGTCGAGGCACCCCTGAACGAGGAACGGTCCCTGGCGGTGATCGATGAAGTAGCGAGGCTCATGCCGGGAAAGCCGATTCGATTCCTCGTGACCACGCACCATCACTGGGACCACATCGGCGGGATGCGGGCCTACGTTCACGAGGGCGCCACCGTGATCACGCACGACGGCAATCGGCCCTACTACGAAGAGCTCGTGATCGCGCGGCGATGGATCCAAAAGCCGGACCGACTCTCGCTCTATCCGCCCGAGGAGACCGCGGAGGGCTACACGTTCGAGACGTTTCGGCAAAAATACGTGATTAGCGATGGCTCGCGAAACCTGGACCTTCACCATGTCCAGGGCCTCAGTCACAGCGCCGGCATGGTGATCGCTTATCTTCCGGAAGAGAAGATCGTGGTGGAGGCGGATCTCTACTCGCCGTCGCGCGACCGCCCCCCCGCCACCCCGAACCGCAGCAGTCGAACCTTCTACGACAACATCGAACGGTTGCAACTCGATATCGAGACCATCGTGCCGGTCCACGGGCCTCCGGTCCCGATGTCCGATTTCATGCGCTTCATGGGAGAAAACCGGGAGAGCTCCGGCGCGCGGTGAAAGGCCTCCGGCCCACCGCCAAGCAAGACGATTTCTAGAAGCCTCGGTTCAGTCACCAAGGGTCTCAATCAAGGGGCTTCAATTGTGCCGTGAAGTGGCGTAGGAATGGTGCCTCGCGGGTGAGCTTCATTCCGTGGATGGAGTCACGGCGTCTCCATATTTCTAGCAGTACTTCGATCACGTAGTCGATGTGGCTCTGCGTGTAGACGCGTCGGGGGATGGCGAGGCGGACGAGATCCATCTGGGCGTGCGCACCGAACATCAACGTGCCGATCTCCGCAGCGCGGATGCCGCCCTCGAGGTAGAGCTCACACGTCAGAGCTACACCGGGAAACTGTAAGGGGTCGACGTGGGGCAGGAAGCGCCGGGCATCGAGATAGATCGCATGGCCACCTGGAGGTTCCATTATCGGAACACCCGCATCAGAGAGGTGGTGGCCGAGGTAGGCCGTCGAGGAGATGCGGTACTTCAAGTAGTCCTCGTCGAGCGCTTCTTTCAACCCCAGAGCGACCGCCTCGAGATCGCGTCCCGCCAGTCCGCCATAGGTCGGGTAACCCTCTGTCAGGATCAGGAGATTCTCCTCTTGTTGCGCCAGAGCCGCGTCGTTCGTGCAGAGGAATCCGCCGATGTTGACGAGACCGTCCTTTTTCGCCGACATCGTGCAGCCGTCGCCGAGCGCGAACATCTCCTGCGCGATCTGAAGGGGCGAGGAACTCTCGAATCCGGGCTCGCGGGTCTTGATGAAGTAGGCGTTTTCGGCGAATCGGCACGCATCGAAGTACAGGGGAATGCCGTGACCGTGGCAGAGCTCGCTCACCGCGCGCGCATTTTCCATCGAGACTGGTTGCCCGCCTCCGGAGTTGTTCGTCACGGTGAGCATCACGAGGGGAATGCGGTCGGGGCCGACGTCTTCGATCAGCTCCTCGAGCGCTGCGACGTCCATGTTTCCCTTGAACGGGTGGTGCGCCGCGGGAATCTTGCCCTCGCCGATCACGAGATCGCGGGCCTCGGCGCCGAGGAACTCCACGTTCGCCCGAGTCGTGTCGAAGTGGGTGTTGTTCGGCACGATGTCACCCTCCTTGCACATACACGCGAAGAGAAGCCGTTCGGCCGCTCGTCCTTGATGCGTCGGGATCACGTGGGCGTAGCCGAAAATTTCCTGCACCGACGCCTTAAACCGGTCGAAGCTTCGGCTGCCGGCGTAGCTCTCATCGCCCTCCATCATCGCCGCCCACTGATGCGCGCTCATGGCCGATGTTCCCGAGTCGGTGAGGAGGTCGATGAGAATATCCGCTGCCGGGAGAAGGAAAATGTTGTAGTGCGCCTCCACGAGTTTCTCGCGGCGCTCGTCTCTCGTCGTCCAGCGAATCGGTTCGACACTTCGGATCTTGAAAGGCTCGATGATGGTCTTGACATTCATGATTCGGTCTCCTCCCCCACGATCTGCGTGCATTCGCGCACTGGAGTCACTCGTAGGCCCGTTACTGGTCAACAAATGTGAGGACATATACGATCTTGCAAAATACGGTCCGGAGTTGGTCGAGGTGGCACGTGCGAGGCTACCGCGCATCGGACTCGCCCGGGCGGAGCCGCAAATCCCATTTCAGCTCTCAGTGGCCGCCGGCGCGTTCGACGACATCGCGCCCTGCCATTCGCGCGACCTTCCGGGAGCCCGATTCTTCGATAGCCACCACGGATACGGTGTGCTCGCCCACCGTGTTGGAGCTCGACCCCGAAAAGAGCCCGTCGGTTCAACCCGTGCCGGGTATTTTCATCGAGCGCCTGTCCGGAAGGTCTCCCTTGAGGATGTCGTTCCGCCCACAGGCGGCAGTTGATTCCTGAGCGTACAGGCGGTTAGTGTCGAGGTCTCGACAGGAGGGCCTCGGATGTTGAGGACAAGGACACTTCGAATCATTCTCGCGTCGCTCGCAGGGGTAGCCGTCTGTCTCGGTGCCGCGTTCGCTCAGAAGGACAAAAGCGTTAGCAACGCTGACATCGCCGTGCGTGGCCTGACGGTCGATGACTTCCCCCGCTGGAAAGAGTTGGCGCCGAACGTCTATGCGTACGAAGGCTTGCACGCCCCGATACAGGGTGAGGTGATCAACACCGTGAGCCTGATCGTTGTCACGGGCGACGGCATCCTCGTCGCCGACGGCCAGGGTGACGTGGCGCAGTCTCAGGCGATGGTGCAAACGATTCGGAAGCTGAGCCCCGAGCCAGTCAAGTACATGGTGGTGGCGTCCGATCACGGGGATCACACGGGGGGCAATGCCGCATTCCGGGCCGCCTTTCCGAACATCGTGTTCATCTCTTCGCCCGCCTCCCAAAAGGCCCTTGCGGGCGATGCGAACCCGCCGACCGAGACCGTGTCCGACGAGCGGACGATCAAGATGGGAGACACCGAGATCCAGATCCTGAATCTCGGACGCGCCCACACGGGCGGCGATCTTATGGTCTATCTCCCAGAGAGCCGGGTTCTGTTCATGAGCGAGATCTACCTGCGGGGGGTGTTCCCGGCGATGCGGTCTGCCTACCCGAGCGAATGGGTCCGGACGATCGAAAAGGCGCAGGCGCTCGATGTTTCGATCTACGTTCCCGGACACGGCTTCATCGACGACCCCGTGATTATGAAGAGCGACTTGGAGGCGTCGCGAAAGGCGCTCGCCGCGGTCATCGCCGAGGCGAAACGACTGCACGAGGCCGGTCTTCCGTGCTCGCCGGTAGTGCGTGGTGAGTCGACGCCTTGCGAGGCCGTGGAGAAGGCGGGTTGGGGAACCTACGCCGATTGGGCCCTGGCCAGCTCCCAAGCGCGAACAGCCATCCTGAAGGTCTATCAGGAGCTCGAGGGTAAGCTGCCGGAGTAGTACGCAGTACGCAGCCTTCTGGCATCGCGCGCCTCGATCCCCGTTGAGGTCAGTTGTCGTGTAGAGCGAGCCGTTCCGGCTCGCTGAACCAGTTCTGGACGAGCACGATCTCCCGGGTGCCTTGCTCGGCGGCGCGCTTGACCATCAGGAATCGCTTCCCGTCGGGAAGGATGTCGTAGGAGATTCCAGAGGTGCTGCTGCTGACATATTCCTCGATGACGCGTGTGGGACCGGGTGCGCGAAGGTCGAAAAGAGGTACCGCCGCGCCGAGCACGAGTCCGTCTCCGCCGGACGTCGCCGTGACGGATACGGCGAACAATTTTCCTGCTCCCTGGAAATAGATCTCTCGTCCGTCGGGACTCCAGACCGGACCGGACCCACCGCCGGTCGAGACCGCGTATCGTTCACCCGACGGATAACGACGGATGTAGACCTCGTCGCGACCCGACTCGGTCGACGCGTATGCCAGCCATCGACCGTCGGGGGAGAACGCGGGGCCGTACTCGCCGGCGGCACTATCGAGGAATCGATCGGTGGCCGGTGATTCCCCGAACGTCGTCACCCAAACGTCGTACTGACGGCCTCTCTGAACGGTGTACCGAGACGCGTGCCGTCTTTTGACCACGAGAAGTCGCGAAGGCCCATGTCTTCCGGGGCCGGCACCAGAACCTGAGCTTCCCCGGGAGAGTCCAGTCTCCTCGAAACGATCCGCTCGTCTACCCAGTGCTCCCCCATCGTCAGTGAGCGGCAGTCGGGGTGCCACGCGAGAAACCGAAAGGGTCCCTCGGACGGAAGCTTCGTGGTGCCCCCTCGCTCGAGGTCGTAAATCCGAACCTCGCTGTCCTTGCCACGGGCTTCGATGAAGGCGACGCTGCGGCCGTTCGGGGCCACGCGCGGCGTCTCCGCGTAGCCTGGAGGAAGGCCCAATGGCTCGAAGGCGCCGTCCCGACCGACCAGCCCGAGTGTTCCGAGGTGAGAGGCGGGCGGCAAGTAAACGAGCGTGCCCGTCTCGGACGCCGCGAGCTGCGCCAGTGGTGTCGGTGAGAGGGACGCGTTATCGAATCGCACGGCGTCGACCAGTGGAACGGAAGGGCCGGCCAGCTTCAGGTCGACGACGTCGAACAGCGCGACCAGAATCGACTCGCCACGCGGAAACAGCAGGTGACGGCTCGCCAGTACTTTCGGCGCGTAGGCATTCTCGATAACGACCCGACGCTCACCCGAGTCGCGCATCACGGCTTCGATGTGCAGCCCCGCCGAGTCGAAGACGGTAAAGAGCACGGCGCGGCTTCCCGGCACGAGGGCTGGGAACCGATGAGAGGACTCGCCCGCGGACTCATCGAGTGCGGTGAGATCGCTCGTTTCGCCACCCTCGGCGGAAACGCTCAGGAGGCCCGAGAGATTTCCCGCGAAAACGATCGTGCCATCCTGCGTCCAGACGCCGGAGCCCCATCGGCTGCCTTCCAGCTCCTCCACCAGCGTGATGGGGTTTCCGCCCGCAAGCGAGATCTTCGCGAGCTCACCCTTCCCGGTGAAGAACGCGATCCACTTCCCGTCGGGCGAGAAGAAAGGCTGGGTCGCCCCCGACGTCCCCGGGAGATCTCGCACATCGAGTGTGGTTAGAGAACGGAGTTGCAGTTGGAGCTGCGCGTCCCGTTCACCCCGCGGCAGATCCGGATTCAATCCCGTGTACGCGATCTCCATACCGTCGGGGGAGATGGCCAGGATTCGACAGGGAAAGCAAATGCGGTCGGGGACGGGACGGTTCCCGGGCACCATGACCGATGAACGTGTCGTCGGTCCGGTCGGAGCGGTAGGCGTACGATCTCCCCACGTCAGCGTCAAAGCGGCGATGAGCGCTCCGGCGACCGCGGCGACCCCCGCGGCGGGGAGAACGCGGGCGCGCCGCGAAGCATTGGGACCGACGTGCTCGACGGCCGACGTCCCGAAGGCGCCCGAAATCGCGAGCCGCACGTCCGCCATATCCCGAACGCGCAGGTTCGTATCCTTCGTCAGACAGAGGCGCCGCACCTGACGAAGAGCGGGCGGTGTCTCCTGCGGCAAGTCCTCCCAGGCCGGCTCCTTCGCCAATACCCACGCGAGGATCTCGGACATATCCTGGCCGGGGAAAGCCCGATGCCCCGTGAGCATC
Organism: Vicinamibacteria bacterium; assembly: GCA_035457705.1. Classification (GTDB taxonomy): domain Bacteria; phylum Acidobacteriota; class Vicinamibacteria; order Marinacidobacterales; family SMYC01; genus DASPGQ01. The sequence goes on from DATIBD010000119.1 coordinate 10,210, forward strand.
TCGAAAACGACGGCGCCAAACGCCCATACGTCGGTGCGGCGATCGACGGGCTTACCCTTCGCTTGCTCCGGGCTCATGTAAGGGGCGGTGCCCAGGATCACGCCCATCTGGGTTCCCTGTCGCGTGATGGTCGGCGACAGGGAGAGCTCGGAGTCCGACCCGCGCGACCGCTCGCCCTCGAGCGCCTTGGCGAGGCCGTAGTCGAGCACCTTGACGGTGCCGTCTTCCCTTCAGCTTGATGTTTGCGGGCTTCAGGTCGCGATGGATGACGCCGGCTTCGTGACCGGCCACGAGCGCCTTCGCCATCTGGTCCGCGAGCGTGACGACTTCGCCGATCGGGAACGGACCTTCGGAGATCCGCTCCGCGAGCGTCGGCCCTTCGACGAGCTCGAGGGCCAGCGCTTTCACGTCATCCCCGTCTTCGAACCCGTATATGCTCGCGATATTCGGATGATTCAGGGAAGCGAGGAGCTTCGCTTCCCGCTCGAAACGCGCGACCCGCTCCGGGTCGTCCGCGAGCTCTTCGGGGAGAACCTTGATCGCGACGTCGCGTCCGAGCTTCGTATCGCGTGCGCGGTAGACCTCACCCATGCCACCAGCGCCAATTGGCTCGACAATTTCGTACGGGCCGAGGCGGGTTCCCGAGCCGAGAGACATCGGTCAGAATCAAGCGCCACAACAGGATGATTACAACACGCCGCTGTGCGGCAATTGCGCCAAAGCTGGTGCCAACTTGGTGCCAAAACTACCCCCGGAGCGGCGAAACAACGGAGACGTCCATCACCGTTTCTTCGAGTCTTTCGTATCGGTTAGTCTCGGTTGGTGCTCGTTGGTCTTCACCCGAGCACGACTTCGCAGCTCACCAATTTATGGCGGTTGGCGCCATTGGCCAACCGCTCGACCCCTAACATAACGTTAGACGTTAATAACGCCATGCGTTATTATTGATCGTGATTCAGGGCTTCGCGGACAAAGACACTGAGCGTGTCTTTCGACGGGAGCGTTCTCGAAGGCTATCGCCAAACGTTCAACGTTTGGCGCAACGGAAGCTTGTCATGCTCGACGCGGCGGAGTCGCTCCAGGAGCTGCGCGTGCCTCCGAGCAATCGCCTGGAGAAGCTAAAGGGCGGTCGAGCGGGCCAATACAGCGTTCGCGTGAACGACCAGTGGAGGATTTGCTTTCGCTTCAGCGAGGGTCGATGTTTCGATGTCGAGATAGCGGACTATCACTAAGAGGAAAGACATATGGCAAGAAAGAGATTTCCACCAATCCATCCTGGCGAGATCCTGCTCGAAGAGTTCTTGAACCCTCTGGGCATTTCTCAGTATCGCATCGCGAAAGACATTGGCGTCTCCCCTCGACGCATCAACGAGATCGTTCACGGCAAGCGAAGCATCACGGCAGACACAGCGCTTCGGCTAGCTCTCTACTTCAAAACCTCAGAAAGGTTCTGGATGAACCTGCAATCCGGCTACGATCTAGAATCGGAGAAAGACCGCTTGGGCTCGCGTCTCGCGGCTGAGGTCCAACCCATGGAGAAAGCGGGATAGAAGGGTAGCGGGTCGCCAGGGGGCTCGAAGCAACTGAACATGACCGTCATTTCTTCTGCCAGTCGGTGGTGTGGGTTGGCGGTTGCCGCGCGCAGGTCTCCACGTGAGCACGACTCTTAATCCGTAGGTTGAAGGTTCGATTCCCTCGCGGCTCACCAACTTACGACGACGCTTTCCTCGCCGTCGAGAGGATGGTTAGTTTCCCGTGGGGGCGAGACGCTTCAACTCCTCGAACCAGTTGGGAACAAAAACGATCTTGTTCGCGCCGTCGGGTAGAGTCTCCATCGTGAGAAACCGTTGGCCGTCCGCGGAGACGTCGTAACCGCCGTCCATCCACGGCGGAACGGTATCTTCGAAGAGCGCCTCGGGGCGTCCCGCGGAGAAACCGTTTCGGGTGTCGACGGCAACGACCATTAAGTTCTTGCCATCCCGATAGAAGAGCTCGCGTCCGTCGCGCGACCATCGCGGGCTAAATCCTCCGTCGGCCGAGATCTTGACCTTCGCGCCCAGGCCGGGAAACGCCTGCACGTAGACTTCACGTCGCCCCGATTCGTCCGATGTGTAAGCGAGCCACTCATCGCTCGGCGACAGCGCCGGCTCGGTCTCGTTGGCGTCACTGATCAGCAGGTCGGTGGTCTCCGAGACCCCGGGCGACAGCGTGCCGATGTTCCACCCCGACCCGGTCGTCGCCTCAACATACACCAGCGTTTTCGCGTCCCTCGTCCAAGCGAACGGGTACGTGTTGGCCTTGCTCCCCGCGAGTCGTTCCCGGGTTCCGCTTCCGTCCGCAAGAATCCAAGTCGGGGAGAAGTCCCCTACAGAAAACGTGAGCCGACGACTGTCGGGGGTCCACACCGGAAAGACCTCGAACAGGCGCGTCGTGCTGACGCCCGCCGTGACGCGGGACAAAATTTCTCGTCGAAGATCGAAAACGTACAGGTGTGGCCACGGTTTCTCGGCGGTTATCACGAACGAGCGCTCGTCCGGGGACAGCCGCAGCGCCTGCACGTTGTCGATCGTCAGCAGGGGCGTCTCCAAGGACCCGTCTCGCCTCCTCCAGAAAATGCGAGAGGTGGGCGCCGAAGGACCGGGCGGGACGTAGGCCAACGCACCTCGATTCGAGAACGCAAACTGCCCACTGGCTGAATTCGGAATGAACGCGATATCGGCGACGACTTCCACGGGTTCCCCCGAAACCGTTTTGCTTTCTAGGTCGAACCTCACGGCCAGGAGGGCCCCGTTTCGGACGTAGACGAGGTGGCCTGTCGACGCGTAACGCGCATGGCTGCCGCGATCGATGAGCCGGCGGAGCTCGCCGCCCTCGAGATCGAGAATCGAAATGTAGGACTCCTCGAAATCGAGGGGGTCCGCACTGGCCGTCACCAAGAGGGCGTCGCCCGTTGGGAGGACTTCAGGGAAACGATATCCGGCAGCGGCGGGCGGAGATCCCGGCTCCAAAACGACCTCGCGTTCCCCTCCCGCCGCCGGCACGCGATACACGGTGCCGCGGGAGGAGAAATAAATGTAGTCGTCGATACCCCAGCTCCCTCCCCAGTACATTCGTGCGTGGGCGATGTGGACGGGCGCACCCCCCTCGAGAGATACCTTATAGAGGTTATCGCTCGGGAACGTGAAATAACCGAGCCATTGGCCGTCGGGCGAGAAGAAGGGATTCTTGGCGCGTTCGGTGCCGGCAATGCTGTGAATTCTGAGCTCGTTCATGCGGCGCACGTGAATCTCTTGCGTCGCCATGCCGTCGTACACGGTGTAGGCGAGCGTGTTGCCGTCGGGAGAGATCGCGAGGATCGCGTCGGTCGGGCGATCGAGAAACAATCCAGGGCCGACGTCGAGCGCGAATCGCCAGTCGTTCGCCGGCGCGGTTTCGCGACCTCGACCGCGCACGGCGAGGCCGAGAGCGAGGCCCGTGACGAGAGCCACGCCGGCTGCGACGGCCGCGCCTCGCCAATGAGAGGCGGCAGGTGGTGACGGGTCGGGGGCGCGCACCGCCTCGGCCATGTCCATCCGGACGTCGCCGATATCACGCCGTCGTTCTGCGGGATCCTTCTCGAGGCATCGCTTCAACGTGTCCCGCAACCGGGAGGGCACGCTTTCCGGAAGCGCGCTCCAATCGGGGTCGAGCTTGAGCACCGACGCGAGCACGTCGGAGATATCCTGGCCCGGGAAAGCCTTCGTCCCGCTCAGCATCTCGAAGAGCACGGCCCCGAAGGCGAAGATGTCGGCGCGCCGATCGACGTTCTTGCCCTTCGCTTGTTCGGGCGACATGTACGCCGCCGTCCCTAGAATCACGCCGACACGGGTCGCGTCCCGGGTGATGGTTGGAGACAGGGAGCTGTCTCCCTCGGCCAAAGCGTCTTCGAGAAATGCCTTCGCGAGTCCGAAGTCCAGGACCTTGACGTCGTCGTCCGGCGTCAGCTTGACGTTGGCGGGCTTTAGGTCGCGGTGGACGATACCCTGCTCGTGCGCCCGTTCGAGGGCCCGCGTGATCTTGCTCGCGATCGCGACGGCTTCCTCGAGAGGAATGGGCCCGCGGGCGATGCGCTCCGCGAGCGTGTCTCCTTCGACAAGCTCGAGCACGAGATAGTGCGTGTCGCCGGATTGCTCGAGGCCGTAGATGGAAGCGATGTTCGGGTGGTTGAGCGACGCGAGGACTTTCGCTTCGCGCTTGAACCGCGCCAGGCGCTCCGGGTCCTGCGAAAACTCTTCCGGCAGGACCTTGATCGCGACCTCCCGGCCGAGCTTCGAGTCCTTGGCACGATACACTTCGCCCATGCCGCCCTTGCCGATGGACTCGAGGATCTCGTAGTGCGCGAGCTTCATCCCTGATGGCAGTGCCATGGTTCTCCGCGGAGGCCGCGATTCTAACACCACCAGGACATGAGGCACCCCAACCGGTGTACACTCGCCGGTCTCGTGGAGAGAAACATGCCCGATTCCATCGGCGGCCGAGCGCTCGGCTCTCGTACATCTGCCGTGGTTCAGACTCCGTGACGGCTGGGGCGGCGCTCGCCGCGGCTGCCCGTGCCCTGGGCAGCATCGCCCTGGTCGTAGTAACCGCAACATGCGCTCCCGCTACCGATGACGTGGTAGATACCCGCTCCGGACCCGCGTCCGTCGAGCAGACCTCACAGGGAACCCTTCCCCCGGCAGAGCTCATCGCCAGCTTCGACGGCCTCGGCGTGGGATTCGAAGGTCCCCAGGGTCCGACAGCCGGGCGCAATCCTTCGGATAACAGCCTCGCCGTCGGGCCCGACCACATCGTCCAGACGGTGAACACGCGTCTCGCAATCTTCACCAAGAAAGGTGAGCGTTTCGACACGACCGGCCAAGTGCTCTACGGCGCCGTGCCAACGAATACGGTCTTTCACGGTTTCGGCGGGGCGTGCGAGGCGAGGAACAACGGCGACACGGTGGTTCGCTACGATCAGCTCGCCGAGCGCTGGCTCATCGTCATGCCTTTGTTCCGGCGGGCCCCGGCGCGCGCCGATCAACCGGAGCTCTGGCAATCCGGCGACACGGTCTACTCGAGCCCTCCGGGCGTTGCCGGACAGCCCGGTCCGGCCGCCGAGCTCTTCGTCCCGCCCACCACCGAGCCGCCCCCCGCCGTGGCCGACGGACGGGGAAGCGGCGACCGTCCGCCTCCCGAGCCCCCTGAGGAAGGCCCTTACTCGATGTGCTACGCGGTCAGCACGAGCCCAGACCCGCTTGGCTCGTACTACCGCTACGAGTTCTTGCGACCGCTGTTCCCGGACTACCCGAGACCGGCGGTGTGGCCTGATGGTTACTTCGTTCCCACCAGCACCGGCGACGAAGTGATCGAAAAGCACGCTTGCGTCGTGGATCGCGCGGCCATGCTGCGTGGCGAACCTGCCTCGGAGCAATGCCTCGTCTTGACGGACGTGAATTTCCTCAACAACGCCGACCTCGACGGTCAGACACCGCCCCGACCGGGAGCGCCCAACATCATGATGGCCGCAGGCGGCACACAACTACGGGGCGATTTCAACGACGACGGGATCTACGCGTGGCAGTTTCACGTCGACTGGGACGACCCGTCTAACACCACGCTCACCGGTCCGCAGAAGATCGCCGTGGCGCCGTATCATTATCTGTGCGACGGGCAGCTCACGAACTGCGTGCGGCAGCCGGGAACCGACCGGCACCTCGACTCGCAGGGCGACAAGATCATGTCGCGACTGGTCTACCGGAACGTCGACGGCCGGGAGTCGATCGTGGCGGTGCACTCCGTGGCCACCGAGGCCGGTGGCGGTGGGGTGCGCTGGTACGAGCTCGGCGTCACACCGGACCCGGACCGGAGCGTCGAGCTCCGCCAACAAGGCACGTATGCGCCCGACGGTTTCTATCGCTGGATGGCGAGCCCGGCGATCGACCGCCGCGGGAACATCGCCATCGGGTACTCCTTCGGCGGCACACCGCACTATCCCGGCCAGCGTTTCACAGCCCGCCTGGCGAATGATCCGCCGGGCGTCATGACCCTTCGCGAGGCGGTGTTGGTGGAAGGCGAGGGCTCCCAGACGAACACGTTGCGATGGCAGGACTATACGCAGACCGCCATCGACCCGTCGGATGATTGCACCATCTGGTACGTTGGCGACTACCTGAAAGAGGGTGCGGAGAGCTACTCGACTCGTATCGGAGGGTTCCGGCTGCCGGGATGCGCCGAGGGAGAGTGAGCCAGCAAAGCGGCTCGCTTCGTTCGTCTGGCGTTTGAGACCACCGGAGGTTGTCTTCTGACGGCGGCGAGCCTACGATTCTCCATCCTATGTCACTGAGCGCCGGACGGACTCTCGCGCATTACGAAATCGTCGGATCGATCGGACGCGGCGGGATGGGTGAGGTCTACCGCGCTCGAGACACCAAGCTCGGCCGGGAGGTCGCGGTCAAGATCCTGCCGGAAGAGTTCGCCGGAGACGAACAGCGGCTCGCGCGGTTCCGGCGGGAAGCCAAAGTGCTTGCGTCGCTGAACCACCCGAATATTGCGGCGATTCACGGGTTCGAGGAAGTCGATGCCATCCACTTCCTGGTGCTCGAGCTGGTGGAAGGCGAAACACTAGCCGAGCGCATTGCACGAGGACCGATCCCGTTGGACGAAGCCATTGCGATCGCGTCCAAAATCGTGGCAGCGCTCGAGGAAGCCCATGAGAACGGCATCGTGCACCGCGACCTCAAGCCGGCGAACGTCAAGCTGACTCCGGACGACAACGTCAAGGTGCTGGACTTCGGTCTCGCAAAATCCTGGGTGGACGAGACGCCCGAGTCGGATGGATCCCTGTCGCCGACGTTGACGCGGGATGCGACCGGGGCGGGGATCATTCTCGGCACGGCGGCCTATATGAGCCCGGAGCAAGCGAAGGCAAAAAGGGTCGACAAGCGTACCGACATTTTCGCCTTTGGCGCCGTGCTCTTTGAGATGTTGACGGGAAAGAAGGCGTTTCCCGGTGCCGACGTCTCCGAGGTGCTCGCGGCCGTTCTCAGGCTGGAGCCGGATTGGAAGGCCTTGCCGCGCACGACGCCCCCATTCGTCCGAACGCTCCTCGAGCGCTGTTTGAGAAAAGACGCCAGGTCGCGTATGCGTGACATGGGCGACGTTCGCGTCGCGCTCGAGGAAGGCCCCGGTGAGGAGACGCTCGAGCCGCGCGAGAGCGGCAAGATGCTCTGGATCGCGGCCGCGATTGCGATGGTGCTTGCGGCCTTCTTTTCCTTCTCGTTCTATGGAGCGAGGACATCGGCTAGCCCGGAAGGCGTCATGCGCTTTGAGCTTCAGCGCCCTGGTGTGCTGCGTGAAGACAGTGGCTCCGCCGTCGCGATCTCGCCGGACGGCCGCCACATCGCCTACGTCTTGACGGCTGCGGACGAGCCGCTCGCCCTCGGTTCCGAGTCGGCACCCAACCGCCGTGGAGGCATCCTGCTGCGAGACATCGGAAAGAGCGAGGGAGAGATCGTCGACGGCTCTCGAGGGGCCATGCAGCCGTTCTTCTCGCCGGACAGCGAATGGCTCGCCTTTTTTGCAGACCAGAAGCTGAAAAAAGTTCACGTCGACGGGGGGCTCGCGACGGTCGTCTGCGACGCTCCCGGAAGCCGTGGAGGCACGTGGGGCGCGGACGGTACCATCGTCTTCGCACCCGGCGATACGGCCGGTGTCGGACTGAAGCGCGTGTCGGCGGACGGGGGAACGCCGGAGCCGGTCACGAATCTGGGTGACGGCGAGCTCCATCGGTGGCCGCGCTTTCTGCCGTCGGGGGAGTTGATGTACACGGTCTTGAGCGGTGGTTTTCACGTGCAGCTCCGCACGTTATCGCGCTCCGGGGAGACGAAGATCATTCAGGACGGCGCGTCCGATGCACGGTATCTGCCGAGCGGGCACCTTCTCTTCTGGAGAGAGGGGGATTATCTCGCGGCGCCATTCGACTCGGCGACACTCGAGGTCACGGGGCCGGCCGTGCCTGTCGTCGAGGACGTCGAGCTCGCGACCCTCGCGACCTACACCGTTTCTCACTTGGATGTGTCGGAAACCGGCTCGTTGATCTATCTGCAGGGCGCCACGGATGTCTACGACTTGGTGAGCGTCAGGCGCTCGGGTGAGAAGGAGTCCCTCGTCAGCGAGCCCGACCGGTTTCTCCAGCCTCGTTTTTCGCCGGACGGGGCGCGGCTCGCTCTTCTCAAGCCGTCCACGTCCATCGCCGCGGAAGACGTGTGGGTTTACGATCTGGGGCTCGGCGCGATGACCCGCTTCACGGTCGACCCGGAATACGACATCACACCCGCCTGGTCTCCCGACGGCAGGCACATTGTCTTCGCGTCACGAAGAGACGGCGTCAATTTCAACCTCTACCGGAAACGAGCCGATGGTTCCGACGCCGTCGAGCGCCTGACGGACGACCCGAGCAGCCACCACCTCGGCGACTTCTCGCCCGACGGTGTTCATCTCGCTTGGAACCGCTTCGCCGCGCCGGACACGAATACAGGATTCGATGTCTATGTGCTCGACTTGGAAGAGGGCACGAGCGCGCCCTTCCGTAATACGGTGTTCGAGGAGAGCGACCCGAGCTTCTCGTCGGACGGCCGCTTCGTTGCGTTCATGTCGAACGAATCCGGACGGTTCGAGGTCTACGTACAGCCCTTTCCTGGCTCGGGAGCCAAGTGGCAAGTTTCGACGGACGGGGGATGGTTCCCGGTGTTCGGCCCGGGCCGGGAGATCTTCTATCAAGCGACCACGAGCGACGGTGAGACACGGTTCATGGTCGTCGACTACGCCGTCGAGGGGGCGAAGATGAGGCCGTCGCGTCCGCGTGAGCTTTTCCGAGGTCCCTACGCCATGGGCCCGCGGACGGAGTACGACGTCTCGCCGGACGGAGAGCGCATCGTGGCGCTCCTCCGCACGGATGTCGGACCTCACCCCGTCACTCTCGTCCTTAACTGGTTCGAAGAGCTCGAGCACCTCGTTCCAACGGGGCGCTGAGCCACGGAGTCGGAACGAGTCAGAGAGGATCCGCGAGGAAATTCTCGTACGTGACGAAGAGCGCGACGTGGGGCGGCCTTCGTGGTTGCGCACAGCATTGCGCTCAACTGGCATCGGTTGCCCTGGCTTCCGGGTTTCGGAAAGTGACTTCGGGGTCTGACCGCCCCATTCCGCGATGCCTCAGCTCGGCATCAGCCGTGGAAGCTCACCGTTTCGATCCGATCTTCGAAGGAGGAAACCCGTGATCCGACGTAGCACCCTTCTCGTGGCGGTCTTCGTGTTCGGCGCGACGACCCTGACCGCTCAGTACCCGCCGCTCACGGCGTCGGAAGTCGAGGCCGTCGAGCGAGAGGCCCGAGCCGTGATTCAGACCTACTACCAGCTCTTCAACGAGCAGAACCCGAAAGGAATGAGCGAAGAGCTCTTCCACGTCCCTTGGATCTACCTGAATCCAGAAGGAACCCGGCTCTTCACGAGCCGGCAGGAGACGGCGGAGCTCTTCGAGGAGTCGCTCGCTGCCATCGTTCCCCGCGGCTGGGAGCGGTCCGACTTCCCGAGCCCGAACGTTTGCGTCCTGAGCCTCGGCGCCGCCACGGTGAGCGGAAACTTCACCCGCTACAAGAAGGACGGGAGCGTCCTCTCCGAGCACGGCGTCACCTACATCGTGGGGAAAACGGCCGCGGGCTGGCGCGTCGTCTCGCTCTCGAGCCACCCTCCAAACCGGGCGATCGGATGCCGGAACTGAAGCTCTATCCCAGTCCCGGCCAGTCGGGAGTGGAACGGAGCGGCGGTGATCTGGATCGAGTGCCCGTTGACGTCGGTCAGATCGGCTAGAAGCTCCGCCGGCCGGCCCGATGTCGGACAGAGGTAGCTGCGCTCAAAGACGATGTGCCCCAGCCTGTGACGAGCTCGCGCCGCATCCGAACCGGCACACTTCAACCGGCCCCACTGTTTTCCTCATCTTTCACAGCAATCCGCTGAATTCACGCTCTTGCGCACACACACGCCCGATACAAATTCCTAGCTGTTAGTTAGCTGTCAACGCTCCCAGGGGTTGTTGACCGCGCATTCGGCAGCGACGAAATGCGAAACGTTATCGGTTACCACGGTCAATCCCCCCTCGAGCGCGGTCGCCGCAAGAAGGCCGTCGATGACGGGGATCTTCTTCCCGGCCCTTTCGGCGTGCCCCGATAACTCGCCCCAGCGTGATGCGACTACCCGGTCGACATCGAGAATTCGGCCGACAAACCTTCGGGCGAGATCCTCCTCCACTCAGGTCTCGAGGGTCTTTCTGCGGCGGCTCTCCCCCAGCTTGCTGTTTCCTTTCTGGATCTCTCCGAACGAGAGGACGCTCAGATAGAACGAAGTTTCATCTATTGTTTCCATCCAGGCAGTCACCCCACGATTGGGCTTCTTCTTGACCAATTCCGATAGAACGCAAGTGTCCAGGAGGTACTTCAAAGCTCGACCTTTCTTCCGTAACCATCGGCGCGGTCCAGATCGAGCGCGACTCGCGCGAGCGGCGAGTTACGGAAGAAGCTCAGAAGGCTCCCCTTCGGCCTCGTCCATCGTTTGAAATCTTTCATCGATAGAACGACAGCAGCTTCTCGACCCCGCCGCGTGATCGTTTGAGGTCCCTCCTCAATGGAGCGATCGACAACCACGCTCAGCTTGTTCTTCGCATCATGGAGCGCCCAAAGCCGCCTCATCCCTTCCCCCTATAATCTAGACCGTCTAGCCATATTCTAGTCCCGGAGGGGTCGCCGTCCACCGCACGAAGGAGAAATCATGAATCTCGGACCTGCCGCGAAGGGAAGACCGGCCTGGATGGACCAGCTTGTCGAAAGTGCGGAAGGGAGGGACGGAGGGCGCTCCGGCTGGGAAGGCCGAGAAAGGGAGTGCTGCGGAGGAGGAGCTCGAGAGGGGGATTTGTCGTTCTTGTCGATGGCTCGATCGATCGACCGGCGGCTTCGTAGCCTCGCCTACTTGGTTTGTGCGAGCGCCCCCGCATCGACCGCCAGAACGGTCCGCAGCAATACGCTGGCGCCATTCGCCATGTCCTGTGCCGAGGTGAATTCCTGCGGCGAATGGCTGATGCCGCCGACGCTGGGCACGAAGATCATGCCGATCGGTGCGATGTGCGCGATGTCTTGTGCGTCGTGGCCGGCCCCGGACGGCATCCTGAGGTATGAGAAGCCCAGCTCGTCTGCCGCCGTCGCGATGATGTCGCGCATGAGATCGGCCGTCGGTGCAGGCGGCAGGTTGCCGATTTCGTCGAAGTCAATGGGCGTCGACCGCGCCCCGGCGATGCGGCCCGCCTCGGCTTCGATCAGATCGAACACCGTCTGCATCTTCGCCGCCTCGAGATCGCGGATCTCGAGGCTCATCGTCACCTGGCCGGGGACGACGTTCGGCGCGCCGGGCAGCGCCTGGATCTGGCCAACCGTCGCGACCTGGCGGCCTTCCAGTTCGTTCGCGATGCGGTTGATGGCCAGCGTGAGTTCCGCGGCCGAGACCATCGCGTCGCGCCGGCGGTCCATCGGTGTCGTGCCGGCATGGTTCGCCATGCCTTGTACCGTGACATCCCACCAGCGTATCCCGACGATGCCTTCGACGACTCCGATGTCGATGTCCTTTTCATAGAGGATCGCGCCTTGCTCGATGTGCAGCTCGATGTAAGCCGTCACGTCGCCGGGCTTCCTGGCCGCCTGGTCGAGTCGATCCGGATCGCCGCCGACGTGCCGGATGCCGTCGCGCACCGTCAGACCGCTGTGCGTGACGACCTGCATCGCGTCCTCGGTAAGGCTGCCGACCATCACCCGGCTGCCCGTCAGGCCGCCTTCCTCGTCAGTGAAGCTCACGACCTCCAGCGGATGACGGGTTTCGATGCCGTGCTCGTTCATGAGTTCGACCGCTTCGATGGCGCCGATGACGCCGACGTCACCGTCGTAGTTGCCGCCGCCGGGCACCGAGTCGATGTGCGATCCGAAAAGGATCGGAGGCAGCCCGTCTTCGCGACCGGCGCGGCGGCCGATGATATTGCCGGCCGTGTCTGTGCGGACGTCGAGCCCGGCGTCGTGCATGAGTCCGACTATATAGGCGCGGCCGGCGATATCCGCATCGCTGAACGCGACGCGGCTCACGCCGCCTTCGGGGTTCGTACCGAATCGCGACAGTGCGTGGATCCGTGCCTCCATGCGTTCGGCGTTCGCGTGGATCATTTCCTGCCCGAAGGCAATGACTGCGGCACCGAAATACATGCCAGCGGCAAGAGCAAAAACGATGTAGCGCGGCATCGAACGCATGGCAATGCATCCTCCTGATTTCCGCCGCAGCATAGCAGCTAAGGCGAAGCATCGGTCGTCCGTTTGACTTCCGGGACTGTCCCCCCATGGATCAGACGGCGTGGAACCTCCGCCGAAGGAAGGCACCATCAACAACTTTGTGCCCCAGTCAGTGACGAGCTTGCGCCGCATCCGAATCGGCACAGTTCAACCGGCCCCACTATTTTCCTCATCTTTCGCAGCAATCCGAAGAATTCACGCTCATGCGCACACACAACGCCCGATACAAATTCCTAGCTGTACAACGCCCGATACAAATTCCTAGCTGTTTTCACCTCGTCACGAGGAAGATGATCGCAGGGGCTGAGGCGCATATGTCTGCTCGAAAAAACAGCTCTGATAGAATGCCGCGGCTATTCATTGCGCATCATGATCGGAACCAAGCTCGCACACTACGAGATCACAGGTCACCTCGGCTCCGGCGGCATGGGCGACGTGTATCAGGCGACAGACGGGAAGCTGGGCCGCAGCGTCGCCGTCAAGGTTCTTCCACAAACCTTTGCTCAGGACGCGGATCGCGTTGCGCGGTTCGAGCGTGAAGCCCGGGTTCTGGCCTCGCTGAATCATCCCAACGTCGCGACGATTTACGGGATTGAGGAATCCGGGTCATGGAACTCGTTGCCGGAGAGACGCTTTCCCAGCGCATCCACCGCAAATCGGTTCCTGTCGACGAAGCACTCGGTATCGCGAGAGAGATTGCCGAGGGGCTGGAGTACGCTCACGACCACGGTATCGTCCATCGTGACCTGAAGCCGGCGAACGTGAAGATAACGCCGGAGGGCCGCGTGAAGATGCTGGACTTCGGGCTCGCCAAAGCCTATGCCAGCGACCGTACGGCCGCTGACTTTTCCGAATCTCCTACCCTCAGCGCGCCCGCGACGGAGCAAGGGGTCATTCTCGGAACCGCGGCATACATGAGCCCGGAACAAGCGCGGGGGCGAGTAGTGGATCGGCGGACGGATATCTGGGCTCTCGGTTGCGTGCTGTTCGAAATGCTCACGGCGAAGCGGGCGTTTGCGGGCGATAACGTGACCGACATCCTCGCGGGTGTCGTCAAAGGCGAGCCGGATTGGACATTGTTGCCGGCCGGCACGCCGCAGGTGGCGCGGGCGCTGCTTCGGTCATGCCTGCAGAAAGACCCTCGGCGTCGATGCCAGCATGTGGGCGATGCCCGAATCGCGATCGAGGACGCAATGGCCCAACCCGCGACGTCCGCGGACATGCCGGCGACAACGGCCCACAAGTCGCGCCCGTTGTGGAGACGCGCTGTTCCCGTCCTCGCCGCAGCGATCGTCGTTGGCTCCATGGCGAGCGCCGTCACGTGGTACGTGCTCCGTCCCGGGGCCCCGGCAGTCGTCCGTTTTTCGCTGATTCTTCCGGAAGAGCGACAGGTATCCAGGCTGAACAACATGCTGGCCCTTTCGCCGGATGGAACGCAGCTGGCGTACGCAGCTGGGGGACAGCTTTTTCTGCACGACCTTGCAGGGACGGAGGCCCGCGTGATTACCGGGAAGGACTCCGAGGTCCAGGAGCCGGTGTTTTCTCCGGACGGGTCGTGGATCGCCTTCTGGTCGCGCAACGACCTGACCTTGAAGAAAATTGCGGTCACGGGTGGGATGGCCGTGCCGCTTTGCGACACAGACGGCGACGCCGGCAGCCTGAGCTGGCATCGTGAAGGAATTGTCTTCACCACGCTGAAGGGAATCTTACAAGTATCGGAAAACGGCGGGGAGCCTCAGCTCCTCGTGCCGTCACTGGCGGGTGAAGTCTTCGACTCTCCTCAGTTCCTGGATGGCGGCGAAACCGTGCTGTTTACGATCGCGAAGGGACAGACCGCGGACCGTTGGGATAAGGCACAGATCGTCGCTCAGCGGCTGCCTTCCGTCGAGCGCAAGGTCATCGTGGATGGTGGGAGCGGCGCCCGCTTCGTGCCGACAGGACACCTCGTGTACGCGCTTGGCGGGACGCTGCTGGCCATACCCTTCGATCCGCGCAGCCTTGAGACTACAGGCCGGGCCGTACCAGTCGCCGACGGGATCCTGCGGTCGGCAAACCCGGCCAGCACACCTGCAGTGGTGCCGTTTGTCTGGTCCTCAACCGGGACGTTCGCTTACTTCAAGGGTCAGGGCTCCGGCGCGCAGCAACGGATCGCCCTGGTCGACCAAAGCGGCACAGTCCAGCCGCTCCCGTTGCCCGCGCGGCCCTGGGTTCATCCTCGCGTCTCTCCGGACGGCTCGCAGCTCGTCGTGGGAGCCGACGATGGCAAGGACGCCGCGGTCTGGATCTACGCGCTGAAAGGTGGAGGCGAGCCACGCCGACTCACTTTCGAAGGACGAAACACCTCACCGATCTGGATGCCCGACGGAAAGCACGTGACGTTTCAGTCGGACCGCGAAGGAGGCCTTGGCCTCTTCAAACAGCAGGCCGACGGAGCGAAGGCTGCCGAACGTCTCGTGAAGTCCGAATCGGGATTTTCGTTGAGACCCGAAGCATGGACGAAGGACGGGACACTCGCATTTCTCAAGTCCGAGCCGCCCGGGCTTGGAGATATCTGGATGTTGCCGCCACGAGGTGCGGCGCCCAAGCCGCTTGTCGAACATCCGGAATCCAACCAGCGCTATGCAGCCTTTCATCCCGAAGGCCAATGGTTCGCTTATGTCCTCGGAACTCAGCCGCGGCGTCGTCAACTTTCAGGTTTTCGTTCAGCCGTTTCCACCGACGGGGGCCAAATTTCAGGTAACCGCCGAAAACAGCTCCGAGCCTCTGTGGTCCCCCGACGGCAAGCAGCTCTTCTATGTCGTGCGGCCCACTAGCGAAGTCATGGCCGTCGATATCAATCCAGCGGCGGGAGTCGTGGGCAAACCGCGTCTTGTTCCAGGCTTGCGAGTGCAGTCGGGCGCGCCAGGCAGGAACTACGACATCACACCTGACGGCAAGTTCGTGACGATCGTACCGGCGATCGACCGGGCCGGCGGCCCCGCAGAACAGATCAACGTCGTGCTGAACTGGTTTCGTGAGCTCGAGCGGCTAGTGCCGACGAGATGAGTTCCGGCTTCGGAGAAGGAGTTAGTGTTGGCGCTGAAAGAGCTCACGAAAGGGCATGAAAAACGGTCACGTTTTGGGGAGACTTACGTTCTTGCGGCTGTTTTTCGATCCTGGTTCCGTGAGCTTGAGGAACATGTTCCTGTGAAGTAGTCGAAAGACCACATCAAGAATACGTCCGCGAATCAGCTCGCGAACAGCGATGAAAATCGAATCCGCCTTTGCATTATCCCCAGAACACTCGGATCCAGCGGGTTTGTGTGCAGCCTCACTACGTTGACAGAGTTGATACAGAAAGGCGCGGCTCGCCAACGATTCACAGGGCTCGGAGAGTTCAGACGCCAATTCCTTACTCGATTAACCTCACGATTGGCGGACAGGATTAACGCGGTTCATCGTGAGGGGCTCAGCGCGTTCTGCAGCACGACGATGTCGGAGTAGATGAGGCCGCCGCGGACCGCGACGGCGTGGTCGCCATCGGACGTGACGCTCACCGGACCGTGGTGATCACCTGGAACAGAGAAGACGGCGCGCCGCGATGCCAGTACCGAGCCGCGCGGCCCGACATCCACACTGGCAATCGCGTCTCCGTCCGTGAAGTAAAGCCTCGGGCTGTCCGGGCTCCAGCGAATGGGACTGCCGCCTCGCGTGGAAACCTGGACGGACGCGGCGAGATCCGCGAGCGGCGCCAGCCGGGTCTCCTCGGAGCCGGACGCATTCGTCTCGTACGCGAGCCAACGGCCGTCGGGGGACGGCATCGGCCACGCCTCGGATGCGGGCGTCGCGAGCAACACCGTCGGCTTCGACTCCGCGCCGTCCAAGGGCACCGACAGGATGTCCGACTGCGCCTGGTCGGACGGATAGGCGTAGTAGTACAAGAGGCTCCGTTCGATGAAACAGCGCTGGGGTACGCGTCGCGCTGCTCCTCGACCAGCGCCACCCGGATGGGCTTCGCCGCCGGAGGCCTTTGGGCCGGCTCTCGGTCTTCGTGCACTCGGGAGTCCTGAAAAACGAAGATTGGCCTAGTCTAGGCGAAGATCGAGGGGCGGCACCCGACGGAGTGGATACCGCGACCTATCTGGCGCGGGGAAAAACCATTCCTCGGGACGTCCGCGTCCACGCCTCACGTGGCGGGAGCCATCGCGCTCCTGAAGGCCCGCTTCGGGATTTGCAGTATGGATCAAGTCATCGAGGTCCTGTACGGCCGCGCTCTCGACCGCGGTGAGGCGGGCAAGGACAACCAGCATGGGGAAGGACGCCTCGACCTCGTCGGCCGGTGAAGCGCTTCTCGTTCTTACCCAAGGGTGACCCGGAGCGCCTTCCACAGCTACGCGATCTCAAATAAGGTGTCTCCGCTCATCGTCGTCGATTCGGGCGATTCTCCTGCGGAACTGACAGAGTAGCTCCTCGTCCCGTTCGGTCCTCGCGACAATGATCGGCAAGACCCTCGCCCACTACGCAATCACGTCCGAGCTGGGCAAGGGCGGCATGGGCGAGGTGTACCGCGCCACCGACACGAAGCTCGGCCGCGACGTCGCCATCAAGGTGCTCCCGGCGGCGTTCACCGAGGACCGAGAGCGGCTCGCCCGCTTGGAGCGCGAGGCGAAGCTCCTCGCGTCCTTGAATCATCCCAACATCGCGAGCGTTCATGCCGTGGGTTGAAGGTTCGATTCTTTCGCGGCTCACCAACATTATTGATCGTGATTCAGGGCTTCGCGGACAAAGACGCGGAAGACTTCACCCATGCCCCGGCCCCTAGGGG
The DNA here is from genome assembly GCA_035457705.1 of Vicinamibacteria bacterium. Classification (GTDB taxonomy): domain Bacteria; phylum Acidobacteriota; class Vicinamibacteria; order Marinacidobacterales; family SMYC01; genus DASPGQ01. Next base: position 27,406 of record DATIBD010000119.1, read on the forward strand.
CCGAGGTGATCTCGTAGGGGCCGAGTCTCCTGCCGGTGCGCATCTCGAACCGTACGACGCGGATGGTAGCATGACGGCACCGCTGCCCACACGCCAACAGGCATCATGAACCGTAGATCACGGCGACCCACGATGGATCCGCTCGACAAACTGGCGGGGGCTGACGATGCGGATGCCCTGGTGCGCGGCCAGCACCTGCAGGTCCGGATCGCCGGTAACAATCATCTCGGCCCGACCGGCAAGGGCCGTAGCCAGAACCCAGTCATCATCCGCATCGCGGCAAACCGGCTTAGGCAGCGGCAATGGCTGCACCCATTCAGCATGCCGCCGATAGAGACCCAGGAGAGGGAGTTCTTCGGGAACGAGATTGAACTTGGAGCGCAGCTTCTCCACCAGCTCATCCCAGAGGGCATCGGAGAGAATCGCATCGTGCTCCGAAAGGTGGGTCTCGACGATCTCGCGGCACAGCCCCTCCGCGACCAGTCCGGCCACGATCACGTTCGTGTCGAACACGAGCCTCACGAGATAAGCCGGAAGACTTCCTCGTCGGTGAAAATCCCTTTGGCTCTTGCGCGGGGAACGGCCACCCGGCGCGATTCCGCCACGGCGTCCTGCCACAGCTTCCGGAAGATGGCGAGGCGAACATATTCGCTGGTGGTCAAGCCGCTTTCGCGGGCGGCCCTCTCAATCAACCGCTTCGTTTTGGCCGGGAGGCTGACCGTCAAACTCTCTCTCATGGTGTAAGATTAAATCATACACACCAGCGACGCAAGATTGCCTCCATTCCACAGGCTCCCAGGTTTTCGGAATGTTGATTCGCCGACATCGGATCACGAGATCGCCGGCGCTCTCTCTGGCAAACGCAACCGCTTCGTCGACGGGATCGCACTGCGCGTCAGTCCCTCCAAAACGTCCTCGCCTCGATCCGCTACGGCCCTCAACAGGAGGCCGTCGTTCTCTTCGAGTCCTTGGATCGCGCGACGGGATCACATCGGCTTCTCGCGGAGTCGAGCAACAGGCAGCGAATCCTGGGAATGCCGCGGCAGAACCTCATCATTACGTCGCGACCGGGCTTCGTGTCCCGCGCCCGGTGGACCTCGCCCATCCTCAACCCGGCGAGCCATTCAGCGACTCCAGGAAGCTCGAAATGGCGTCGGCGCGACGGTCCCAGGCTTTGACGTGGACTCTCAATCCGTGGGTTGAAGGTTCGATTCCTTTGCGGCTCCCCAACTTATGGCGGTTCGCGCCATTGTTAGGTGCCAGCTTGCCGAAACCAACCGCTCGACCCGAACATAACGATAGACGTTAATAACGCCATGCGTTATTAACGATGGTGATTCAAGGCTTCGCGGACAAAGACACTGAGCGTGTCTTTCGACGGGACCGTTCTCGAAGGCAATCGCCAAACATTCAACGCTTGGCGCAACGGAAGCTTATGATGCTCGACGCGGCGGAGTCGCTCCAGGAGCGCGTGCCTCCGAGCAATCGCCTGGAGAAGCTAAAGGGCGATCGAGGGGCTAATACAGCGTTCGCATGAACACCAGTGGAGGATTTGCTTTCGCTGGAGCGAGGGTCGATGTTTCGATGTCGAGATAGCGGACTATCAATAAAAGAGGAAAGATAGCTATGGCAAGAAAGAGGTTTCCACCAATCCATCCTGGCGAGATCCTGCTCGAAGAGTTCCTGAAACCGCTTGGCATTTCTCAGTATCGCATCGCGAAAGACATCGGCGTCTCTCCTCGACGCATCAACGAGATCGTTCACGGCAAGCGAAGCATCACGACAGATACACGCTTAGGCTGGCTCTTTACTTCAAAACCTCAGAAAGGTTCTGGATGAACCTGCAATCTGGCTACGATCTGGAGTCGGAGAAAGACCGATTGGGCTCGCGCCTCGCGGCTGAGGTCCAACCCATGGAGAAAGCGGGATAGTGCGTGTCGCCGGAGCGATCGAGGCCGCATATGGAAGCGATGTTCGGGTGATTGATCGAGCGGACGGTCCCACGCGAGCGGCAACACCATCCTCACGCGGTTGCCCCGGCGGCCCGCGATTCGTATTGTTTCCTCGATCACGAGAGGAGGACGCAAACCATGCTGAGATTCAGTGGCCTTCTGGTTTTGGCGATGGTTACGACGGCGGGGCTCGGTCGAGGAGCGGAGGTCGGCCGTGTCGAGGAGCTCGCCCCCGACGTCTATTTCTATCAAGGGGATCTCGACAAAGGATATTGCAACAACGGCTTCATCGTGCTCGAAGACTACGTGCTCGTCGTCGACGCGAACTTCCCGTCGGCGGCGCGCCTCCTGATCGGGGAGATCCGCAAGATCACCGACAAGCCCATCCGTTTTGCCTTCGACACCCATCATCACGGCGACCACGCCTACGGCAATCAGGTCTGGGTCGACCAGGGAGCGACCGCGGTCGCGAACACGGGGGTCGTCGATGAGATGAAGAAGTACGAGACGGGCCACTACGGGAGCTCTCCGGGGCGATGGGAGGAAGCGGCGAAAGAGCGCGAGGACCTGCGCGACGTGAAGCTCGAGCCGCCGAGTTTGCTCTTCCCCGACGCGATGATCTTCGACGACGGAAAACATCGCGTCGAGCTCCGCCACTTCGGAACCGCCCACACCCACGGGGACGGATTCGCGTGGCTTCCGACGGAGAGGATCCTCTTCACTGGCGATGCCGTGGTCAATGGCCCTCACAACTATGTCGGTGACGGGAACGTGAGCGAATGGATCGAGACACTCGATCGAGCGAAGGCGCTCGGCGCCCGAATCGTCGCTCCAGGTCATGGCCCCGTGGGAACGGGGACTCTCGTCTCCGACCAGCAGCTCTTCTTTCGCGAGCTGCGACGCTTCGTCCAAACGAAGAGCGAGACAGGCGGACCTGCGGAAGTCCAGAGCGCTGTCGAGGAAATGGCATCGGCGCTTCGCGGCAACGAGGCGATCGCCCGCTATGTCGGTGATGGATTTTCCGCCCAGGTCGGCAAAGTCTACACGGAGCTCACGGGAAGGGAGCTACCGAATGGGAGAAGCGAGCTCGAAGCCGCCGAGCGACATCTGGCCTCCCACGGCGAGCCCAGCGAGCAGGCTCATAACGACCTGCGGCACTGACATCAGAAGCCAGAGCAGAGTCGGTCACTCGTCGGCAACTCGATCGGCGTGGTCCGAATCCAACGGCGCATCCAGCGCTTCTTTGTCCGAGATGTCGACGCGCACGCCCATCGAGCGAGCGACCCAAGTGAATTCTCGCCGCCGCGACCGACGACGCGAAGTTGCCTTCCCACGCCTCAGACCGTAGAGTCCGCGTCTGCCAATGAATTCCCCCTCACCGTCCTGGCCTGCGTGGTACGGTGTTTTCCTCCTGCTCGGCATCTACATCAATTCGTTTCTCGATCGCACCGTCCTCACGCTCTTGATCGGACCGGTCCGGGGCACGATGGGTCTCACCGACAGCCAGGTCGGGTTCCTCATCGGTCCCGCGTTCGCGATCTTCTATACGATCGCCGGGCTTCCGCTCGGGTGGCTGGCGGACCGCATGAGCCGGCGGTGGCTCATCGTCATTGGGCAGGCGTTTTGGTCGCTCGCGTCGGTGAGCTTCGGCCTCGGGCGTAACTTCTTTCAACTAGCGCTCGCGCGCATCGGTGTGGGGGCGGGCGAGGCCACACTGACCCCGGCCGCGTACTCCATCATCACGGACTTGTTTCCGAGCGAGCGGCTCGGGCGGGCTTTGAGCGTCTACTCGATGGGAATTCAAATTGGTGGCGGGATGGCGTCGCTTCTCGGCGGCATCCTCATCGGCTGGGTGGGGGAGTCGGCGAGCTACAGGTTGCCCCTCGTGGGCGAGCGCCACATGTGGCAGATCGTGTTCTTCCTCGTCGCGGCCCCGACGGTTCCGCTGACGCTCCTCTTGCTCACGACCTTTCGTGACCCGGTGCGACGAGACGGTGAGCGCGCCGCACGAGATCTCGCACCCGGTGAATTCTTGCGCTACTTCCGCGACAACGCAGGCGCCTTCTTGTGCCACAACTTCGGTTTCGGGCTCCTCGCGCTCTCGGGGCTGGCGGCGTTCTCGTGGATGCCGGAGGTCTTCATTCGCATCCACGGCTGGGAGCGTGCATTCACCGGAAAGGCCATCGGAGTTAACTCGATGCTCGTCGGGATAGCGGGCTTGTACTTCGGCGGTTGGCTCGGCGATCGATGGGCGCGACTCCGCACCGATTCGAAGCTCCGCGTCGGAATCGCCGCCGTGGCGATCTGGCTTCCGTTCGGCGTGTCGCTCCCTCTCGCGCCCACGGGTACTCTGGCCTTCGGGCTCTGGGTACCCATGACGTTCGCCGCGGCGATGCCCTGGGGAGCGGCTGCCGCCGCGATCCAAGAGCTGGTGCCGAACAAAATGCGCGGTCGTGCCACTGCGGTGTATCTGTTCGTCATCAATATTATTGGCCTCGGCCTCGGACCACAGCTGCTACCGCTCGTGAGCGACCACCTGTTCGGTGACGAGATGCAGATCCATTGGGCGCTCTTCACCGTGACCGTGGCGGCGGAGATAGGCGCCGCAGCGGTCTTGGCCTTCGGGTTGAGCCGGTTTCGGCGCGCGTGTGCACACCGAGCTGAAATCGCGCTTCGATAACGTCCACCGCGACGATCGGTGACGCTCTCTTCGCAGGCAGGTTTCACCGCGCCCTAGTCTAGTTCGTTGCGATCAGATGACATTTTCGCGTATACATTCGCTCCATGACTGAAAACTCGCTCTCACGCCGCCGATTTCTTCAAGCCGCTGGCGCCGCCGGCGTCTGGACACAAGCTTCTGCGTCCGCCGGGTCAAGGGCCGAGGAGCCCTCCGTCTCCCTCAATGATGCTCGCGAGATAGGGAGCTCGAAGTGGGATCTCGATACACCAGCGCTTTGCGTCGATCTCGATGCCCTCGAGGCCAACCTCAGCACGATGCAGAAGACGCTCGGCCAAAATGGGATCGCGAGCCGGCCACATGCCAAAACCCACAAATGCCCCGCCATTGCCCGGCTCCAGCTCGCAACAGGCTCCGTGGGCATCTGCGTCGCCAAGGTAAGCGAGGCCGAGGTGATGTTCGAGTACGGCATCGATCGAATCCTCATGACGACCACCAACGTGACGCCGTACAAAATCCAACGGGCGATGATGTTACGCAAATGGTGCCCGCAGTTCATCCAAGCCACCGACAATCCCGACAACGCGCGTGACCTCTCCGAGGCGGCACAGGCCGTCGGCGTCGTCGCCGATGTCGTGGTCGATGTCGACCCGGGGGGCCATCGCACCGGCATTACCCCCGGCGAGCCGGCCCTCGAGCTCGCGCGTCTCGTGGATGCTCTCCCCGGCCTCACACTTCGCGGCATACTCTGTTACGATGGCGGTTCCCAGCATGTGAAGGGATTCGCGGAACGGCGCGCCCAGACGCTCGAGCGGCTCGCAGCCGCCGCGGAAACGTTCGCGTCCATGAAACAGTCCGGGTTGAGCACCGAGATCTTCAGCGGTGGTGGGACGGGCACTTACAACATCGACCACGAGACCTCGGGTCTCACGGACGTCCAGGTCGGAAGCTACATCTTCATGGATGCTCAGTATCTGGCGATCGGCGGCAAGACTGACCCCGAGTTGTATTCCGATTTCGAGCCGTCGCTCACGATTTTGACCACCGTGCTGAACGACCAGTACGAAGGCCACGCCACCACCGACGCCGGGGCAAAGTCGTGCACGATCAACCAACCATGGGCCATCGTGAAAGGCGAGACCGGAATGACCTATCGGTCTGGATCCGACGAGTTCGGAACGGTCGGTTACGAGAACGCCAGCCGCACGTACCGCGTGGGCGACAAGCTCGAGCTGATCATCTCCCACTGCGACCCGGTGGTGAACCTCTACGATCAGATGCACGCGGTCCGGAACGATCGGGTGGAGGCCGTCTGGCCGATCGCGGCCCGGGGGAAAAGCACGTAGCCGTCGACTAGATCTCGAACCTCGCTCATGAACGTCTCGGGCTCGTTTCGCCCTCGGCGCCTTTCTACTTGGGTTCACCTAGCCGGGAGCAGAAAACGCGGCCGCACATAGTCGTCTTCTCCTCTTTCTCATGTCCATCGGCGCACCGCGAAGCGATGAGACGCGTCGTCGGCGCCCCTTCAGAGGAGGTCACGATCATCCAGAGCGCGTTCGGTGGTAGGAGTCTGCCACCAAAATCGTGTAGACTCCCGCAGGTACTCATGAACGTTCGCCTCATCAACGAGAGTGGAGGGGGGAATTTGATGAGAATGTTCGCAGGGTTGCTCGCGGCCGTCGCTCTGTCCGCGTGGGCGTCGTCAGGATCGATCCAGAATCAAGAGCCGATGACCTTCTTTGTCACGAGCGACGGGCCGGGAAACGGCGGCGACCTCGGCGGGCTCGCCGGGGCGGATGCACTCTGCCAGCGGCTCGGGGCGGCCGTGGGCCGTGGAAATGCAACCTGGCGCGCTTACCTGAGTCAGGCGCCGGGTGCCGGCGCGGAGCGTGTGGATGCGCGTGACCGCATCGGGAGCGGGCCGTGGCACAACGCCAAGGGTGACTTGATTGCCGCCAATCTCGCCGATTTGCACGAGGATCGAAATAACGTCCGCAAGTACACGGCTCTAAACGAGCGTGGCGAAGAGGTTCAAGGTCGCGGCGACTCCCCGAACCGTCACGACATTCTGACTGGCTCCGATTCGATGGGGCGTCTGTTCGACACGAACGCTGGTGTATCGACCTGCAACAACTGGACGAGCGGCGGCGACGACCACACGGCGCGCCTCGGTCATCATGACCGGCTCGGCGGCGCGAATGCGTCGTGGAACTCCGTGCACACTTCCCGAGGTTGCAGCCAGTCAGCGCTGGAAGGGACCGGTGGCGACGGCTTGATCTACTGCTTCGCAGCGGACTGATCTCTAACCGCGCGAGTCGAACCTCCCCGGAGGCTCAGTACCCGGGGCCCTCGATGGAAACGCCTGATTCTCCGCGCGCAGCACTTAGATATCGTTCGTCGAAAACGGGTCGAGAACATCGACGCCCGCTTTCTCGAAATCGGTCTGATTTCGAGTTACGACAGTGAGACGATGCACGAGAGCCGTCGATGCTATCAGACTGTCTTTGATGGGCATCGCTTGGCCAGATGCTCGAAGCGAGGCAAGAAGCTCGGCCCACTTTAGCCCAGTCGTCGCATGCCATGGTAAACAAAGGACGCGCTGCACGCCTTCGTCGAACCAAGCCTCGAGCTTACGACGGCGTCTTCCGCGCGGGAGTAGCAGTGCGCGAAAGCGGATCTCGCCGAGGATGATCGGGTCGACAACAATCTCCGATTCGTTCTTTCTCAGCCACTCAACCACCGCCGGATCAGGCTCGGGCTTGGTCGGCTCGCTAAGGACGTTCGCGTCGACCAAGTACTTCAAAGTGTATCGGTGGACTCCGACTCGATCGGAACGAAAAAGCCCTTCTCGGGGCACGCGAGTAGCCAGTCAACGAGGCCTTCATTGGAAGGCGCCTTCCGTGTAAGCCGATATTCCCCGCGCTCGAGACGTTCGATCTCGAATTCTTGGCCGGGCTCGATATCGTCTTGCTCGCGGATTTCCGCAGGGAGGACGAGCTGGCCCTTTGTCGAAATGGTCGTCTTCATGTGTGTAAGATAGTATCTTACCGTATCATTTTGTCAATCGCTTCTTCGAATAATCCAAGTATTCTTGCGGAGCTCATACCGGTGCTGACGAGAGTGGACTCCATCGGTTTTCGCGAGAGGGGCAAGCCGTCGGTCACTCGACCGCGCCGGACATGAAGAACAGCTTCCAGCCGACCAGCAACACCAGAACGACGCCGTTCGCGAGAACGGCGTAGCCCGCCAATGGAGTCAATGGGATCAGAAGAACGAGCCCGGCAGCGACCGGAGCCAGGATGCGCGCCCTGCCGTATTCGGGACGATCATGAAGGAACAGAAGTGAGATCAGGTACAGGGCGACGGGAACGGCCACCGCCCCGCCGGCGGCGGCAGAGCTGATCTCCGAATGGTGCGTCGCGGTATCCACCCCGACCGCAAGGCCGGCTCCGACCGCTGCAGCGGCCATGAAAACGAGAAAGTGGCCGTATCCCCAGACAAACGCTTTCCGACTGTCCGTAAGAAGATCGTGGACCGGACGGTGGAAATACAGCCACCACATCGAGTACACGATCAGCAGGCCGCCTACAATCACAGGCGCCAGGAGGGACAGGGCCTCGCCGGAGGCGATCGCCGACTCGATCGCAACGCTGGCTGCCAAGACCGATTCACCGAGAACGATGATGGTCATGAGACCGTACCGCTCCGCGATGTGATGGGAGTGCCATGGCGTCGCCCCGGCACGCTCCGCCCAGATCGGCACCGAGAGCTCACAAGCCGCGAGACACAGAAACCCTGGAAGCCACCAATCCCCCCCCCAGAGCACCAGTGCAACCCACGCCAACTGCGTCACGGCGATGCCGTATGCGTATCGCCGTGCGGTAGCTCGACGCTCCGGATCGTCTCTCGACGCCCGAAGCCACTGCGCCACGAGGGCGAGTCGCATTACCACGTAACCACCCAGCACTGCCGCGTTCGCGGTCCGGGTCTCGAACATCCTTGGAACGCCCGCGGCCAGCATCAGCGCCCCCGAAATCTGGACGAACACCGCGAGCCGATACAGTACGTCGTCGCAATCGTAGGCCGAAGCGAACCAGGTGAAGTTCATCCACGCCCACCAGATGGCGAAGAACACCATGGCATAGCCGACGAGACCGTCGCCGGTATGACCTTCGGCGATGGCGTGATGGAGCCCGCTGGCCGCCTGGGCGATCGCAACCACAAAGACGAGGTCGAAGAAGAGCTCGAGCGGGGTGGCGGCCCGGTGCGACTCGTTCGGGTCGCGGGCGACCATCTTCGCGCACAGTCCTCGGCGTGCTTCTTCGGTGTGCGCCGCGGTGGACGATACAGACATTGGCCGTTCGATCCTATCCGAAACCCATGCGCCGAGGAGCTCCGGATGAGACGACATTCGATCCGCCGGGTAGAGACGGACGTTAAGGTGGACTCCCGTTTGGGTTGGGAGAACCCTCTCCAACTCGAGGCACGATGCCCCCGGCGGTTCGAGAAGTTCTTGACGACGCCGGCACGAAAAGAGTAGAACTCAGCGGGAGGGTTTCTGTGACCACCAATCGTGCGCCTGTCGTGCGCCCGCGCTCCTCGGGAAAGGTCGAAGCGAGCCAATATCTTTGAAGCAAGCCACCCTTTTGCTGATCTCTTGGCTCGCCGCCGCCGCGGCGCTCGAGGCGGCGCCGGTGCGACATCCAGAGGCAGGCCGGCCTTTCATCCGCAACTACTCCCGCAAGGAATACCGCGCCTCGGACCAGAACTGGGCCATCGAACAAGACGACCGGGGGGTGATGTACTTCGGCAACAGTATCGGGGTGCTCGAGTACGACGGGGTTTTTTGGCGGCTGATCCAGACACCCAACAAGAGCGTCGTCCGATCTCTTGCCAAGGACGACGAGGGGCGCATTTACGTAGGGGCCCTGGGAGAGATCGGGTACCTCGGGCCCGACGCCCGGGGGCAGATGCAGTTCGTGTCGCTCCTCGACAATGTTCCGGAGGCCGACCGCGCGTTCGCCGACGTCTTTCGGACGTTCGCGACGCCCGAGGGGGTGTACTTCCAGTCGCAGCAGCGTCTGCTCCGGTGGGCGGACGGGCAAATTCGCGTCTGGAGACCGATCAGCAGATTCCACCGCGCCTCGGTCGTTGCCGGCACGCTCTATATCGGTCAGCCGGAAACCGGGCTGATGCGGCTTTCGGGAGACACTCTGGAGCCGCTCCCCGACGGGCTGCGCTTCGCGGACGAGGTGTATCCGGTCATGCTGCCCTTTGACGACGGCCAGATCCTGATCGGCACGCGCGCCCAGGGGCTTCTCCTTCACGACGGCACCTCGGCCCACGCCTTTCCCACCGAAGCGGACGAGGTGTTTCGCAAGGGATCCCTCTACCGTGGAGACGTCCTGCCGGGCGGCTCGCTCGCCTTGGCCACCACGGGCGCGGGCCTGGCGATCCTCGATCGGGAGGGGCACCTGGTACAGCTTCTGGATTCGACCAACGGACTGACGACCGACAGCGTCTACGCCCTCTTCGCCGACGTTCAGGGAGGGCTGTGGCTCGGGCTCGATGGCGGAATCGCCCGGGTCGAGACGCCGTCGCCGCTCTCCGTGTTCGATCCGGCAGCCACCGGCCTGCGCTCCATCACGGCCATCCAACGCTATGAGGAGACCCTGTATGTGGCCACCGGGCGGGGTGTGTATCGCCTGCGTCCCCGGTCGTCCGAAAGCTCGCAGCGCGGCACCTCGGCGTCGTCGTTCGCGGATTTCGTCCCCATCAGGGGGATCGACATGTCCTCCCAGGCCTGGTGGTTCCTCTTGATGGAAGATCCGGACGGGAAGCGACCGTCTCAGCTGCTGGTCGCCGTGGGTGACGGGGTCTACCGGATTGAGGGTGAGAGGGCGACCCCGGTGAAGCTGTCTGTCGGCGGATCCTTCAGTGCGAGCGTCCTCCATCGTTCCCAACGGGACCCGAACCGAGTGTGGGTCGGTCTTTTCGACGGCCTCGCCTCCCTGCGGCTGAGTCAGGGGAACTGGGTCGACGAAGGGCGGGTGGCTGGGATCCCCGATGAAGTCCGTACCATCGTCGAGACCAAAGACGGCGAGCTCTGGCTCGGCACCACGACCCGGGGTGCCGTGCGGGTGGACTTCTCCGCGGTCGTTCCCGGCGAGTCGCTGCCGCCGAATCCAAGGCTAGAGCTCTTCGGTGCCGCGGAAGGGTTGTCCGAGACCTCCATCAACGTGACCCCGATTGACGGAGAGCCATTCTTCTTCTCGCTCGAGGAGATCTACCGTTTCGACGAGCCCGGGCGCCGGTTCGTTCCCGACGACACGTTCAAGGTGGTGACCTTCGACCCCTTGGGTACCGGGGACTTCCCTTTCTTCCAAGAAGATACCCAGGGCCGAGTCTGGATCAATGCGGGGCGTGAAACCGCCTCCGCGAGCCGGCAGCCCGACGGCTCGCACCAGGTCGAGAAGAAGCCCTTCTCGCGGTTTGGGGGCTTCGGGCTTTCGGCCGTTCACGCGGAAGCCGATGGCGTCGTCTGGTTCGGCGGCTTGGACGGCCTGATCCGGTACGACTCGAGCCTGCACAAGAACTACGACGCGGACTTCCCCGTGCTCGTCCGGCGCGTCCTGGTCAACGGCGATTCGCCGATCTTCTCGGGCACGACCTCGGGGGAAGTCACCCCCCCGCAACTCCCCTACGATGACTACGCGCTGCGCTTCGAGTTCGCCGCGCCCAGCTTCGACAACGAGTCCGCCAACGAGTACCAGCACTTCCTCGAAGGATTCGACCGAGGCTGGTCGGAATGGGGTAAGGACGCCCGCGGGGACTACACCAACCTGCCGTTCGGAGATTTCCGCTTCCACGTTCGCGCCCGCAACCTATACGGGCACGAAGGGCGTGAGGGGGTCTACCCATTCACCATCCTCCCGCCCTGGTATCGCACCTGGTGGGCCTACGGCTCGTATCTCCTGTTCCTGGGGGCAGCTGTCTTCGGGGTAGACCGCGTCCAGAGGAGACGACTTCTCGGCAAGGAGCGCGAGCGGTCGGCCTTGCGCGAGACCGAGCTGCGCGCGGAGGCGGCGGAGGAGCTGGCGCGATCGGAGAGCGAGCGGTCCAAAAGCGTCGAGCTTCTCTCCGAAGTCGGCAAGGAAATTACGGCGTCACTCGATTTCAACACGATTTCCATGCGTCTCTACGATCGGATCAACCAGCTCCTCGACGCGACCGTCGTGGGGGTCGGCCTCTACCATCAGAGAAAGCAGCAGATCGAGTACGGCCTGGCCGTCGAGCGAGGCAAGCGCTATGCGCCTTACACCCGTGACACCAACGACAAAAACCAGTTCGCTGTCTGGTGTATCGATAACCGCAAGCCGATTCTGATCAACGACGTCGAGAGCGAGTGGAGTCGCTATCTCGCCGCCTACGAGGAGGCGGGCCGCCTTCTCGAGGACGGTTCGGTGTCGCAGCCGCCTCAGTCGCTCATGTACGTGCCGCTCGCGACGCCAGAGCGTGTGCTGGGAGTCCTCACGGTCCAGAGCTTCCGGAAAGACGCCTACACCGAGTACCAACTCAACCTGCTTCAGAACCTGGCCGCCTACACCACGATCGCCCTCGAGAACGCGTATAGCTACCGCCAGCTCCGGGAGCAGGACAATCAGATCCGGCAACGCGCGGCCGAGCTGGCGACGATCAACAGCATCAGTCAGGCGCTCGCCTCCGAGCTGGAGCTCGACGCGCTCATCCCGCTGGTGGGCGAGCAGATTCGACAGGTCTTCGGGGCGCAGATCGCCTACGTGGCGCTGCTCGACAAGGCGACCAACATGATCCACTTCCCTTACGGGTACGGAGACACGTTCCCCTCGTTGCCCTACGGCACCGGCATGACCTCCCGCATCATCGACTCGGGCGAGCCTCTGCTCCTCAACCAGAATATCGACGAGCGCAGCACGCAGCTCAAGATAAAGCGGTCCGGACTGCCCTCGAAGTCCTACCTGGGCGTGCCGATTCCGGTGGGCAGCGAAGTGATCGGCGTCATCAGCGTGCAGAGCACGGAGGAGGAAGGCCGCTTCAAGGAAACGGACATGCGCCTTCTGGCAACCATCGCCGCCAACGTGGGCGTAGCCATCGACAACGCCCGCTTGTTCGACGAGACCCGGCAGGCCCGGGCGGCCGCGGAGGAGGCCGACGCCGCCAAGAGCGCGTTCCTCTCCACCGTGAGCCACGAGCTGCGCACACCGCTGACGTCAGTGCTCGGCTTCGCCAAGATCATCAAAAAGAGGCTGGAGGAGCGAATCTTCCCGCTCGTGGAGAGCGACGAGAACCGCGTTCGGCAGGCGATGCAGCAAGTGAGCGACAACCTCAAGGTCGTGGTGAGCGAGGGCGAGCGCCTCACCAAGCTGATCGACGACGTGCTGGATCTGGCCAAGATCGAATCGGGCAAGCTGGAATGGCACATCGAGGCGCTGACGGTACCGGACATCATCGATCGCGCCACTGCGGCCACCTCGTCTCTCTTCGAGAGCAAGGGCCTCACGTTGATCAAAGACGTCGGATCGGAGATGCCTGAGGTCTCGGGTGACCGCGACCGTCTGATCCAGGTGGTCATCAACCTCATCTCGAATGCGGTCAAGTTCACTGCAGCGGGCTCGGTGACCTGTCGGGCGGTCGAGCGCGACGGCGAGATCGTGGTCAGCGTGATCGACACGGGCCTGGGCATCGCTCCCGCCGACCAGCCCAAGGTGTTCGAGAAGTTCAAGCAGGTGGGCGACACCCTCACGGACAAGCCCAAGGGGACGGGCCTGGGCCTCCCCATCTGCAAGGAGATCGTGGAGCACCACGGGGGCCGAGTCTGGGTGGAGAGCGAGCCGGGCAAGGGCAGCACCTTTTCCTTCACCCTGCCAGTCAAGTCCGAGTCGGCCACCGGCTCCGCGGCCCTCACTCTCGAGTCTCTGGTCAAGCAGCTTCGCGAGCGCGTCGAGGTGAACGCGCCGAAGCCCAAGGGCGCTCAGCCGTCCATCCTGGCCGTCGACGACGATCCGCACATCCGGGAGTTGTTGCGGCAGGAGTTCAGCGAGGCCGGATACCGGCTGAGGCTCGCCGCCGACGGCCGCGAAGCCCTGGCCGAGATCCGCCGAGAACGACCCGACCTCGTGATCCTCGACGTGATGATGCCCGAGATCAACGGGTTCGACGTGGCGGCCGTGCTGAAGAACGACCCGCTGACGATGGACCTCCCCATCGTGATGCTCTCGATTGTCCAGGACAAGGAAAGGGGCTATCGCCTCGGGGTCGACCGCTACCTGACCAAGCCGATCGATACCGACCTGCTCTTCAAGGAGGTCGGCGAGCTGCTCGAGCAGGGAACGTCCAAGAAGAGGGTTTTGGTTGTCGACGAGGACGCGTCGGCCGCCAGGACGCTCGCGGAAGTGCTGCAGGCCCGGGGATACACCGTGATGGAGGCGAACGGGGAGGACCTGGTCACCCGGGCCCTCGAGATGCAGCCGGACATCATCATTTTGAGCTCGGTGATGTCGCAGAGGCACGAGGGAGTCCAGTCGCTGCGCTTCGAGAAGGGATTGGAGAACGTACTGTTCCTCGTCTATCAATAGGGCCGCCGCGCCCCCGGGCTTCCCTGTCTTGTGAATCGTTGACAAATGGGAGAATTCGTGAGTTCTAAAATCTTGATCGTCGATGACGAGCCCCATCTCCGGACCCTCATCCACCAGGCCCTGGAGGAGCTGGAGGACGAAGGGGTGGAGCTTTTGACCGCGAGCAACGGCGAAGAGGCCCTGGCGCGGATCCAGGCGAACCAGCCGAAACTGGTCTTTCTCGACGTGATGATGCCGAAGGTCAGCGGCTTCGAGGTATGCGATCGCGTCAAGAACTCCCTAGGCCTCAAGGACGTCTACATCGTCCTTCTGACGGCGAAGGGACAGGAGTTCGACCGGCAGAAGGGACAGGATGTCGGAGCGGACCTGTACATGACAAAGCCGTTCGACCCCGACGCGTTGCTGGAGAAGGCCAGGCAAGTGCTGGGGCTGTGAGCACGGAATGTCACGCATTACCCTCCGAGGTCTGATCGGCCCGCAAAAAGACGCCGCGCCGGTTGTCGCCGCGCTGGTGGAGTCGCTCGGTGCCACGATTGGAATCGAGGATGCCGAGGGGCGGCTGCTCGCCGGGGTCGCGCCGAGCGACCCGAAGGAGCGCTACCCGGTCACGCTCGACGGAAAGACGCTGGGATGGGTGAGCGGAGGCCAAAATGCCGAAGCTCTGGCCGCGCTCCTCGCCCACCTCGCCGACAAAGAGTCAGAAAAGAAGACTCTCGGCGCCGAGGTGCTTCAGCTCTATCGTGAGGTGAACCTCATCTACAGCTTCTCGGAGAAGCTGGCCGCGCTCCTGGAGGTCAAGGCGGTGGCGAGGCTGACCCTCGAGCAGGCGCGCCAGCTGATCGCGGCGACGGACGGCGCCGTGATGTTGCTCGACGAACAGACGCAGGTGTTCGAGTCGATGGCCGGCTTCGGTGAGGGACTTCCGAGCTCAGGGCCGTTTCGATGGGGGGTGGGCCTCATCGGCTCGATCGTTGCGAGCGGCAACGCCGAGATCGTCAACGACGTCGAGGCGGACCCGCGCCGCGGCAACGAGCGTGTCGGCTCGCTCATCTGCGCTCCGCTCAAGGTCAGCGAGCACGCGATGGGAGCCATCGTCCTGGCGAGCGCGGACCCGGTCAATTACGCGGCCTCCGACCTGAAGCTGCTCAATACCCTGGCGCTGCAATCGGCCACCGCCATCGAGAACGCCCGGCTCTTCGAGAAGACCGTTTCGGCCGCGCGGGACCGCGAGCGGCTCCTGGCCCTTCACAAGGAGTTGGAGGTGGCGAGCGCCATCCAGAAGTCGATCCTCCCGTCCGAGTTCCCCCCTTTCCCGGAGCGTGACGAGTTCGAGATCCACGCCGCGATGACGCCGGCGATGGAAGTGGGCGGAGATTTTTTCGACTTCTTCCTGATCGACCAAGGACGACTGGGCTTCGTGATCGCCGACGTGTCGGGCAAAGGCGTTCCCGCGGCGCTCTTCATGGCCGTCAGCCGCACCCTCATCAAGGCGACGGCGCTCGGGGGCCTGCCTCCCGAGGAGTGTTTGAGCCAGGTCAATCGGGTGTTGACCTCGGAGAACGTCACCAGCATGTTCGTGACCGTGTTCTACGGAGTTCTCGATCTGAAGAGCGGCGAGGTCGTCTATTGCAGCGCCGGCCACAACCTCCCCTATGTCCTGAGGCGCGACGGCCGGGTCGAAACCCTGGAGCGAACCGGAGGCCTCGCGCTCGGGGTCTTCGCCAAAGCTGCATACAAGTCCAAGCGCATCCAGCTCGACGCAGGAGACGGACTGTTCCTGTACACTGATGGGATCACGGAGGCGATGGACGCCGACAAGAATGAGTTCACGGACCACCGCCTCGAGGAGTTGTTGAGAAAGCTGCCGGGAAAATCCCTGGCGGAGATCATCGATGGCGTGGTCCGCGAGGTGACGTCATTCGCCTCTGGGGCGCCGCAGGCGGACGACATGACCACGCTAGCTCTCAGGTTTGGCGTGAGCAAGGTCCCGCGCCGCGACAAGACGAAGGCGGCAGCGAGTCTGGCCTGAAGGAGGAATTCCAGTGACCAGCTCCTTCAAGATCGAAACGTCTCTCCGCGACAATCTCTCGGTCATCGCTCTCGAAGGCCACGTCGACGCGCACACCGCGCCGCGTTTCGAAGAGGTCGTCGTGGCCGAGCTCGCCGCCGGTCGGCGGCAGATCATCGTCGACTGCACCCGAATGACCTACATCTCGTCGGCCGGCCTGGGGGTGTTCATGAGCTACGTCGAGGAGATTCGCGGGCAGGGGGGCGACCTCAAGATTTGCGGAGCCATTCCAAAAGTACAATCTACCTTCGAGATCCTCGGCTTTCCGGAAGTCTTCGATATTCTCCCCGACCTCGAGGCGGGGGTGCGGCGCTTTCGCGACGTCCCGGTCCGGGAGGACTGACGTGACCGGCGTCGAGCGACGGTTCCTGCTGACCGTGCCTTCATCGACCGAGAACCTCGTTCTCATCCGTGAGTTCGTCACCACCGTTGGCCAGCAGGCGGGCCTCGAGGAGGCCGACGTAGGCCGGCTGGAGCTCGCCGTGGACGAAGCCTGTGCCAACGTCATGGAGCACGCGTACGGCCACGACGACACGCAGGAAGTCGTGGTCCGGGCGACTTTCGACCACGAGACGCTCCACATCGTGGTCGAAGATACGGGTCTCGGCTTCGATCCCGGCTCGGTCCCCGAGGAGCGCCTGGAGCACCTCATCGCGAGCCGCAAGTCCGGCGGGCTGGGGATGCGGCTCATCAAGTCGGTGATGGATGAGGTCCGCTACGAGTTCGTCCCCGGCCACAAGAACGAGCTCCATATGTTGAAGCGGATCCGCAGGCTCTGAGGGTGGAGAAGACGCTTCTCGGAGCCTCGCGCCTGGAGGCACTGCTGGAGTCGGCGCGTCTCCTCCACGGCGCGCGCGATCTGGACGAGCTGCTGGGTCACCTCCTCCGTTCGGTCATGGGACGGCTCCTCATCCCGCGCGGGCTGATCGCGCTCGAGCGGGAGGAGACGATGCGGCTCGTCCTGGTGCGCGGTCTGCCTCTTCTGTCGGTGGGCGACGTGTTTGACACGGCCGCGGCCGAGGAATCCGGAATCGAGCTGGTGCTTCCGATCGGGGCCTCGTCGGAGACGAGCCGGCCGATCGGGCTCCTGGGGCTCGGACGCCCCGCTCGAGGAGAGGTGGCGGAGGAGGAGAAGGCCTTTCTCCTGGCACAGCTGGGGCTGGCCGCGAGCGGCATCGAGAACGCCCGAATCCACGAGGAGTCGCGACGCCTGAATCGGAGTCTCGATCAGAAGGTCCAGGACCTGAGCTCTCTCCTCGACCTGGTCAGGGGTCTCAACTCGACTCTCGAAGCGAACGACGTGGCGCAGCTGCTCATGCTCACGCTCGCGGGCCGCTGGATGCTGCGACGCTCGGCACTCCTCGCGTGGAAGCCGGGACATCCTCCCGCCCTCCGGCAGCAGGGGATGGACATCGCCTGGCTCGTGGGCGACGAGGACGCGCTCTCCGGCTTGCAGGGATTGCCCGACGCGATCGCTGTCGCCGAGCTTCCCGAAGGCTCACTGAGGGAGAGGCTTCGAGCGACGCAAGGCGAGCTGGTATTCCCGATCCAAAGCGGCGAGGGCGGCGTGCGAGGCCTCATCGTGCTGGGGGCACGGCCCGGCCAGCGTCGCTACAAGCCGGCCGATCTCGAGTTCGGCGCCGGCCTCGTGGCCCAGGCGTCGGTGGCCCTCGCCAACGCATGGCACTTTCGCGAGACCCTCGAGAAGAAGAAGTTGGAGCGAGAGCTGGAGCTCGCGGCGAGCATTCAGGCCAACCTCTTCCCCTCCGAGCTTCCACCGCTTCTCGCAGAGGGGGGCTACGACGTGGCGGTGAAGAACCGGCCGGCACGTCAGTGCGGCGGCGACTATTACGACGCGCTGCCGACGCGCGCTGCGAGTGCCGAGCCCCGGGTGCTGCTGTGCGTGGCCGACGTGTCCGGAAAGGGCTTGCCCGCCGCGCTCCTGATGAGCAACATGCAGGCGACGCTCCGGGCCCTTCTCGGACGCCTGCCCTCTCTCAGCGAGCTCGCGGCGCATGCGAGTGACCTTCTCTTCGCCACGACCGCCGCCAACAAGTACGTCACCGCGGCGTTCGTGGAGCTCACACCCTCGAGCGGGGCCGCGCGCTACGTGAGCGCCGGCCACACGGACTGCCTGCTGCTGCGGGCCGACGGCGAAGAGGTCTGGCTCAAGTCCACGGGGACACCGCTGGGGTTACTCGAGGGCTTACCCTACACCGACACCACCTTCTCACTCGATCCCGGGGACTGCCTCGCGCTCTTCTCGGACGGCGTGACGGAGGCCCAGAACGAAGCGGGCGAGGAATTTGGTGAGGCGCGCCTCTGCGACATCGTCCGATCATCCGCCAAAGAGTCCGCCGAGGTCGTGGTGTCCCGTATCTTCGATGCGATCGACCGATTCGCCGGCACGGCACCGCAGTTCGACGACATTACGGTGCTGGTCCTGAAGAAGCTCTGAGCCTGATCGATTTGCTACGGACTTCGTACCTGAAACCAGTCCGTCTCCAGCGTGGGGTGCGTCTCGGGACTGGCTCAGACGCTTCCTGGCTCCCGTCGTTCGCCCAGATAAGTCACGCCGGTGATGGCGACGCCCAGGGCGACGATGCCGAACAAGATTAGGAAGAATGGATCGCCCGTCGAGATGTAGAACGCCATCCGCCCGAGGCAGAAGAACAGGCGCACGACGACGGTGGTCGGGTACAGCACGCCGAGACGGTGACGGATGATCTGCACGACGATGATGCCGAGCCCGATCATGAACATGCCGAGAGCGCGCAGCATGACCGGCGGGTAGTCGGCGTTCGACTGGAGAAGCTCGGCGGCCAAGGTTGGTGAAAGGATCATGGCGACTCCACCGAGCCAGAGGTA
Organism: Vicinamibacteria bacterium; assembly: GCA_035457705.1. Lineage (GTDB taxonomy): Bacteria > Acidobacteriota > Vicinamibacteria > Marinacidobacterales > SMYC01 > DASPGQ01. Next base: position 46,585 of record DATIBD010000119.1, read on the forward strand.
CGAAGCGAGCTAAAAGAGGCTCAATCGCGTCTTCTCGAGCATTGCGGCTCCTTGTCGCCGGATCCATAGGATGTGCCCGTTGTTTCGTCAAGCCAAGGATCGTAGATCGAACGTCAATTTCTAGAGTCCTCGTCTGTCTCTTGCCGGGGACGGAACACTGAACAGTTCAGAACCGGCTGAGGCGGGTATCGCGGACGCGTGGGCTCCCGACACAAGAGGTACTGAGGTCCTCGCTTGCTTTGGATAACACGGACATGAACGCATCGATAGCACTGGCTGTCCGCGAAGGACGGGCGGCGGCTGTCGGTTGTCATGTCGCGTTGGTCCGGCATTTGGTGCGAGCCGTCCCATATTATGATCCGTACGCCTCGTCGACATTCAGAAGTCGATCCTGACGCCTCCGTTGATGACTCGGCCTTCGAGGGGGGCCCAGGCGTCGACGGTCCATCGCCCATCGACGTTTCGCTCCGGCCGGAGAAGCGGATCCCAACGGGACTGTCGGACGTTAGAAAGATTCTCACTGTTTACGAAGATCCGGAACCGGCCGAAGCGGCGCTCGGCAAGGACTCCGACGATCACATAGGGCTGGCTGGTAGAGCGGTAGGGATTCGCCTCGAGTCTTTGTTCGCCGGTGAAGTAGAGCTCGAAGCCGAGTCGGCCCACATCGTCGTCTTCGAGCATGGCGACAAGACCGGCGCTATGACGCGGCGTCAGCTCGACATCTCGAGACAGGCCGCCATCGGACTCGATGGATCGGACGTACGTATAGGTACCGGTCGCCGCGAACGGGGAGCGGCGGAACGTCGCCAGAATCTCGACCCCGGTGTTCGTGGTGCCGCCGTCGACGTTTCGAAGAAGATACTGGGTCGACCGCTCTACCAGGATCGATTCGTCGATCCTCGAGGCGAAGAGGGTGAGCGTGGTCGTAAGCGGCCCGTCGGTATGGCTCACATCCAGAGAAACGCTCCGGCCCCGCTCCGCCGAAAGCGGCCCGGGAATGCTCAACCGAGTCAATCCGGCCGCTTCGGTTTCCTCGGTCAGAGGCGTTGGCGCGAAGAAGCCGCTCCCAAGGGAAACGCGGCCGGTCCATCGTCCCTGACGCAGGAGCGCGGAGAAACGCGGACTCAAGAACGTCCCGTACTCATTGTGACGATCGAGACGAGCGCTGAGCGATAGGCCAAGCCAGTCCGCCACGTCCACGTCGTCCTGAAAGAAGGCGCCGACGGTGCCGAAGGAAAAGGCGAAGCGCGGAACGTCCTCGGGACGGTAGCCGTCGTGCTCGAACGCGGCACCGGCGATCCAGGTATGACCCCCGGCACTTCCCCGAAACGTCACCTCGGCGAACGCGGTGTCGTGTCGATCTCGCTCGCGGGTGTCGCCGAAGAGATGATCGTGAATACCACGGGTGACCGCCACGCGTCCCGAGAGTACGTGGCGGCCTCCGACAAGCGTCTGTCCCACGGCGCCGACGTCATAACGCCGCGTCAGGAGCGACTCCTCGTAAGGCTCTCCCGTCGCCCGGAGCACGGAGTCCGGCAACGTTCCTCCGGTGCGATCCTCGTAGGTGAAGCCCGCCGTCACGAAGAAGCTTCGACCCTCGCCTCCGTCCCAGAAAAGACGGGGCCTCATGACCCCGCGTCCGTAGCCCGCGATGTCGGACCAGTCATCGCCGTCGACGTCGACACGGTCTTGCCCGTGTCCGCTTCCCAGAAGCGAGAAACTCCAGAAGGGTGAAAGCGGCGACGAGACCCAGAGCACGGCATCGGTCGCACCCCGAGTGGAGGCGTTCACGAGAACCTCTCGCTGAGCTTCTTCGCCTGGCCGGCGGCTCAGGAGGTTGACGACTCCTCCCATGGCCCCTCCGCCGTAGAGCGCAGACGCGACTCCCTTGATGACTTCGACCCGACCCAAATCCATGGGAGGAATCTGGAGCAGCGCGAGACCTCCCGGCTGCTCACCGTAGAGCGGCAGGCCGTCGGAGAGAAACTGCGTGTAGCGACCGCGCATCCCCTGGATGCGGACGCTCGCCGCACCGAGCGACGGAGACGTCGCCGCCACGCGCATGCCACCCATCTCGTTCAGCATCATGACGATGTCCCCCGGGGTCATGAGCATCTTCTCTTCGATTTCTTCACGACCGAGCACCTCCACGCGCATCGGCTGCTCTTCGATGCCCCGTTGCGAACGAGTGGTGGCCACGACCGTGACTTCCTCTCGATGCGTCATTTGCTCCAGAAGGACTTCGACGACATGGGCCTCCCCTTCCTCCACGACCAGCGAGGTAGAGACTGGAAGAAACCCATCCTTGGCAATGACGAGCTCGAGGATCCCAGGGGACGAGGGGAAGCTCGCGACCCCGTCGCCATCGGTCAGATAGCTTTGGCCGTTCGCAATGACGCTCGCTCCGGATAGCGGCTGATCCCGATGCTTCACTTCGACGCGCACGGTTCCCGTGGCGCTAGCCGGCGAAGCAAGCGCGAGGAACAAGAGAACTCTTCTCCACATAGACGATCCTTCGTGAAATGCCGTTACGGCTCTAGAAACGGACGGTCGGGATTGGAGAATCAGCTCGCTCTCGGAGGGTGCTCGATCGCTCTAGGGTCTGCGGCAATCGTGGTTGCCGCGACCCCTGCATGGGGAACACAAAGCAGCTCGACGGGCACGAGCTCACGCGAAGCAGCGATTGGACCGAGGCCCAGGCAGACAGCGCAATCGGTTCCAACAGAGCCGGTGGAGCCAACGTCTTGCTCTCCACAGCCGTCGGGACAGAAGAGAGGATCGAAAGAGGTCAACGTGACAACGAGAGCTATTAGAAGCACGGCCAGCGAAGCGCGCAACACGATGGGAGTATACTTCGCAGGAGTGGCGGTCGAACCGCCCCTCCGCAAGGTTTGCGCTGAAAGAGCGAGTCGAATACCCTATGACGCTCGCACAACTTTCTCCGGGTCGGGCGGGACATGCCAAAGCTTCTCATCGAGAGCGGAAAGACGTTCGGAAGAGCCTTCGAGTTCGACGACGATATCGTCATCGGCCGGGGTTCCACACCTGATTTCGCCCTCTACGATTCGACAGTGTCCCGGCAGCACGCCGCGGTGCGTCGGCACGGCAATACCTACCACATCTACGATCTCGGAAGCGGTAACGGCACGACGGTGAACGGAGTTGGCATCACGGGTTCGACGGCCCTCGCGAACGGCGATCGGATCGGGCTCGGTGCCGTGAGCCTCGAGTTCATCCTCGCGGATGGACCCGACGACAGTCTAATCGTACCCGAAGTACGTTTTCGCGAGTCGGGCCAGACAGGCGCTCAGCCGGTGTTGGATGCAATGGACGCGGCGCAGGACGTCGCCTCGTTGCTGACGACGGTTTCGAGCGGGCGGGACTCGCTGGAGGTCACTCGGCAGCGACTTCGAGTCATCCTGGAGGTCAGCGAAGCGATTGGCGAGATGCTCGACGAAGAGTCGCTTCTCACACTGATCGTGACCAAGCTTTTCGCGGTCTTTCCCCAGGCAGAGCGTGGATTCATCATGCTGTCGGAAGAGGGCCAGGACGAGCTCCGTGCGAAGGTGGCTCTGACGCGATCGGGCGAACCGACGGAAATCGCGGTGAGCCGAACCCTGGTGAGGGATGCGATCGAGAACCGTCGTGGAATTCTCAGTGCCGACGCCATGAGCGACGAGCGATTTTCCAGCTCCGACACCGTCGCGAAGTTGCAGCTTCGTTCCGTGGTTTGCGTGCCGATGATCGCTCGCGGCGATGTCTTCGGCATCATTCACCTCGACGGCTCGGAGAAACCGTTCGTCAAGGACGATATGGCTGTCCTTACGGCCATCGCCCGGCAGGCGGCCTTGTCACTCTCCAATGCGAGGAAGCATGCGAGTCTGCTCAAACGGCGATTGCTCGATGCCGACCTCTTGCTCGCCCGGAAGATCCAGAGTCATTTCCTCCCGCGTGAACCGCCTCGAGTCCCCGGTTACGTGTTCGGGGAAGTCTATCGATCCGCTCTCGATATCGGCGGCGACTACTACGATTTTCTGAGCTTGCCGGAGGAGCGAGTGGGTATCGCGCTCGGCGACGTTTCCGGGAAGGGAGTGTCTGCCGCGCTCTGCATGGCGAAACTCAGCAGCGAGGCTCGCTACCTCTCCGCGGGCAAGACCGATCCGGCGGAGATTCTGCGCATGCTCAACGCCTCCCTTTATCGTGATTTCACCGAGGGCATGTTCGTCACACTCGTTTTCTTCGCCCTGGATGTTTCGCGAAACCGGCTTTTTGTGGCGAATGCGGGGCATCTGTCTCCTTTGCTTCGGCGCCGCAATGGAGCGATCGAGCCATTGGAGTCCAAGCGATCCATGCCGCTCGGGATCGCGAAGAACTTGGAGCTCGAGTCGAGCGCTTACGAGCTGGAACCGGGAGATACCGTGTTCGCCTTCACGGATGGGCTGAGCGAAGCTTTCGACCGGAACGAGAACCTCTTCGGCGACGAACGGATCTCCGACGCCCTTCGGAAATCGAAAGGCACGCCGCAAGACGTGCTGGAAAGGCTTCTCCGATCGGTGGAAACGTTCCAAGACGGCCGACCTCAGAGCGACGACCTGACGATCGTTTGCTTCGGTCCGGCTTAGTGTGCTCAATGCCGTGGCGGGATCTGCGATCGATCGGCCGCCACGGCTCGGGCTGCGTACGGCGCGGCGAGCGCGCCGGGCTCGCTCCGCTCGCGCAGAGTGGGCTGACTTTGTCATCAGCCTGCTCCACCGTTAGTCTTTCTTCGATGTCTTCCTTCGCGCGATCTCGGTCGTCTCGAGGACCGAGCCGTTTCCGCAAACCAGATGAGCCTGACACAGGACGTCGTCTGCTTTTCCTCCGGCGACGCAGACCAGGCCCTTTCCTTCGAACGTCGGGCAATTGGCGTCGCCCGCCAGAAAGATGCCGCCCGCCAGGAAGAGCGGATCCCCTGTGGAGTCCGTGGCGCATTCCGTCGTGTCGCCTGGGGCGACGTCGGGAGTTACGGAGTGGCAGAGCGCATCCCTGCGGTCGCCCCCCTCCGGTATGGGATTGAACCCAGTGTAGAACCGGCAGTTGACCTCGACGCTTTTCTTGCCCAGGTTGGTACAAGAGACAACCGTTTCGCAACTTTCCTGAGCGTCGGCTTTGCTGTTGGCATACAGAACGAGGCCCACTTCCCCGTAGCCTCTGGGACACTCCGGTATGCCCTTGCTGCCTCCGCAGTTTCCTGAGAAACAGTCGGCATCCGGAACTTGTGCCGCGACTGCTCCTCCGATCACCATGACAAGACATGTCAGCATTCCCACGAGCCAAACCGGTTTCCGCTGCAAGTCCGCAATCATCTTCATCCTCCCCTTCTTGAGTGGCTGCCTTCGAAGTCCGGCGGGCCTCAGGGGGGTGGAGCCCGTCGAGCCGTTCCAAAGCTTACACGACGCACATCGTTCTCGCCCGACTCGCTCCTCCCCGAGGAGGTGCGCGACGCCAGGCAAGATGTACTGAATCCTTTGGACGGTTCGAATTCACTTGTCCCCGCGATGGGCCTGTGCTAGTTACCAAGTCGGTCAACGGTCTTTTTGCAGGAAAGCGGCCCCCTCGCTCTTCTTCGGGCACAAAAGCAACACGATCCTTCGGGCACAGCCAAAGTCTTTGACGAAATGAACGAGGAGGAAACGACATGAGAATCAAGTACGGACTGTCAGCAATGGCCTTCGTTGCCGCGCTCGCGTTGTTTGGAGGGCTAACTTCAGCGGAAGCGGACAAGGACCACCCTGCGTTCGCCCGGCGAGTCGCCGGCACGTACTTCGTGGTGGAACGGGAGACGGGGACGCGGGAGTTCCTCACGATCTCGGTCGACGGGAACGTGTTTCTGAACAGCTCGGCGGAAGGCGATCTCCAGTTCGGCTCGTCGCAGGGCGTTTGGGAGCGCAGCGGGCGGAGGGCGATCGCGATGAAGGTAGCGAACTTCGACTTCGACGATCACGGGATCGCCGTGGTCGACTTCGTCATCGAGTTCGATCCGGCCTTCATGGAATTAGTTGGTCGATTCTCGGGCGCTTTGTATCCTGACGGCGTGGACCCGCTGAACCCGGGGAATGCCGCTCCCCTGTTCGCCTTCGAGGATGACATCGCCGGCCGTCGCATGCTCGCTCGCTAGATTCCACCCTGCGATCGAGGTTAAATTTGGCCCGCTGGCTGGCTCGAGCTACGCTGCCGGCCCGCAGGATCGAGCTCGCGTCATCCTCGACCAGAACAACGGAGGTGGTCGCATCCATGGGTTTCAAAGACTATTTCATTCCGGCAAAGAACATGGAAGCGGACGAGGCCCGCCGTTTCCTGGCGGAGCACAAGGAGCAGGAGTTCACCCTGCTCGACGTCCGCCAGCCGGGCGAGTACGAGCAGGCTCATCTCCCGGGAGCCGTGCTCGTTCCTCTCCCGAATCTGCCGAGCCGGCTCGAAGAGCTCGACCGCGACAAGCCGCTCGTCGTCTATTGAGCCGTGGGTGGGCGCAGCCGGGCTGCTGCGCAACTGCTCTCGGGACGAGGGTTCAAAGAGGTCTATAACCTCGCCGGCGGCATCAAGGCCTGGCAGGGCGAGGTCGCTCGTGGCCCTGTCGAGGCCAACCTCGAGCTCATCTCCGGCAAGGAGACGCCCGCCGAGATGCTCACAATCATCTTCGGCATGGAAGAAGCGATGCGCGTTTTTTATGAGCGACTGAGCCGCGAGGTCAAGACCCCTGATGCGGCGCGGCTGTTTGGGGAGCTTTCCGCGCTCGAGATCGACCACAAACAGACGGTTTACAACTTGTACCGGGCACGAGGTGGCGAGGTCGCGACCATCGAAGGTCTGGAAGAACGGGCCTCGCGCAAGGTGATGGAAGGCGGCCTGAATCCGGATGAGATCCTTGAAGCCATCGAGCCGAAGGCGAGCACGGTCGAGGACATCTTGAGCTACGCGATGATGCTCGAGACGCAGGCGCTCGATCTCTTTCTGCGCTTTAGCCAGCACAGCGCGGACGATTCCACGTCGAAAGTTCTCCTCGAGCTCGCCGACCAGGAAAAAGGCCATCTGAAAATGCTCGGCGATCTCATGGAGAAGCACCTCGGGGACGCCTGAGATAGGCGGCTCGCTCACGGGGGTGGGGTCTTAGCTCGTTTCTCTCGTCGAATCTTCCCTTTCTATCGCGAGACGGATCGTCGGCGGGGCAACACCTTCATCTTCAGCATCGTCAACCCGCTGTTGGTTCGACCCGCGCCGCTCGAAAAGCCCGACGGCCTAGTAACTTCTAAGCCGGCGGTAGCCGTTTGTGGGCGTGATCACGACGAGATCTGGATCACTTGACTGGACGTCAGGTGCGACAACGGCGTTTCCCAGAACCTCGGTACCTTAGAAAAAATTGCGCCCGAGGGCTGAGGTTGTGTTAAAACGTTCGCTTAATCTCAGGGGTCGTGGGTCATTTCTTTCAGAACCAAGCGGTTTCCAAGAACCGCGCTTGGAGTCGAGACCGGCTCCGAATCCGTTGCCGTGCCGTTCGTGGTCGGTTGTACGTCTGTTCGACACGAGGATCAAAGTGGAAGCGATGGCCGTCGTCCGCCCCGTTAGAACGAGGAGGAAAATGAGGGCCGCCCTTGCTCTGCTCGCGCTCGCTGGAAGCGCGCACTTTGCCTCAGGGGATTGGCTCGTGCTGGCGGACGGGGCGCGAAGTGAGGTGGAACGGGTGGAGATCCTCGAGCGTTCGGTGCGCGTGACCACGCTTTCTGGCAAGACATGGGAACTCCTCAAGACGGCCGTCGATCTGAACGCGACGCGACGGGCGAACGAGCCCCCTGCGAAAGAGGCGAAGGTGACGGTCGCGCCCGCTCAACCGCCGCCACGAACGCAACCAAGAGCCCAGCCGCCGCCAGAGCCACAACCGACGCCGGCCCCACCGCCGGAAACACCACCGCAGCCAACGCCGGCGCCGCGACCCGCGACACCCCCTCAACCGAAAGCGCAACCCCAGCCGCCCCCGGTTCCTCAACCAACCCCGACACCGCCGCCGGAGGCGCAACCCCAGCCGCCGCCAGCGCAACGACCCGCGACGCCCCCTCGACCGAAAGCGCAACCCCAGCCGCGCGCCGCACCTCAACCAACTCCGACACCGCCGCCAAAAGCACAACCACAGCCGGGGCCAGCACCACCGGCGACACCCGCACCACCCGAAGCGCAACCCCAGCCCGCTCCGAAGCCGCCGCCGGAAACCCAACCCCAGCCGCCGCCAGCACCAAGACCCGCAACACCTCCGCCGACCGAGGCGCCAAAACCATCGCCGCCAGCGACCAGGCCACCGACGAGAGCGTCCAGCGTGGTGGAGGTCACGATCCTCGACCAGACGGGAGCTCTGATTCCAAATGCGTATGTACTCCTTCAAGCGGAAGACGGGGAGAGTCATGTGGTTGATAAGGCCGGGAGAGCCTACCGGGCGCGCGTGGCGCCAGGATCCTATACGCTTCTGGTATCCGCCAACGGGTTCGCCCCATTCGCGGAAAACGTGCAACTTGCCGGAGACTCCCGGCGCGAGATCTCCGTCACTCTGACGGTTCACGTCACGGAGCGAATCGACGTTTCGTCCGAGAGCGGTCTTTCGATCGCTCCGGGTAACTCGTTGATAACGCTCTCGGGGGAGGAGCTCAAAGGGCTTCCGAGTAATCCGAGGGATCTGGTCAATCAGCTTCTCCATATGGCCGGCTCGCCCGCCCAAGCGGAAGACGTCGTCATCTATGTCAACGGATTTCGAGAAAAGCGAAATATTCCACCCTTGGAAGCTATTGACGTCATCCGAATCAGCGTCGAACCTTTCTCCGCGGAATTTCCCGAACCGGGATCGCGCCGCATCGAAATCACCACGAAGCCGGGTGTGCAGGATTTTCACGGGCAGTTTGGAGTCGACTTCTCCGACGAGTCCCTCAACGCTCGCAACGCCTTCGCAGAAGAGCAGATTCCCTTCCAGATTCGGAACTACCGCGGTTACACGAGTGTGCCCCTGGTTTCCGGTCGATGGGATCTGCTCGTTTACGCCGGCCGATGGGAGCAAGACGAGACGGCCGTGATCAACGCTGCCGTGTTGAACGCCGAACTGGAACCGGAACGATTCCGGGATACCGTGCTCGCTCCAGACCGCAACAGCTCTTTGACTCTCAAAACGGAATACAACGTCACGAACCGAGTCAGACTCGGATTCGAGTACTCATACGCCGAACGGAATGCCGAGAACCAGGGGTTGAGGGGTGGCTTCGATCTCCCCGACCGAGCCTTCATTCGCGCCGAGAGGGAGGATGTCGTGCGAGCGGCATTGTCGACGACTTTTGGGTCCAACATCCTTCTCGACACGCGGCTCCAGCTTCGACGTCGAGACGAAAACCGGCAGGCGACGATGACGGGACCGGCGATACTCGTGTTCGATGCCTTCAACGATGGAGGAAATCAAGCCAACTTGCTCTATGAGAAGACGAGCGAAGAGATTCAACTGACGGAGCGCCTTACCTACGCGGCGGGACAACATTTGCTTCGGGTTGGATTCACTGCCGACGGAGCTGGATTGAGCAATGTGAACAGGTCGGACTTTGGCGGGACCTTCGTCTTCGGCGCGGATGTCGAGCGCGATGCAGACGGCAGGCCCATCATAAGTGAGGGCGGACAAACCATTCCCATCGCGCCGCTCGACTCCTATCGGCGTACTATCCTGGGCTTGCCCGGATACGGGCCTTCGCAGTTCTTTATCACACGCGGAGATCCACGCGTCGCGTTGAACCAATGGGAGTTCGGGTTTTTCGGCAATGACGATTGGCGGGTTTCACCGAGGCTGACGTTGTCGTTCGGAGCTCGATACGAGTTTCAAACGAATCTCGACGACAAGCTGGACATCGCCCCTCGATTCGGGCTGGCCTGGGCGGTCGACACGAGTCGGCTGAACGTTGTCCGTTTGGCTTCCGGCCTCTTCTATCAACGTCTCGTTCCCGACGTCACGCTCGATACCATTCGACTCGACGGCGAGCACCAGCAAAAGTTAATCGTCCAGCGACCTTCCTCTTTCCCGCAGATTCCAGACTCTCCGGAGGGCGCCATCGAGACGTTGCAAAGTATCTACACGAAAGATCCTGGAATGAAGGCACCCTACCTGTTCATCTCCTCGGCCAGCTTCGAACGTCGATTCTCGCCGAGACTGTTTGGCTCGGCGAGCTACACCTTCGAACGCGGAATGCGCTTGTTCCGCAGCCGAAACATCAACGCTCCGATGGTTGGGGCGGGCGCAGGAGCCCAGCAGGAGCAAAACGGACCGGTAATTCAATTCGAGTCGACCGGCCGCTCGATCCGTCACGAGCTCATGCTCTCGTTTCGCGGAAACCTGAATAGCAGCTCCTGGGTCACCGCGAATTACCGTGCTGGATGGCTACAGGACGACACGAGCGGTCCCTATTCGCTGCCCGCGAACTCATTCGATCTCGAATCGGAGTTCGGAAGTGGCAGCCTCGATCAACAGCATCAGTTGTCCGTGGCAGGATCGCTGACGCTCCCTGGGCGGATCAAGTTCAGTCCGTCCTTTTCGGTGACCTCGGCCCAACCTTTCAATATCACAACCGGTATCGACAACAACAGGGACAGCCTTTTCACCGATCGCCCATCCCTCGCCGACCCGGGCGATCCAAACGCCATTCCGACACCATTCGGATCGTTCGACGCAAATCCGCGGCCTGGTTCCCAGGTCATCGACCGCAACTTCGCCCGCCAGTCCGGCCACATCAGCTTGAATCTGATGCTCTCGAAGACGGTGGTTCTGGAGGGAGGCAGCTATGTGGCACTGGGCATCAACGCGCGAAACCTGCTCAACCGCACCAACTTCGGGGATTTCAACGGGGTCGTCACGTCGCCCTTGTTCGGTCAAGCGAACTGGGCACTACCGGCCCGCAGCGTTTCCGTCGGCTTGCAGTTCGGATACTGAACTACTGAGTTCACAGCGCCAGCGTTTCGGCGAGTCGCAACGCTTCCCCGAGCCAGTCCTGAGCATGCTCGGCGGGTGGTGACCACTCACGGGCCCAGCCCAGCCACTGAACCGCCAGGTGGAGGCGACACCGGTCGAGCGCATCGAGCAAAGCCGGCTCTGACGATGGCCAACCTTCATTCGGTCTGAGGGCGACCCGGTAGGCCTGAACCAAGGTGTTCCTCTGTGCCTCGGACCACTGCCCGGAAATGAGCGACGCGAGATCCACGAGGCCGGGTCCTATGGCGGCCATCTCCCAGTCCACGGGACAAACGCGAGTTTCTTGCGATTGCGTCTGGACCAGCACGTTGGATGCGTTGAAGTCTCCATGGACGAGAGTGTGCGGGAGCTCGACAAGGCTGTCCACCAGCCGGTCATAACAGTCCGCGAGCCAATCGATGCCATGGACTTCCTTTCGCGCAAGGGATCCGCGCACAAATTCCTTTGCCCGACGGATCCATGTCCAGTAGTACTCCCGGCCGTACTCGAGAAGGGGCGCTCGGTGTCGAAGCAAATCGATCTCCCCCGCGAAGAGGCCGTGCATCCTGGCAAGCCACCGCGCCACTTCCTCCCAAACGTGGAGCTCACCGAGCTGGTAGAGCTCGAGCCCGCGAACTCGCTCCAGGAACAGCCAGTATCGTTCGCGTTCCGAATCGGCGACGGCACCATAGCAGACCGGCGTGCCGAGACGGGCTCGGCTCAGTATTCCCCGGTACGTCTCGAGCTCGCGCAGGGGGTTGAGCAAGAACTGCGGCTTGACCCCTCGTGCCGGGGCCAAGAGACCTTGCCGGCCGAGGTCCTTGAAGAGCAGCGACACTTCTCGGCCATCGTCGAGTCGGACGCCGAGCTCCTCGGTGACGAAGCTGGTTTGATATGAGGAGGCCTTCCGTTCGAAATGAACGATAGTCCGCGAGGCTCCAAAATGACGTGCGAGGGCTTCCTCCACGAAGCCGCGTAAAGCGGCCGACGTCGCGTCGCGCGTAACCGGCTGCCTCAAGCTGCCACTCCGAGATGACAAAGCAGACCGGAGAGCACTTTGTCCGAGTCGAAGTGATCCTCAGCAATGGCGCGGCTGGCGCTCGCATGCTGTCGGTAATCCTTGTTGATCGCTTCGATCGCGCCTACCGCCTCCTCAGCCGTCTGGAACCCAAGCAATCCTTTTCCCGTGGGCAGGAAGCGGCTGAAGCCAGTCTCCTGCGCTATGACCGGACGACCCGAGGCCAGGTAGCAGACACTTCGGTCGCTGAACCAGCCCGCTCGCGAGACGACGTAGCCACTCTTGGCAACGCCGAGCTCCGCCTTCGAGCCCCGAATGAACTCTTGGTAGAGGTCGGGTGTAGCGGCGACTTTCGCGGGATCGAGCAGGTTCCACCCGTTTCGCTTCAACGCTTGGAGGTCGCTTCGCTCATCCGGGTGGATCGACAAGGCCAGGCAGAAGCTCTCTCTGCTGATCTTCGGCAGGGTCAACAAGCGCCTGAGTGAATGCGCTTTCTGCCCGTAGAAGATGCCCTGGTGCTCGATGGAACCGTAAGCACGCCAATTGCCGATACTCGTGAGCGCGTCGTAGGTGATCGCGTGGGCGACAGGCCAATAGGACAAAACGATGGGCTGTAGCGTTGGGAACCAATGTCGGCCACAGGTAGGGACGTCGCATTCGGGTCGGCCGAGGGAAAGCCCCACCGTCACGAAATGCGTGTGGGCGGCGAACCCCATGTCGATGCCGCCGACTTCGTGCCAGAGTTGATTGAAGCCAGGGTCCAGATCGAGGAACACCCGGATCGGGATGGAATCGAGCAGCTCGGCATCCTTCAGTGTTCCCGAGAGGTTGGCGACCACATCTGCCCTGCCAGCGATTTGCCGGAGATGTCCGTACGGTAGACCGACGGTTTCTCGCGTGCTCGTCAATAACAGGGCGGAATTCTGCTCGAGTCCGAACGCGCGCATCACGTCATTGAAATAGGACGCGTTGGCTGTCTGGGCCAACGGCGCGTCCGGAGGACAAAGGGTACGCGGCGTCAGGGGTTCCAGGAAGTAGACGTCGTGTCCCAGTCGTTTGAAGCCGAGCACGTACTGCAACGCCGCCCAGGTTGCGCCGCCTTGGTAAGGCACGCCGGCAACCATACCGCTCACGAGAATCCTCAGCTTCGACATGGGACCATCAGGCGAAGACCCGGCGCCTTAGGTCGACCGCGAGAGCATCGAGTCCGAGTCGAAACATGATCATCGCAAGGCTGCGGACGGCTTCGGCTGGGCCGTGGGTCGCGCCTGCAGACTTTGCGAGCTACAAAGCTCGTGATAGACACCGCCGCGCGCGAGCAACTCTTCGTGCGTACCCTGCTCGACGAGAAGGCCGTCCTTCAGCACCAGGATGAAGTCCGGACGACGGAGGGTCGATAGGCGGTGGGCGATCATGAAGGTCGTACGGCCGACCATAAGACGATCCAAGGCATCCAGGATCACGGCCTCCGTCTTGGAGTCGATCGAGGACGTCGGCTCGTCCAGAATCAGGATGGGCGCGTTCTTGAGGAAGGCGCGAGCCACTGATAGGCGCTGTCGCTCGCCCCCCGAGAGCTGTGCCCCGCGCTCGCCCAGGATCGTTTCGTATCGTTTGGGCAGGCGCATGATGAAGTCATGCGCATTGGCTGCTTTGGCGGCGTCGATCACTTCGTCCAGGGTCGCGTCCAAACGCCCGTAGCGGATGTTGTCTGCGATGTTGCCGGAGAAGAGCAAGGGCTCCTGCAAGACCATACTGATTTGGTGACGGAGCGACTTCAGGGTCAGTTTGCGAATGTCCGCCCCGTCGAGCAGGATAGAGCCCTGTTGCACTTCGTAAAAACGAGGAATGAGGCTCGCGAGCGTGGTCTTTCCCGCACCGGTCTGCCCGACGATGCCGATCGTCTGTCCGGGCCGCGCTTCGAAAGAAATACCCTTCAAAGTAGCAGCGCGTTGATGGTGACTGAACCCTACGTTGTCGAAAGTCACGCGGCCCGCACATACCGGGACCGGGACCGCATCGGGCCCGTCTTTGATTTCCGGCTCCTTATCCAACGTGTTGAAGATCGACTCCAGGTGCACCGCATGCTCTTGAATCGCATTGAACGTGTAGAAGATCGATTCGAGCGGCTTGTAGATGGCTGCGATGTACGAGAGAAAGACGAGCAGCTCGCCCGGAGTGACCTTGCCTTGCAAAGCGCGATAGGCCCCAAAGCCCAGCACCAGCGAGGTGCCAAGGGCGGTCGTCATGTTGACGGCCAGCGAGAAGACCGTCTGCTTGACGGTTAGCTTCACGCGCGCGTCCACGGCATTCTCACCCTGCTTGCGGAAGCGGTCGTATTCGTAATCTTCCCGACCGAAAGCAACGATGACCCGCAGCATGTTCAAGGCCTCGTGGACGATGGACAGCGACTCGATCTCCATGCTCTTGACGCGCTGCAGCTGTGGGACAATGTGCTTCGCGTAATAGACCACCGAGTAGTACAGAAACGGCACCACCGATAGCGCCAGAAGGGCGAGCTGGGGGTCGATCGCGAAGGCAATCCAGAACATGCCGACCAGCGTAATGGAGCTTTGCGCCAGTGGCTGGATCGACATGATGAGGCCAGGCACGGAGTTGCCCTGGTTGTTGATGGCGTAGATCAGCGTACCCGTCCTACGCCGGTCATGATGGGCCAAGGAGAGGCGTTGAGCATGCTGAAACAGATCGCTCCGGACGTCCAGGACCATGCTCTGCTGAATCTGAGTCTTGACGTGGCTGATGGCGACCGAAAGGCCGTGCTCGCATAAGGTAATGAGCAAACCCGCACCCACCGCTAGCAGCAGCAGTGTCAGAGGACTTTGGTCAGCCCAGGATAGGAAGTAGGCAAGGACGGGCGGCACGGGCTGGCTTTCCAGGACGTGGTCGATGACGACCTTCAGCGGCCAGGGCGACAGGAGCCCGACGAGCGACACCAGGACGGTGCAGACTACCAAGAGGAACGCCAGCTTCCGGTAGGGACGCAAATACGGCAGAACCCTGGTCAGGTATCGCACCGGGAAGTGCGCTAGCCCGCGTAGTCCCCCAGAAGCAGCAACTTTCGGCTTCGTTTCCTGCGGCATACCCTCGATGTCCACTCCAAAATGCCGGCGCGACGAGGCTACGGCTTAAGCCAAGGCGTAAACCTCAGAGGCTCAAGTCTTAGTTAGTAGTTATTTTGTCTGAGCTTGATACTCTAGCCCAGAGTTTCTCCCTCCGCATAATTACATTCGGTGAGGAAGACTGCCGGATTCTCCCCTCAGTGAGCTATTTGAAGCGGAGATGACATGCCGCCCGTCTGGTCGCCACGTACCCGCCCCGCGGCGCGTTAACAACAACCGGAAGCTCCGAATAGACGTAGCTGCGGGTCGACTTCCCCATGTCATTTGTGCTACGCTGCAACTTTCCCAGCGCCGAACATTTTTTGGTGGGCCGTCATGCAAAATGACGTGAGAGCCATTGTCTCTGCGGTGCACGGGTTTTTCTTGCTCCTCGCCGGCCTTCTGCGAGTCAGCGCGAGTTCGGTCCCCGCGACCCGGAGATCAGCCCGTGCCATACGAGCTCGCGACGGTGAGCGTCCGGCGATATCCGACCACAGGCCGCTCAGAATCGCTTGCTTCGTACGACTGTCGATACCACCCAATCCAGCTTACAGAGGAGTCGATGAACCGCGCGAACGACGAGCTCCGGCAACTTGATCTTTCTATACGAGACCTGCGGGCAGAGGTCGATAACTTGCGTCCACAATTGGAAGAATTGCGGGCGGAGATCCACGAGATCCGAGACTTCGTCAAGAAAAACTCCGAGCGTCAAAGACACCGAATTGAATACAACGAGCTCAAGCCACGAATTCGGCAGATCGTGCGAGATTCCATTTCGGAGACCGCGACAGTTCTTGTCGTCAGTAAAGGGGATGACGAACTACTGGATCTTGATGGTCGCGCGAGCTGGCATTTTCCGCAGGTTGAAGATGGTTCCTATGCCGGACACTACCCCGCCAGCAATGAAGACGCAATCGCCCATTTGAAGGCGCTTCTCACTCGGGGGGCCGAATTTCTGTTGTTTCCCAAAACAGCATTCTGGTGGTTCGATCACTACGGTGAGTTCCGGCGTTACCTCGATTCTCACTACACGCAGATTGTTGGTGGCGAGGATTGCGTCATTTATGACTTGACGGAACACGCGAGAACTGAGTCGTGTCAAAGCGAAACGCGCTGGACTGAGGACGCCATCGAGCGCCTCCGACCGATCGTATGCACGATCGACCGACCCAAACAACCCAATGGTTCTCCCAGAAGAGTTCTAGTGCTCGGTATCTATCTCGCAGGTCAACAAAACACATGCCGGCACGTAATCTCCACACTGACAGAAAGCTCGCTTTGCAATGTTACGCAACGTTGGGTAGCGCTCGGCGGGACGCCCCCGGCGAACGTTCGGGACGCAACAGTGAAGACAATCGTCGAATTGACTCCCAAGTTTCAAATTATCAACGACTTGCTGTCCCAGGAGAAACTCTCCGAGTACGACTATGTCCTCCTGTGCGACGACGACATCGTTCTTTCGCACGATTTCCTCGATTACTTCATTCCGCTCCAGGAGCGACTCAATTTCTCGCTGGCTCAGCCAGCCCGTACATGCAATTCGTTTATCGACCACCCCATCGTCGCACAGCAACAAGGGATACTCGCCCGTCAAACCCTTTTCGTGGAAATCGGACCGGTGGTCAGCTTTCACAAATCCGTCTACGACTTGCTGTTCCCGTTCGATCTAACTTCCCCGATGGGCTGGGGATACGAAAACGTATGGTCGTGCTTGTTGAATGAACGAAACATGAAACTAGGAATCATCGATGCAATCCCGGTAGACCATAGCTTGAGAAGGCCAGTCTCCAATTATTCGTGGGCGGAGGCTGACCGGGGTAAGAAAAAGTATCTGAGGAAGCAACAACATTACACAACCGCTGAATGCATGCGCGTTTTGAAAGTCTTCGAGATTGACTCGGCGACGCCCCGGAGCGCCAGGGCACTTTTCAAAACCGGTAGGGCTCTTTCGCCGTGGACGAACAGGTTTCGAGAGGAGCCATGACAGTTGCAGTGGTGGCGGGTGCCGTGGCCAGCACGGCCCGCCGAGGGGGCGACACGTGGCATCGTCTGCACTGGCTCCTCGGACTGCGGCGTCTCGGGCTTCAGGTGCACCTAGTCGAGCAAATCGACCAGGCGGTCTGTACCGACAGATCCGGCATGGCCGTGCCGCCGCGACGCTCAGAGAACCTCACGTACTTCCGCGATGTCGTGGCAGCGTTCGGGATTCCCGATGAGGCGACCCTGATTGACGAGCGCGGTGAAAGCCTTTACGGCCTGAGCCTGCCCGAGCTTCGCGCGCTGGTTGACGACGCGGAGTTGCTGGTCAACGTCAGCGGCCATCTGGACTGGCAGCCTCTTGCGCTAAGACCACGCCGTACGGTCTTCATCGACGAGGATCCCGGCTTCACGCAGATGTGGCGCGCGACCGGAGTCGGGTGCCCGACCCTCGAGCTCCACGATTGGCACTACTCGGTTGGCGGGAACGTCGGCACGCCCGCCTCATCCATACCGACGTGCGGACTGCAATGGCGACGGGTCCCACCCTTTGCAACGCTCGATGAGTGGCCCGTCGTCTCCCGATGCACATTCGACCGTTTCACCACGGTCGGCAGCTGGCGCGGGCCGTTCGGCTCGATCGACTATGACGGCAAGACCTACGGCGTTAAGGCGCACGAGTTCAGGCGGTTTCACACGGTGCCGCAACTAACAGGTGAGGCATTCGAGCTAGCCTTGGACATCCATCCCGACGAGACCCGCGATCTCGAAATGCTGCGGAACGACGGCTGGCGTCTGGTCGATCCGCTCGAGGTGGCCGGCGACCCCAGCGCCTTTCGAAGCTATGTTCAGCATTCCGGCGCCGAATTCTCGGTGGCGAAGAGCATTTACGTCACCACCAATAGCGGCTGGTTCAGCGATCGAACTGTCCGGTATCTGGCGTCGGGCCGACCGGCTCTCGTTCAAGATACTGGTTTCAGCGAGCACTATCCGGTTGGTGAGGGATTATTGGCATTTCGAACGGTGCAGGACGCGGTTGACGGAGCAAAACGCATCGTGCGTGACTACGCCGCCCACTGCGTGGCTGCCCGTGCCATCGCTGAGGAGCATTGCAATTCGGACAAGGTGCTCAGCCGGCTGCTTGACGAGGTAGGTGTAGGAGGTGCATCACGGCAGGGAGGGTAGAAACGATGTTCTGGGCCGTCTCCCTTTGGTGCTACGTGTGCGCCACCCCGTCTTGTGCCCCGAGTGAACCCGTTCGTACCGATTCCCGCTCCAGGGTACGCTGGAGTAATGGTTCTCGCGTCGATAAAACCACAGTACGTGGTTGCAGGAGTGCCGATGTCCAAGATAGAAAGCAAGAAATGTAGATGATTGACTCTAGCGAATTCGATTTACATGTGCCGTTGTTGACTACCGGATTTGACCCGGAAATTAGATTGGAGAATCACATATTTATCTATTCGCCTTGTGGCAGAACCGGCTCCACAGCGCTCCAACGGATCTTAAACTCCAGCAACGAGGTTTGCATTTGGGGTGAACCCTATGGCTTTGACACCTTTGTCCTGGGAGCCATCCACAAGTTGAACGAATTGCACCAAGGCGCCCGGGTACCAAGGCAGGAACAGACCCAACAGTTTCTGCAAAGCTTTAAGGAGCAAAATCACGATAAGTTCTATCCCCTGGCCTTCAGGCCGCTGGATAGGGCGGCGCAGGCCCTAGAGGACGTTTTCACTTCGATGCTGATGCCCGTTAATGGCGCCAAACGATTTGGATACAAGAATATTGATGTTAGTGACGTTGATATTCTCAAAACCTTACGTCTGATCTATCCGAATTGTTATCTTCTTTTTTTGTTCCGGAATCCAATGCCCCAATGGATTTCAGTAAGAGACGCTACTTTTTTCCCCTACTCTAACAATCTGGACCAATTTCTAAACAAGTACCATCGGATCTCCGATATTCTAATCAACTATTTTGAAGAAGCCGACCGGGCCATATTTGTCGAAAACAAGGTGCTGCTTGATCCTCCTCGATTACATAAATTACTGACCTATCTCGAAATCTCAAACATTGATGAAGAACCGTCTTCAAAAATTATTTCCTCAATAGCAAAAGGACCTCTTTCGGATGAAGAAAGAAACACAATTCTTACTTCAAAGGCATATTCAAATTTTGAAAAAATGTTGATGCTTGCTGATAGGTTTTGATGAATCGTATTGGTTGGAACAGAAAGGCCAGTAAGTCGCGCCGGCGTCGATTACGCCCATCTTAAGTCGCATCAGATAGGAGAGCTGGAGCGACTGCCCGAAGTTCATCGAGTTGATCCTCAAGCTGCTTGATGCGCCGTGCAATCGATCCGGTTCGCGCCGAAGGGTTCAGGGCGAAGATCACGCATGAATCTTCCTGCCGGAAAATCTCGAAATATTTGGCGTGTAGATGGGCGCGGAATTCTCCGTAGTACTCAAGCCACCAAAAGGCTGTGCCTGGGATTAGCAGATATTCCGCGCCAGCTTCTCTGAGATCGTCAAGATGTTGGATCGCTGACTCGCTGTCTCGCGGATGATACCCAGCGTAGATGCCCGCCTGAGTTTGCGGGAAATGTGCGCTCTGCCGTTCTCCCAGTCTAAGAAGTTTTTCATCGCCGCGGCTGACGACGAGCACCGTCACTCCTGTCGGCAAGGTCATCTCGACCGCTTGCCGGACGCGCGAGATGAGCGTGCCGTAAGCGAAATCGTTCGCCGGCCCAGAATGCCGCTGTAACCGGCTGGTCGCATTCAGGAGCCGGTTATGATCCTGCTTCAAGTCGGACAGTTGCTGGAACGCCTCAGCCAGCTTGAGCGCCTGAGACTTGTTCCAAGACGATAAGTAACCAGTGTATCCTTCCCACCAGAACCGAGCGAGCAATGAAGTGGTGCGGGCGCCAAGGGCAGCATAAACGGCCGTGCCATGGGCTCCCGTCTGACGTAAGTCCGAACCGCGAGAGGCATCAGCAAGAACTCGCGTCGCCGTCTGCTGCAAAGTTTCATGGCTGGACTCTAGCACATCGACTACGAAAGTCGCCGGAAGCTGGAAGACCTCTCGCAGTCCAAGTGCTTTTTGTTCGTAATATGCGTTACTTTGTAACATCAGTGTGGGTATCGAAAGCATTAATGACGTCATAGCTACGTGGTAAGAACTGACGATAGACAAGTCTGCGGCGCGAAGAATCTCGAATCCGGCTGTCCAGTCGTCCAAGCAGTTGACCAATGAGAAGCGTGATTCGGCCCAACCCAATTCCGCACGAAATCGATCGAGATATGGTGATTCCGAAATATGGCTACCGTGATACGCTGCCAAAAGGTTTACCCTAATATCACCGACGCTAAGGCGCTCGATCTGCTGCAAGAGCGTGGCTGCAGCCGCGAGGTGACGAATGGGGTCTTCGGTAACATAGTCGCTGAGATTGAGGTGAACATTCACCGTGAACTGTCGATGGTTGACACCTCGTGGTTCGATGCGCTCAGGCAGAACCACACTGCAACGATCGATCAGAGCCGGAACGGCGTCGTCACCGGACAGGAATAGTTTTTCCACGATCGGCGGCCCGAATCGCGTTTCAAGGGCATGAAGTGACGCCGAGTCGCGAAGACCAACAGCACTGACTCGCTCGAGAAAGCTTCCGAACCTCTTGGCATCGGATGAGTCCAGAAAGTCCTGTGAAACCTGCTGGCCGACTAGAATCGTTTTAGGCAGGTCTGCACCTTGTGGTAAGCCAGCTGACAACCACTGTTCGAGCGCTTCGATGAGGTCAAGTTTCTTCGCCGCCCAACGGGCATTTAAATAGCCACCACCATAGAGGGTGATCTGACCATGTCCCGTGGGAGCTTCGATCACACGTCGAAATTCTTCTTCACAAGAGTCGCCGTTTCCGGCGCGGACTCTGTCGGCAGGCATTGAGAAATAGAGAGGGCAGAAGTCCCTAAACAGGGAAGGGTTGCGGCGCGTCAACTCCTCGTGATCGGTCCGCATCGAGTAGTGCAGCAGAACAACCGCAAGCATTCCTGGACATACCGCTTGTGCTCGGAGCAGCGTGGTCACGAGCTGCAGAATGTCACCGTAGTTGCAGTATCCCTCATAACTTCCAACGAAGTACCCTATCCAGTTCGCACCAAAGAGCCTGTGCAGGTCATCTTTCTTGGCCCAAAACGTGACATCCGACTTGGTCATTGAGTGCGCACCCCTGCTTACCGCCGCGCGAGACCCGATTCGATCCTATGCGCCAGTATTGCCGCGGATTTCGCCCAGGAAGTCTTCATGCCAGTCCGAGATGCGGCCAGCCGTAACTCATGATGGCGTTCAGGATTGTCGACGATATCGCGAATGATACTCACAGTCGTGGAAATCATGGCTTTTTCAGCAATCATCTCTTCAAGTAGAAAACCGTTGTAACCATTCTTGATAATCTCACCAACGCCGCCGACGTCCGTAGCTATCAGAATGTTTCCGAAAGTCATTGCTTCGATTGCAGCCAGGGGCACACCCTCGAAACGCGAAGGAAGAAGAAAGACATCCGCTTTGCGGTAGGCCTGAGCGAGGCGATCCTTGCGTACAGTCGCAGGACAAACAGTCG
The DNA here is from genome assembly GCA_035457705.1 of Vicinamibacteria bacterium. GTDB lineage: Bacteria > Acidobacteriota > Vicinamibacteria > Marinacidobacterales > SMYC01 > DASPGQ01. Next base: position 68,304 of record DATIBD010000119.1, read on the forward strand.
TGCACGGAAGTGAGTCCGATGGGTTTGTTTCGGCGAGTACAGCCTTGCCGATCATCTCAAGCACAAAAGGTACACCATCTCTGTGCAGCTGCTGGATGACACCCTCAAGTCGGTCGATACCCTTCTGGTAATCGAACCGACCACAAAACAGGATGCGGAGCGGTCGTTGCTCAGAGTATCTTCGCTTTCCTTTCGAGCGCGCGATTGCAATTGCCTCCCCTTCCGACGATGGTGACACGTTCGCGGCGTTCGGAATCAACGTCAACTTTTCCTCAGGCACACCGAGACTCAACAGAAATCGCTTCAACTTGCTCGATGGCACTAGAAAGGAATCGATCAGGTTCGCGTATTCTCGGCTAGCCACCAACGGGTAGCCGCCGGGACAACCATCTTTATCTAAGTCTGTAACCTGCAGAAAACTGAAGTTCTGCACGTCACAAGCGTTTTTGATCTCTGGCAGGATTTTGTAGCATGCCATGGAATGAGCGTTGATGATGGCATCTGCACCGGAGAGGCAGTCGACAAGAGGGCGAGACTCTTCTGCTGTCGCTGAAAGGAATGCGACATTTTCAAATACCTCAAGCCATTCCGGCTCGAGTTCCATCTCGTCATTCGCCGTCAGAGCCAAATGCACGCGGTACTGAGAGCTTAACCGGGACAGTTGACGGGCCAAATTCAGAACACACAATTCGACGCCGCCCAGGCGGAGCCAGGGCATGACAAACCACACATTTAGCCACTCGCCCTCATCCCCGGACATTGATGCGGAGTACGGAAACCGGGTTCCCGTCTGCTCCACCTGAGTAACGTGGCTCCATTCTGCATGAGATGGAAAATATCGATCTTCGAGGTGTTTCGGGTCGCTCGAGGCGATATTGTCACCGTTCGACCACCGCATTGCCACACAGATCTCATTGAGAATTTCAAATGCAGTTGTCCGCAAGACCTGCTGAAGACCAGGGCCCGTTAACGCCGAACCGTTCCCGCCGGAGCCGCCGGGCAATGAGAGACGTTGTCTGAGTTCCCGAATAATCGCGTCCCGGGCTGCCAGTTCGTTGCGCATCGACCGCCATAGACTGCTCGATAGGAGCCGATCCTGCGGGCGCCAAAAAGACTGCCCGATACTCAGGGTGAACGTGTCGGTCTGAAGCCCTGAACCATGGAGAATGACATCCTCCAATCGGTCGTGAATCTCCGTCCGGAGGTGTATCCATTTCCTTAATGTGATTGCCCATAACACAACCTCACCGCTCGCTTGGCGCGGGAGCAATCGGATCGCATCGGGGTTGTCATCCAAGTCGAAGAGCAAGGCCGCCGAGTCTCGATGCCGCAGTGATTTCTGCAACACGAAAAGGATGCCGGGCAGCAACCTCAAATGCGCTATCAGGTCCACGAACCGCCCCCTCGCAAATACTAGAATCGGCGGGACGTATCGGATTTTCGGAGGGGGATCAGAAGCCCATCGAACCGCCTCGATGATGAACTGATCAATGGTGAGCGTCCGGGAGGGAGACGCAATCGGGTCGGTCGCAAAACGAACGGTTCCGGAATCCACATCGACGATCGCAAACCTCGGCATCTGTTCGTGCTCAAGACGAATTAGGCGGTCATGTCGAAGATTTGGAGCATGCTTTCTTCGGATAAACGTATAGATCTGATCGTGCTTTTCTTGGGAACCCGTCAACATCGAATACTCTTGCTTTCGATATAGAAAGCCCGTGTCGGCAACGTGGATGCCACGAAACCCCGACAGGCTTGCATGCAGGAAGAACTCCCAGTCTTCGTAGCCGCTCTTCATGGACTCGTCGAACCAAATCTCCTTTTCGAACACGGCTCGTCGAATCAGACTGCCGGCATCCGAAAAATTCTCATGTATCAAACGGAAGGTGTTGAAGGGCGTTCCGGTTTGCCACAGGGCGTCTTCCGTGCCGAATATCCTCAGATCTTGATATGCCCAACCAACGTCAGCAGTTGACTGGGAGAGTCGCACCCACAGCATCTCAATGGTCTGCGGCGATAGTTTGTTGTCCGCATCGAGAAGAAAAACTGCTTCGAGCCACGGCCACGCATCCAGAGCGAATCGAACGCCATAGTTGCGTGCGGAGGAGAGACCGCCGTTTTGCTTCTTCAGGTAGAACACCTCCCCAGGGTAAGCGTCGCGGAAGAACCGACTTACCCAGTCGGTGCTCGGACACGGACACCCGTCATTCACAATCACGGTTGCCAGCTGGCTCCGAACCGTTTGTTGCAGCGTCGACAGCACTGCATCCTTGAGATGTTCCGGCTGGTTATAGGCAGGGATTACCACGGCTATATGCGCTTCCCGTAAGGAACTCCGATCGATTCTCGAGAAACGGTGATCGCCCAACCCAACGTCGATCATGATCTCGTTCGTTTTCAACGCATCGCCGCCCGAGGGAACGCTTTCAATCGATCGTCTAAAGTCTGGCGATCGCTTTCGCGATGGTTGAACGTATCGACGGTGCGTTTCAGCTCGCGCAGACCGTGTAGCGTCGTACCCATGGCGGTGGTCAGATCCCGAAACATACGCAGTACCAGAAGAGCCGCCCCGGAACCGAGAATTGCCGCGACGAACCAGGACTGGTCGGCGGCTGCTTGTCCGCCCAGCAGGCCGAGGAGCAACGTGACACCGAGTCCGCCGCGGCGGCATTTGGTCCGTACAAAGAACCTCAGCACCTGTTTCCCTGATCCGTGCTCCTCTATGGCCATCCGCGTGTGGACCATGCCGAGAGCGCCGCCCTGGACCTCGAAGTCCCAACGGTCGTAGTCGCCCCCTCTAAGCACGGCTAGCCGGCAACCACGCAGGATCGTTTCGAGTTCTTCAAGCCACTGGGTAGGAGAGCGCCAGTTTCCGCTCCAGATGGTAAAGGTGCGGTTCAGCGGCCAGGCGAACTCCTTTGCGCCGCCGCGACGCCATGGGGTGAGGCCGTTGTGAAGATGGCCCCAGAGTCGGGCCATCGGTTGAAGGAGATTGAGCCAGGCGGTGAGAGAGAAGAAACGCACCTTCTCTCGCAGGGATAAGAGTGGCTTCCGCCGGGTAGCCGTTATCGAGCTCATGACGGAGCGCGACAGAGGCGCGACGAGCGAGAGCAGCAGCACGCGCGAAACCCATGACAGCGGCGCCCAGAAGATTCCGAGCACCGAGAGGCCGCCGAGAGCGGCGATCACGAGATACCACTCGGGCATGAGCATCAACGACCAGAGCAATCCACCGGATGCAGGCGCGTAGATGGATTGAAACGGGGCGCTGCCCCACGTCCCTTGATAGATCCGGCCCAGGCTCCAAACCCATTTGTGGACCGATGATTCGTCGTAGATGCGTCCCGCCCAGGATAGTTGGCCACCCGCGTTGTACTTTTCGGGCCATTTCTTCTCGAGCAGCGCCTCCGACTTTCCGTAATTGACCTGTTGTTTCCAGTAAGCTCCTACTGAACCTCGCCGGCGATGCCAGACGACCGCGGCGGGATTGAACCCGAGCATCCTTCCGCGACTCTGTATCTTCCAGCAGATGTCGACGTCATCGCCCGCGATCCGAAACTGCGGATCGAATCCTCCGGCAGCCACGAGGTCGCTTTTTCGGAAGGCCATGTTGCACCCGGGAATGTGCTCGGCCACGCGGTCGGAAAGGAGCACGTGAACGGGCCCGCCTGCGGCGCTAGCGACGCAGGTCGCGACAAATCCGTCGTCGGGCGGAAGGTTGGGTCCTCCCACTCCGGCATGATCCGACGTCATGAAACTGTGCGCGAGATACGTGAGCCAGTGTGGGTCGGGCCAGGCATCATCGTCGATATAGGCCACGATCTCGCCGGTGGCTAGCTCCAACCCCGTGTTTCGAGCGCAGGACAGCCCTCGGTGCTCGGCGTTGATGAGGCGAACGTCGTATTCGCCCACGATTGCGTCCGTGCCATCCGTCGATCCATCGTTTACGACGATGACCTCGAAGTCGGGATAATTCAGCTTCCGCAGGCCTTCGAGACAATCACGGATGACCTTTGCGCCGTTATAGGTGCAAACTACAACGGATATGCGGGGCCAGCGCGAAACCCGCGGGATTGGCACACTCTGGAAAGCGTGTCGCACTCGTGCCAAGGCCAGTTTCGGACGACGGTTGCGATCGGTGAGACCAAATCCCCAGTGATCGATGCGTTGCCCTCCACGATGCCATTCGTCGGTCCAGGAAAAGACGAAAGCCCCAGCGCAGCCGCCGCTCAACGCCGTCCGGACTTGCCAGTCGAGTGAGCGCGCCTGAGCCGCCTCTCCGTGATGAAAGCTGTCCAGTCCCAACTCCGCAAGGATCAACGGTCTGCTATCGGCAACGTTTTGAAGCCGAGCGACGTACGCCTCGAGACGATCCTGCGATTCGAGATAGACGTTGAAGCACACGAGATCCAGGAATGGAAGCTGGAGGTACTCGGTAGTTGGATAGTTCACATAGGTGACGACCCCTTCGGGATCTCGATTTTTTGCCGCGAGATAGAGTCGCCGTAGGTAGCTCTCGATCCGGCGACGCCCGTGCCAACGCGCTATGGTGGCGGGGATTTCGTTCGCTATCGCGTAGCAGAGTACAGCTGGGTGTCCGGCGCATGCGCTGACGCCCCGGGCGACCTGCTTTTCGATGTCGCGCACGCGCTTTGCATCGTCGAGAAACGTAACGTGCTGTTCCCATGCAAGCCCGACCATCACTTTCAAACCCTGCTCCAGTGCCTGATCCAAGAACCAGCGCGGAGGAACCGTGTAGGTTCGGATGGCATTCAACCCGTTCGCCGCGATCGCCGCGAAGTCGCGCGTGACGACTTCGTATCTGCCGCATGGGTCGCCCGCGTTGCCTGATCCGAAAGGTCCATACGTCACACCTCGGACATAGAACTTTTCGTCGCCAAGGAACAGGAATTTGCCGCGAACGCGAGGTCGATCTAACGCGGAGGAAGCGTCCGGCATCCGCCCGGGTAACGGAGTCGCCGCCGACGGGGTGCGATGAGAGACTATCCTGTCGGAGACCCCGTGCGGGGCAAACGGCAACTCCGGTGTTGAAAGACGCCCTCTCGACTTCGTCCAGAGTGATGTTCTGGAACGATTTTGAACGCAATCGGGCAAAGTCGCCCCCTTTAAATTCGCCCGGCGCGAATCCACCACTACGCCGCCACAAACTCGGTGGCGGTCACAAATTCTCTCGGGAAACCTTTAGATAGCAAAAAAGCAGGAGGGGCGCAAGATCATGGAACACACTCACCGTCACGCTCCTCGCTCGAATCTCTAGAACCGAGAGGGGAGAAGGTATGGCACATGCACTGTCGCTTTCGCTTTCTAGGCGAAACCTGAGATGACTCGGGTGACAGCCTCACTTTGTGACTCCGCCGCATGGCAAGGAACGAGCCGATCTCGTAGATTCCCTTGGTCATTTTTCAGGGATTTCCTCATCCACTTGTTCCGAGAGCACTCAGTCGAGGCCCGATTGGGCGGCTTCCACCGTGGTATCGACCACAATGCGGTCGAGACCGAACTTGGCCGCGATCTCCGAGACGATCTCGCGCTCCTCGAGCTCGCAGCTTGTCTGGGAGGGTCGACTTCTTCCACCAGACGAGGATAAAGGTTTCCTGGTTCGCGCCTCAGGGGGCGGCGTGAAGACCGAGGCGGCGTTCGAGATCGATCGGGTTTCCGTCGATGTCGGTGAGGGGACGGGGCGGATGAGCCCGAGCCGTCCACAGGCTCACCGTGACCAGCGCCACGGCTGCCACGATCACCGCCGCCACGTCTCCGGCATCTTGACCGGTGACGACCTTACAAATGATATACGTGACGAAGCCAACGCCCATGGCCGAAAGTGCACCGGGCGTGTTCGATCGCTTCCACCACAGCCCCGCCATGAAAGGCACGAATAAAACTACCAGGAGCAAGGCAAACGACTCCACGAGAAGCTCATAGGCTCTCGGAAGCGCTAGCGCGATCCCGAGCGCGAGGAGGCCCACCACCGGTACCGAGCGCTGGCTCCAGGTCAGCACACTCTTCTGGGTAACGCCGGGGCGGAAGTAGCGCAGCAAGTTCTGGCCGATGAGGCTCGACGGCACCAGAAGTGCGCTGTCCGCGCTGCTCATGACAGCCGACATCAGCGCACCCAGGAAAAGCGCCATCAGTGGTACGGGCAGAAGCTGTCGCGCCATGATCGGGATTACCAGCTCGGGATCTTCCAGAGCCAGATCCGGCAGCAGGATCGTGGCCGCGAGTCCAACGATAAGGGGAATGATTCCGAAGGTGAGATAGAAGACTCCCGACAGGTAGGCGCTATTCTGCGCGACCCGCTCATCGCGGCTCGCGAACGAGCGCTGCAGCAGATCCTGTCCCGCCAGGTTGCCGAGCCCGATCACGATCCAGGCTCTGAACCAGTTCAGCCACTCGAGTCCGCCCGAATCGACGGGAGGGAGGAGGTTGAAGGAGCCGTCGGGCACCGCGTCGAGATAGGCGGAGATCCCGCCGCAGGCGGCGATTACGAGGGGCAGCATGACCAAAAGGCCCAGGATGAGAATGAGGATCTGCAGGAAATCGGTCACAGTGACCGCCCACATCCCGCCGACGTAAGTGTAGGTGACCACGACGATCGCCCCGATGACCATTCCGAGAGTGGGGTCTACGTCCGCGAGCGAGTAGAGCACCTTGCCGATCACGACGATCTGCGCGGCGGTCCAGCCAGCGTAGGTGAGCGTCAGGGCCACACTCGAGACCAGATCGCAGTGCCGCCCGTACCGTAGCCGGAAGAAATCGGAGACCGTGAGAAGCTTCATCCGACGAACGGTCCGCACGACGACGAGGCCGGCAATGAAGAGGCAAAGGCCGGCCCCGAACGGATCGGGAATCACGCCGTAGAAACCTTGCTCGTACGCGGTGCCACCCGCGCCGAGAACCGTCGCGCCTCCGAACCAAGTGGCGGAAAGCGTTGCCGTGGCAAGCCACAGGGGCAGCCGGCGTCCAGCCACGATGAAGTCGGAAGACTCGTGGATGCGTCTCTGCGCCCAGAAGCCCACGGCGATCATGGCAGCCACGTATAGGCCGGCTCCCCCCCAAATCAGCATGTGATCGCTCAACGGCGCCTCCGCGAAAAGCCGGCATGTTAGGCAGGCAGCCTTTGGCCGTCAACCGGAGAGGGACAAGGTCTCAAAGTTCGAATCGCACGGCGCCCGGAGTAGAATCTCCGTTCTATCATGAATCTCTCACCACTCATACTCAGCCTCGTGACTCTTTTGGAGGCGCAAGATCCCTGCGCGCGCCCGGCAAACGCCATCGTGGCCGAGAACTGCAAGCCTGGGAGCCCCTCTACCGAATGGGACATCGATACCTCCGGCGACCCGAGCATCCAGGGTTTTGCCACCGACATCAGCGTTCAGCGAGGCGAGACGATCCATTTCAAGATCCAGACCGACGCCACGGACTACCGCATCGACATCTACCGCATGGGCTACTACGGCGGTATGGGGGCGAGACGACAGGCCACGATCGCACCTTCGGTAGACCTCCCGCAGCAACAGCCCGATTGTTTGACGGATGCCGACACGCGGCTTTTCGATTGCGGCAACTGGCAGGTCTCGGCGTCGTGGCGCGTCCCTGGTGACGCTGTATCCGGAATCTACTTCGGCCGGCTCGTACGAGAAGACCCCGCGGAGGTGGAAGAAGAAGCCGAAGCGTGGCCCCACGCCTACGGAGCGCTCGGTTTTGGCCGTCTCGCGAACGAGCTCGACGAGCCCCGAGCGAGTCATATCTATTTCGTCGTCAGAGACGACGACTCGCGCTCCGATGTGCTCTTCCAGACGTCCGATACGACCTGGCAGGCTTACAACCGATACGGCGGAACGAGCACGTACGGCACCTTCGATCCCGCCGCGCCGGCGGAGCGCGCTTACAAGGTCAGCTACAACCGCCCCTTCGCCAATCGCGAGTATCGCGCCGTCAATCTCGTCTTCAATGCCGAGTACCCGATGGTGCGCTGGCTCGAAGCGAACGGCTACGACGTGACGTACGCAACCGGCGTCGATACCGATCGTCGGGGTGAGAAGCTCGTCCAGCACAAATTGTTCCTGTCGGTGGGCCATGACGAGTACTGGTCGGGCCGGCAGCGCACGATGGTCGAAGCGGCGCGCGACGCGGGAGTCCACCTCGGATTCTTCAGCGGAAACGAGATCTTCTGGAAAATCCGCTGGGAGCCGAGCATCGACGGTAGCGGGACACCCTATCGCACGCTCGTTTGCTACAAGGAGACCCATGACGGGCGGAAGATCGATCCGCTCCCCGATGTCTGGACCGGGACCTGGCGGGATTCCCGTCCGTTCAACCCCGAAGGAGCGCAACCGGAGAATGCCTTGATTGGCCTGATCTTCACCGTAAACGCCTGGCGGTACGATCCGATTCTCGTCCCTGCCGCCTACTCCCGGCTGCGCTTTTGGCGGAACACCGACATCGCGAAACTCCGTCCGGGCGAGACCGCGAGGCTCGAGGGCGCCAATCTCGGTCACGAGTGGGACGAAGATCTGGACAACGGATTTCGTCCACCAGGACTCATGCGCCTCTCGGAGACGACGGTGGACAACGTTCCCTACATTCACGACCATGGTTCCGTCTACCGCTCCGGAACCGCCACGCACCACTTGACTCTCTACCGGCACGCGAGCGGCGCGCTCGTCTTCGGCGCCGGTACGGTTCAATGGTCTTGGGGTCTGGACGCCCATCACGACAACGAGACGGGTCTTCCGGCGCGCATCGGCGGGGGAAGCTCGGGTCGGTTCGGCAAGTCCAATCGCACCGTGCGCGTGGGAGTGGACTTGAGGGCGCCGGATACCCGGGTGCAGCAGGCGACGGTCAACTTGTTCGCCGACATGGGCGTGCAGCCGGCGACGCTCCAGCCCGGTCTCCTACCCGGGACACCCTCTACCGACGAGACGCCGCCGACGTCGACCATCGAGTGGCCAGAGGCCCGCGCTGTCCTATCGGAGGGGCGACACCGGATCCGAGGCCGGGCGTCGGATGGAGGCGGCGGGGTCGTCGCCGGCATCGAAGTCTCCGTCGACGGGGGCCGGAGATGGCATTCGGCGCACGGATGGGACGATTGGACCTTTGAGTGGGATGCCTCGATTGCAGCGGAAGCCGCGACCCTCCAGAGCCGAGCGGTGGACGATAGCGGCAACCTCGAGTCACCGGGTCCCGGCCTCCGGGTTCGTGTAGAAGCCGAACGCCCGTGAGACGTCCGCTCTCATGACGAGCCACTCTGTCCTGAGCCGAAGGTCTCAGGCGTACATGCCTCCAGGCTGAACAACCACTCCAACGGTTAGTCCAAGGTCTCCGCGACCGGGCGTTCTCGTCGGAATCAATAAGCCGTGAGGATGGCGGCGATGGTGACGATGCTTTCGAAAAAGTGCCCTAGACGGAGGTTCTCGTTGGGACTGTGCTGGTTATTGTCGAAGTTGACCGTGGGAACGTTCAACGCGGGAAAGCCGAGCTCGTTGATGAACTGTGCGATGGGAACCGTCCCGCCGCTCGTCCGTTTGCGGATTGGCGGCGCACCCCACATCTCGGTGATCGCCTCGACGATGCGAACCGCCTCGGGATTGTCGAGCTCGGTGCGGTAGGCGTTGGAGCCGGCGCTGCGGCGGACGCGGACGATACGCCCCCAGGCCGCGCGGGTCGCGTCGTCCGGGTCTTCGTCCACGATGTGGTATCCCTGCGCCTCGATGTGCCTTCGGATTTTCTCGTACATCCTGTCCGCGTCGGTCTCTTTCACGAGACGCACGTCGATAGCGGCGACCGCTTCGTCGGGAACGATGGTGCGCGCCTCGGAGCCGACCCATGCGCTTTGGAGCCCACGGACGTTCAGCGAGGGATACTGGATGGCCTCCTGCAGGGTGTCGCCGACCTCTTCGGCCTCCGAGAAGCCGAGGAAACGCTTCAGCTCTTCGAGGTCGTCGGGGACGGAATCGAGCACCGCTCGTTCGTCAGGGCCAATCTCTATCCCCTCGTAGAAGCCTTCGATCAGGACACGCCCCTGGTCGTCCTTCATCGAAGCCAGGAGCCGAGCGAGGCGCATCGCCGGATTCGGCGCCCAGTTTCCGTAGTGGCCGCTGTGAAGGGGGACCCTCGGGCCGTACACCGTAAGCTCGAGAGTGAGGATGCCACGCGCGCCGTACACGACGGTGGGCTTCCCGCTCTGATGAAGCGGGCCGTCGAGAACGAGCATCAAGTCGGCTTCGAGCTTGTCGCGGAAGCGACCGATCGCCGGAGCGAGGTTGGGCGAGCCCGCCTCCTCCTCTCCATCGAGGATGACGCGCAGGTTGGCGCTCGGCTCGACACCAACGGACTTCAGCGCGTCGACGGCGGCTAGAAGGGCGATGATGGGTCCGGTGTCGTCGGAGGAGGAACGACCGTAGATGCGCCAATCGTCCTCGAGCTTGCTCTGCGGGTCGAGCTCGATGACCGCGGCGCCGTCTTCGAGCTTGCCGTCTCGCAGGACGGGTACGAACGGATCGGGCTGCTCCCACCGGTCGGGATCCACCGGTTGGCCGTCGTAGTGACAATAGAGAAGGAGCGTGCGGTCGGCGCCGAGGGCGCGTGCTCGAAGCTCCGCCCATACGAGCGGGTTCCCTTCCGTGTCGAGGAGCTCGGCGGAGAAGTTCCGCTCGGCGAAGCGCTCCCGCAGGAATTCGGCCTTCTTTCGGACGTTCTCCCGGTCGGAGGCCACGTCGGGAATCGAGAGCGCCTGCCTGAGCTCGCCGACGATTCGGCTCTGATTCGCTTCAACGTAACTTTCGACTCGACGACGCAGCTCCTGGGCTTCGCTCGTGAGAGCGCCCAAAAGGCCAGCCAACAGGATCAGGTGAACTCCTCGCATCACACTTCTCCGACAAGCTCCGGACAATCTTATATCGATGATTGACTACTTGAAGAGGGCTTCGACCGGGCTCGTCCAGTTCTTCTTCGCTTCCGCGACCATCCTTACCACGTCGTCCATCAACGCATCGTTGTCGTAGACCACTCCGGCCTTGATCGTCCAGCGCACGCCGCCGCGGCGAACCATCTTGCCGTTCTCGAGCGTGAGCGCGCCGAAGGTATAGAGGAATCGCAGGTTGTGAAGCGGGTTTGCCTTCACGATGGCCAGGTCCGCTTGGTAGCCGACCTGGACGAGGCCGAGCTCCGGCTTTCGAAGTACGACGGCGCTCGTACGGGTGGCAGCGCGCAAGACCTCGAGGGGATGGAGCCCCGCCTCGCGCATGAGCTGGAGCTCGCGCACGTTTCCAATTCCGCTCGGGTTCCAGAAGTACGGATCGTCGACGGCGTAGGCGAGCACTCCTCCCCTTCGATGGAACTCGTAAATCAAATCTTGCCACTTTCGAAAGGCGCCAGCCCAGATCGCTTCGTCCTCGGAAGTCCAGTCCCAGTGCTGGGCGGCGTGATGCGCCGGGTCGGGAAAGAACCAGTCGATGAGGACGGGATGCGTGTAACGCTCGTGCCAGGGCAGACCCATCGCCCGGTTGATATCCCGGTTCGCCTCATAGGCGCTCATCGTGGGGATGAGAGCCACTCCGGAGTCCACGAGGCGCTCGACGACATCGCCCAGGAGCTCCTCGGTGGGCGCCTCAAGCCAGATCGCGCCGGCGGCGCGGAAGCGATCCGACTCGTCGTTGTAGTTGTAATCCGCTCCGAAAGGTTGAACGCGCTTTCCCAGTGCGGCTTCAGCGAATCCATAGTGGTGCTCGATCATCGTCACTCCGAGCTCGGCCGCGCGAACGGCATCGACTACGGCGATGTCCGACGGAGGGAGATGCACGGTCGTGATGCCACCCGCTTCTTCGATGGCCTTGCACACGGCTCCGAAGAGCTCCGCGTTCCAGGCGAGACTTCCCACGCGAATGACGTGCCAGCCCTCATCGATGAGCTGTCTCGCCAGCTCGGGCGCGCGGCCCGGATCGTGCCAGGGCTCGATCTCCTCGAGCGGGATCCCGTTTCCGGGGTCGCGTGAGCGGGCGGGTCCCCAATCGCGAATGGGAAACATTCGAGGCGCGACGACCCGATTCTCGTCCGAGAGGCGCTGCTGCTCCAGAGCCCGGTCGAACCCGCGCTCCGACCCGTTCACCATCGTCGTCACGCCGTGGGCGAGCTTCATCTTGTAAACGTACTCGAGTGGAAGCGGCTCCGTGCGGATGTGCGTATGGAGGTCTATGAGCCCCGGTATGACCCACATGCCCGAAGCGTCGATGACCCGATCGCCTTCGGGAAGGACGTCTCCCGGTGTCCGTCCCGTCACGCCGTTCATCGACCGGATCTGGATGATGGTATCGCCCTCGATGATGATGTCGGCGGGTCCGTACGCCGGCCCCCCGTGTCCTGGAACGACCATCGCGTCACGGATGACGAGGCGTCGATAGGGACCATCCGACTGCGCCGAGACGATCGCGGTTAACGGCAGGAGAGCGGCACCGATGAATAATGGGAGCTTCATTTCGTTCCTCCGCAGGTGGCATTCTATGGCACGGGCGCCTTTCGGGAACGTCAGGTCCGAGCTCGCTTCAGCTCGCCTCCCCGAGAGCCGCCACCAGGTTCGTCAGCACCTGTTTCGCGTCTCCGAACAGCATGAGGGAATTGTCGGCCGCGAAAAGAGGGTTGGCGATACCAGCGAACCCGGGACTCAGACTGCGTTTGATGATGACCACCGAGCGCGCCTCGTCGACGTTGAGAATCGGCATCCCGGCGATGGGGATGGAGGGGTCGGTTTTGCGCGCCAGGGGGTTGACGACGTCGTTGGCCCCAATGACCAGGACCACGTCGGTCTGACGAAACGTGGGATTGATCTCATCCATGTCTTTGAGCCGGTCGTAGGGCACTTTGGCGTCGGCCAGCAACACGTTCATGTGCCCCGGCATGCGGCCGGCTACCGGATGGATGGCGAACTCGACCTCGACACCCCTCGCATCGAGCTTGTCGGTCAACTCGGCGATGGCGAACTGAGCCTGGGCGACCGCCATCCCGTAACCTGGAGCGATGACGACTCTCCGCGCCGCGTCCAGGAGCATCGCCACTTCCTCGGCCGTCGCCGATTTCACTCGGCCGGCGTAGATTTCGTCGGACTCGGCCTCGGTCGCGATGACGGCCCCGACGCCGCCAAAGATCACATTGTTGATGGAGCGGTTCATCGCACGACACATCAACACGGTGAGAATGAACCCCGCGGCCCCGACCAGCGATCCGGCGACGATGAGAACGCTGTTGTTGAGCACCCAGCCGTGACCGGCGGCCGCGAGCCCCGAGTAGGCGTTCAGGAGGGAAATGACGACTGGCATGTCGGCTCCGCCGATGGGAATGACGAGCAGGATCCCGAGAAGCGAGGCCGACGTTGTCAGCGCCCAGAACGGAAGCGAGGAGGTCGGTGCCAGCGTGAGCCACACACCCAGAGCGAGCGAGACCACGAGGAGGAGAAGGTTGATTGCGTGTCTCCCCGGGATGAGAACGGGCCGCTCGGCAATTAAACCCTGCAGCTTGCCGAAAGCGATGGCGCTTCCCGTGAAGGCGAGCCCGCCGATGAGTCCCGAGATCGCAACCGCGGAGGTGAACTGGATATTGATCTCCTCGATCCATTCTCCCCTCAGCGCCTCGATGAAGGCGGCTCCGACCGCCAGAGCCGAGGCACCGCCTCCGAAACCGTTGAATACCGCTACCAGCTGCGGCATGGCAGTCATCGGGGCGCGATAGGCCATGATCGCTCCGACCAGTCCTCCGACGACGAACCCCGCGACGATGATCTGGAAGCTGACGATGCGGTGGTCGGTCAGGGTGACGACGATGGCGATGAGCATGCCGAGGGCGCCCAGAAGGTTTCCACGGACCGCGGTCCGTGGATGGGTCAGCCCTTTGAGACCGAGGATGAAGAGGACGGCGGCGAGGAGATAGAAGAGGTTAATGAACGCTTCGCTCATCTTTGCCCTTGCGGTGGAACATCCCCAGCATGCGGTGGGTGACGAGGAAGCCCCCGACGACGTTGGCGGTGGCCATGGCCACGGCGAGGAAACCGAAGATCTCGGTGGCGAGGGTCAAGCGGGCACCCGAGGTGACCAGTGTTCCGACGAGAGTGATCCCGGAGATCGCGTTCGCCCCGGACATGAGCGGCGTGTGGAGAAGGGGCGGGACCTTGGTGATGATCTCGAAGCCGACGAATAGCGCAAGCACGAAGATGGTCAGAGGGGCCACGAACGCTTCCATCAGGATCTTCTCCTTTCCTCGCTCACGAGGAGCTCGCGCACCCGCGTGCTCACGACCTTTCCCTCGCGCGTCAAGAGCGTGTCGTTCACGATCGGATCGTCCCCGTCGAGATCGACGCGTCCCTCTTTGATCAGGTTCGAGACGAAGGCCGTCACGTTGCTGGAATACATCTGACTCGCGTGGTAGGGGACCGTCGCCGGCAGATTGACGGGCCCCAGGATGGTGACGCCGTCGAGCTGGACGGACTCGCCCGCCCGGGTGAGCTCGCAGTTTCCGCCCCCTTCGGCAGCGAGGTCCACGACCACCGACCCGGATGCCATGCTCAGGATCATCTCGCGGGTGACGAGCATCGGGGCCCTCATCCCTGGCACCACCGCCGTGGTGATCACGACGTCGCTGTCCGCCACCGCGCGGCTCATGAGCTCTCGCTGCCGCTGATAGAACTCCTCACCCATGGCCTTCGCATATCCGGAGGCGTCCTCGGCCGAATCAGTCTCGAGCGCCATCTCCACGAACTTGGCACCCAGGCTCTCGACCTGCTCCTTGACCGCTGGCCTCACGTCGTAGGCGTGCACGACCGCACCCAGTCGGTGGGAAACGGCAATTGCCTGAAGCCCGGCAACCCCCGCCCCGATCACGAAGACCCGAGCGGGAGTGATCGTGCCCGCGGCGGTGATCATCATCGGGTACATCTTGCCGAGCTCGGCGGCGGCAAGAAGAACCGCTTTGTACCCTGCCACCGTCGCCATGGAGCTCAGGACATCCATCGGCTGCGCCCGGCTGATGCGTGGGAGAAGCTCGAGAGCGAACGCGATGACGCCACGCTCCGCGAGCTCCTGCCCGTTCTCGGGAGCACCCAATGGATTCAGTAGGCCGACGACGACCTGTTCGCGGCGCAACAGACCGAGTTCTTCACGGCTGTCCGCGCCCGCTGCGGGACCGTGGACGGCAAGGAGCAGGTCCGCTTCCGAGTAAAGGGCTCGCCGGTCGGCAACGATCCGGGCTCCGGAGGACTCGTACGAAGCGTCGGGAAATCCGGCGCGGTCACCGGCGCCCGCCTCCACACACACGTCCAGTCCGGCCCTGCTGAGCCGCGGCAGGTGCGCTGGGACGAGCGCGACGCGTCGCTCGCCCGGATACGACTCCTGCGGCACTCCAACGATCATGTCGAGCCCTCGACCACACGAGGACGTCTCTTCCCCTCCCGACGCGGGGACGCGTATTGTACAGCAGCCGTTGGCGGCGGGGCCGGTAGCTGGTACACTCGACCAAGGCAAAACGATCGGAGGAACCGCGATGGGAGTCCGGATCCCGACGGCGCGTGACGCCGTGTCGCGATACATGATCGTCCTGCGACCAGACCAAGACCTTCTCAGCGCCATCGATACACTCGTACGCAAGCGCGCCCAGGGGGCCCCGGTGGTGAACGAGGAAGGGGACCTCGTCGGGATCCTTACCGAAAAGGATTGTTTGCGCCTTCTTTCAAACTCCGCGTACGGGGAGCTCGCGGGAGGCAACGTCGGCGACTATATGTCGTCGGTCAAAGTGACGTTGACGGTCGACATGGACCTGTTCAGCGTCGCCAAGGCTTTCCTCGCGACCAATTTCCCCGTCCTCCCCGTGCTGGAACAGGGCAAGCTCTTTGGACGAATCAGCCGGCTGGACCTCCTGTGGCAGATCAAAGCGTTCGAGCGTGACATCGAGCGAGAGCGGGCACGGGAGGAGAGAGAACGCCTGGAGCGGGACAACCCATCGTCCATCGACCGAATGCAACGTTTCGCGGGAAGCCACTCACCGGAGCAGCTCGCGGAGTTGTTCAGAAACCGCAAACAGAATCAGTAACCTGCCCCGAGCTTCGAGACTGGCGTTTGCGGACCTGCCTGAAGGAGAATGCTCCGATGTTTCGTGGAAGGTCTCGACGCCTGGGGTGTCTGGTGACGGCGCACTACGTAATCGCCGCTTTCGTCGCCACCGCCTCTCAAGACCAGCCCCTCGAAGCGGACCACTTCGTGCCATCGCGCCCCGAGAACTTGACCTGGGGGTGGTATCCCATCGACAAGAAACCCGTTCTGACTCTTCGGTCCGGCCAGACGGTGCGCGTGGACACTCTCTCGCACGCCGGTGCGACCCAGGATGAGAACCCGATAACGTATCTCACCGGACTCGGAGTTCCAGGGCACGAGATTCTCCAGGACGTGCTGGACTTTTGGTCTTCGCGCGACGAGCGCCCACGAGAAGGACGAAGCGGCCACGTCATCACCGGCCCCATCTACGTCGAGGGTGCGGAGCCCGGCGATATGCTGGAGGTTCAGATTCTCCAGATCCAGACTCGCGTGCCCTGGGGCATCAACAACACGAGCGCCACGGGAGGCGTGTTCTCACCGAGCTATTCCGGCGTCCGTCCCGAGGATCCCCTGTTGGACATCCCGGAAGGAACGCGACACGTGATCCGCACCGGCGAGGTCGATGGACGGGAGGTCGCCTTCTTTGCCCCGGGAATCCAGGTGCCGCTTGCGCCGTTCCTCGGTATTCTCGCGGTCGCCCCCAGGCCCGTGGTCGGCCAGCCCGGGGTGACGCTTGCCGGCGTGCAGAGCTCTCGACCGCCCGGTGCATTCGGCGGGAATCTGGACGTCAAAGATCTCAAAACGGGAACGACCGTTTACCTTCCCGTCTTCCAGCCCGGCGCGCTTTTCTACACCGGGGACCCCCATGGAGCCCAGGGAGACGGCGAGGTGAGTGGCACCGCCATCGAGCAATCGCTCTCCTGCGTCTTCCGCCTCGTCCTCCACAAATCAGTCTCGATTTCAGGTCCTCGCGCGGAAACGGATACTCACTACCTCCTCATGGGGATCGATCTCGATCTCGACCGGGCAACCCGGAACGCGGCCTGGGAAGTCGTGGATTTCCTCGTGAGAGAGAAGGGCCTCGCGCCAGACAAGGCGCTCGCGCTCGCGAGCATTGCCGTGGACTTCCGCGTCAGCGAGGTCGTCGACCTGACTCAAGTCGTAACCGGGTACATTCCCAAGAGCCTCTTTCTACCGTAACCTCATCGAGATCCAGGCTCGGGGGTGGAGGCGAGCACGTCGGCACATGTCTGTTGAAGCTCGGCGAAGAGCGCGTCCATGTGCTCGAGGCGCGTTCGGATGTTGACCGGGCAGATACGAAACCACCATTTGCCCTTGAGAAACGTGGTCGACAACCAGAAACGGCCGCGGTCCTCGATGCGGGTCGCGACTTCCTTGTGGAGGCGGCCCAACGCGTTCTCCTCGAGTGCGCGGGACGGCTCGTAGCGGATGCAGATCGCCGACATGCGAGGCTCGGTCGCGGCGCGAAACTGCTGGCTCCGGCTCACGATTTCGTACAGGTGCTTGGCTTGCTCGACGTTCCGGTCCACCCACGTCCCGATGGTCTTGCCGCCGTACCGTTTCAAGCTCATCCAGACTTTCAGGCTCCTCAGCCGCTTCGACTGCTCGAATCCACGGGCGTAGTACTGATACCGCTCTCCCGTCGTATCACGGTTGTCTTTGAGGTAGGGTGGCTCCAAGCCGAAGGAGCGCTCGAGTCGGTTCTCGTCCTTGACTAGGATCGCCCCAACGTCGAGGGGCGCAAAAAACCATTTGTGAGGATCGATGGTGATGGAATCGGCGCGCTCGAGTCCCGGAAGTCCCGGCCATTTCCTCGACAACAACATGCCTCCGCCGTAGGCGGCATCGACGTGCAGCCACATTCTCTCCCGGTCGGCAATCCCCCGGAGGGTCGACAAGTCGTCGATGGCCCCGGTGTTGGTCGTTCCCGCCATGCCCACGATGCACATGGGGCGGATGCCCGCGCGTTTGTCCTGCGCGATGGCCTCCTCGAGGGCGTCGATACGAAGAGCAAAGCGCTGGTCCGTGGGAAGAGCGCGAAGCTGCTTTCGGCCGACTCCCACGGCGTCTACCGCTTTGTCGACCGAGACGTGACGCTCCTCGGAAGCGTAGACTGCCCACGAGTGTTTCAGTCCATCGCTCTGAGCTCGATCTCCCGAAGCCCAATCGCGCGCGAGCTTGAGGCCGGTGAAGTTGGCCATCATGCCGCCGCTCGTGAGATTCCCGCCCGCCCCTTCGCCGTATCCGGCGAGATCCGTGAGCCAGCGGATCGTCCGCCGCTCCATGGCGACTCCGGCAGGCGCGATGCTGTAAGCGCCAACGTTCTGATTGAGGGTTGAGGTGATGAAGTCACCCAGGATTCCGACCGGCGAGGGCGAGGGAGTGATGAGCCCGAAGTAACCCGGATGATTGACATGGGTACAGTTCGGCAAAAGCTTCGCCTCGAGCTCCGCCAAGACCTTGTCCGCTGGACTCCCGTCCCACGGCAAAGGCTCGTCGAAAAGAGCCTCGATCTCGGCCGGAGTCGCCCGGGGATAGAGAGAGTGCTCCTCGACCGATTCCAGGTAGTCAGCGAGACGATCGACGAGGTCGTGTCCCAGCTCGCGAAATTCACGTTCGTCCATAGCCGGAATTATGCACCGTTGCGGACAGGATTCCCCCTCGTCTTTGAGCTACGATGGGCAACCATCGAGACGGTTCAGGAATGGAGCTAAACGCGCTAGACGCGGGTACTTCGTCGCCCTTGGCAACGGCGAGTTTCGTTTCAACGCTTTACCGGCTCGACCCGAACCGAGTAATGTCATGGATATGGCTAGCAAGTTCGATTCGATGGTCAAGGCGGTGGACGCATTCTTGATGGGAGAGTCCAAGGTCCACGAAACCCTGGGACGCATTGCCGCTCGGCTCGATGAGTTGAACATCGACTTCGCCGTCGCCGGCGGCCTCGCGGTGGGTTTCCGGGGACACCTCTGAGTCACGGTCGATGTCGATATTCTGATCCGAGCGGGGGAATCTCGCGCGTTTCAAGGAGCTCCGGTTGGGACGAGGCTATGTCGAGAAGTTCGCGGGCTCGAGAGGCGTGAGAGAAGCTGAAAGTGATGTCCCGATCGATTTTCTGATCGCCGGTAACTATCCGGGCGACGGAGGGCCCAAGCCCGTTCACTTTCCTGAGCCTTCGTCGGTTCCCTTTGGCGACGAGCCTTATCGTGTTCTGGAGCTGGAAACGCTGATCGAGCTCAAGCTGGCGTCCGGACTGACGGCGCCGGACCGCTTGATCGATTTCGCCGATGTGATCGCGCTCATTCGCGCAAATGAGCTTACCGAGAAGTTCGCCAATCCTCTCGACGGGTCAGTTCGCAGAAAATTCGAAGAGCTATGGCAGGCCGCTCAAACCAAGGACGAGTACTGACGTCGGTTCGCGATCGAATCCTACCCCTTAAACTCGCCCCCACTGCGGAACGGTTTCGTTCACGCAGGGTGGGCTGAGTTCTTGCCACGCCCCACTAGACAAGCTCCTTCGCCTCCCGAACTAGGAGCGAGCTGCTGCCCCAAACTGGGCCAGACGGAAGAAACCCGGATCAAGATGTAAATGAAATCCATTATCATTTTTCCCCTTGACTGCCAGCGGCAACTTCAATAGGGTTGCGGGGTGAATAGAATGAAAATGGCTTTCACTATCATCTGGATGGCCCTCGCGGCGGAAGCCACCTCGACCCCGGCACATGAGCGGTCGACGGATGCATCCGAGAGCCAGCCGCAAGGGGAGCTCGAGGAGCTCGAAGCCAGGCTGCGCGAGCTGGAGAAGCAGATCGCCGCGCTACGAGAGGAAGCCGCCGGGGGCCAGAATCTCGCCGAGCTCGAGCGCCGAATCGATCTTCTCGCCGCCGAGATCGAGCGTATGCGCACCGGGGGGGCCGCCGAGGTGGATGTGACCGAGGGCCAGCGCGGATTCGGCCCCGCGGCCTCGAAGGTCTATGCCGTCGAGCGAGGTGTTTCCATCGGCGGTTACGGCGAGATGCTCTATCAGAGCTTCGCTGAAGAGCGCCAAAACGGGGTCCCGGCCGGCAAGACGGACCAGCTCGATTTCCTTCGCGCCATCCTCTATGTCGGCTACAAGTTCAGCGACCGGATTCATTTCAACAGCGAGATCGAGTTCGAGCACGCCTCGACGGGGAGCGGCGGCGAGGTCTCTCTGGAGTTCGCCTACCTCGACTTCTCCCTTCGGCCCGAGCTCGGCGTCCGTGGGGGCATGCTCCTGGTTCCGCTGGGGTTTCTCAACGAGCTTCACGAGCCGCCGATCTTCTACGGCGCGCGACGTCCCGAGGTCGAGTCCGCCATCATTCCCTCGACCTGGCGCGAGAACGGAGTGGGTATCTTCGGAGAGACGGCTTTCCTCTCCTATCGGGCTTACGCGATTGCCGGCCTCGACGCCGCGGGGTTCAACGCCTCGGGTATTCGAGGCGGCCGGCAGAAGGGCGCGAGGAGCCTCGCCGAGGACTTCGCCTTCACCGGTCGGGTTGATCTTACCGGAATGTCCGGGCTTCTCGCTGGCGCATCACTTTACACCGGAAACTCCGGTCAGGGAGCGGACGTGGCGGGCCAGCCCCTTGGGGCTCGAGTGTCGCTCTTCGAGCTTCACGCCCAGTATCGCTACCGCGGGTGGCATTTTCGCGGTCTCTACGCAAAAGGGACCCTGGGCGATGCCGCCCTGGTCAACGAAGCGAACGCTCTCACCGGTACGAGCTCCGTGGGAGAAAAACAGTCGGGATGGTACGTCGAAGCCGCTTATGACTTGATGACTCTGTTTCCGCGGGGCGAATGGGCGCTCGCTCCTTATCTTCGTTACGAGAAGCTGGACACCCAGGACACGGTTCCTCCCGGTTTCGCGGAGAATCCGGCTACGGACCAGAGCCTGCTGACGGTCGGCATCGACGTGAAGCCGATCTCACGCGTCGTCATCAAGGCGGACTATCAGCGCATCAGAAACGAGGCCGATAGCGGTGTGAATCAGCTCAACGTCGCCCTCGGGTTCCTGTTTTAATGAGGCCGATGAAGAGAACGCTGCCGAATGAGGCGCTGGCCGCTCTGGGCGCTGTCGCCCTCGCTCTGTCACCTGCGGCCGCGTCCGTTATCTTGACAGAGCAGCAAGCGCTCGAGCGCGCTTTTCCCGGAGCGACGTTCGAGCGCAAAGTGCTGTACTTGACCGAAACGCAGGTCGAGAGGATTCAGAAGGAGGCCCGCTCGCGTCTTCCATCCCCCGTCGTGACCATGATTCTGGCGTACTCGGACGACGCGCTGCTTGGAAGGGCCTACCTCGACACCCACACGGTTCGCACCATGCCGGAGACCGTGCTCACCGCAGTCGATCCGAGCGGCGCCATCCGTGCCGCGCTCGTGCTCCAGTTCGCCGAGCCCAGAGACTACTTGCCTCGAGAGAAATGGCTCGAGGCGTTCGATGGAAGAGCGCTCGATGAAGAGCTCTGGCCGGGGCGCGGGATACGGCGGGTCACGGGGGCGACTCTTACCGTGCAGGCGCTTACCGAAGCCGTTCGTCGCTCGCTGGCGATCGACCGCATCTTGCATCGGGAGCAATCCGCCCCGGCGCGGTGGGAGGAGAGCCCCTAGAGATGAAGTACATGCAGAACGGCGGTTTTCAAAACCACCCGCTCATGCGGCTGACCCTGGGCCTGACCCTTGCGCTTCTGATGGGGCTCTGGGTGACGAACCTCGCCATGTACTTCGCCCGCATGGATCTGTCGGCGAGCTCCGTCGTCAGCTACTACAACGGCTCCGAGGAGGATTTTCGCCCGCCGCGCTCCGTGGCTTCGATGCTGGAGACGACGCACATGCACCTGCCCATGATGGGGATCGTGCTGCTCTTCCTCACGCATCTCCTCATCTTCGTCCCTCTCGATCGAGCTCTCAAAGTCGGCCTGATCCTCACGGCTTTCCTCGGGGCCATGCTGCAGGAAGCCGGGGGATGGCTGGTGCGCTTCGTTCACCCGGGACTCGCGCCCACGAAGATCGTCGGCTTCGTGCTGCTGCAGGCGGCGCTCGGCGTCGTCCTCGTGGTCCTCGCGGTGTTTCTCCTGAGAGCGGGGGCGCGGCTCGATGGCGAGGAGCGCACCCGTATGACCGTGCCTTCGGCGAGCTCTAGAGCATAGCGCTCGGCGAATCCCGGCGTCGTCCACAGCTCACGACGCTGTTCCTCCTCGACGAGAGCCGCAGCGTCGCTTTGTCGACTCGCCACGAGGGCGAGCCCGGCATCGACACCGAGCACGAAGACCGCCGTCGCGAGCGCATCGGCCTCGAGAGCGGACGGGCTCACGACGGTAACGGCGCTCACGCTCGAGGCCGGCTGTCCGGTCCTTGGGTCTTCGATGTGATCGCCCCACTGATCGCGGGAGGAGGAGCCGACGGCACCCTGGCACAGTCGAAAGCTTGCCGGAGGAACGCCCCCGGCGGGGTCACGAATCTCGAACGTCACTGCCTCGGCCCCGAACAAGCCAATCGAGCTCGTCCCGATGTCGACGAGCGCGCTCACCACCGAGCCTTCCAGCTCGGCGAGGGCGCGGTCCACCGCGTAGCCCTTTGCGATTCCTCCGAGATCGAGCTTCATCCCCGCTCCGAGGCGAACCTCGCGGCTCTCGTGGTCGAGATCGACTTTCTCGAAGCCGTTCGCGACGAGCGTCGGATCGAAAGCGCCATTCGAGGCGCGCGCCATCTCGAGGGATTTGGCAACCGCGTGGAAGGCAAGCGCGCTCAGTACGGCCTCACCGGCTTCGTTCAGTCGTGAAATTTCGCTTTTCTCGATCCAGATCGAAAGCGACGCTTCGGTTTCTTCGATGCGGGCGAATGCCGCTCCCATGAGCCGTTCTGGCTCGAGCGTTCCCGAGACGCGAACCTCAGCCACCGTCCCCATGACGACGCGCATCTCACGCGCCGTTTCGGCGAACGATCCCGCAAGCACCAGAACGAGAACGGCAAGGGGGCTCACGGTCGACAGCCAGTAGTGCACGGCCCGCAACAAGCGACGTAAGACCAGGGTTGCAGACCGTCCGTTTTGGAAGGCTCGCCGTACTCCGGCGACAATTGGAGTCGACTCGCTCTCGGCGGCATGAGCTGGCTATGACATCACATCTGTGCTTCGTTGTCAGCTCGGCCCCTCACCCAATCCGGATTGGTTTTCATTGATGGATTCGATAGCATGCGCGCCACCATGGACCAGATTCTCGAGATTCACTCGCGGCTCAACGCCTTCGTCTGGGGTGCACCACTCATCATCGCTCTGATGGGAACGGGCCTGTTCCTCACGTTCTGGACCGGAGGCGTCCAGTTTCGTCGTCTCGGCTTCACGTTTCGTGAGGTGTTGGGCAAGCTCACCTCCAAGGGCTCGGGCAGCGGCACGGTGACCCCGTTTCAAGCCGTGGCCACCGCGCTCGCGAGCACGGTGGGCGTGGGAAACATTGCCGGCGTCGCGACCGCCATCAGCATCGGCGGCCCCGGCTCGGTGTTCTGGCTCCTCGTTTCCGGACTGCTCGGCATGTGCACGAAGTTCTGCGAGATCGTGGTGGCGCTTCACTATCGGGAGGTCGACGCGGGCGGCACGATGCGCGGCGGCGCTATGTACGTTCTCCGAAAAGGGCTTGGTCTTCCCTGGCTCGGTACGATCTTCGCTTTGCTGACGAGCCTCGCGGCCTTCGGGATAGGCAACATGGTGCAGGCGAACTCGGTGACGGACGCCCTGGAGGCAAGCTTCGGCATCGATCCTCGCGTGAGCGGAGTGATGCTGATGGGTCTCGTTGCCCTCGTCGTTCTGGGCGGGCTCAAGCGCATCGCGGAAGTGACGCAGCTTCTCGTTCCCTTCATGTGCATTTTCTACGTATGCGGTGGGTTGGTCATTCTTGTCCGCTTCGCCGGGGCGATCCCGCATGCCGTTCTGCTTGTTCTCGAGGGCGCCTTCAGCGGTCAGGCGGCCGTCGGAGGGTTCGCCGGCGCGACGGTGATGCAGGCCATCCGATTCGGAGTCGCCCGGGGTCTGTTCTCCAATGAGGCGGGACTCGGGAGCGCTCCTATCGTCCACGCCGCCGCGGTGACCGATCACCCCGTTCGCCAGGCGGTGTACGGAATCTTCGAGGTGGTGGTGGACACTTTCATCGTCTGTATGCTGACCGCCTTCGTGATCCTGGCCACCGGCGCCTGGGAGGAGGGCTTGACCGGCGCCGCTCTTTCGGCCAAGGGGTTCGAGATCGGCCTTCCCGGAGTGTGGGGCGACGCGATCGTCTCCGTCGGCATTCTCACCTTTGCGTTCTCGACCTTGATCGGCTGGTCGTTCTACGGAGAGACGGGTGCTGTCTACCTGCTCGGTAACCGCGCGGTTCTCCCTTACCGCCTCATGTGGGTGGGTGCCGTCTGGTTCGGCGCCACGGGAAGCCTTCACCTCATCTGGGATATCGCGGATACACTGAACGGGCTCATGGCGGTTCCGAACCTGGTCGCCGTCCTGGGATCCACGGCGGTGATTCGCAAGCTATTGAAGGAGTTCTTCAGCCGCGCGAACGTCTGACTCGCTCGCTATCAACAGGAGACGCAGTTGTGGTTGTTCTTCGAGCCCAACGACTCCAATAGCGCCAAGGCCTCGGGAAAAGGCTGGATTCGCTGAACCGGGCCGTTCGCCATGTCCGCCGTCGTTTGCCCCCGCCGGCTCACGGCGGTTACATCGCAGCTTTCGTCCACTAGGTAGCGGATCATCTCCACGTCTCCCCTCGAAGCGGCATGATGGAGAGCGTTGTAGCCCTCGTGATCTCTGGCGTTCACGTCGGCACCGAGCTCCTCGACGAGGTATCGAACGGCGGGCATGAATCCCGCAGGATGGTGTCGGTGGGAATTGGCAGCAAACCCCTTGCCGTATCCGACCCCCGAAGCGGCCAGAAGCGGAGTGACTGACGGCCCCCCCACGAGAACCGGCGGTAACCCGGACGGGTCCTTCTTCTCGTCGGCGTCGGGCCCAACGTCCCCAAACGAGCGTCCCTCGGGCGCCACCGTGGGGAGGTTGGGGTCCGCTCCGAAGGACACGAGCAATCGCATCGCCTCGACGTCGGCGCCGTAGGCGGCCCGCCAGAAAGGCGTCGAACCGGACTCGTCGACTCCGCTCAGGTCGAAGTTGTAGCTCGAGTACCAGAGCTTTTTTCTCAGACGGACGTTCGGATCCGCCCCCTTTTCCAGCAGGAGTTTCATGAAATTGAGATAAGACAACTGCTGCTGAGTCTGAGCCCTCGGCTGCGGATAGAGCGCCTTCGGTGCCCACTGCACGTTGATGGCCGCATACAGCGGGGTCGCGCCGGCATCGCTCATCAAGTTCGGATCGGCGCCTTTCTCCACGAGGTACTTTCCCAGATCGAAATGCCCGTTGATGGTGGCGATCAGCAACGGGCTCGTGTGATCGCCCTCGCTCAGCCGGTCGATGTCGGCGCCGGCGGCGAGAAGCGATTCCACGGCCTCCCGATGACCCTCCCGGGCCGCCAGGTGCAAAGGCGTGAGACCGCCCTGGTTACCGACGAGCTTGCCGAAGGGGTCACGAAAATTCCGACGCTCGGCGGCCTCGGGTTTCTTGGGGCCTCCCACGCCGGGAACCCAGGCAAAGAGCTTCGAGAAGACGTTCCCGGTGCTCTCTGACTTCTGTTCCTCCTCGTTGGGCTCGTTGGGCTCGTCGGCTCGAGGTGCGCCCTCTTCGGTGTGGCCCTGAGCTGCCGCCGCCGCTTTGGCGGCAGCCACGCGCTCTTTCTCGCGTTCGCGAACCGACTCGTTGTACTTCTCGTCGAGCGCGCCGACATCGACCACTTCCGTCGCGATGCTCACGTCGGCGCCTCGAGCAGTCAAGACGTCGATCACATCGCTGCGATTTCGGGCGGCGGCGAACATCAACGCCGTTCGCTTCTTGTCCGTGTCGGTCGCGTTCACGTCGGCACCGTGGTCGAGCAGCACCTCGACCGCGTCGGTACTGCCTGAGGCCGCGGCCAGCATGAGGGGCGTGGTTCCCGAAGTGGTCGTGGTGTTGGGGTTGTCTCCGGCGGAAACCAACATCGCGATCAGGGAAGCGTGGCCGCCTTGGCTGGCGAACAGGAGTGGCGTGTACGCGCCCAAGCGTGTGGTCGCTCCCACGTTCGCTCCAGCGTAGAGGAGCATCTCGGCCATCTCGCCGTTGCCGCTCAGGGCAGCCCAATGAAGCGCCGTCATGCCGTCGCCCTGAGCCGAATTCACGTCCATCCCCTGCCGCAACAAGAGGCGGACGGTCTCCAAGTCACCCTGCATGGCCGCGTCGGCAACGGGAGAGCGGCCGGACCCGGGAACGTCACCCGGCCTAGCCGCGACCAGTGCCAAGAGGCAGGATCCGGCCGCCACCACGCGAAAGCCGTTTCCTATGCCCTTTACTTCCAACATCGTCGCCCTCCGTCGGTACCGCGCGGTGCGCTTTAAATCGCCATCTCTCCCGTACTGTCCCCGAAGCTCTCGAGATCGTCGAGTCCGAGCCGGCGCAGC
Organism: Vicinamibacteria bacterium; assembly: GCA_035457705.1. Lineage (GTDB taxonomy): Bacteria > Acidobacteriota > Vicinamibacteria > Marinacidobacterales > SMYC01 > DASPGQ01. Next base: position 94,955 of record DATIBD010000119.1, read on the forward strand.
ACGGTGAACATCGCGTTCGCCATCGGTGTCTCATCGGCCGCCTTGGCGTGGAGATTGCCCTTGAACTGGCCGTTCGCATGTCCGGCGAGAAACAACGGACAACGCTTGTGGTTATGGACGTTCGGGTTGCCCATGGGCGAGCCGTAGAGGACGAGGGACTTCTCGAGCAAATTGGCGTCACTCTCGGTCGTCTCCTCGAGCCTTCTGAGGAGGTAGGGAATCGTGCTGACGTGGTATCGGTTGATCGCGAAGAACTCCTCGATGCGCTTTGGCTGCTCGCGATGATGCGAGGAATTATGGAACCCCGTGGTCACTCCGCTCTCGGGGTAGACGCGACCCGAGCCGTCGCGGCCCATCTTGAACGAGAACACGCGCGTGGTGTCCGACGCGAACGCTGCCACCATCAAGTCAAACATCAGCTTCACGTGCTCGTCGAACGAGTCCGGGACCCCGATGGGTGCGCCGGGCAGCTCTCGCGGCTCGCCGCTCCGGTTTCGCTCTTCGATTTTCTGGATGCGGCGCTCGATCTCTCGAACGCTCTCGAGGTAATCGCTCAGTCGACGGCGGTCGGAGGGTCCGAGCTCTTTGTTCATGCGAGCAACTTCGTCGCTGATCCAGTCGAGAATGCTGCTGTCGGTTCGCCGGCGCTCGGCACGTTCATCCGGAGTGGCACCGGCGCCGAAGAGCTGATCGAACACGACACGAGGGTTTCGGACCATGGGCAGGGGATCGTTCTCCGACGCCCAGCTGATCGTGTCCGTATAGACGCAGGAGTAGCCGTAGGTGCAGCCCCCCGCCTGGTCCACGCTTTCGATCGAAAGCTGCATCGAGGGAACGGGCGTGTCCTGTCCGAACCGGTTCGCGTAGAGCTGTTCCAAGGACGTCCCGGCTCGAACGTCCGATCCCTCGGTCTGCTTCGGGTGACACTGCGTCAGGAACACGGCACTCGATCGGAAATGGTCGCCACCGATCTCCGGCAGCGTGAATGCCTCCGCTTGACGGACGTCGGTGTTGCTGACGATCGTCAAGTGGCTCCGAAACGGCTCCAGTGAGCTCAGTGCCGTGGGAGTGAGATCGAACTCACTGTCGTCGGCCGCCGGCGCCCACAGGTTCTTCTCGAGCCCGTACTTGGTGCTGCCCGCGGCCCCATGGACCATCTCGATGCACACCAGACGAGTCGGAATCGACGGGACGTTGCCCCACGCCTTGCGCGCGGGCACCATCGCTTCGAGAAACGGCATTGCGACCGTCGCGCCCATGCCGCGAAGTACCGTGCGGCGGGATATGTGCTTGTTCGTGATGACCATTGGCCTGTTCCTCCTGGATCAATGCCTTGGCGGGACCCGTGATCGATCGAGCCGCCACGGCTCGAACTGATTACGGCGCGACAAGCGCGCCGGGCTCGCTCCGCTCGGTTAGGGTGGGCTGAGTTTGTCATCACCCTGCTATGGCTCCTCGGTGCTCATTGTCAGCTCCACCGTCCTCATCTGGAACGCGGGGCTCTTGACGACACCCTCGATGAACGCGGACAGCCGGTTGTCCCGTTCGGCCGCGGCGTGGACGATCCGCCGTACCGCCGGCATGTCGTAATACTCGACCCTGCGGCCGATCCCGTACGTCATGAGGCTCTCCGCGAAGCGCGAGATGATGGTATCGGAATATCTCAAAAGAGCCTGGCGAAGACCCGCGGGACCATCCAGCGTCGTGCCGTCGTAGAGCTCGCCCGACGCGTCGATAGGAGCTCCGTTGTCCTTGATCCTCCACCGTCCCGTCACGTCGAAGTTCTCGAGAGCCAGGCCGAGCGGGTCGATCACATCGTGACACGACTTGCACGCGGGATCGGCGCGGTGCTTCGCCAGCAATTCTCGGACGGTGAGGAGCTCACCGCCCTCGACCTCCTTGGTCGCTTCGAGCTGCGGTATGTTCGGCGGTGGCGGTGGCGGTGGAGTTCCGAGAAGAACCTCCAAAATCCACTTTCCCCGCTGAACCGGTGACGTCCGATCGGCAATGGACGTCAGTGTGAGGATGCTGCCGTGGCCCAGGATGCCCCTTCGCGTATCGTCATCGAGCCGCACGCGCCGGAAGTCGGCCCCGGTCACATTGGGAATCTCGTAATGCTCGGCGAGGCGCTCGTTGACGAAGGTGTAGTCCGCAGTCAGCAGATCGAGCAAGCTGCGGTCTTCGCGGAGCATGTATTCGAAGAGCAGCTCCGACTCGCGCCGCATGGCCTCGGCCAGCGTCTGGTCATAATAAGGATAGAGCAACGCATCAGGGTGAATCTTCTCGAGGTCCTGCAATCGCAGCCACTGGGCGAAAAATCGCGTGGCGAGCGACTTTGCGCGTGGATCCCGGAGCATGCGTCGAATCTGTTCCTCGATAACGCCGGGCTCGCGAAGAGCTCCATTGCTCGCGATCGCGACGAGCTCGTCGTCGGGAACGGAGGCCCAGAGGAAAAACGCAAGCCGGGTGGCGAGCTCGAGATCGCTGATGAGAGTGTTCTCTCCCGGCCCCGCTTCTGCCCGAAGGCGCTCGAGCCGGAAAACGAAGTGAGGGCTGGCGAGTATCGCCTGCAAGGCCTTTCTGATGCCCGTCTCGAAATCCCCCTCGTCGCGACCGGCCTGGTAGAAGGACATGAGACCTTCGACGTCGCTCTCGCTCACCGGCCTCCGGTAGGCCTTCGTCGCCAGCTGGGTCACGATCTCGCTCGCGCAGGGAATCTCGTCTTCAGCAGAGACCGGGCGGCACGTGAATATCTGGCGGCGGCTCGGTGTGTCGGAAACCCCGGTCACATGGTGCGGCCCGTTGATGCTGAAAAAGCGCAGGTGGGGCAAGGTCGTCATGCCGAAGGCCTCACCGACGGTCGTATCGGCGAGCGTATGGTCGATGGGCGCCACCAGGTCGTCGATCGGCCCCACGAATCTCTGGATGAAAGCGGCGGCGACGCGGTGCGGACCGGCCCGGACCGCAATGGGATCCGTCTGCAAGATCAGGCCGTTGGCATCCGACTCCGTCATCAATGGATCGATGCCGAGAAGAGCCACGCGCTCGCCCTCGATCGAGATCTCGATCGTCTCGTCTTCGTTGGTGAGCCCGAAGAGGAGCCCTGTTGGGGTGCCGTGGAGCTGCACCTTGAAGATGTAGTTGCCATCAGCGGGAAAGTTGTGGACGACGGATATCCCGCCCCGCGTTCCCATGGGGGCCCCTTCGACGTGCTGCATCTGCGACGCCGTTCGTGGAAGCTTGTAGGTTGCCTCGGTCGGGCTCGTGTCCGGATCGCCGACCGCTAGGCGGCTTATCTGGTCGGCGGCGCGCATGTATCCTTCGAGAAGCGTGGCGGACATCGTCTGAACGTCGGCAATATTGTCGAAACTGTGGCTTATCGTGTCCGGCGGCAAGAACGCGGTGACATCCACGTCGATTCCCACCAGGTCGCGAACCGAGCGCTCATACTCGGCTCGGTTCAGGCGCTGGAAGGGCCTTCGACCGGCGTTGGGGTTGTTCTCGTAGGCCTCATCGATTCGTCTCTCGAGCAGCCCGACGAGAGCGTCGATTTGCTCGATCTCGGGATGGGGCGCGTAGGGTGGCGGCATCATGCCCGCTCGGAGCTTGCGAATCATCCGCTCGGCGACCTCGGCATTTTCGACGGCCCGGGCGACGTCGAAACCCTCGAGCGTCAGGCCTCCGGTCAGCGCGGTGTCGTTGTGGCAGACGAGGCAGTAGTCCTGGACGACGAAATTCAGCTCTTCGAGCGAATCCGGACTCGCTTCCGGCGTTTGGGCCGCCGCCACGGCCGCTCGCACCGGGGCCTCGTCCGCCGTGAGCCAGACGCACAGTAATGTGACGCCCACTACCGCAAAGGCAAACCTCTTCATCGTCTCTCCCCGACGGTGGCCCGAGAGGCTTGTCGTGCGGGTACAAGCCCCGTCAGCAACTTGGGGAGCATTATACGGCGTTTTCCAATGGGAGATCGAACCCTGACGTGCGGCCTCCGGGGTCGATTCAGTCTCGACGAGACTCGCTCACGACCTCGAACACACCGCGCTCGAAATGCCGGATGAGCGTTCCCATCTTCTCCATGACTTCCTGAAACTCCGCGGTGGCGCCGACTCCATCGGAGTCGCGCCGGCGCGCCTCGAGGTCAACGTAGTCCATCTGCCAGAGAACGGTCGGAAGAACGCCTTCAGAGATTCGATGAAGGACCCGACCCTCAGGGAAGCCGAGCGAGCCGCGGACCTCGCTCGCATGGACGCGATGGGAGAGGACGTCCTCTTCACGCCCCGGGCTCGGGTAATAGGCATTGAGAACGCTAATGGCCGGCACGTCCACGCCATCGATGCCACCGTGTCGCAGCTCCCACAGCGAACGCTCGAAACGCTCGAGCAGCGTTCCCATTCTCGTCCGCACTGCCTCGAAATCGTGGCTCGCGGCGCGGGCGTCCATGTCCCGGTCGTGCGCGCTGACGTCCTCGAACTCGCATTCCCAGATCACTTCGGGGAGCGAGTCGGGTCCCTGGATCCGGCGGAGCACCCGCCCTCTGGGAAGACCCAGGCGACCGCGCACGCGGGAAGCCTCGAGCCGGGTCTCGAGAACATCTTCCTCACTGCCCTGCTTCGCGTAATACAAGTTCAGGACGACGACACGGGGCGCGTTCGATGCCGCGACGGAGGAAGCAAGGCCCAGCAAAAGACAAAAGACGGCAATCGGGTTCGGTTTCATCGCCTCATATCGTCCCCGACCATGCTGTTATGTCATCATGGGCGTCGTCGGCAATCAAGCGATGAATCCACGAAAGCAGCCTTCGCAATTCCGGCACGATTGCCAACCTAGAGCCGTCTCGCGGTCGTGAGCCGGGAAAAGGGAGCTAGGAGAAGAAACGTCGCCAAGAGCGCGAGCGTGGCGCCAATCCAGAAGGGAGCCGAAGGACCGATGTTTTGCCATAAAAGCCCGGCAAGGAGGCTCGAGGGAAGCGCCACAGCTCCGATCGCGGCATGGAAGAGGCCGAATGCCGTCCCGCGTTTGTCTTCCGCCGACACGTCCGCCACGTAGGCGCGGGCGACGCCGTCGGTGAGTCCATGGTAGCAACCATAGGCCACGTACAGGGGAACGATATGCTCCACGCCTTCGGCCAGGGCGAAACCCAGATAGATCACCGCGTAGGAGAGCCATCCGACCACGATCACTCGCCGTCTCCCTAGCCGGTCCGACCATCTCCCGGCGGGCACGGACAAGAGGGCGTAGACGAGGTTGAAGCCCGCGAGCATGGCGAGGATTCCGAGAACGGACAAGCCGCGCTCTTGGGCCCTCAACACGAGGAAGGCGTCGGCGGAGTTGCCGAGAGTAAACACGGCCTCTGCCAGAAGGAAACGCCGAAACTCAGGGTCGAACCCCTCGAGGGTAAGTCTCGGACGTGACGTCGGTCGTGAAGTCCCGACTTCCTTGGCGGCGAGCGCCAGAACCAGCACGGCGATTGCCGCGGGGATCGCCCCCCAGAAGACGAGTGTTTGAAACGTCGCTCGCTCGAGCTCGAGTCCGCCGCGCTGCGTGAGCCATACGACGGCGCCGGCCGCGACGAGGCCGACGAAGGCGCCGGCGGTATCCGCGGCGCGGTGAAGTCCGAAGGCGAAGCCGCGCTGATCGGTGGGAACACTCGAGGCCAAAAGGGCGTCTCGCGGCGCCGTCCGGATTCCTTTCCCGATCCGGTCAGTGACGCGCACGGCGAGCACCGTCCCCCACGTCGTCGCGAAGTAGAGAAGGGGTTTCGCGACCGTCGACAGACCGTATCCGGAAACCGCGAGTTTCTTTCGATTCGAGTATCTGTCGGAGAGGAATCCGGAGAAGACCTTGAGGAGGCTCGAAAGGCTCTCGCCCGCACCTTCGATGAGACCGACGACCGTCATCCGGGCGCCGAGAACGTTGGACAGAAACAGCGGCAGGACGTTCCAGATCATCTCGCTGGAAACGTCGGTGAGGAAGCTCGCGACCGAGGTGGCCCAGACGTTCCGGTGGAGCTTCAAGAAAGGCATCCTTTTCCGCGTCACGTTATAGTTGGACTAGCTGCGCTAACGCCATGAAGATATTGACGGGTCGGACAAGCTTCCGAGGGGGGGAGCGCTGCGCCAAGAGTCCACATTGGACAGTCGACAGACGACGGACTGTGCCGCTTTCGGATCTCTCGACTGCGGACGGGCAACTGCGAGCGTGAGACTCTCTGGACTGTCTCGACGAGCGGAACGCACCCGCGGGAGCTCACGTCCCGTCTCAGGGGGCGGCGGCAAGCCGGGTCTATCCGTCGTCTGGGCCGAGGCGAAGGACGTCATCTGGGAGCGAAGATACCGTCTCGCGCTCGGGTTCGTGTTGATGCTCATCGGCCGGCTCGCTGGGCTCGTACTCCCCGCTTCCTCGAAGTACCTCATCGACGAGGTGATCGCGAACCACCGGAGCGAGCTGCTCGTCCCCCTCGCCGCCGCGGCGGGGCTGGCCACCTTGATTCAAGCGTCGACGGCGTTCGGTCTCTCGCAGCTTCTGGGTGTCGCCGCCCAGCGCGCGATCACCGAGATGCGCAAGAAGGTGAACCAGCACATCCTTCGCCTTCCCATCTCGTACTTCGACTCGGTCAAGAGCGGCGAGCTAATCTCGCGCGTCATGTCCGATGCCGAGGGCATCCGGAACCTGGTAGGCACGGGCCTGGTGCAGTTGTTCGGAGGACTTCTCACCGCCTCGGTCTCGTTGGGCGTCCTCTTCTACCTCAACTGGCGCCTGACGTCCCTGACACTCGTCGTACTCGCCGCCTTCGGAATCGGGATGGCCTTCACGTTCACTCGGCTGCGGCCGCTCTTCCGCAAGAGGAGCGAGCTGAATGCAACCGCCACTGGCCGGCTCGGCGAGACGTTCGCCGGCATTCGCATCGTGAAAGCCTACACGTCGGAAAAGCGCGAGGGGCGAATCTTCGCTCACAACGTGCACGAGCTCTTCCGAAACGTCGCCAAGTCTGTCACCGCGATTTCCGGGGTCTCGTCGCTCTCGACGATCATCCTGGGAGCCGTCGGCGTCCTCATGATCGTCGTGGGTGGCCGGGCGATACTCTCGGGCCAGATGACGCTCGGCGACTTCGTCATGTACATCTTCTTCACCGGTCTCGTGGCCGCCCCGCTCGTTCAGATCTCCTCGATCTCCACCCAGCTCAGCGAGGCTTTCGCCGGTCTCGACCGGATTCGCGAGATCCGAAGTCTCGCGACCGAGGACGAGCGTGACCGGGATTGCGACCCCGTCGGCGCTATTCGAGGAGACATAAGCTTCGAGAACGTCGGGTTCGAGTATCGGGAAGGCGTACCGGTTCTCGCCGGCATTTCGTTCGATGCGCCCGCTGGCACGACCACCGCCCTGGTTGGATCAAGCGGCTCGGGCAAGAGCACCCTCATCAGCCTCGTCCTCACCTTCAACCGTCCTCAGACCGGCCGGATCCTCGTCGACGGAAGGGACCTAGCAAAGCTGAAGCTCCGTGATTACCGGCGACACGTCGCGGTCGTTTTGCAGGACAACTTCCTGTTCGACGGAACCGTGCGGGAGAACATCGCTTACTCGCGGCCAGAGGCGACCGATCCCGAGATTCGCGACGTCAGTCGCATCGCGCACTGCGACGAGTTCGTCGAGCGGTTTCCCGAAGGCTACGACACCGTCGTCGGTGAGAGAGGCGTCAAGCTATCGGGCGGGCAGCGGCAGCGTATCGCCATTGCCCGCGCCATCCTTTCGGATCCCGAGATTCTCGTTCTCGACGAGGCGACCTCGAGCCTCGACAGCGAAAGCGAAGCGATGATTCAAGATGGCCTGCGGTCGCTTAGGAAAGGACGAACTACTTTCGTGATCGCGCATCGCCTGTCCACGATCGTGAGCGCGGATCAGATCCTCGTGCTCGAAGGAGGCAGGATCGTCGAGCGAGGGAGTCACGATGCCCTTCTGGCCATCGGGGGTCGCTATCGGGAGCTCTACGATCGGCAGTACCAGATCGAGATGAACCGCTTCGTGAACCCCGGCGAGGATTTCACCCCCGAGCCCGAAGTGATCTCCCCCTCGAGCCGAAAGGTCGGCTCCGCCCGCGATCTGTAGCGCTACTGAAGTCCCTCGATCTGGCCTTTGACGAGATCGATGTTTTCGGCCCGAGGCCGCCGCGGAAGGCCGGGCATCCGCATGATGTCTCCCGTGAGGACCACGAGAAAGCCCGCGCCGGCGTTGATCTCGATCCCGCTCACGGTGATGTCGAAATTCTCCGGCCGCCCGAAAAGGGCCGGATCATCCGAAAGCGAGTTCTGGGTCTTGGCGATGCAAACGGGAAGCTCGGCGTAACCAAGCCTTTCGATCTCGGCGAGTTGTTTGTCCGCTTCTTTGGTGAAGACGGCGTCTCGAGCTCCGTACATCTGGCGTGCCACTCTGCGGATCTTCTCTCGGACCGGATCGGAGACCTGGTAGAGCGGCTCGGCGGGAGCCGACGGGGCGGCCGCTTGCGCCATGACGGTGCGTGCGAGCTCGATCGCACCTTCGCCGCCCCGGGCATAGTGATCCGACACCGCGAAAGGCACCGATAGCTCCTCGCAGCGCTTCCGGACGACCTCGATCTCTTCGTTGGAGTCGCTTCCGAAACGATTGAGCGCCACGACGGCGTCCCTTGCGAAATGTCGGACGTTCTCCACATGCTTGTCCAGGTTGACAAGCCCCGCACGAACCGCACTCGGGTCAGGCGTCGTCAATCCGTCCTTGGTTTTTCCCCCATGCATCTTCAGCGCTCGAACGGTCGAAACGAGGACCACGGCCGCGGGATTCAACCCGGCGGAGCGGCACTTGATATCGAAGAATTTTTCCCCGCCCAGGTCGAATCCGAAACCCGCTTCGGTGACTGCCCAATCCGCGAGGTGAAGCGCGCAGCGGGTGGCGACGACGCTGTTGCAGCCGTGGGCGATGTTGGCGAAAGGGCCGCCGTGGATGAAGGCGGGCACTCCTTCGAGGGTCTGGACGAGATTGGGCTGAAGGGCGTCTCGGAGCAGTGCCAGCACGGCGCCGGAGACGTTCAGCTTCGCCGCGGAAACGGGCTCCTTCCCGTAAGTGAATCCAACGAGGATGCGATCCACGCGCCGTCTCAGGTCGGACTCGTTCGCCGCCAGGCACAGGATTGCCATGATTTCCGAGGCCGCCGTGATGTCGAACCCCGTCTCACGAGGAACGCCCTGGAGCGGTCCTCCCAAACCGACGGTAACCTTGCGGAGCGAACGGTCGTTCATGTCGATGACCCGTTTCCAGGTGACGCGTCGTGGGTCGATGCCGAGCGCGTTACCGAAGTGCAGATGATTGTCGAGAGCGGCGGATATAAGGTTGTGCGCCGAGGTGACTGCGTGAAAATCGCCGGTGAAGTGCAGGTTGATCCGATCCATGGGATACACCTGGCTATAGCCGCCGCCCGTGGCTCCTCCTTTCATCCCCATGCACGGTCCGAGCGAGGGCTCGCGAAGCGCCAGACAGGCCGACTCGCCCATCCTCGCGAGACCCTGAGCGAGGCCGATGCTCGTCGTGGTCTTGCCCTCGCCCGCGGGCGTGGGCGTTATCGCGGAGACCAGAATCAGACGCGGGTTCTTGCTGCGCACAGGCCGGCTCAGGATCGCCGTGTCCACTTTCGCGATATGTGGCCCGAACGGGTGCCATTCGCCGGGCTCGAGTCCTAGCTTGTCCGCGATCGCGGAGATGGGCTCGGGTATGAAGGAGCGGGAGATTTCGATGTCGCTTTTCATGAACCACCTTGAGGATTGGACGAAGGACGCATCAGGGCACGCACTTTGTCTCGGTATAGGAGAATGAGTCTGCGGGTCAGCGGGCCGGGTCGACCGTCGCCAATGGTGACGCCGTCCACGCGAACGATGGGAACGATCTGGCGCGCCGAAGCGGTGACGAACACCTCGTCGGCGGCGAGAAGCTCGTCGGGCAAAAACGTTGCCTCCTCGAGCTCGAGGCCGCTCTCACTCACGATCTCAAACACCAGCTCGCGGGTGATCCCTTCGAGGATTCCGGCGTCGAGCGGCGGAGTCCGAAGGGTGCCGCCTTTCGCGATGAAGACGTTCGACATCGAGCCCTCCGCCACTTCGCCCGCGCTGTTCAACATGAGCGCCTCGTACGCGCCCCGGGCATGTGCCTGGCGAAGCGCCATCACGTTGTTCAGGAGATTCGACGATTTGATTCGAGGACTCAGATTGCCGGGAGCGGCTCGCATGATCGTCACGAAGACGGCATCGGCTCCGTCTCGATAGAGCGTCTCGGGAAAATCGGGAAGCGGCCGGACGACGATGACCACGGTTGGTTTCGACGTCGAGCCGGCGCCGTAGTCGATGCGACCCACACCCGCCGAAACGACGATGCGGATCTGTGACTCCGGGTTTCTGGCAGCCTCCAGGGTGTCGTCGATGCGCTTCGCCAGCTCCTCGTCGTTCGTCTCGAAAACGATGTCGAGCGCCGCAGCCGACTCGCGAAGCCTCTTGAGATGACGTTCCAGAAGGAAAGGCCGACCGTCATAAGTGCGCACCGCCTCGTACACGCTCGCGCCGAACAAGAACCCTTGATCCAGCGGGGAGATGAGGCGGGCCGCATCGTCTCCTGGCACTCCGTCGACGTTCACACGAACAGACATCGTTGGCTTACGCTCGGGCCGCAAAAACCCTTCATTATCTCCCGGTCTAGGGCTCGGGGGAAAGCGCTAAGCGCGTTCGAGCGCGATTCCCGCAGCACCCAGCATCGTGACCGACCCGATGATCTCGAACGGCCCCAGCGACTCCTCGAAGAATAGGACACCAACCAGGAGCGCGACCACCGGAGAAACGAAGGCGTAGAGCCCCGCGCGGCTAGGTCCCCAGTCGCGAAGCAGGGTCAGATAGATGGTAAAGGCGCTCACCGAGCCTCCCAGAACGAGAAAGAGCCAGCTCAACAGGACCGGCGGAGATAGAAAGGCGCGGAACGTGGGAAGGCCGATAGGCTCGAAAAAGACTGCGAGGAGCGCCAAACCAAGTCCACCGATGCAGCTCTCGAGACCGCCCAGGGCCAGTGTCTCGAGCTCTCGCAGTAGCGGTCGGCTGAGTATCGACCCCCAGCAGTAGGCGAGCGTTCCGGTGACGATGACGATCATTCCGACCAGCTCGGGACGCTCGTCCCCGCGAATCCTCGGCGCGAAAAGGATGAAGAGGCCGATCACACCCACCACGATCGCACCGAGCTTCTGATAGGAAAACGTCTCCTCCTTGACTAGAAGGCCCATAGAGAACAGCCCCAGCGGTATCAGAGACAGGTTGACAACGGCTGAGATTCCCGAAGGAACCCACTGCATTCCCCAGAAGAGCGCCCCGTAGGCGACGGTGTTCACGAGAACAGCCGCCGCCACCACGCGGCCCATTCGGCCCCGGAGCGAGACGGATTGGCCTCTCGCTCGAGCCAGGCCCATGAGCACCGCACCGGCGGCCAGCAGGCGCAAAGACGCAAACAGAAATGGTGGTACCGAGGCGACGCCGGTCTTTATGGCCATCCAGGTCAGTCCCCAGATGAGGCACATGAGCAAGAAGAAAAATCGCATATTATCGTCTAACCTGTTGGGAGGTTATATTAGTCTCGAACGGAGTCGAGGAACAACGGGCATTTTAGGTTAGAAAGCTAAAGTGAAACGTTTCGAGCCCATCGCCGGACGCTTGGCCCTCGACTTCGTGAACACCGTTGGCTGGCGTGACCGCGCCGAGCCCGAAGAACGCCTCGGAAGCTTCGACGACCTTCTCTCCTGGAGCCGCGCGGTGCGGCTCGTCTCCCGCTCGGAGGGAAAACGCCTTGCCTCACTGGGCCGCCTCAGGCCGAACCAAGCGCGAGCCGTCTTGGAACGGGCGATAGTTCTCCGTGAGGCGCTCCATCGGTTGTTCGTGAAGTTTGCCACGGAACAGAGGCCCGCACGACGGGATCTCGAGACCCTCAACGACATTCTTGCCCAAGCGCCGGCGCGGCGGCAGTTAGGTCACCGGGGCCGCGAGTTCCTTTGGAAAGCTTCCGGAAGAAGGGCCCTGGAAAGCATCTTGTGGGAAGTGGCCTGGTCGTCCGCCGCTGTGCTGACCCACGAGGCCCCCAAGACCATCAAGCGCTGCGCTGGTGCCGGGTGCGGCTGGTTGTTCTTGGATACGAGCCACAATCGAGCGCGGCGGTGGTGCTCGATGAGCGGCTGTGGAAATCGCGCCAAGGCGAAACGCCACTACGCGAAGCTGAATAGAATTCTGTAGCTTAGGGCCGAGGACCATGAACTCGGCCAAAGTTGGGAATCTTGGGCGATTCGCCGGGTGCAAATCCACAACTCATTTGCGGAATTACATGCAAATCGGCGATAAGGGATATTGCGCCAGCGGGTTCTCGACCTCCGGAAACCTTCTATCGGAACGAGCACTACGTCAGCACGTAGCTCGCGAGCACGGCCTGAACCTCGTAGATGTTCAGCTTTTTGTTGAACTGCAGCTGAATCGGTGCCGCCGTCCCAGAGAGCCAGACCTTGAGCTCTGCGTCGCGGTCGAAGTGACCGGCAGTCTCGACACTGAAGCGAGTTATGCTCTTGTAGGGAATCGATTGATAGTCGACCTTGCTTCCGGTCAGGCCTTGACGATTTACGAATATGAGTCGACTGTTCGTAAACAGGAACATGTCGCGGATCAATTGGTACGCTTTCTCGATCCGCTCCTGGGACATGAGAATCTGCGCAAACTCCGTCTGCACCTTAACTGCATCCACCTCACTCGCGTTCCCCATCAAGCCATCGAGAAGCCCCATGGTCACCCTCCATTGCGCAAAGCGCAGGCGATCTTTGTCTAAATTAGGTTTGATCCATCGTGGGTGACAACAGTCTACTTGTCAAGAGGCCGAACTCCCTCTCAAAGGGCCCGTTCGTCCGCGAACCTTGGGTCGTTCCAACGTCACCACTCTAGTGAGCCATGAGCCTTGCGAGCGGGCCCAGGTGAGTAAGTCCGGCGGACGGCTAGACGCGGGTTGAGTTTGGGCCGGCGTGCTAGAGCGACGAACGTGGACTCAGCTTTCTCCTCGGAGGACCATGCCGAGACCGTCGCCGTCGGTTTCATCAAGTCCGCCGGGCTCGTCGGCTTCTGGCTCGGCCACTTCTGCCATCACGACCGGTTCAACCTCGGTAACCGGGCCCACCCACTCGAGGGAGCGAAATGCCCACAGAAGCTGGCAGACTTCGAAGTCGCTGAGCTCGGACTCGGCACAGGCCTCGGCAATCGTCTTCGGACCGCGCAGCTCCGCGAGCAGGCGGCGAGCGTCGGGATCGAGTCCCGCCTTCTCCGCCTGTTCCTCAACATCGTCGTTGGTTCGATAGACGGCGTCGAGCGAGCCCAGCCCCGTCGTCACGCGACGCCAGCTCGCCACCTGGCGCACGCCGTCGGTGATGAGCTTCGCCGTCGGGATACGGAGCGTAATCGTTTCTTTTTCGAGCGCGCGCTCTTCGAAGGCGTAGGCGGCTTCGGACCAACCGAAGAGGCTCAGGACGATCGAGCGCACCTGGCCAATCACACCTTGGACGAGATCCTTGGGCGTCAAGACGCCGCTCTCGACGAGCACGGTCCCGAAGCGCTTGGAAGGCGAGATGAACCGGGAGAGCTCGATCAGATGCTCGAATCGGATCTTCCGCGCCCGCAAAAGATAGGGGCCGAGCCGGTCATCGGTCGAAGAGGACTTGGCGAAGATGATCTGGCCGTTCTGGATGATGACGGTCTTCTCCGCTTCACCGCTAGAAAAGAGAAGATGGCCCGTCTTGCCCGTCCGGCAAACGGCAAGCAACAGGTCGGGAAAGTCGAAGCTCTGGTGCCAGCAATCGAACTTCCCTGCGAGGGGAATTCTCGAAGGTTCAGACATCGCTCGATTCGAATGAAACGGATAGCTTTATTGTAAGCCCATCCAGGCTTTCAGTGAAAGCGCGCGTAGACCGAGACGATCACGGCGACGAGCATGAAGAGAAGACCCGAAAGCGCCCAAAGCCGGAGCCCGCGCGATGGGCGCATCGACGGGTCGTCGATGAGCCGGGTGACACAGTAATAGTTGAGCGCGTAGAGCACCGGTGCCACGGAGAGGCTCACTAGGCCCACGAGCTGCACCATGAGCACTGGGTTCGGAAGGAGCCGGTTGGCCCCGATGGCAAACAGGAAGATGACGGCCAGGAATAGCGTGTAAGCCGGGTCGCCCTCCTTCTGCAGGATGGGACTCCGAGGAAACAGCGTAGAGAGAATCCTCGAGAAAGTCCGGGGAAAGGCGTCCATCACCGAGTAGGCGGTCGAGAACATCGCCGCGAAGGCAGCGAGCATGAATACGGGAAACATCCACGCTCCCAGCACATCGGTATAGAGTCTCGAGAGAGTCAACGCGACCTCGACTCCGTCGGGGTAGAGCCCTCGAGGCTTCAACAGGTTCGCGCCGAGAGAGACGAACACGACCGCCAGCACCGCCGAGAGCAGGTAGCCAACGTTCAGATCGAACATGCCGAGCTTGAGGATCTCGTCCTTGCTGCCTGCGACTTTTCTCCAGATAGGGAGATGCTCGACCGCCCAGAGCGAGTGCCAGATGGCGACGTTGATGCCGGTTGGCATGAGTCCGAGGATCGACCCTACGAGGACCAGCGAGCCCGCCGGAAACGATGGCACGAAGATGCGGACCAGATCGGACGCACCGGGCGGCACGGCGAGAAACGCCACGATGCTCACCAGGGCCAGCACCAGCATGGCGATCTTGCTTCCGAGCGCGAGGGCGGGGTACTTCCCGGTGCGGTGGAGCACGATGATGACGAGGCCGAGCACGACCACAAAGCCCGAGAGTGACAGGCCGCCCACCCAGGCGAGGAGGATGGCGGCGGTGACGGATAGGATGCCCGCGAGGATGGTAAGACCTTGTAGCACGGTCGTGACCAGAAAGACCCAGACGGCCCAATTCTTCGGTCCGGGAACTTCCTGGAAACCCTTGACGAGCGAAACTCCTCTCGCCACGGCGAATCGAGGTCCGAACTCGAACGCTGGATACTTGAAAAAGTGCGAGAAGAGAACGAGCCAGATGAGCTCGTAGCCGAATCGCGCGCCGGCAACGGGACTCAATATGATATGGCTCGTCCCGATGGCGGTCGCCGCCATGATGATGCCGGGACCGAGGCCTCGGAGGGCGGTGACGAGCCTCATGCCGGGCCGACGTTGTGAAGGATCGAAAGGGCGTTCCCGCTGAAGATACGATGTTTCTCGAGCTCCGGAATCTTCATCTCCTCGATCGACGACACCGCGCGATCGATGGACCCGAGGAGGTGGGGATAGTCGCTTCCCATCACCATACGATCGCAACCCACGAGATCGCGCAGCAATCCGAGTGTATGGGGGCTAAAGGTGACCGTGTCGTAGTAGAGCCGCCTTAGATAGCTGCTCGGAAGCTCCTCGAGGTTCGCCCGGCATTCGGCGAAGTCCCGGAATCCGTTGTCGAGCCGTTCCATGAGCCAGGGGATGGCACCGCCGGCGTGAGCCACGATCCATATGATGTCGGGAAAGTCGCGAAACATGCCGTGAAAACACATCCGGGCGACTGCGAGAGTCGTATCGGCGGGGAACGCCACGAGCGGGCCGAGGACGTACTCTCGAAACGGCTCGGTGGCCACGGGCAGCATGGGGTGAAGGAATATGCAGGCGCCGAGGCGGTTCGCCTCTTCGAAAAACGGCCGGTACTCATCCGCGGTCAGCGCGCGCCCACGCAAGTTGCTCAGGAGAACGACGCCACACATCCCGAGCTCGCCGAGGGCGCGATGGAGCTCTCTCAAGGCCTCGTCGGGAACGCTCATCGGAATGGACGCGAATCCCTTGAACCGCTTTGGATGTCTCGAGGCGAGATCCGCATAGGCGTCGTTGACCCTTCTCGCGAGCTCGGGCTCGTGCTCCTCCGCGGCAAAAAAGATGTTGGGTGTGGATAACGACAGCACCTCGACGTCGATTCCCACACGATCCATGTCCTCGAGTCGCTTGCCGGGATCGGTCATGGGCGGTGTCACGCCGAAGAACCGAGCACCCCGCAGTGTGATGATGGTTCTTCCCGTCGGGTCGCGGTCGAAGGAGAAATCCGACGGGAGCTCGCGGATCTTGTCGAAGTAGGTCGACGGATAGTAGTGGGTATGAAGGTCGTATCTCACTTCGTTCTCCCTGGCTCCCAAGGTAGCTTCGCACCTTCCCAGGAGCGGATTCGGTTCTCGAGCGCGGCTCGCGCTGACGCGGGATCGGTCCTCTCCAAGCGGTAATCGCGGAGCCGGGCGGTCTCCTCCCAGGTCGTGAGGACCTTGGCATGCGCTCCGGTCTCGGTATGCTGCTGGCTTCCGTGCGCGAGAAGCCGCTCCTCGATCTCGCGCGCCGCCTTCGAGGATCCCGACTCGACCCGGAACATTTTCTCGGCATCGACCCGTTCGAGAAGCGACGTGGCAGAGCGACTGAGGCCTCTCGTCTGCCAGTCGTCTCTCGCCATCGCGACCGAAAAGAGCTCGGGCCACAAGGCTCGGTGGACGAAGGTCAGCTTTCGGGACACGAGTTTCACGAGGAGCGCCGCGGCGCCGTCCTCCAGCGCCTCGAGGACCGCGTAAATCGCGCGCGCCCTGGGATGCGACCACCAAGAGCCCTTCACGGGCTCGCCGGCCACGATGCGCGTCACGCTCGGAAGCCTCGCGTCGGTCACCAGCAGAACGCCGAGACGTTCCAGCTCTCGAGAAACGCGAGCGAGCGACATAGGGCCGAGCCATGCTATCGGCTCGCCGAGCCGACGGCAATGGGGTCAGCGTGGGGAGGCTTGGCGTGCGGAGATGAGCCGTCCTGCTGCACATTGCGGACGCAAAGAGCGGGGATCGTTCGTTGGATCATATATGTTAACATATGCATATGATACGTACTACCGTCTATGTCGACGAGGACGTCGCCGTCGCGATCCGTCACCGGGCCGCCGTCGAAGGACGAACCCAGGCTGAATTGATCCGAGACGCTCTGCGGAAGTACATCGAGGAGGCAGAGATTCCGGAGCGCCCACCGATCATGGGGATCGGGCGCCACCGAAGCGGTAGGCGCGACGTCTCCGATCGCGCCGAGGAGCTGCTGCGCCGGGCAGCGAGAAGAAAACGAGAGCGATGAGCCTCGTCGCGGACACGGGAGGTCTCTACGCTCTTTATGACGCGGATGACGCCCACCATGCTGCAATCCGGGAAATCATCCAGAAAGAGCCCGGGCCCATCATCGTTCCTTCAGCGGTCCTGGGCGAGCTCGACTATCTCCTTCGCGAGTTCCTGGGTGTCGACGCGGAGCTCGATTTCCTCGACGGCTTGATCTCCGGCGCTCTCAGTCTCGAGCCAATGACTCCGGCGGACGTCGTGCGCTCCCGTGAGCTCGTTGCAACGTATCGCGATCTCGACCTGGGTCTCGTCGACAGCTCCGTCATCGCGACGGCGGAGCGCTTGGGAATCCGTCGAGTACTTACCGTCGATGAACACGATTTCCGGGCGGTTCGACCAAAGGGAAAACCGCTGACCTTGCTACCTTCCGACTCGGGAACGTCGTGAGGAGATTCTCTCCTGTTTAAAGGACGATTTGTCAGTAGCAATACAATAGTGGTAGCATTATGCTATGCCAGCGATTCATGTGCGCGATATCCCCGAGGAGGTCATCGAAGCTCTGAAGCGGCGTGCCGCGAGGCACCGTCGGTCGCTCCAAAAGGAGCTCGTTCACATTCTCGAGTCGCTCGCTCGTGACGAACCCGAGGGAATCAAACTGCCTCCGCTGGAGTTGAAGTTCTCCAAGGCGAAGAAGGGCACATGGCGTCGCGAAGAGATCTACGGAGACGATGGACGATAGGTTCGTTCTCGTCGATACCAACGTGCTGCTGTCGGCATCGACTCCGGCACGCGTCGAGCACGGCGACGCGCTGCGCGTACTGAACGAGTGGCCGAACGAGGGGTTTCGTCTTTGCACGAGCGGGCAAATACTGAGGGAGTACCTGGTCGTTGCGACCCGTCCCCTCGATCAGAACGGACTTGCGTTCTCTCGGGAGGACGCCGCCAGTAACGTCGATGCGCTGCAAACGCGAATGCGTTTGCTGAACGAATCGCCCGCGGTCTTCGCTAGACTCCGCCGCCTTTTGGATGAGGTGCAGTGTTCGGGAAACCAGATCCATGACGCGAACGTCGTGGCCACGGCTCTGACTCACGGTGTTGCGCGAATCTGCACCGGCAACGTCGATGATTTCGAGCGGTTCAATTCCTACGTCGAGGTCGTGGCATTGTCTGGAGCGTAGATGGCTCATCGCCGACGGCATGTACACGGACTTGACGGTGTTCGACCCAGAGACCATCATCGACCGCGCCACCTTCACCGACCCGCACCAGTATTCGGTCGGGATCCGCTACGTGGTGGTCAACGGTATTCCCGTCATCGAGGACGGGGCGTTCACCGGCGAGCGGCCGGGCCGCGTGTTTGTCTCAGAGACGGAAGGAAGGTCGTTTGACGATGCTGACGATCCGGCGTTCGGACGAAAGAGGTCGAACGGACTGGGGTTGGCTCGACAGCCGCCACACCTTCTCGTTCGGTGATTATCACGATCCGGCACACGTGGGGTTCCGGAGCCTTCGCGTGCTCAACGACGACCGAGTGAGGCCGGGCACAGGCTTCGCCACGCACGCGCACCGAGACATGGAAATCTTGTCCTATGTCCTCGAAGGTGCGCTCGCGCACAAGGACAGCTCGGGAGGAGGCGGAGTGATCCGGGCCGGCGAGATCCAGTTCATGCGGGCCGGCACGGGGGTCACACACAGTGAATACAATCACTCCCGATTCGAGCCGGTTCATTTCCTGCAAATGTGGATCGTGCCGGACACGGAAGGACTGAAGCCCACCTACGACCAACAGGTGTTGGACCGCTACGCCGCAAGGCGGGATTTTCTGCTGGTGGCATCATCCGACGGACGAGACGCGAGCCTCCAAGTCCAACAAGACGTGGACCTCTGGCTAACGCTCGTCGAAACGGGGGATCGTCGAGAGTTCCGGCTTCGCCCGGACCGCCACGCTTGGGTCCACGTCGCAAGCGGGTCCGTGTCACTGAACGGCACCGAACTCGACGAAGGCGACGGCGCAGCGGCGAGTGAAGAACAGGCCATGAAGATTCTCGGCCGCGGCGAGTGGTCCGAAGTCTTACTGTTCGATTTGGCTTGACGAACGCGAAGGGCGAGGCCGCGGACACGAGGGAATCAGGTACGAGCTCACGCGAGATCCCTCGGGATCTCCGAGCGAAATCTCCGTTCGAAAACTCGTTCGTCTCCGTCGAATCCTTCGATGTCGGTCTCGATGGTGAAGCTTCTCTCGTCGCACCACATGCGAGCGGCGACCCGTGTGCCCACGCTCCAACCGGCGCGCTGGAATCGCGCGTGATGGCGCGCCTCGATCCGTGCCGAGAGCGGGTCTCGGTCCCGAATGAAGAAGCGCGCAGCCAGGGCGTCGCCGAACTCCATGCCCGTCGCGTCGATGCGCGACAAAGCCGGCTCGTCGTTCTCGGCGAACTCGGCCGAAAACTCGCGGACGGACTCACCCGACAACGGATCGTGGTGGACCCGGCCGCTCGTATTTCCCGAAGTCACCTCGGTCGTCACCGGCGAGGGTGCGCTTTCCGGGGGCTCGAAAGGGCGGAGATCGAGATCTTCGGGGCGCGGAGTCCGGATGGGAAGCTCGAAGCACGACCCCTTTGTGAACAGGGTAACCGTTGCCTCCGAAGGCGCGGGCCAGACGATGGGCCAGTACGAAGTGGAGAGAGCCACCCGTATTCGATGGCCGGGCAGGAAAGCGTGGGCGACGTGTTTGAGCGGCAGCGTAACATCCACAATGGTGTCGATGGGCAAGTGCTCCGGTGCGGCGTGGCCCGAGCGGTGCGTCAGGTTCAAGATCCCGTAGGACACTCGGGCCGAGACCCCGTCAGGGAAAACATCCGCGAGGCGCGCCGCGAGCGTGGCCACGGGGCGGTCGCACGAGAGTCTCAGGCGCAAGACAGGCTCGCCGAAAATCTCCACCCGCTCGGTGAGGGGCGTGGAGTCGAAGACGGCGGAGCGGCCGTCGTCCTCTCTTTGATCGCGAGGCATGCCTTCGGCTCCGAATGGACACCAGCTTCCCGCCTGACTGCCCGTGCTCTGCGGTGACTGGATGGACACGGTTGCGCCAGTCGGAGACCCGGCCTCTACGAGCGCTCCCGGACCGAGCTCCAGCCGCCGCGAGCGATGCTCGGCCGGCGGCCAATTCGACTCGGCAATCCATCGGCCGGATGACTCGTGGCGCGCGGCAGCGGGTGTTTTCGACTCAGGCATCCACGCCCTCAACATCGGCTCGTTCAGGATCCCCGTCTCGCGACCCGCGAGCCACTGGTCCCACCAGCGCAGGGCCTCTTGAAGAAAACCGATCGGGGGGCCGGGAACTCCGTCTTGAGGATAAGCATGCGCCCAAGGACCGATGAGTCCTTTACGCGGACCCTCGAGCCCAGCGAGCAATCGGAAGATGCCATTGGTATAGGCGTCCGCCCAGCCACCGACGAGGTAGACCGGGCAGGTAATGGCACGATAGTCCTGCGAGACGGACCCCTGGTCCCAATAAGCGTCTCGCCTTTGGTGCCGGAGCCACTTCTCCGCCAAGGGGGACGAGGCCGCGAGGCGCTCGAGCCACATCTCCCGCCAGCGCTCTCCGACGTTCATAGGATCGGGTGGCATGACGCGCAGGGACGTAATCACGAGGCCCCAGAAGAGGTTCTCGTTGAGAAGCGCGCCTCCCATGAAGTGGGCGTCGTCTCGGTATCGATCGTCGGAGCAACAAACCGCGATGACCGCCCGAAGGTTATCGACCCCGCGTGCGGCGACCTGCAGAGCGTTGAATCCACCCCATGACTTTCCCATCATGCCGACGGCGCCGGTACACCAACTCTGAGCGCCGAGCCACCGAATCACGTCGCGAGCGTCTTCGATCTCCTGACGCAGGTACTCGTCGAGGAGGACCCCATCGGAATCTCCTGTCCCGCGCAGGTCGACCCGAACCGCGGCATAGCCGTGGCCCGCGAAGTAGCCGTGCATGGTTTCGTCCCGGTCCCGCATGCGATCCCCTTTACGGTAGGGGATGTATTCCAGAATCGCGGGAACCGGAGAGGTGTCAGCATCTTCTGGGATCCATATCCGGGCCGCCACCCGGCCGCCATTCGAAACGGGAATGAAGACGTTCTCGACATCGCGTACCACTCGTGGAAACGTTTTCCTGACCTTCAAGGGACCTCCTGTCGCCGCGTGCTGATCCCACTACCGAGACCCATCAGATTCTAGGTCAGAGCACGTAGACCCTCCAGGCGAGAGAGGGTCATCTCAATGGATCTATGTGATTCGCCAATAGTGGATCTTTTGATAGGGCCATTTTGCGGTAGACTGGCGAGATGAGCCAGCTCAAGAAGACGCCGCGATCCACCGTCCGCAGGCTCCCCAAACGCGGCTCGTACGACGAGACCACCGTCCGCGCCATCCTCGATCAGGGCATGTTGTGCCACGTGGGCCTGGCCAACGACGATGGACCGGTGGTGATCCCGATGGGCTACGCCAGGAGAGGCGACGAGCTCCTGTTGCACGGTTCTGCCAAGAGTCGCCTCCTCAACGACATGGCGAAGGGCTCCCCAGTCTGCATTACGGTGACGCTGCTCGATGGGCTCGTTCTGGCCCGCTCGAGCTTCCACCACTCGATGAACTATCGATCCGTCGTCCTCTTTGGCCGCGCGGAGCCCATTCGGGATCCGAGGGAGAAGGCGGCGGCTCTCGATGCCATCGTCGAGCATCTCGTTCCCGGTAGAACGAAAGATGCCCGCGGCGCGAACGATCGGGAGCTCGATGCGACCCTCGTCGTTCGCGTGCCGATCCGGGAAGCCTCGGCCAAGATCCGCTCGGGTCCTCCGGTCGACGATGAGGAGGACCTCGCGCTCGAGATGTGGGCCGGGGTCGTCCCCTTCGAGCACCGCACGGGCGAGCCCATCCGTGACGCCTACACGCCCGACGACACACCGGTGCCGGACTACGTTCTCAGCTACCCGGGAGGACGTTCGTGAGAACCGAAGATACCGCTCATTTCCGTTGTCTAGCCGCGACACCCGACATCTTGACGAGTCTCGCGGGGCTCGCTCCACCGGAACAGCTCGTCTGGAAACCGGCTCCCGACCGCTGGTCCGTCTGCGAGATCCTCGGGCACCTCGAAGACGTCGAGAAGCTCAACGTCGGTCTCCGGGTGAAACGTATCCTCGAAGAGGAGATGCCGAGCTTCCTGGACTACGACCAGCAGGCACGTTATGCGGCAGGCGCCTACCGAAACGACGACGGCCGCAGGGCGCTTCACGATTTTCGCGAGACCCGGCGTCGATCTCTCGTGAAGCTTCGAGGAACGTCCACCTCGGATTGGACGCGTCGCGGACGCCATCCCGCTGTGGGCGACGTGCAGATGTCCCAGCTAATGAGCTTGTGGGCGTTCCACGACCTGAGTCACCTCCGTCAGATCGCCGAGCTCTTGAAGGCGACGCTGTTCTGGGACGGCATTGGCTCGCTACAGGTCTACTACAACGTCAAGCCCTGAGCAGGCTGATGTGAAAAAGTAGAGTCTAGCCTGCGCGAGCGGAGCGAGCCCGGCGCGCCTGCCGCGCCGTAAGCAGCCCGAGCCGTGGCGGCCGATCGATTACGGGTCCCGCCACGGCATTGAGTACTAAAGATGCTCGTTCGGCTCAGTGGCGACTCGCCACTGCATCTTCAGATCTATCAGGCCTTCCGCGAAGCCATTCTCGAAGGCCGCCTGGCCCCGGGGGCACGGCTTCCCTCGTCACGCGGTGAAGCGCGGTCGCTAGGCGTGTCCCGAAACGTCGTACTCCAGGCTTACGCCCAGCTCGTGGCCGAAGGCTACCTTACCGGAAGCGTCGGTTCGGGTACGTACGTCGCCACCGAGCTCCCCGAGGTCACGCTCGGCGGCCCGGCTCACCGGAGCCGTTCGGACGGCCAGAGCTCGTCAAAGGTTCGCCTGTCGGCCTATGGAGCGCGGGCCGCAAACGCATCGACCTTTTCGAGCAGGAAAAGGGTTCGCTACGACTTTGCCTACGGCGTCTCGCGTCCCGACGACACGACGCTCAGGCAGTGGCAGCGTGCCCTTCGAAAGGCAGGAGAGCGACCGAGCCTCGACTACGGCCCGCCAGAAGGCGAGTCGAGCTTGAGAGAGGCTATTGCCGCGCACCTTTTCAAGAACCGCGGCGTTCGGTGCTCTGCGAGCGAGGTCGTCGTGACGAGCGGATCGCAGCAAGCCCTGAGTTTGATCTCCCGAATGTTCTTCGAGCCTGGCGACGCGGTCGTCGTCGAGGAGCCGTCTTACCAGGGTGCCAGGCATCTCTTCGAGTCCGACGGGCTTCGAGTTCTGGCGCATCCCGTCGACCAGGACGGCCTTGACATCGGGACGTCCGGCCCGGATGCGCGCGCCTGCTACGTGACCCCCTCTCACCAGTTCCCGACCGGAGTGACGATGCCGCTCGCACGGCGTTTGAGAATACTGGCCTGGGCGGAGGCTCGCGACGCCGTCGTCATCGAAGACGATTACGACAGCGAGTATCGTTACGAAGGACGCCCACTCGAGGCCATCCAGCGCCTCGACAGCCACGGTCGGGTCATTTACGTCGGGACGTTCTCCAAGGTTCTCTTTCCCGCAGTGCGACTCGGCTTCGTGGTCTTGCCGCCGAGCCTCGTTGCGACCTTCATCAAGACCAAATGGCTTGCGGACCGGCACTCGCCCCGGCTCGAACAGCGCGCCCTCGCCGAGCTCATCGCATCGGGTACATTCGAACAGCACCAGAGACGCGCCCGGGCCCGAAACGCTTCACGCCGGGCCGCACTCATGGAAGCGCTCGCGAGCGAGCTCGGCGGCGCGGTGGAGCTGTCGGGAGCGAACGCGGGAATCCATCTCCTCGCCTGGCTGACCTCTGTCCCTCTCAGCGGACTCGACCAGATCGTCGAAAAGGCTCTCGCCGAAGGCGTCGGGCTCTACCCCGTTTCCCCCTACTACACTTCGACTCCGCCCCGAGCCGGTCTTCTCTTCGGGTACGGCAATCTCGAGGAAGGCGACATCCGCGAGGGGATCAGGCGCTTCGCACGAGTGCTGAGATCTTTGGTGTGAACAAGGAGGATAAGAGGGATATCGGGGATAGGGAGACTAAAACCCCCTTATCTCCACAAGCCCCACACCCCTCTTCTTACGCTCTTCCGCCGGCCAGCTCGCGCAAGGCGCGCGCGACATAGACCCGGGCCATCTTCTTGCGGTAGGCGTGTGTGAGATCGGTATTGTCCAGAGGTTTTGCCGGGCGGTACGCGATCGCAGCCGCCTGTTCGATGAGCTCCTCGGTGGGCCGTTGGCCTTCGAGAAGCTGCTGCGCTTCCACCGCCTCGACGGGAGCGGACTCGACTGCGGTGAGCACGATCCGTGCCCGTTCGATGGTTCCGTCACGAGCGGTCTCGAGAGCGGCGGCAACCCCGAGGATGGGAAAGTCGATGCTGTCGCGACGCCTCAGCTTCAAGTAGGTCGCGCGGAGTCCGTTCGTCTTGGGAACCTGGATCTCCGTCAGTACCTCCTCGCGCTTCTTCTTCATGAAGTCGATACCGTCGTGCCGATAGAGGTCTTTCACGGCCACTCGTCTGTCGCCGCCGGGGCCGACGAGCGTACAGGTCGCACCGAGCGCGATAAGAACCGGAGCCGTGTCGGAAGAGCTCACCGCCCAGCAGCGCGGGCTCGAAGGCGCCACCCAGCAGATGGCTCCGTCCTTCTTCATGCAAAAGTCGATGGACGCGCGCCACTCGTACGTCTGGTTGTAGTAGTTGCAGCGCGTATCGACGCAGAGATTTCCACCGATCGTGCCCATGTTCCGCAAAATGGGAGAGCTCACCGATGCTGCCGCTTGGGCGAGCGCAGGGTAGTGCTCCAAAAGCATGGGATCGTTCTCGAGCGCCGTGAGGGTGCGGAGGCCTCCAATGGTTATACCGGATTCGGGTCCTCCGGTGAGCTCATGGCCTGTCTCGAGGCCCTGGAGCCCCACGAGAACCTTCGGCTCGAACTGACGCCGCTTCATGTTGGGGTACAGGTCCGTGCCGCCCGAAACGGGCAGGGCATCCTCGGGCGAGTGATCGTCGAGCATCTTCGCCGCCTCCCTCGCCGTTTTGGGCGCGAGATAGCGAAACGGCGGAAGACGCATCATAGCGGGGGCACCTCGACGGGCGGCGGAAAATCGTAGTCTGGAACTCTCGGCGCGGGGAGACGTCCCTCGAGGGCGCGCACGATCTTGTCGGGCGAGATCGGCGTTTCGTCGATACGCACCCCGATGGCGTCGTAGATCGCGTTGGCGACGGCGGGTATAACGGGCAGGAGCGGACCCTGGCCGCACTCCTTAGCGCCGTAAGGCCCTTCGGGGTCGAGGGTCTCGACGAGGATCGTCTCGACGGGCGGCATCTCGAGAAACGTGGGACTCTTGTAATCGAGCATCGATGGAAGCTTGTGCACTCCGCGGCGGAAGACCTGCTCTTCCATCAGCACTTCGCCGAGTCCCATGTAGACGCTTCCCTCGATCTGACCGATGGCAAGGATCGGGTTGATGGGTTTCCCCACATCGTGGGCGATCCAGATTCTCTCGACCTTGATGACTCCCGTCTCTGGGTCGACCTCGAGCTCCACCACGCAGGCGGAGTAGCTGTAGGTCGCGCTAGGCCCGACGCCCGACCCCTTGTACCGACCCGGCGCGCGCGGAGGCGTGTAACTTCCGGTGGAGCCAAGGGTCCCGAACTTCGCTTCGGCAAGCACGACGGCTTCGGCGAAGCCCATGCCGACGTCGAGCTTCTCCTTGTCGAAGATCCGGCGGTGGGCCATGCGAAGCCGTTCGACAGGAACTTCGAGCTTTTCGGCCGCCTCATCGAGAAGAAGCGGCTTCAGCCGCCGCGCCGCCTGGATTGCGGCCTGTCCCGTCATGAGGGTGACGCGGCTCGAATAGCTTCCGAGGTCGACGGGGGTGAGATGGGTGTCGGCGGTGACCACGTGAACGTCCTCGACCTCGACGCCGAGCTCTTCGGCGACGACGTAGGCGAGCACCGAGTCCGAGCCCTGCCCGATGTCGGTCGAGCCGCAGAACGCCGTGACGCCCCCACCGCGGTCGAGCTTGAGCTGCACACCGCTGTGGGGAAGCTCGTTCCAGTAGATGGGAAGCCCCGCCCCGGTGATATAGCTCGAGGCGGCGAGACCGATTCCGCGTCCGTGAGGAAGCTTCCCGCGCTTCTTCTGGAGCTCCGAGCGCTCGGCGACGCGCTCGAGGCACTCGGCAAGACCGACCGTTCGGAGCTTGAACTGATTGGCGGTTAACGAAAAAGGCTCCACCACACGCTCGAGCCGCAGCGCCAGGGGGCTCTTGCCGAGCTCCTCGGCGATCTTGTCCAGATGACACTCGATGGCATAGCGGGGCTGCACCGTCCCATGCCCCCGTTTGGGACCGCAGGGCGGCTTGTTCGTGAAGACTCGCAGGCCCTCGAACTTATAGCGCGGAACTTTGTAAGTGACCGTTTGCAAGGCCCCCGTGTAATAGAGGCTCGCGACCCCGTAGCTTCCATAAGCACCGCCGTCCAGAAACGAGCGGAAGTGCATGGCTGTGATATCGCCGTTCTTCTTGACCCCGGTCTTCACCCACATCTTCACCGGATGCCGGCCTCGGTGGCAGTAGAAGACCTCCTCGCGCGTGAGCGTCACTTTCACGGGACGGCGAGTCTTCATCGAAAGCTTGGCCACCACGATCTCGTGGTTGAAAGGATCGCTCTTGCCTCCGAAGCCGCCGCCATTGGGGCAGGCGATGACCCGGATCTTCGAGGGCGGCAACTCGAGCACTTTCGCCATCGCGCGGTGGACGTAATGGGGCGTCTGAGTCGAAGACCAGAGGGTGAGCTTCCCATCCGCTGCAAACGACGCCACCGCCGCATGCTGCTCCATGGGAAGGTGGGTGTTGCCCTCGAAGAAGAACGTATCTTCACGGACGAGGTCCGCTTCGGCGAAACCCTCTTCGACGTTTCCGAACTCGAGCGATACGGCTTTCTGCACGTTACCGCGGGTGCGTTCTCCCGAATGGATCGGCTCGCCCTCGGCATCGAGCGCGTCTTCGATCGACATGACTGGCGGAAGCACCTCGTAGTCCACGTCGATCGCGCGGAGCGCTTGCTCCGCAGTCTCCTCGTCGAGGGCCGCCACCGCGGCGACCGGATCGCCCACGAAGCGCACCTTGTCGGGACAGAGTGCGTGCTCGTCCTGGGACACGGGCAGAATGCCGAAGGGAATGGGGAGCTCCGTGCCGACGAGGGTCGCGAGAACGCCGGGGATGACTTCCGCCCGGCTGGTGTCGACCCGCCGGATGCGGGCATGAGGGTGCGGACTTCTCTTGATCTTGCAGAAGAGCATGCGCGGAAGCGCGATGTCGTCGGCGAAAAGGGTCTCGCCCGACACCTTCGCCATGGCATCGACTTTCACGTTGGGCTTGCCGATGATGGTGAGGGGCTTGGCGTCGCTGGCAGAAGGCGCGTTATCGATCTCGGGCGACTCGGTCTTCGTCGTCATCGCGCGAGTCCCGCGGCCCTTTCGACCGCCTGAACGATCTGAAGATAGCCGGTACAGCGGCAGAGATTACCCGCGAGAGCCTGCTCGATGGCTTCACGCGTCGGATGCGGCTCACGGTCCAGAAGCGCCTTCGCGGCCAGAATCATCCCCGGCGTGCAGTATCCACACTGGGCCGCCCCGGTCTCGGCGAAAGCCAACTGAAGCGGGTGGTCCATGCCTTCGATGGTCAGAATCTCGCGATCCTGATACTCGACCGGAAGCGCGAGGCAGGACAGGATCGGCTCGCCTCCGGCCAGCACGGTGCAGGTGCCGCATTCTCCGAGCTCGCAGCCGTGCTTCGTGCCCGTGAGCCGGAGGTCCTCACGCAGAACTTCGAGAAGCGTTTTGTGCGGTGGCGCTACGAGCTCGAACCGCTCCCCGTTGACGTGGAGTCGCAGAAGAATCTTGTCGGCCACCCGCGTCTACTGTAGCACTTCCTCGGGCTCGGCTCGTCAGGGAGATAGGGAAGTGGCTGGGACGGACAATGCGCCACCTCCCTATCTCCTCGCGTCACTCCCCAACCCGATTTTGTGCCTCGCACGAGCAGGGTGATGAAAAACTCAGCCCATCCTGCGCGAGCGGAGCGAGCCCGGCGCGCTCGCCGCGCCGTAAGCAAGCCCGAGCCGTGGCGGCTGATCGATAACGGGTCCTTCCTCCACCACGTCGACGGCCGCCGCCGTGTCGGTTCGGAACGTGATCTTCGCCCCTCCGCCACGGCATTGAGCACTCGAAAGAGCGCGCGTTACCAGCTCACCACGGCGTTCAAACGGAGACGGGCGATCCAGTCGTTGGGCCCCTCACCTGCCTCCAACCTCTTATAGATGTAGTACGTCGCATTGAGCTGCAACTTGTCGTAAAGCAGATAGTCCAGGGTCAATGTATGTTGCCGATAGTTCGTAGCGTAGGTCGTGTTGTCATGCGAGAAGGCCGCGAGAACGGCATCCTGGTAGGTCTGGGAATACCCGTAGCGGTATCGTATGTCGCCCTGGCTCGACTGCGGCCCGAGGAACGCGTCGAACCCGTATCCATCCTCGTGGTCCACGTTCCCGAAGTTCTTGACGTAATCGAAATGGAATCGGAAGGGGTAGCGTGCCCCGAGTCCCCGGTAATCGATGAGGCCGACGACATCGAACAGGTCGTAGTCCGAAAGGTAATTTCTGCCGTTTTCGGTCAAACGGTTGCCGCGGATGTCGCCGGCGTCCGCGCTGATCAAGCTGTTGATGGTGTAGTCGTAGTAGGCGCCCGACAGGCGGATGGTCCAGTCGGCGCTCGGTTGAATGGGGACCTCCACCTGCGCCCCCCACATGGAGCTGTCCGGGTTGATCGTAGACTCGTCCACGATGAAATACAGCCCGGTGAACTTGGGTGTGACGCTCTCGAGTCCGGAGAACGTGTAGCTTCCGGCCGCGCCTTGCGGATTGACGTCCCCGTCCCAGACGAGCTCGCTGGTGAGGAAGGGATTGGCAAACTTTCCTCCCGTGAGAAACGCGCCCTGGTGGCTCAACGCGATATAGAGTCGGTCGAGGCTCACCGTCAGGGAGTCCGCGAAATCGCCGAAAGTCACGTCGGTCGAGTTGGGGTCGTCAGGGTCTCCCGAGGTGAGACGAGCCCCGAAATCGAACATGTCGTTGATTTTCTTGGTCGCTCCCGCTCGGAAGCGGCCTACTCCGCGGTTTCGAGGCTCCAGGCGATCGGGGATATCACCTTGCTCCTGGTTGGTCGTTCTTTCGTAACGCACCCGCACGTCTCCGGAGAACTTCCACGCGTGGGGATCCGGCGCCTCGGCCTGCGCCGCGGGTGCCGACTCTCTGGCCTCTTCCTGCTCCTCGCCTTCCTCCTGTTCTTCCTCTTCTTCCTTGGGCCGCTGCGCCTGCGCGCGCGCCAAGGAAATGAACGGGCTCGCGAGAAGGCCCAGACCGACGAGTAACGCGATCACGAAACGGCGAGCGCCGATGGCCAGCCGCCAGGCAGTTTTCTGGTCTTCTTGCTTTTCTTCCACTTCATCCCCCCGTCAAGTGGCGTTCCACCAACCACTATTCGCGTGTTGTCAGATTCGAGCGCACTCGGTCAGGGGGCGGAGCGTGCTCATCGAACGGCGCCGCAGCAACGAAACGGCGTCGGATGCTACAAAGAAACTACCGGCAACCCGGCCCGGGGGAAGGGGCCCGTCGGCCCCTTCCCCCGGTCAGTCAAGTCAAACCGCAGCCTTCAACCCAGTGCCTCCCCCGTTTCCGTTGGCGAAACGCAGATACAGGGACGGCACGACGAACAGGTTGAGAAGCGTCGAAGTGATGAGCCCTCCCAGGATGACGACCGCCATCGGGTGCTCGATCTCGTTACCGGGAATCTGCCCGGCGATCACCAGAGGAACGAGCGCCAGCCCCGTGGTGGTTGCGGTCATCAGGATGGGCGCCAGTCTTTCCCTGGCCCCGCGCAGGACGAGGTTCGCCCCGAAAGGCTCGCCTTCTTCCTGTTCGAGGTGCTGGAAGTGGTTGATCATCAAGATTCCGTTTCTCGCCGAGATCCCGAGAACTGTGAGGAACCCCACGAGCGAGCCGAGCGAGATCACGCCGTCGCCCAGGTAAGCTGCCAGCACGCCGCCCACTAGGGCCGAGGGAAGCAGCAAGAACGACAGCGTAGCCAAGCGGGCGTTCTTGAACGAAGTATGCAGGAGCAGGAAGACCGCGATCAACGCCACGATCGAGTAGATGAGCATCTTCCGCTGGACCGCGAGCCGCTCCGTGTATTCCCCGAGAAGTACAGGGAAGTGCTCTCGGGGAAACGAGATACCGGCCAATGCCGTCCTCACGTCGTCGTAGACGGAACCGAGATCGCGATCCCGGACGTTGGCACCGACGCTGATGCGGCGGTGGAGGTTCTCGTGCTCGATGACGTTCGGCGTTGGTGCGACACGCACGTCCGCAACCTCCTGGAGCTGGATCTGCCTGCCGTCGGGCGTGTCGATTGCGAGCTCCTTGATGTCGGTGAGGCTGTTGCGCGACTCGGGCACGCTCCAGACGTTGACGTCGTACGTTCTGTGCCCTATGTGGATATCGCCCATCTCTTCCGCTGCTACGAGCGTCGTCGCGGCACGACGAACGTCGCCCGGCTTGAGACCGTAGAGCTGGGCTCTTTCGAGGTCGACCTTGACCTCGATCTGAGGGATGCTCTCATGAAGATCGACGTGCAGATCGATGACCCCAGGAACCCCTTCGAGAGCCTCCCGCACTTCGGTCGCCTTCGCCCGCAGAACCTCCAGGTCCGGGCCGTAGATCCGCACCACGATGGCGTTCGAGCTTCCGGTCAACACCTCCCGGATTCGTTCCTTCAGGTAGGTCAGGACGTCGCGGAAAAGACCCGGGTAGCCGTCGACCGTGGCCTGTATACTGGCGACCGTCTGGTCATAATCGACCGAGGGATCGACGCTGATCCAGTTCTCTCCGAAGTACACGCCGACCACTTCGTCCATGAGAAGGGCCTGGCCGATGTGAGCGCCGAAGTTGCGTACGCCGGGAATCGCCCGCAGCTCCTTGCTGCCCTGGATCGTGATCCGGTTCATCTCCGGCCAGGACGTTCCCGGCTTCGTGAGCCAGTGCATCAGGAAGTCACGTTCCTTGAAGGACGGTAGCAGAGACTGCCCGAGCTGTGGCAGAACCACGACGCCCGCCAGAACGATCACCCCCACGGTAACGTAGGCCGGCCGCGGCGTTCCCACGATTCGCGCCAGGACCTTGTCGTATCGGTGGTGGAGGAATCGGACGATGGGCGACTCCCGCGATTCGAGCGGCGCGTTGCGCAGGAGAATGAAGCTCATCGCCGGGGTGACGGTGATTGCCACGACCATGGACGCGGTCACCGCCAGGGCGTAAGACAACGCCAACGGCTGGAAAAACGCGCCCGATAGACCCTCCATCACGAAAACCGGCAAGAGCGCCGTGATCTCGATGAGGGTGGCGAAAATTATCGCATGGCGCACCTCGAACGAGGCTTCCAGGATGGTTCTTCCGAACGATACGGTGCTCCCTTCCCTGCGCCGCTGGCGTAAGCGGCGAACGATGTTCTCTACGTCGACGATGGCA
Organism: Vicinamibacteria bacterium; assembly: GCA_035457705.1. Classification (GTDB taxonomy): domain Bacteria; phylum Acidobacteriota; class Vicinamibacteria; order Marinacidobacterales; family SMYC01; genus DASPGQ01. The sequence goes on from DATIBD010000119.1 coordinate 126,789, forward strand.
TCATCCACCACAGCTCCGAGCGCGATCACGAACCCTGCCAGGACCATCGTGTTGATGGTCGTACCGCGCAGGTAGAGCACGAGCCCGCCAGCCACCAAGGATAGTGGGATGGCGGTGCAGCTGATGAGCGCGGTACGCCACTCGAAGAGGAAGGCGAACAGGACGAGGATTACGAGGACGCTGGCGATGACCAGGGCTTTGTTGAGATTGTCGATCGACATCTCGATGAAGGTCGCCGGTCGGAAGATCTCCGAATCGATGTCGACCTCGGGGAGTCCTGGCCGGAGCGCATCGAGGGCCTCTTCCACACCCCGGCTCACCTGGAGAGTGTTCCCCCAGGGGAACTTCTCCACGATGAGCAGGAGACCGATGTCATCATTGATGATGCCGTCCCCGATCATCGGTTGATGATCCACGACGACCTCGGCGACGTCCTTCATCAGCAACGGCTGGCCGTCTCTCATCGCGATCGGCACGTTGGCCAGCGCATCGGGCGTGACCATGTCCGATCGATAGACGATCGGAAGGACGTGCCGGATGGGCATTCTCTGATTCGGGGTATCGACCCAGCCCCCCGTACCAATGATGTGACCGTCCGAGAACTGGAGCAGCCCGACGTCGAGAGCCTCGGCGGTGGCCTCCTTCACCTCGTCCAGGGTGATGCTGTGCTGTTTCAACAGCTCGGGAACGACCTGCACGTGAAGCATCTCGATTCGTTCGCCCCAGATGGCGACGTTGGCGACCCCGGGTACACGCAACAGTCGCTGGCGGATGGTCCAGTAGGTAATCATCGACAGGTCGATGACCGAAAGGGTCTTGGAGGAGATCCCGATCTTCATGCACCGGCTGGTTGCGGAGAGTGGGGGCAGCAAGAAAGGCGGGCTGGCCCAGGTGGGTAGCGTCGGTATCACCGTGGCGACCCGCTCCTGCACCATCTGTCGCGCCAGCAGCTGGTCGGCGCCCGACTCGAAGATCATCTTGACTGACGACAACTGGGGCACCGACTTCGAGCGCATGACGTCGAGGCCGGGTGTTCCCGCGAGAGCTTGTTCCAGTGGAATCGTTACCAGCGACTCGACTTCGGCCGGGGAAAGCCCGAGAGCCGGGGTCTGGATCTCGACGATCGGCGGCGCGAACTCCGGGAAGACGTCGACCGGCATGTCGCGCATCTGCGCGAGGCCGAAGTACATCATCGCGGCGGCAGCAGCGACCACCAGGAATCGAAACTTGAGGCTAGATCCGACGATCCAACGCATCATGATGAATCCCCTTTCGCGCTCAGTGGCCGACCTGGAACTCCGTGCCGTAGAGCTCGGCGACTCCGACCGAGGCGACAACGGTCCCCGTGGGAGGGCCATCGTTCAAGACGGCGAGATCGCCCTCGATGTAGTCGACTTCGACTTGCTCGCGGACGAAGGTCCGAGGTTGCGGGCTCGTGTAGACCCAGGTGTTGCCTTGGGGGTCGTAGATCAACGACGAGTAGGGGACGACCCGACGCGGCACGTCCGACCTCGTGACGCTCGCCTCGCGTACCTCCGAGGTCTCGAGAGCCAGCCGCTCGATTGCCTTTTCGGTCAGCGTCACGCGGGATAGGTCTGAGCCTTCGATGTGCTCGACTTCCGCGGGATGTTCCGCTTGGTGCTCGGCACCATGCGAGCCGCAACCAATGAACGGCACGACGACAAGGACCAGGACCGCAATCAACCATCGCCTAGAGTGCTGCATGATTTCCCCCCCCGAGATGGGTTTTCGAAACTTGATGACTTCCATGATTCCCCTCACTCGCTTCCGGCCGGTGCCGGACCGGGCATAGCAATTTGTTCACCCGCGGCCTCGAGCTCGAGCTCCGCCTCACGTGCCGCTCCCAGAAGGACGTAAAGTGCTGGTACTACGTATAGGGTGAACAGTGTCGTCGTAACCAGACCACCCAGAACCACGATCGCCATCGGGCTCAGGATCTCGAGCCCCGCCACGCTTCCGAAGAGCGCGAATGGGAGGAAAGCGACCGCAGTGGCAAGCGTGGTCATCACCATCGGCGCGAATCTCTCGCGAGTACCGCGCTGGATCAGCGCTGCCCCGAACGCCTCGCCCTCCCGTTCGAGATAACGGTAGCGGCTGATCAACATGATGCTGTTACGCACGACGACGCCGAAAACAGCGACGAATCCGATGAGCGAGCCGATCGACAGGAGCCCACCCCCCTGCACGTAGGCGGTCAGAACGCCACCCGAAAGCGCCATCGGCAACGTGACGAAGATGGCTCCTGCCAGTCGCCAGCTCCGGAAGAACGCTTGCAGGACCAGGAAGATGCCGAGCGCGGCGGCAACCGCGTAGGCCCGTACGCGCTCCTGGGCCGCGAGCCTTTCGGCATATTCTCCCAGAAGCTCGGCGCGGTATTCGAGCGGGAACTCGATCCGCTCCAATCCGCTCCGGACATCGGCCGCTACGGCAGCCAGGTCACGGTGATCAACAGCCGCCGTCACATCCATCCGGCGAGCCACGGCATCCCGATGGATGACCGTGGGTGCCGGCACGATGCGGACCTCCGCCACTTCCTGAAGACGAACGTGGCCGCCCGAGGGCGTGTCCACCAGAAGGTTCTGGATGCTCGTCAAACTATGACGCGTGTCGGGTACGCCTTGCACCACGACTTCGAAGACTTTCTGCTCCTCGAAGAGCGCGCCAACCTCGACGCCGGACACGATCGAGGTAGCTGCGCGACGAACATCGCCCGGCTTGAGACCATAGGGCTTGGCCTTTTCGAGGTCGACCTCGATCTCCAGAGTCGGCATCTCTCTGGGATACTGCACCGTCGGATCGACGATCCCGTCGATCGAAGCCATGACGTCTCGCACCTCATCAGCCTTCTGGCGGATGATGCCCATGTCCTCGCCGTAGACGCGGACGACGAGCGACTCACCGGTTCCCGAGAGCTCCTCGCGAAACTTGGCCTGCAGGTACGTCAGCACCTCGCGGGACAGCCCGGGATAGCCAGCGACGACTTCTTTCACCGCATTCACCGCGGCGTCGTAGTCCACGGCAGGATCGATGCTGACCCAAAGCTCGGCCGCATCGACGTTGGTCCTCTGATCCGACATGACGGCACGGCCGACGTGCGCGCTCACGTTACGCACTCCGGGAATCGACCGGAGCTCGCGACCCGCGAGACGCGTGATCCGGTTCATCGCCGGGTGAGAGGCGGACGGGTTACCCTGGAAACGGACCACAAGATCCGTCTCCTTGAGCTCCGGCAAGAGCGTTTCCTGCCGCACGACCGGCAAGGCGAGAAAGCCGCAGGCCATGACCAGGACCGCGATGAAGGCCATACGCGGCGTCTTGGCTGCCCACGAAAAGAGCCCATCGTAGATTGTGCCGAGAGTCTTGCTCGCTGGCGCCTCCCCCTTTGACTGCGAGAACATCACACTGAGGGCCGGAGTCACCGTCGTAGCCACCAGCATCGACGCCAAGAGCGCGAGCAGATAGGAGAGGACGAGCGGCTGCAGAAACGCGCCCGAAAGGCCTTCCAGGAAGAATACGGGCAACACGACCAGCACGAGGATCACCGTCGCGTAGAAGAGTGGTCCTCGTGAGTCGATCGCGGCCTCGGCGATGAGGCTCGCTCTCGAGCCGCCGTTCCCGTTGGTGCGCGCTTCGCGTAGTCGCCGTGAAATGGCGTCGACACCGACGATGGCGTCGTCGACGACCGCGCTCAGGGCGAGCATGAGCCCGGCGAAGACCATCAGGTTGAGCTCGGCCCCACGGAGGTAGAGCACCGTGAGCGCCGCCATCGCGGATGCGAAGACCGAGATCCCGGCGATCAGAGCCCCGCGCCAGTGGGAGAGAAATACGAAGAGCACGACCAGCGCGAGTGCCGCTCCGATGAGCAAAGCCGTGGCAAAGTTGTTCATGGCTAGCTCGAGGAAGGTGGCGGGCCGAAAGAGCGTCGAGTCCATCTCCATACCCGTTAGACCGGGACGCAGGTCGGCGAGCGCGATCTCGACTTCCTCGGTCACCTCGGTCGTGTTGGCCCACGGAAACTTGTCGACCACGAGCATCAGGGCTGGCTCGCCCTTGACGATGGCATCCCCGATGAGTGGTTGATGATCTTCAACCACCGTCGCCACGTCGCCGAGACGCATCGAGGTGGCTCCGTCGACGGTCACCTTCGCCAGATCCTCGGCGGTCGTGATCGGGAGCAGATGCCTTACGCCGAGGCGCTGATTGGGTGTGTCGATCCAGCCACCCGTGCCGGGCGTCGAGGCTTCGAGAAAGCTCAGAGGTGACGACCACAAGGCATTGCCTGTCGTCGAGATGATCTGCATCAGGGTGATGCCCTTGTCCCGCAGCTTTGCCGGGTCTACCTGAACTTGAAGCTGTCGCTGTCGCTGACCCCAGATGGACACATTGGCCACACCGGGCAAACCCATCAAGCGGGGCACGATCGTCCAGCGGGCGAGCACCGACATCTCGATGAGAGACAGCGATTCGGATGTGAGGCCGATCTCCATCACCCGACTTGCCGACGAGCGCGGGTTGATCATTACGGGCGGCTTCGACACGCTGGGCAGTGCGAAAATCTGCGTGAGCCGCTCCTGCACCATTTGTCGGGCCCGCATGAGGTCGGTTCCCTTCTTGAAGACGAGAACGATCGACGACAGCCCGGGTATCGATTGGGACCGCACTGTCTCGACCCAGGGGGTGCCGTTGAGCATGTCCGCTTCCAGGGGCGTCGTGATCATCGCCTCGACTTCGTCCGCGGAAAGCCCCAGCGCCTCGGTTTGCACCTCGACGTAGGGCCGCGAGAACTCGGGCAATGCGTCCAAGGGCATCGAGTCCATCGTCGTGAAGCCGAACACCATCACGAGGGCCGCTGCGGCAAGCACCACGAGTCGTAGCCGCATACTCGAGTGAATCATCCAACGCATCATGGTTTTAGACCTCCCTCACCTTGCAGGTTTCCCATCACCGACATCTCTATCGAACCCATTACCGAATCCAATCCGACACTGCGAGCCGGAGGTGCCCGCACTGTCTATCGATTATTGAGCCTTGACCTATACTGCGGACCGCACGCGACGACTCCGTCGCCGTAGAATTGCCTTGGGGGGGGCGTGTTTCAGATCAACGTGCTGGGGGCTGACAAGTTTGTGAATACTCAAGTGTCCTGGCGGGTCAGATCCTCGGGCTAGATTGGAATTTCTTTCCTGCCCATGCCGATGCACTGAAGCATCATGGTCAAGAACTAAACCCCATCCGGTTGACACCGGACAGTCGTCTCTATCGAGACGCTCAACCCCGTCGGGCGTGAGCAACATAGCGTGTATCCCCCTTCACGCTTAACTAACGTCGCTAGAAGTAACATAGACAGCATGGCTACTTCAACAACTTTCGAAGTTGCGGGTCGAGTTTTTTGATTCTCACGGGCTGACCGTCGGCGACGTTTACAGTTTCCTACTTGCCGGTCTTGAAGAACGTCTCCACGAACGAGATGTTCCCTTCGAGGTTTTCCGCGCCTATCGAGAGTTGGTACCTAGTGTCGGCCGCGAGAAACCCTTCAGGAACGCGGAACGATGTGGTCGATCCCGGAAGCGTCGCCGCAATCGTGGCGTCCGCGCCCTGCTGAACGAGCTCCAGGTGGTAGGAAGCGCTTCCGGAGACGCCACCCCAGGTGATCTCCAGCCCTTTGGTCGTAATGCCTTCCGCGTTCTCCGAAGGCATCCTGAATGTCGCCGCGCCGGGAAGTCCGTGACCCAGGGTCGACGTGCCGGCCAGCTTCTCGCCCGAGAACGTCTTCGCCGAAAACACGTAATCGCCCTCCGGGTACGCTTTTTTCAGTTGGTCGACATCGGAAGGCTCCGGAGATTCGAACCGAAAGCTCCGTATACCCATCGTAGACGAGTCGGGAGCCTTGAAATCGATCACGGTCCGGCCATCCGGAGAGACGACGGTTAGCTCCGCGAGACCGTCGGAGCCTCCGCGAGCCTCGAAGACGACCTCGACGTCCTCATCGGTCGCGTTTTGCTCGAAGTGAACCGACGCCAGGGGAAGCCGAGCCGCCGATTGGCCGAACACCCCGCTCGCAAACCCGAGAGCGACGCACGAGAGAAAAAGCACCGAAGCAATACGGTTTTGGAATCTCATCTGTTTCGACCTCCGGCTTCAGAAGAAGTTACCCTCAGGCACCCCCTGCAACCGAATCCCAGTGTACAGGCACGACACGGCTTACTGAACAAAAATACGTAGTCGTTGACTCGGTTCACTTTCCATTGCATGATCTTGAACTGGTGATCGCCGTCGGTTCCCGTCTGCGGTCATCGGGGGGATGTAGATCGAAGTGCCGTTCGGCGCTAATTGGTAACGAGAGCGTCCGAACGGTCGTGAAGTCGGTGAGCGCTTCTTGCTCAATGGGGGGACCGGCTGATGACCACATACGAGGGTGCTGCCGCCGCACCGAGGACTGACCTCGCTAAACATCCGGCGGTTGTTGCATGGAGGGAGCTCTACTCGGGGACTGCCTTGCCAGCGGATGTCCAATCACTAAGAAAACAGAATGTGCTCAGGCTCATCGGCGCAGGTCCTCAGCGCAGCAACGTAATCGCCAAGCGATGTCGGAACGACCGGATGGTGGAAAACCATGTCTACGAGAACATCTTGCCTCAACTCCGGGTTTCGTCCCCGGCGTACTATGGGCATGTCAAGGAATCGAGAGACGGCAGCTATTGGTTGTTCATCGAGGACGCAGGGAAGGAGAAATACTCGCCTAGCACGAGAGAGCACCAGACTCTAGTTTCGAGCTGGCTTGCCGAGCTACATACGTCGGCGTCACATCTTCAAAGACCGCGCCTCTTGCCGGATCGCGATTCTGACTTTTTTCTCGAGCATTTGCGGTTCATACGCAGCACGATCAATCTCCGGCGGCCGATGTGGGCAAACCTTGGAGATGGTGCATCGGCTTTCGAGAAACTGCTCAGTCAATGCGATGTGCTGGAGTCACGCTGGGGCGAGGTTCAATCCGCCTGCGAGTGCGCTCCATCGACTCTAGTTCATTGCGATTTCACACCCAAGAACATCTGCGTTCGCTCCAGCCACCGTGGAAAGGTCCTTTTGCCATTCGATTGGGAGGTCGCGGGCTGGGGTAACCCGGCGACGGATATCGCACATCTGATTCCGACGCCCGGTACTTCGCAGTCCAAGTCGCACCTTGTTGTCGGGGCGCGCAATGGAATCGAGGCCTACTGGAGGACCGTTCGGGGACATTGGCCGCAGTTGAGCCTTGAGTTCTTCGAGCGGCTCGCACTCGTCGGCCAAATCTTCCGGATGCTTCTCTCTGTGGGATGGGCGCTCGAGGACCCCCTCCCTTCCGGCGAGAGAATAGTTGCCATAGCGCTGATTGATGAGGAGCAGGCGCTCATGTACAACCGCGCTACAAAGGAGCCGTCCCGGAACTGGCTGCTGTCGGTACTTCCGCTCTATGAATCCCGGCTCGGGGGTATGCTGTCCAGCCTCTGAGGAACACGGCTAGGCGCGGACCGCCCGGAGGTGAAAGAGCATCATCGTGGCTCGTGTCGTAATTTCCGCATGCAACGTGGCGTCCTATCCCAAGGGCGGTGGTCATTTCTGGGTTTACATGCAGTACGCCCAGGGCCTCCGGAAATTAGGAGTCGATGTCTTTTGGCTGGAGCAGATTGACCGCGTCGGGCTAGCGACTCCTGGCGCGCAAGAGCTCCAGTGTTTGTACGAACGAATGAAGCAGTTTGGGCTCGACGGGAAGGTCATTCTTTACGTCGGTCACGGACCATCGAATGGGCAACAATATGAGTTCATCAATAGCTCGTCGGCACGAGCGCGGCAAATCTTTCGCGACTCGGACCTTCTCTTGAATTTTCAATACAACATGAACCAGGACTTACTATCCTGCTTCGGTCGAACGGCGCTGGTGGATATCGACCCCGGGCTGCTGCAGTTTTGGATCTCGGCCGGTCAGTTGAACGTACAGCCTCATGATGTTTACTTCACCACCGGAGAGACCGTGGGCACCCCTGCAGCGAAATTCTCCGATTGTGGCCTGCCATGGTTCCACATCCGACCTCCCATTTGCCTCGACCTTTGGCCATACGCTTTTGACGCAAACTGCAAGTCCTTCACGACGGTCTCGCATTGGCACACAGCGGATTGGATCAACGATAACGAGAGGGGCCTTTGGGAGAATACGAAGCGGGTCAGCTTCCTGGAGTACTTGCAGCTGCCTCGTCTGACGAGCCAGGAGCTGGAGCTGGCGCTTCACCTGGAGGGAGCCGAGGACGATCGCCGAAGCCTGGAGCGCCACGGCTGGAGAATTCGCGACGCGTCTGACGTGGCAGGCAGTCCCGAAAAGTACCAGTCCTATATCCGAAGCTCGAGAGGCGAGTTCAGTTGCGCCAAACCTTCATGCATGTATTTCGAGAACGCGTGGATCAGTGATCGCTCGATTTGCTATATGGCCACCGGGAAGCCCGTGGTCGTGCAACACACCGGACCGAGCTCCTACTTGCCCAACAACGAGGGGTTGTACCGTTTCACTACCATGGAGGAAGCGCTAGTGGCTTTCGACGCGATCAATTCCGACTACGAGCGGAATTGCCGTGCCGCAAGGGAGACTGCCGAGTCTCTTTTTGACTCGGGGCCAATCTTGGAAGGATTGCTCAATGCCGCGCTTAAGAAAGGATTGTGAGCGCGGTCCCTTCCCTCGTCATATGTCCTCTCGTTCCGGAAGAACCGGCTGAAAGGTCTCGAACCAGCGTTCGATCTCTGTCAGCTCGTCGAAACCCCAGTCCTCGCCGTCCAGGAGAGCAATCGACGCCCATATCACGCGATTGGCATAGCGGGCGTATTCAGCCGTCTCGAACAACACATTCAAATCCCGCACGCCCGGCAAACGCCAGCCGGCATCGGCGACGAGATCGCGGTATTGCTCGAGGATCCGTGGCCGGTGCTCCCTTGGATAGCGCAACAACAGGGTCGATAGATCATAACCGAACGATCCCACCCCAACATGATCCCAATCGATCAGGCGCGCTCGGAGACCATCCTTCGTCGGAATAACGAAAACGTTCGACGTCCAGAGGTCGCCATGGAGCAACGTCTCATATCCACCGAGGTCGGCTTGAAGCTGCGCCCGATGAGGCTCCTCATCGAGCAGAGAGTGCAAGCGCTCGAGCAGGCAGCCCCGCGACGCCTCAGCTATCGCGGGCAACTCGACCACGGGTGGCTCCAGCGCCATCAGGCCATGGATCGCATCGCGTACGTTCGCGGCGTAGAAAGGGATCCCCAGCTCGCCACCGTGGAGGCGACACTCGGCCAGCAAAGGGTGCTTCGCAAAACGTGTATGGATCCGCGCGATCAGCTTCACAACGACCGCCACGCTTGAGGATTCGGGATCGGCTGAATCCAGCGCCCAATCACCAAGGTCCTCGTAGACGTGCCAGACACAATCACCGCCACGCTCGGCCAGCGTGGCGAGCAGTCCTGGACCACTCTCGTCGAGGCCAACGGCCGGCAACCATCTATTCACGGCCAGCTGGATACGCTGGGCGACGTGGGGCTCCAGCCGCTTGACAATGAACGAGTCGAGGCGATCACCGATCTCGAATCGCAAACGATAAACACGTTGATTCAGGCGTTGCTGATCGATCAAACAGCTCGACTGGTGCGCGTGATTGACGAGCTTCGAGAGTCCCTCCCGAAGCTCGAGCAGGCCTTTGTGCCCGCTGTCTTCCAGGAGTCGCGGAAGTCCCTCGACCACGCTCATTGACGAAACAAATAGCTCATCTTCACGAAGATCTGGCGCGCCGTGGACGTTCCCAGACCCGGTGTCGCCACGATTCGCCTTGGCTGGCCCGGCACGAGCTCGAGGCTGTCGTAACGATCGGTGTAGCCAATGAACAAGGCCGTACCCGGATTGAGCAGGTAGGTGAACAAGACATCCGCCTTGAATCTCTTCGATGGGTTCACCTCGATGAGTGTCGGGTCGGAGTTGAGCACGGAATAGTCGACGATCAGACGAAACGACCACTCTCGCGTCAACTGGTAGGTCAGCTTCGAACGAAACAGATGATTACTGAAGATCGGCCGCGAGAGCGAGCGCAGTTCTGGCTCGAAGCCGCGGAGGCGCTTGGGCGTGGCGAGGCTGCTGTAGAGGTAGAGCGGCTCGACACGAAATCGGGAAGTGGGGCGTAAAGTGACCTTGAACGTGACGTCCTCCGCGTTCCCGAGAAACGGCTCCAGCCCTGGAGCCGGAGAATAATTTACATCGCTACCCTGGCTGTAGTAGGCGTAGAGAGAGAGCCATCTCTTCGGCGAGCTGTACACACTGCCGATGTTGCGATGGTAACGGAACTCGTTGATATAGAACGTGTACGCTTCGGTTCGGGACGCGCTCAGGTAGGTCCGTCCGGTGAGCTCGACCTCGAACGCGGCATCGAAATACCAGTCCTGCAGCTTGTTCTCGAAATCGTGCTCGACCGAAGCGTTGAACGTGGGCCCGTAGCTGAGCAGCGTCTCGTGCCCCGGCCACCATCGATACCACAAGTACTGGCTGATCTCCCGAATGTCGGTGCGTTTGATGTAGCCGAGGTCGGTTTGGAAGTCCGGACTGAGAGAACTGTACTCGGCCTTGTACACGAGATTTCGACTGCGATGAGAAAGACTCGTATACAGGGCGGAGCCCTTCTGCTCCTCGCCGTCCACGTCTCTGAAAAAGCTGTAGCCGGCCTGGGCCTCGAAGCGCCAGTTGCGGTTCAGCTCCAGCCGCGTATCGAACGCCGCGACCCGATTGGCACCAGAACCGAAGTCGCGGCTCGTCGCCAGGACGCCGAGGTTGGAAGCTTGCCCCACGTCGCGCTGGACTCGACCCACGAATATATTGGCTCTCTCCCCGAACAGAGGGTCGTCTGCGTCCAGCACCCCGTCGGGGGCCCGATCGTTGGCTATGAGACCGGCGTATCCCCACCGCTCCTTCTTCCCCGTGACTCGGCCTCCGTACGCCGGATCGATGATGCGCCGGGAGAAGAAGAGCTCGAACGGAGTCTTGAAGAGATTGGCATTCTCGAGGAAGAAGGGACGCTTTTCGGGAAAGACCACCTCGAAGCGCTGGTTCACGGTCACCTGAGGATCGTCCGATTCGACCTGACTGAAATCGGGGTTGGCGGTGACGTCGAGAGTAAAGTTGTCGCGGGGGACGTACTTCAGGTCCACCCCGACCCGGCCGTCGGTGCTCGTCGCGTAGTCTGCCTGCCGGCGATCGAGTAGGCGCGCGCCGGCAAACGCGCCGTAAGGGATGAGCTGCAAGTTACGGGTCGATGCCACGTTCTCGATCCCACCAAGGGTGGCGAACTGTTTGGCGAACCCGCGGACCTCGTCCGTGATATAGGGCCAGTAGACCTCTTCGTTCTCGCGTACGATGTTTCGCTCGAGAGCGATGCCCCAGCTCTGTGCTCGTTCCGCGGAGAAGCGAAGGCTCTTGAACGGAATCGCCATCCAGACGACATAGCCGTCATTCGTCAGCCTTCCGTCGGAGTACCACAGGGTATCGAAATCGAAGTCTTCGTCCTGTCCTTCGACGAGCACCCCGTCGTTCTGGATTCCAAGAGGATTCGTTATGAATGCGTACGAACGCTGACGGTCGAGAAACGTATCGAGGTACACGCCGACCCGGTCGTCACTGGAAATATCCTCGCGACGGCTCAGGTTGGCTCGGACGAGCGCTGGGTCGTCTCGGCAAACGAAGACGACGTAGAGGTTTTGAGCGTCGTAGGAAAGATAGACGTCGGTCTTCTGGCTTGCCGGTTCGCCATCTCGGGGCTTACGTTGCTGGAAGCCGGAGACTCGAGCCTCGGCTTCCCGAGGAACTCCTTCGAGGAAGTCGTCGAGCGTCGGGGCACGAGAGACAAGCGGAATGAGCACGTGCTTCGATTCGCCCGACTCCTGGGCTTCCGCGGTCGCTGAAGTGGAGAACGCAACGGGAGCCGTCGCCAAGAGCCCCGCGAGCAGGACACGTGGAGTCCACAGACGCTCGGTCGCGGTGCTCCATTCCCTATCGAGATCACGCAATCTCTGCATGGGTCATCTCCTTCTTCATCGATGCGTGGGGGCGCCGCCAGCAACGATCGCTTGGACCGCGCTCGTGACGTCGGAACGGACGTCGACGAGCCTTCCGCCCTCGAGTACGACCAGCAAGTCACAGGTGGCCAGAGTGCTCAAGCGGTGAGTCGTCAGACAACAAGTCCGTCCTCGCATGAGACGTTCCATGGCTTCCATGATGCCTGCCTCGGTCTTCACGTCGACCGCGCTCGTCGGCTCGTCCATGATGAGGATCGGCGCATCCACCAAAAAGGCGCGCGCGAGGGCGATTCGCTGGCGCTCGCCGCCGGAGAGACGAAGGCCACGCTCGCCGACCTGAGTGTTGTAGCCGTCTGGCAGACGGACGATGAAATCGTGAGCGTTGGCGTCCTTCGCCGCGCGAACGATGCTCTCTTCGCTCGCGTCGGGCCTGGCGTAGGCGATGTTCTCCGCGATGCTTGTCGAGAACAATACGGAGTCCTGGAGAACGATGGCGAACTGAGAGCGGAGGTCGGTTACCTTGTAGTCGCGAAGGTCCACTCCGTCCAGAAGGATCTGGCCGCTGGACGGATCGTGGAAGCGGATCAGAAGGCCCATGAGCGTCGATTTCCCCGCACCGGTCTCACCGGCGATGCCGACGCGCGTGCCGGCCGGGATCTCAATCGAGACGTCATGCAGGACGGGGTGTCCTGGATCGTAAGCGAACGAGACTCCATCCAGCGTCAGGGCACCCTTCACCCTATCGATAGGGCGCGCGCCCGTCCGCTCGATGATGTCGGGTGCCTGATCAAAGATGGAGAACATGCGCTCCGTGCTCGCCAGATGGCGTTGCAAACTCGCCGCCTTGCGGCCCAGCGTCTTCAGCGGGCTGTAGAGCTGCGCCAGGTAAGTCATGATCAACAGCAGTTCGCCCAGAGTGAGTGAGCCGGCTCGAACGTTGCGGGCGCCTATGTAAAGGACCGCCGCGCTGCCCATGGCAATGACCAGACCCAGGAAAAGTCCGAGGCTGCCTTCAGCGAGCGCCAGCCGCGTCTGGGCCTTAAGGCTCTCGTTGGAGCGGTCCACGAAACGTTTCTGCTCGCGCTCCTCCTGTCCGAACGCCTTGACGATCCGCAATGCACCGAGCGCCTCTTGCACCACTGAGAAGCTCGCGCTCTCGAACCTTTTGACCCGTCGCGCTTCCCGCCGCATGCGCGGGCGGTAGCTGCGCACGAGGACCAGGATCGGTGGTGATACCGCAAGAGCGATCGATGCGAGTTGCGCGTCGAGCTGATAGCAGACGTAGAGCATCGCCAGAAGCGTGCAGCTCGCCGTCACCGAAGGAATGAAGTTGTCGATCATGAGAGACTGGACCGCGATCGCGTCGTGCTGAACTCGGTAGGCGGAGTCGGACGTGCCTCTCGAGTCGTGGTAGGAAAGCGAGAGCCGTTGGAGATGGCGGAAGAGCATGGCGCGGAATCGCAAGACCAGCTTTTGCGCCGTATAAGTGCTTAGCACGGAGGTCGCCATCGCCTGGAGCTGATTCAGCAGGGCAACTCCGATCAAAAGGCCGGTTGCGAGCCAGAGGACGCTTGTGGGCGAGCGGGCGAAGGTGGCCGGCAGCGTTCCGTCGAGCCATGCCGGCAGCGGCTCGGAGCCAATGGCGCTGTCGACGGCGATCTGGATTGGCACCGGTGTGAGCAGCGCGAGCGGCGTCGCCAGGAGGCTGAGAAGAAGAATGCCGACGACGTGAAGCCAGCAAGGTCGGGCCTCTCGGAGTAGCCACCGCAAGACTGCGAGATCTCGGGACTTCATCGAGAAGTCGATTCCTGCACGATCCCCGTTTGCTCGACCGCCCTCACATAGGCGGCCGTGACCCGACCCCAACCGATGAACGTGCCGATCGAGACGGCGAGGGCCAGCGAGCCCAGGATCATCGAAGCTACCCAGGCTCGATCGGCGCTCGCAAGAGCGGCGAGAACGAAAAGTGTCGCGACCATCGAGAGCGCTACGACGGAGAGTCGGGGCCACAGGCGGAAACGCACCAACTGGGCCCCGCCGCCGTGGTCTTCGACCGCCATGAGGGCGCGCACCGAGCCCAGCATTCCGTCTCGAACTTCCAGATCCCAGCTGTCGAACTCACCGCCACGGGCGACGAGCTCGCCGTCGGCGCGAAGAAAGGATTCGAGAGACTGTAACCGCTCCTCGGGGGCTCGCCACCTCTCGGTCCAGGCACCCCAGCTTCGCGGCCGAGGAAAGACCCAAACGCCCACCGCTTCTCGACGTGGCGCAGCGGTCAGTCGGCCCCAAAGGCGTGCCAGAGGCTGAAGCAGGTGCAAGCCAATCGTCAGACCGGTTCTCTTCCAACCTTCCCATCGAGAGCGAGGCTTCATTCTGAAGCGCGCGTGACGGGCACTCGTGACTGCCTGGACGAGAAGCGCCCCCACCGACAGAAGAAACAGTGGCAGCGCAAGAAGCAAGGGTTTCCAGAGCAGTCCCAGCGCCGAAAGTCCGAGGAGCAGGAAGACGCCTTCGTACCACTCCGGCATCAAGGGCAGCGACAGAAGCGTCGTCGGCGTTTGCTCGTAGAGCGACTGGAACGGCGCGTTACCCCAGACACCCTGATAGATCACGGGAGTCAGAATCGGGAGCGGGCGCGTCAAACCGGCGCCATACATTCGGCCTTCCCACCCCCGGTGCCCGAGCGTGTTGTGCCTTTCGGGCCATTTTCGTTCCAGGAGGCCTTCGGCCCTTCCGTATCCTCGCTGCTGCTTGAGGTACGCGCGCACCGAACCGCGACGGTGATGCCACACCATGGCGGAGGGAGAAAACCCGAGAGTCCAGCCTCGGTCGCGTAGACGCCAGCACACGTCGACGTCGTCGCCGGCAACACGAAAGTAAGGGTCGAATCCGCCTATGGCCGCGAGAGCCTCTTTGCGAAAGGCCATGTTGCAGCCGGGAAGATGCTCCGCCTCCTCGTCGGTGAGCAAAACGTGAGTCGGGTTACCCGGTGAGTTGGCGACGCACTGGGCGATGGGCCCATCGTCGAGGGGTGTAATGTTGGGGCCTCCTACGCCGACGTGGCTCGTGGTCGAGAAAGTCTCCGCGAGGTAAGTCAGCCAGTGCGGGTCCGGGTAGGCATCGTCGTCGATGTACGCCACGATTTCGCCGCTGGCGGCGGCCAAGCCGGTGTTCCGAGCATTGCTCAGGCCTCGGTTCTCGGTGCTGATGACGAAGAAGCCATACTCGCGGGCGATGGCCGCAGTCGCGTCCGTCGACCCGTCATCGATGACGATGACCTCGAAGTTCGGGTATTCGAGCTTTCGCAGGCCCTCACAGCACTCTCGAATGGTTCGGCCGCCGTTGTAGCTGCACACGACCACCGATATGCGCGGCGTCGCGCGTTCCGCCGCGCAGGGTACCGAGTCGAATGCTCGACGCACTGACGCCAGAGCGGGCTTGGGCTTCCGTTCTCGATCGGTGAGACCGAACTCCCAGTCGTCGACCTCCGCACCGGCCCGAAACCATTCGTCGGTCCAGGAAAAGATGAAAACCCCGGCGCAGCCCGCTTCGAAGGAGGCGCGAACTTGCCAATCGAGGACGCTCGCCTGCGCCGTCTCTCCGTTTCTCCGGCTGTCCAGGCCGACCTCGCTCATGATGAGCGGCCGATCGCCAGCAATGTTCTGGAGCCGCGCGAGATAGGCCCTCAGATTGGGGCGATTCTCGAGATAGACGTTGAAACAGACCAGGTCGAGAAACGGAAGCTGAAGGTACTCCGTCGTGGGATAGTTGACGTAGGTGACGAGTCCCTCGGAATCTTCCTGTTTCACCACCTCGTACATTCGCTCCAGATAGGTCTCGATGCGACGGCGGCCGAGCCAGCGGACGACGGGAGCCTGGATCTCGTTGCCGATGGCGTAACAAAGTAGCGCCGGGTGTCCGGCGCAGGCTCGCACTTTGGCACGCACAACCGCCTCGATATCGGGATTGCCGTTCTTGTTCCCGTCGATCAGGTAGCCGACGTACTGCTCGGCGGACAGGCCCACCATGACGCGGAGGCCGTACCGGAGAGCGATGTCGAGGAGCGACGTCGGTGGCATCGTGTGCGGAATCCGCACGGCGTTGACTCCGTGCGACGCCATCTGAGCGAAGTCCCGCTCGATGGCATCGCGATCACGATACTCGTTTCCCTCCGCGTCGGGACGAAACGCTCCGTAGGTGACTCCCCTCACGTACGTCTTCTCGTCCCCGGTGAAGAGAAACTTGCCTCTGGCGCTCGTGCGCCTTGCGGGCGCAATGGAGACAGACTCCGAGTAAAGTTCAGCGACACTCATAGTTGTAAATCACGGGTGCTAGTGTCGCCGCCCGAAAGGGGACTCTGTTTACGGTCTCGACGGTTGACCGTTTAGCGAACAGCGAGCGCCATCGCTAATTGCGGTTGGGAAGTCCCCAGGGCGGTACGACGGAAGCCCCCCCTCCCCTCTAGCAGCGAACAGATATAACACACAGAAATGATGCCGGCAACACAAAACCGCCAAACAGGGTTTGCCGCCGCTTTCTACTTTTCGAAAAATCGTTCGCAGTTCTCTTTTTTTGCTTTCGGAAATGACCTCACACTGTGCTAATTTCTGGTTCGCCCGCCGCCCGTCGATGCACCGTGTCGAAACCGCAAGGAGGCTGTCGGTGAGAGCGAGAATCATATTCCTGTTTGTTCTGATCGTGTGGCTCCTTCCGGAGATCGGATTCCCCCAGCAGCAGGAGCCCTATTACCTGCGTGACCGCGGAACGGGAATCCCGACCTCGATCTTTGGAACCTACGTTCGCAAAGGCGAGTTTTTGATCTATCCGTTCTACGAGTACTACCGCGACGGCAACTTCGAGTACGAGCCGTTCGAGTTTGGTTATGAGTCGCGGCAGGAGTTTCGAGGACGATACCGAGCCCACGAGGGGCTGATCTTCGTCGGGTACGGCGTTTCCGACAGGCTCGCCCTCGAGTTCGAGGCGGGAGTCATCAGCGCCGACTTCACGAAGTCGGCCCAGGATCTGACCCCGTTACCCATGCACATCGAGGAGTCGGGACTGAGCGACGTCGAAGGCCAAATCCGGTGGCGGTGGAACTTCGAGAACGAATCGAAGCCCGAGTTCTTCAACTACTTCGAGTATGTGCTGCCCACGGGCGAGAAGAACAGCCTCATCGGCACGAGCGACTGGGAGCTCAAGCTCGGCATTGGGCTGATCAAAGGCTTTCACTGGGGTACGCTCACCTTCCGGTTCGCCGCGGAATATTCCGAGGCGGAGAAGAGGGTCGAGCCGGGCGAATACGCCGTCGAGTATCTCCGGAGGATTAACGACCGCTTTCGCTTCTTCGCCATGGTCGAGGGCTCGCAGGACGAGGTGTCGGCCGTGCCCGAAATCCAGTGGCATTTCTCCGACAAGATCTTCCTGAAAGCCAATTCAGGCTTCGCCGTGAGCTCGAAGGCGACGGACTTCTCTCCTGAGGTCGGAGTCGTGTTCGCTTTCTACTGACGCCGAGCGCTTCCGTCCGGATCAAGGCACCGCCGCGGGGTCCGAGTCGACCCTATTCAGCGTCATGCTCGTGCTCGGATCGAAGGCGATGGGACGGAGCCGCCAGCGCGTGGCGAACGCGGCCATCCGCATCGTGTCGTCGTCGAGAAACTCCACGATGGTATGCACCGAATGGGTGAGCTGCGG